>NZ_JASAOI010000001.1 GCF_029953285.1 Yinghuangia seranimata | reverse complement strand
GCGTCCGTGGGGGGGCGCGCCCGCGGGGGGGGGGGGGCCCCCGCCCCCCCCCCCCCCCCGCCGGCGCGGCTATGCGCTCACCGCCTGACGAGCCCTCGCGCGACCGCCGCCTCGTACACGGGGATCCAGCGCCGCACCGCGTACGCGGCGAGCCCGACCGGGACCATCGCCAGCAGCCCGGTCAGCAGCCGCAGTTCCGCGCCCGCGTCGATGCTGTGCACGCCCACCCATCCCGCGACGCCCAGCGCCGTGCCGAGAGCGGCGTGCACGAGGTACGGCCGCACGAGTGTCGCGGGCGCGCACAGCCCCACCCGCCGCCAGCGCACCAGCTGCGCCACATGCCCGACCCCGGCCGCGAGCGGGCTCGCCGCGGCGGTCAGCACCAGGCTGCCGGTCCCGGCGACCGCGGCCGTCAGCAGTACGGACGTCGCGGCCAGCACCAGCAGTTGGACGCGGAAGAGCACGAGCAGCTCCTTGGCCACCTCGTCGACCGCGTAGCCGAGCTGGCAGAGCAGCATCAGGGGCCAGCAGACCGCGAACACCGTGACCAGGATCCCGGCGGCTCCCCAGCCTGGGCCGAGCAGCAGCCGCAGCGCGGGCTGCCCGACACCGGCCAGGACGCCGAACGACACGCAGCCGAGCGCCGAGCCGAGGTTGAGCACGTCGGTCGGCACGCCCCGCAACGAGCCTCCCCCGCCGTTGACCTCCGCCATGGCCGGCATCACCGCCCGGCGCAGCGCCTGGGCGAGCAGCGACGCGGGCAGCGACACCGCGAGCAGTGCCCGGGAGAACTGCCCGGCGGCGTCGGGGCCAAGGTGCCGGGCGACGGCCCACAGCGCGGCGTCCATGGTGACCATCTGCAGGATGCCGTACAGCGCGAAGGCCCCCGACACGCCGAGGACGGCCGGGATGGTGACCCGGTCGCCGGTCGGCAGGACGCAGCGGGCCATCAGCGGCGCGGCCACCAGCAGGGTGACCGTCGGCGTGAGGCACGACGCGGCGACCAGTCCGTACGGCGACCATCCGGCGGTCAGCAGCACGGCCCCGGCGGCCATGCCCGCGAACTGCGCCCCGGTCTCAGCGAGCGCGGCCGCGCGGGCGCGGCCCATCCGGCGCAGCCCGGCCGTCGCCACGAGGGAGGCCGGCTGGGTGAGGAAGTAGCACCCGAACAGCTGTACCACCGGCTCGATTTCCGGCATACCCCACAGCGTGGCGGCGGTCGGCGCGAACAGCATCGTCGCGACGAAGCACAGTGCGCCGCTCGCGAACGCCGCGCGGTAGGCGGTACGCACCAGCCCGCGGGTGAGGACCTCGGCGCGGAGCAGGTAGGTGGACAGGCCCGCGCCGGCGACGTAGCCGAACACGGTCAGCGCGGCGGCCGCCGCCGCGTACGCGCCGAACTCGCGCGGTGCGACGACGCGCGCGGTGAATCCGGTGTAGCACAGTTGGAGCAGCGCGCCCGCGACGGCCGCCGAGTAGTTCCAGGCCAGTGCCGACAGCGTCGCCCGTGCGCCCGCGTTCGCGGGCGGCGCCGCGGGGGCGGCGGCGGACGGTGCCGGCACGGCGTCAGTGCGCGCCACGCGCGGAGAGCACGGCGGGGAGCGTGCGGGCGAGGATGGCCAGGTCCATCGTCACCGAGTGGTTGTCGACGTAGTGCAGGTCGAGCCGGACCATGTCGTCCCACGGCAGGTTCGAGCGGCCGCTGACCTGCCACAGGCCGGTGATGCCGGGCGGTACCAGCAGGCGGCGCCGGGCCTCGCCCTTGTAGTCGGACTCCTCGCACGGCAGCGGGCGCGGGCCGACCAGCGACATGTCGCCGCGGAGCACGTTGACCAGCTGCGGCAGTTCGTCGAGCGACAGGCGGCGCAGGTGGCGCCCGGCCTTGGTGATGCGCGGGTCGTTGCGCACCTTGAACAGGTGGCCGTCGGCCTCGTTGCGGTCGGACAGTGCCGCGCGCTGGCGGTGCGCGCCGACGTGCATCGTGCGGAACTTGAGCATGCAGAAGGGCTTCCCGTGGCGTCCGGCACGCATCTGGCGGTGCAGCGCCGGGCCCCGGGAGGTGCTCCGCACGAGCAGATATACCAACGCCATTACCGGCGCGGTGAGAATCAAAAGCAGGCCGCTTCCCACGACGTCCACTAGTCGTTTGACGGGAAACCGGAGAACCGAGCGACGGGTGGTGGTGACGCGCAAGTCCTACTCACTCCTTCAGCGGAAACGCTGTGTGTCACGCTGGAAACTCCCGGAAATGCGCATTAACTGTTACACGGCGAAGGCCCGTCACCGGATAGGGGCGCGCGCGAAATACTCCGAACGTGAGGCGGTGCCTATTGATGCACGATGAGGAGCCGGACGCGGAATCCCCGCTCGAGTGGGCGTGGAACGCGCCCGCACCCGCACCCGCCTCGCGCCGCCGTGTCACGGTGGTGCTGAGCGTGTTCGCCGCGGCGCTCGTGCTGCTGGTCGGCGTGGCGATCACGGGCGGGCTGTGGCTGTACGGACACCTGAACGACAACATCCACACCGACCACGCCACCGACAAGGAGCTGTCGCGGCACGAGGCCGAGCGTCCCAAGGCGACCGGCTCGGCGCAGAACATCCTCGTCCTGGGCTCGGACTACCGCCCCGAACTGGGCAGCGCGCGCTCGGACACGGTGCTGCTGCTGCACATCGCGGGCGACGGGCAGCGCGCGCAGGTGGTCAGCGTGCCGCGCGACCTGATGGTGTGGATCCCCGACTGCGGCCGCACCGACCTGACCGAGGGCCCGGCCCGGTACGAACAGTTCAACTGGGCGTTCGAGCGCGGCGGCGCGGCGTGCACGATCCGCACGTTCGAGAAACTCACCGGGATCCGCGTCGACCACCACCTGGTGCTCGGCTTCGAGGGGTTCAAGCGGCTCGTCGACGCGGTCGACGGCGTCGAGGTCACCCTCCCGACGGCCGAACGCGACCCGAACGTCGGCCTGGACCTGACCGCGGGGCCGCACCTGCTGCGCGGCGAGGACGCGCTGGCGTACGTCCGGGCCCGCGAGTACGTCGGCGACGGCAGCGACACCAACCGCATCTCCCGCCAGCAGCGGTTCATGAAGCTGCTGTCGGCGAAGATCCGCGGGAGCGACACGCTGCTGAACCCGGTGCGCATGTACCAGGTGCTCGACGCCGCGACCGGCGCGCTCACCGCCGACCCCGGCCTGGACAGCCTGAGCGCGCTCTACGGCCTGACCGAGAAACTGCGCGCGATTCCGGAGGGCCGCGTGGAATTCCACACCGTGCCACGTCGGCCTTACCCGGTCGACCCCAACAGGGACGAGCTGCAACAGCCCGCCGCCGACGAGCTCTTCGCGGCGCTGCGCGCGGATCGCGACTGATCGCGGTGAAGCGTCACTCGCAACCCCTCGCGCGAGGGGCCGTCGCGGCGTTCTGGATGGTGGACGGCGTCTTCATCGCACGCTACGGCGTGACCGGGCCGGCGACGGCGGTGCTGTTCCTCTACTGCCTGCTCGTCCTGCCCGAACTGGTCGCGGACCGACGGGCGCAGGTCGCCGGGACCTCCACGGCGGCCGCGTTCTGGGCCCGCGTCCCCCGGCCGCTGTGGGCGTTCACCGCGCTCGCGGTCGCCTCCACGCTGCTGCACCACGACATGATCGCGGTGCAGAACCTGCTGGTCTACCTGACCTTCCCGGCGGTGCTGCTGGTGGCGTCCGCGGGGGCCACGCCGGTCCACGCGCTGTCCCTGCTGCGCTGGCTGCGCGCGACGGCGGTGGTCCTGGCGAGCGGATACCTGGCGGGCGTCGCGGTGTTCGGCCCGGGCAACTACGTCGTGTTCCCCGCACGCATGTTCGGCGAGGTCCTGTGGATCGGCGTCGTCGCCGCGGTCGCGCTGGCCGGCCGCGGCGCCCGTACGGGACTCGCGGCCGTCGTCCTGCTCGTCGTCGCCGACGTGCTGAGCCTGTCGCGCACGTCGGCGGCGGTGTGCGCGCTGCTGCTGCTCGGCCTGGTGGCCCGGGGGCGCAGCCGCGGGCAGTTCGTCAAGCTCGTCGCGCTGGCCTCCGGGATCGTCGTGGCCGGCTACCTGCTGGTCACCCGGTACGCCCCGATCCGCGACCGCTTCACCAACAACGACAACCGCGGCGTGGGCGGCATCCAGGTGGGCACCTCCGGGCGCGGCGAGATGTGGTCCACCACGTGGGAGTCAATCCAGCTGAAGCCGTGGTTCGGCCACGGCATCGGCAGCGTCGGCCACCTGCTCGCCGAACCCGGCGGGGCCGTCGGGCACCCGCACAACGACTACCTGCGGCTGTGGCACGACCTCGGGCTGCTCGGCCTGGGCCTGTGGGCCGCCGCGGTGGTCCTCCTCGGCCTGGGGGCCTACCGGCGGCGACGCCGCGCCGACAACGCCGAGGACTGGGCGATCCACCAGGCCGCCCTGCTGATGGTCGTGGCGTTCTCGCTCAACATCGCCACCTCCAACCTGATCGTCTACAGCTTCGTCACGGTGCCCGTCGCGCTGGTCGTCGGCACCAGTCTCGGGCGCGGCCCGACCGGCGTGGAGCTTCCGAAGCCCCGCCGCGGCCTGCGCCTCCCGCACACCGATCCGGAGTCCTCGGGACCCCGGACCCGGCCCGCTCCGAAAGGACGCACGTTGGACCTCCGCGGCTACCTCAGGACCCTGGCCCGCTCGTGGCTCCCGATCACCCTGCTCGCGGCGCTCGGACTGGCCTGCGGGATCGCCTGGACCGCCGGCACCACCCCGCAGTACCGCGCCACCAGCCAGGTCTTCGTCTCCACGCGTGCCAGCGGCAACCTCTCCGAGCTCACCCAGGGCAGCGTGTTCTCGCAGGCCCGCGTGCAGTCGTACGCGGACATCATCGCCAGCCCGCGGGTCGCGGCCGGCGTCGTCCACCGGCTCGGCCTGGACACCTCGGCCGAGCGGCTGGCGAAGCGGATCAGCGCCTCGGTCAAGCCCGAGACCGTGCTGATCGACATCTCCGCGACCGACGTCGACGCCGTGCGCGCCGCGGAGATCGCGAACGAGGCCGCCGACGAGGCCGGTCAGCTGATCGGCCGGCTGGAGACGCCGCCCGGGGGCGGCACCGCGCCGGTGTACATCGGGGTCACGCGCAGCGCGGTCCCGCCGGACTCCCCCTTCACCCCGCGCCCGCTGCTCAACGCCGGACTCGGCCTGTTCGCGGGACTCGTGGCGGGCGTGGGCCTGGCGGTGCTGCGCCGCACTCTCGACACGAGCCTGCGCGGCACCGAGGAACTCACCGACGTGACGGGCCTCCCCGTGCTGGGCGCCGTGCCGATGGACAAGGGCGCGCAGGACCAGCCGATCGCCGTCCGCGTCGGCGCGCTCAGCGGGCGTGCCGAGGCGTTCCGCATGGTGCGCACCAACCTCCAGTTCACCCAGGTGGACCACAAGCCCCGGGTGATCCTCGTGTCCAGCTCGGTGCCGGGCGAGGGCAAGACGAGCACCGCCGCCAACCTCGCGCTCTCGCTCGCGGAGTCCGGACGCCGGGTGTGCCTCGTCGACGCCGACCTGCGCAACCCCAGCGTCGCCGGGGTGTTCGGCCTGGTGCAGGAGGCCGGCCTGACCACCGTGCTCATCGGCGCCGCGGCCTCCGCCGACGTCCTGCAGTGGTGGGGCGACAACCAGCTCGCGGTGCTCACCTCCGGACCGATGCCGCCGAACCCGGCGGAGGTCCTGGCGAGCGGGCGCATGCGGCAGGTCCTGCGCGACCTCGCCGACGCCTTCGACATCGTGATCGTGGACAGCGCGCCGGTGCTCCCCGTCGCGGACACCCTGGGCCTCGCCCCGCTCGCCGACGGCGTGATCGTGGTGGCGCGCGCCGGCAAGACCCCCGCCGAGCGCATCCGCGCCACCGTCGGCTCCCTGAACTCCGTCGGCGCACCGCTGCTGGGCGCGGTGCTGAACATGGCCCGGCTCCAGGGCGTCGGCAAGTACGGCTACGGATACGGCTATGGCTACGGATACGGGTACGGCTACGGGAAGTCCGCGGACGACCAGCCGCTGACCGAGGCCGTGCTCGCGGTGCGCACCGAGGCGCTGAAGGTGGGCGCCGACGCCCCGCCGGTGGAGGGCCGATGAGCTCCTTCTCCGTCCTGTTCGTCTGCACGGGCAACCTGTACCGGTCGCCGATCGCCGAGCGGCTCCTGGCCGCTCGGCCCGGCGCCGACCTCCGGGTCGCCAGTGCCGGAACACACGCGTGGCCGGGTCGGCCGCTCGACGCCGCCACCGTCGGACTGCTGCGGGAACTCGGCGCGGATCCGGACGGGTTCACGGCCCGTCGGCTCGACGCGGCGCACCTCGACAAAGCGGATCTGGTGCTCGGGCTGGCCCGGGAGCACCGCGAGGCGGCCGTCCGGCTGCGCCCGGCCGCGATGCGGCGCTGTTTCACCCTCACGGAGTTCGTCCGCCTCACCGACGGACTGGCCGACGACCCGCGCGACGTGGTGGCGCGGGCCGGGGCGACCCGGGGCCGCCCGTCCGGGCTGCCGCCGGAGTCGGACGACATCGCCGACCCCGACGGCCTCCCGCTGGCCGAACTACACGCCTGCGCCCACCTGATCGACCGGGCGGTGGCGCGTCTGGCCGCCGTGCTGACGGCCGGTCACGAGGTCCTGGCCAAGGGCTGAAGGACGCGCGCGGCGCCCCTCGCGGCGCCGCGCGCGGTTCTGAACACCGCCGGGTGCAGTCCGGACAGGACGGTCGCCAGCCGGTCGGGCCCGATCGTCGTCGACACCCGGAGCCGGTCGATCCGCAGCGGCGGACACGAACGCGGGTCGGCGAGCGCGTGGTTGTAGAGGAATCCGGTGCGGTAGCCCAGCTTGTCCAGCACCCGGTCCGCGCGCTCGTCGACGTTGCCGTTGGGATAGGCGAAGGTCGTCGGCGCGTGCCCGAGCACCTCGGTGAGCCGCTCGTGCGCCCCGGTTACCTCCTCCTCGACGCGTGCGTCGGTGCAGCGGTCGAGGCAGGGATGGCTCAGCGTGTGGTTGCCGACCACGACACCGCCGGCGTCCAGCGCACGCACTTCGTCCGAGGTGAGCTGGCGGTACGGCGGCGCCGGGCGCGTCGCGGTGGACCGCAACTCGGCCAGTGCGAGCCGCCGTTCGTCGTCCGGCAGGAGCTTCAGGGCGGCCACGGCCGACTGCGCGTTCGCGCCTCGGCCGAACGGCAGGTGCCGCGACGTCCCGCCGTGGTCCCACAGCGACACGGCCTCCTCCCACCAGAACTGCGCGTCGGTGTCGAGGAGGCTCGGGACGACGAAGCACACGGCCGGGATCCCGCGCGCGGCGAGCCTCGGCAATCCGTCGGCGAAGACGGTCGCGTCGCCGTCGTCGAAGGTGACCAGCACGCTGTGCGGGGGCAGCGGCCGTCCGCCGTGCACGGCCTTCTCGACCTCGGCGAGCGACACCGGGTGCGCGACGCGGCACAGCATGTCCAACTGCGCGGCGAACGCGTCCGCGTCCTCCACCCCGTGGTAGCCGAGCACCGCGAGCCGGCCGGCCGCGCGGCGCCGGAACCACGCCTGCGCCGGGGAGCGGCGCAGCACGACGTCCGGCGCCCGCCAGGCGTCCACGCGCGCGTGCCAGCCGGAAAGCCGGACCTGGGCGGCCGGCTTTCCGGCGGATCTCACGGAGACGGTCACGAACCGGCCTTGGCGGGGTAGGCCGCGCCGATGCCGAGGCCCGGGTACCAGTGCTGCTCGGGGCGTTCGGCGAAGTACGAGAACGCGAGGCTCTGTTCCTCCGCCCACTTCGGGAGTGCGCTCCACTTGTGCGCCATCGTCGCCAGGACGACCGCGCCCGGGGCCAACAGCGGTGTGATGGAGGCCAGTTCGGCCTCCTCGTGGCGCTCGCTGACCGCGGTGTCGCTGACGAACAGGTCGACCGGGTGACGGCGCGCGACCGGACCGGCCAGGAACGCGAGCGAGTCGGCGACGACGTGCTCGACCACCTTGTCGTACGGCGAGCGGATCAGCTCGCCGGAGCGGTCGTCCAGGTCGCACGTGGCCAGCGTGCCGTGGCCGTTGCGCAGCAGGGCCGCCGCGATCACCGCGCTGCCGAGGCCCCGGTTGGTGCCGGTCTCCACGACGAACTCGGGGCGCAGCGCGCGGACGAACGCGTACCAGCCGATGCGCCGCCCGTAGCGCACCACGCGGTCCGTGGTGGCGCGGCGCGGGCTGGCGGCCAGCCCGGCCTCGATGGTGGCGCGCAGTTCGGCGTCGTCGCGCACCTCGGCGAGGTAGCCGCGGACGTCCGCGACCGGCGCGCCGGTGGCGGCGGACACCGTCCACGCGAGGTGTTCGAGGTTGAGCGGCTTGAGGTCGTAGGTGTAGTGCACGTGTTCGCGCGATCGCACGAGCCACGTCGCCTGGGCGCGCATCAGCTGCGTGTTGTGCCGGGCGAGGGCGGTCAGCCGTGTCGGCAGGGCCGCCGCGGATGCCAGGGGGCTGGCGGCGATGCGTCGGGTCAGAGCGGTGTGCCTCATGACTGCTCCTTGCGTGTTGTCTCCGCCGCGCGTTCGTGGCGTACGACCACGCGGTGTCCGGATTCTGGCATTTTGTCAATCATGGAGAGACTGGTCCGTACCGGCCGCGGCGGCCCGCGGCGCCCGCACGTCACCCTGGTCGTCCCGTTCCTGTCAGAATTTCGCGTGCCGTTCTTCCGGCATCTGGAAGCGGACCTCGACACGCGCGGAATCACCCTCGTGGTCGCCTACGGCGAGCCGTACACGGCCGACCAGCGGGCCCGCGACGACGTCGTCGAGGTCGAGGGCGCCGTGCGCCTGCGCCAACGGAGCGCCCGGATCGCGGGGCGGCCGTTCGTCCACAAGCGGCTCGGCGATCTGACCCGCGAGACCGACGTGTTCGTCGTCGACCAGGCGCTGCGCAACATGGAGCTGTATCCGATGTTGGTGCGGCAGCGGTTCGGGCGCGGCCCGATCGTCGCCATGTGGGACCACGGCCGCACCTACGACCGCCCGCAGTCCGCGCTCGAGCAGTCCCTGAAGTACGCGCTGACCCGGCGCGCGAAGTGGTTCTTCTCCTACACCGAGGGCGGCAAGCGGGCCGTCGTCGACCACGGCTTCCCGGCGGAGCGCGTCACCGTCGTCCAGAACTCGGTCGACACCACGGGGCTCAGCCGCGTGTACGCGGGCGTGACCGACGAGGAACGCGCGGAGCTGCGCCGCCGGTACGACCTCACGCCGGGACGCACAGGGCTGTTCGTCGGCGCGCTCAGCCCCGCCAAGCGTATCCCGTTCCTCATCGAGGCCGCCGAGCAGATCGAGCGGCGGCTGCCGGGCTTCCGGCTGCTGGTCGCCGGCACCGGTCCCGACCGGGGGCTGGTGGCCGAGGCCGCCGAGCGCTGCTCGGCTGTCGTTCCGGTCGGACAGGCGTTCGGCGACGACAAGGCGCTGCTCGGCACGGTCTCCGACGTGCTGCTCGTGCCCGGGCTCGTCGGCCTGATCGCCGTCGACTCCTTCGCGCTGCGCAGCCCGATCGTCACCACCGAACAGCGTTGGAACGGCCCCGAGTCCGAGTACCTGGAGCACGGCCGCAACGCGGTGGTCACCCGCAACGACCCGGCCTCGTTCGTCGACGGCGTCGTCGACCTCCTGGAGAACCCGCGGCGGCTCGCCGAGCTCACCGAGCAGTGCGCCAAGGACGCCGACCGCTACACGATCGAGGAGATGAGCCGGCGGTTCGCCGACGGCCTCGCCGAGCTCCTCACGAACCACGGGCGCTGACCCCGAGCGCCGCACGGCGGTCGGCCGCGCGCGAGCGCTGACCGACCGCCTGCGTGCCTCGGACCTACAGGGCCTCGACCGGGGCGCCCCGGTCGAGCACACCGCGGCAGTCCAGCAGGTACTGCGCGTGCTCGATGACCAGCGCCAGGTCGACGTCGTCGTGGTCGACCAGCAGCACCACCGCGTCGGCGGAACGCACGACGTCCGCGTCCAACTCGACGCGCGTCAGGCGCGCGTCGAACGGCTGCGCCAGGTCGACGTGCGGGTCCACCGCGCTCACCTCGGCGCCCAGGTCGAGCAGCAGCGTGGCGATCCGCGCCGCGGGCGATTCGCGCGCGTCCGCGGTGTTCTTCTTGTACGCGAGCCCGAGGATCAGCACCGACGAACCGCGCACCGACCGGCTCCGGGCGTTGAACGCGGCGGTGAGGCGGCGCACGACGTAGTCCGGCATGTGGCTGTTGACGTCGTTGGCCAGTTCCACGAACCGGAAGCTCTGCCCGAGGGCGCGCTCGACCCGCCACGACAGGTACGACGGGTCCACCGGCAGGCAGTGCCCGCCGACGCCCGGGCCCGGGGTGAAGCGCATGTAGCCGAACGGCTTGGTGGAGCAGGCGTCGATCGCCTCCCACACGTCGATGCCGAGCTCGTGCGCGAACATCGCCACCTCGTTGACGAGCGCGATGTTCACGTGCCGGAACGTGTTCTCCAGCAGCTTCGCCAGCTCCGCCTCGCGCGGCGAGGACACCGGCACCGTGCGCTCGACGATCGTGCCGTAGAACGCCTCGACGGCCGCGAGCGACCGCGCGTCGACCCCCGAGACGACCTTGGGCGTGTTGACCAGGTTCCACGTGGGGTTGCCCGGGTCGATGCGCTCGGGGCTGTAGCCGAGGCGGAAGTCGGTGCCGACGACCAGCCCGGAGCCGGCCGCGAGGATCGGGCCGACGAGCTCCTCCGTGGTGCCCGGGAACGTCGTCGACTCCAGGACGACCGTCGCGCCCGGACGCAGGTGGCGCGCGAGGGTGCGGGAGCACTCCTCGATGTAGCTGAGGTCCGGCGTGCCCTCGCGCAGCGGCGTCGGCACCGTGACGACCGCGACGTCGAAGCCGCGGAGGTCCGCCTCGTCGCCGGTGGGCCGGTAGCGGCCCGCGCCGATGACCTCGACGAGGTCCGCCGACGGAACGTCCTCGACGTACGACTCGCCCGCGGTGAGCAGCTTGACCCGCCGCGCGTCGACGTCGTACCCCACCACGTCGTGCCCGACCTGGGCGGCACGTACCGCCAGCGGCAGCCCGACATATCCCTGTCCTGCGACGACCACCCGCATGGGAGTCCCCTTTCCCGGCCGGGAATTCGACCGCCGAATCAGGCTAAGCGGATCCCGAACCCGGCATCCGCCGGAATTACTACGCCAGCCGGGTGGTATCGCCCGGCGGCCGTGCCGGGCGTCCCCGGAATTCCGCCGCGCGGCACCAAACTGACTGGCGATCTCACGCGGTCACTAAGGAGGCGCTTATGTCGGATGCCGATTCGGTGGTGCGGTTCTACGGTCACGCGGGAATTCACGTCAGAACACCGAACGCCTCGCTGGTCATGGACCCGTGGTTCAGCCGCGCGGGCGCCTTCCTTTCGACGTGGCACCAGTTCCCGCGCAACGACCACCTCGACCTGGAGCCGCTGCGCGAGGCGGACTTCGTCGTGCTGTCGCACGAGCACCGCGACCACTTCGACATCGACTTCCTGCGCACCGTGCGCCGCGACGCCACGATCCTGATCCCGCGCTACACCGACGGCTACCTCGCGCGCGAACTGGCCCTGCACCTTCCGAACGAGGTCGTGGAAATGGCCTCGCACGAAACACTGCCGCTCGCGCCCGACCTGCGGCTCACCCCCATGGTCCAGTCCGTGCCCATCTGGGACGACTGCACGATGGTCGTCGAGACCCCGCGGTACACCATCGCGAACCTGAACGACATGAAGCCGTCGGCCAAGGACCTGAAGTGGCTGCACGACTCGTTCGCCATCGACTACCTGTTCCTGCAGTACTCGGGCGCCAACTGGCATCCGCAGGTCTACGGCTACCCGCCCGAGGAGAAGCAGCGCATTTCCCGGCACAAGCGGGAGAACAAGTTCGCCTCGGTGCTGCGCACCTTCACCGCGTCCGGGGCGCGGTGGCTGGTGCCGAGCGCGGGGCCGCCGTGCTTCCTCGACCCGGAGTTTTTCGAGCTCAACTTCGAACCCGACTCGATCTTCCCGACCCAGGCCGACTTCTACGAGTTCGCCGAACGCGCCGGGTACGCCGACCGCACGATCGTCCTGCTGCCCGGCGACGAGCTCCACGACAAGGAGGACCACGGCACCGACAACAAGGAGCGGCTGCGCCACCCCTGCTTCACGGACAAGCGCGCCTACCTCACCGAGTACCAGCGCGAACGGCTGCCCGTCATCCGGCACGAGCTGGCCGCGCTGCCCGACGCGCCGCCGTCGATGCTCGGCAAGCTGTCGGACTACTTCACCCCGCTCATCGCGTCGTCCGCGTTCTTCCGCGACGGCATCGGCGGCCGCGTCCTCATCGAGAGCGTCGGCGCGGACCCCGAGCACCCCGAGGCCGTCGTCCTCGACTTCACCCGCTACCAGGACCCCGTCTACCCGTACGCGGGCGGCGACGTCATGTACCGCATCCGGGCCGAGGACCGGCTGCTCAACGAGGTGCTCGAAGGCCGGCTGAGCTGGGAGGAACTGCTCCTCAGCCTGCGCTTCGACGCCCGGCGCGACCCCGACCGGTACAACGAGTTCCTCGTGGTCTTCCTGCGCTTCGCCAACCCCGACAGCTACCGCGCGTACGCCCGCTACGAGCGCGGCAAGCGGTCCGACGAACGCACGGTCGTCGAACACGAGGGCTGCCGCTATGAGATCCAGCGGTACTGCCCGCACGCGATGGCGGACCTCGCGGGCGCCGAGATCCGCGACGGCAGTGTGGTGTGCCCCGGACACGGCTGGACGTTCCGGCTGTCCGACGGCGGCTGCCCCACCAGCGCCACCAAGCTGGCCGTCCGCCGGCTGACCGACCCACGGTAACCCCCGGCCGGGCGGGGCGCGTCACGCGCATTTCGAAAACCCCGCCCGGCCGTGCAACCGCATACCCTCTCGATCGCGTTCATGCACGACGACGAGGGGGCTCCGTGGAGCACAACGACCAGCCACACAGACGCCGGGGCACGGTGTCCGACGAGGAGTTCAGCGCCTTCGTGCGAATAGCGTGGCCCCGGCTGCGCCGTACGGCGTGGCTCATCTGCGGCAACCGGCAGCAGGCCGAGGACGCCGTCCAGGCCGGACTGGTGCGGCTGTACGTGGCGTGGCCGCGGCTGCGCCGCGAGGAGGCGCTCGAGGCGTACGCGCGCAAGGCCGTGGTCTCGGCGCTGCTCGACGAGACGCGGCGCGGCTGGCGCAAGCGCGAACACCCGGTCGGCGTGCTGCCCGACACCCTCACGGTCGACGACGAGACCCCTGGCCGGGTCGGCGACCGCCTCGCCGTCGCAAGCGCGTTGGCCCGGGTGCCGCCCCGGCAGCGGGCGGTGCTGGTGCTCCGGTTCTACGACGACCTCGACGTGGCCGCGACCGCGCGCCTGCTCGAGTGCTCCGAGGGGACCGTCAAGAGCCAGACCGCGCGCGGGCTCGAGGCACTGCGCAGGGCGTTGCACGCGGAGGGCTGGGACGACATGAGGCTGCGCGGACTGGTGAGCGCGGCCGCGGCGGAAGGTGTGGCATGACCGAGCACGACGTTCGCGAGATCCTGGGGCTGGCCGCCGAGGACGACACGGGCCTCGGGCCCGACATGGCCGCCATCCTGGGCGCCGGACGCCGGGCCCGGCGGCGCCGGCGGATGGCCTCCGGGCTCGGGGCGGTGACCGGGGTGGCCGTGGTGGCGGGCGTCGCGGTGCTGGCGTCGGGGGTGCTGGGAGCGGCCCCGAAGCAGGCGGCGGGTGTGCCGACGACGTCCATGCCCGCGGTGTCCTCCCCCGCGTCGCCGACGGCCGGCCCGTCGGGTACGCCGACCGCCGGCCCGACGTCCGCGTCGGCCCCTCCCTCGGCCCGGCCTACGACATCCGCCGAAATGCAGGCGCGGATGGACGACCAGCTGCGCCGGGAACAGCAGGTCCTCGACCAGCACGGCACCCGGGTCACCACGATCATCGTGAACACGCTCGACCCCTCGGGCACGCACATCACCCTGAACAACGGCCCGTCGGCGGGCGGGCTGGACTCGCCGGCCTACTACGACGTCGGCTACTCCCACACCTGGCACGACGGAGAACGGGTCGGCACGCTCCGGGTCACCTTCATGGGCTCGGGCCAGGACCTCGGCGAGGGCTTCGGCCCGCTGTGCGGCACGCTGCCGCACCCGAACGGCCAGGACGAGCACTGGTGGGCGTCCTGCACCACCGAAACGCTCCCCGACGGCACCGTCGTCAAGGTGGGCAAGGGCACGAGCACCGACCCGAACGCCATCACCGCGTCGGCGATCCACACCGACGGCAGCAAGGTCAGCGTCTCCATGACGGTCATCGGCTACGGCAAGAAGCTCGACCCCGACCCGCCGCACCTGAAGTCGATCCCCGTCACCCAGGACCAGCTCAAGGCCCTCGTCTCCAACCCCGAACTGCGCTGGTGACCGGCCCGGCCGCCGACCCGCCGGCGACAGGCGTGGGGCCGGGCCTCCCCCGGCCCCACGCGCCGGCTCAGGCTCCGCGCCCGGTGCGAAGCGTGCGTCCGGCGGCCACCCACTCGCGGTACTCCGCGACCTCGGCGCTCTCCGGCACCGGTGGGGTCTCGGCAGCCAGGTTCCTGACCGACAGCCGCCAAGTGCCCCAGACGCGGGCGACGACGGCGAGGACGAACAGCGTGGCGAGCAGCGCGGAGAACACGGGTGACCTTCTTCGTACGGGCGGTTCAGGCCTGCGACGTTACGCCCGCCGGCGGACCGGAACGGCCGTTCAGGGGCGCGTTGACGCCGCGTTGACGCGGTGGCGCGGGCCCCTGACGGGGTCCTGACAGGCTCGCGCTCACGCCGTCGTCCAGGCGGGCGGTTTGTCGGCGGCCCGGCGGGTCAGGGGGTGGTGCAGATGGCCCAGGCCGTGACGGTTTGGGGCGTGGCGCTGGTGTTGACGGCGCGGGCCTCCCAGAATCTGGCCACGCGTTGGGCGTCCTCGCTGGGGTAGACGTCCCGCACGTACACGGAGCCGTCGCTGGTCTGCACACCTCCTCCGGTCAGCACCCGGTCCTGCGGGCAGTCGGCTTTCGCCGAGACGTGTCCGCCGGACGGGATCTGCTGGGTCTGGCCGATGGTCACGGGATGCGGGACGGTCGCGCACGTCACGTTGACCCACAGGTGGCCCGGACTGGCGTCCACGTTCTTGGCGGTGATCGCCCAGCCGTCGTTGAACGGGATGGAACTGCTGGTCAGGATGAGGCCGTTGGAGGTTCGCGGTCCGCCGCCTGACGGCACCTGCCCGGCCGGGCACCGGGCGATGTGCGTGGCCACGCCGTTCGCCGGGATCTCGACGCCCGCGCCCTCCGGCTCCATCAGGGCGGTGTGCGGCGCCGGCGAGCAGACGACCTCGGAGATCACCGACGTGGTCGTGGAGCTGGGGAAGATCTGGTTGGCCTGCGTGACCCAGAAGTCGTCACCCCCGTACGACGAGACGGTGAAGGTGTTGGGCTGGTCGTAGTCGTAGTTCCAGCTGCCTCCTCCGGTGGCGAACTGTCCGGGCGGGCAGGTCGCGACGGTCGTCAGGACCTCGCCGTGCCTTGCCTCCTTGAAGACGCCGCTGTAGATCGTGTGGGGCGACCGCCGCGCGGCGTGGCCGGGCGCGGCGGTCGCCGGTGCGGCGGCGGACGCGGTGGTGGTGGCGAGTCCGAGCAGCAGCGCCGCGGCGAGGGCCGGGATGCGGGTGCGGTGGGGCATGGCGGCCTCTCGGCGTCGGGGACGTACGCGTGCGGGCGTACGGATGCCCCGCGCCCACGGCCCGGACACGCCGATCCGGCCGAGCGGCGCAAGCCGCGACCGCGACTTCACCCGGTCGGCCGACCGCCGGCCTCAGTTCGCGTCGAGGTCGCGCGCCAGGAGGTCGGCGACCGTCTCGCGGCGCAGCAGCACGCGTGCCTGGCCGCCGCGCACCGCGACGACCGGCGGACGGGGCACGAGGTTGTAGGTCGACGACATGGACATCTGGTACGCCCCGGCCGCCGGGGTGGCGAGGAGGTCTCCGGGGCGGACGTCCGTGGGCAGTTCGGCGTCCGGGACCAGGACGTCGCCCGCCTCGCAGAAGCGGCCCACGACGGTGACGCGGCGGGTGGCCGCGGCCCCGCGGCGGCCGATCAGGCGGATGTCCGGACGCGCGCCGTACAGCGCGGGGCGCGGGTTGTCGCTCATGCCGCCGTCGACGGCGACGAACACCCGCGACCCGGTGCGCTTGACGGCGAGCACGCGGTACACGGCGACCCCGGCCGGGCCGACCAGGGCGCGGCCCGGTTCGACGACCAACTTCGGCACCGACAGGCCGTGTTCGACGCAGGCTCGGTGCAGGTGCCTGGCGACGTCGTCGGCGAACTCCCGTGGTTCCAGGGCTGGTTCGTCGCCGTGGTAGGCGATGCCGTGGCCGCCGCCGAGGTCGAGCTCGGGCAGCACGACGCCGTGCCGGTCGCGGATCCGGGCCATCAGCGCGACCAGGCGTGGGATCGCGGCCAGGAACGGCCGTACCGAGGTGATCTGCGAGCCCAGGTGGCAGTGCAGGCCGAGCAGGTGCAGGCGGGGCTGGGCGAGAACGCGCTCCAGGGCGTCCTCGGCGTCGCCGTGGTCGATCGACAGGCCGAACTTCTGGTCCTCGGTGCCGGTCCGGATCGCGCGGTGCGCACCCGCGGCGACGCCGGGGACGACGCGCACCATCACCGACTGCCGGTCGTGACGTGGCACCAGCGCCACCAGGCGCGCGATCTCGGCGGTGTTGTCGATGACGATACGGCCGACGCCCAGCCGCACCGCCTCGCGCAGTTCCTCGGGGCTCTTGGCGTTGCCGTGCAGGATGAGGCGCTCGACGGGAAAGCCCGCGATGACGGCGAGTTCGAGCTCGGCGCGCGAACAGACGTCGAGGTGCAGGCCCTCCTCGCGCAGCCACCTCACCACGGCGCGTGAGAGGAACGCCTTTGCCGCGTAGGCGACATCGGCGTGCGGCAGCGCGTCGCGGTAGGCGCGGGCCCGGTCGCGGAACTCGCCTTCGTCGAGGACGTACACCGGCGTCCCGAACCGCTCCGCCGCCTCGGCCAGGTCGACGCCCGCGACGGTGACCTGCCCGCAGGCGGGGGCCTGCCGGGCGCTCGTGGGCCACGGGGAGCCGCAGTCGCTGCGGCCCATGGGGGGCTCGTCGGGGTCGAGCCCCAGATGCGGGTGGGCCGCCCGGCGCGGCGTGGGTTCGACGAGGGTCATCGCCGCTCACCCGCCACCGGCGCCGCGACCATCCCGGGATCCCGCACGACGGCGGCCACCCCGAGCCCCTCCAGCGTCTCGCGCAGGCAGGCCTCGGCCATGCGCACCCACCGCTGCCCGGGCCCGCACACGTTCCGCAGCTGCGCGACGCTGGTGAACGTCACCGCGACCCGGCGCCCGAGCGGATCCCGGAACAACCGCACCGCCTCCGCCCCGGCCGCCGACGCCCGCACCGGGACGACCAGCGTGCGAGGCTCCGCGTCGGGCCGTACGGTGACCTGCCGCGACCGCACCGGCCTGGGCCGCGCCGCGGCGGCCAGGACCGCCTTCCGCGGCACCGACAACACGGTCCGGCCACGCCCCGGATCGCCGGGGTCGTCGCCGAGGGGTGCGGAGCTGATGGTGGTGAACACAGCGAGCCTCCACGCTGTCGAACCGCCCGCCGCCGGAGCGGCGCACCGGCCCGGAGACACCCGGACCCGCACTTCGACGCTAGGCCGCTGACCAGCGGAGATTCGCGCCGGAACGGTGTTCCTACCGCGATCTTGACTCCCGATCCGGGCATCCTGACGCACCGTTGACCAGGCGGCTGGAAGCCGGCCCCGCTACGCCCCGGGCACCTCCCGCACCGGGTCGTACTCGACCCACGGGTCCTGCATGACGTGCGGCCAACGGTCGTCGTGCCCGTGGCGCTTGACCCGCCAGTAGGCGGCGCGGCGGACGTTCGGACCGGTGTTGCCGCCGATGTTGTGGCCCAGCAGGTAGTGCGCCAGCAGCAGGTCGCCGGCCTCGCCCAGGACCTGCTCGGGCTCGCTCGGCGCGATCTGCGGATAGCCGCCGTCGGCGACCAGTCGCCCGGGGCCGTGCTCGCGGAAGTACCGGGCGTGCGCGAGGTGGCTTCCGGGCCAGACCCACAGGTTGCCGTTGTCGGGCGCGGTCTGGTCGGTGAGCAGGAGCCCCGCCAGCAGCGTGAACGTACCGGGCCGCTCACCGACATGCGGCCCGACGCCGTCGAGGTGGTGCCACCCGGGGTGGTGCGGGTTCGGCGGCACGTTCAGCGCGATCTGCGTCTGCCACGGCAGTTCGAGGGTGCCGGGACCGGTGAGCGCCTCAGCCGCGGGCAGCACGGACGTGGCGACCAGGTCCTCCAGCTCCGCCAGTTCCTCGGTGCGCGGAAAGCGGTTGGCAGGTCCGCGGACATCGGACGCGAGCGGCTCGCCGACGAGCAGCCGGTCGACGAAGGCGTTCACCGCCGCGACGGTGTCGGACGCGACGGCACCGCGAACCACCACATAGCCGCGCTCCGCGAACTCGGCCACCTGGCCTGACGAGACGATCACGCCCTCACGCTAAACCGCGTCGCCGTGGGCCTTCCAAGGATTTTCCGCCCGGCCCGGGTCAGATGAGCGAGCCCAGAACGAAATACAGCGCCAGCCCGAACGTGCCCCGGTACGCATCGCCGAGCGCCCGGCGCCACCCGCGTCGGCGGATCAGCTGGACGACGGTCACCAGCGCGAAGACCGTCCCGAGCCCCAGCGCGCCGAGGGCCGGCACCAGCGGGCGGAAGATCACGCCGAGGATGGTGAGCACAGCCGCGGCGATCACGAGGCCCGCGTGGGCGAACCACAGCGGGACGTCGAGCGTGTCCCGCGCCATGTCGCGAGGCACTTCGCGCAGGGCCTCGCGCGCGAGCCGCATGTCGCTGTCGTACCGCTCGCGGGCCAGGACCGGATCGGCCTCCGGGCCCTCGGGCCAGCGTTGCAGCACCATCGTGACTCCCCCGTTCGTCGCATCCCCGCTCCAACTGTCCCAGAGGCGAGGCTTGTTGGAGACGGGTACGGTCACCCCTCGGGCACCGCCGCGTCCACCACGTGGCCCGGGGCGACCAGTGCCGA
Source organism: Yinghuangia seranimata (assembly GCF_029953285.1). Lineage (GTDB taxonomy): Bacteria > Actinomycetota > Actinomycetes > Streptomycetales > Streptomycetaceae > Yinghuangia > Yinghuangia seranimata. The sequence continues at coordinate 39,374 of NZ_JASAOI010000001.1, read as the reverse complement.
CTCGTAGGCGAGGACCACGGCTTGGACGCGGTCGCGGAGTTGGAGTTTGGCGAGGATTCGGGTGACGTGGGTCTTGACCGTTTCGACGCTGACGGTGAGGGTCGCGGCGAGTTCCGCGTTGCTCAGGCCGGTCGCCAGCAGGCGCAGGACTTCGAGTTCGCGTGGGGTGAGTGAGGACAGGTCGCGGTGCAGGGCCGGTTTGGCGTGGTCCTGGCGGGCGAAGCGGGCCACCAGGCGGCGGGTGATGGTCGGGGCGAGGAGGGCGTCGCCCTGGCTGACCAGCCTTACGGCGGCGACCAGTTGCTCGGGGGTGACGTCCTTGAGGAGGAAGCCGCTGGCGCCGGCGTTGAGGGCCGCGTAGACGTACCGGTCGAGGTCGAAGGTCGTCAGGATGACGATGCGGCACGGCCGCCCGTCGCGTGCGGTCGGCGGGTCGGCCATGATGCGCCGGGTGGCTTCGAGCCCGTCGAGGTCTGGCATGCGGATGTCCATGAGCACGACGTCGGGGCGGTGCCGGCGGACCGCCGCGCAGGCCTCTTCGCCGGTCGCGGCCTCGCCGACGACGTCGATGCCGTCGGCCTTGAGGATCATGCGGAAGCCGGAGCGGACGAGCGCCTGGTCGTCGGCGACGACCACCCGCAGGGGCGGGCCCGCGTCTGCCGAGGGCGTCGTCCCCGTGGTGTTCTCCCCCGTCGTCACAGCGCTCCTCCGGTGGTCGTCGCGAACGGTATCGAGGCCCGGACCCGGAACCCGCCGGTGGGGCGCGGGCCGGCCTGGAGGTGTCCGCCGTGCCGGGCCACGCGTTCCTGAAGGCCGATCAGTCCCCGGCCCGCGCCCTGGGGTTCGCCGCGGTGCGCGTCCGGGGCGCCGTCGTCGGTGACGTCGAGGTGGAGGCTGTCGGCGTCGTACCGGACACGCACCGAAGTCGCCGCGCCCGGCGCGTACCGCAGGGCGTTGGTCAACGCCTCCTGGACGATGCGGTAGCCGGTGAGTTCGAGGCCCGGCGGCAGCGGGCGCGGGTCGCCGGTGACGCGGAGGCGGATGTCCTGACCGGCGCCGCGCACCCGTTCGACGAGTGCGGGGAGGCGGGCGAGGTCGGGTTGCGGGGCGAGTGGCGGCGCGTACTCGTCGTCGGTGCCGACGGGTTCACCGGGCAGGCCTTCGATCGGTCCGTCGCCTGACGGGCCGTTCAAGACCCCGAGCAGTTGCCGTAGTTCGGCCATCGTCTCTCGTCCGCTGGCCTCGACGGCGCGCAGCGCCTCGGTGGCCGCCTCCGGGTCGGTGCCGAGGATCTTGCGGGCGGCGCCGGACTGGATGACCATCACGCTGACGTTGTGGCTGACGACGTCGTGCAACTCGCGGGCGATGCGGGCGCGTTCCTGGGCGACGGCGAGCTCGCGCTCCCGTTCGGCGCGCAGGGCGCGCCCGTGCAGCGCTCCGGCGCGGGCTCGCCAGTTGCTGATGTTGCGGCCGCCGACCCACAGCAGGCCCATGATGACGAACACCATCATGCCCGGCGGTCCGCTGCCGCCCGGGAACTTGACCGCGAGCAGGAGCGACGAGACCACGAACACCACGACGGCGGTGGACCGTCGGCGATGGTGCGCCGCGACGGTGTAGCCGCCGATCAGCAGTGCGGCGATGACGAGAGCGCTGAGATCGCGGGGCGGGCGCAGCACGACGACGCCGAGCAGGAAGCCGAACACGGCGACCGGCTGGGTGCGCCGCCACGCGAGCGGGAGCGAGAGCGCCGCCATGACGGCGAAGTCGAAGAGCTCGGGCCCGTCGTGGTTGGCGATCAGGACCGGGTCGGTGATGGCGCGCATCGGGGCGTCTCCGCCGCGCGGGCCGTCGCCGTGGAGCGCCATCCCGATCTGCGCGCCGAACACGAAGAGCGCGAGCAGCCCGTCTCCGCCCCACGGGCCCGGCGTGCGCAGGCGTTCGGCGACGGTACGCCGCAGTGACGCGGGCCGGTCGGGCGCCGTCAGGCCCTCCGGGTCGGCCTCGTCGGGCCCGCCCCATGGATCGGCCGGGGAGGCGTGCGGATTCGTCGTCACCCAGCAATTGTCATGGAGGCGGCGTAAGGGGCGCATCATCCGGCGGGGCGGCACGCGTCCCTCGCAGGAGCTATCCGCCGCGCGGTCACCCCGGCGGGGGACGGCGGTTGGCGCGCTGCGGCGACGACCGCGTGGGGGGCACGCGCCTAGCGTCCGCGGCATGACTGCAGACACCTTTACGGGACCCGCTGCGGGCCCGACGGAGCTCGGCTCCGACGTGATCCGGCTCGAGGCCGTGAGCAAGCGCTACGGCGAGGCCGGCCCGGCCGCGTTGGACGCGGTGGACCTGACCGTCCGTCCCGGGGAGGCGGTGGCCGTGATGGGCCCGTCCGGCAGCGGCAAGTCGACGCTGCTGAACGTGGTCGCGGGCCTGGACCGCCCCACGTCGGGCGCGGTGACGGTCGCGGGCACGCCGCTGGCCGGCCTGTCGGAGACCCGGCTGGCCCGCTTCCGCCGCGAACGCGTGGGCATGGTCTTCCAGTTCTTCCACCTGTTGGACGACCTGACCGCCGTGGACAACGTGCTGATGCCGGCCCGGCTCGGTGGGATGTCCGCGCGGGCGGCACGGGCACGGGCCGACGAGCTGCTCGGCTACCTGGGCATCGCCGACCGCGCCGACGCGTACCCGTCGCGTCTGTCGGGCGGCGAGCGGCAACGTGTCGCGATCGCACGCGCGTTGATGAACCGGCCTCCGCTGCTGCTGGCGGACGAGCCGACGGGCGCGGTGGATTCGGCGACCGGGCAGCACATCATGGAGCTGCTGGCCGAACTCAACCGCGACGGGCAGGCGTTGCTGCTGGTGACGCACGATCCGGCGCTGGCGCGGCACTGTGCGCACCGGGTGGTGCACATGGTGGACGGTCGGCTGACGGACGATCACCGGCCCACCGAACGCGAGGTTTTCGCATCGGAGGCCGACGCGGCGCCGAGGCACGGCTCCCGCACGGAGATCCCCCGATGAGGGCCGTACTGCGGGCGGTCGGCGCGGCCGTCCGGCGCAAGCGCGCGCAGACCGTCGTGGTCGCGATGGTCGTGCTGCTGTCCACCGCCACCACGGTGCTGTCGGCCGCGCTGATGGTCGCGTCGCATTCGCCGTTCGACCGGGCCGTCGCGCGGCTGCGCGGCGCGCACGCCACGGTCGCCGTCGACGCGGCCAAGGCGACGGCCGAGCAGGTACGGGCGACCGCGGCGGCCCCGGGCGTGACGGCGATGGGCGGGCCGTACCCCATGGTGTCGGCGCCGGTCGAGTCCCCGGGCGGCCCCCCGATGCGCGCGGCGCCGTCGGTCTCGGTCGTCGGACGCTCCGATTCAGGCGGCCCCGTCGACCATGTCGTCGTGCACTCCGGGCGCTGGGCCCGCGCGCCGGGCGAGGTCGTGCTGTCGCGTGAGCAGGGCGACCGGGGCAGCGTCCAGGTCGGCGACCGGGTGCGCGTCGGCGGAGTCGACCTGACCGTGGTCGGCCTCGCGTCGTCGGTCACGGGCAGCGCGGGGGCGTGGACCGTGCCCGAGCAGGTGACGGCCCTGGGCGGCACCCCGACGTTCCAGGTGCTGTACCGGTTCGCGAGCTCCGGCACCGACGCGGCCGTGCGCGCGGGAGTGGACGCGGTGCGGGCGGCGCTGCCGGCCGACGCGGTGCTGGGCGCGGCGTCGTACCGGGAGGCCCGGCAGCGGTCCGGGGACACGGCGAGCCTGGTGCTGCCGTTCGTGACCGCGTTCAGTGTGCTGGGCATCGTGATGTCGGTGCTGATCGTCGCGAACGTCGTCAGCGGCGCGGTGGTCGCGGGCTACCAGCGCATCGGGGTGTTCAATGCGCTCGGATTCACGCCGCGTCAGGTCGGCGGTGTGTACGTGGCGCAGATGATGCTGCCCGCGGCGGTCGGCGCGGTGCTGGGCGCGGTCGTCGGGCATGTGCTGGCGCTGCCGCTGCTCGCGGACACGGCGACGTCGTTCGCGGTGCCCGAAGTCCCGGGGGTGGCGTGGTGGGCGGACACGTTGGTCCCGGCCGCGGTCCTGCTCGCGGTCGGCGTGGCGGCGATCGTGCCGGCGGTGCGCGCGGGGCGGCTTCCAGCGGCGCGGGCCATCAGCAGCGGGAGGGCGCCGAAGGTCGGGCGCGGGTTCCGGGCGCACCGGTGGTTGGGGCGGTCGCGGCTGCCGCGGGCGGTGGGCATGGGGCTGGCGACGCCGTTCGCCCGCCCGGCGCGTACCGCGATGACACTGGTGGCGCTGCTGTTGGGGTCGGCGGCGGTAACATTCGCGTACGGTCTCACGCAGTCGCTGGAGCGGGCCGAACACGGGCTGGAGCGGGACGGCGTCGTGCAGGTCGAGGCTCATGTGGGGGTGCCGGTCGGGGACGACGGCGTCATGCGCGGTCCGGCGCCGTCTCGGGGCGTGCCCGAGGCGCAGCCTTCTGCGGACCCGGACGCGGACCCGGACGCGCTGGCGGCGGTGCTGCGCGCGGACGCGGACACGGCGCGGTTCACCGGCGTCGCACACGTGGTCGCGGCGGTTCCGGGGCGTACGGAGCCGGTGAACATCGATGCGTACAGCGGTGATTCGTCGTGGCTGGGGTATCCGCTGGTGTCCGGCCGCTGGTTCGCCGGGGCCGGGGAGGTCGTCGCGCCCACGCCGTTCCTGCGCGCGAGCGCGCTCGAGGTCGGCGACTCGATGACGCTGGAGATCGACGGCCGGCGCACCGTGGCGCGGATCGTCGGCGAGGTGTTCGTGACGTCGGAGAACCGGGTGTTCGCGGACGCGGCCACGCTCGCCGCGGCGGGCTCGTCGGCTCGCCCCGACACGTTCCAGATCCAGCTGCGGCCGGGTGCGAGCGCCCGTGCGTACGCCAACCGGATCGCCACGGACCCGGTGTTCGGATCGTCGCCCGGAGCCGTGTTCGTGCACGACTCCACCAACGGCACCATCGTTGTGATGCTGGCGCTGGCCGCGCTGCTCACCCTGATCCTCGCGGTCGTGGCGGGGCTGGGCGTGTTCAACACGGTACTGCTCAACACGCGCGAACGGGCCCGTGACATCGGCGTGTTGAAGTCCCTGGGCATGACGCCCGCCCAGACGCTCGCCATGGTCGTGACGTCCGTCGCCGCCCTGGGCCTGGTCGGCGGCCTCGCGGGCATCCCGCTGGGCGTCGCCCTCCACGACGTGGTCGTGCCGCACATGGCGGACACCGCGCAACTACGGTTGCCCGAATCGATGTTGGACGTCTACGGCGTGCTCCCCTACACCCTGCTGACGGGCGCGGGCCTGCTCCTGGCCGTCGCCGGCGCCCTGGCCCCGGCGACCTGGGCCGCCAAATCCCGCACGGCGACGGCCCTGCGGGTGGAGTAGCCCGGATCGTTCGGCGCAGGCGCCCCGACCGCCCGTCAGGACGGGTCGGGGCGCTTGCGTACGATGCCCGCCTTGGCGGCGAACGCGGCCACCGTGGCCGCCTGTTGGGCGTCGGCGTCGGCCAGGGGCTCGCGAGTGATGTAGGCGCGGTAGTACAGCGGCGCGGCCATCAGGCGGATCACCTCCCAGGTGTCGGTGTCCTCGGGCACCTCGCCGCGTTGGACGGCGTGTTCGACGATGACCGAGGTTCGTTTGACGCGGCCGAGCATCTCGGCGCGGAGGGTGTCCCGCGCGGCCTGGTCGCGGGTGGCGGCCGCCACGATCGAGTCGAGGAGCGTGCCCTGGACGGGGTGGCCGAGCAGGCCGACGATCACCCGGGCGAGGGCGAGCAGGTCGGCCTCGAGGTCGCCGGTGTCGGGGACGTCGACGTCGCGCGTCATGTCGCCGACGAGGCTGAGGACGATGCCCTCGAGGTTGCCCCAGCGCCGGTAGACGGTGGACGGCGCGACGGACGCGCGGGCCGCGATCTTCTCGACGCTGGTGCCGCCGTAGCCGGACTCGGCCAGCTCGGCCATGAGCGCGTCGTAGACCGCGGCCTGGGTGCGCGCGGTGCGTCCGCCGGGCCGCCGGGTGCCCGCCAAATGAGAGTGCTCTTGCATTAGTGGTCGACCTCCTGCGAGGATCTCAGCGTAACGCAAAGCCATTCGCGTTAGTTGGCCGGATGGCCTATCCGAGCTCATTCCTGTCCGCGCACCCTGCCCGGTGCGCCGCCGCACCCTGCCCGGAGACCCGTTCATGAGCACCGCCCCGAGCACCCTTTCACCCGTCCGGATACCGCCGGTCCCCCAGGTCAGGCACCGCTTCGCCGACGTCGGCGACGTCCGCGTCTTCTACCGCGAGGCCGGGCCCGCCGACGCGCCCGCTCTCCTGCTGCTGCACGGATTCCCGTCCGGATCCCAGCAGTTCCGCCGCCTCATCGACGTCCTCGGCACCGCGTTCCGGGTCGTCGCCCCCGACTACCCCGGCTTCGGGCACACCGAGGCGCCGGACGGCTTCACCTATTCGTTCGACGCACTCGCCGACGTCGTCGAGGGCTTCGTCGAGGCCGTCGGCCTGACCCGCTTCGCCGTCTACATGTTCGACTTCGGCGGGCCCGTCGGGTTCCGCGTCGCGCTGCGCCGGCCCGAGTGGATCAGCGGCCTCGTCGTCCAGAACGCCAACGCGTACGACGAGGGGCTGTCCCAGCTGGCGCGCGACACCGCCGCGAACCGGCCCGGCGTGCCCGGCGCCGAGGACCGCGTGCGCGGCATCCTCACGCTCCCCGTCACCCGCGGCCAGTACGAGGGCGGCACCGCCGACCCCGAGCTCGTCTCGCCCGACGGCTGGACGCTCGACCAGCACTTCCTCGACCGGCCGGGGCGCGAACACGCCCAGATCCAGCTGGCGTTGGACTACCACAGCAACATCGCCGCCTACCCGGCGTGGCAGGCGTGGCTGCGCGAGCACCGGCCGCCGACGCTCGTCCTGTGGGGCCGCAACGACGCGTTCTTCCCCGAGGCGGGCGCGCACGCGTTCCTGCGCGACGTCCCCGACGCCGCCGTCCACGTCTTCGACACCGGGCACTTCGCGCTCGAGGAGTGCCTGCCCGAGATCGCGCCGCTCGTCGCCGCCTTCCTCACCGACATCGACAGCCCTGCCCAGAAGGGGGACCGACTGTGAACACCGTCGCCATCGCGTACTTCAGCGGCTTCGGCCACACCGCGCGCTTCGCCGCCGCCGTCGAGGAGGGCGCGGCGTCCGTGCCCGGCACCCGCACGCACCTCGTCGCGGTGGACGCCCTCACCGAGGAGGACTGGCTCGCGCTCGACGAGGCCGACGCCATCGTCTTCGGCTCGCCGACGTACCTGGGCGACATCGCCGCGAAGTTCAAGGCGTTCATGGAGCAGACCAGCGGACGTTGGAAGAACCAGGAGTGGAACGGCAAGCTCGCGGGCGGCTTCGTCAACTCCGGTGCCAAGTCCGGCGACAAGCTGCACGCCCTGCAGTCGCTCAACCTGTTCGCCGCGCAGCACGGCATGGTGTGGGTCAGCCTCGGCCTGCTGCCGGGCTGGAACAGCAGCCTGGCCTCCGAGTTCGACCTGAACCGGCTCGGGTTCTGGCTGGGCGCTGCCGCGCAGTCCAACGGGGACGAGGGCCCGGAGGCGGCGCACCCGTCGGACCTGGCCACGGCACGGCACCTGGGCGTACGGGTGGCGGGGCAGGCCGCGCGGACCCGCCACCTCCCGCAGCCGGCCGCCGCCTGACGTACGGTCAGCGGCCGTGAAGCGCCGGGCTCGCCGCCGAGTCTCCCTATGGGCGGCGGGCCCGGCCCGTGCGCGGCGCCGCCTTGGCTCAGCCCGCCGCGGCCGGCTCCGCCGGCTCGTTGGGGCAGGTGGCGGCGCGCCCGTCGGTGGTCGCGGGCGCAAGCCGCGTGCCGGCCCCGGCCCCGGTTGCGGACCCGGCCGCGCGCTCCCGTGCCCGCAGCCGCATCAGCAACAGCGCCGGCGCGGCCGTCGTCAGGGCACCGATCGCCGCGACGGCCGCGAAGCCGTACCGCGCGCTGGTGTGGTCGGTCAGCTGCGCGACGCCCATCATGACGGCGATCGTCGCGGCCAGCCCGAAGCCGTTCGCGAGGCCGAACGCCCGTCCCGCGCCCGCCTCGTCGACCGACGCCAGCAGCATGCTGCGGGTCGCGATGCGGGCCGGGCCGAACACCAACGCGCCGACGCCGACACCGACCACGAGGACAGCGATACCGAACTGGCCCTGCACTGCAAGCGCGACGTCGCACGCGAGGAAGCCCACGACGGCGATCCGCAGGTCCGACGTACGCCGCGCGAGGACGCGGTACAGCACCGCCGCCGCCACGAACGCCAGGCTGCCGACGGCGTCGACCACACCGAACACCGCACTGCCGTAACCGAGTTCGCCGATCACGAACTTCGGCAGCAACGCGTTGAACACGGTGACCAGCACGCTGCCCTGCGCGTACAGCAGGATCATCCCCAACACCATCGGCCCCGAGGCGCGCCGCCCGCCCGCGCCCTCCTCGGCGTGCTCCTCGACCCGCGGCCGCTCCCGGCGGCGCGGCAGGACCGCGACGAACAACGCCGACACCACGAAGGTGGCGGCGTTGAAGACCAGCAGCGGGGTGATGCCGAGCCACTGCAGCGCGAGGCCGCCGACGGTCGCGGAGAGCAGCATGCCGGCCTGCATGGCCATCTCGTACGTCCCGCTGAACCGGCGCAGCGCGTCAGCGGCGACGCGCTCCTTCACCAGGCTGTTGCTGACCGGGAAGTGCAGCGCGCTGACGACGGACAGCGCGAACGTGGTGGCGTAGATGCCCGCGTCCTGGCGGCCGCCGTACGCCAGCCAGAACGGCAGCGCGAGCGCGACGGCGGCGCTCGCCGCGTCGCACGCGATCCACAGCGTGCGGCGGTCGTACCGGTCCGCGACGCGCCCGAACAACGGCGACAGCAGCGCCTGCGGGGCGGCGACGGCCACGAACAGCCAGCCGACCGCCATCATCGTCCGCTCGCCGCGCACCAGGAGCAGCGCCCCGGCGATCAGCTGCACGTTGTTGCCGAGGGCGGTGACGAACGCGGCGGCCATCAGGGGGCGTTCGACCCGGCGCGCGGTGGTGGCGGGCGCGGCGGGAGGTCCGGCGAGGGGTGTCATGACGGCAAGTCTCCGGAGGTCCACTGCCGTCCTGTGTCAGTGAAGCCCGGACCATCCTGCGGAGGACGTACGGACCGTCCCGCGGAGGCCGCGCGGCTACTGCTTCAGGACGCCGCAGCCGTCGCGGACCTCGAACACCAGTTGGGTCTCCGTCTGCCGGACCACCGGGTGGACGGTCACGTGTTCGAGGATGAGGTCGCGCAGTTTCTCGGGGCTCGCGACCGCCACGTGCAGCAGGAAGTCGTCGTCGCCCGCCATGTGCAGCACCGACAGCGCGCCCGGCACCTTGACGAGGTTGTCGTACAGCGCGCGCACCAGGTCGCGGCTGTGGCTGCCGAGCCGGACCTTGATGATCGCGTTGATGGGATGGCCGAGCGCGGCCAGGTTCAGGCGCGCGTTGATGCTCTCGATGACACCGGACTGGCGCAGCGCGCGCACGCGGTACGTGCACGTCGACTCGGCCACGCCGACGCGGGCGGCGAGCGCGGCGTTCGTCATCCGACCGTCCTCGACCAGGGCCGCGAGGATCGCCAGGTCGGTGCCGTCGAGCCCGCCGGGGGTGGCGGACGCCACGGGGGCGGGCTGCGTTTTCTTCGGCGGCTGGCCTGCCACGGGCCACCTCCTTGGGGATTCTTCATCAGTATCGGCGTCTGCCCGCAGAAGCTTCGGCCATTGTTGCCATAATCTGCGGATCAGGCGCACATTGTGCCCATGACCTCGCCTTTTCTGCAGCTCGACTCCATAGCCGTCCACGCCGGTCGCGAGGACTTGACTGCGCTTGGCGTGCACGCGCTCCCCATCGACCTGTCCTCCACGAACCCGCTCCCCGACATCGAGGCGGGCGGCATGTCGTACGAGTCGATGGCCACCGGCGGCGCCCCGCTCCCCGAAGGCGGCTCCGTCTACCAGCGCCTGTGGAACCCGACCGTGGCGCGCCTCGAATCCGCCCTCGCCCGGCTCGAGCACGCCGAGGAGGCCGTGGCGTTCTCGTCCGGCATGGCCGCGCTCACCGCGACCGTCCTCGCGCTCACCGGCGGCACCGGCAAGCGGCACGTCGTGGCGGTCCGGCCGATGTACGGCGGCACCGACCACCTGCTGGCCTCCGGGCTGCTCGGCGTCGAGACCACGTTCTGCGCGCCCGACGAGATCACCGCGTCGCTGCGGCCCGACACCGCGCTCGTGGTCCTGGAGACGCCGGCGAACCCGACCCTCGACCTCGTCGACATCCGCGCCGCCGTCACCGCCGCGGGCGACGTACCGGTGCTGGTCGACAACACGTTCGCCACGCCGATCCTGCAGAACCCCGTCGACGCCGGCGCCGCGCTCGTCCTGCACAGCGCCACCAAGTACCTCGGCGGACACGGCGACGTCGTCGCCGGCATCGTGGCGTGCGGCACCGAACACGCCGCCGCGCTGCGCCGGGTCCGGGCCGTCACCGGCGCCCTGCTGCACCCGCTCGGCGCGTACCTCGTGCACCGCGGACTCGCGACGCTCCCGATCCGCGTCCGCGCCCAGCAGGACGGCGCCCGCCGCATCGCGGCCTGGCTCGCCACCCACCCGGACGTCGCGCGCGTCCACTACCCCGGGCTCGACGACCCTTCCGGCCTCGTCGGCCGCCAGATGCGCGGCCCCGGCGCGATGCTCGCCATCCGCCTGCGCGGCGGCTACGACCAGGCGCTGCGGGTCACGTCCTCGGTGAAGCTCTTCACCCACGCGGTCTCGCTGGGCGGCGTCGACTCCCTGATCCAGCACCCGGCGGCCCTCACCCACCGCCCGGTCGCGGCGGAGGCCCGGCCCACCGCCGACCTCGTCCGACTGTCCATCGGCCTGGAGGACCACGAGGACCTCATCGCCGACCTCGACCAGGCTCTCGGCCAGAGCGGTACGCGCATCCACGCCACCACGAGCGGCATCCCGGTGGCAGCCCGCTGACCCCACGCGGGAACGCGACCCGACCGCACCCGAAGTCCAGGGGCGCGCCCTCCGAGATCCGCCGGAGGGCGCGCCCCTGTCCCACAACCCGTCACACGCCTCGCGCGGCCGCCTGACGCTGGCGCTTCGACAACGGCGCGAGCGACAGGTCCTCGGCACTCACCCGCAGGTTCTTGAACCCGTACCCGCGCTCCTCCAACCACGCCCGCGCGGCCGCCTCGCCCCGCTCGGTCGCCAGGAGGATGTCCTCCTCGGCCTCCCCCGTGTCCAGGAACCGGAACGCGAACGCGGGCCGCACGGCGACGTCGTACGTCATCTGCCCCTCGGCCGTGAACGCCGCCCGCAACACGTCGTGCTCCGCGGCCCCCGCCAACAGCTCGGCCCGCTGCGCCTCGGTCAGCCCGTCGAAAACCCCGCGGACCATGACACGAAAGGTACGAGTACTCATCCGCCGACCCTAACCGCGCCCCCCACCCCCGATCCAACGGGTTTCCCGCGCCACCAGGACGACCGCCGCGCACGCCCGTCCCCACGACGCCGGCCCGCCGGCCCCCGACTAGATTCACGGCGTACCGCCTGGACGAATGCGCGAAAGGACCACCCATGGCACCCTCACTCGACGGCAGGGTCTTCGTCCCCCACGGCCGCGCCGAGCTCGGGGAGGTCGACGCGGGAACGGCCTTCAGCTACCACGAGGCCGACGGGGTCGTGTGGGCCGACTACGCGGGCGGGGACATCGTCCGCGGTCACCTCGTCGGGACGCGCGACGGTGACACGATCGACTTCCGCTACGTCCAACTCAACGCCGCAGGCGAAACCTCCTCGGGCCACTGCCGCTCCACCCTCACCGAACTCCCCGACGGCCGCCTGCGCATGACCGAAACCTGGGAATGGGAATCCCGCCCCGGCACCGGCACCAGCACCGTCGAGGAGTCCCCGGCTTCGGCGTAGGGGCTATTGGACGGCTGCGTGGAGGGCGTTGTGTAGGAGGGTGGACATGGCTCGGTCGTGGGCGAGGGCGCCGTTGAAGGAGAGGGAGCCTGCGGCGAACACCCATCCGCCGTTGCCTCGGTCGAAGAGGACCATGTGGGAGCCTCCTTTCTGCGTGCCGTGGGCGATCCGGTGGACGCCTGGGAGGGCGGGGCCGTTGACGTCGGTGGTGTCGACCTCCCAGCCGCTCGCGGCGAAGTTGTAGCCGGTGTGGCCGAAGCGGGCGCCGGGCTTCAGGCCGGTGCCGGCGAGGAAGGGGTGCTCTGCGAGCACCTCGTACGGGGCGAACTCCATGAAGGACGCTCCGTTGTAGGCGACGCCGAAGATGTTCTTCTCGAGTTTGCCCTGGTCGCGCCACAGCCACCGGTCTCCGCGCTCGTTGCGGTGCGTCAGGGCGGTGCCGTCCTCGGTGGGCTCGACGCGTTCGTACATGGCGTTGCCGCCGGTGTAGATCACCCGGCCGCCGGCGGTGAGGTACGCCTCCAGCCGGGAGCGCATGGCCGCGGTCCAGTACTCGGGGTGGGAGGCCAGGACCAGCGCCTTGTAACCGCCCAGCCAGGCACCGTCGTTGTGGAGGTCGAGGTCCTGGTAGCAGTCGTAGGCGACGTCGTTGTCCGCCAGCCACCGCAGGAGCAGGAGGTCGCCGTAGAACCGCACGTCCATGTGCCCGGGCGGTTCGATGTAGGCGTTGGCGAACGGCCGCAGCATCGTGTGCGTGCGGCGGTGGGGGTACGCGTCCCAGCTGTACTGGAAGTGCCCGCCCCAGTGGTTGTACGCGCTGTGGGTGAGGAACGGCAGCATCACCGCGACCTTGGCCACGGGTTTCGGCGGCCGCACCACGAACGGGACGTAGCTGCGCAGGCCGCGGTCCCCGGTGAGTTGCACGACGTGGAAGCCCGACCGCCAGTCGTCGGCGACGGTAACGGAGAACTCGTGCGGCCATCCGCATCCACGGGCCCGGTAGTCCGCGGGGAGTTTCCGCAGCCGTCCGGCGTGGGCCGTCGGCCCGGACACGACCCGGCTGTTCGCGGTGTCGGGCGCGGCGCCGGCGGTCAGGGGGCCGTCGAGCCGCAGCACGGTGGCCTGGTAGCGGTCGAAGGACGACGAGACCGAGACGGCCAGGGACTGGCCGTTGGCGACCGACCACCGGTCGGCGTAGCCCTGGAGGTTCGCGGTACGGGTCACCGTGAACCCGGTCCCGACGAGGGCGCCGTTCCCGTTGGCCCAGAGGGGCCGCCGGTCCTTGTCGACGGTGCGCCAGTTGGACAGCCCGTACCAGCGCAGCTCGTGGTCGGGGCCCGCCGGAACCCGGCGGTCGATCCAGACGCAGTAGAGCGAGCCGGCGTCGGCGAAGCGTTCGACGCACGAGCCCCACTCCCAGCCGTCGCCGATCCGGATCGGGCGGCCGTCGTTGGCCCAGGCGCCGGGTCCGTTCGTGCCGTCGCCCGCCGTGTACCTGAACCAGTCGAGGGAAGCGCCGTGCCGCACCCCGTAGATCACGCCGTCCTGGTCGGCGAAATGGAGGTCGTAGTCGCGGCGGCCGGTCGCGATCCGCGTGCCCTTTCCGTCGTTCGCCCAGGAGCCGGCCGCGTCGGTGCCGTCGCCGGCGAGGTACTTGAACCAGTGGAGGTCGCCGTCCGGGTCGACCGCATAGCAGACGCCCTGCCAGCCGCCGAAGACGTAGCTGTAGCCGCCGAAGCCGCGGTGGACGACGTTGCCGCTGCCGGGGTGCCAGTGCCCGTCGCCTGACTGCTCGTCGGTCAGGACGTACTTGTGCCACACCAGGCTGCCGTCGCCGCACAGGCCGAACAACTGCCCGTCGGCCGAGGCCATTACGTGCGTGTACTGCTGCCAACCTCTGCCGATCTCACGGCCTGTGGGAGCCGCCCACCGCACGGTTCCCTGCTGCCGTCCCACGTGCCGGAACCACAGCAGCCGCCCGTCGGCCTGCTGGCTGTAGATGGTCCCGTTCCCTCCCGGGATCATCCGGAGCTGGCTCTGCTCCGGATCCGCCGAGTCCGGGGCCTCCGATGCCGCGGCGGCGCGGCCGCCCGGCAGCAGCGCGGCACCGGCGAGCGCCGTCGCGCCCTGGAGTACGCGTCGGCGGGTGAACCCGGCGCTCCCGGCGTCCCGCGTCGCGTCGTTCACGGCGGCGCGGGGGACGGATCGGAGGCGGCCGGTTGGTGACATGCCGGGCAACCTAACCGATGGACCGGCGCCGTCACGGCACCCTGGTGACCGTGTCCGGCGGTGTGGCGCCTAAAGTCGCTCGACCGGACGCCGGGGGTCCGCACCCACGGCCCCGTCCGCCGCCGGGCGGGCGCGCGCGGGTACGCCGTACGGCACGACGGCCGACAGGGCGATGCCCGCGGCGATCACCAGCGCGCCCGGGAGGGACCAGGTCGCGGCGGGCCCGGCGAGCGCGGCGCCCAGGGCGAAGCCGGTGATCTTGAGGCTGGCCCCGGTGGTGAAGACCTGTCCTCGCAGGTGGTCCGGGGCCTCGCGGTTGCGGATGGTGAACAGGGCGGCCATCTGCGGGCCTTGCCCGATGCCGGCGCCGACGGCGGCGAGCAGCAGCGCGGCCGGGTGGCCGAGGGCGGCGACGGCGAACGACGCGGAGAGGACGAGGTTGCTGCCCCACACCACGGTGTCCGGCCGCAGCGTCTGCGGCCTGCGGGCCAGAACGGCGTTGGCGGCGAAGGCGGATGCGGCGATCACGGAGAGCAGGACGGCACCGCGGGCCGCGCCGCCGAGGTGGCGTTCGCCGAGGAGCGGCGTGCACGCGACGAGCACGCCGTCCGCGACACACGTCACCACCGAGGCCACGGTGCCGCGCAACAGTGTGGGGCTGTTCCCGATCACGCGGAAGCCGGAGGCCAGTCCGGCCCGCATGGAGACGCCCGGTTCGGCGGGCCGGGCCCGGCGCGGCAGTGCGGCGGCCACGGGCGCGGCGGTGCAGATCAGGCAGAGCGCGGCCAGGACGCCCACGGTCGCGCCGGACAGCCCGACGGCGAGTGCCGCCAGCGCCGGCCCGACCAGCGTCGCGAAGTTGTAGGTCATGGCGTCGTACGCGGTGGCCCGCGGCAACGCGTCGGCCCCTACGGCGGACGGCAGTTGCGCCGTCCAGCCGCCCGACAGCGCGGGCCCGACCAGCCCGCCGAGGACCGAGACCGCGACGACGACCCCGAGCGGGACGCGCCCGAGCAGCACGGTGATGACCGCGAGCACCGCCGCGTACAGCACGAGCGCCGCGGCGAGCAGCCGCCCCGGCCGGTCGGCACGGTCGAGGAGGACGCCGACGACCGGCCCACCGACCGCGGCGGCGACCGTCAGCCCGGCGAGCAGCGCCGAGCCGGACGCCGCCGACCCGGTCGCGGCGAGCCCCGCGAGCAGCAGCGCGGGCCCCGACATCTCGTTGCCGGTGCGCGCCGCGATCGCACCCGTGAGGTACCAGCGCAGCGTGAATCGCTTCACCATGCGCGGCACGCTACGCAGTAACGTGCAAAGGTCCCAGACTGTTTCGGGACGCGGACGCGACCACGGAACCGGCGGGACGCCAGGCGCCCCGCCGTCCCGCTGGTCCCGCAGTCCCGCAGTCCCGCTAGAAGTCCTCGTCGAACGACACCGACCCCGTGACGGCGACCTGGTACGCCGACACGCGCCGCTCGAAGAAGTTCGCCAGCTCCTGCACGTCCTGCAGTTCCATGAACGCGAACGGGTTGGCCACCCCGTACATCGGCGCCATCCCCAGCTGCGCCAACCGCCGGTCGGCGACGTGCTGGAGGTAGGTCCGCATGTCCGCGACGGTCATGCCCGCGACGCCGCCGGCCAGCAGGTCCTCGGCGAAGGCGGTCTCGGCCTCGACCGCCTCAGCGAGCATCCGCCGTACGTCCTCGGCCAGTTCGTCGTCGAACAGGTCGGGCTCCTCGGCCCGCACGGTCTCGACGACCTGGAACGCGAAGTCCATGTGCGCGGACTCGTCGCGGAAGACCCAGTTGGTGCCGGAGGCCAGCCCGTTGAGCAGGCCGCGCGAGCGCAGGAAGTACACGTACGCGAAGGCCCCGTAGAAGAAGAGGCCTTCGATGCACGCGGCGAAGCAGATCAGGTTGAGCAGGAACTGCCGCCGATCGTCCCGGGTTTCGAGCCGTTCGAGGCCCATCGCCGAGTCGATCCAGCGGAAGCAGAACTCCGCCTTGCGCCGGATCGACGGGATGTGCTCGACGGCCGCGAACGCCTTGGCGCGCTCGTCCGGGTCGGGCAGGTAGGTGTCGAGCAGCGTCAGGTAGAACTGGACGTGCACGGCCTCTTCGAACAGCTGGCGCGACAGGTACAGCCGCGCCTCGGGCGCGTTGATGTGCCGGTACAGGTTGAGCACCAGGTTGTTGGCGACGATGGTGTCGCCGGTCGCGAAGAACGCCACGAGCCGCTGCACCAGGTGCCGTTCGGCGGGCCCGAGCTTGTCGAGGTCCGGGAGGTCGGAGTGCAGGTCGACCTCTTCGACGGTCCACGTGTTGCGGATCGCCGCCCGGTACTTCTCGTAGAAGTCGGGGTAGCGCATGGGACGAAGCGTGAGGTTCATCCCCGGGTCGAGCAGTCTCACTGGCAGGCCTCGCAGGCTTCGGGGTTCTCCAGGGAGCAGGCGATGGCTTCCTCGTCGGCCACCGCGGGGGCGGCGGCGACGGTCGCCTGCTGGATGCGCGTCGCGGGCCGCGAGCGCAGGTAGTACGTGGTCTTGAGGCCGGTGGACCACGCGTAGCGGTACATCGACGACAGCTTGCCGATGGTCGGGTCGGCCATGAACAGGTTGAGCGACTGCGACTGGTCGATGTACGGCGAGCGCGCCGCGGCCAGGTCGATCAGCGCGCGCTGCGGGAGCTCCCACGCGGTGCGGTACAACCGGCGTACGTCCTCGGGGAGTTCGACGATGTCCTGCACCGAGCCCTCGGCGCGCTTGATGCGGTCGCGCACGGCGGCGGTCCACAGGCCGCGCGCCTTGAGCTCGCGCACCAGGTAGGTGTTGATCTGCAGGAACTCGCCGGACAGCGTCTCGCGCTTGAACAGGTTGGAGACCTGCGGCTCGATGCACTCGTACGCGCCGGCGATCGACGCGATCGTGGCGGTCGGGGCGACGGCGATCAGCAGCGAGTTGCGCAGCCCGTGCGCGGCGACGCGGTCCCGGAGCGCGTCCCACCGCTTGGTCTGGGTCGGCGTGACGCCGTCCCACAGGTCGGGCTGGAGCCGGCCGCGCGCGGCGTGGGTCTCCTCGTACGCGGGGTGCGGTCCGGCCTCGGCGGCCAGGTCGCAGGAGGTCTCCAGCGCGGTGAGGTAGATCTCCTCGGCGATGCGCGTGGACAGTTCGCGCGCTTCGGGCGCGTCGAACGGCAGGCCGAGCGAGAAGAACACGTCCTGGAGGCCCATGACGCCGAGGCCGACGGGGCGCCAGCGCGGGTTGGACGCGGCGGCCTGCCCGGTCGGGTAGTAGTTGATGTCGATGACGCGGTCGAGGAAGGTGACCGCGGTGCGGACGGTCGCGCGGAGCTTGTCCCAGTCCATGCCGCCGTCGGCGACGTGCGCGCCGAGCTGCACGGAGCCGAGGTTGCACACGGCGGTCTCGCCGTCGCTGGTGACCTCGAGGATCTCGGTGCACAGGTTGGACAGGTGGACGACGTTCCCGGGCTCGGCGGCCTGGTTGCAGGTGCGGTTGGCGGCGTCCTTGAAGGTCATCCAGCCGTTGCCGGTCTGCGCGAGGGTGCGCATCATGCGCGCGTACAGCTCGCGCGCGGGGATCTGCCGCACGAACCGGCCGTCGCATTCGGCCTGTTCGTAGACGGCGTCGAACTCGGGGCCCCACAGGTCGGGCAGTTCGGGGACCTCGTTGGGGTCGAACAGCGACCACACGCCGTCGGCGTCGACACGCCGCATGAACAGGTCGGGGATCCAGTTGGCAAGGTTGAGGTTGTGCGTGCGCCGCGCCTCTTCGCCGGTGTTGTCCCGCAGTTCGAGGAACTCGAGGATGTCGGGGTGCCACGGCTCGAGGTACACGCACGCGGCGCCCTTGCGGCGGCCGCCCTGGTTGACCGCCTGCACGGAGGCGTCCAGCGTGTTGAGCCACGGGACGATGCCGTTGGAGTGGCCGTTGGTGCCGCGGATGAGCGCGCCGCGCGAGCGGATGCGGGACCACGCGACGCCGATGCCGCCGGCGAACTTGGAGAGCCGGGCGATGCGGCCGTACATGTCGTAGATCGACTCGAGGTTGTCCTGCGGGGAGTCGAGCAGGTAGCAGGACGACATCTGGGTGTGCCGGGTACCGGAGTTGAACAGCGTCGGCGAGCTGGGCAGGTACGCGAGCGAGGACATCAGGCGGTAGAAGCCGACGGCCTCCTCGGCGGTCCGGGACAGGCCGCAGGCGACGCGCAGCAGGAAGTACTGCGGGGTCTCGACGACCTGCCGGTTGACCGGGTGGCGCAGCAGGTAGCGGTCGTAGACGGTGCGCAGGCCGAAGTACTCGAAGCGGCGGTCGGCACCCGCGGCGAGCGCGCTGTCGACGGCGGCGTCGAGTTCGGCGGCGTGCGCGGCGACGAAGGCGGCGGTGGTGTCGCCGATCAGGCCTTCGGCGTGGCCGAGCGCGATGCCTTCGCTGAACGCGCCGACGCCCTGGCTGCGGACCTCGGCGCCGATAGTGCGGGCGAGCAGGCGCGCGGCGAGCCGCGAGTACTCGGGCTCCTGGGCGATGAGTTCGGCGGCGGTACGCACGGCCAGCGCGTCGAGTTCGGCGGCGGTGGCGCCGGTGTGTAGGCCGGCGACGGCGCGGTCGACGACGCGCGCGGGGTCGGTGTCGGGGAGGTCGGCGGCGAGCGCGCGGACCGCGTCGAGGAGGGCCTCGGGTGCGGTGGGGAGCGCGGCGGCGTCCGCCTCGACAATTGCCGACGAACCGGTAGAAACCGGTCGGTTCTGGGCGCGCGGAATCGCGCTGTCCATGACGGTCACGGGGCTCTCTCCTCGCGAGCTCGATCGTGCGGTGACCACCGTGCACGCCGACAGGGAGCGGGCACGGGCAGCCGGCAGGTCTTCGGACTCGCGGGCATGCCGGGCACCGGCACACCGATGGCGTGTGCCGGGCCGCGGAGGTCCTAGTGGCCGTCGCTTCCCCCGGGCCCGAAGGCCCGGAGTGCTCTGGTGACGGCGGTCGTTCCCGCTCACCGCTGCGGGGGCAGTCCCGGCTTTCGCGTGCGACGTCGGTCGGCTCTCGAGCCGTCCGCGTGGCACCCGGGTTCCCTCTTCAAAGGCGCGCGACGCCCCGGACAGAACCATGCCTGACGGGACATCAGCGCCTTTTCGCCACCCGCTCCAAGTGCCCGGAGCGGGTGAACCAGCTGCGAGCAGGAGCATATATGTAGTGGGTGCCCGCGCATGCGACCCCTAGTGGTTGTGTCGGGCGTGTCGCGCGCAAGGTGTCGTTCACCGGGGGGTTCCACAGCCGTCCGCTCCCGGGTATGTTACCCCCGGTAACACCGATCTCCCCCAGGGAAGGTGGTCGTATGGCGACCCCGCTCATGGCGGCCCGCGCCGGGGTTTCCGGGCCGGACATCGACGGATTCCGCACCGTCCAGCGCCTCGCGTACGACTGCGCCGAAGCCGTCGCCGCGCAGCTGCGCCCCGGCGTCACCGAGCGCCAGGCCGCCGCGATGATGCGCCGCTGGCTCGCGGACCGCGGCGTGCACGACTGGCTGCACCTGCCGTTCGCGTGGTTCGGCGACCGCACCGCGTTCACCGGCTTCAAGGTTCCGCACCAGTTCTTCCCGACCGGCCGCCGGCTGACCGAGGGCATGCCGTTCATCCTCGACGCCGCGCCGATCTACCAGGGCTACACCGCCGACATCGGCTACACGTCGTCGCTCGGCCCCAACCGGGTCCTCGACCACCTCCTCGACGACCTCGCCGTGCACCGCGCGCTCATCGTCGAGGCCGTGCGCGCCGGCCGGACGCTGCGTCAGATCTACCTGGACGTCGACGAGTTGATGGCCCGCCAGGGCTACGAGAACCGGCACCGCGCCTACCCGTTCGGGGTCATCGCGCACCGCGTCGGCAAGATCTCCGACGGCACGGTCCGCCCGCACGCCTTCGGCTTCGGCAGCCGCGCTCTGCTGGGCCTCCTCCAGGACGGCGTACGCGGCCACCGCGAGGGCTGGTCCCCGCTGTGGAACCCGCGCAAGAGCTCCGACCACCCCGCCACGCCGGGCCTGTGGGCGGTCGAGCCGCACCTCGGATTCCGGGGCGTGGGCGCCAAGTTCGAGGAGCTGCTGGTGGTCCAGGAGGACGGCGACGCCTACTGGCTCGACGACACGCTCCCCCACCTGCGCCGCTGGGCCGGGCGCGGCATCTCCGGGAGCCTCGCCACCGGCAGCGCGCCCGACGCCGACCCCCCCGGCGAGACCGCCGCCCGGGCCGTCGTGGCCACCGCCGAAGCGATCGCCAAGGAGGCGGTGTGACCTCGTTGTACGACCTGCCCGGCGCGCGCCGGTTCGAGGTCGCCTCCACCGACGGCGTCCGCCTCGCCTGCGTGGAGGCCGGCAACCCGGCCGGGCCCACCGTGCTGCTGCTGCACGGCTACCCCGACACCAAGGAGGTCTGGGCCGACGTCGCGGCGCGGCTCGCCGACCGCTACCGGATCGTCGCGTACGACGTGCGCGGCGCCGGCGAGTCCAGCCGCCCCGACGCGACCTCCGCCTACGCGCTGCACCGCCTGACCGACGACTTCGAGCACGTCCTCGACGCCGTCGCGCCCGACGGCAGGGTGCACCTGGTCGGGCACGACTGGGGCTCGGTGCAGTCCTGGGAGTTCGTGACGACGCGCCGCACCGCGGAACGCGTCGCCTCGTTCACCACGGTCTCCGGGCCGAGCCTGGACCACCTCGCCCTCGTCACCCGCGAGGGCCTCGCGAGGCCCACGCCGAAGCGGCTCTCGCGCAACGTCGAGCAGCTGTTCCGCTCGTGGTACGTCTACGCGCTGCACATGCCGGTCGTCCCCGAACTGGCGTGGCGCGGCGTGCTCGGCAAGCACTGGCCCGCGATGATGGCGCGGTCCGAGAAGACGCTCGGCCCGCCCGAGCCGTCGCTGCCCGAGGACGCCGCGTTCGGCGCCAAGCTGTACCGCGCGAACGTCCGCCACCGCATGGCCGCGCCGCGGCACGACGCGATCGCCGAGATGCCGGTGCAGCTCGTGGTCCCGGACCGCGACAAGTTCCTCGCCAAGCGGCTGTACGACGAACTCGACCGGTTCGCCCCGCATCTGACCCGCCGCCAGGTCTCCGGCGGCCACTGGGTGCCCCGCACCCGGCCCGACCTGATGGCCCGTTGGATCGGAGAGTTCGTGGACCAGGTGGAACAGCACGGCACGGCGAAGCCCGCCACCGCGGCGGCGACGCTCGCCTCCAAGGGCCGCAAGGCACGCCGCGACGAGGCCAACCGCCGCCGTTTCGCGGGGCAGTTGGCAGTGATCACCGGCGCGGGCAGCGGCATCGGCCGGGCCACCGCGCTGTCGCTGGCCGAGGCCGGTGCGCGACTGGTCCTCGTCGACCGCGACGCGGCGTCGGCGGAGCGCACCGTGGACCTGGCCCAGGTCCTGGGCGCCGCCGAGGCGTACGCCGAGACGGTCGACGTGTCCGACGCCGAGGCGATGGAGCAGCTCGCCGCGAAGGTCCGTGCCACGCACGGCGTTCCGGACCTGGTCGTCAACAACGCCGGTATCGGCATCGCGGGTTCGTTCCTGGACACCTCGCCCGAGGAGTGGAAGCGCACGCTCGACGTCAACCTGTGGGGTGTCATCCACGGCTGCCGGCTGTTCGGCGCGATGATGGTCGAGCGCGGGCAGGGCGGTCACATCGTCAACACCGCGTCCGCGGCGGCGTTCCAGCCGTCGAAGGGCCTGCCGGCGTACTCGACGTCGAAGGCCGCGGTGCTGATGCTGTCGGAGTGCCTGCGCGCCGAGTTCGCGTCGCACGGCATCGGCGTGACGGCGATCTGCCCGGGCTTCGTGGCCACCGGCATCACCGGCGCGACGCGCTTCGTCGGCACCAGCGCCGAGAAGGAGCGCTCGCTGCGCGAGAAGACCACCAAGGCGTACAAGCGGCGCGGCTACGGCCCGGAGAAGGTCGCCGACGCGATCCTGCGCGCGGTCGCCGAGAACACCGCCGTGCAGCCGGTGACGCCGGAGGCGCACGCCGCGTACGCCGCCTCGCGGTTCACGCCGCGCGTCCTGCGTGCGCTCGCCCGCGTCGACCTGCCGAAGTGACCGTCGCCCGAACCGAAGTGAGGAGGTATCAGCCGTGACAGCGGAGACATCCGTCAGCGCGATTTCCGTCAGCGACACACCGATCCGCCCGCGCCGGGTGGCGTTCGACTGGGAGAACACCCCCGTCCACTGGATCCCGGGGGACGCGCCCAGCACCCACCTGATCAACGTCCTGCACCTGCTGCTGCCCGCCGGCGAGAAGTGGTTCGTGCACGTCTACAAGCAGGCCCTGCCGCTCATCACGGACGACAAGCTGCGCGAGGACGTGCGCGGCTTCATGGGCCAGGAGTCCGTGCACTCGTACTCGCACGCGGCCGTCCTGGACCACCTGCGCGACCAGGGCATCGACACGCGCGGCTACACCAAGCGCCTGGACTGGTTCTTCTTCGACTTCCTGGGCGACAAGCCGCTCATCCCGATGCCCGCTCTCGAATGGCTCAAGCTGCGGCTGTCGATCATCGCGGCGGTCGAGCACTTCACCGCGCTGCTCGGCAAGTGGGTGCTGGACAACGAGGAGCTCGACATCCTCGGTGCCGACCCGATGATGATGGACCTGCTGCGCTGGCACGGCGCCGAGGAGGTCGAGCACCGCTCCGTCGCGTTCGACCTGTACCAGCACCTCGGCGGCACCTGGGGCCGCTACCCGCGGCGCGTCGAGGGCATGGTCTTCACCGCGCCCGCGCTGCTCGGCCTGTGGCAGATCGGCGCGAGCTACCTGATGCGGCACGACCCGTCGATCCCCGACCGCCGCTACACCTTCCGCGACATGCGCCGCGCGGCCCGCCAGGACCGGGTGCCGAGCTACCTCATGCTCATCGGGGCGATTCCGCGCTACTTCAAGCCGTCGTACCACCCCGAGGGCGAGGCCTCGACCCAGAAGGCGATCGACTACCTCGCCACCTCCCCGGCCGCGCTCGAAGCCGAGCGCCGCGCCGCCGCACGCCGCGACAAGCTGAGCGCCTGACCGGGACCCAGCGCACCGCGGACCGCCCGGGCGGGACAGGGTACGGGAGCGCCCTGCCCCGCCCGGGCGTGGTTGTCAGTCCTCCATCAGGCGGGCCTGCATCGCGGTGATGCGGTGAATGACGGCGATGGCGAACGCGGCGGCGACGGCCGTCAGGACGAGACCGAACGAGGCCATGACGAAGGAGCGGTGCGCGCCGTCGAGCAGTTCGGCGGCCGTCGCCTTGCCTTCCCTGACCTTGTCCGGAGACGTGTGGCCGGTCAGCGACCTGCCGTAGAGGAAGGACGCGGCGGCGAAGGTCAGCCACCAGCCCCACAGGAGCAGGTGCCGCGCCCGTGGGCGTCCCTCGTGCGCGGTCTGCTCGCTGACGCTGCCCTTCCAGATGTCGTGCGCGACGATCGCCGGAAGCACGGCCATGCCGAGCGGAACGATCCAACCGCCGACCGCCCAGCCCTTGCCGAGCGTGCGCGGTCCGGGCGAGAGCGCCTCGATGTTGGTCCGGGCCCGGTAGAACCAAGGGATGAACGCCGCCGCACCGAGCAGTTCGAGCCCGAGGGGGCCGCTCCACGACCGTGCGACGAGTTCGTCGTCCTGATAGGGGTTCTCCCCGTTCCACCGCGCGGGGTCCATGCCGTTGACGTCCGCGGCCTGCCGCATCAGCACCACGGCGCAGGCCAACGCGAGGACGCCGATGACAGCGAGTGCGATGGACGCGATCTTCGCCCTTCCCCGGAGCGGCCGGGCCACCGCGGGCGGCAGTGCCGCCGGCATCGGCGTCGGCCACGCGGCGTTCGGGGGCGGGAGCTGGGACGGGACGTCTGCGGACACGTGGGGTTCCCCGGAGTGGCTGTGGTGGACCGGCTGGTAGCGGGGCGCGTCGAGCGGTCCCCACCGGCGCCCGGCATCCTGCCGTACGACGGCGACAGTGTCACCGGTGGGTTGGCCGGAAAGATTCCCGTGGCCCACCGATGAGTTCCGGAAGGAGTCGCGGTCCAAAGGGGGTACGGCTCGTTCCCTGGGAGAGGACTGTCCCCATGACCACCCTGCACGACGACGTCCGCGCGCTGTTCGCCGGTGTCAACTTCGCCCACCTGGCCACGCTCATGCCGGACGGTTCCCCGCACTCCGTCCCGCTGTGGGTGGACATGGAGGGCGACCGCGTCGCGTTCCTGACCGGGCCGACGTCGCGCAAGGCCCGCAACCTGGACAAGGACCCACGGGTCGCGCTGTCCGTGCTCGACGCGGCGGATCCGCGCCGGATGGCGCACGCGCGCGGCCGGGTGGTGAAGTGCGTCGACGGCGACGAGGGCTGGGCGATCATCGACCGGATGGCCCTGAAGTACCTCGGCGTTCCCTACCCGCGCGGTGAGGAGCGGGTGGTGTACCTGGTCGAGGTCGAGCACTCGGGATTCATGTCGTTCTGAGCGGACAGCCGTGAGGGACGGGTGCGCGGGGCGGGCCGGAGACGGCGCGGCCCGTCCCGCGCACCCGGGTTCGGGGGCTACCGGGCGCGCGCGAAGCGTTCGGCGTACGCCCGGAAGAACTCCGCTTCCGCGAGCACCGCGCCGCGCAGTTCGCTGACCAGCACGCGCTCGTTGGGCCCGTGCAGGTTGCACAGGCTGTCCTGGGCGCCCATCAGCAGGATCTCGGCGTGCGGCTGCGCGGCGGCGAGGCTGTTGACCAACGGGATCGACCCGCCGGCGGCGGCGTGGACGGGGTCGTCGCCCCACGCCGCGCGCAGTGCCTCGTGCGCGGCCTGGTAGGCGGGCCCGCCGGTGGCGGCGGCGAAGCCCGCGCCCGGTTCACCGGCGCGGCGCACGGTGAGCGGGATGCCGAACGGCTTGGCCGCTTCGAGGAATTCGATGACGATGCGCTCGGCCTCGACGGGGTCCTGCCGCAGGTGCACGCGCACGTTGAGCTTCGCGCGGGCGGAGGGGACGACGGCGGAGGCGGCGCGGTCGACGCTGGGCGCGTCCAGGCCGATGACGGTGATCGCAGGCCCGGACCACAGGCGGGCGCCGAGGCCGCCGGTGCCGATGAGCGGGAGGTCGTCGCGGACGCCGGCGAGGGTGCGGAACTCGGCCTCGGTCCAGCCGGATCCGTCCCACTCCTCGCGCAGCAGGCCGGGGACGGCGACGTCGCCCGCGTCGTCGTGGAGGGTGGCGAGGGCGTGCATGAGCGCGATGAGCGCGTCGGGCGCCGCGCCGCCGAAGTTGCCGCTGTGCTTGGCGACGTCCAGGGTGCGGGCCTCGACAACGAGTTCGACGACGCCGCGCAGCGCGACGGTCAGGGTGCCCGCGCCGGGGCGGATGTTGCCCATGTCGCCGACGACCATGGCGTCGCACGCGAACTCGTCGGCGTGCTCGGCCGGGTAGTCGTCGAAACCGCTGCCGTACTCCTCCTGGCCTTCGAAGACGACGCGGACACCGACCGGCGGCCTGCCGTCGAAGGCGCGGATGGCGCCGATGTGGGCGATCAGGTTCGACTTGTCGTCGGCCGCGCCGCGCCCGTGGACGGCGCCGTCGCGGTCGGTCGGCTCGAACGGTTCGGTGGTCCACAGCGCCTCGTCGCCGGACGGCTGGACGTCGTAGTGCGCGTACAGCAGGACGGTCGGCGCGTCGGGAGTGGGCGGCGGGATGTGGCCGGTGACGACGGGGGCGGTGTCCGGGAGGGTGAGCGCCTTGACGTCCTGGACGCCCGCGTCGCGCAGCAGTTCGACGACCAGGTCGTAGGCGGCCTTGACCGGCTCGTCCGGGTAGCCGGGGAAGTTGACGGACGGGATGCGGGTCAGGCGGCGCAGGTCGTCGCACAGGCCGTCCATGAGGCCGTCGACACGGGTGGCCAGGCCCTCGGTCATCGCGTCCGCTCCTTCGCCGTCTCGTCGCCGCGTCGTCGCATGCCGGACGGACGGACCCGTCCGGTTCAGACCATGGTTGCCGCCCGGGTGGGCGGCTGCGACTCGGCGAAGGACGTGGACGGCAGGGCCGCAGGGCACGCGTCGGAGGGACTTTCGTCCCGCCGACACGGCCGCGGCGGGGTCAGGCGACGGGCTCGTCGGCCAGGTACGGCGGCGCGGGCTCGTACTGGATGTAGCGGCGTACGGCGCGCGCGTGGTCGCGGCCGTGCAGCCGTCCGACCAGCCACAGCGCCATGTCGATGCCGGCCGAAACGCCCTGCGAGGTAGCCAGGTTGCCGTCCACGACGTAGCGGGCGTCGCGGACGACGGTGATGTCGCCGCGGGCTTCCAGCGTGTCCTCGAACCCGTGGTGCGTGGCCACACGGCGCCCCCGCGCCGGCCCGGCCTCGTGCAGGAGCAGCGAGCCGGTGCACACGCTGGTCACCCACTCGGCGGTCTCGGCCGTCTTGGCGATCCACCCCATGAGCACCTCGTTGGCGACCTCGCGGCGGGTGCCCATGCCGCCGGGGACCAGCAGGACGTCGAGCGGCGGGTGGTCGGCGAGCCCGAACTCGGCCGTGGTGACAAGGCCCTTCGCGGCCCGCACCGGCCCGGGGCGCTCAGCGACGGCGACGACGCGGTCGCCGTGGCCGTCCCGCTCGCGCAGCATCGCGGAGGCGCCGAAGACCTCCCAGGGGCCGACCAGGTCCAGTTCCTCGAAGTCGTCGAACATCAGTAGGCCGTACGTGGTCACGAGTGGTCCTTTCGGTGCGTGACGGGGTCCGTCGGGGGGTCACGGGCGCGGGGCGGCGGGCCGGCTGCTGCGGAACCGCTCGCGGTAGTCCGACGGCGAGACGCCGAGCCGCCGGTGGAACGTGCGGCGCAGCGTCTCGGCGGTGCCGAAGCCGCAGTGCCGCGCGACCGACTCGACGGGGTCGTCGCCCTCGGCGAGTGCGCGGCGGGCCGCCTCGACGCGGACCTCCTCGACGTACGCGGTCGGCGAGACGCCGCACTCGGCGGTGAACCGGCGTTGGAAGTGCCGTGCGCTGAGCCCCGCGCGGGCGGCGAGCGTGTCGACGGTGTGCCGGGCGGCCGGGTCGGTGGCGACCGCGTCGGTCGCGGCGCGGATGGGGTCGGTGGTGCTGCGGGCGGCGCGCATCGGCACGCTGAACTGCGACTGGCTGCCGGGGCGACGCAGGAACAGCACGAGTTCGCGGGCGACCGCGTGGGCGGCCTCGCGGCCGAGGTCGTCCTCGACGAGGGCGAGCGCGAGGTCCATGCCCGCGGTGACGCCGGCCGACGTCCAGACCGAGCCGTCACGCACGAAGATCGGGTCGGCGTCGACCGTGACGTCCGGATGGACGCGCGCGACCTGCGCGGCGCGGCTCCAGTGCGTGGTGACGGTCTTCCCGGCGACCACCCCCGCGGCGGCGAGCAGCAGCACGCCGCTGCAGACGGACGCGACGCGCCGGGCCCGCGGCGCGGCGTCCCGCACCCACTCCACCGTCGGCAGGTCGCGGCACGCCTGGTCGACGCCGGACCCGCCGACGACGACGAGCGTGTCGATGCGCTCCGCGGCGAGGTCGGCGAGCGCGGCCCCCGCGTGCACGGGGAGTCCGCTGCTGGACGGCACCGGTCCGGCGGTGTGCGCGGCGACGACGCACCGGTAGCCGCCGGCCTGCGCGAAGACCTCGTGGGGGCCGGTCAGGTCGAGCGCCTGGAAGCCGGGGAAGACGACGAAGACGACGGTTCGGGTGGTGGGCACGCGTCCAGCCTGCCGCGCGCGTGCCGATGGCGTCCACGACGCGCACCCCACGGATTGCGCCATCAGGGTGTCGGCGGCGAGGATGTCGCCAGGCGCCCCCTGTGCGCCCTGGACGATCAACTCCAGTGGCGGATAATGAAGTTGGTTGGGATCCATCCGCTTTAGCGCCCGATCCGCGTCTTTCGTCCGGTCGTCGCCGCCGAGGAGGCGGATCGCGGAGAGTCAGGGGGACGCCATGGTGCGCGCGAACGGCGAGCGCCCGTGGTACGCGCGCCTGCCCGCCGTGCTCGACGGGTTCAAGGCGCGGCGTCGGCGTGCCGTCGGCAGCGCGGTCCGCGCGGCGGGGTCGCGGGCGGCGGCGGTGTTCGGCCTGGTGGTGCTGGTGCTGGTCGGCTGGATCCTGGCCGACGTCACGTTCGGCCACGACCCGAGCCGGCGCAACGCCGAGCCGCCGAAGCCCACGCCGCCGACCACCCCGGCGTGGCCGCCGATCGAACCGGCCGCCGTCGCCGCCGCGGGCCCGGCGGCGCAGGACCAGCCCGTCCCGCCGCAGAACCGGCCGCCGTCCGGGCCTGCCCCGGCCGAGGCGCCGACGCCGACGCAGCCGCCTCCGAGCCACGCGCCCGCCCCGCCCAAGTCCACCACCCCGGCCCCGCAGCCCCCGGCCGACCCGCCCGCGAGCCCCACGCCGCCTCCCCCGGCACCGGAGCCCGCCCCACCGCCGAAGCCCGTCGCGTACGCCCACCAGTACAACCTGCTGGTCCGCAGCGCCCCGACGCAGCGCTCCGACCTGGTCGCGTCGGTGCCGAACAACACGCCGCTGACGCTGATCTGCTACACGACCGGCCCGAGCGTGGTGTCGTCCAGCGGCCGTTCGACGACGACGTGGGACAAGGTCACCGAGCCGGGCGGCAAGACCGGCTATGTCTCGGACGGTTGGGTGCTGACGTCGGACGACGTCACGAAGCTGGTGTCGGGCTGCTGACGCGGGTCAGTCCTCGGTTCCGCCGTCGAGCCGGCGGGCCTCGGCCACGATCAGGTCGCGCAGCGCCCGCATGTGGGGCCGGGTGTCACCGTCGCGCCACTGCATCTCCAGCGGCAGTTCCGCCGGGGTGGTCAGCGGCAACGCGCGCACGCCCTCCGGCAGCGACGCCGTCACCGAGTGCGGGACGAGCGAGAACGCACGGCCCTCGGCGAGCAGGTAGAGCCGTGAGCCGACGATGCGCGGCGGGCTGACGAGGAGGAACGGGTCGAGGCCGCGTTCGGCGCAGATCGCGCGCAGCCGGTCGTGATAGCGGGGGTTCTGCTCGCGCGGCCACAGCAGGAGCGGGAGGTCGTGCAGCGCGGCAAGGTCGACGGCGTCGCCCGAGGCGCTGGGGTGGTCGCGGCTCAGCGCGGCGAACACCGGTTCGTGCGCGACGACCTGGGCGGTGTAGCCGTCGAGCGGCGCGAGGAAGCGGCCGAGGCCGAGGTCGCCGTGCTCGGCCGCGAGCTGGGCCGCGACGGCGCCGGTGTCGACGGCGACGTCGTCGATGGTGACGTCCGGGAGTTCACGCTCCGCCCGCTTGATGACGGCCGGCAGGAGCCGGTTCACGACACTCGGCGTCGCGACGACGCGGACCGTCTTGAGCCGGGACGCCTCGTACATGCGCACGTCCCGGACGAGCCGGTCGGCCTGGGCCAGCAGCCCGCGCCCCTGCTCCACCATCGCCTCGCCCGCGGGCGTGAGCCGCACCGAGCGGCCCGACCGGTCGAACAACGGCACGCCGAGCGCGCGCTCGAGGCGGGCGACCTCCTGGCTGACGGTCGGCTGGGAGATGTGCAGCGCCTCGGCGGCCCGGCCGAAGTGCAGGTGGTCGGCCACCGACACGAAGACCTCGACCTGCCGCAACGTCACTCCCATAGGCTTAGGCTATCGCTTGCATCGGGATTGATTGTGGATTCCCGGTTCCGGGGCTCCTAGGGTGGCGTGCGGACCCGTCCGGCATCCGTCCGGCCCCGTCTCGCCAGTCCACATGCCCGCGTCGGCCACAGAAAGCGCTGCACATGAACTCGTCCGTCGTCCGTGTATCCGAAGAGGTCGAAGCCGCGGTCCGCGAGGGCCGGCCCGTCGTGGCGCTGGAGTCGACGATCTTCACCCACGGTCTGCCGCGCCCCCGCAACCTCGAGGTGGCCCGCGAGGCCGAGGAGATCCTGCGCGGCCAGGGCGTCGTCCCGGCGACGATCGGCGTGTACGCCGGCACGCCGACCGTCGGCCTGACCCCCGAGCAGATCACCGAGCTCTCCGAGACGGACGGCATCGCCAAGGTCAGCCTGCGCGACCTCCCCGTGGTCAGCGCGCTCGGCCTGCACGGCGGCACGACCGTCGCCGCGACCGCGTTCCTCGCGCACCGGGCGGGCGTGAAGGTGTTCTCCACCGGCGGCCTCGGCGGCGTGCACCACGGCGCGTCGCAGACCTTCGACGAGTCGGCCGACATGACGACGCTGGCCACCACCCCGGTACTCGTCGTCAGCGCGGGCGTGAAGTCGATCCTGGACATCGCCGCGACGCTGGAGCGGTTCGAGACCCTGAACATCCCCGTGCTCGGCTACGGGACCACGCGCTACCCGGGCTTCTACGTGACCGACTCCGGCCACGAGGTGGGCTACTCCGTGTCGACCCCGGAGGAGGCCGCCGCGGTCCTCAACGCCCGCGACGGGCTGGGCCTGCCGCAGGCGGTGCTGCTCGCGAACCCGGTGGCCGCCGACAAGCAGCTGCCGCCGGAGGAGCTCGACGCGATCCTGGCCGCGGCCTGGGCGGAGGCCGACCGCAAGGGCATCATCGGCAACGCCACGACGCCGTTCCTGCTCGACTACATCCAGCGCACGACCGGCGGCCGCAGCCTCGACGTCAACGTCGAGGTCTACCGCGGCAACGTCGCGCTCGGCGGCCGCGTCGCCGCGGCCCTGTCCGCCTGACGGGGCGGGGGCGCGGACACGTGATCGGGATCATCGGGGACCTCGTCGAGGACACCGTCGTGTGGCTGTCCGGGCCGATCGAGCACGGCACGGACACCGAGTCGCGGATCTTCCACACCCGCGGCGGCAGCGGAGCGAACGTCGCGACGAGCGCGGCCCGGTTCGGCGCGACCCGGTTCATCGGCTGCGTCGGCGCGGACGCCCGAGGGGACGCGCTGGTCGCGACCCTGGAGGCGGACGGCGTGGACGTGCGGGTCAACCGGCACGGCAGCACCGGCACCATCGTCATCCTCATCGACGCCGAGGGTGAACGGACGATGCTGCCGGACCGCGGCGCGTCCGTCCTCCTCGACGAGGTGCCGGACGCGTGGCTGAACGACCTGCGGCTGCTGCACGTTCCGGCGTACGCCTTCCACGGCGAGCCCACCGGCATCACGACGGCCGACGCGATCCGCCGCGCCCGGTCCTTCGGCGCGCGGATCTCCGTCGACGCCTCGTCCACAGGAATGCTCGCCCGCTACGGCGCCCGCCGCTTCCTCGACCTGATGGCCGAGCTGCGCCCGGACGTCCTGCTGGCCAACGCCGAAGAGGCCGCCTGCCTGGGGCTGTGGTGGTCCGGCGCACCGGGCCCCGACCGGGTCGCCCTCCCCGACACGATCGTGGTCGTGAAGCACGGCGCCGACCCGACCTGGGTCGACGCCCCAGGCGCCGACCCGTTCGCGATCCCGGTCCCCCCGGTCCGCGAAGTGCGGGATCTGACCGGCGCAGGCGACGCCTTCGCCGCAGGGTTCCTGTCGACCTACATGGAGACCGACGACCTGACCAAGGCCTGCGCAACAGGCCACGCCGCCGCAGCCCGAGTCCTGACCTCCCCCGGCTCGGCGCCCCTGTAGGACGAGTCCGGGTCACGGGAGCAACGGCCGCCGCCCCGCCCGACGACGGATCGTCAGCGCGGCGCTGTTCCGGCTTCAGCTCCAGGCCGAAGCCGCGTGCTGGCGTCACCGCAGGCAACACCGTCGAGACGGGCGGGCGCGGCAGCCGACCCACGACGCCGCCGACTCTTGCAAGCGGCTCCGGCCGAACGCTCGGGGCTGGTGAGCGCGTCGGTGCTCGCCGCCCCGCGCGTCGGCACGGCGCAGCCTGGCCCGCCTGCCGACCAGTTCGCCTCGGGGCCCGGGCCGTCGGCGGGCGCTCCTCCACCGCGCCGCCGATGCGAGACGAGTCAGCGAAGCGCGAGCAGTCGCGTCCGTCCCGTGCGGTGCGGGCGTCGACACTACTCCCCTTGGCCCCGTCGATGCCGCACAGCCCGACCGGGTGACCGCTGCTCGCGTAGGGCCGGGTTGTCGGCGGGCGCTCCTCCTCCGCGTCGGGGCGCTGCGCTCGTCTCCGCGCGCGCTGGCGCCGTTCGGACTGGCCTGCTGATCGGTTCGGGTCGGGCGCCGGCTGTCGGCGGGCTCGTCGGCCGCGTCGGGCCACATCGTCGCGTCCCCGTCCTGACCTCCACGGGTGGCTGACGGCTCGTCACCCCGGCGGGGGGGGGTTCGCGTTGCCGTGGGGGCGGGTTGCCGCGACCATGGGCCAAAGGCGGTTCGTCCTGTTTCGCGGCCGTCGTCGTGTCCGACCAGGAGGCCCCGTGCGCGCGGTAGCCGTCGCCAAGCCCACCGGCAGCCCGGAGCTCATGCGGCTTCCGGTGCCCGAGCCGGGTCCGGGCGAAGTTCTCGTCAAGGTGGTCGCGGCGGGGTTGAACCCGGTCGACTGGAAGCTCGCGGACCGGGCGCGGGACGGGGTCGCCGAGGCGGTGTACCCGCTGATCTACGGGGTCGACTTCGCCGGCAAGGTCGCCGCGCTCGGGCCCGGCGTGTCGAAGTTCAACGTGGGCGACGCGGTCTTCGGCCAGCCCGCCCCGGCGGCGGTCGGCGCGTACGGGACGTACGCGGAGTACGTGGTCGCGGCCGAGGACGGCGTCCTCGCGCTCGCCCCCGACGCTTTGCCGCTGCCGCTCGCCGCCGCGCTGCCGACCGCCGGGATGGCCGCGTTGTCGATCCTGGACGTCGGCGGCGTCGAGGCCGCGCAGACACTGCTCCTCGTCGGCGCCGCCGGCGGGGTCGGGTCGTTCGTGACGCAGTTGGCGGCGTCGAGGGACGTGCGGGTGGTCGCCGTGACCCGGGGCGTCGGCGAGCTGCTGATGGGTGAACTGGGCGCAGCCGACACCGTCGACGCGAAGGCCGGGCCGCCGGTGGACGCGTTGCGTGAGGCGTACCCGGACGGCGTCGACGCCCTGGTGGACCTGGTCTCGCCGCCCGAGGCGTTCGCCGAGTACGCCACGCTGGTCTCGGACGGCGGCGTGGCGATCAGCGCGATCCGGTCGGCGGACGTCGAGTCGCTGGCCCGCCGCGGCGTGGAGGGCGTCAACTTCGTCGTGGAGCCCAACGGCCACCTGCTCGCCCGCCTCGCCGCGGAGGTGTCGGCCGGTCGGGTGACGGTGCAGCTCGGCGCCCAGGTGCCACTCGCCGACGCCCCGGACGCCGTGGCACGCGGCCGCGCCGGCAAGGCGGCGCGCGGAAAGACGGTCATCCTCGTCTGAGCGGCCGCAACCGACGTGGGGAAAGCCCGCGCGGAAATCCGCCGCGCCGCGTGCGGCCGACCGCCGCGTACCGGGACCCGGCCCTGCTGAAGTTCCACCTGGACGACGTCGGCTCGGGCGCCGGGCGCGCCGCCGAACTCGCTGATCCGGCACCGCGGGTGGCCACGCGCGACCAGGTGCTGACGGCGGGCGACTACCCGTTCGCGTACGTCCTGGAGTGGACGCCGCACCACCTCGACCTGGTCTGCGGCACCGTCCGGGGTCGAGCGGGCCTGTGCTGCCGTTGATGCGGATCGACCGTTTGACAGCGGTTCGCCGGTTGTTTGACGGCCGCGCAGCGACCACAACCACCAAAAGCTTGATCGAGTCTGATATTAGTCGAGGCCTGCACATCAGCCCCACCCCGGGAGCCCTCATGCCCGACCCCGCAGGCCCCGCCGACCCGGACCACCCCGTCGAGTCCCCCCACCGCGCCGCGTGGCGCCCCCTCCGCGACGACCTCGCCCGGCGCCGTACCGCCGCCCGTGCGATGGGCGGCCCGGCCAAGCTGGCCCGCTACACCGCGGGCGGGCGGCTCACCGCGCGGGCGCGGGTCGACGCGTTGCTCGACCCTGGCTCGTTCACCGAGCTCGGCACGCTGGCCGGCGGCGCGGACGTCCCCGCGGACGCGTTCGTCGCCGGGTCGGGCCGGGTCGACGGCCGTCCGGTGTTCGTCGGTGCGGAGGACTTCACCGTGCAGGGCGGTTCGATCGGTCCGTCCGCCGCCGCCAAGCGGGCCCGGCTCGCCCGCCTCGCGGGGCAGGAGCGGGCGCCGCTGGTCATGCTGCTCGAGGGAGCGGGCCACCGCGCGACCAACGCCCTGCAGGGCCACACCGCGTCGCCGAACGACCTCCAGGCGCTCACCGAACTCGCGGGCGTCGTCCCGACCGTCGCGGTCGTCACCGGCCCGTCCGCCGGGCACGGCGCGCTCACCGCGCCGCTGTCGGACTTCGTGGTGATGGTCGCGGGCGAGGGGGCGCTGTTCACCGCCGGTCCCCCGCTGGTCGCCGCGGCGATCGGCGAGCAGGTCGACAAGCTGACGCTCGGCGGCGCCGACGTGCACACCGTCCTCAGCGGCGTCGCGCACAACGCGGCACCCGACGACGCGGCCGCGCTGCGGCTGGCCCGCCGCTACCTGTCCTACCTCCCGTCGAACGCGTGGCAGCGCCCGCCGTACGCCGGCCCCGAGCACGGCAACGCCGACACCGGACCGCGCCCGGTCGACGCGCTGCTCGACCTGATACCGCCGGACGCCCGCCGCCCGTACGACATGCGCGCCGTCCTCGAGACCGTCTTCGACGCCGCCTCGGTGCTCGAACTCCAGCCCCGTTTCGGCGCGTCCGTGCTCACCGCGCTGGCCCGGCTCGGCGGCCACGCGGTGGCGGTGGTCGCGAACCAGCCCGCCGTCAGGGCCGGGACGATCGACGCGGACGCGGCGGCGAAGGCGGCCCGGTTCGTCGAGGTGTGCGGCGCGTTCCACCTGCCCGTCGTGTTCCTGGCCGACAACCCCGGCGTGCTCGCCGGGTCGGCGTCGGAGCGCGCGGGCATCCTGCGCGCGTCCGCCCGCCTGTTCGCGGCGCAGCACCGGCTGCGGGTGCCGAAGCTGCACGTCACGCTGCGCAAGGCGTTCGGGTTCGGGTCGTCGGTGATGGCGATGAACCCGTTCGACGCGCAGACGGTGTCGTACGCGTTCCCGGGCGTCACCCTCGGCGGCATCCCCGCGGCATCCGGCGCCGCGACGGCGAAGCAGGACGCCGAGACCAGCGCCCGGCTGGTCGCGAACGAGGCGTCGGGGCCGTGGCGCTCGGCCAACGCGCTGTCGTACGACGACGTGATCGACCCGGCCGAGCTGCGCGACGTACTGCTGGAAGGCCTCGCCCGCGCCCGGGCGCGCACCGAGGGCCCCGTCGAGCCGGTCACGCACACCGGCTACCTGCCCTGACGCGCCTTCACATCTGTGGCGGCGTCCGGTAGCCAGGTGCGCATATGGAAGCTGACGACGCTGGTGGACGGCCTGTGCTTCGCCGAGGGCCCGCGGTGGCACGCCGGGCGGCTGTGGTTCTCGGACCTGGTCAGGCACCGCGTGCTCGCGGTGGACGGGCTGGGCGCGGTCGAGGAGGTCGTGCCCGAGCACGAGGACCAGCTGTCCGGGCTGGGGTTCCTGCCGGACGGCGACCTGCTGGTGGTGGCGATGGCCGGGCGACGCGTGCTGCGCCGGGCTTCCGACGGGACGCTGAGCACCCACGCGGACCTGAACGCGCCGGAGCTCGGCAGGCTGCACGTCAACGACATGGTGGTGCGCGCGGACGGCTTCGCGTACGTCGGCCAGATGGGCTACGACTACGCGACGCACGACACGCGGCCCGAGCCGCTGCCGCTGCTGGGCGTCGCGCCGGACGGCACCGTGCGTGCGGTCGCCGAGGACCTGCACTGCGCGAACGGGATGGCGCTCTCGCCCGACGGGACGCTGCTGGTGGTCGCGGAAAGCGCGGCGCAACGGCTGACCGCGTTCGACGTCGCGGCGGACGGATCGCTGTCCGGGCGCCGGGTGTTCGCCGCGCTCGGCCCGCGCGACCACCCCGACGGGATCTGCCTGGACGCGGAGGGCGCGGTGTGGGTGGCGTGCCCGGTCGCGCGCCGGTTCGTGCGGGTGCTGCCCGGCGGCGAGGTGACCGACGCGATCGAACTGGGCGACGAGCGGCGCGCGATCGCGTGTGTGCTGGGCGGGCCGGAGCGCCGGACGCTGTTCATGGTGACGGCGGAGACGCTGGGCGACCCGGACACGTCGCGGGCGCTGCGCGCGGGCCGGATCGAGACGACCGAGGTGGCGGTGGCCGGGGCGGGGACGCCGTAACGGCCGCGCCCGGACACGGGCGTGCGGCGGCAGGAGCGCCCCGTTCCTACCGCCGCACGCGTCTTGGGGCCCGGCGTCAGCCGGCCGCCAGCAGGACCGTCCCGGCGAGCGCGAGTCCCGCGCCCAACGCCTGGGCCGCCTGCAGCCGTTCCTTGAGGATCCCGTGTGCCGCGAGTGCCGTGACCACCGGGTACAGCGACGCGAGGACGGCCGCGACGGTGACCGGTCCGAGCCGGGCGGCCGTCGAGTACGTGCCGTTCGCGGCGACGTCCGCGACGCCGACCACGGTGAGTGCGAGCACGAGCTTAGCGGGCATCCGGGCCCACGCCGGACGCGTTGAAGCACCGTTCGCTGTGGGCGTGTTCGACGGGGGCTCTTCGGCCGTGCCGTGGGGCGGTCCGGCCGCGGCCCGGGCCCGGCCGCGGCGTTCGGTCAGGAGCAGCAGTGCGCCGCCGCTGCCGACGTTGACGACGCGCTGGACGAACAGCGCGAGGAACAATCCGGTGACATTGGTGGACGCCTCGGCGATGAGCGCGAAGACGGTACCGAAGCCGAGCGCCGCCCCGAGGGTGAGCAGCAGGGTGGACCGGTGGACGGCTGCGCCGCCGAGCCTGGGGCCGCCTGCGAGGGCAATGCCGACGACCGCGACGAGGATCCCCGCGTACTGCAGCAGCCCGGGCCGGTCGCCGTGGACCGCGAGGCCGACGGTGACCGGGATGATGACGCCCGCGCTGGCGAGCGGCGAGACCACGCCCATGGGGCCGCGGGCGAGCGCCTCGTAGAAGCAGAGGAGGGCGACGGGGCCGACGATTCCGGCGCCGACCGCGAACCACAGACGCGGGCCCGCCTCGTCGTAGGCCCCGGTGGCGGCGACCACGACAGCGAGCACGAGCGCGGCGGCGGCCTGCGAGAGCACGACGACGCGCGCGGAGGCCATGCGTCGCGACAGCAGGCCCGCGCCGAAGTCCGCAAAGCCCCACAGCGCGCTGGTGAGCAGCGCGAGCACTATCGTCATCGCCAGACCTCGAGTGCAGTACGGTGAACCGGATGGTTCAGTAGAACGTAGTGCATCAGAGTGAACTGTGTCATCCAGAATATTGGACGGTCGGATGCCCGAGCTCAAGATCATCGCGGACTCGCTGGCCCGCAACACCAAGCGCGTGCGCCAGGCGCGCGGCCTCAGCCTGGACAAACTCGCGGCCCGCGCCGGCGTCAGCCGCGGCATCCTCATCCAGATCGAGGCGGCCCGCACCAACCCGAGCCTCGGCACCGTGATCCGCGTCGCGGACGCGCTCGGCGTCAGCATCGCCCAGCTCCTCGACTACTCCGACGCCCCGACCGTGCGGATCACCGCCGACGAGGACGCCGTCGTCCTGTGGCACACCGAGGCCGGCTCGCAGGGCCGCCTCCTCGCCGGCACCGAGGCCCCCGGCCCGCTCGAACTGTGGAGCTGGCGCCTGATGCCCGGCGAGCGACACGACTCCGACCCGCACCCCGTCGGGACCGCCGAGCTCGTCCGGGTCGACGAGGGCGAGCTGACCCTCGTCCTCGACGGACACGACCACGTGATCCCGGCCGGGTCGACGGCGAGCTACGAGTCGCACGTGGCGCACACGTACGCGAACAACGGGAGCGTGCCGACGGTGATCACGCTCGTGGTGTCGGTGCCGCCGCCGCGGTAAGGCCTGACGGGCGGTCGGGGGCGGCCTGAGCGACTCGGGGTGGCCTGCGCGGCTTGGGCGGCCTGAGCAGCTCGGCAGGTCGGGCGGCTGTGCGGCTCGGCAGGTCGGGCGGGTCGGGCGGGTTGGGCGGCCGAAATTGGTCGGTCGCGGGAGGTCCCTTTTTGGCACGACGTGCCATACGGTGGTGGCCGCCGGAACTGATGGTGCGTCATGCGGGTTCGCGGGAACGGCCCGTCGTGGTCCGGCAGCAGCTCGTCACAGCGTCGTGTACAAGGAGCCGATCATGAGCGTCACCCCCGAGCGGACTGGCCGCACCGTCCTGGTCACCGGCGGCGGCTCCGGCATCGGCCGGGCCATGTCGATCGCCTTCGCGGCGCTCGGCGACCGCGTCGTCGTCGCGGACCTGTTCGAGGAGACGGCCGGCAAGACGGTCGCCGAGATCCAGGCGGCGGGCGGTACCGCCACCGCGGTGCAGGTCGACGTCGCGAACGAGGAGTCGGTCGCGGCACTGGTCGCCACGACGGTGTCCACGTACGGCGGCCTCGACGTGCTGTGCAACAACGCGGGCGTGCTGGACTCCATGGGCGTGCTCGAGGACATCTCCCTCGCCGAGTGGCAGCGCACCATAGGCGTCAACCTGACCGGCGTGTTCCTGGTCGCCCGCGCGGCGCTCCCCCACCTGCTGGAGAGCAAGGGCAGCATCATCAACACGGCCTCCGAGGCGGGCATCCGCGGCGGCTGCGGCGGCCCCTCCTACACGGCGTCCAAGCACGGTGTGGTCGGCCTGACCCGCAGCATCGCGTACATGTACCGCGAGCAGGGCGTGCGCTGTAACGCGATCTGCCCCGGCGGCGTCAACACCAACATCGTCCAGGGCGAGATGAGCGAGGCCGGCTTCGGCCGCCTCGCGGGCGTCCTGATGAACGCGGGCGCGATGGCCGAGCCGGAGCAGATGGCCTCGGTCGCGGTGTTCCTGGCGTCGGACGCGGCGTCGTACGTGAGTGGGGCGATCATGCCGGTCGACGGCGGCTGGTTCGCCGGCTGACCCGGCTTCCAACAGGCCTGCCGTTCGGGGGCGGCCTGGGGACGGTGGCTGCACCGTTCCTGGGCCGCGCCGGCGCGTCGTGAACTGCGCCGGCCTGCACCGTCCCGTGCCTGTTCGGCTGTTGGCGGCCTCCCGCCCCTCCCGCTCTTCGATTTTCCGCGCGGACGGCCCGCGCCTCAAGCCGCGGTGTCTCCAACGTGGTTCAGGCGGCCTTTGTGGTGGTTGAGGGGGCGGCTTGACCCGCGGGCCGGCCGCCCTGAC
>NZ_JASAOI010000042.1 GCF_029953285.1 Yinghuangia seranimata | reverse complement strand
CCGCGGGCCGTCCGCGCTGAACCACCTCGCACCTGGCGGGAGGGGCGCGGGGTGTGGACGCGCTTGTTTTGGTTTCCCTGCCGGGCTGCGGTTTCGCTTGGGGTTCCGGGCGGGTTTTGTTGCTGGGGTTCGTTGCGCTGCCGGGCTGCGGTCGTTCTGTGGGTGCGGTGCGGGTTTTCTTGCGGGGTTTTCTTGCGCCGCCGGGGTTCGTTCCAGCGTGGGGCGCGCGACCTCGGACCCCCACCTCACTGTGTCGTCACGTATGCGAATCACCAGAACTCCCTCATTGGGGGGTCTCCGCGTCACACTTGCGTCACCGCGCTCCACTCTCCCTTTAGACCCGCCGCCACCCGGTCGGGTGGGGCTGTACGGGTGGAGTTTCTTTTGCGCTGCGTGTTGCTCGTAAGGGCGTTCGCATCGCTGTCACCTGCGGCGACGGGGTGACGCGTACGCGCGACTGGGCTCGTCGGGTGATGCGGCGCCCGGGTGTTCGGCGCGCGGGTGCGTGGGGGCGGGGTTTGTCTGGTGTATGGAGCGACGGGTGGTCCGTGCTCCGCAGGGGTGTTGTCCCCGGCTCCTGCCGCTTGACGGAGGTCCATCGTGTCCGCAGCCCGCATCGCCGGTGGCCTTGTCGCCGCGGGTGCCCTGGTTGTCCTTTCCGCGCCGACTGCGTTCGCGGCCGGGCCGAGTGTTCCGATTGTGCAGGCGACGCCCGGCAGCGTTGTCGCCGGCGAGGTGGTCAAGCTCGCGCTGACCTGCCCGGACGGAGTGCACGTTGTCGCCGACGGCACGTCCCCCGCGGGCGAGGTGACCTTCGGCGTGGCGACCGGCAACACGTTCGCCGGCACGCTTGTCGTGGCGTCGACGACGACCGCCGGGTCGTACACCATCACCGCGAACTGCTCGTCCGGTCCGCCGGCCAGCAAGCCGGTGACGGCGACGACGACCGTGGTGGTGTCCGGTAAGCCCGTGACGTCGGCGCCGCACACCGGGCTGGGCGGTTCGGTCGCCGGGATGAACAGCACGCAGATCGCCGTCGGCGGCGCCCTTACTGCGGCCGCTGTCGGCGCGGGTCTGTTCAGCCTGCGACGGCGCGGCGCCTCCGGGCGGGCCTGACCGCGAGCGTGGGCATCTTCGGCCTCGGCTGGAAGACGGCGGTGTTCGCGGCCGGTGCGGCGTTGCTCTGGACCGGTGTGCACAGCGGTCAACTTCCGCCGCAGCCGGCCGCGGGCTCCGAGATCGACATAGCGGACGGCTGGCCCAAGCCCGCGCCGCTGGCGCGTGCGGTGCCCACCCGGGTGGAGATCCCCTCGCTCGGCGTGAACGCTCCGCTGATGTCCCTCGGCGTGTCGGACTCGGGGGAGTTGGAGGTCCCGCCCGCCGGAAAGACGAACCTGGCCGGGTGGGACCGCGAGGCGGTCACGCCCGGCCAGGTCGGCACCGCGGTCGTGGTGGGGCATGTCGACGACGAGCGCGGCCCCTCGGTGTTCTACGGCCTCGGGTCGATCACCCGGGGCCAGACGATCCGGATCGACCGCGCCGACGGGCGTACCGCCGAGTTCCGGGTCTACAAGGTCGAGGTGCTCGACCGGGACGACTTCCCGGCGGAGCGGGTGTACGGCGACCGCGACCGGGCCGAGCTGCGTCTGATCACGTGCGGCGGTTCGTTCCACCGCGGTTCGGGCTACACGGCGAATGTGGTGGTGTTCGCCCGGCACACCGCCACCCGCTGACGCCCTTTCAGACGCGGTCTGCGGCGATCAGCAGGTAGTGGAAGCTGCCCTCCCGGGTACTCCGAGATCGACACGCGGGGCGGTTCCTTCGGATCGGCGCGCGTTGGGGGCGTTGGTACGGTTTCGGTGCGGATTGGTGAAGCTCCTTACTGGTAGCGTTCGGTGCTTCTGTGCCATTCGCGGTTGCCGCCGAGCCATGCCCAGATGCCGGCCAGGTAGCGGCGCAGTGCGGGGGAGCCCGTCAGCGCGAGTGCGGCGGCCTCGGCCTCGAAGGTGTGGACGAGTTCGTCGTGGATGCGGGCGGCCTTCTCGACCGCGGCCTGCAGGGAGCAGTTCTCCTCGGCGGCGATCAGCGCGGGCAGGTTGTAGCCGACGGACGGACCGGCGTCCTCGCGGGCCATCGAGTACAGGTCGTTGACGAGGGTGGCGGCGGTGGCGGCGAGTTTGACGGCGCGTCGCACAGCTGGGTCGGCGTATTCGGCGGGCGGGAGTTCGTACCCTCCGACGACGTCGACGAGCGTCATGCACGGCAGGAAGCTGTTGATCTGCCGGGCCGCCAGGTACTCCCACACGGGCGGGCGGTGGCCGCTGGTCCGCCACGAGCCCTCGGCGAGGTACCCGCCGAAGAGCTGGGAGATCTCGTGGCGGAGGCGGTTGACCTGGGTCGGGTCGGCGTAGCGTCCCAGGTGGTCGAGGG
The DNA here is from genome assembly GCF_029953285.1 of Yinghuangia seranimata. Lineage (GTDB taxonomy): Bacteria > Actinomycetota > Actinomycetes > Streptomycetales > Streptomycetaceae > Yinghuangia > Yinghuangia seranimata. Next base: position 170,402 of record NZ_JASAOI010000042.1, on the reverse strand, counting down.
CCGAGCGCAGCGCTTTGAGGACCGGGTCGGCGCCTACCGCCTGTTCGAACTGCGGGGTGTATTCACGGGGGAGTTGCGCCGGGTCGACTACTGCGGTCGCTACGCCTAGGCGTGCGCCGAGCAGGGCCGGGTCGGCGCCTGCGCTTTCGTCGTCGCAGTAGTGGTCGTCGCTGGCCCATTCGGCGAGTGCGCACTTGGCGGCGGCCAACAGGCGGTCCGGGTCGTCGGATTCGGGGTGGGTGAGCATGACGAGCCGACCGAAGTTCGCGGCCCGGACGCTTTCCAGGCGGCCGGGGTAGATACCGACCTCGTCGGCCCAGGCGATCAGGCGCTCGTTGACGGCTTCGGCGAGTACCGGGTCGTCGCGTAGCGCGGGTGGGCAGTAAAGGGCTGGGGCGCCTTGTCGGTCGCGGCGGCCGTTTGTGGTGTGGCCGGCTGTGGGTGTGGGTGTGGGTGTGGGTGCGGGCGGGGTGAGTGTCGCGGTCGAGGGCTCTCGGTCCGGGCGGATCCTCGCCGCTGCGGTGCCGAGGCCGGTGGGGCCCGGCAGCCTTGTTCGGCCCGGCCGGGTGCCGCCGGGCGCCGACGTCGGTCCCGAGGGCGGTGCGGCGAGCAAGGCCGCTACGTAGTCTGCGAGTTCGTGTCCCGCCCGGGGCGCGGACACACGGGAGAGTACGGACACCGGGACTCCTCCGTCGTGGTGGCGGTGTCAGGGGGGGGCGATGGGGGTGAGCGCGTCGCGCTAGGCGCGTGGGCGGGACACCTCGACGTTGTCCAGCACGCCCAGCGCGTCCGGCACCATCACGGCGGCCGAGAAGTAGGCGCTGACCAGGTACGAGATCACGGCCTTGTCGTTGACGCCCATGAACCTGACGTTCAGGCTCGGCTCGTACTCGTCGGGGATGCCGGTCTGGTGCAGCCCGATCACGCCCTGGTCGTCCTCGCCGAGCCGCATCGCGAGGATCGAGGAGGTGTGGCCGTCGGTGACCGGGATCTTGCCGCACGGGAAGATCGGCACGCCGCGCCACGCGGGCACCTTGTGGCCGTCGACCTCGGCGCTGTCCGGGTACAGGCCGCGGCTGTTGCACTCGCGCCCGAACGCGGCGACGGCCTTCGGGTGGGCGAGCAGCAGGCGGGTGCCGCGTCGCATGCTGAGCAGCTCGTCGAGGTCGTCCGGGGTCGGCGGGCCGTGGTGGGTGTGGATGCGCTGCCCGGGGTCGACGTTGTGCAGCAGTCCGAACTCGCGGTTGTTGACGAGCTCGAACTCCTGCCGCTCGCGCAGCGCGTGGATCGTGAGTCGGAGTTGCTGCTCGATCTGGTCCATCGGCTCGTTGAACAGGTCGGCGACCCGGCTGTGCACCCGCAGAACGGTCTGGGCGACGCTCAACTGGTACTCGCGCGGCGCGAGTTCGTAGTCTACGAAGGTGCCCGGCAGATCCGTCTCGCCCTCGTGGCCGGCGGCCAGGTCGATCTCCGCCTCGCCCTTCCTGTTGACCGGGCGGTCCGCCGTGGCGAGGTACTGGAGCACCTGGTCGCGCAGCGCGTCCGAGTGGCTGACCAGGTCCTGGAACGCCGGCCAGGGCAGGGCGAGCAGCGTGCCGGACGTGGCGGCCTTGACCGTGTGCGGCCAGGTCGCGTCCGCCTCCAGGAGAGCCTCGTCGCCCAGGTGGTCTCCGTCGGCCAGGACGCCGAGCACCGCGTCCTCGCCGTACTTGCCGGTGCCCATCGTGTTCACCTTGCCGTACGCGATGAGGAAGACCTCGTCGATCGGCTGCCCCGCCTCGACGATCACGTCGCCCGGCGTGAACTCGCGTTGGACGAAGCGGCCGGCGAGGGCGTCGAGCACACCGATGTCGTCGAAGCCACGCAGCGCCGGGACTTCGGTGAGCGACGGCGGCACGACGCGCACCTCGGCGCCGGTCTTGACGAAGCTCACCCGGCCGCGGCCGGCCGCGTAGGTGAGCCTGCGGTTGACGCGGTAGGTGCCGCCGGACACCTGTACCCACGGCAGCATGCGGATCAGCCACCGTGAACTGATGCCCTGCATCTGGGGTTCGGACTTGGTGGTGGTCGCGAGGTTGCGCGCCGCCGCGGTGCTCAGGCTGAGTTGCGCCCGTCCGTTGGCCTCGGTCGGCGTCGCTTCGATCGTCATCGTGCCCGCCCTTCGGTGGGTGCGGCGCGCGTGCGCCGCTGGGGGATGGGGCTGCGAGGGGGTGGGATCGAGGGCGCACGCCGACCCGACCAGTCGGCGGCGGCCCGTCATGCAGACAATCGGACGGCGGAGAACGGCGGGAGCGGCGCGCGATGGTGCGCCAGGGCGCGCGATGGGCGCGCCAGATCCTTGCGCCACATTGGCAACTTGGGTTGTGGCTCGGCTAAATCGCCGTGTATCAGGCTGAGTTGCGCGCCTCGTGAAGGTTTGCTTCGTTCATGCCGTGAGTGTTGTCATGAGACGATTCGCCCTCGGCGCCGAGGGCGCGCGCGGGACGCTTGCGGTCCGGGGCCGTGTCGTCGAGGCGGTCGAGGATCGCGTCCAACCGCCGGTCGATCGCGTCCAGTCGGGCTTCCAGTCGGGCGTCGAGGTCGGCCATCTCGGCGCGCTCCTCGGCCTGTTGCTCCGGCAGGATGATCCGCGTCGCGATGGTCGCCGTCACCACACCCATCATCCCGATCCCGACCACCATCAGGATCGCGCCCACCAGCCGCCCCTCCGGCGTGACCGGGTGGAGGTCGCCGTAGCCGACCGTCGTCACCGTGCTGATCGCCCACCACAACGCGTCAGGGAAGTCGGTGATGTTGGCCCTCGGGTCGTTCCGCTCGGGCGCCACCACGGCCGCCGCGCCCGCCACGAGGATGGTCAGCACGATCGCGAGTGTGCTGACCAGGAGCCGCTCGGCCCGGCCGCGCCGGGCGACGACGCCCACTCTGCCGATCACCGAGATGAGCCGCATGAGGCGCATGGCGGGCAGGGCGACGGCGGCCAGGTCCAGCGGATGCGTCCGAATGAACGTCCACCGGTTGCCGCTGAGGCGGAGCCGGACCAGGAAATCCACGGCGAAGACCGCCCAGACGGCGTACTCGACCAGCAGTATCGCGCTGCCCCGCGCCCGCATCGCCTCGCCGAGCACGAACGTGGTGAGCGAGATGAGCGCGAGCGCGGTCAGCGCGGGCGTGGTCGCCCGTTCCCAGCGCAGGTAGGCCTCGGTCTTGACGGTCTTCGCCGGGGCAGGCGGCATCGTGGGGACTCCGTCCAGCAGGGGAACTGTCAGGATGTCACGCGCCTTTTGCGGCGGTGCGGACGGCGGCGACCGGTGGTATCCGCCGACAATCCGACTAGCGTTCGTCCTTTCGGCCCCCTGCCGGGCGGCCCCGCCTAACCGATCGTCAGACCGGCGTAGTTCTCCGCGACTTCCGCGGCGGCGTGCGGCGACGTCGCGATGCGGTCCAGCTGCGAGAGCTGGAGACGGGTGGTGAAGGGCGACTGCTCCGGGTCGGTGTGCAGCGTCGTCGTCATGAAGTACGAGAAGTGCTCGGCCCGCCACACGCGCTTGAGGCACGTGTCCGAATAGGCCTCCAGCAGGTCGGTCTTGCCGCTCTCCTTGAGGTGGGTGAACGCCCGGGCCAGCACGACGACGTCGGCGGCCGCGAGGTTGAGGCCCTTCGCGCCGGTCGGCGGGACGATGTGCGCGGCGTCGCCGGCCAGGAACACCCGGCCGAAGCGCATCGGCTCGGTGACGTGGCTGCGCATCGGCAGGACCGCCTTCGAGGTGATCGGGCCGCGCGCGAGCCGCCAGTCGCCGTCGACCGCGAACCGGGCGTCCAGCTCGTCCCATATGCGCTCGTCCGACCAGTCCTGCGGGTCCTCGCCGTTCGGCACCTGGAGGTAGAGGCGGCTGACCGTCTCGGAGCGCATGCTGTGCAGGGCGAAGCCGCGCGGCGAGTGGGCGTAGATGAGTTCGTCGCACGACGGCGCGACGTCGGCCAGGATGCCCAGCCACGAGTACGGGTAGGTGCGCTCGTACGTGCGCAGTACGCCCTCGGGGATCGCCCGGCGGGTCACGCCGTGGAAGCCGTCGCAGCCCACCACGTAGCCGCAGGTCAGGGTCCGCTCGACGCCGTCGCGGCGGTAGCGGATGACCGGGGAGTCGGTGTCCGGGCCCTCGACCGCCAGCACCTCGGTGTCGAAGAACAGCGGTGCGCCGTCGGCGAGCTGAAGCGCGATCAGGTCCTTGACGACCTCGGTCTGCGCGTACACCCACACCCGGCGGCCGCCGGTCAGCGCGGGGAAGTCGACCCGGAACGAGCGGCGGTCGAACCGCAGTTCGATGCCCTCGTGCGGGATGCCCTCGCGGTCCAGGCGCTCACCCGCGCCCGACGCGCGCAGCACGTCGACGGTGGACTGCTCCAGGATCCCGGCCCGCTGCCGCTGTTCGACGTAGGCGCGGTCGCGGCTCTCCAGCACGACGCAGTTGACGCCGGCGTTGTGCAGCAGGCGCGCGAGCAGCAGGCCGGCGGGGCCGGCACCGACGATGCCGACGGTGGTGTGCGAGGGGGCGGTCATCGGCGGGTCTCTTCCTGGGAGTCTGCGACGGAGGTGGTGCATTCGAGGTGCTCGGCGATGATCGGCGCGGCTACGGCGAAGGCGGCGTTCGCGGCGGGGACTCCGCAGTAGACGCCGGACTGCAGCAGCACCTCGCCGATCTCGTCAGGCGTCAGGCCGTTGCGCAGTGCGGCGCGTACGTGCATCGCCAGCTCTTCGAGGTGACCGCCCGCGACCAGGGCGGTCAGCGTGACGCAGCTGCGCGTACGCCGGTCCAGGCCGGGGCGGGTCCAGATCTCGCCCCACGCGTAGCGGGTGATGAAGTCCTGGAAGTCGGCGGTGAAGGCGGTTGTGCGGGCGATCGCGCGGTCGACGTGGGCGTCGCCGAGGACGGCCCGACGCACCGTCATGCCGGCGCCGTGGCGGTCCGCGTCGGGGGCCGACGCGCCGAAGTGCCGGGCGAGGGCGGCGGTGACGGGCTCCGGGCGCTCGACGTTGGCCAGGTGCGCGGCTCCCGACACCTCGAGGAGATCCGCGCCGGGGATCGCGTCCGCGAGCTCGCGGGCGTGGGCGGGGGGCGTGGCCGGGTCGTCGCGTCCGGCGACGACCAGGGTCGGGGCGGTGATGCGGGGGAGTTCGGCGCGGACGTCGTAGGCGGCGATGGCGTCGCAGAGTGCGGCGTAGGCCTCGGCGTCCGCGGCGCGGAAGTCCTCGACGAGCGCGTCGGCGGCGGCCGAGTCCCGGGCGCCAGGCGTGAACCAACGGCCGGCGGCGGTCGCGGCGACCGGCCCGGTGCCCTGCTCGCGGACGAGCGCGGCCCGCTCCTGCCAGGGTGTCGGACCGCCGAAGTGCGCGGACGTGCAGACCAGCGCGAGCGACGTGACGCGCTCCGGGTGGTACGCGCCGAGCCACGCACCGACCGCGCCGCCGAGCGAGATCCCGGCGTAGGCGAAGCTCGCGACGCCGAGGGCGTCGGCGAGTTCGAGCACCAGAGCGGACAACTCGGCGACCGTGGACGGCTGGTGTTGTCGGTCGTCGCCGCCGTGCCCGGGCAGGTCCCAGCGGACGACCCGGTACGCGCGGGACAGCGCGGGGATCTGACGGTCCCAGACGCGGAGCGACGTGCCGAGCGACGGTCCGAGCAGGAGGACGGGCGCGTCGGCCGGGCCGTCGATGCGGTGGTTGAGCATGGCGGTCAGCGGGCTTTCCGGGCGAGGAGCACACGGTCGACGAGAGCGAACGCGGCACCGAGATGGCGGGCGGGGTCGGTGAGGGCCGAGAGGTCGGACGATGCGGGTCGGCGTCCGCCGACCGGCTCGGCGCCTGATGGCGCTTCGCCGGTGGCGGGAGTGCGCTGCGGCGCGGTCGAGGAGGGCGCTTCGCCGGTGGCGGGCGTGTTCCGCGGCGCGGTCGACGACGCGGTGTTCGGTTCGGTGTTTTGCGGCTCGCCGGAGTGCGCTGCGTCGGCTGCCGGACCGGACTCTTGGGCGGGCTGCTGCGCGTCGGCCGAGGCCGCGAGGGACCGGGCGGCGTTGCTCGGCGCGGTCGACGACGTGGTGTTCGGTTCGGTGCGCTGCGGCTCGCCGGAGTGCGGTGCGGCGGCGGCCGGATCGGTCGCCTGGCTGGGCTGCTCGGCCGGGGGCGTAGGCGGCTGCGCGGCTGAGTGGTCCGTGCTGGGTATGTCCAACGACGCGAGTTCGGCGCGTAGGGCGGCCTCGAAGGTCGGCTCGGTGCCTGTTCCGACGCTCGTCGCGACGCGTTCGACGAGGCGGCGGGCCTCGCCGCGGCCCAGGAGCGGCTCCAGGCGGACTGCTGCCTGTTCGGCGGCGAGCAGGCCGCCGTTGGCCGCCAGGTTCGCGCGCATGCGGTCGGTGTCGACGCGCAGGTCCGCGAGGAGTTCGGCGGCGTCGCGGGCGGCGCCGCCGACGAGGCGCAGTGCGCTCCGGAGCGACGGCCATTCGGCGTGCCAGGCCCCGGCCGGGCGTTCGTCCTCGGCGGCCATCGACGCGTACAGCACCGACGCGAGCGCTGGGACCTGCCGGGCGGCCGCCGCGATCAGCGTGGCCCGGACCGGGTTGGCCTTGTGCGGCATGGCCGACGAGCCCCCGCCGGTGCCCTCGGCCAGCTCGCCGATCTCGGTGCGGCCCATGACCAGCACGTCGGCGGCGACCTTGCCGAGCGCACCGGAGGCGAAGGCGAGTGCGCCGGCAAGGTCCGCGACCGGGGTACGCAGCACGTGCCACGGCAGCAGCGGTTCCGCGAGCCCGAGTTCGCTGGCGTATTGGGCTACCAGGCGGAGCGAGCGCGTTGCGTCGGAGGTGCTGGATTCCTGCGGGAGTGCGGTGTGCTCGCGCAGCGCTCCGTCGGTGCCTTCGCCCGCGTCCTCCCCAACAACGGATTCCTGGTCGGCAGTGGGGCGCGTTGGGCCGTCCCATTCGGTGGCGGTCGTCGCGGCGAGCAGGCTCGCGTGGCCGGTCTGCTCCCGGTCTGTCGCGGGCCATGCCGCATCGGCCTCGAAGGCCGCCAATGTTCCTGCTGCGCCGCCCAGTTGCGCGGGAAGCCCGTCGCGGACCCGGGTCAGGCGCTCCGCCGCATCCGTCAGCAGGAGCTGCCATCCGGCGGCCTTGAGGCCGAAGGTCGTCGGGACCGCCTGCTGGGTCAGGGTGCGGGCGGCCTGCACTGTGCCCCGGTGTTCGGCCGCCAGGCGTCCTGCTGCCTCGGCGGCGGCCGTCAGGTCGTCGAGCACTGGGCCGAGCGTGCGGGTCGCGACCAGCATCATCGCTGTGTCGAGCACGTCCTGGCTGGTCGCGCCTCGGTGCACGTACGGGGCGGCGGACTTGCCGGCCAGTGCGGTCAGGTCGGCGACCAGGGGGATCACCGGGTTGCCGCCCGCGCGGGCGCGCAGGGCCAGGTCGCGGACGTCGAACCGGTCGGCCCGCGCCGCCGCGTCGACCGCCTCCGCGGCCTCCGGCGGGGCGACGCCGAGGCGGGCCTGCGCGCGGGTCAGGGCCGCCTCGGCGTCCAGCATCGCCTGGAGGAACGCCGCGTCACCGGTCGCCGCCTCGGCCGCCGAGCCGGCGTGACCCGGCGTCAGCAGGCCGACGTCGGCCGAGGGTTCACGCGTGCTCAAGAAACACCGTCTCGTTCTCCCCCTGCAGTCGCACGTCGAACCGGTACGTCCGGTCGGGCCCCGGCACGGCGAGCAGCGTCGCGCGGCGCTCCGGTGCGAGCCGGCCCAGCAGCGCGTCGTCCGCTGCGCCGTCGACCGGCAGGTACGCCCGCGTGTACAGGTGGTGCAGCAGCCCTCGCGCGAACACCGCCACCGCGAGGTACGGCGCCGACGAGGGCGGTGCGAGCGTGTGCACCGCGTACCCGCCGTCGGCGTCGGTCGCGACCCGGGTGAACCCGGTGAACACGTGCGGGTGCCGCCCGAGGAACCCGCCGGTCACCGGGTCGCGGCGCAGCGAGCCCGGTGCGCCGGAGCGCGTGCCGTCGGGGTCGGCCTGCCAGAACTCCAGCAGGGCGTCGGGGATCGGCGCGCCCGATCCGTCGTAGACCACGCCGTGCACGGTGATCGCGTCGGGGCGGCCCGGCGGCACGGCTTCGGGCCCGCCGGGGAACGGCAGCGCGTAGCCGTAGAACGGGCCGACGGTCTGCGCCGGCGTCGGCGGCAACAGCGGTTGTCCGGAGGTCTGCTGAGGCGGCGTCATGCGCGGCCCTCCTCGATCCAGGTGGCGGTCGGCCCGTCCAGCACGATGTCCCAGCGGTAGCCGAGCGAGAACTCCGGTACGGACAGGTCGTGGTCGTATGCGGCCACGAGCCGCTGTCGGGCCGCGTCGTCCGTCACCGACTGGAGGATCGGGTCGTACGCGAACAGCGGGTCGCCGGGGAAGTACATCTGCGTCACGAGCCGCTGGGTGAACGCGGCGCCGAACAGCGAGAAGTGGATGTGCGCCGGGCGCCACGCGTTGACGTGGTTCCGCCACGGGTAGGCGCCGGGCTTGACGGTGGTGAAGGTGTAGCGGCCCTCGTCGTCCGTCAGGCAGCGCCCGGCGCCGGTGAAGTTCGGGTCCAGCGGCGCGGGGTGCCGGTCGCGCTGGTGGGCGTAGCGGCCGGACGCGTTGGCCTGCCAGATCTCCACGAGCTGGCCGCGCACCGGGCGCCCGGCGCGGTCCAGGACCTGGCCGGTCACGGTGATCCGCTCGCCGAGCGGCTCGCCGACGTGCTGCGCGGTCAGGTCCGCGTCCCAGTCGGTGACGTCGGTGACGCCGAACACCGGGCCCGACAGTTCGACCGCGTCGGGGTCCGCGACCCGCTCCAGCGGGTTGTGCGGGTGCCGCAACGCGCTGCTGCGGTACGGGAGGTAGCCGCGGTCGGGGTGGTGGCCCTCGGGCGCGCCGCCGGCCCGCGCGGCGGCGTAACCGTCGCGCGCCTCCGCGATCTCCTTCGATATCAGTTCCTGCGTGGGATCGCCCACAGCCGTCACTCCTCCGCCGACTCCTGTGCTGTTCCTGTCTGGTGCGTCCTGCGTCGCCGCGGTCAGCGTTCGAGCACGACCGCGAGGCCCTGCCCGACGCCGATGCACAGCGCCGCGACGCCCACGCCCGAGCCGGCGTCGGCCAGTTGCCGTGCGACCGTGCCGACGAGCCGGGCGCCGGAGGCACCGAGCGGGTGGCCGATGGCGATCGCTCCGCCGTACGGGTTCACGATGTCCGGGTTCAGCTCCGGGAGTTCGTGCAGGCAGCCGAGGACCTGGGCGGCGAACGCCTCGTTGAGTTCGACGGTCGCCAGCTCGTCCCAGGCCCGCCCGGACTTGGCGACCGCGCGCCGCACGGCCTCCACGGGGCCCAGCCCGAACAGGTGCGGCTCGATGCCGGTCACCGCGCGGGCGCCGATGCGGGCCAGCGGTTCGCGGCCCAGCTCGCGCAGCCCGGCCTCGTCGCACAGCAGCAGGGCCGAGGCGCCGTCCGTGAGCGGGGACGAGTTGCCCGCGGTGACCGTGCCGTCCTTCCGGAACGCCGGCTTGAGCCGGGCCAGTCCCTCCATGCTGCCGCCCTCGCGCACGGCCTCGTCGCGCGCCAGGTCGACGCCGGGGTAGTCGACGACCTCGGCCGCGAACCGGCCGTCCTTCCAGGCCCGCACCGCCTTGTCGTGGCTGGCCAGGGCGAAGGCGTCCTGGTCCGCGCGGGAGACGGAGGTGCGCTCGGCGACGAGTTCGGCGCCCTCGCCGAGCCCGATCGTCCACTCCTTGGGCATCGCGGGGTTGACCATGCGCCAGCCCAGCGTCGTCGAGTACAGCTCCTGGTGGCCGGCCGGGAAGCCGCGTTCGGGCTTCGGCAGCACCCACGGCGCACGCGACATCGACTCGACGCCGCCGGCCACCGCGATCGACGCGTCGCCGACCGCGATCGCCCGCGCGGCCTGGATGACAGCCTCCATGCCGGAGCCGCACAGCCGGTTGACGGTGGTGCCGGGCACCGACGTGGGAAGTCCCGCCAGCAGCACCGCCATGCGCGCGACGTTGCGGTTGTCCTCGCCCGCGCCGTTCGCGTCGCCGAAGAACACGTCGTCCACGCGCGCCGGGTCGAGCTCGGGGGCGCGGTCGAGGAGCGCGCGGACGACGTGCGCGGCCAGGTCGTCGGGGCGGACGCCGGACAGCGCGCCGCCGTACTTGCCGAACGGGGTGCGGACCGCGTCGACGATGAAGACGTCGTTCATACCGCGAGCCTTTCTGGAAGCCGGAGTTCGGATGGTCGAGCGGACGAGGGGATCAGGCGGCCTTGAGCGCGCGCAGGGCGGTGAGCTCGTCGGCGGTCGGCGGCTCCGTGACGCCGACCTCGGGTGCCACGGCGAGTGGCCAGCCGGTCGCCTCACGCACCTGATTCACCGTCACACCGGGGTGGAGTTCGGTGAGTTCGAGCTCGCTCGTCGTCGCGGACGGGCGGAGCACGCCGAGGTCGGTGATGACCGCCACCGGGCCGCGCCCGCGCAGGCCGAGCCGCGCGCGGTCGCCGACGCCGTCGCCGTGGCCGACCGAGGTGCGGAAGTCCAGGGCGGCGACCATGTTGCGCGGCGAGTGCCGCAGCACGATGAGCACCTCGCCGCAGTTCGCGGCGATCTCGGGCGCGCCGCCCGCACCCGGCAGTCGGCCCTCCGGACGGTCGGGACCGCGGTCGACGATCGTGGTGTTGATGTTGCCGAAGCGGTCGAGCTGCGCCGCGCCGAGGAACCCGACGTCGATCCGGCCGCCCTGGAGCCAGTAGTTGAACATCTCGGGCACGGACACCACCGCGTCGGCGGTGTCGGCGAGTTCGCCGTCGCCGATGGACAGCGGCAGCCGCGTCGGCTTGGCGCCGATCGCGCCCGACTCGTAGATCAGCACCAGGTCGGGGTTGGCGGTGCGGCGCGCCAGGTTGGCCGCGGTGCTCGGCAGGCCGATGCCGACGAAGCAGGTTCGCGCGGCGGCCAGTGCCCGGGCGGCGTTGACGGTCATGAGCTCGTCGCTGCTCCAGGCGGGCGCGGCGGAGCGGTCGGAGGGGGCGGTGGCTGCGGTGGTCATGCCGGGACGGCTCCTTCGCGCTGCGCGGGGAACGTGCGGTCGAGCCAGGCGGTGAACGCGTCGCGGTCCCGCGCGACGGCGTCCCAGGCCTGGTAGTGGGCGTTGTCGCGGACCGAGTAGCCCGCCGCGTACGAGGGGTGCGCGCCGCCGGGGACCTCGGCGATCGCGTCCACCGTCCACGACGCCAGCACGACCGCGCCGGGCCGGGGCTCGAACGCGTCCACGACCTCCTCGACGGTCACCAGGACTCGCTTCGCGGCCAGCGCGGCCTCCTTCTGGACGCCGGTCAGCCCCCAGAACCGCACGTTGCCCGCGCGGTCGGCCTGCTGGGCGTGGATGACGGTGACGTCCGGGTTGACCGCCGCCACCGCGGCCAGCTCCTCGCCCGTGAACGGGCAGGTCACGGTCGAGACGGTGGAGGTGCGGCCGCCGAGGTCGGTGCCGCGGTAGCCGCGCAGCACCGCGAAGGGCAGCCCGGAGGCACCCGCGACGTAGCGGTTCGCCATGCCGGCGTGGCTGTGCTCGTCCAGCTCGAGCGGGCGCGGCCAGCCGTTCTCGACCGCGTCCCGGAACCGGTGCAGCGACCCGACGCCCGGGTTGCCGCCCCACGAGAACACCAGTTTGCGGACCAGGCCGGCGCCGATGAGCTGGTCGTAGATGACGTCGGGCGTCATGCGGACCAGGGTCAGGTCGGTGATGCGCTGCCTGATGATCTCGTGCGCGGCGGCGAACGGAATCAGGTGCGTGAAGCCTTCCATCGCGACGGTGTCCCCGTCGTGGATCAGCTCCGCCACCGCGTCGCGCAGCGGCCGGATCTCGGACATGCCCTCACCTTCCCTGTTCGCTCAGTGAACTATTGTTCAAACAAGCGCGCAGAGTGTGCCGGGGGCCGTCGGCCGTGTCAACGGTTCGGCGGGCGGGACGACGAGACTGTGTGGGAGCACCCAGTGGACGAGAAGGAGCGGTCAGGCGACGACCGGGACCCCGTGGCGGCGGCCACCGGCGCCCCGGACCCCGGCACGCCGGCACGGACGGGGCCGCGACGCGCCGAGCCCGCGGCCCCGGCGGAGGCGCCGGAGACGCATGACCAGGCGCGGAACGCTCCCGGGCCCGCCGGTCAGGCGCGACCGTCGGAACCGGGGCCGGCGGAGACGCCCTCGTCCGAGCCGCCGCCGGAGGCCGTAGCGCCCCTCATGCGCGGGATCGCGGTGATCCAGGCGCTCGCCGCCTCGCGGGGCCGGCGGCGGGTGTCCGAGCTCGCGCGGGTGACCGGGCTCGCGCGGTCCACGGTCGACCGGGTGCTGAGCACGCTGGAGCGGCTGGGCTACGTCCGCCCGTACGAGGGCGACGCCGTCCTCACGCCGGCCCTGATGGAGCTCGGCAACGCCTACCTCGCCGCCAGCCGCGTGCCCGACACGCTCGGGCCGATCGCGGACGCGCTGGCCGACGAGCTGGACGAGTCCGTCTCGCTCGCGGTGCCGGACGCCGACGGCGCCCGCTTCGTCCACCAGGCCACCCGGCGGCGCGCCATGTCGCTCGCGTTCCGCATCGGGGACCGGCTGCCCGCCGAGCTCGGCGCGCCGGGCGTGCTGTTCGCCGCCGCATGGGACGAGCAGGACTGGGCCGCGTGGCGGCATCGCCGCGCGGCCGACCCGGACGCAACCGCGTTCGCCGCCGTGCCGCCCGGAGCCGTCGCCGCGACGGGGGACGAGCGGGTCTTCCGGGCCCGGGTCGAGGCGTCCCACCGGGACGGCACGGGCGTCGACGACCAGATGATCGAACCCGGACTCGTGGCGATCGCACTGCCGGTCCCCGACCCCGCGGGCGGCATCGCGTGCGCGCTCAGCGTGGTCAGCCACACCAGCCGCCAGACCGTCGACTCGCTGCGGGAGACGGTCCTTCCCCGCATGCGGGAGGTGGCCGACCGCATGGCGGCCGGACTGGCCGGGCCATCCGAGGCGTCGCCGGACGAGACCTCTGCCTCCCCGCCGACCCACGGCACGCCGGACGCCCCCGCCGGATCCGCCGCCCGCCTGGCCGCGAAGTCCGACCTCGGCCCCGAGTTCGTCGAGTCGCTGGCCCGCGGCCTGGCGGTCGTCACCGCGCTGGGCGGGTCCGCCGAAGGGCTCCCGCTGTCGGCCGTGGCCGACGCCTCCGGCCTGGCCCGCGCGACCGCGCGCCGCGCGCTGATCACCCTGACCTACCTCGGCTACGTCACCGGCGACGGCAAGCGGTTCCGGCTCACCCCGAAGGTCCTCGACCTGGGCTACAGCCATTTGTCGGGGCTGACCCTGCCGCAGATCGCCCGCCCGCACCTGGCGGCGCTCGCCGAGCGGGTCCACGACTCGGCGTCGCTCGCGATCCTCGCGGGGGACGACATCCAGTACGCCGGCCGGGTGGCCGTCGCGCGGGTGATGAGCGTGAACATCACCGTCGGCACCCGGCTCCCGGCGTACGCGACGGCCATGGGCCGGGTGCTCCTTGCCGGCCTGACCGCCGCCGACCGCGCCGCCTACCTCGACCGGGTGGAACTACCCGCGCTCACCCCGCACACCGTCACCGCACCCGCCGACCTGGACGCCCTCCTGACCGCGACGGCCCAGGCCGGTTTCGCGCTCGCCGAGGACGAACTCGAGGTGGGCCTGCGCTCGATCGCCGTCCCGGTGCGGGACCGGCAGGGGAAGGTGATCGCCGCAGTGAACGTGGCGATGCACGTACGCCGCCGCACCGTCGCCGAGACCGAGGCCGACGTCCTGCCGCCGCTGCGCGCGGCCGCGGCCAGGATCGAACGCGACCTGCGGACGGCGACGAGGTACTCGGGGACGGCGGTGGTCTGACGGGCCGCCGCCACCCGAGCGGCCCCCGAGGACGGCGACCCAAGCCTCAATACGTCGCCGTCACCTTCGACAACGCCCGCGGCCGATCGGGGTCCCACCCGCGCCGCAGGGCGAAGGCCCGGGCCAGTTGCTGCAAGCGCACGGTGGCGGCGACGGCCCGTGCCGCTTCCGGGAGTTCGCCGGCCTCATGGGGCAGTGCCAGATCGGCGTACGGGATTCCGTCCGAAGCCAGCCTCCGGCGGAGCTCGGCCACGTCGGGCGAGGTCGGGCCGCCGAGGTCGACGAGCAGGACCGGGACGTCGTGGTCGAGCGCGGCGATCGGACCGTGCAGCAGATCGGCCACGGAGATGCCCTCCGCGAACAGGCCCGACGTCTCACGGATCTTCAACGCCCCCTCCATCGCGACCGCCCCGCCGAGGCCACGCCCTGCGACCACGAGGCGGTCGTGGTGCGCCCAGGCCGCCGCCAGGTCCTCACCGCGATGCGGGTCGGCGAGGAGCAGGCGTACGACGTCCGGCAGTTCGGGCGCCGGGGCCCAGAGCGCCGGCGGCAGCGAACCGAGTCCCGCCGCCAGACCCGCGAGGGCGAGGAACTGCGCGGTCACGGTCTTGGTCGCGGGGACGGCGAGTTCAGGCCCCGCATCGGTCGCGACCGTCAGGTCGGCGACCGAGGCGAGCGGGCCCGTGGCGTCGTTGGTCACCGCGACGACACGAGCACCGCGCTCGCGGGCCGAGGCCGCCGCCGTGACGATCTCCGGCGTCCGACCGGACTGGCTCAAGGCCACGAACAGGTAACCGGTGTAGTCGACTTCGGCGTGGTAGCGGGTGGTGATGCTGGGCGAACCGAGACCGGTGGGCCGCCCGGACGCCGCCTCGATCAGGTAGCGCCCGAACGCCGCAGCGTTGTCGGACGAACCGCGCGCAACCAGCACGGTCCCCGCCAACGGTTCCGGCCGCAACGTGTGCATCCGCTCACCGAGTTCGGGGAGCCGGACGAGCAGACGCGCCAGCACATCAGGTTGTTCAGCCATCTCCGCGGCCATCAGCGAACCGGGGGAGCCTGCGGTCATGCGGATCACTCCTTACAAGAACGTATGCGCGGTAATGCGGCGGCGCGGCGCGCCAGCGCCCGCGCCCGCGCGCCCACTTCAACTCCCAGCCGTCTCCACCGCGAGGGCAAGCGCTCCCCGCAGCGCCGCATCTTGCGGGTACGCGGCGGCGACCAACTCCGGCGGAAACGGCACCGCTTCGTCCAGCCTCCGGCGAAGCGCCGGCAGAACCCGGTCGGCCGAGCGCATCAAGCCGCCTGTCACCGCGATCCGTTGCGGATCCACAGCCAGCGCGAGGTTGGCCACATGCACGGCGATCTCATCCAGAACCTCATCGACAAGCTCCGCCGTGCGCGGGTCGGGATCGCCAAAGGCGTCGCCGGACTCGGGCGCACGCCCGAGCAGTTGCGTTGCCCGGCGGACCAGGGCGATGCCCGAGGCGTGCTCCTCCAGCGGTGCCCGCCCCGCCGTATAGCCGACGTCTCCACGCGAACGCAGGTTGTAGCCGATTTCCCCGGCCGCGCCGTGCGCGCCGCCGAGGACGCGGCCGCCGATCACCAGCGCGGCCGCGATGCCGGTGCCGAGGCTGAGCAGGATCCCCGGATCGGCGTCGCGGAGGGCGCCCCACCGGGCCTCGGCCTCGGCGGCGGCCTTGGCGTCGGTGCCGACGCCGATCCGCGCCGGGTCGAGGCCCAGTCCGTCGTGCAGCAGTGCTGGGAGGGCGAGTTCGCCCCAGCCGGGCACGTTGGGGGCGAGCAGTACACGGTCGGGCAGGACGATGCCGGGGCTGACCGCGGCGGCGCCCACGAGCCGGCCTCCGGTGCGGGATTCCGTCTCCGCGATCAGCTCGCGGGCGGCCGCAAGGGCCCGGTGTACGGCTTGCTCGGCGCCGGCCTCGGCCGAGGTAGGAAGCCGGGTGGCGGCCAGAATCTCGCCGTCCGCGCGGGCGACGGCAACCGCGGTCTTCGTGCCGCCGAAGTCGATCCCGCACACGAAGTCGCCGTCACCAAAAGGATCTTGTTGCTTCTCCGGCGACCCCGCGCCGGAGCGGACCGCGGCCCGCTCCGGCGCTCGGCCGTCGGCGACGTGCGCCGTGCTCACACAACCTCCGCGCTCGTCGTGCCCGCCGCCGCGACCCCGTCGACCCCGTCAACGCTGTCAAGCGTCGCCGCCCCGCGATACTGCTCGACGATGTCCTTGCCGCCGAACGGCCAGGTCCGCTCCACCTTCGCCCACACGAGGAACGCGACGCAGCCGGCGGCGACCCACACCAGCGACCACTCGATGGGATGCCGTCCGGGCGAGTTCTTGTCGGCGTAGCAGAAGATCGCGACCCACCCGGCGAGCGCGACCAGCGCCGGCACGGGGTACAGCCACATCCGGTACGGCCGTTTCAGGTCCGGCTGCCGGCGCCGAAGCACGACCAGCGCCGCGATCTGGGCGACCGCCTGCACGATGACCATGACCGCGGTCAGCAGCACGATGATCGTGTTGAAGTCGGTGTGGTGGCCGATCAGGAACCCGGCGGCGGTGACGACGCCCATCGCCAGCAGGCCCAGCGTCGGGAACTTGTGCTTGGGGTGCAGTCGGCCGAACGCCGTGAAGAACACCTTGTCGCGCGCAGCGTCGTACGGCACCCGCGAGCCGCCGAGCAGGCCTGTGAACACCGACGCGAACGCCGTGATCAGGATCAGCACGGTGATGGTCTTGGCGGCGCCGGTGCCCCAGGCCTTCTCCAGGACCAGCGACCCGATCGACGACGAGCCGGTGATCGTGTCCGTGTCGGTCACCCCGAGCACGCCGATCTGCATCACCAGGTAGATCGCCGCGATCGCGACGATCGAGTACACGGTGGCGCGCGGCAGGATGCGGCCCGGCTGCTTGATCTCGGACCCGATGTAGGCGGTCGTGTTGTAGCCGAGGTAGTCGTAGATGCCGATGTTCAGGCCGCCGATGAAGGCCAGCCAGAACGTCGACGTACCGACGTCGAAGGCACCGCGCGGGTAGGTGAAGGCGAGGTCCGCGTCGAAGTTCGTGTACGACGCAATGATCACGGCGGTGACGCTGACGACCATGACGACCCACATGACGCTCGTCAGCAGGCCGATCGACTCGATCCGGCGCCACAGGAGCGCGATCACCAGCACCACCACGCCGACGCCGACGACGTCGCCCTGCGTCTCGGTCATGGACGGCCAGAGGTACTCGAGGTACTGGACGAGGCCCAGCACGCCGGTCGACATGATCAGCGGGATGAACAGCATGGCCGTCCAGACGAACAGGAACGGCATCAGGCGTCCGGTGCGGTACTGGAACGCCTCGCGCAGGTACACGTACGTGCCGCCGGCGCCGGGCATGGCGGCGCCGAGTTCGGCCCACACCAGGCCGTCGGCCAGCGCGAGGACGGCGCCGGCCAGGAAACCGAGGATGGCCTGGGGGCCGCCGAACGTCCCGACCATGATCGGGATGGTGACGAACGGCCCGATGCCGCACATCTGGCTCATGTTGATCGCGGTCGCCTGGAACAGGCCGATCCGGCGGTTGAGTCCGCCGGCCGCGTCCGGTCTTGGACCAGCGCTCACGGTGCACCTCCGAACGAAAGGGGGGAGTGGGGGACGAGCACAGCGCGCCTGAAGCTTTAGTAAAGTTAAATACCTTTACTAAACCCGTCAAGGGGTCGCGGGACACGGGCTCGGCAAAACCCGCCCCCCGACGCGCCGTACAGTGACGACCTGGCGACACAACCGCTCGGCCGGAGGCACCGATGACCACAGGGCAGTTCACCGCGGGATCCGACCCGGACACGCCGGGCCCGGCGGCGGGCGGCCCCGGGGTGGGCGGAAGCGGCGGATGGAACCGCGGCGTACTGCGCAACATCAACGAGCGCGTCCTGCTCGACCGCGTATGGACCGGCGGACCCGTCTCCCGCGCCCAACTCGCCCGCGACACGGGGCTGTCCAAGCCCACCGTGTCCACGGCCCTCGACAACCTCGAACGCGCGGGCCTGGTCCGCCCGGTCGGCCTCGACACGCCCGCCCGCGGCCGGTCCGCCGTCCTCTACGAGCCGGACCCGGGCGCGGGGCACGTGGTCGGCATCGACGTAGGCCGCTCGTGGATCCGCGTAGCCGTCGCCGACCTGGCCGGCCGCGTCGTGGCCCGCGAGGACCGGCCCAACAAGGCCCGCAGCGCGGGCATCATGCTGCACGCGGCCGCGACCCAGGCACACGACATCCTGGCGAGCGTGGGCCTGGGCCCGTCCGCCGTCGTGCACTCGGTCATGGGCTGCCCGGGCGTGTACGACCCGCGCTCGGACCGCATCGAGTACGCCGTCAACCTGCCGGGCGGCTGGGGCCGTCCGGGCCTGCGCGCCCGCATGCAGGAGGCCCTCGAGTCCACGGTCGACGTCGTCAACGACGCCAACCTCGCCGCACTCGGCGAGTACCACAGCGGCGCGGGCGCCGGATCACCCCTGTTCGTCTACGTCACCGTCGGCACCGGCCTCGGCATGGGCGTCGTCGCCGACGGGCGGGTCTTCCAGGGAGCACACGGCGCGGCCGGCGAGATCGGCTACCTGCCGCTCTCCCCGAGGGCCACCGACGACCCGGCGGCCAGGCCCGCGGCCCCGACCGCGGCCACCGCCCCGCGCCGAGGCATGCTCGAGGACGCCGTTTCCGCCGACGCCGTCGTCCGCGCCGCCGTCGCCCGAGGCATGCCGGGCAACCCGACGGCCAAGGACGTGTTCGACGCAGCGCGCCTAGGACCGGGCCCGGCCGCCGACGCCGTACAGCAGGAGGCCGCCCGCCTGGCCCACGTCGTCGCCGCCGTCAGCGCCGTCATCGACCCCGAACTCGTCGTCCTGGGCGGCGGCATCGGCGCCAACGCGGACCTGCTGCTCGAGCCGATGACCGCCGAACTGCACACCCTGACCCCGCTGCGCCCGCACGTCACGGTCAGCAGCCTCGGCGGCGACGCGGTGCTCCTGGGCGCGGTGGCGACGGCCGTCGAGACGGCCAGGGAACAGGTGTTCGCGCGCTACACGGCCTGGGCGCAGGAACAGGGCTGACCCGCAGCCGAACATAACGGCGAACAGCCCGACATGACGGTGATTTCCGGCCATACCAGCCGCACTCCGCATGCGGGCCCGGTACCCGGGTAGCGCGCCACCGGGCCGCACGGTGCGGCCCGGCGCGGGCGCCGCCCGCGCCCAAGGCGACGGAAAGGCACGCCGTGAACGAGGACCTGTGGGGCTACCGGCCGGAGACCGGCTACCAGACCGGCATGGACCTGACCGGCTTCAAGGTGGAGGCCCTGGACGGGCACATCGGCAAGATCGACAAGGAGAGCGAGCACGCCGGCGGCACGTTCGTCGTCGTCGACACCGGCATCCTGATCTTCGGCAAGCACGTCCTGATGCCGGCCGGGCTCATCTCCAGCATCGACCTGCGCGACAAGCGCGTGTACGTCCAGGCGAGCAAGTCCCAGATCGAAAGCGCGCCGGAGTACGACAAGGAAAAGCACTACGGCAACGCGGACTACCTCCGCCAGGTCGGCGAGCACTACGGCCGCCGCGCCATGTAGAACCCGCACGGGCGCGCGGGGGCGCGGGGCAGCGCGGACAGAGACTCATGCCTCGTCCGACGCGGTTCCCCCGCGCGCCCGCCGCCGGCGGGCCAGCACCCGACGCACCGCCTCGACGAGCAGCCCGATCACCGCGGCGGTGATGACACCCGCAAGGACAGCCTTCACAGGGCTGTCCTTGAACGCGGTGCCGCCCCAGTAGCCGAGCATGGTCGCGTACGTAGCCCAGGCCAGCCCCGCCAACGCCGTGAAAACACGGAACCGGTGGCCGGGATAGTCCGTCACCCCGGCCGTCAACGACACCGCGGTGCGCCCGGCTGGGATGTACCGGCCGACGAAGATCATCACCCCGCCGCGTTCGTCCAGCCAGCGCTCCGCCTGCTTGCGGGCCCGGCGACCTCGGTCCCCCGACAGCAGATGCCGGGTCGCGAACGGCTCGGCCCGCTTACCGAGCAGATACACCAGGTTGTCGCCGGCCCAGGCGCCCGCCGCGCCCGCGACGATCAGCAGGAACAGGTTGGGGGCCACACCGCCGACAGACGCGAAGACCCCGCACGTGATCAGCGCGGTCTCGCTCGGCACGATCGGCAGCATCGCGTCTGCGAACGCGAACAACGCGACGATCAGGTACGCCCACGGAGAGTCCGCGAAGGACAGCACCGGGTCGAACCACGCGTCCACGCGACCTCCCTCCACCGGCGACCAGGCGGGCGCACCTCCCGGAATGTGTGCCCGAGACCGCGGAGGGAAACCCCCGCCGTCGGCAGGATCACACGACCCGGACCGGCCGCCTGTCCGAAAACCCCCGCATGAGGGACTGCTACCCGGGTAGCCACGACCCTGGCGACACCGTCGCCGCGCACGCCCGCCGCAACCGAGCCCGGGTGGACCGCGGCGGCGCCGGAACCGGCCTGCGTGCGTACGCGGACACACGCTCGCCGACGAGCGGCGCCGCCTCATCGACCGGCCCCCTCGGACCCCGCCGCGGGCGGAGGCCCCGTCGGCCACCCTTCAGCCGACGGGGCCTCAGCGCGAGGGCCGAGACGCGGTGACGCAAGTGTGACGCGAACACCCCCGAATGAGGGAGTTCTGGTGATTCGCATACGTGACGGCAAAGTGATGGGGGGTCGAGGCCGTGCCCCCGCCCGAGTCAGCAGGCGCGGCCCCACGCTGGAACGAAGCCCGGCAGCGCAACGAACCCGAGCAACAAAGCCCGCCGCACCACACGCAAACCGCAGCCCGGCAGAGCAATAAAACCCAAGAGCCACCACACCCCGCGCCCCTCCCGCCAGTCGCCAAGGTAGTCAGCGCGGACGGCCCGCGGGTCAAGGCGCCTCCTGAACCCCGGGACAGGCCAACAGTCCGAAGAAGACCCCACCGCGCCTTGACGCGCGGGCCGTCCAAGCGAAAATCAAAAGGCGGGAGGGGCGTCAGGCCACCGAAAACGAACCAGCCCAGGAACGGTGCAGCGAAAAAGCTCCCTAAGTCCGAAACCGCCAAGCCGCATGCGAGCCCCGAACCCGTACCGCCTCCGCACGCTCATCGGCGCTGACCGGACCGCCGGCCCACGTCGGGTCGAACCCCTCCTCGGCGAGATCGGAGACCCGAACCACCCGAGCAGTAGGCTCCGGCCGGTTCTCCGCCCACGCACAGCGGAACGTCAGCATCCCCTCCTCCCGCCCCCCGGTGTCCAGCCAGTTCGCGACCCCGGGATCCTCCGCCGCGATCACGACCCGTACCCGGCCGTCGGAATCGATCCGCAGTTGGCGCTGGTTCAGCCCGCCCGTCCGGTGGACGGACTCGACCGGCTCGAACCACCCCAGCCGGTACAGCTGATACGACCAGTAGCGCGCCACGGGCGCGGCCGACTCCACCACCAACGCCTCACCCACCCCCAGCCGATAGAAGCAGAAGGCGTACACCAGCCCCTTCAGCCCCTTCGGTTCCGCCCGAGGCTGGATGAACGTGTTGTCGGCCCCTCGACCCCGTGCCGTCCGCTGGTAGTCGTTCCAGAACACCACCGACCGTTCGAACTGCGAACGCGCCTCGTCGAGCCGCCCCGCAACCTCAACAGCCGTCAGGCGCCCAGGCGTGACAACCCCGTCGACAACCCCGTCGACACGCTCGTCGACACGCTCGATGACGAACACGGCCGGCTCCCGCTCCCGCCAGTCGTAGTAGTACTCGCGGATGTTCACCATCCGCGCCTCGTCGGGAAGCGGAACCCACCGCAACCGCTCCGCAGGATCGGACGGCTCCACCCCGCCCAGCGTGATCTCGAAGTCGTCGCCCGGCCCGATCCCCATGTCCGTCGCGGTGACCTCGTACAGCGTTCCGTAACGCTCCTCGTGCATATTGCCGATCCGCACCGCGAGCAGGAACTCCTCACACGAGTGCATCTTCCCGCGCACCCGGTACACACCCGTCGGGTCGATCCGCGCGTGCTTGTAAAGGTTGTCGACGTTGGGCCCGCCCCACTGCGTGAACAGGTCGTTCTGCCGCATGAACCGGGGGTCGGAGGCGTCCGCATGCCCCACCCCCCACGTCAGCCAGCACGCGGCCTGCTGCGCAAGGTGCCGGAACCCTTCGGCGCGGTCCAAGGACGTCCCGGGAAAGTCAGGTTCGAGGATGCGGTCTCCCGCAGCCTTGAGCGCGTCGCAAAAGGCCTGCCAAGCCGCGTGGTCGAGACCCCCGGAAGGACCTGAAGAAGCCTCAGACATCGCGACCCGCCGGAACCCCGAAGTGCGCCCGGTACCGTCCGAACCGCGCACTCTCCAACGACCGGTCCAACGCCAGATCCTCGAACGCGTAGTGGTGCGCCCCGTGCTTGTCCTTGGGCCGCCCCTCCAAATACGCCCGCATCGCCGCCGACGCCTCCGACGACCACCGCAGGTCCAGCGCGTCGTACAGCGCCCGCACGGTCTCCAACGGCTCCGTCAGGAAGTCGGCGTACTGGCTGTGGTGAACGCGCGTCGCATCGAGGACCCCGTCGGAAGAGTGGTCGACGAGCGCATCAAGATCACCGGCGTAGAGGTCGGCGTGGTACCGCCCGATGGCCGGGTAGTCGACGGTGTCGCTGTGCACCCACCGCAGGGTCGCGACAAGACTCGTCACGGACCCGAGCACCGTCAGCGGGTCGCGGTGCGTGACGGCGATCCGCGCGTCGGGGTAGGCCTCGGCGAGGGCGGGCAGCGAGTGCAGGTGCGCCGGGCTCTTCAGCACCCACCGGCGGCCGGGCGGGAACCCCCGCTGGAGGATCCGCAACGTCAGCTTGTGCCAGGCGTACGCCGGCCCCATGTCGCAACTCATCAGCCACGCCGTGTAGTTCGGGACGTTGTACCGCGCGGGAAACTCCTGGGACCGGAACGCGAACGAGTGCGCGGACAAACACTCCTTCGGCATCCGGGCGCCGTACACGTGGATGGCGTCAAGAGACCCGGTGACCTGGTCGAAGAAGCGCAGTTCGGCGTCGGCAACAGCGATGCGCGGATCGGCCGCGTACGCGGCTGGATCCGAGAACGGTGGCGGAACGGGCGTCAGCAGCTCCCACCCCTCCGGCACCCGATGCGCGGGGTCCTGCGCCAGCAACGCGTGCAGGATCGACGTCCCGGTACGCGGCGCACCCGTGACGAACAAGGGCTCAACAACGGCCTCGTCGAGCACCCCGGGGTCGCGCTTCACATAGTCGACGACCTGGAGCCGAACCCTCAGCAACCGCAACAGGAAGCGGTACGTCTGCCAGCGTCCGACCAGCGTCAGGTCGGCGTGCTCCTCCAGGTCGGCCAGCAGCAGACCGAGCGGCGTACGGAAGTCATCATCAAAAAAACCACCAACACCACCCTCCCCGAAGTCGGAGAGCCCGGTCAGCGCACGGGCCTGCCCGAGGAGGCCTTCGACGTCGAACGGTTCTCGTGCCGAGTCGGCGAGCGGCCCGGCGAGGCCGTCGTTGACGAGGCGCACCCAAGCGGGGCGTTCACGGTGGGGCTGGGACATCCGGGCGCCTCCTGAGGTCCGCACGGTCCGGGACAATCATCTTCTTGAAAAGTAACTTCACATGAAGCTACTTTCCGAACATGACAAAGACAAGGGTCGGAACAGGAGCCGGAAGCGACCCCCAACAACGCCCCCAAAACGCCCCCCAAGAAGCCCCCCAGGGCGACCCCCGCGACGAACATGGCCTGCGCAACCGCGTAGTAGTCCTCACCGGCGCGACAAGAGGCATAGGCCGCGGCCTGGCCCGCCACCTCGGCACGCACGGAGCGAAGCTCGCCCTCACCGGCCGCAATCCCGACCGCCTCGCCGCGACGTCCGCCGAGCTGACCGCCCTCGGCGTGGACCACCTCACGATGGCCTGCGACGTCGCCGACCGCGACGCCGCCGTCGAGCTCGCCCGCCGCACCGCGGACCGCTTCGGCCGCATCGACGGGCTCGTGGCCAACGCCCAGACCTTCCGCCCCGTGACCCCGCTCGAAGCCGTCACCGAGTCCGACATGGACCTGCTCTTCGGCACCGGGCCCAAAGGCACGTTGTGGTCGATGCAGGCGGTCTTCCCGTACATGCGCGACGCCGGCCACGGCCGCATCGTCACCATGGGCTCCGCCGTCGGCATGACCGGCGGCGCGGGCTACGGGCCCTACAGCGCCTCCAAGGAGGCCGTCCGCTCGCTGACCCGCACGGCGGCCCGCGAATGGGCCCGGCACGGCATCACCGTCAACTGCGTCTGCCCCGCCTCGGCCGCGCACCGACGTCCGCCCGCCGACGACCCCGAGCGCCGCGCGGTGTTCGACGCGATGTACGCCCAGCACCCGATGGGCCGCGACGGCGACCCCGAGCGCGACATCGCCCCGCCGGTGGTGTTCCTGCTCTCGGACGCGTCCCGCTACATCACCGGCGAGACCTTCATGGTCGACGGCGGAGGGCAGATGCGCGCGTGACCCGAGACGACCACGACGTGACCAGCGAAGAACCCGGCGACGGAGGCACACCCACGATGAACGCCCCCCAACCACAGCCGCCCACCCCGAACCCGGCCCGCCTCCACGACAAGGTCGCCGTCATCACCGGCGCGGGATCCGGCATCGGCCGCGCCACCGCGCTGCGCTTCGCCGCCGAGGGCGCCCGTCTCGTGCTCGGCGACCTGCGCCCAGAACGCACCGCGCAGACCGTCGCCGAGATCCACGCGGCCGGCGGCGACGCGGTCGCGTACGACGGTGACGTCGCCGACGACGCCTACGTCCGCGCCCTGGTCGCCACCGCCGTCGACCGCCACGGGCGCCTCGACGTGCTCCACAACAACGCCGCCTACTCGATCGGCGGACGCGTCGGAGACATCACCGACGACGACTGGCGCCGCCAGCAACAGGTTGTCCTGGACAGCGTGTTCTACGGCATCCGCGCCGCGCTGCCGCACATGGTCGCGCAGCGCGCCGGGTCGATCGTGACCACCGCGTCCGGCGCCGGCATCGGCGGCGAGTACGGCCTCGGCGCGTACGCCGCGCACAAGGCAGCCGTCATCAACCTCACCCAGACCGTCGCCATGGAGTACGCGGAGGACGGCGTCCGCTGCAACGCCGTCACCCCCGGCCCGACCGCGACCGAACCGATGCTCGCCTGGCTGGAGACCGTCCCCGGCGGAGCGGAGCAGTTCGGACGCGGCGCGCTGCTGCGCCGCATGAGCCGTCCCGACGAAGTGGCGGCGGTCGTCGCGTGGTTGGCCTCCGACGACGCGGCACTCGTGTCCGGCGTGGTCGTCCAGGCGAACTACCGAGTCTCGTCGCCCCGCCCGTGACGTCCCCCGCAAGCCCGCCGTCAGAACGGAGCGTCATGCCGCACCGGCTCCCGCACACCAAGGCCCTGGAGGCCGAGGCGATCCACATCATGCGCGAGGTCGCCGCCGAGTTCGCCAATCCCGTGCTGCTGTTCTCCGGCGGCAAGGACTCCGTCGTCATGCTGCACGTGGCCGCAAAGGCGTTCGCCCCCGCGGCAGTTCCGTTCCCCGTCCTGCACGTCGACACCGGGCACAACTTCCCCGAAGTCGTCGAGTTCCGCGACCGATACGCCGAACACCTCGGCGTGCGGCTGCTCGTGGCGTCCGTCCAGGAGTCCATCGACACCGGCCGCGTCGTCGAACAGACCGGCCCGCGCGCGTCCCGCAACCGCCTCCAGACCACCACGCTGCTCGACGCCCTCGCACTGCACCGCTTCGACGCCGCGTTCGGAGGCGCCCGCCGCGACGAGGAGAAGGCCCGCGCGAAGGAGCGCGTCTACAGCTTCCGCGACGAGTTCGGGCAGTGGGACCCGAAGAACCAGCGGCCCGAGCTGTGGAACCTGTACAACGGCCGGCACCGCGACGGCGAGCACATCCGCGTCTTCCCGTTGTCCAACTGGACCGAGCTCGACGTGTGGCGCTACATCGCCGACGAGGCCATCGAACTGCCGTCCCTGTACTACGCGCACCGCCGCAAGGTGTTCGAACGCGACGGCATGCTCCTCGCGCACACCGACGTCGTCACCCTCCTCGACGGCGAGTTCCCCGTCGAGGAGACCGTGCGGTTCCGCACAGTCGGCGACGCCACCTGCACCGGCGCCGTCCGGTCGCACGCCGCCACCCCGCACGACGTCCTCGCCGAACTCGCCGCCACCCGAACCACCGAGCGCGGCGCGACGCGCGCCGACGACCGGGTCTCCGAAACGGGCATGGAAGACCGCAAGCGCGAAGGGTACTTCTAGACATGCTGCGCATCGCCACCGCCGGATCCGTCGACGACGGCAAGTCGACGCTCATCGGCCGCCTGCTCTACGACGCCAAGACCGTCCAGGACGACCAGCTCGCCGCGATCACCGACGCCTCCCGCCGCCGCGGCGACGCGCACACCGACCTGTCGCTGCTCACCGACGGCCTGCGCGCGGAACGCGAACAGGGCATCACGATCGACGTCGCCTACCGCTACTTCGCCACGCCGCGCCGTACGTTCATCGTCGCGGACACCCCCGGGCACGAGCAGTACACCCGCAACATGGTCACCGGCGCGTCGACCGCCGACGTCGCCATGGTGCTCGTCGACGCGCGCAAGGGCGTCCGCGAACAGTCGCGCCGGCACGCGTTCCTGGCCGCGCTGCTCGGCATCCCGCACATCGTCGTGTGCGTGAACAAGATGGACCTCGTCGACCACGACGAACGCGTATTCGCCTCCATAGCCGAGGACTTCGCCGCCTTCGCCGCGCCGCTCGGCCTGACTACGCTCGCCTTCGTGCCGATCTCCGCGCTGAACGGCGACAACGTCGTCACCCCCGGCACCGCGCGCATGCCCTGGTACACCGGACCGCCGCTGCTCGGCCTGCTCGAGGACATGCCCGAAGCCGACGCGGAACCGCGCGACCCGGTCGGCGCGCGGCTGCCCGTGCAGTACGTGATCCGCCCCCAAGGCGGCGAACACCGCTACTACGCCGGGTCCATGGCCGGCGGTGGACTGCGCCCCGGCGACGCCGTCACCGTGCTGCCGTCCGGGCGGACCAGCCGCGTGCTCGCGCTGACCGGGCCCGACGGGCCGGTCGAGTACGCGTACCCGCCCATGCCCGTGACGGTCACCCTCGCCGACCAGCTCGACGTCTCGCGCGGCGACCTCATCTGCCGGACGGGCGACGAGCCGCCGACCGCACGCGACCTCGAGGCCACGGTGTGCTGGATGAGCGAGCACGGCCGGTTGCGCGCCGGCGCGACCTACCTGCTCAAGCACACCACCCGGACGGTGCGCGCCCGCGTCACCGACGTCCGCCACCGGCTGGACGTCAACACACTCGCCACCGACCCACGGGCCGACGAGCTCGCGCTCAACGACATCGGCCGCGTGGCACTGCGCGTCGGAGCGCCGCTGCCCCACGACCCCTACCGGCGAAACCGGGCCACCGGCGCGTTCATCCTCATCGACGAGGCAACCGACAACACGGTTGCGGCGGGCATCATCCTGGACATGGACACAGAGACGGCCGACCGCGGCCCCGACGACCACCACCACGGCAGGGAGCACACGTGACCAACGGCGACGACGCACCGGGCGACACCGCCGACTACGCCGACGGCGTCGTCACCGCGTGGGCCAAGGCCCTCCCGGACGTCGACACCACCTCGCTCGGCTTCGTCGTCCGCCTCCACCAGGCGATGATCGCCATGGAGGAGTTCGACCGGCGCAGCATCGGCGGCCTCGACCTGACCGCGCCCGAGTACATGGTCCTCGCGGTGCTCGCGGTCCGCACCGAGGTCCCCGGGCTGACACTGCGCCAGCTCCAGCCGCTCGTCATGTACTCGTCGGGCGGCATGACGCATTGCGTCGACCGCCTGGAGAAGAAGAGCCTCATCGAACGCCGCCCGCACCCCGACGACCGCCGCGCCGTCCTGGTCTGCCTGACCGACGACGGGCGCGCCCGCGCCGAAGAGGCCATGCGCACCCGGCTCGGCGCCCTCGAGGAACTCCTCACACCGCTGAGCGGAGACGACCGGCGCACCGTCGACCACGCCCTGCGGCTGCTGATCGCGACGCTCGGACCGTGGACGCCGGCGGGTCAGCCGCGCCCGGCGGGGTGAGGCCGACCCGTCATGCCTCGACGACGTGCAGCTCCGGGCCGAGGAAGGTCACCAGCCGACCGCCCGGGGCCAGCAACTCCCGCCAGATCGGCGGGACGTCGTCGACGGGGAAGGTCGTGATGATGCGGTCGAACGCACCGCCGAGCAGCCGCGGCAGCTCGGGCGCGAACGCGTCCGCCGTCACCACCCGCACGCGCGCGCCGAGCGAGGCGAGCCGTTCCGTCGCGGCGGCCGCGTGCGCCGGGTCGATCTCGACCGCGACGATCTCGGGGTCGCCCGTGTGCCACGGCCGCAGATAGCGGTCGATCATCCCGGCGCCGAGCCCTGTACCGAGGCCCAGTTCGAGGACCCGCATGCCGGGCTTGGGCGCGAGCGCGTGCAGCGCGGCGAGGTAGCGCGGCATGGGGACGGTGGCGACGCGCACCGCGGCGTCCGGGCCCGTGCCGTCGAGTTCGACGACCACCGAGTCACCGGAGTTGACCAGGCGCAGCCAGTCCGCACGGGTGTCCGGGCCGCCGCCGTGCAGCGTCAGCCAGCCGGGCGGGGCGGATCGGCGGACGTACGCCTCGGGCAGGAACACCTCGCGGGGCAGCTCCGCCATCACCCGCTCCCACCCGGGGTCCGGCACATGGCCGGCGACCGCCAGTCGACGTGCGAGCTCGGCGCGCAGCGCGGCCGGATCCGGTTCCGAGGGCGGGGTCGCAGCGTTCACATCCGCCAGTATCGCGCCATGACCGCGCGGCCGTCCCGCACGCGTTCCGTTAGAAGCGGGGCAAGCCGGGCAGCTCCGTCCAAGGGGGAGCCAAACCGCGGCTCCCCGGAAGGAGTTCAAGCCATGTTGCTCTTGGGAGTGCTGCTCCTGATGGCGACCGTCGCGTTCACCGCGCTGGTGATCTCCGACAACCACACCGGGTTGCCGGACTACCGGGTCTCGCTGTTCGGCAAGGGCTTCGCGACCATGAACACCCTTGAGGTGTTCCTGGCGGGCATCGCCATCGCGCTGCTGCTGGCGGTCGCGGTGATGCTGACGGCGTCCGGCTCGATGGTCGCGTGGCGCCGCCAGGCGAAGCTGCGCGCCGCCCGGACCGAGGTCCGCCGCGCCACCGAGGAACGCGACGAACTGCGCACCCGGCTCGACGAGTCGCTCGTCCAGACCGCGGCCGCCGAACGCGAGGCGGAGATCGCCGCGGCGGCCCCGACCCAGCCCGACGCCCCGCCGGGCCCGGCCGCGGCGAAGCCGGCCGCGGCCAAACCGGCAAAGCGCCCAGGCGGCGGCTCGACCCCGTCGGGCGGAACGAAGGCGCTGCCGAAGACCGCCGCGAAGGCCGCCGCGAAGACCCCGCCGAAGCGCAACACGACGACGGGAACCACTCGCCGCGACCGCACGGCGACGCGCATGCGCCAGATGTTCGGCCACTGACGGCCGGTCCGGGGGCTTCTCGCCGGAGTCGCGCCGCCTGGCACCGCACGCCGGGCCCGCAGCCGGGCCAGGCGTCCTCGAAGTACGACCGAGGACGAGATCGGAACGGCACGTTGCGACGCACGGCACGAAGGAGGGCCGGCAGGGCCCGGCGCGACGCGGCGGCGGAGGGCTTGGGAGGGCCGCCGGGCCCGGCCCGGGGCCCGGCGCCGACAAGATCCCCCTGACAGGCCCTTGCTCGGTGGTGCCCCCGCCGGACCGTCCCTTGGATCGGCGGGGGCACCACCGTGCGGCGCGCGGGGACAGGCGGAGTTCCCGCGGGCCGCGGTCGCCGACCGGCCGCCGGCTGTCGGCGGCCGGTCGGTCCTCCTCGCCCGCCGCTCGGCGGTGCTGGTCAGTCGTCCTCGCCGTTGTGCGGGTTGCCGCCCGCGAGGGTTTCGGCGAGCAGGTCGTCGTCGGTCGCGCCGCGGCGCCAGTAGCCGGTGAAGGTCACCGCCTTGCGGTCGAGGCCGCGTACGCCGACCAGGTCGCGGCGGACGGCGCGGACCATGCCGGACTCGCCGGCGATCCACGCGTACAGCCGTTCCCCCGCCGGGAGTTCGGCCGCCGCGACGGCGTCCGGCAGCGGGTCTGCGCCCTCGCGGACGAACCACCGCACCGTGGTGTCGGCCTTCGTCGGAAGCGCCCGCTTGTCGCCCGCGTCGGGGACCGACAGCCACACGTGCGTCGGCAGACCCTCGGGCAGCCACGCCAGGATGCCCTCGACGGCAGGCAGCGCGGTCTCGTCGGCCGCGATGAGCACCGCGTCGGTGTCGGCCGGCGGTTGGAAGTCGGCGCCGCCGTTGTCCTGGGCGCTCGGACCGATGACGACCAGCCGGTCGCCGGGGGCGGCCGTCCGGGCCCAGCGCGACGCGGGGCCGGTGTCGCCGTGCAGCGCGAAGTCGACGTCGAACGCGTCGGGCCGGGCCTCGCGCACGGTGTACGTGCGCATGACGGCCCGTTCGTCGGCGGGCAGCGCCATCCACTGCCCGAACCAGTCCTCGCCGGCCTCGACCGGCACGAGCGGCGCGTCCTGCCCCGGGTGCGGCAGGAAGACCTTCAGGCGCTGGTCGCGTCCGTCGCTCACGAACAGGTGCAGGTCGTCGCCGGTGAGCGTCACGCGGACGATGTTCGGCCCGACCCGCTCGGCGCGCGCGACCCGCACGTCGAAGAACCGGTAGGGGAGCGCGGGCCGTTCGGTGTCGGTCGTTCCGGTCACGAGAGCTTCCTCGCCTTCTGCAGCGTGGCGGCCAGCTGCTCCAGCAGCGGTGCGCAGCCCGCGTAGGAGAACCGCGGCTCGCTGACCCACGGGACGACCTGTCCGGCCTTGACCGCGGGCAGTTCGTTCCAGGTCGGCTTGCCCGCGAGGTCCTTGGGCTGGAGTGCGGTGGAGCGGTTGTCCAGCATGATCACGTCGGCGCGGTAGGTGCCCGCGGCCTCCCAGCTGAGTCCTTCGAAGTAGCCCTGCGGGTCGAGGTTCTTCGGCAGCACGAACTCGACGCCGAGCTCCTTGAAGTAGCGCAGGTCGGCCGACGGGTCCGGGGCCGACACGTAGAACAGGTCGGGGCTGCCGGACGCGGCCATGACCGTGAGCCCGCCCGCCGCCTTGGCCGCCTGGCGAAGCGTTTCTGCTGCGGCCTCGAAGCGCTTCTTGGCGTCGGCGGCCTTCGCCGCGTTCAGGTCGGCGCCGAGCGACGCGGCGAGTTCGGCGTGCCGGCGCAGCGGCTCCGGCAGCGACACCCTGGCGACGTTGAGCGCGACGCTCGGCGCGACGGCCAGGATCTTGTCCTTGCTGTCGTCGGGGACGTACCAGAGGGCGTCCTTGTCGTACATCGGCGAGACCAGCAGGTCGGGCTGCAGGGCCGCGTAGTTCTCGATGGAGAACTCGCCCCACTGGTTGCCGAGGACCTTCACCTTGGCGACGTCGAGCTCGCCGGCCTGCACGTCGGGCTTGCCGTCGGCGGTCTTCGTCGGGCCGAACACGCCCGCGCACTCGATGCCGTAGTCGTGCAGCACGGCGGCCGTGCCGACGAAGGCCACGATCTTCTTCGGGGTCTTCTTCGTGCTGACCGTCTTGCCGCGGTCGTCCTGGAACGTCCACGCGCCGCCCGCCGTCGGTGCGCCCGAACCCGCCGCCGGGGCGCCCGCGTTCGCCGCGTCGTCCGACGTGTCGTCGCCGCAGCCGACGACCAGCGCGCCGATCCCGAGGGCGGCGCCCGCGGCGAGGAATCCGCGGCGACTCCGGGCGGGGACGGGGAGGTTCGGCATGGGCTGGTGCTCCTTCACGGGCAGGGCCGAGCGTCGCCGAGGACGGCTCGGGGGTGGCGTGATCGAGGCCGCCTGCGGCAGGCTCGGGAGGTGAGGTTAACCTAACCTAACTTCTTGTCCAAGGGTCGGGGCGCGGGCCGCCCCGACCGGCCCGGGAACGGAGACCCGCGTGAGATCCGCGCAGTCCGCGCAGTCCCCGCCGCCGACCGACGCGGCGGCGGGCGACGTGCCGAGCGCCGCGGCGAACGGTGGGCCGACCGGCGTGCCGACGGCCGTGCCGGCGGGCGCGGCGGACGCGCCGGGCGCCGCGTCCGGGAGCGGAGACCGCGTGAGATCCGCGCAGTCGGCGCCGCCGACCCGCGCGGCGGCGAGCGACGTGCCGACGGCCGTACCGCCGGACGCGCCGGGTGTTCCGGGCGTTCCGGGTGCCGCGACGTCCGGCTCGCGCACCGAGCGGGGCACCCGTCGTCGCGTCCCACTGGCGCTCGGCATCGCCGCCTCATGCGCGCTGCTGGCCGCCGCGGTGCTGCTCAGTCTCGCGCTCGGGGCCCGGGACCTGAGCGTGGGTCAGGTGTGGGACGGGCTGGTCGACCGGAACTCCACGGGCTACGTCGTCGTGCACGAGATGCGCCTGCCGCGCACGCTGCTCGGCCTGCTCGTCGGGCTCGCGCTGGGCGTCGCGGGCGCCGTCATGCAGGCCGTCACCCGCAACCCGCTGGCCGACCCCGGGCTGCTGGGCATCAACGCCGGCGCGTCCGCTGCCGCCGTCTCCGCGATCGCGTTCTTCGACGTCCACGTCTTCACCGGCTACGTGTGGTTCGCGTTCGCCGGGGCGGCCGTCGTCTCGGTGCTGGTGTACGTGGTCGGCGGCGGCCGCGGCGCCACCCCGGCCCGGCTCGCGCTGGCCGGCGCCGCGCTGAACGCCGCGCTCTACTCGTACGTCCAAGCCGTCATGCTCGTCGACCCGGCCGCGCTCAACGCCGCCCGGTTCTGGGGCAACGGCACCTTCGCGAGCGCCGACATGGACACCGTGCGCAAGGTCGCGCCGTTCATCGCCGTCGGCCTGTTCCTCGCACTGCTGCTGGCGCGACCGCTCAACGCGCTCGCGCTCGGCGACGACGCCGCACGGGCCCTCGGGGGCCGACCCGCGCGCACCCGCGCGGGCGCCGTCGCCGCGGTCACGCTGCTGTGCGGCGCCGCCACGGCCGCCTGTGGGCCGCTGGTGTTCGTCGGCCTCATCCTGCCGCACGCCGTACGCGCGTTCACCGGGCCCGACCTGCGCACGGTGCTGCCGTACTGCGCGGTCCTGACGCCTGCCGTGCTGCTGCTCGCCGACGTGCTCGGGCGCCTCGTCGCGCGGCCGTCCGAGATCCAGGTGGGCATCGTGTGCTCGGTCGTCGGCGGGGTGTTCTTCCTCGTTCTGCTGCGCCGGGTCAAGGCGGTGGCGGCGTGACGGGCGAACGGCGCGGCGAGGTGCGGGCGGGGGAGAGGCGGGTACCGGGCGTCCGACGGCCCGTGGCCCCTGAGCAACCATCCGCCGCTCCTCAGCGCCCGCCTGCGGCCCTGGACCGCCGGCCCGCGGCCCTCGATCGGCCGCCCGTCGCCCCTCATCAGCCACATGCGAGAGCGCTTCGTGCTCGCACCGCCCGAGCACGTCGCGCCCGCCGCTCCCAAGTGCTTCGCGCCGGGCTTTCCCGGGTGGTTCGCTCCCGTCCCCGTTGTCTGCGGGCCGGTTCGTTCTCTGTGCTCGTCCGCCCGCGCTCCCTGGCCGCCGGGCTGCTCGCCCTCGTCACGGCGGCGCTGTTCGCCGTCCTGTGCGTCGGCAGCGGCGAGTACGCGATGGGCCCCGGGCGGGTCGTCGACGCGCTCATGGGCAACGGCTCGGCCGCCGACACCTTCATCGTCCGGGAACTGCGGCTGCCCCGCGCGGGCGTCGCGCTCGCCGTCGGCGCCGCGCTCGGTCTGGCCGGCGCCGTCTTCCAGGCCGTCGTCCGCAACCCGCTCGGCAGCCCCGACCTGCTCGGCTTCACCTCGGGCTCGGCGACCGGCGCGCTCGTCGCGATCGTGTACGTCGGCGGCGGCGCGGGTGCCGTGGCCACCGGCGCCGCGGTCGGCGGCATCGCCACCGGCGTGCTCGTGTACGCGCTGGCCTGGCGGCGCGGCGTGCACGGCTTCCGGCTCGTGCTGACCGGCATCGGCGTCACCGCCGCGCTCACCGGCGTCAACGGCTACCTGCTCACCCGCGCGCAACTCACCGACGCCGCACGGGCCGTGCTGTGGCAGACCGGCAGCCTCGACGGCCGCGGCTGGGACGACGTCACGCCGCTCGCCGTCGCGATGGCCGTGCTGGTGCCCGCGCTGCTCATCGGTTGCGGGCCGGCGCTCCGCATGATGGAGATGAGCGACGACACCGCGGCGGCGCTCGGCGTCCGCGTCGAACCGCTACGGCTCGCGCTGGTCGGCGGCGCCGTCGTGCTGACCGCGCTCGCGGCCGCCGCCGCGGGGCCCGTGTCGTTCGTGGCCCTGACCGCGCCGCAGCTGGCGCGCCGCGCGACCAAGGCGCCCGGACCCAACCTGCTGCCCTCCATGTGCGTGGGGGCCGCGCTGCTCGTCGCGTCCGACTGGGTCGCGCAACGGGCCTTCGACGAACACCCCCTGCCGGTCGGCGTGGTGACCGGACTGCTCGGCGGGGTGTACCTGGTGGCGATACTCGCGGCCGAGCGCCGCGCGGGAAGGATCTGACCGACCGATGGAAACAACGATCGAACGCGGTGCCGACACGCCGGAGACCGGGGCCGCGCCGAGCCGGCTGCACGGCACGGACCTCACCCTGGCCTACGACAAGCGCACCATCGCCGCCGACCTGACGGTCGCGATCCCCGACCGCTCGTTCACGGTCATCGTCGGGCCGAACGCGTGCGGCAAGTCGACGCTGCTGCGCGCCCTCGCCCGCATGATCCGGCCGACGACCGGCGGCATCGTGCTGGACGGCCGCGACCTGGCCGCCTATCCGGCGAAGCGACTCGCCCGCACGCTGGGTCTGTTGCCGCAGTCCTCCACCGCGCCCGACGGCATCACCGTCGTCGACCTGGTCGCCCGCGGCCGCTACCCGCACCAGGGCCTGCTGCGCCAGTGGTCGCGCGAGGACGAACGCGTCGTCGACGCGTCGATGGCCGCGACGGGCGTGGCCGAGCTCGCCGACCGGCAGGTCGACGAACTGTCCGGCGGACAGCGGCAGCGCGTGTGGATCGCCATGGCGCTGGCCCAGGAGACGCCGCTGCTGCTGCTCGACGAGCCGACCACGTTCCTGGACATCGCGTACCAGATCGAGGTGCTCGACCTGTGCGCGCGGCTGCATCGGGAGGAGGACCGCACGCTGGTCGCCGTCCTGCACGACCTCAACCAGGCCGCCCGCTACGCCACGCACCTGATCGCGATGCGGGACGGGCGGATCGTCGCGGAGGGCGCGCCGGGGGACATCGTCACGGCCGAACTCGTGGAGGAGGTCTTCCGGTTGCCGTGCCGGATCATCGACGACCCGGAGACCGGGACGCCGCTGGTGATCCCGGCGGCGCCCGCGGCCGCCGCTACGACACCTTTGACCCCACCGCGACGAACCCGCAAATGAGCACGAACAGGATGGCCAGCAGGGGCCATACGAACTTGAGGTACTGGTTGTAGCCGACCTTCGCCAGCGACACGCCGCCCATGATGACGGCGGTCGTCGGCACCCACAGGTTCATGAAGCCCGACGCGGACTGCCACGCGGTGACCACCAGCGACCGCGGCACGTCCGCGAAGTCCGCGAGCGGCGCCAGGATCGGCATCGCGAGCGTCGCGTGGCCGGACGTCGACGGGATCAGGAACGCCAGCGGCAGGTTCACGATGAAGATCAGGATCCCGAACACCGCCGACGAGGTGCCCGACACCACGCCCTCCATGGAGTGCAGCACGGTGTCGGTCACCTTGGCGTTGTTCATGATCACGGTGACCCCGCGGGCCAGCATGATGATGAGCGCCGGCGAGATGAAGTCGCCCGCGCCCTGGATGAGCGTCTCGCTGAGCTTCTTCTCGCCGAGCCCGGCCAGCAGCCCGACCACCACGGCGGCGACGATGAACATCGCCGACAGTTCGGCGAACGACCAGTCCAGCTCCCAGTCGTAGGGCGTCGCGTCGGAGTCGCCGGTCAGCACCTGTGCCCACGGGATGATCGAGAAGATCATGAACGTGAAGGTCAGCACGACGGCGGCGAGCACCACCTTGTGCGTGCGGGTGAGCGGCTCCGGCTCGGTCTGCGCGGCCGTGGCGGCGTGCTCGGCGTCGCCGGGCAGGAAACCGACGATCGAACGGGACGGGTCGGCCTTCACCCGTGAGGCGTAGCGCACGACGTACACGACCGTCACCGCCGTCAGGACGACGAGCATCATCAGGCGCAGCACGATGCCGTCGCCGAGCGAGATCCCCGCCGCGGACGACGCGACGCCGGTGGCGAACGGGTTGACGGTCGAGCACAGCACGCCGACGCCGGCACCGAGGATGATCGTCCCGGTCGCGACCATGCGGTCGTACCCGAGCGCGAGCATCAACGGGACGATCAGGCCGTAGAACCCGAGCGTCTCCTCGGCGAAGCCCTCGACGGAGCCCAGCACCGAGAACACCGTCATGATCGCGATGATCAGGACCGCGCCCCGCGTGCGCAGCCGGTGCGCGAGCCGGCCGATCCCGCGGTCGAGCGCGCCCGTCGCGAACACCACCGTGATGAACGCGCCGATGGCGAGCACGAACAGGAACACACCGGCGGCGCCGTACAGGTCACCGGTCTTGTCCGGCCCGACCTGCCCCGTCTGCGGGTCCTGCAGACCGTAGAGCCCGTTGACCGGGGACAGGAACAGGTCGTTCAGCCGCTGGACGAAGTCCTCGGGCGAGGGGATCCGGTGGTAGCTGCCCTGGATCGGCTTGCCGTCCTCCCCGCGGACGTACGACCCGGCGGGGATCACGAACGTCAGCGCCCACACCGCGATCGTGACGATGGCGAGGACCGTCAACGCGCTCGGGAAGCGGAACCGCCCCTTGCTTCCGGACGGGGGAGGCGACTCGGTGTCCTGCGCGGGCTCGGAGCTCATGGTTGCTCCATCGGGAGTCAGGTAACGGCTCCTCAGTGATCCGCCCGAGAGATCATCCGAACGGCCGTAGATTGGCTGTGGTTTCCGAGGTGAGGAGCGTTCCGATGTCCCTGGACGGCGAGTACGAGCCCAACACGATGAACTGGGTTGCGAAGCACGTCGAGCGGTATGAGGCGACGGGCGGCGAGGACGGGCGGATCTACTACGGCAAGCCCACGGTCATATTGACGACGCTCGGCGCGAAGACCGGCAAGGTCCGCAAGGTGGCGCTGATGAGGGTCGCCGACGACGAGGCCGTGCGGTACGCGGTCGTCGGCTCGCTCGGGGGTGCGCCGCAGAACCCCGTGTGGGTCAACAACCTGCTCGCGCACCCGGACGACGTGCGGCTGCAGGACGGGCCGGTGGTCCGCGACTACACGGCGCGGCAGGTCGAGGGCGACGAGCGGGCGGAGTGGTGGAAGCGCGCGCTGGAGGCGTTCCCGCAGTACGGCGAGTACCAGAAGAAGACGGAGCGGACGATCCCCGTGTTCGTGCTCGGGCCCAAGGAGGGCTGAACGGGGGGCTGGGAAAAAGCGCTTGTCGGGATGGACAACCGGGTTTACGGTTTGGACAACTTCATTGTCCAAGCCGGAGGTCGTGTTGTCCGCGAACCTGTTCCCCAGCCTCACCGCCGAGACCGCCCCGATCGAGGCGCGCCGCGTCATGGAGGGCACCGCCAAGCGCCTCGGCTACCTCCCCGAGCCCGTCGCCCGGATGGCGAACGCGCCCGAACTGCTCGAGGCGTTCCTCACCATCAGCGGAACGTTCGAGAAGACCACGCTCGACCCGCTCGCCCGCGAGGTCGTCGTCCTCACTGTGGCCACCCGCAACGGCTGCCGTGTGTGCGTCGCGATGCACTCCGGGATCATCGCCTCGCACGGCGGAGCCCCGGATGTCGTCGCCGCGCTGCGGGAGCAGCGGCCGCTGCCGGACGCCCGGCTCGAAGCGGTCCGCACCTTCACCCACGAGGTCATGGACCACGCGGGCGCCGTGCCGCAGGAGCGGATCGAGGCGTTCCTCGCCCACGGGTTCACCGTGCGCAACGCCCTCGAGGTCGTGCTCGGGGTCGGCGCGTACACCGTCTCGACGTTCGCCAACCGGATGACCGACGCGCCGCTGGACGAGCAGCTGGCGGCGTTCGCTTGGGAGGAACCGGCGGCGGTGTGAGCCGGCTGCTGCCCGAGCCGGTGCCGGGTCGGTCTCGGTTCGGTAGATGCCGGTGAGCGCGTGGGCTGGTTGCCGCACGCGCTCACCGGACGAGGGTTGGTATCGGGTCAGCCGTTGAGCGCCGCGATACCGGCCTGCGCGAACTGCTCGTCCAGGTCGCCGCTCGGGGCGCCCGCGACACCGATGCCCGCGACCGGCGCGCCCTTCGCCTGCACCGGCGCGCCGCCGGCCAGGAACAGCGTGCCCGGGATGTCCTTCAGGTTCGGGGCCTGCGCGAGCCGCCCGGCCAGCACCGAGGTCGGCGCGTTCCACGACACGGCCGTGAACGCCTTGCGCTGCGCCGACTCGAACGACTGCGGGCCCGCGCCGTCGCCGCGCAGCTGCACGATGGTGTTGCCGTTGCGGTCCACCACCGCGACGGTGACCTTCTGACCAGCCTTCGTGGCGGCGTCCAGCGCGGCCTCGGCGGCCTTCGTGGCGGCGCCGACCGTCAGGTGCTGGGTGGTGAACAGGTCCTGGCCGCGGGTGTCGTTCGCGGCGGCGGCCGGCTTGTCCGCGGGCTTCCCGTCGGACGGGGCGGCCACCGCGACCGCGCCGAACGCCCCGCCGCCGACCGCGACGAGCACGGCCGCGCCGGTCAGCACCCGGGTACGCGTGGACATGGACTTCATGGAGGCCTTCACCGACGTGTTCATGGAGTCGACTCCGTGGGTTCGGGGGAGTCCGGGCACGATGCGGCCACGGGACTACCGGGAGGTTCGAGGGGGTGCGGCCCGATCGGCCGCCGTTGCCTCAAATCCTCGGCGCGGATCCGGCCCCCACGGGTCGCCGAGGCGGATGGACTCGCGCGGCAGGACGGACGACACCCCGTTCAACCGATCGGTCGATGGCGCGGCGCGGAATCCGGGTTAGAAATCGAGGATGCACGCGCAACGACCAGGGCCCGCGGCGGGGCGGCCTGCGGCGGGATGGCCCGCCGCGGGTCGGCCCGCCGCCGATCAGGAGCTCGACCGCACCTCGCCCCTCGGCGATGCGGGCGGCGACCGGATGGACACCGCCATGTCCGTCTCGTTCGTCGTCCTGCTGATCGCGGCGATGGTTCGCTTTCTCACCCGGCATTCGGGTGCCCCTGATACTCCGTGGGTCGTCGCGCTGACCGCGGTGCTTGCGGTCGGGTACGTCCTTCGCCCCGGCCTGGGCTCGGCCTCTTCCGCGCGGTGGGCGAAGCCGTGGCTTGCCGTGTTCATTGCCGGGTGGGTGGCGTTGGTGCTGCTTGCGCCGAGCTTTGCGTGGAGTGCGGTGCCGTTGGTCTATACGGCGTTGCGGTTGCTGTCCGAGCGGACGGCGCTGCTGCTCGTCGCGCTGCTCACTGTGCTTGTGGTGATTGCGCAGGTGCGGATCAGCGGCGTCGATCCGCTGCTCATCCTCGGGCCGCCCGCGGTCGCCGGACTGGCCGCGGCGGTGTTCCTGCACATGCAGCACCAGTCGGCGAGGCAGAACGCCCTGATCGACGACCTCATCCGCACGCGCGCGGGGCTCGCCGCGAGTGAACGGCGCGCGGGGACGCTCGCCGAGCGGGAGCGGCTGTCCATGGAGATCCACGACACGCTTGCGCAGGGGCTGTCGAGTCAGCGGATGCTTCTCCAGGCCGCGGAGCGGGTCTGGGACGACGACCCTTCGGCCGCGCGTGCACACGTCTCGACGGCGTCGTCGATCGCCGAACGCAATCTTGCGGAGGCCCGGCGGTTCGTCCATGACCTCGCCCCGGCGGATCTTGCCGACGGGGGAGGGCTCGCGCAGGCGCTCGGGGCGGTGGCTGAGCGGGAGTCGGCGGCGTCGGCGCTGTCGGTGCGGTTTCACGTCGACGGGGCGCCTGTGGCGTTGTCGGCTGCGGTCGAAGCGGCGTTGCTGCGGGTGGCTCAGGGGGCGATGGCCAACATTCGTGAGCATGCGGGGGCGTCGGAGGCCAGCATCACGTTGAGTTTTCTCGGGGATCAGGTCGTCCTTGACATTGCCGACAACGGTCGCGGGTTCACGGTCGGGCCGCCCGCCACCGACAGCCCGCCGGAGCGGGGGCACGGGATCCCCGCGATGCAGGCCCGGTTGCGGCAACTCGGCGGCGTGCTCACGATCGAGTCCGGGCCTGGAGAGGGCACGGTGGTGTCTGCGGCCCTTCCGCTTTCACACTGACGAGGTACGTCCAACACCGACTGCATCGAATGCGAGGAGCCGTCCGGCATGCCTACCGCGCCGAACCCGCCTGGACCTTCCGACGAGACCACCGCGCCTCAGGTGCGGGTGTTGTTGTGCGACGACCACACCGTGGTGCGGGCGGGGTTGCGGGCGCTCCTCGCCAGTACCCCGGGTATCGACGTCGTGGGCGAGGCCGCGACGGGGGATGAGGCTTTGGCGGCGGCTGCGAAACTTCGGCCCGACGTTGTGCTGATGGACCTGCATCTGGGTGCGGGCATGGACGGTATTGAGGCGACCCGGCGGCTGGTTGCGGAGGTGCCGGGGACTCGGGTTTTGGTGCTGACGACTTATGACACTGATGCGGACATCACGCGGGCTGTTGAGGCCGGGGCGACCGGGTACCTGCTGAAGGCCGAACGGCCCGACGAACTGTTCGCGGCCATTCGTGCGGCGGCGGAGGGGCGGGCGGCGTTGTCGGCGCCGATCGCGGACCGGGTGTTGGAGCGTATGCGGAGTCCTCGGGCGGCTTTGACCGACCGGGAACGGGACATTCTCGGTCAGCTGGCCCATGGGTTGGGTAATCGTGAGATCGCGCGGGCGTTGTTCATCAGTGAGGCGACCGTGAAGACGCATCTGGTGCGGATCTACGCCAAGTTGGGGGTCGATACGCGGTCGGGGGCGGTTGCGGTGGCCAAGGAGCAGCGGCTGATTCCTTAGGGGATTCCGGCCTGCGGCGTTCCTGACCTGGTTCGTTTTCGGTGGCCTGACGCCCCTCCCGCTTTTTGATTTTCCGCGCGGCCGGCCCGCGCCTCAAGCCGTTCCTGGCAACGTTGGTTCTGTTGGCCTCGTCCTGTTGCGGCTTGACCCGCGGGCCGTCCGCGCTGAACCACCTCGCACCTGGCGGGAGGGGCGCGGGGTGTGGACGCGCTTGTTTTGGTTTCCCTGCCGGGCTGCGGTTTCGCTTGGGGTTCCGGGCGGGTTTTGTTGCTGGGATTCGTTGCGCTGCCGGGGGTCGTTCCAGCGTGGGGCGCGCGGCCTCGGACCCCCACCTCACTGTGTCGTCACGTATGCGAATCACCAGAACTCCCTCATTGGGGGGTGTTCGCGTCACACTCGCGTCACCCGCCAGATTGCCGCCA
The DNA here is from genome assembly GCF_029953285.1 of Yinghuangia seranimata. Taxonomy (GTDB): domain Bacteria; phylum Actinomycetota; class Actinomycetes; order Streptomycetales; family Streptomycetaceae; genus Yinghuangia; species Yinghuangia seranimata. The sequence continues at coordinate 128,874 of NZ_JASAOI010000042.1, read as the reverse complement.
GGCGGACTTCACCCGGACGGGGGCATCGTTCGGGGCGATTCCGTGGGATAGATGCCAAGGACGTTCGGGGGTGGGCTAGCGAAGGACACGCTCGTGATGGACGGCGACTGCACGGCCAGGCTCCTCGTCGACGAGGCCGGGGCAGTCACCGCCGTGGTGCCTGCGGGGGCGGAGGTCGGAGGGCGGGCGCTCGCCCCGTGGGTCGGACGGCCGCTCGTCGAGCTGTTCGCGGTGGAGTCCGCGGAGCAGGTCACGGCGCTCGTGAAACGGGCCGACGGGGTGCCCGTGCCGCAACTGGTGCTCGCGTTCTCCGCCGATGGTGACCACCACCATGTCTGGGCGGTCGCCCATGCGTGTGCCACCGCTCATGGTGCGGCGCGGCTGGTCGCGGTGACGGTTGGCGAGGGTACACACGGCACCGGGTCCGGGACGCCGCCGTTCATGCTCTGGTGCGCCGACCCCGCGACCCGGGCGGCGAGCGCCGACGCGACCGCGAACCATGCGTACGGGCTGCCGCCTGGTGTGCGCATGGACTACGCCGACTTTCTGACACGCGTGCATCCCGACGACGTGACCGTCGTCCTGGGCCTGGAGCACCGTGCGACGGACCTCGGCGGTCGGTCGGTCCAGTCGCATTTGCGGCTGCGTGGGGATGATGGGGTCTGGCGCTGGCTTTTGGTCCGCGCCGCCACGCACCGGCTGGGCGGGCGGCTGGTGCTCAGCGGCGTGTGCGTGCCGCTGGCTCCGGAACGGGCGGCGGGCGACGGCGCGCACGGCGACGTCGACCTCGTGTACCGCGCGTCGGACTCGTTGATCCGCACCTCGTCGCGTGATGAGGTGCTGGATCTGCTGCTGCACACGTTCCCGCCGCTGTTGCGCGCCACCCAGTCGACCGTCGCGCTCGGGGACGGGACTCGCCTGCACATGCATCGGGTGCCGCAGCCTGCGGCCGGGGTCGAGGCGCCGCGCCTTGTGTCGTTGGACGCCCCGCATCCGGTCGCGGTGACGGCCCGCACCGGTCAGGACTGGTTCCTGACGGTGGAACAGCACGACGCCCTCGCCGAGGAGACCGCGCCGCTGGTGGCCGCGCCCGGGACCCGGGCCTGGTGGATGCTGCCGTTGCCCGACGCGACCGGCCGCACGGTCGGAGCCTGGACGCTCGGGTTCCCCGACCCGCACCGGCCGGCGCCCGAGGCCCAGGCGGCGATCCGCGAGGTCACGCGGATGGCCGGGCACGCGTTGGCGCGGGCCGGGGAGACGCAGCCGTATCTGGACTTCGTCGAGGCGTTCCGCGCCGGGACGGAGTTCGAGCGCCCGAGCGGTCTGCCGCCCGGGATCGAGGCGGCGGTCCGGCACCGTCCCGCGCACGAGGCCGCCGACCTGGGTGGTGACTGGTACGACATCTTCGCGTTGAGCGGCGGGTTGGTCGCGTTGGCGGTCGGGGACGTACAGGGGCACGGGCCCGAGGCCGCGCCGATGATGTCGCGCTTGCGGACGCTGCTGCGCGCGTACGCCCTGGACTACCGCGACCCCGGGATGGTGCTGACCCGGGTCAACGACTTCCTCGACCGGTTTCCGGCCCACATCCACGCGACGTGCCTGATGGCCTACCTCGATACGGGCACGGGGGAACTCGTCGCCTCCAGCGCCGGCCACCCTCCGCTCTTGGTCGCCAATCCGGATGGCGTGGGGGGCTCGGTGGGGTCGGTGACCGTACTGGAAACGCCGTGCGACACACCGCCGTTGGGGGTCGTCGCTGAGCAGCGGTACGCGTCGACGCGGCTGGCCGTGCCGGTCGGTGGGACCGTCGCGCTGTGCACAGATGGTCTCTTGGAGGGTCCTCGCCTCGACCTCGACGAAGGTGTGACCCGGCTGGCGCGGGACCTGGCCGAACACGTCGCGGCCCCGTTGGAGGACGCCGCCGGCACGATGTTCGCCCGCGCGGACGAGACGGGGCACCGGGACGACGCGACACTGCTCCTGGCCCGCCGACCTGTCCCGGTCGCGGCGTTGACGGCAGGCTGACGGGGCGTGATAGACAGCCCGGCATGACCGTCATCCGCAAGCTGAGGCCGGACGACCGCGCGGCATGGGAAGAACTGTTCCGCGCCTACACCGCGTTCTACGAGCGTGACGAGCCCGATGCCCTCTACGACGAGAAGTGGGCTGAGTTTTTGGCCGACACGCGCATCCACGCGCTCGTGGCGGAGCTGGATGGGCGGGTCGTCGGGATCACGCATTTCATGGCGCACCCCAACACGTCGGGGCCCGACGTGTGCTTTCTGCAGGATCTCTTTACGGCCGAGGACGTGCGGGGCCGGGGCGTGGCGCGCGCGTTGATCGAGGCCGTGACCGAGTGGGCGGTCGAGCGGCGGCACGGGCGGGTGTACTGGCATACGCGCTCGTCGAACACCACGGCCAGGGCGTTGTACGACAAGGTCGCTGAGAACCGCGGGTTCATTAGGTATGAGATTGACGTGCGGGGGCGTTGGTGACGTTGCGTCGCTGACGATGAGTGGCGTCGACGAGAACGCGGGTGAGCGTCGGCGATTCCGTCGCGGGTTGTTCTGCCTTCCGCCGGGCGGGTGAACGTTGTCCGCGGGGGCGGGTCTGGCGCGGAAGCATGGCTCCGTGTCCGCCCTGCGTGCTGCTGTCTTTGCTCTGCTCGACGACCCTTCCTGCGGGGTTGAGTTCGAACCGTCCGATACTGGCGAGGCCGCTGAGGCGGTGCGGTTGCTTGATGCCGGGTTGCGGTCGGGGCCGGCGGCGATGCGGGCTGCTGTGGTTCGGACGCAGGAGACCGCCGACAGTCTGTCCGGTGACCGGCTGCAGGTGTTCGCCGAGTTGATCCAGAACGCGGACGACGCGGGGGCTCGGGCTGTGCGGTTCGAGCTCGTGGAGGGGGAGCTGCGTGTTGCGCATGACGGTCGGCCGGTGCGGTTCGCGGACGTCCTGCTGCTGGGCCTGCCCGGGCTGAGCGGCAAGGCGCACGATCCCGACTCGACCGGGCGGTTCGGGATCGGGTTGGCCACTGTGCGGGCGTTGTCGCGGGTGTGGGAGGTGCACGCGCCGCCGTGGCGGGTGAGGTTCGACGGGATCGGCATCACGCCGGCCGATCCGCTGCCCGGCGGTTCGCCTGATGGGTGGACGGTGTTCCGGATCCCGCTCGATGGTGTGGAGCTGACGGCGGACGAGGTGGGGGCTTGGTTCGCCGCTTGGGACGACAGCGCGTTGTTGTTTCTTCGCAGTCTGCGCGTCGTTACCGCGACGGCGTACGGCCGTGCGGTGTGTGCGCTGGAGCTGCGCTGGCCCACGGTTGGTTCGCGGGTGCGGATGAGGGTCGGGGCGTGCGATGTGGAGGTGCGGATTCGGCGTGCCCAGTCTGCGTCTGGGGTCGCGTGGCGGGTTTATGACACCGAACTCCCGATGGGAGACGGGTTGGTGCGACGGCACAAGGCCGGTCGGGCGACGGTGCCGGTTGCTGTTGCGTTGCCTTCGGTGCCGGGGGTGCCTGGGGTGGTGCATGCGGCGTTGCCGATGGCGGCGATTGATGTGCCGGTCCGCGTGCATGCGCACTTCGACCCGCTGGTGAGTCGTCGGGACTTCGTCGCCGGGGCGTGGAACGACGCCATGGTGGGTTTGGTCGCGGACCTTTGGGCGGCCGCTGTGCCGGGTGTGTTGGGCGGGGACATGCCTGCGGCGTGGCATCTCGTGCCTGGTGATGTGCCGTCTGCGGACGGACTGGTGCCGCTCGCGGCGCGGTTGCGTGAGGAACTGGTGGGGCGGGCGCGTGGTGAGGTTGCCGGGCGGCTGCGGCTCGCCTGCTCGGATGGGGTACGGCGGCCATTGGCCGAGCTGGCCGTGGAGGAACGCCGCCTTGAGGGCGTGGTTGATGCGCGGAGGATCGCTTGGCTGGCTGGGGCCGTTGATGTGGTTCCCGCGGCGTCGCGTGACGGGGCCGGGCGGTGGCGCCGTGTGCTGGCCGACTGGCGGGCCGCCGGGGTGGCGGGGTTGCCGGACGAGGTGACGATCGAGCGGGCTCTGGGGCTTTACGGGGAACCGGGGTTCGAGGTCGAGGCGGGCATCCGTTTGGCTGCTGTCGCGCTTCAGGGCGGGCTGGAACGGCGGCTGCTCGATCTTGCGTGGGTGGTTGGTGCTGACGGTGAGCGCTGGCGTCCGCCTGTGCCCGGGAGCGGGCGCGTGTTCGTGCGTCGGGCCGCGCCCGGGCAGCGCGCATTGGCCGACGTGCTGGGTACGGCGCTTGACCTGCATGCCGCGTACCGGGCCGAAACCGCCGCCGCCCGGACGGTCCTGGCCTGGCTCGGGGACCGGGGTTGTGTGGTGGATGCCGACGACATTGCGGGGCAGCTTGAGCGGGTCGCGCGGATCGGTGACGTCGGGCGGATGCTCCCTGGGATGCCGCCGAGTGCTGAGGCGCTGGGTGCGCTGCGTGGGGGGCTTGGGCAGGTGCCTGACGCCGCCCGGCGTGACCTCGGGCCGCGGATCGGCCGCGCGTTGCGGTTGCGCGTCGTCGACGGGGCGGGTCGCGCTGAGGCGTTGGCGGCACCGGGGGCGGCCTACCTGCCGGCGGTGCTCGACCCGGCGCCTGTCTATCCGTTCGCCGACGCCGCGCGGGACACGCCAGGTCTGCGGTGGCTGCATCCGGCCTACGCGGACGAGCTCGAGGCGGATGGCGAGCTTGACCCCGTGGCGTTCCTCCGGCTGCTGGGGGTCGCGGACGCGCCCAGGCTGACCACGCCGCGGACGGCGGGCAAGGTGTATGCGACCGACCGGCATCCGGGTCCCGGTTTGCCTGCCGATGGTGAGTGCGGCACCACTGCCCGCACCCTCGAACTCGGGCGCCTCGGCGCCGACCACACGCTGGAGGACCGCGACAGCCCCGACGCGGTTGCGGTGGCGGCGGCGATCGGATCGGATCCTGACCCGGTCCGGAGGCGACGTCGTGCGGTTGCCCTGATCCATACGCTTGCCCGCGCGTATGCGGGACCGAAGGTTGGGCGCCGGGCGGCGCTGTCGGTCGAGGCCGCGTACGGGTACTACGGCTGGCACCGCAAGGGGCGGACCGTGCCGGTGTGGATCTGGCGCCTGCGCGAACTGCGGTGGCTCGACCGCGCGGACGGCACGCCGACGGCCCCGGATCGGCTCTACCTCCCGACGAGCCCCGTCGCCGCCCTGTTCGGACGCGAGGATCCCGGCTATCTGCACACCGAGCTTCACGAGGCCACGGTGGCCGGGGCCGGTGGAACCGTCGGCGCACTGTGTGCGGCGGAGGAGTCGACCGCCGTGCGAGCCACACCTGCCGACTCCGACTCCGACACCGTCGCTGCGCGCGGCGGGTCGGCGGCCCTCGACGTGTGGGCTGCCGGCGGTGCCGATGACGTCTGCGCTGCCGAGCTTGTCGGCCTCCGCGCGGACACCGCGCCCGGCGCGGCAGGCCGAGCCGAAGTGTTGCGCGCCCTTGGGGTCGTCGGATCGCCGGGTGTCGGCGCACTGATCGCGCGCTTACGAGAACTGCGTGATCGAGACGGGCGATTGAGTGCCGCCGTGCCCTTCGTGGCCGACGTGTCTATCGAGCCATTGGGCCCGCGCGGCGCCGTCCTCCAGTCGCCGTCCGACCTGCTCGTCGCCGATGTTGTCGCTGTGTATCGGGCGCTTGCCGGGCTGCTCGTCAGGGATGGTTCGGGGCGGGGCGAGGCCGAGCGGGCCGTGCGGGTCGCGTTCGGTGGGCGTGAGGCGCTCGTGCTCACCGGGGGTGGTTGGCGGCGGCCCGCGGAGGTGTTGCAAGGTCCCTCGATCCTCGGGGGATATCGCACGTTCGTGCTGCCCGAGGCCGGGTTGCGTCCGTTGTGGGACGTGCTGGGCATCCGCGAGCCCGACGTCGCGGATCTGACCGGGGTGCTCGCCGAGGCGGCGTGCGACACCGGCGCCAGGACCGAGCAGCGGCTCGGTGTGACGCTCGAGGCCCTGCGGCGGCTCGCCGGTCTGGTGGCGGGCGCGGGCGGGCCTGCCGCGGAGGTCGGGATGGCGCCCGAACTGCGCGCGGCACTGCGGCGGTTGCCGCTGCGCTGCGGCGACCGCTGGACGGCGCGACGGCCGGTCTACGCCGTCGACAACCGGTACCTCGCCGAGGCGCTCGGCAAGGTCGCGCCCGTCTGGCAGCCGGGCGGGGACCTGCAGCAGTTCACCGCACTGCTGCGGCCGCTGGGGGTCACCCGGCTGGAGCCCGCCGATGCGACCGTCGTCTGTGCTGAACGGTCGCGTGGTGACACCCGGCTCACAGCCGCCTTCCGCTCGGCGGTGGTTCGGCTGCAGGACACGTTGGTCCGTGACGAGCCCGACGCGGCTGCCGCTTGCGTGGACTCGTGGTGGCTCTCGGGATTAACAGTACGGGTTCTTCCGGGGCTGACCGTGCTTCTGGCGCTGGACCAGCCGAACGAGCGTAGGCGTGCGCCGGTCGAACTGACGACCGAGGCGCACATCGACCGCGCGGCCGGCGTGCTCTACGTCGCCTCCGCCGCCGCCCTCGAGACCGGCCGCGGCGCGGGCCAGGCCGTCGCCGCCCACTTCGCGCGCGAACGCACCCGCGTCGGCCACGTCTGGCGCGACGTCTGGGAGCACGAACGCCTCGACGCCGCCCAGCCCGTGGCCCCGCTCCCGTCCGCCCGCCAGCGGGACGACGCCGGCGCCCGCCACCTCGACCGACTACTGCGGGCTCGGGAGGAAGAGGGTGGTTCGGCGGTCCATCGGCTCCATTCCTCGGCCGGCGAGGTTGATTTTGAACGACAGCCTGCTCCCGACGAGGCCGACCGCGGATCCGGTCGTCGGCCGGGTGCCGAACCTCCCTCTCACCGGCGCCTCGTCGACCTCGCTGCGCTCGCCGCCGACCCGATCACGACCGGCCCCGATCGGCCGCCGGGTGGCCGCGCTCAGACCGCTCCCGCGCCGGTCCTGCCGCCCGCCCGTACGTTGCCTTCCCCCGACCGGCCGCCACAGCTGCCCGCCCCGCACACCGGCGGCGCGGCGCCGCAGCAGCACGCGGCCGTCACGGCGTACACCCCGCAGGACCGGGAGACCGCCGCCTGGGAGCTCCTGCGCCGCGTCCTCGCCCGCGACGGCGTGGCCCTCTACGACCACCGCTCCCAGCCGGGCCTCGGCGCGGACGCCGTCGACGCCCGCGAGCACTTCTACGAGATCAAGGCGCACGCCGGGCCCGAGCCGCGCGAAGTGACGCTCACCGTCGCGGAGTTCGAGCGCGCGCTGACAGCCGGGGAGCGGTTCTCGCTGGTCGTCGCGGCCAACCTGGAGGCCGGTACGGGCCGCCCGCGCCTGCGCATCATCACCGACCCGCTGCGCCACCTGAGCGTGGAACGGACCCAGGGCATCAAGGTCACCGGCCTGCTGGACACCGACGGGGTCGCGGTCATCCACGAGTGGGACGGTTGACGCCGCGGTCGCTGCGCCGCCTGGCTGCGTCGCCCGGCTGGCCGTCCGTCGGGCCTGCCGGCCTTCCTGAGGCAGATCCCGCCAAGCCAGCTTGTTGCGGTACTTGAACGCCATCGCGTCGATCACATGCCGGTGATCGCGGTGGATCGCCTGCGGCGCAGCGGACGCGACAGCATCAGGGGATCACGTTGTCGCACCCAGACTCGATTTTCGAGTATGTGCTACCCGTCAGTTCCGCCGGAGTGCCGGCCTGACCGCACGCCCTCCAAGAGGTTCCGAACGATCCCGGTGACCGAGTGGTCCTCGCCGAGCACACGCACCAAGGCGGCGAGGGTCTGCTCGTACAGCGCGATGGCGCGTCCCGTATCCCCGGCCTCCTCGTAGGCGTGCGCGACGTGGAGGCGGGCGATCATGGTCTCGCGGTGGTCCGCGCCGAGCGCCCGGGTCCGGTCGGCGAGGGTCTGCTCGTACAGCGTCACCACGCGTCCCACATCCCCGGACGCCTTGTAGGCCTTGGCGAGCTCGTCGCGGGAGTCCAGGGTGTCGGGGTGGTCGTTGCCCAGCGCCCGCGCCCGGTCGGTGAGGTTCTGCTCGTACAGCGCGATGGCGCGCCCCAGGTCCCCGGCCGCTTTGTAGGCGTTGGCGAGGTTGCTCCGGGAGATCAGGGTGTGTGGGTGCTCCTTGCCGAGCACACGCAGGACGTTGGCGAGGTTCTGCTCATACAGCGCGACCGCGCGCCCGAGGTCCCCGGCCGATTGGTAGGCGCCGGCCAGGCCGTTGCAGGACGCCAGGGTGTGCGGGTGGTCCTCGCCGAGGACCCGGCTCCGGTCGGCGAGGGTCTGCTCGAACAGCGGAACGGCCCGCTCCAGGTCTCCGTCCGCAGCGTAGGCATTGGCGAGGTTGTTGCGGGAAATCAGCGTGTAGGGATGGTCGTTGCCGAGCAACCGCACGAATTCGTCGAGGGTCTGCTCATACAGGGGCACCGCCCGCGCCAGGTCCCCAGCCTCAGCGTAGGCAAGGGCGAGGTTGTTGCGGGACGTCACGGTGTAGGGATCGTCGTTGCCGAACACCCGCACGCATTCGTCGAGGGTCTGCTCGAATAGCGGGATCGCGCGTCCCAGGTCCCCGGCCAACTCGTAGGCGTGGGCGAGGACTTTGCGGGAGGTCAGGGTGTGGCGGTGGTCGGCGCCGAGCACCCGGGTCCGGTCCTCGAGGTTCTGTTCGGACAGCGGGATCGCGCGTCCCAGGTCCCCGGCCGCAGCGTAGGCATATGCGACGTTGTTGCGGGAGATCAGCGTGTCGGGGTGGTCGGCGCCGAGCAGCCGGTACCGTGCCGCCAGCGCGCGTTCGAAGGCTGCGGTGGCGGCGGCCAGCGCTCCTTGTTCCAGTCGGTATTCAGCGGTGCAATCAAGCAGGTCGGCAGTGTCGGTGGTGTCGGTGTCCGGGGCGGCGGCGTGGGTGAGGGCGTCGGCGTGGGGGAGCAGGATGCGGTAGCGGGGCCAGTGTTCGGGCAGCTCGCAATCGCCGGGGAAGGCCGCTTCGAGACTGGTGGTGGCGGTGTCGCGGGCGCGGTGAATGTCGTCGGCGTTGCGGTGGGGGTCGTGGGGATCGGGTGTGCGGGCGATGGTTTGGACGAGGCGGTGGACGGCGAGGGTGCCGTCGCCGTGGTCGGTGACCAGGTTGTAGGCGGTGAGGCGGGCGAGGGCCCGGGCGAGGGCATGCGCGGGGGCGAGGTCGTCGATCAGGTCGCGGGGTATGTGGTCGGGCGCGTACCAGGCGAGCACACGCAGCACGTCGGCGGCGAGCGGGGTGTCGGCGGTGATGCGGTCCAGGGTCAGGCGCCAGATCCGTGCGACGGTCCGCCGGGCGCCGAGACCGGCGTCGGTTTCGTCGGCCGCGTCGATCACCTCCGCGGGGGCGTCGTGGAACATCGCCAGGAAGCCGTCGGGGGTGGTGCCGCTGGCCGCGCAGAACGCGGCGGCCTGTTCCACCGCCAGGGCCAGGTGCCCCAGTTCCTCGCACACCCGGTCGGCGCCAGTGGCGTCGCGAGGCCGGTCGTGGGTGAGGACCCGGGTGAACAGTTCGACCGACTCGCCGGGCTCGAACACCCCCAGCCGCACCGTCGTCGCGGCCAGGTTCCGCCAGCCGGTTCCGCCGCGGGTGGTGACCAGGAACCGGCCTGCGGGGGCCCGGTCGAGCGGGCGGCGGATATGGCCGGGGTCCTCGACGTTGTCCAGCACCAACAGCCACCCGGGCTGGGTGACGAGCCACTGGAGCGCTCGTTCGGTCTGCAATTCGGCGGGCAGCCCGCCCAGACCCGGCTGTAACGCCACCGCGAGGGCGGCGAGACCGGCGTCGACCGCGGCAGGACTGTCGGCGGTGATCCACCACCGCACCGTGGCGCCGGAGCGTTCCGACGCCCAGCGCGCTGCCAGCGCCGACTTGCCCACCCCGCCCATCCCGTGAACAGCCCGCAGCACCACCCCGCCGGACTCGGCGAACGCCGCGTCCAGCGCGTCCAGTTCGTCCTGGCGGCCGACGAACGCCCCGACCGTGGGGATGTTCGACACCGACCGGTCCGCGGCATCGCCGTGGATCGGCGCGTACGCCTCCGGCGGCAACACGTACCCGGCACTGACCGCCACAGAATTGTTTACGTTGCCACCAGCGGCGATCGACCCGTCCACCGCAGACACCCCCGCCGACGCGGCAGGCAGGCTCCCAACGGCCTTGTCGGCTGGCTTCCCTTGGCGTCGGCCCATCACGAACCCCGGCGCGCCGACGACCCATCGACGTCACCACCCGCGGCGACGGACCCACTCGAGGCGGAAGTCCCCGGCCCCGGAGCAGGCGGCGGCGCGGAGCCCGGAGTGGTGTCCCGCGCCTGGGAGTTCGTGACCCGGCCGCCCGCCGCGACCGACCCGCCGTCCGCGTGAACCGGAGTCGGCGAGGGAGGCGTTGATACGGGACGGCGCAACGCCACCACCGCCACCCACACCCCCGCGATGCCCGCAATCGACCCGACCACGCTGCCCGCAGCCGCTCCCGCATCCCAGCCCGCGACCACCGGCAACACGGCCAACCCCACCACGGCCACCGCGCCGACGACCGCGGACACCCACAAGCACACCCGCCGCCACCCCGTCATACGCCACATGGTGGCACTTGGACCCAGGCAAGCGCCGGATCCGTCGGTCCTTGACCGGCACACGGCGGAGAGGATTGCGTTGCCCTTTTCCGTATTGCGTCAGGTGCACGGCGCGGACCGGTGGGCGCGTGGCGACAGCCCGTGGCGCCGGGCGCGGGCATCGCAAGGAACTGCTGCAACTGTTGGTGGTCCCCCATCCAGCGACTCGGCCATCGGCGACATCGACTTGCGCCGCCCGTCCAGCACCAGGTCCCGCAGGTACATCCCGCCCTTGACCCGCCGGTCCGCGCGCCGCAACGGCGCGAACCTGCCAACCCACCTGACAAAGCACTCCTAGTCCGGCGCGTACCTCACCAGCAACATCGCCGCGTCGTCTGTCAGTTCCTCGCCTGCGTGGGCCCGGACCTCGGCTCCGATGCGGTCGAGGGTTGCGCCCAGTCTCGGGCGGTCGTCCCAGGCGCGGTCGATGAGTGGGTAGAACTCGCCTGCCTCGTCGCGGGCTTCGGTTGTGCCGTCGGTGTAGAGGAGGAGCCGGTCCCCGGGGCGCAGGGGGACGTCGAGGACCGGCATTTCGAGGAGGCCCGGCGGCACGATGCCGAGGGGTGGGGAGGGCTGGGGCGCGTCCAGGAGTGTGGCGTGGCCGTCGCGGAGGAGCAGGGGTGGGGGGTGGCCGAGGTTGATCAGGCGGGCGGCGCCGTTGTCGGTGATGGAGAGCAGGACGGCGGTGACGAACTCCTCCGACGTGCGGTCCGGTGCGCGTTCGAGGGCGACGGCGAGGCGGCGGGCGACGTCGCGCAGGCTCGGCTCGTCGTAGGCGGCCTCGCGGAAGGCGCCCACGACGGTCGCGGCGGTGTCGACGGCGCCGAGGCCCTTGCCGCTGACGTCGCCGAGCACGGCGCGCATGCCGTACGGCGACTCCACCACCGCGTACAGGTCACCGCCGATGCGGGCTTGGGAGGCCGCCGCCGCGTAGCGGACCTCGAGGTCGAGCGGCCCGATGCGGGGCGGCACGGGCCGCAGCACGACCCCCTGGGCGACCTCGGCGACGCCCCGCACGTCGGCCAGTGTGCGGTCCTGGCGTTCGCGGATGGAGACCGCCCAGAAGCCCGCGAGCGAGATCAGGGCGATCGACGTCAGTGAGATCAGGGGTTCGGCGACGGTGAGCGTGTGGAAGGCGGCCAGGACCGACCCGGTCACGATCGCCACGGCGCCGACCACCAGGGGGCCGCGCGGCGAGCGCGCGGTGATGCCCGCGAACGCGGGCGCGACGGCCATCAGCGGTCCCACGTGCACGTTGTGGCCGGTCACGAAGGACAGGACCACGACGGCGACGATGATCAGCCACGGGATCGCCTGGACGGCGCGCTCCGCGCGGTCGGGGTGTTCCGTACCCCCGGGAGGCATGGGGCTGTCGTGGCTGTCGGTCACGCGCCGCGCACCTCCTCGGGGGCATCCCATTCACCCCGATTGTTTCACTTTGCGGGCCGTGTGTTCCTCGTACGCCACCAGCAACGCCAGCACCAGCGCGATCCCCCCGACCTCGCCGAGCGCGTTCACCTGCGCTCCGAGTGGGATGAGCGCCAGCACCGCCGCGGCCGTGACCAGCCGGGGCAGGAGCGGGGCGAGTCCGATCGTCCGCCGGACGGCCGTGTTCGCGACGAGGAACAGTGCGACGCCGGAGGCCAGCGCCACCGCCGGGCCCATGCCTATGGACTCCGTCGGGTGGGCGGTGACCGACTTGGCGCCCGTGGACAGCAGCAGCACGCCGAGCAGCAGGCAGTAGTGCCCGAAGTTGTACACCCGTACCGCGAGGACGTTGCGGCGGGCGTCGTCCAGGCCGGCCATGAAGTGCACCGCGCGCTCTTCGTCGTCGTGGCCGAAGTACGCCCACCACAGGGCCACGCACACCACGAGGCTCAGCAGCGCGGCCGCCAGCAGCTTCACCGTCAGGTGCGCTTCGCCCGCGCCCGCGCCGATGCAGATGACCGACTCGCCGAACGCCACGATGACGACCAGCCCGTGCCGCTCGACGAAGTGCGCCGCGCTGAGCGTGAACGCCGGCAGCGCGACCACGCGCGGCACCGTGAACTGCAGCGCGAACGCCGCCAGCCACACCACCAGCTGGACCGACCCCTCCAGGTAGCCGCCGACCACGATCAGGCCGCCGCTGAGGATGTTGAAGACGCCCATCTGGGTGACGGCCCTCGGCTCGACGCCGACCGTCGCGAACATGCCCGTGTGGGCGACCACGACCACCAGGTACGCCCAACCGAACGCCCATCCGCCGCCGTCGAACGCGTGCGGGATCGTCATCGCGATCACCAGGAACGCCGCCATGCTCATCAGGTGCAGGCCGCGCCTAGGGTGCGTCGACGGCGGCATGGCGTTGCTGAGCCATATGAAGGCGTCGTACATCCACCAGATGATCGCCAGCATGACCAGGACGCGCGCGAGCCCGCCCATGGTGAGGTGGTGCGCGAGGCTCGCGGTGAGCTGCGTGATGGTGAAGACGAAGACCAGGTCGAAGAACAGTTCCAACGGACTGACCCGCAGATCGGCGACGCCGTGGCGGGCAGGCGCCGTCGCAGGAGGCGCAGAGGCAGGGGACGTCATGGTCGATGAGTATGGGGCAAACGGGTGAACCCCCGTCCTCAGCGTCCGCCAGGCAGTTCCCCGGCGACGACCTCGCCGCCCTGCAGGACCGTCAGCGGGCGCTTGTCCACCAGCACCGAGACGTCCGTCGCCGGATCGCCGTCCACGACCAGCAGGTCGGCGAGCTTGCCCGCTTCGACCGTGCCCAGGTCGTGGCCGCGGCGGGCCAGTTCGGCGCCGTTGCGGGTCGCCCAGCCGATCACCTCCAGCGGCGACACGCCCGCGTGCTCGGTGTAGAGGGCGAGCTCGCGCCCGTAGAGCCCGTGGGCGAAGCCGATGGCGCCGTAGTCGTCGCCCAGCACGAACTTCACGCCGGCCGCCTGCGCCTTGGGGATCGCCTCGTACATGTGCGCGAGGTCGGCGCGGATCGCGTCCGCCCCGAACCCGAAGCCGTCGCCCATCAGTTCGAGGAAGTGCTTGGGGAAGTGCAGGGACGGCACGACGAAGGCGCCCGTCTCCACGAGCGCCGCCACCACCTCGTCGTCCATCTCGTCGCAGTGGTCGACGATGTCGATGCCCAGTTCGAGCGCCATCATGATGGCCGGCTTGTTCACCAGGTGGGCGCGTATCAGGACGCCCCGCGAATGCGCCGTCTCGATCGCCGCCGCCAGCTCGTCCCGGGTCATCTCGATCCGGTCCTTGGGGGCGAGCGTCCCGTGTCCGCCGGTCACGAACAGCTTGATGACCTCGGCGCCGCGCTTGATCTCCTCGCGCACCCCGAGCCGGAACGCGTCCGCGCCGTCGCACAGCCGCACCGCGCCCGACGCCTGCATGCCCCAGTGCCACGGCACCGCGTCGTTCGCGTGCCCCGTCGTGGACAGCTCGCGCCCCGACGGCCAGAACCGCGGGCCCGGGACCAGCCCGTCCTCGATCGCGCGCTTGACGCCCGGCTCGACGTCGTTGGCACCGCCCGCGCCGACCACGCCCGTGTAGCCGCACTCCAGCGCGGTCCGCAGGTTCTTCGCCGCCACGAGCGCCTGGTACGAGGGCGGGAAGTCGTTGCCGTACGGCACGTTCGGCCGCGACCCCAGTTCGTGGTACGTCGCGTGGAAGTGGCACGTGAACATGCCGGGCATCAGCGTGCGCCCGCCGAGGTCGACGACCTGGTCGCCGTCCTCCGGCGCGGGCGCGTCCGCGCGGACCTCGGCGATCCGGTCGCCGTCGACCACCACCGAGTGCCCGGGCGCGGGGCCGTTCACCCCGTCGAGCACGGTGGCGTTGGTCAGCACAAGACGTCCCACAGCGGCCTCACTTCGCGACGCGGCGATCCCGGCCCCGCATGTATGGCATGTGCGCCTGCAAGGAACAAGGGCGACCGCGGTCGGGCGCGCGTCACCACCAGCCGTGGTCGGGCGCGCCGGGGACCTTGCCGACGGCCCCGTTGTCGTCGATCCAGCTCCTCCGCGTCCGCAGGAACCCCAGGTCGACGCCCTCGAACCGCTCGGCGTGGTGCAGCAGCGCGCCCTCGTCCGCCGTCAGCGGCGACCACCAGCTGGTCAGGTCGTCGTCGCCGGTCGCGAAGTCCGGGTATTCGTGGAAGCGGTAGAACCAGTACGCCCCGCAGGACGCGCACCGCATGAGCGACTCCACGCCGTGGTTGCCGGACGAGAACAGCCGGACCCTCTCGACCGACGCCGCGGTGCAGCAGTCCAGGAAATCGTTCGCTCGCGCCATGCCGGACCTCCCGTGTGCGGACGCCGACCAGCCTGAACCACGGGCGCGTGCACTGTCACGCCTCCGCGGCCACCAGCTCCGCCCCGAGTTCGCCCAGCGCCGTCGCCAGCAGGTGGGTGTTCGCCCGCGGCACCGTCGGCACGGCCGAGGCGTCGACGACGCTGAGGCCCGCGAGGCCGTGGACCCGCAGACGTTCGTCGACCACGCTCGACGCCGGGTCCGCGCCCATCCGGCACGTGCCGACGCCGTGGTAGAAGGCGTAGTGGGACTCCGCGATCATGGCGTGCAGTTCCGCGTCCGGCGTGCCCTCGGCCGCGGCCCGCGCCGCCGCCGGGTCGAGCGCGAGACCGGACTCGGCGACCACGCGCGCCGCGAGCCGCCAGCCGTCCGCGAGCCGCGCCACGTTCCCGGGCAGGTCGGCGAACGGCCAGGTGATGACCGCGGGATCCTCCGGGGCGGGGCCGCCCGGCACGACCGAGCCCGCGCCGTCGGGCAGTTGCAGTGCGACGCTGATCTCGATCTCGCGCGTCCCGTCGGCGTTGCGCCGCGCGATCGGGGTGAGCTGGAGGTCGTGGACGCGGTCGCTGCCCGGAGCGGTCGCCCGCGCGATGGTCTGGAGCACCGGGCCGCCGTCCGGCACCGACGCGGGCGTCACCGGGGCGCGGAACGACACCACCATGTGGTCGGTCAGGTTCGCCCCGACCGCCGCGAGCTCGTGCACCGGCGTGACGCCGAGCGCGGCGACGCCCGCCGCCGGGCCGACACCCGAGCGCCACAGCAGCAGCGGGTTCTGCACGACGCCCGCCGACAGCACGACGTGCCCCGCGTACAGCCGCGTGCCGTCCGCCAGTTCGACCCCGACCGCGCGCCCGCGCTCGATCAGCAGACGGCGCACATGCGCGTCACCGCGCACGGTGAGGTTCGCGCGCCCGCGCGCCGGGCCGAGGTACGCGGAGGCGTTGGACACCCGCTCGGTGCCGCGCCGGTTCATCGGGATCGCGCCGACGCCGGTGGAGTCGGGCCGGCTGTGGTCGGGGCAGAAAGGCAGCCCCGCGCCGACGCAGCCCGTGACGAAGCCGGCCTGCAGCGGCGTCCAGTCGGCCTCCGAGTGCCGGACGACCGGGATCGGGCCGCGGTCGCCGTGGTACTCCTCCGCGCCGAAGTCCAGGTCGTGCTCGACGCGGTTGAGGTACGGCAGCATCGCGTTCCACCCGAGGGCCTCCGGCCACGCGGCGAAGTCCGCCGGCTCGGGCCGCAGGGCCACCGCGCCGTTCGTCTGCGACGAGCCGCCGACGCCGCGCCCGCGCGCGTAGTTCAGCGTGCGGCTGGGACCGGAGCGGACGTGGTCGCCCCAGTTGTACGGCCAGGCCACCGGCCGCGACAGATGCCGCAGCTGTTCGGGCAGGTCCGCCCCGTGGTCGGGCCCGGCCTCCAGCAGCAGCACCCGCCGGTCGGCTCGCTCGGACAGGCGGGCGGCGACGACGCAGCCCGCCGAGCCCGCGCCGACGACGATGACGTCGTGTTCGGCGGTGGTGGCCGGGACGGATGCCTGGTGCGGTGCCTGTGCCATATCTGACCCCTCCGTAGCGCGCGCTTGCGCTGGCCATCATAGCTATGATGACTATGTTGACCAGGGGGGCATGACAGAACGTCAGCAACCGCCGGGGTGCAGGGGGTGGTGGCTTCCGGGGCTCCGGACCGGTCAGACCGTTCGGGCCCGCAGCCGCCTCAGCATGCGCGCGTCCTCGAACCCGACCGCCCGCGCCGCGGCGTCCACGGTCGAACCGTGGTGGATCATGTGCTCCGCGCGTTCGAGGCGCAGCGACTGCTGGTAGCGCAGCGGCGTCAGCCCGCCCGTGGCGCGGCTGAACAGGCGGGTCAGCGTCCGCTCGCTCACGCCGACCTTCGCGGCCAGCTCGGGCAGCGGCAGGGTGCGGTCGAAGCCGGCGTCCAGCAGGTCCTGGGCCCGGTGTACGACGTCGTCCAGGTGCGACCGGTGGCGCAGCATGGTGCTGGCCTGCGGCTCGTGGCCGTTGCGCCGGGCGTACACGACCATCGAGCGGGCGACCTGTGCGGCGGTCGCGGGGCCGTGCCGCGTGGCTATCAGGTGCAGCGCCAGGTCTATGCCGCTCGCGATGCCCGCGGACGTCACCACCCGGTCGTCCGTCGTGAACAGCACGTCGCGCACCACGGTGGCCTTCGGGTGGCGGCGCGCCAGCTCGTCCTGGAGGTCGTGGTGCGTCGTGCAGCGCCGCCCGTCCAGCAGCCCGGCGCGCCCGAGCGCGTCCGCGCCCGCGCACACGCTCGCGACCGTGCCGCCGCGCGCGTGATGCGCCGCCAGCCACGCCAGGCACGCCTGACTCACACTCGGCCCGTCGGCGAGCGACGGCGCCTCCCACCCCGGGACCACCAGCAGATCGTCGGGCCCCGGCTCGGGCCAGTCCGTCTCGGCGACCAGGGGAAGCCCTTGCGCGGTCGGCACCAGTGGTTGCTCGGCGACGTACGTGAGCGCATAGGCGTGGCCGAACCACGCGGCGCTGGAGAACGCCTGCGCGGGCCCGGCCACGTCCAGCAGGTGGACCCCGGGGGAGAGGTAGAAGACGACGCGGTTCACGATCCGGTCATCATGCCTCGGCCGACGCGGCGGCTTCCAGGCCTTCCACTGTGGCGATCGTCGCGAAGCGGCCGGCCAGGGCGTAGACCGTGCGCTCGATGACGGCCTCGGCGCTCAGCGTGCGCGGGTCCGAGAGCAGCTCGGCCGGCCCGAGGTCGGCGGGTGCCTCCGGGTGCGGGATCGGGTTGGTGGCGGTCGCGTCGACCACGAAGGTCACGCCGTAGCCGAGGTCGCTCGCCACGCGAGTGGTCGTCTCCACGCACTGCTCGGTGCGGATGCCGCACACGGTCACCTCGGACACCCCGCGCGCCGTGAGCAGCTGCTGGAGGTTCGTCGTGGTGAACGCGTTGTGCGAGGTCTTGTGGACGACCGGGTCGGCGTCGTCCGCGGCCAGTTCAGGGAACAGCCGCACGTGCCCCGACGCCGGGTCGAAGAACGGGTCGCCGCTGCCCGGCTCGGTGTGCAGCACCCACACCACCAGGTCGCCCGCGCCGCGGGCCAGCCGCACCAGGCGGTTCACGCGGTCGGCGATCTTCGGGTCGGACATGGTCTCCCACAGCGGGCTCGCGCGGAAGGACTCCTGGACGTCGATGACGATCAGTGCTCGGGTCATGGCACCAGGCTGGCCCGCGCGCGCCCGCCCGCGACAGGCCGCATCGGGTCCCACGGCGGACCGATCCGGTCACACCGGCTGCGCCGAACGGGCGGACTCGCCGCGCGCCGCCCCCAGCCTGACGGCCGACGCGCGCCGCCGTGATCTGGTGGGCGCCGTGGGACGAACCGTGGGACACACCCTGGGACGAACGCACGACCTGCCCGGCCGCCGAGCGCGCCGGGCCGCCGCACTGGCCGCAGCCGCCGTACTCGCCGCCGCCGCACCGCCCGCACTCGGCGGGGCACCGGCCTGGGGCGCACCGACACCGACCGCCCCGTCACCCGGCACCGGGGCCGGTCAACCTGCCGACGGCCTGCCCGCCGTCGGCGCCACCCCCACCGGGGCGCTGCCGACGCCCCCGCCCAACCTCGAACTCCTGCGCGTGGGAAAGCGCGTCGCCGAACTCGCCAAGGCCCTCGACGAGGCCGGCGAACGCGCCACCAAGACCCGCGCCGCCGCCGACGCCGGCCGCGCCCGGCTCACTGGACTCCAGGAACAGCAGGCCGTTTTACAGGACCGCATCGCGTCCATGAAGGACGAGATGGGGCAACTGGCCGCCATCCGCTACCGGTCCGCCGGGTTCTCGCCGACCGTCGAGGTCCTCATGCGTGGCGGCGCGGGACTGCACATGGGTGCGATCTACGAGCGCGTCGCCGCCGCGCAGACCGACATCGAGAAGACCTACACCACGCGGCGGCACGAGCTCGACAAGATCACCGACGAGGCCCGCCGCCAGGCCCGGCAACTCGCCGAGGAGCAGGCGGCCGCCGACCGCGACACCGCCGCGCTGCGCGCCGCCGCGGCCGAGGCGACCCGCGCCCTGACCGGCATGGACGTCGCCGGACTGCTCGGCGGGCCCGTCCAGAACCAGGACCCTGTCGCGCGTGCCGCCGTGCGGTTCGCGATCCAGCAGATCGGCCTGCCGTACGTATGGGGTGCCACCGGGCCCGACTCCTACGACTGCTCCGGCCTGACCCAACGCGCCTGGGAGGACGCCAAGGTGGCGGTCCCGCGCACATCGCAGGAGCAGTGGGCCGAACTCCCGCGCGTCCCGCTCGACCAACTGCGGCCGGGCGACCTGGTGGTGTACTTCCCGGAGGCGACCCACATCGCCATGTATCTGGGTGCCGGAATGATCGTCCACGCGCCGCGCCCCGGACGGCACATCACCACGGCACCGCTCACCTCGATGCCGATCCTGGGCGCGGTCCGGCCCGACGGGGTCCGGGCCGCACCGGCGGTCGTCGCCGCGGCTCCCGCACCGGCGGCCGCGGGCTGACGACAGGGCCGCGCCGGCCACGCCGGTCGCGCCGGCCGTTTCGGGCTGACCGCAGGCCCGCACCGCGCCTGGGCGACAATCGCCTATGCGCATCCGCCCGGCGACCGCCGCCGACTCCCCGGTCCTCCAAGACATCGAGACCGCCGCGGGAGAACTGTTCCGCAGCACCGGTATGGACGCCATCGCGGACGACGAGCCGTTCCCCGCCGACGTCCTGGCGAGGTATGCCCACGACGGCCGCTCGTGGGTGGCGGTGGACGATGACCGGCCAGTCGGTTACCTGCTCGTCGATCTGGTCGACGGCAACTGGCACATCGAACAGGTCTCCGTGCACCCCGACCACGCCGGACACGGCATCGGGCGCGCGCTGATCGACCACGTCGCGGACGAGGCGCGGCGCGCCGGATCGCCCGCCCTGACGCTGACCACCTTCACCGAAGTCCCGTGGAACGCCCCGTACTACGCACGATGCGGATTCCGTGCGTTGCCGGACGACGAGGTGACGCCCGGCCTGCGCGCGGTCCGGGCGACCGAGGCCGAGCACGGCCTGGACCGATGGCCGAGGGTGTGCATGCGACGGGAGCTGTGAACGCGGTGGCCGGTCACCCCGCGTCGTGCAGCTCCGCGGCGACCCACAGGTGCAGCCGGGCGTCGACCCAGGGCTGAACAGCGCCGGCGTAACCGGACGTCCGCCACGCCGCGGCGAACGCGCGCAGGGCCGCGGCCGAACCCGCCAGGCCGATCCGCGCCAGTCCTGCCGCCGCCTCGTCCACGCGCTGCAACGCCGCCGCGTCGAGGTGGCGGAGGCCTTGGCGGGCCGCCTCGGCGAGCACGGCGCGTGCCTCCGCGATCGCCTCGCCCAACGGGTCGCTCGCGCGGACCGGCGGACCCGTCGGCGCGGCACGCGGAACCCCCGCTGCCAGATCCGGCACCAGCACACCTTGCGCCGTCTCGACCGCGACCGGGTCGACGACCAGCCTGCCGCCGGACCTTCGGACCTCGCCCGAGACCCGGCGCACGTCCCCGTCCCGCAGCGCGGCCTCCAACGCGTCCGAACCGCCGGGCGCGTACGGGTTGTACGGCGCGGACAGCAGCGCTGTGTTTCCGTGCGCGTCGTGGAGCTCGGCCTCGACGCACTGAGCGGCCGCGTCGTACCAGACCTCACCGACCGCGGACACCTCCAGGACCCGCACCGCGTCCGCCGCCACCCGCGGCCGCACCGGCTCGGGCGGACGCGCGGCGAGCGCATCCCGGCAGGCCGTGAAGTCCCGGACCAGCAAAGGCTCAGGGAGCTCCGCCCAGGACCGGCCGCTCAACGGCGTGACGCTCGTCGGCGCGACCCGGCTCGCGCCGATCGTGACCACCCGGCCCGCGGTGCGGACCGCGCGTTCGGTGAGGATGTTCGCGGCGGCCGACACGCCGAGCGTCGAACCGAAAACCCGACGCGCCGCCAAGTCCGGACCCGCAGGCGGCGGCTGGTCAGCCGGGTTCGGCCACGCCCGCCGCCACACCAGCACGACACCCGCCGACGGGTGCGCGAAGTAGACTTCCACCGAACGCTCGTCGTCCGGTCGGCCGCCGTCACCGACCCGACACCCCAGCGAGACCAGGCGCACCCGGCGCAGCGCCGTCTCGCCGGCCTCCCGCGCGCCCAAGATGTCAGGGCCCGCCGAGGCCCGCCGCCGCGCGTGCAGTTCGGCGACCAGATCCGCACACCGCTCCGGCCGATGCCGCGCCGCGCGTTCCGCGTACGCCTCGGCCTGATCGACGAGTTCGCCCACGGCGTCCGCCGGCCAGTGCAACCCGGCCCCTGCGAGCGCGTCCCGATGCCGACGCAGCGTCGCAAGCCCGACCGGGCCCACGTGAGCGAGCCCGTCGACGAGCAACGCGTCGACCTCCCCGAGCACGGCCCCCAACGGTGCCAGATCGAGCACCCGAGTGGCCCCACCGACATCCAATGCCACGGAGCCTTCACCGGGCCGGGCCTCGTCTGCGGCCCGACACGCCCACACGGCCAACACGATGACCCCCGCCCGCGCCTGAGCCGACGCGTCGGTCAGCGCATAGGCGAGCTCACCGGGAACGGGGAACCGGACGGTACAGGTGGGCAGTTCGACGGAGGTCTCAGGCGGATCGCCGGGTGCGGGCCGGTGCACCGTGGCGCGATAGCCGCGGGTGAGGGTGCGGCGAGCGTCGGTGAGGGTGCGGGCGCCGAAGAGCTCGGCGAGGACGGTGTCGGGGACGTCGCCGGGCGACCAGGCGTGTGCGGGCGTGGAAAGGGTGGCGGGATCGGGGACGACGCCGGCCCGCGTGGTGGCGGCGGCGGTGTCGGTCGGGTCCGACGGCAGGGCGGAGCCCGAGCCTGCACCGCGCTCGGTGGGCACAGGCCGCTCCGATGCTGTGGCTTGCCGTGGCACTGCGGGCTGCCCCTGCGCCGTACCAGACGCCGACGAGGCAGGGGACGCTGTGGAGTTCGTCCCTACCCGGCGCGTCGCGGGCGCGGACCGACCGGGCACAGCGAGTGCCGATCCGTCGGGTAGAGCCGCCGACGCGGGTGTGTCGGCCTCGCTGCCAAGGGCCGGGTGAGATGGTGCGGCGTCCCGGACCGGAGTTTTGAGGCTGGCCTCGGACGCGGCGGCCTCGGTGGCGGACGTCGGCGCCGGCGTGCGTCCGCGCGCGGCCGTAGCGGAGCCTTCGCGGGTCGTTGGCACCATCCGCTCAGCCGAGGCCTCAGCCGGGTTTCCGGTCTCGTTGGAGGCGTTCGCCCGCTGGTAGGCCAGCACTACGCCGAGGACGTGGCGGCACACGCCCGTCGCGCCGCACGTGCACACCGCCGTGTCCAGACCGCCGCCCGGCGGTAGTTCGGTGCGCGTGCCGTCCGCGAACACGCCGCGCACGGCGCCGTCGTCCGCCAGTGTGACGTCGGCCCCGGCGCCCGCCTCCAACTCCTTGGCGGCGCGTTTGACCAGGCCTCGGTTCGTGAGGGCCGCCAGGGTGTCGGCGGTCAGCGCCAGGAGGTCCGGGCGGTTCATCGGCCCATCCGTTCTGCGACGAACTCCGCCAGTCGGCCCGGGGTCATTGCGCCTACGTGGGCGCCGACGTCCGCCAGCCGTTGGGCCAACTCGCGGTCGTAGTCGGGGTTCGCGTCCTCGTCCAGCGCGGCGAGGCCGAGGACGGTCGTGCCCTGGTCGACCAACTCGCGCACGGTGCGCACGAGCCGGTACGGGTCGCCGCCCTCGTAGAAGTCGCTGATCACCGCGACGATCGTCCGCCTCGGGTTGTCGACCAGGCTCGCCGCGTAGTCGACCGCCCGTGCGATGTCCGTTCCGCCGCCCAGCTGTACGCGCATCAGCAGTTCGACGGGGTCCGTCACGTCGCTCGTCAGGTCGACCACCGACGTGTCGAAGGCCAGCAGGTGCGTGCGCAGCCCCGGCAGCCCCCACAGGCACGCCGCCGTCACCGCCGAGTGGATCACCGATCCGACCATCGACCCGGACTGGTCGACGACGAGGATCAGCTGCCACTGCGACAGGTGCCGCTGCGTCCGCGCGTGGAACTTCGGCCGTTCGATCAACAGGCGGCGCTCGGCGGGCTGGTAGTGCGCGAGGTTGGCGCGGATCGTGCCCTTGAAGTCGAAGTCGCGCGCGAGCGGGATCCGGCTCGGCCGACGGGTTCGGGTGCCCGTCAGGGCGCGGCGTACGTCGGGCCGCAGGCGGGCGAGCAGGTCGCGCACCACCTGCTCGACGATCCGCCGCGCCAGCGCCAGCACCTGGGGGTTCATCAGGTGCTTGGTTCGAAGCACGGCCCGCAGCAGGGCGGGGTTCGGCTCGACGCGGGCCAGGACGTCGGGGTCGGTGACGATCTCCTCGATGCCGTACCGCTCGACGGCGTCCCGCTCGAGGCGCTCAATGGTCTCCTTTGGGAACAGCGCGTGCACGTCGTCGAGCCAGTCGACCGGGCTCACGACGGACGGGCAGTCGCCGCCCTGGCGTTCGGCCCCGTGCAGCGGCTTCGGCCGCGCGGCACCGGACGTGCCCGGCCCGCCGCGGACACCGCGCCGGGCGGCGTCCGGGTCGCGCCCGTACAGCCACTCCAACGCGGCGTCCCGCGCGGCCGCCTCGCCCGACAGCCCGCAGGTGTGCCGCTCGGCCGGCGCGCCGAGGATCAGCCGCCAGCGCTCCAACGCCGGGTCAGGGGTCGGTTGGGGGTTGGTCACTGCCCGCTCCGTAGTCCGTGCCGGTCCAGTACGCGCGCCACATCGGCCTCCAACGCGGCGGCCCGCGCCAGCACCAGCGGATCCGCGGGCAGGCGCAGCAGGCCGCGCGCCGAGCCGCGCAACGCCCTTGCGGCGAGCAGGCGTTCGGCGATCCGCTCGCGCTCGCGCGGGGGGAAGTACGCGAACGCCTGGCGCAGCGCGGGCAGCGCGACGAGGAAGTCGTCGTCCGTAAAGGCCGCGACGAGGCTGTCCAACGCCCGCAGGACGCCGTCGTCGCCCGCACCCGCGACCTCGCGGCGCGCCAGCGCGAACAGCCCGGCGAGCCAGTCCCCGAGGCTCTCCGGCGCGGCCGCGGCGCGCAACGCGGCCGGGACGTCGCCGGGATCGCCGAGCACCCAGGCGAGACCTGTCATCGCACCGCGCAGATCCGCAGGCGCGCGCGAGTCGGCGGCGATGCGCTGCGCGGCGGCCAACACGGCGTCGGGACGCACCGGCAGCACCTCGGGGGCGTGCCGCAGCGCGTCCCGCACCCCGCACAACGCGCCGAGCCGCGCGGCGTCCACGCCCCGCCCTCCGTGCGCGCCGTCGACGAGCCACAGCACGCGCGCGACGCAGCGCCCGATCACGGCGGCGAGCATCGGGTCGCCGGCGACGTGGTAGATCCGGTCGTGACGCCACAGGTCGAGCGCGACCCCGAGCACATCGCCGAGGGCTCCGACGTCCCGCACTCTGCGGACCTGCTCGGCCAGCGCGGTGACAACCTGCTCAGCGGTCGCACCGACGCCGCACTGCACGGCATCGAGCAACACCCCGGCCAGCTCCCGAGGTTCGGCCCGGGCCTCACGACACCGCCGGTCGAGCACCGCGGCCACGGCCTCGTCGAGCCCGGCACCGTACGCCCCCGCCTCGACGAGCGCCGCCTCCCGACCAGCGGTACCGGACGGCTCCCAACGCTCACGCACGACCAGCCCCGAGCCTTCGACACGCTGATGCCCGGGAACGCCGAGGACACGGAGCGAGTGAAGGAGCCGACTGCGGAGGAGATCGAGGGACGGAGGAGGGGTGGGGAGCGACGAGGAAGGCGCGGACGGGACAAGCGTGTTCGGCGACAGGGTGGGCGAGCCGCCCGACGCGGCGAGCGGTCCGGGCGTGGAGACGAGGCCCGACGCAGGTGAGCCGGGCTTGACCGGGGAGGTTGGTGTGGTCGAGGGCATCGCGACTGTGTCGCGCGGGTCTGCGGGTGCATGCGCGGGAACGGCCGCGGACACGAAGCCGTCCGACGCGGAGAGTGACTTGGCGGCAGATTCGACGCCGGGCGACCGCGCCGTCGAGCCGCTGGAGGAGGCAGGTTCCACCGAAGGCGCTGTGGAGCTGTCGGCCAGGGGCCCGGAAGAACGCCGCGATACGTCGCCCGCGTCCGGAGAGTGGGCAGGCGAACCGCCCGACTCGACGAGCAGCCCCTGAGCGCCGGGCTCTGTCGGCTCTCCGTCGGCATGGCCGGCCTGGCCGGCTGAAGTACCCAAGGCCCCGGCGGCGTTCGGCATGCGAGCGCCGTCCGCCTCGCTGGGAACGAGGCCGCCGACGGCGACATCGGGCCGCGCAGGGGGTGCGGTGGCACCGTGGCCTGCGGACTCGGTCGGGTGTGTGGGCTGCGCAGCGCGCGGGGTCGTACCGGCCGTGGGGCTGGGCCCCGGTGACGGCGAGGTCGCGTCGGTGGCGGGGGACGCGGTGGCGGTGCCGTGACCCGCTGACTCGGGCGGACGCGCGGGCAGGGCCAGACCGACCGTAGGGCCGGGCTCCGCCGACGGCGCCGACGAGCGGGTTCCCTCGCGCGTGGTGGGTGCCGCTTGGGTCGGCGGGGCGGGTTCGCGGGCGACGGGAACGTTCGTCGCGGTGGTGGCGAGAGGCCGCTGGCCGGGCGAACCGGCCCCTTGGCGGGTGTCCGCTGTGTCGGTCTCTATCGGCTCTCCGCCGACCTGGCCTGGCTCCAGTGACTCGCTTCGGAGACCGCCGACGGCAGTTTCGACTCCCGGCGTTCCCGAGGGCGCACTAGGGGCGTCGCCGTCGGAGGGCACCGGCTCGTCGGTCTGCGCCTCGGCGAGTGGCGGACGGCCGGATTCCTGTGTCGATGTGGCCGCAGCGTCCGCCCTCAGGGGCAGCGCTGTGGTGAGTTCCGGCGCCGCGCCTGGCGTGTCGCCGACGCCGGACGGGTCCACCTTCGCCAGGTCCAGCTCCACCGGCGCCGTCAGCTCGACCCCCAGTGTCGCGAGGCGTTCCTCTACGTCCACCACCAGCGGTGGCACTGGGGTGTCCGGGTGAAGGCTTCCCGTCCGTTCGCCTGTTCCGGTTGCGACCATCTCTACGACGGCCGGGTGTGCGCCCGGGAGCAGGGGGCCTCGTCGGGTCCAGGGGAGGGGCTGGTCTAGAGCATCGCTGATCAGGGTCGTGGCCAGGGCGTCCAGGACGTCGGTGCGGGTCGGGGTCGCGTTGCCGCGCAGGGCGGCCAGGCCGTCGGTCAGCGTGCGGGCGGCGATCAGGTCGGCTGTCGACA
This sequence comes from Yinghuangia seranimata, assembly GCF_029953285.1. Lineage (GTDB taxonomy): Bacteria > Actinomycetota > Actinomycetes > Streptomycetales > Streptomycetaceae > Yinghuangia > Yinghuangia seranimata. The sequence goes on along the minus strand of NZ_JASAOI010000042.1, from coordinate 102,621 downwards.
CCGGTTGGCCGCGTCCTCGCAGGCGGGCCGTCACGCTTTGGGCCAGGCGCTTGCCGGCTTCCTCCGCGCCGTGTTCCCAGACGTCCTGGTAGAACGCCGGCGACGGCATGCCGGACTGGTAGCCGGTGAACGAGTCCAGCCTCGCGAAGGAGTACGGCACGAGGAAGCTGCCGCCGATCGCGTCCGCCGGGGGCTCCGGGACGGCCGGCCAGCCCTTGTTCGTCGCCGATGCGGAGGCCAGCGCCCGCAATGCGGGCTGGTGGAACCCGCCCGTCACCACCAGCACATGCCGGTCACCGGCGCGGGACACCGCCTCGCGCACCCACGCCGCCATGTACTCCTCGCGGGCCCGGTCCCCGTCCTCGGCCTCGGTGTCGCCGCGCATGAGGGCGAAGTAGGCGTTGAGCCGCTCGGCGAGCCCGTCGTCCGGCGCGGCCTCGAACAGCCGGTCCCACAGGGCGTCGGAGTCGCCGACCTCGAACCGGTCGAACAGCCGTGCCATCGCCTCCGCGTAGCGTGCCTCCGCGTCGGCGTAGCGGTTGGCCCGGTTCTCGGCGGTGAACGCCGCATGCCACGCCGGCAGGTCGATGAACAGGGTCTCGGCCCCGGCCTGCCGCCCGCGATACAGCGCGACCCACTCCGGCGAGTAGTCGCACAACGGCGTCCACGAGCTGAACACCCGTTCCGTGTCCCGGTAGTGGCTGAACACGGCGACCGGCAGCTCGTGCCCGAGCAGCAGCTCGTCGAGCCGGCCGTTCATGTCGGCCGGGCCCTCGACGAGCACGTACGCGGGCCGCAGCTCGTCGATGGCGCGGGCGACCAGCCGGGCACACGCGGGGGAGTGGTGCCGGACCCCGAGGAACGTCGCGGGCACGGCCGGTCAGGCCTCCGCGCCGGCGAGCAGGTGCCGGGCGGCGTGCATGGCCCGCCACTGCGCTCCGCTGCGCCGTCCGACCCGCTGTTCGAGGTAGCGGCGCAGCCGGGCCAGGTCCTCGGGGCTGTCCTTCGCCGCGGTCCCGGCGAGGCACGCGACGACGTCGGCGGCGCTGCCGGGTTCGCCGCGCTGGAACCACCCGCGCAGCCCGACGGCGTGCGCGACCGACACCGCCTCGGCGGTGCTCATGACCGACGTCAGCCGGTCCATCACGGCCCCGTCGGCGGTGGTGCCGTCCCGCAGTTCGCGGAACGTGGTGACCAGCACCTCGAGGACGTCCCGGTCCGGTGCGGCCTCAACGCCGGAGCGGCGCAGCAGCGCGGTCGCCTCGGCCTCGACCAGGTCGAGCTCGATCCGCGCGTCGGCGATCGGGAACACAGTTTCGAAGTTGAACCGCCGCTTCAGCGCCGCGCTCATCTCGTTGACGCCGCGGTCACGTGTGTTGGCCGTCGCGATGACGTTGAAGCCCTGCCGCGCGAACACCATGCCCGCGCGGGCGTCCTCGCCGCCCAGTTCGGGGATGGCCACGACCCGCTCGGACAGCAGCGACAGCAACGAGTCCTGGACCTCCAGCGGGCACCGGGTGATCTCCTCGAACCGGACGATCCGCCCCTCGCTCATACCGCGCAGCATCGGCGCGGGCACGAGCGAGCGCGGCGACGGCCCTTCGGACACCAGCAGCGCGTAGTTCCACGAGTACTTGATCTGGTCCTCGGTGGTCGCGGCGCCGCCCTGGATGGTCAGCGTCGACACCCCGCTGACCGCCGCCGCGATCAGCTCCGACAGCAGCGACTTCGCGGTGCCCGGCTCGCCGACCAGCATCAGCCCTCGGTTGGTGGCGAGCGTGACCAGCGCCCGGTCGACGAGCGACGCGTCGCCGACGAACTTGCGGCTGACGCCCGCGGCCGGGTCGCCGACGATGAACCTGCGCGCCGCGCGCGGGCTCAGGAACCAGCCGGGCGGACGCGGCGCGTCGTCGGCCTCGCGCAGCGCGGCCAGCTCGGCGGCGTACCGGATCTCGGCGGGCGGCCGCTGGAGTTCCTCGTCGGGCGCGGTGGTGGTGACGATGTCCATGGATGCCGTCCTGGTCTCGGGCGGGTCAGCGGCCGGCCTGGCTGGTGAGCCAGGTCAGGTCCGCGATGATCTCACTGGCGGCGACGGGCGGCAGGTCCGAGGGGCGGCGCTTCTCCCAGGCCCGGAAGTACTCGGCCGGCTGGGTGGCCACCCACACGCCCTCGAAGGTCTGGTCGCCGTCGAACTCCTCGACGAAGCCTGTCGAGATGCCCTGTTCGTACGTCCCGACCACGTACAGGTCGTCGGTGAGCCGGCGGGCGATCCACTGCTCGACGCCGTTGTCCAGCGCCGGTCCCCGTTCCCAGCCGCGGTGCACGAGGCCGAGAACAGCACGCGTCGGCACGGCGACGCCCTCGAACCGGGTCAGCCGCTCCGCGGCCGCCTCCTCGTCGGTCAGCCGGAACACCTGCCGGCCCAGCTGCGCGAACGGCTGGAGGATCTCGTAGTCGGCGAACACCTCCGACCAGACCGCCAGTCCGTCGCCCAGTTCGAGCGGGTGGGGGATCCGGACGGCCGCCGTGTCGGGGACGGTCAGCGCGTCGTCGGCGCCGTCCGCGTACGTGCGGTCCTCCGCGACACGGAAGGTCACCGGGCCGCCGTCCGTCTCGGCCAGCCAGACCAGCCGCCGCGTCAGGTGCCCGACGAGCGGATGCCCGACCAGCAGGTCCCGGAACTCCGCGGCGGTCCACGTCCGTCCGGTGACCATCGCGGCTTCGAGGCGGCGGATCGTGTCGGACGCGGCGGTGCGGACGTCCTTCTTCAGCGTGGCGTAGCGCTTGCGTTCGGCGGGCGCGAGCTCGGCGTCGTCACGGGCACCGGGCGCGGGCAGGTCCTTGCGGCGCTTGCCGTCCTGGTCGAGGACGTACGGCTTGAGCTGCTCGTCGAAACCGACGGTGAACCGGCGCGTGCCGTAGTCGACGGTGGTGCTGCCGGACGCGTCCAGCCCGAAGTCGGGCACGAGTCGGTCCGCGAGCTGGTCGGCGGTCAGACCCAGCCCGTCGGCGACCTCGGCGATCAGCTCCTTGGCGCGGGCCTTGAGGGCGGTGAACTTCACCCGCTGGGATATGCCGTGCAGGTGCATGAGCGCGATGTCGGTCCCGATCGCGGCGAGGACCGAGAGCCCGTCCACCGCGCGCTTGTGGGCGCCTTCGCCCGGCCACGCGCGGATGATCGGGTCGAGCCTGCGGACGACCTCGTCGTCGCCGAGCGTGCCCAGGGCGGTCAGCGCCCAACTCTCCTTGGCGGGCATACCGGAGAGCCGCCAGGCCTCGAACAGCGACCAGGCGAAAGCGGCGAGGCTGTCGGGGGTGCACGCCTCCTGGATCTCGGCGAGCGTCGGGTACGGATTCCCCGGCTCCGAGACGGCAAGCGTCGTCAGCAGGTGCCGGACGGCCTCCTCGGGCAGCCCGCCCGCGCCGTCGCGAAGCTGCACCTGGGCGAGACTGTGAGGCGCGGCCCAGGACGGAAGCTTGGGCATCCGGGCCGGGAGGGCGATCACCAGCGGGTCGGCGGCGAGCACGGCCGCGATGGCGTCGACGGCCTCGGGCCCGTACTCGGCGGCAGCGGCCTTGACGAGGTCGGGGCCCTGCGATTCGGCGAGGTATCGGAGAGCGTTACCTGCGGCGTGCGCGTCGGCGTTCGGTTTGCCGACCGCGTCGGGGATCAACAGCGCCACGGCATCGTGGGCGTGGCGGTCGAGCCATGCCTTGCCGGAGGCCCGCACGTCGGCCGTCTTCGCGCTCAGCCGCTGTGCCATACGGCGCGCGACGTCGAGGGTGACGAGGGGGGCCAAGACCGGTTCGTAGCGTGCGCTGCGGCGGATCAGGTGGAGCGCCATCGGGATCGCCGTGTCCCCGAAGCGGCCGACCATGCACTGGAACATCTCGGCCGGGTGGTAATCGTCTCCCGGACGCCAGGCGGCGACGTGGTACGCGACCTTCTCGACCGGCTCGCGAACGAACAGGTCGTACTTCTGGTCGTCGTCGAGCGAATCCACGTCGTCCCAGCGGGGCTCCGACCGATAGCCGATGCTGTACGGCCGCCGCATCGCCGCCCACTCCTCGCGTTCTCCGGGCTGCCAGGCGAGGTAGGCCAGGGCCGGTGGCGTGAGGCTCAGCGGCGTGTACGCGGGCTTCCCCGCGCCGGGACGGGCCCACGGCGGCGAGACCAGGGCCTCCGGCAACGCGGCCACGGACGCCTCGGGGCCGCGCCGGCCGGTGTCCAGCACCGGCGCGACGAGCGCCGCGACGCCCGAAGGCAGTTCAGGGAGCGCCGCCTCCGCGACGTCGCGGTGGGCCGCGACGTGGGCCTGCAGGAGCGTTCGTGCGAGCGAGGCCGGCTTTCCGGTGCCCAGCGACGCCGCGCCCAGCAGGCGCAGGGCGCGGCGGGGGAAGTTGCGGGCCGCGGCGACCAGAGCGGGCTGTGCTTCGGCGCGCTCGATGTGAGTGAGGAGCATGAGGAAGGCCGCGTCGGTGGGTACTTCGGGCAGGCCCGTCATCCAGTTTCGCCAGGTCTGCCCCGTGTTGTACGGCGTGTAGTCAACCTGCTCTTGCATCAACGGAAGCCAGGCGTCACCAAGGCTTTCGCACAGGGTCATGACCAGCTCCAGCGGCCATCCGCCGTAGAGGATGCTCTTGCCGCGCAGCGGTTCAACCTGGCTCGCCCGGTCGAGCGAGCACAACAGCATGCTGCGCAACGTGTCGTCCATGAACGACGTTTGGCGCGCCTCGTCAACGCACTCGTTCACCCACGCTGTCTCGGTCGGCACGAGGTAGCTGACGGCGGTGCGTCGCCGCTCGCCTTCGCGCATCGGGGCCAGCGCCTCGACCACCGATGCGTAAATCTCGTCGTCGGCCGCGACGAGCAGGGCTCGCAGGCGGTCGAGGGCGGGATACGACTGCTCGTCCAGCGAGAACAACTCCACAGCGGCCCGCACTGCGAAGACGAGGCCGTGCCGGGCGACCCATGCGTCCGCGACCACCTCGCGACGGAGTCTCGACCCGTTGGCACGGGCGACTGCCGTGGTGAGGTCCGGCCCACCCAGGTCCGTCCCCACCGCCTTGTCGACGACCTTCGTCGGAGCCGGGACCGGCGATCCCCCGCGCCGAGGGTGCAGCTTGCGCCGCCACGCTTCCGGCAGCACGAACGTGTCCTCGTCCGGTCGCACGAGCTCCCCGGTGCCGCTCACGGACTCTCCACTCCTCAGCAGGCTTCCGACCGGTTGTCCGGCCGGCGGCGAAACAGTAGCGACCGTCGGTGACACGTCAGCGCGTCGCGCCCCTGGTCAACTCGTGCAGGTCCGACAGCACCTCGCTGAACAGCACGGGATCAACGTCGCCGCCGCTCAACGAGACGTGCCGCAGCGTCTGGGTCCCGCCTGCGTCCCCGACCCGGATCCCCGGATCCAGCGAGATCGTGACCGAGCAACCACCGTCGAGGGACCGGTCTATCCAGCCCTGGAAGCCCGCGTCCTGCGGCGCCCCGCGCTGCCAGCCGCGCCGTTCGAGGCTCAGGACTCGGCCGGTGGGCACCGTGAAGCCCTCGAAATCCTCCACGCGGGCGTCCACCGCGTAGCAGGGACGTCCCAGTTGCGCGAACGGCTGGAGGATCTCGTAGTCGGCGAACACCTCCGCCCACGCGCCGAGCTCGTCGCCGAGGTGCAGCGGGTGGGCGACGCGTACCGCTGCGTCCTCCGGCGGTTCCATCGCATCGTCGGAGCGATCCGCGTACGTGCCGTCCTCGGCGATCCGGAACGCCGCCACCCCGTCACCGGTTTCGGCGAGCCAGACCAGCCGCTTCGCCACGTGTGTCAACAGTGGGTGCCGGACGAACAGCGTCTCGAACTCCGGCACACTCCAGGTCCGTTGCGTGACCATCGCGGTTTCGAGCCGGAGCAACGCGCTTGCCGCGGCCCCGCGCACGTCCTTCTTCAGGGCCGCGTAGCGCTTGCGTTCGGCGGGTGCCAGCTCCGCGTCATCGCGCGCGCCCGGCGCGGGCAGATCCTTGCGCCGTTTGCCGACTTCGTCGACGACGTACGGCTTGAGCTGCTCGTCGAAGCCGACCGTGAATCTCCGCGGCCCGTAGTCGACGACCGTCGTGCCGGACGCGTCGAGCCCGAAGTCCGGCACGAGCCGGTCGGCCAGTTGGTCGGCCGTCAGACCGAGCCCGTCGGCGACCTCGGTGATCATCTCCTGAGCGCGGGTCTTCAGGGCGGTGAACTTCACCCGCTGGGATATGCCGTGCAGGTGCATGAGCGCGGTCTCGGTTCCGATCGCGGCGAGCACCGAGAGTCCCTCGACCGCGCGCTTGTGCGCGTTCTCGCCCGGCCACGCCCGGATGATCGGGTCGAGCTTGCGGACGACGTCGTCGTCGCCGAGCGTGCCGAGGGCCGTCAGCACCCAACTGTCCTTCGCGGGCATGCCGGCCAGCCGCCACGCCTCGAACAGCGACCACGCGAAGGCGGCCAAGCTCTCCGGGGTGCACGCTGCCTGCACATCGGCGAGCAGCGGATAAGGACTGTCGGGCTCGGAGATCGCGAGGACGGTCAGCAGGTGCCGGACGGCCTCGTCGGGCAGGCCGCCCGCGCCGGCGCGGAGCTGCACCTGCTCGAGAGCACTGGGGGCGGCCCAGGTCGGGATTGCGGGTAGTTTGCCGGGCAGCGCGACGAGGAGCGGGTCCGCGCCGAGCAGGGCCGTGACGGCGGCGACCGCCGCGGGCCCGTACTCGCCGGCCGCGGACGTCACGAGGTCGGGGCCCTGGGTCTCGGCGAGGTAGCGGAGGGCGAGGCCCGCGGCGCGTGCCAGGACCTTCGCCTTGCCGACGGCATCGGGGACCAACAGGCGTGCTGCGTCCGGCGCGTGGCGGGTGAGCCAGGCCTTGCCGGGAGCGCGGTCGCCGACGGACTTTCGGGTCAGTCGCTGGGCCATGCTGCGTGCGACGTCGAGTGTGACGACAGGATGGAGGAGGTCCGTGTAGGTGTACGGATCGGTGCCGACGAGACGCACCAGCAAGGGGAGTGCGGCGTGGTCGAGGCGGCCGAGCAGCGACTTGACCTCATTCCCGTGCATGTAGATGGACGGCCGCCATTTGGCGACCAGGTGGGCGACCTCGTCGGCCGGCTCGGTGACGAACACCCGGTACTTCTCGCTGTCGTCGAGGGTTCCTCGAGTAAGCCGGTCGCGCCAGTCGGCGGGGAGCGGCCGTTGTGCGTACCAGGGCGTGTCGGCGGCCCACGTCTCACGCTCTCCGGGCAGCCACGACAGGTGGCAGAGCGGCGGCGCCGTGAGGTCGAGCGGCGCGAAATCCGGCCCGCGCTTCACGTTCCGCGTCCAGGGCGGCGAAACCAGGGCTGCGGGCAGCGCCTCGGCGGGTGCCTCGGGGCCCCGCTGCCCCGTGTTCAGCACAGGCGTCACCAAGGCCGCGATCCCGGCTGCCAGCGAGGGGAGTTCGTTCCTCACAAGGTCGCGGTGGGCCGCGACATGGGCCTGCAGGAGCGTGCGTGCGAGCGCAGCCGGCTTTCCGGTGCCCAGCGCCGCCGCGCCCAGCAGGCGCAGGGCTCGGCGCGGGAAGTTGCGTGCCGCTTCGTGGAGGGACGCGACGACGTGCTGCTTCTCGATGTGGGTGAGCAGCATCTCGAACGCCGCGTCCGTGGGCAGTTCCGCCATTCCGGTCGCGAACAGCTTGAGGGCCCGGATGTCGTACCAGCGCGTGCCCTGGAGTTCGTTGTCGATGACCGACAGCCAGTTGTCGCCGGCGCCGTCGCAGAGCGTCGCCACGATGTCGAGCGTCCAGAACCCGTACGGCCTGTGGTCGTGGCGAAGCGGCTCGAAGTGTTCGGCGGTGCTCAGAGAGCACAGAAGCATGCTGCGCTGTGCGGCGTTGCTCCAATGCAGGACGGGTGCTTCCGCGGCGCATTCGGCCGCCCACAGGGTTTCGGTCGGCAGCAGGTAGCTGACGGCGAGACGACGTTTCCGGCCCTCCCGCAACGGAGCCAGTGCCTTGATCGTCCCCGCATACACCTCGTCGTCGGCTGCGACGAGCAGCGCCCGGATACGGTCGAGGGCCGTGCGCGCGTCCTCGTTCCGCTTGAACCGCTCCACCGCCGCCTGCGCGGCGAACACCAACCCGTGGCGTGCCACCCACGCGTCGGCGACGACCCTGTGGGCGAGATCCGTTCCTACGGCGAGCCGGGCCGCCGCAGCCGGGTCGTCCGGCCCACCCAGGTCCACCCCCACCGCCTTGTCGACGACCCTCGACGGCGCCGGTACCGGCGATCCCCCGCGCCGCGGGTGCACCCTGCGCCGCCATGCCTCCGGCAGCACGAACGTGTCCTCGTCCGGTCGCACGAGATCTCCCGCACCGCTCACAACTACCCCGTCCCTGGTGGAAGGCCGCCGACCGGTTGTCCGGTCGGCGGCGAAACGGTAGCGACCGCGGGTGACAGGTCAGCGCGTCGCGCCGGCGGTCAGCTCCTCCAGGTCCCGGAGGACCTCGCTCAGCAGCACCGGGTCGAGGTCGCGGAGCGCCACCGTCGTGGTGTCGGTGGGGCGGTAGCGGATGCGGTAGTCGCCCGGGTTCGTCGTCGCCGACACGTGCCGGAGCGTCTGCTCGGGGATGCCGTCCACGTACCCGATCGAGATCCCGGGGTCGAGCGCGATCGTGATCGAGCGGCCGGCGCCGAGGTAGCGGGAGATCCACAGCTGGGCGCCGGCGTCCTGCGGCGCCCCGCGTTCCCAGCCGCGCCGCTCCAGGCTCATCACCTTGCCGGTCGGCACCGTGAAGCCCGCGAAGCGCTTCAGCTCGTGCCCGTCCGCCTCGTCGGCCGCCAACGCGTAGGAGGGGCGCCCGAGTTGCGGGAACGGCTGGAGGATGTCGTAGTCGGCGAACAGCTCGGACCACGAACCGAGTTGGTCGCCGAGGTGCAGCGGGTGGGCGACGCGTACCGTCGCGCCCTCGGCCAGCTCCACCGGATCGTCGACGTGGTCGGCGTACGTGTTGTCCTCCGCGACCCGGAAACCCACCGTCGCGTCGTCCGTCTCCGCGATCCAGACCAGCCGCTTCGCGACATGTGTCACCAGCGGGTGCTGGACGAGCAGCGTCTCGAACTCCCTTACACTCCAGGCACGTTGCGAAACCATCGCGCCTTCCAAACGGAGGAGTGTGTCGGCCGCGGCCGTGCGGACGTCCTTCTTCAGGGCCGCGTAGCGCTTGCGTTCGGCGGGCGCCAGCTCGGCGTCGTCCCGTGCGCCCGGCGCAGGCAGGTCCTTCCGCCGCTTGCCGTCCTCGTCGAGGACGTAGGGCTTGAGCTGTTCGTCGAAGCGCACCGTGAACGTCCGCGTGCCGTAGTCGACGACCGTGCCACCGGACGCGTCCAGCCCGAAGTCCGGCACGAGCCGGTCGGCGAGCTGCTCGTCGGAGAGCCCGAGCCCGCGCGCCACCTCGGAGATCATGGCCTGGGCGCTCTCCTTCAGCGCCTTGAACTTCACGCGCTGCCCGATGCGGTGAAGGTGCATCAGGGCGACGTCGCTGCCGATCGCCGCGAGGACGCCCAGCCCGTCGACGGCGCGCGCGTGCCCGCCTTCGCCCGGCCAGGCCCGGACGACCGGGTCGAGGCGGCGCACCGTCTCGTCGTCGCCGAGCACCCCGAGCGCGGGCAGCGGCCACGCCTCCTTGCTCGGCATGCCGGCCAGCCGCCAGGCCTCGAACAGCTGCCACCCGAAATCCGCCAGGCTGTCCGGTGTGCAGGCCTCCTTGACCGGATACAGGCAGGGATACGGCATGCCGGGCGGGCTGATCGCCAGCATCGTCATCACGTGCGCGGTCGCCTCGTCCGGGAGCATGCCCGAGCCGTCGCGCAGCCGGATCTGGGGGAGTGCGGCGGGGTCGGCCCAGTCGGGCAGTGCGGGCACGGTGTCGGGGAGCGCGGCGACGAGCGGATCGGACGAGAACAGGTCGCCGATGGCCTCCGAGGCCTCCGGCCCGTACTCGGCGGCGGCGGAGCGGACCGTCTCCTCGCCGTGCAGCGCCGCGAGCAGCCTCAGGGCGCGCTCGGCGGCCCGCCGCGGGGTGCCCGGCCTGCCCACCGCGTCCGGAACCAACAGCCGTGCCGCGTCGGCGCCGTGGCGCTTCAACCAGGCCTCGCTGGTGCGCTGCAACACCTGCCCGCGCAACTGCCACGTGGCGGCGAGGCGCGCGGCGCCCAGGCTCAGCATGGGGTCGATCAGGTGGTCGAAGTCGGACGGATGCGCGGCCGCCAGGCGCAGGACGGGCGCGATCCCGGCCGTCCCGAAGCGGGCGACGAACGGCTTGAACGCGCGCCGCAGTCCCCACTGGTGCGCGGGCTTCCACGCGGCGACGTCGGCGAGCCAGTCCTCGGGTCGGCCGGTCATGAACAGCGCCACCGCCCGGTCCGGCGGCAGTGTGCCGTCGCGCAGCAGGTCGACCCACTCGGGCTCGGCCCTGATCTGGTCGAGCCACGGCACCGGCTCGGCCCAGCGGGCCTGTTCGCCCTCCCGCCAGTCGACCCGCTCGACGGCGGGCGGCACGAGCCCGGTCACCACCTTCGGGTCGACGCGCGAACGGTCGCGCAGCCACGGCGGGTCGACGAGCACGGTGGGCAGCGCGTCGGCGGGGGCGGCGGGGTCGCGGCGCGTCGCCCCCAGCACGGGCGCGACCACGGCAACGACGGACGCGTCGAGTTCCGGCAGGACGTCCTCGACCAGCGCGCGATACGCCGCCACATGCGCCGTCAGCATCTGCCGCGCGATGGCCGCCGGCTTCCCGGTGCCCGAAGCCGCGGGCGCGAGCAGCCGGAGGGCACGCACCGGCGAACGCCGGGCGGCCGTCTGCAGCCCGGCCTGCCCGTGCCGGTCCTCGATCTGCCCGAGGAGCAGCGTGAACGCCTCGTCGGTGGGGAGTTCGGCGAGGATGCCGGTGTACTGCTTGCGGGCCTGCGAGCCGAGGTGCCGGCTCGTCAGCTCGTGCGCGAACAGGCCGGCGAAGGCCGGGCCGACGCCGTCCGCGAGCGCCCCGATGACGTCCGGCTCCGCGCCGTTCCAGCCGAAGCGCCCGTCCCCGTCGGCGAAGGACAGCTGGACGGGGTCGCTGAGCGAGCACAGGAGCATGTGGCGGAACCGGGCGTCCCCGGCGTCCGGGACCGCGGCCTCGAGGCACTCCTCGAGCCAGTCACGCTCGGTGGGAACCAGGTATGACGCCACCACGCGGCGGCGTCGCGTGCCGCGGTGCGCGGCCAAAGCGCCGACGACCGCGTCGTAGGTCTGCTGGTCGGCCGCGGCCAGCAGCGCCCGAACCCGGCTTGCGTCGTCGCGCGTGACGCCGGAGTGCATCCGAACGGCGTGGTGCGGCTCCTCGACACGGTCGAGCCAGGAGATGCTGTCGCCGCGCCCGGTGCCGGACTCGAAGCCGACATGGGTGTCGTACAGCTCGACGACCGCGCAGGCGGCGAAGGCGAGTCCGCGCTCGGCGACCCAGACGTCGACGTACGGCAGGTGGACGTGGGTCTGGATCGGCGCCATCTGCGCGACCGCCGCCGCGCCCAGCGGGTTCGCGTCGCCGTCCAGGTGCGCGCGGGCGGCGGCGACGACGTCCGGGTGGCTGCGGGGGTGGTCCAGGAGCTGGGAGATCCGCTCCCGGCCGGAGAACAGCTTCGCGTCGACCAGCGACGCCGCGTTCTTGAGCGGCTTCGCGGGCTTGCGCACCACACCGCCGCGCCGCGGCTGGGCCTTCTTCCGCCAGGCGTCCGGCATCTCGAAGGTGTCCTCGTCGGGCCGTTCGACCCGCCCCGTGTCCTGCTGCACCACGTGCTCCCGTTCGTCCGTCCGCATCCCGACCACGCCTGCGGCCGCCGGAGCCCGCCACGGTAGCGGCAGCGGGGGACACCACGCTTTCCAGCCGACCGTTCGGTTGGATTCGGTCCCTGCGGGGCGCGACCTGCGGGTCTAAGCTCGGCCGGGCGAACGGACCGCCGCCGACGGACGGGGAATCGGAGTGCTGCGCGGACGCGGAAAGTGGTTTGGCCTGATAGCTGTCGTGATCGCCCTCGGCATCGTCGCCGGGTGGCTGCTCTTCGGAAGAGACGGCGGCGACGACGACAACGGCAGCGCGAGAGGGGGCGACGGCAAGCCCGCGAAGCCGTTCGCTCCCCAACCGATCCCGCCCGCGGGCAAGGACCCCGGGCCCGCCCTCACAGGGCTCGACGTGTCGGCCGCGAACCGGCGCGCGCCGCTGCCGGGACTGTACGACTGGTCGAAGGCCGGATTCCGCTCCGGCGCCCCGCTGCCCGGTGAGGGCCAGATCCGGCCCGACGCGAAGTGCCGCATCACGCCGGACGTCCTGGCCAAGGACTTCCAGGTCGCGCCGAACGACGGCAAGGACGACACCGACGGCCTCCAGCGCGCCGTGGACCGGGTGAAGGCCGAGTGCTCGCCGACCGGCGGTTACGACCGCGAGAGCCTGATCCAACTGCCGTCCGGGCAACTGGACTTCACGCACGAGGTCCACCTGGACGCCGACTACCTCGTGCTGCGCGGCGCGGGCTCCGACCCCGCGACCGGCACGCGGATGGTCTACCGGCCCGACAAGGACACGCTGTACGACGTCCTGTCCAAGGACGGCTCCCGCTGGGACCAGGACAAGACCGACTACAAGGACGCGAACGGCGGCTGGCTCTGGCCCGGGCGCGGTCTGCTCCGCGTCCAGTCGCGTGCCGTGCACCCGGACTACGCCAAGCAGTACGCGGACGCCCCCGCGAACCGCAAGGACCTGTACGAGGGAACGGTCAACGTCCACTGGAAGGCCGGGCTGAAACTGCGCGAGAAGCCCGGCGGCGCCGGGTTCGCCGCGCGCACGGGGGACACCGTCGTCCCGCTCGCCAACGACGCCCCGCTGGACAGCGTCAGACCAGGCACCCTGGTCAACGTCCGCGCCGCCAACTCCCGGGCGTTCTACGAGGCGATGAACGCGGCACCGCCCGCCGGCGCCACCGGAAAGAACGGCAAGCCGGACGACGGCGCCATGGAGAACCAGCACATGCGGCAGCAGATCTTCACGGTGACCGCCGTGGACGCCGCCGCGCACACCATCACGCTCGACAAGCCGCTGGAGTACGACGTGCCGGTCACGTCGGTCTCGGACGGCTCGGCGCCGATCCAGAACAAGACCTACGACTCGAAGGTCGCCCCGCTGGTCGACCCGGTGCTGGGCGTCGGCGTGGAGGCCGTGTTCATCACGCAGGACATGCCGAAGCTCGACGCCGCCCAGGCCGTGCACAACTACGGGAACATGGACCCGGCCGCGGCGATGCACGGCATCGTGTTCAAGTGGGCCGCCGACTCGTGGGTCAAGGGCGTCGACCTGCGCATGACCGGCTCGCACCCGATCGTGACCGAGGAGGCCGCGCACCTGTCGATCGTCGACAACGTGCTCGAAGGCGCCTGGAACAAGGGCAAGGGCGGCAACGGCTACCTGCGCGGATCGCGCGTCTGGGACTCGCTGTACGCGGGCAACACCTCCCGCGGGCTGCGCCACTTCACGTTCCAGTGGTCGGCCTCCGGCAACGTCGTGATCGGCAACAGCTTCGACTCCGACCTGAACCTGCACGGCGGTTGGGAGCGCAACAACCTGTTCGAACTGAACAAGGTCGCCGTCCCCGCGGGCCACCGGCCGGACAGCTGCCGCGCGAACTGCGGCGACGAGGGCGGCTCCGACCCCGACAACGCCGCCTGGTACCCGATCTGGTGGGCGGCCGGACAGAAGGCCGTCAAGTGGTCGGGGGCGAGCGGGCCCGACAACGTCTTCTTCCGCAACGAGATGACCAAGCAGACCGCCAAGGACGGCCCCTACACGCCGTTCTACGACAAGCCGGGTACGGTCTACCGCTTCGGCTGGGACGGCAAGGCGTACAAGCCGCTGTCGGACGCCGGCAAGCCCATCGCCGACTGGGCCGGCAACGAGACGAAGGACTTCACCGCGGGCCAAGGCGTCGACACGACCTATGCCTTCGACGGCCCGTCGATCTTCCTGAACCGGGTGGGATAGGGGGTGTGCCTGGGGGTTCGGCCCACTCCGTCGCGGGGTGCGTCTCTGGCTTGCGAGCCAGCCGGCATGTGTTGGTTGGGACTCGGTCGCTGCGGCGTGGAACCGTCGGCCATGCACGGTCCCCTGGGCTGCGGTGCCAGCGCGGGGCGGGAGGCCACCGACAGCGGACCAGGCCAGGGACGGTGCCTGGCAGAGGACTTCCCCGCCGCAACCGAACAGGCAGCCCTCGTTCAGCAGTGTTCCTCCACGTACAGCATCCGCAGCCCGGCGCCGGTCCTGAATTCATGGGCGAGATATCGCCCCGAACCGCCCCCTCCAGGCCCGGCGTACGCGTCCTTGACCAGCTCCCACATGCCCGTGCGCTCCGAAGTGCCCGTGGCACGCGGGTCGATGCCGCCCTCGGTGCCCCATACGACCGGTGTGGCAACGTCCTTGATCAGGCGCTTGACCGCGCGGATGTCGAGGCGGCGGCGGTGCAGGAGCCAGTGCGTGCCCTCGTCGTCGACGAGCGTGACCGGGTCGGGGAGCTTGTCGGGGTTCGTGGGGAAGCGCTGCATGGCCGCGAGCCTCCCAGACCCGCGGGGTCGCAGCGCGCCGTTTTCCGGTGCCGTCAGGCGTCGTCCGCCAGGCGGATTCGGTGAGGCCGGCTCACGGACTCGAAGTCGGCTGTTCCGTCGGGGGTTTCGTGGGGTCGCGCGTGAGGTGTTCCCGTACGGCCTCCAGCCAGGCGTCCGCGCGTTCGGTCTGGGGGTTGTGGCCCGCGCCCCGGATGACGGCGAGTTCGGCGTGGGGCATGCGGCGGAGGAACGTCCGTGCGGAGCGGCGTAGTCCGGTGTCGCGGGCGCCGTTGAGGACGAGTACGGGGCAGGTGACGTCGGCGAGCCGCCCGCGGAGCGACGGGTAGGTGCGGATGCCCCGGCTCAGTGCGACGAACGCGGCCGGGTCCATCGCCGCCAGTGCGGCGCCCTGGCGTTCGAGTCGGGCGCGTTCCTCGGGGGTGGCGCCGTCGGGCACCTTCACCAGCCGTTGGACCAGCCGCAGCAGCGGGTCGAGGCCCTTGCGCGCCACCACGACGTTGAGGGCCTTGAACAGCAGTCGTACGAACGGCGCCGCGGCCGGCTTCGGCGCCGTGCTCACGAGCACCAGCGACCGCACGCGCTCCGGGTGGGCCAGCGCGTAGCGCAGCGCCACGACGCCGCCCATCGAGTGCCCGACCAGGTCGACCGGCCCCGGCAG
Source organism: Yinghuangia seranimata (assembly GCF_029953285.1). GTDB lineage: Bacteria > Actinomycetota > Actinomycetes > Streptomycetales > Streptomycetaceae > Yinghuangia > Yinghuangia seranimata. The sequence goes on along the minus strand of NZ_JASAOI010000042.1, from coordinate 87,323 downwards.
TACGCGTGCGGCGAACGACTCCAGGTCGGCGTCCAGCAGGTCGAACGTATAGGCGGACCGGTCGCCGGACTTCCCGCTGCCGCCGTGCCCGCGGTGGTCGTACGCGACCACCCGCCGGTCGGCGGCCAGTGCCGGTGCCACCGCGTCCCAGTCGGCGACGCTCCCGGCGAACCCGTGCAGCAGCAGGAGCGGCGCGGTGCCGGGGGCGGCCGCCGAGGCGGGCAGGTCGAGGTAGTGCAGGTCGGCGACCTCGTCGAGCCCCGGCAGCACCTCGCCGGTGTCGGCCCACGCCGCCGGCGTCAACGCGAGCCGTCCGCGCGGCACAGGCTCACCCGGTACGCGTCCGCGCTGTTGCGGAAGATCGCCCGTGCGACGGCCATCCCGCGCCGCTGCATGAACCCCATCCGCGCGAGCACCGCCTTCGGCAGTTCGACCAGCCCCCGCGAGTCGGCCACGGTCAGCCCGACGCCCCAGGCCTCCACCGACTTCGGGTCGTCGCACGCCCACGTGAAGCTCGCCGCCAGTTCTTTCTTCAGTGCCTTGTGGTCCTGGTTCTCGACGACGCCCGTCGATGCGCTGTCGAACGCGATCAGCGCGCCGGGGAACGCGTCCGCGAGCGTTCCCAGCACCCCGCGCACCTGTTCCTCGGTGAAGTAGAGGAGCACGCCTTCGAGCACGAAGAGGTACGGTCCAGGGCCCGTCGCGACGTCGGCGAGCCACGACGTCTCCAGCACCGATCCGGCGACCATGCGCCGCCGCGGCCCCTCGGCGTAGAACCGGCGGCGCAGTTCGAGCGCGTCGGCCAGGTCGAGGTCGGTCCACGCCGCCCGCCCGTTGTCGAGGCGTTCGTAGCGCGAGCTCAGGCCCGCGCCGATCTCGACCACGGTCCCGTCGGGGTGCTCGTCGAGGAAGTCCCGCACCCACTGGTCGAGGATCAGGGTGCGCAGTACCGCGAGCGGCAGCGTCGCGGAGCCTTCGAACTTGCGGAAGTCGTAGGCGCCTTCGGCGACGAGCTGCTCGACGATCTCGACGGCCTTGGCGTCGCTCAGGATGCCGTGTTTCTTGCGGGATTCCACGGCACGTGCGTACAGCGTCGCCAGCAGGGTCTCCTGGACCTCCCCGAGCCGGACGGACTCCGGGCCCGGGCCGCGTTCGGTCGTGCTCACATGCGACCCCTTCTGCCGGGCGCCGCGACCTCGCGACGCCGTCTGGAGGCGTGCTCGCGACGGGAGTTCGGCCCGCGCGGTGACGCACCGTAACACTCGCCGCGACCTGCGAGAACGCGCTTTCCGGCGGATGGGGGAGATGGCATGGATGCATGCCGGGAAGGCAAGGTTGGGCGGTGCGCGGGCCGGCCGCCCGCGCTGTCTCCGCGCGCCGTTACAGTTCGGCGCGTGCCGATATCCGATGCCCACCGCGCCGTCCTCGACCATGTGCTCGCCGTGCTGGCCGGATCGTCGTGGAGTGCCTCGCTCGTGCTGCGCGGCAGCATGGTCATGCCCGCCTGGGTCGGCGACCGGGCGCGCGAACCCGGCGACCTGGACTGGATCGTGCTCCCCGACGAGGAGCCGGACTGGCTGTACGCGGACGACGAGTTCGGCCCCGCCCTCGTCGAGGAGCTGCGGACGCTGATGCCCGCACACGAGGACGTCCGCCCGGGGCTGCGGCTGCACGGCGCGGACGTCACCGCGGACTCCAGCTGGGGGTACGCGTACGAGGGCTCGGTCGGCGTCCGCGTGCTGATCCCGTGGTCGGACGGCGGCGTCGAAGGCACGCCCGTCCAGGTCGACTTCGCGCGCGACGAGGTCCTCCCCGAGCCGCCCGTGTGGACGCGCGTCCCGCGCGCGGACGCCGGACCTCCCGTCGCCGTCCGCACCGCGTCCCGCGAACTGTCCCTTGCCTGGAAGCTGCTGTGGATGCACAGCGACGCGTACGGCGACGCGGGCTGCGCGCAGGGCAAGGACCTTTACGACGCCGTCCTGCTCGCCGAGTCGGCGGACACCGGGCCGTGCGCCGACCTGGTGCGCCGCGTGCTGCGCGACGGCATCGACCCCGACATCGACCCGGACATCGACTCCTTCGGCCCTGGGCACGTGCGCTGGTGGTCGGTCGACTGGTTCGCCTTCCAGGCCGCGAACCCGCACGTGCACGGCGACGCGGACGCCTGGCAGGGCCGGCTGGAGCGGGCGCTGTGGCGGCTGTTCGGCACTCCCTGAGCGCCGGTCCGACCGCATCGGGCCGGTTCGCGAACGCACCTTTCAGCGGCAGCGCCTGACGGCGGGTAGGGTCCCGGACGTGATGACGGAAGCCCTGGTCGAGCAGGCCCTCGACGAAGACGAAGACGCCATCGAGCAGCTCGTCGAGCTCGCCAAGACGAACCCCGGAGAGCTCGAGCTCTACCTGCCCCGCCTCCTCGAAGGCGGCGTCCTGTGGCCGCCGACGCTGTTCCGGTCGCTCGACGCGGACAGCAAGGCCGAGATCATCGCGCGGCTCGACGCGACCGAGGAGGAGGAGTGGTACTCGCTCCTGCTCGTCCTCGCGTTCGCGCGCGGCGCGGAGGTCGAGGCCGCGTTCCGGCGGTGGACGACCGCGCCGCCGCCCGGCGTCACGGTGCCGATGGTGTACCGGTGCATGCTCGAGGCGGGCTGGCTGTTCGACGACCTCGGCCGGGACGGCGCCCCGGCGGAGCACTCGGCCGTCCCTGGCCCACCGCGCGAGCTGTACGGCGCGACCGCGTACCGCCTCGTCCCCGACGGCGAGATGGAGACCCTCGCCGACGTGCCGTGCCCCTGGTGCCGCAGCCCCATGTGGGTCGCCCTGGACGTCGACACGGCCGACCCGCGCGTGGCAGAGGCACTGGCGCACACGGGCTGGTCCGGCCGGCTGCGCATCACCACGTGCTTCCTGTGCGCCTGCTACACCACCACCTATGCCGAGGTCGGCACGGACGGCAGCGCGCGCTGGTCCGACCACACCGTGCGCCCCGAATGGGTGAAGGACAAGGAGCCCGAACAACCCGCGGGCTTCCGCCTCGCGCTCGGCGAACGGCACCCGAACCGGTACGCCGCCGACCCGTGGAACGAGGGCGGCTCGGCGCTCGGCGGCGATCCCGACTGGATCCAGGACGCCCACGTCACCTGGTGCCCCGGCTGCGGCCACGCGATGGACTACGTCGGCATGGCCGGCAGCGCCGACCTGTACGAGCACGGCGACGGCGCGTACTACCTCTTCCTGCACGCCGCGTGCGGGCTCGCCGGCATCGAGTACCAGCAGACCTGACCGCGTCGGCCGGGCGGGCGGACGTGCGCCGATAACCGTTGGCGCGCCGTGCGGCCGCCCGGCAGGCTGTGCCGGATGAAGATCAGGACGGCGACCGCCGAGGACTGGCCCGCGATGTGGTCGTTCATGCGCGGCATCATCCGGGCGGGGGAGACGTACACCTACTGGCCGGACACCGACGAGGCGACCGCGCGGGCGATGTGGATGCTCGACGCGCCCGGGCACACCGTCGTCGCGGTCGACGACGACGGGGCGGTGCTGGGCACGGCCAAGATGAACCCGAACCACATGGGCGGCGCGTCGCACATCGCCAGCGCCAGCTTCATGGTCGACCCCGAGCGGCAGGGCCGCGGGACCGGCCGGGCGCTCGGCGCGTATGTGCTCGACTGGGCGCGCACCGAGGGCTACCGGGCCATGCAGTTCAACGCCGTCGTCGAGACGAACACCCGTGCCGTGGCCCTGTGGAAGGCGCTCGGGTTCGAGATCGTCGGCACGCTGCCCGAGGGCTTCCGGCACCCCGAGCACGGCTACGTCGGGCTGCACATCATGTACCGGATGCTCTGAGTCCCCGGCGGGCGCCCGGGTCCGTGTTCACCCGTTCCGCGCAGCATCACAGGGCCCGCCGCGCCGCCGCGTGCTCGACTGGGTGCGACCGGGCAGGCCGGATCCGCCGGCCACCGGCCCCGGACCGAGCACGAGGAGCACGACCCTGATGATGCCCACCAAGCAGCTCAGCGACCCCGTCGTCCGCCAGTTCGTCACGGCCGTCAACGCGCACGACAAGGCCGCGTTCACAGCGGTCCTGACCCCCGACGCGACGATGTCGGACGACGGCAGCGACCGCGACGTGACGGACTGGACCGACCGCGAGATCTTCACGACGCGCGGCCACATGGACGTCGTCGAGGAGTCCGACGACGGGCGCGAGCTCATGGTCGAGTACCGCAACGACACGTGGGGCAGCATGCGCACCTCGTGGAAGTTCACCGTGGAGGGCGGCCGGATCAGCCGTTTCGAGACCGGCCAGGCCTGACCCGTACGCCGAGGGGCGGCGGCCCCGGACACGTTCCGGGCCCGCCGCCCCTTCGCGGCATCGGTACGGCGTCGGTACGGGGTCAGGACGGCGTCGCCGCCGGCAGCATCAGGTCGGTCACCTGCGCCGCCTTGTCGACCGGCAGGAAGTCGTCCGGCGCCGGGTACTCGCCGAGCATGTAGTGCAGGATCGCCGCGTGCATCGCCTCCACCGGCGCGATGGACGCCGCGACGCCCACCCCCGCCGCGTCCTTGACCGTGTACTGGGCGACCAGGTACGTCTGCGCGGCCTGGTTCTCCAACTGCAGGGACAGCCTCGCGACGCCGGGGATGTCCGTCACCTGCCCCAGCGCCTGCGTGACCGCAGCCTGGCTCTTGAGCGGCACGCCGGTGATCTCCGGCTTCCCGGCGTCCGTCAGCGCCTTGTTCCACACCTTCGCGTGGTCGCTGTGCTGCGCGAGCGCGGTCGCCGCGAACGTGTTCACGGCCGGCGGCACCGTCCCCAGCTTGCCCGACGAGGCGGCCTGGACGGCGGCCTGGTAGGCCCCGACGGCCTGGTTTTCCAGGGCGACGGCGAGCGCCACCAGCACCAGGTCGCCCGCGTACGGGCCGACCGTCGCGGGTGCGGCGGCCGCGGCGGACGGGGACGGCGACGCGCTGGGGGACGCCTTGTAGCCGGACTTCTTGTCGTCGCTGCACGCGGCGAGTCCGAACGCGGCCGCGCCGACCGCTCCGAGGCCGAACAGAAACCGGCGGCGGTCCATCCGGGGGCCGCCGGGCCCGTCGTCCGCGCCGTCCGTACCGCCGTCGCGCAGCCGTTCGCCCAGGTCGACCGCCGCCGCCTGCATGGCGGGCAGCGACGCGCGGTGCGCCTCGTCCATCGCCCGGGTGAAGGAGCGCAGTTCGGCCTCCGAGCCGGGCAGCTCCCAGTCGCGCTCTCGGGTCACTTGACGGCTCCTTCGTCGATCGGGGACGCCTTCTCGGTGGGCATGAACGTGTAGGGGAACCCGGCGTTGCCGGCCGCCGCGGGCAGCTTCGCCAGGTCCGGCGGCAGCGCGATCAGCTCGGGCGTGCCGTTCTGCAGGACCGTCTGGATGGCCAGCAGCACGGCGAGGTGCTGCGCCTCGACCGGTGCGACCGAGCCGAACAGGTGGCGCAGGTCGGGGTCGGTGACCGTCGAGACGTACTTCGTGTACGTCTGGGCGGCGACGTCCTCGAGGGTGACGCCGAGCTTGACGACGTCCGCCGGCCCCTGGATGGTCGGCTGCGCCTGCTGGAGGACCGCCGCGTACTTGGGGTCGGGCGCGGTCTGCGCCTGGCCGCCCGCCTTGACCGCCGCCGCGTTGAACGCCTGCGCGTGCGCCTGGTGCTGCTGCGCCGTGCGCGTGACGAACGCCAGGATGATCGGGTTGCCGGTCTGGATGAAGGGCAGGCCGATGGCGGCGGTGTAGGCGGCGACCGCGAGGTTCTCGATCGACGCGGCGGTCTGCAGCGCCTTGATGTCGTCGGGGGTCACCGCCGCACGGTAGGCGCCGAACTCGTCGAGCGACGCCCGCGTGACGCGCTGGGCGTCGCTGTGCAGGTCTTCCGACTGTTCGACCAGCTGCGCCAGCAGCCGGGTATCCAGGGTCTCTTTGCCCACCGCCGCGGCTCCTTCCGTTCCACCCGCCGGATGCGGGCGTTCAGACGACACGTTCGCGACTGCGGCGGCGGGGGATTGGTGACCTCACACGTGAGCCACGCGGTTTTCACCCATACGGCGTAGGCCTACAACTCCGCGCCGTCGCGCCAGACGACCGGCACGTCGCATTGGGCGTGTACGTCGTCGGAGTCGGCGCCGTCTCCTGCCGGGGCACGCAGGACAAGGCCCAGCCGGGCGCCGAGGATCTCGGTGCCGGGCTCCTCGCAGGGCAGGGCGAGGCGCAGGTCGAACTGGCGCCCTTCCGCCCCCAGGGAGCCCAGCAGGTAGTCGACGGTGTTGCGGTTCGGGCCCGGCCACGGCGCGCCGACGTCACTCAGAAAGGGCGACACCTGGTGGAGCCTGGTGACGCGCACCGACCGGGGTGTCCACACCCGCAGATAGAGGTTGGCGATGTCCTTCTCGAGCCAGGAACCGACGGCCTGCGCGAGGTCGGCGGCCAGCCCGGCCGGGTCCGCGACGATGTCCAGGGTCCCGCCCAGGGGTTCGGCGATGCCGCGCAACTCGCCCACGTCCCAGTCGGTGCCGAGGCCGCGGCAGTCCGCTTCGAATCGCCCCCGGGATCACCGCGAGCTCCCGGCCGCCGTCGGGCAGGTACGGGGAGTAGTACGCGGCGAGGGTGGCGCGCCGCGGCGCCAACAGCACCGACGGCGGCGGCTGCTGATCCTCGGTCAGCCCTCCTGCGGGGCCGCCGTCCGCCGGTGCGTTGTCCCGGTCCACCCCGCCCCCGTTCACGACCTCGTGTGCGGTCCACGGTAGACGCCCGGCCTGAAGCATCACCGACGCATGACCGCGTCCGAGGCTCCGGTCCGCGTGTAGCTTCGTGGTCGGCGAAGACACGCGGACCACCGCGGAACCACCGCGGCCGCAGGCCCACCGCCGTCGGGACAGCGTGACGGCTGACGAAAGGACCAAAGCCATGCCGGCCTACGTCGTCGACGACCTGCGGGCCGCGGCCTCGCACCCGGACGTCGCCGAGTACATCGAGCGGCTCCCCGGCACGATGGAACCGTACGGAGGCCGCCGCCTCGTCGACTTCACGGAGCACGAGGTGAAGGAAGACGGCCCGGCCGGAGACGTCGTGATACTCGGCTTTCCCGGCATCGACGAGGCCCGCGCGTGGTGGGACTCACCTGCCCGTCGTGAGATCGCCCCGCTGCGGTCGCGGCACGTCACCGGCGACGTCGTCATGGTCGACGGCGTGCCCGAGGACTACACCCCCACCGCGACCTTCACCGCACTGCTCAAAGGCCTGGCCTCCGGGTGATCCGACCGTCAGCCGATCGTCCACTGCTGGAGCGGTGATCCGGTGTCGGGTTGCTGGGTCACCAAGCCTCCGTTCGCGGTGGAGGAGGTGGTCATCAGCAGTCCGCTCCTGACGTTGGTGACGGTGTAGGCGCCGTTGGCGAGTCTGGCGACCGTCCAGCGCTGGTTGGAGCCGCCGGTGCAGGGCCACTGGATCACCTTGGCGCCGGGTGCGGTCGAGCCGCCGTCGTCGTCCGCGCACAAGGTGGAGTGGGCGTTGACGATGGTGTAGGAACCGTCGGGCTGTCGGGTGAAGACCCAGTTCTGGTTGGCGCCCCCGTTCGCGGCCCAGGTGTCGAGCTGGGTGCCGTTGGTCTTCGACCAGTCGGGGTCGTCCAGGGCCTTGCCGGAGAGCGAGACGGTGTGGGTGCCGTCGAGCCGGGGCGTCGGGTCGGGGACGCTGCCGACTGGAGTGAGCGTCAGGGTCTGCTCGTCGGCGGTCCGGCCGCCGCCGACTCCGCCGCTGCCGGCGTCGGTCCAGGCGCGGGCGGCCGTGGTCTCGGCGGAGCGGCCGGCCGCCGACGACAGGCCGAGCACCAGCCCGCTGTACCGGTTGACGATGCGGAACGTGCCGGTCTTGGCACCGCCGGCGGTCGTGTTCTCAAGGACGAACCACTGCTGCCCGACGGTCGGCCCGCCGGACCCGAGCGCCGTGACGGTCGGCTTGGCGCCCCAGGCCCGGCCCGCCGTCGCCGTGGAGTCCACGCCGAGGGCCAGGCCGCCGCCGGCGCCGGTGATGCGGTACGAGCCGTCGCCGTTCGCGGTGAAGACCCAGCTCTCCAGGCCCGACCCGGTCGCGGCCGGCACCGAGGTGGTCGCCGAACCCGCCGTGCCCGCGCGGGCGAGTACCCGGCCCGCTCCGTTCGCGATCGTGTACGACTTCGTCAGGTCGAAGGGTGCCGCCGCCGGCGTGGAGGCGTTCACGGTCACGTTGACGTACTCGCCGGAGGCCCCGTGGGAGCAGCCGAAGGAACAGTACGTGCGGAACGTCTTGCCGACGATCGCCGAGCTCGTGCGGTTGGCGCCGTCGAGGAACCAGCGGTACCAGGAGGCGGTGTGGTAGCTGCCGCTGTCGCCGATGGGGAACCACTTCTGGGTCGCGAGGTTGTCGGTGGCGTAGTACTGCTGAGGGGCGTTGCCGCTCTGGTCGACGGCCTGCGGCTCGCCGATGTACAGGCCCAGGTAGGCGTTGTACGTGATGTCCATGACGAACAGCGGCGAGGTCGGCGGCATCTTCCCGGCCGCGATCTGCTGGTCGGCGGTCCCTGTGGAGGCCGGGCTGTACTCGCCGGACACGGGGGTGTACCCGGTGCCGCCGGACGCGCCGACGGGCACCATGTTGCTCTCCCGCCCACCCACACCGGGCTGCGACCAGGCGCCGTCGTACCACTTCTGCCACGACCCCGGCGCCATCTTGGCGGAGATCGGTGCGCGCGCCACGTGCTCGTGGAAGGCCTTCCAGCCGGAACCCTTGTCGACCACCCGGGAGCCGTAGAAGACGTAGAAGTATCCGGAGGCGGTGTCGACGAACAGCCGCTGGTCGCCGTCGCCGTAGTAGTACGTCTGGTTCGGGAAGGCGGCCGTGTCATCCCGGCGGGTGGAGTACGGGGAGGTGATGGCGTGGTCGCGGATGGTCCAGGTGCGGCCCTGGTCGGTGGACACCGCGTAGTCGATCGCGTCGTAGTGCAGCCCGTCACCGAAGGGCTGAGGGGTGAACTCGTTGTGCACCAGGCCGTACCAGTCCCCGGTGTCCGGGTCGACCCACAGGCCGGAGAGGTCGCAGAAGTTGTTCTGCGAGTAGCCCGAGCCGGCGGGAGCGAAGCTCGCCTCGACACCGGTCGGGCTGGTGTTGCACCGCCAGGTGGTGTCGTTGTTGCGGTCGCGGGAGTCTGCCGGGTTGACGGCGTTGCTGATCACGCTCGACCGGGTCGCCGTGTCGAAGTCGGTGCCGGTGTAGAAGTCCCAGAACCTGCCCTGGGAAGCGCCGTACAGCGCGGCGGACTGCTGGTAGTAGAACGTGCCGTCCTTGTCCACGTAGGGAACGGCCGGGGTGTCGGTCGGGTGGCTGAACGTCACTGGCGCGGAAACACTCACCGAGAAGGTGCCGGCGGGCGGCGCGGCCTGCGCCGGAGCCGGCGCCAGGAGCGTGCCCGCGAGCAAGGGGATGGCAGCGGCCATCCCCCACATAGCGGTCCGTTTGCGCGACAAGGGGAGACCCTCTCTGTCCGGATGCCGCCCACAGCGGGCGCTCGCCCGATCTCACAGCGCCACCCGTGTCCGGGAGTAGGCCTTTTCCTCGCGGGGACTTGGGTTTTCGTGGCGCCGCGACGTGATCGGCGAGACGGCGTGTCACTCGTTCAGGCGAATTACGGCCGCTGCCCTTTCCCGCTGGGCGCGATACCACGAACCATCGTTTCCGGTAGCTGAACCGTCTTTTCGCATACGTGGCCGCGCCACCTCTGGTGTCGTCGTCGCACTGCACGCGGCTCTTGGGGAGGGCGCAATGAGACGCGCTTCGTGGATCCTCGGATCGGTATCCGTACTGCTGGTGGCGACCGGCGCGGTCAGCAAGTTCGCCGTGTACCCGGAACTGCACCAGATGCCCGACGACGCCAAAGGCACCATGCACTTCCAGGGGACGCTGACCGCGCTCGACCCGGCGGCCGTGCAGAAGGGCGACCTGGCGCACGCCGTCACCCGCGACCTCCCGGTGACCGCCGACCGCACGGTGAAGGCGGTCAAGACGTCCGGCTCGACGATCGTCCTCAACGACCACACCGACCTGTACGGGCAGCAGCGGGCGCTCGTCTCGATCAGCGAGCACCAGTACGCCGTCGACCGCCGGGACCTCATGGAGAAGGCGACGCCGAAGGGCGTCAACGCCGAGCCCCACCGCGGCCTCAGCGCGGGCTTCCCGCTCAGCCCGAAGGCGCACGACTACCCGTTCTGGGACGCCGAGACGCAGACGACGGGCACCGCCGCGTACACCGGGACCACGCACCGGCAGGGCCGCGAGGTGTACGTCTTCCGGATCACGGCCGCGGGGCCGCTGCAGGACCCGACGATGAAGGGCGCCCTGCCGCCGGCGATGCCGAAGACCGCGCTCGCCGCGCTGAACCCGCAGGCGCCGCTGGGGAGTCAGCCGGACGTCGTGCCGCTCGCGTACACGTCCCTGACCGACATGACCGCGTACATCGACTCCGAGACGGGCGTGACGATCGCGCTCGACTCGCACAAGAGCGTGACAGCGGTGCTGCCCGGCGAACCGAAGGTCGAACTGTTCCCCGTCGCGGACGCCAAGCTGTCGACGACCAAGGCCTCGGAGAAGGACCTCGCCGACACCGCGTCGACCGGCGCCCTGGTCTTCTGGCTCCTGTCCGACGCGGGGCCGTATGCCGTGTGGGCCCTCGCGCTGGCGCTGCTGCTTCTGGCGTACTGGCTCGAACGCCGCCACCGCCGCGCCGCGGTGACGGACACAGACCCGCTGGACGACGGCCAGGTCCCGGGCCAGCGCAGCGACACTGCGGAAAGCGCTCCGCACGAGCAGCGCTGACCTCCACCGGGGCGGTCCCCTCGACGATGTCGGGCGGGGCCGCCCCTCGGCCGTTCCAGGATCCGAAAATGCCGTGCCGACCAAGATCGTGATCTTCTACGCTCCGCCGCATGTCCGAATCCATACGCCTCGTCATCAGCATCACCACCCGGCCCGGCCGCGGCCGCGAGCAGGTGGACGCGTACCACCGCCTCGCCCCGGTCGTCCGGGCTGAGGAGGGGTGCCTCCAGTACGACATGCACCAGGTCGCGGGTGATCCCGACCGGTTCGTCCTGGTCGAGCACTGGGCGTCCCGCGAGGCCCTGGCCGCGCACGACGCCACGCCGCACATGGTCGCGGCCGACGCCGCCAGTCCGGCGTTCCGCGCGGGTCCGGCGCAGGTGGTCGAACTCGTCGCGGAGCCGCTGGCCTGAGCGTCGCGCGGAGGGCCGCCGCGTCTTGAAAGTGACGGGGTGTCAGTTTAGCTTTCGGCTGGTCGGGGGCGCGGCGCGACAGCGTCGTGGAGGACGGACCAGCCGGGAGGCGCGCAATGAGCTACCAGCCGCTCGAAGTGGGCGGGGTCGACGACTACCCCGTCAAGGTCGGCAGCATGCTGCTGACCCTCGTCGACCCGCACCGCGGCTTCGAACGCGCCTACAACCGCTGGTACGAGCGCGACCACTACTACGGGGGCTGCCTCGTCGGCCCGCACCTGTACGCCGGGAGTCGGTGGGTCGCCACGCGCGCGCTCAAGGACCTGCGGTGGGGCGGCGGCGTGCCCGACGGCGGCGAGCCGGTCGCGGAGCCGGCCGACGCCGGCAGCTATGTGGCCATCTACTGGGTCGAAAAGGGCCGCCACAAGGAGCACTTCGACGACTGGGCGCGCCCCCAGGTCGCCGCGCTGTACGGCGCCGGGCGCGGCTTCGCCGAGCGGACGCATGTGCACACGGTGCTGTTCGACCACGTCGGGGCGTCGTACCGCGACGAGGACCCGGTGCCGGTCGACGTCGCGCTGGACGCCTGCTACGACGGCATCGTCGCGCTGTGGCTCGACGCGCGCGACGGCCGGACCGCGGCCGACCTGGACGGCGAGCTGACCCGGGACCACCTGCCCGCGCTGCTCAAGGACTCCACGCTGGAGATCGCCTCGGCGTGGGCCCCGTCCCCCGGCGAGGACGAGGTGCGCAAGAAGCAGCCCATGCCGCTGGGCAGTGCCCCCGGCGGGCCGGAGAGGCTCGTGCAGCTGTTCTTCTGCCGCGGCGACGTGACGGAGGCCCTGCCGGCGCTGCGGGCGTACACCGACGCGTTGGAGGCGGCGGGTCTGGCCGACGTCCGGCTCGCGGCCCCGTTCGTCCGCACGCACGTCGGCACCGACAAGTACGTCGACGAGATCTGGTAGGCCCCGTCGGACGCGGGCGGCGGCCTCAGCGCCGTCGCCCGCGTCCTCGTTCGGACCCCTGCGCCGCACGGGCTGCTCAGCCTCTAACATCCCGCCATGGCTGCCATATCCGCCGACGCGGACCAGAACACCGGCCGCGAGGCCGGGCCCGACCAGCACGCCGCCGGACGCCTCGCGCGGCTCGGGGCCGCGTGCGCACGCCGGCCGCTCGTCGTCCTGCTGGTCTGGCTGCTCGCGCTGGCCGGGGTGCTCGTCGCCCGGCACGCCGTCGACGCGTCGTACAGCAACGACGTCAGCCTGCCGGGGACGCAGTCCGACACCGGCATGCAGCTGCTCAAGCGCTCGGCCCCGGGCGCGGGCGGCAACACCGGGCGGGTCGTCTTCCATGTCGAGGGCGGGCGGGTCGCGGACCGGCAGGACGCCGTGGCCGCGTCCCTCACCGGGCTGCGCGGACTGCCGCACGTCACCGACGTCACCGCCCTGGCCACCAGCGAGGACGGCGGCGTCGCCTACGCGTCCGTCATCCTCGACGTCCGGCCCAAGACCCTCGGCCCGGACTACGTCCACGGGCTCGACGCGGCCACCGGACCCGCCCGCGCCGCGGGCCTGAAGGTGGCGTACGGCGGCGACTTCGACCAGATCACCCGCGCCGCCGCCAAGGACGGCCGCAGCGAACTGATCGGCCTCGCCGCGGCGTTGATCGTGCTGCTGCTCGCCTTCGGCAGCGTCTTGGCGGCCGTGCTGCCGCTGCTCACGGCGGCCGTCGCGGTCGGGGTCGGCATGTCGGTCGTCGGGATCGTCGCGGGCGTGGTCACCTTCGGCACGTCCGCACCGACCCTCGCGATCATGATCGGGCTCGGCGTCGGCGTCGACTACGCGCTGTTCCTCGCCACACGCTTCCGGCAGGACATCGCCGACGGCTACGACCCCGTCGACGCCGCGGGCCGAACCGCCTCGTCGAGCGGACGCGCGGTGCTGGTCGCGGCGGTGACGGTCGCGCTCGCGCTGCTCAGCCTGTACGCGTGCGGCGTCTCCTTCATCGGCAAGCTCGGCCTGGCCGCGACCTTCACGGTCGCCGTCGCCGCGGCCGCCGCGCTGACGCTCGTTCCCGCCGCGCTCGGCCTGTGCGGCCGCCGCATCGACAAGTTCGCGGTGCGCAAGCCCGTCGCGGAGACGACCGGGGACCGCGACCGCTGGATCCGCTACGCGGGCGTGGTCGCCCGGCACCCGTGGCGGTTCCTGGTCGCGGGGCTCGCGGTCCTGGTGCTGCTGTCCGCGCCGCTGCTGGACATGCGGCTCGGGCACGTGGACGGCGGGTCCGACCCGGTCGGCTCGCACAGCCGCACCGCGTACGACCTGGTCGCCGACGGCCGTGGACCCGGCTTCGGCCCCGGCGCGAACGTGCCGCTCACGGTGGTCGTCGACCTGCAGGGCGCGCGCGTGCCCGCCGAGCGCATCGGGGCGGCCGTCGACGAGGCGCTGCGCGCGACCCCCGGTGTCGTCCCGCGCAAGGCCGTGCACCCCAGCCCCGACGGGCGGCTCCTGGTCGCCACCGTCACGCCGAGCACCCGACCGGCGGACGCCGCGACAGGAACACTGGTGCACACGCTGACCCGTGACACCCTGCCGCACGCGCTCGCCGGCACCGGCGCACACGGCTACGTCGCGGGCAGCACGGCGGGGCAGCTCGACTTCCGGGACATCATCACCCAGCGGCTGCCGATCATCATCGGCGTCGTGCTGGTCGCGGCGTTCGTGCTGCTGATGCTGGTGTTCCGCAGCCTGCTCATCCCGGTCAAGGCGGTGCTGCTGAACCTCTTCGCGACCGGCGCCGCGTACGGGGTCGTCGTCGCCGTGTTCCAGTGGGGCTGGGGCCGGAGCCTGCTCGGCATCGACCAGGCCGTGCCCGTCGAGTCCTACGTGCCGATGATGATGTTCGCGATCGTCTTCGGACTGTCCATGGACTACGAGGTGTTCCTGCTGTCCCGCATCGCCGAGGCGTGGCACGAGACCGGCGACAACACCCGCGCGGTCGGCGTCGGACTCGCCCGGACGGGACGCGTGATCGGCAGCGCGGCGCTCATCATGACCGCGGTCTTCCTCGCCTTCGCGGCGTCGCCGACGGTCGTGGTGAAGATGCTCGCGATCGGCCTCGCCGCCAGCGTGGTCATCGACGCGACGCTGGTGCGGCTGGTGCTGGTCCCGGCCTCGATGGTCCTGATGGGGCGCTGGAACTGGTGGCTGCCGAAGCGGCTCGACAAGGTGCTGCCGCGCGTCAGCGTGTAGCGGGCTTGGCGCGTCGGGCGCGGTAGGCGGCGACGGCGTTGCGGTTGGCGCAGGTGGTGCCGCAGTAGCGGCGGGAGCGGTTGCGGGTGAGGTCGAGCACGACGCCCTCGCAGCCGCTGTCGGCGCAGACGGACAGGCGGGAGAGCTCGTCGACGCGGACGAGGTCGCTCATGGCCATCGCGGTCTCGACGGCGACCCGGACGACGAGCGGCGCGTCGTTCGGGACGGCGTGCAGGTGCCAGTCCTGGTCGTCGTGGCGGACGAGCTGGGGGAGCGCGCGGGCGTCCGCGAGCACGGTGTTGACGAGTGCGGCGGTGTGGTCGCGGTCGGCGGTGAGGAGCTCGCGCAGGACGGGCCGCAGCGCTCGGAGCTCGGCGAGTTCGGCGGCGTCGGCGTCGCGGCGGCCGGTGTAGCGGTGCTCGGCGTACCAGGCGTCGACGTCCTCGACCGTGGTCAGGGTGTCCGGTGCCTCGCCGCTGTTGACGAGGGCCACGGCAGCGAGCAGCGAACTCTCCACGTCATGTGCAAAAAGCATTTTGACATATTACATCGTGCGCGGATAGCGTCATGGTCTATGACGCATATTGCCCATGACGTGCCGCCGGTGCCGGTCGCCGCAGGGGGTTCGCAAGCCTCCGTCGCCACCGGCGGTTCGGGCGGTGCGGACACCCGTGGCGGCCACCGGGCCGGCCTGCGCGGCGGCCTGCTCCTCGCGGTCGTGTCGGCGATGGCGTTCGGCATGTCCGGGTCGCTGGCCCGCGGGCTGCTGGAGACCGGGTGGAGCCCGGGCGCGATCGTGATCGTGCGCACCGGCATAGGCACGCTCGCCCTCGCGCCGTTCGCGGTCGCGGCGTTGCGCGGCCGGTGGCGGCAACTGCGCGCGCAGGCCCGCACGGTGCTCGTGTACGGACTGCTCGGCGTGGCCGGTGCGCAGTTCTGCTACTTCTCCGCCGTCGCCGACATGGACGTCGCCCCGGCGCTGCTCATCGAATACACCTCCCCGGCCGCGGTGGTCGTGTGGCTGTGGATGCGCCACGGCCATCGGCCGCGGCCGCTCACGCTGGCCGGCGCGGGACTCGCGGCGCTCGGCCTGGTCCTCGCGCTCGACCTGCTGTCCGGCGCGGACATGGCCTGGTCGGGCGTGGCATGGGCGTTCGCGGCGATGATCGGGGCGACCGGCTACTTCCTCGTCGCGGCGGACACCGACACCGGGCTGCCGCCCATCGCCCTGGCCGGTGTCGGGCTCGGGGTCGGGACGCTCCTGCTGGGCGTGCTCGCGGCCGTCGGCCTGCTGCCGATGCACGTGTCCGCG
Source organism: Yinghuangia seranimata (assembly GCF_029953285.1). Taxonomy (GTDB): domain Bacteria; phylum Actinomycetota; class Actinomycetes; order Streptomycetales; family Streptomycetaceae; genus Yinghuangia; species Yinghuangia seranimata. The sequence continues at coordinate 71,479 of NZ_JASAOI010000042.1, read as the reverse complement.
CGGTCGGCCGAGTACGCGGTGGGAACCGTGCCGTGGTGGCTGCCGGTCCTCGTGCTGGGGCTGGTCACCGCCGCGCTGGCCTACGCGGCCGGCACCGCGGCGAGCCGCATGCTCGGCTCGCGGGTGGCGTCGTTCGTGGGCCTGCTGGAGGTCGTCGCCAGCGTCGTGTTCGCGTGGCTGCTGATCGACCAGGTGCCGGGCGCGTTCCAGACGGTCGGCGGCCTGCTCATCATCGGCGGAATCGTCCTGGCGAAGCTCGACGAGCGGTAGCCGGCCGCCTTCACGGGCGTCGTCAGTCCCTGGCCGTCTCGCGGTGCTTGGCCGCCTTCGCGCGGTTGCCACAGACGGCCATCGAGCACCAGCGGCGCCGACCGGAGGGGGACCGGTCGACGAACCGGCCGCCGCAGTTGGGGCCCGGGCACACGCGTAGGCGGGCGCGGTCGGGGGAGCCGAGGAGCTGCGCGGCGTCGGCGGCCAGGGCGTGGAGGGCGTGCAGCGCGGGGTCGGTGTCGGCCGGGCCGCGCAGGACGACGTCCGGCCCGTCGCGGTGCAGGCGGGGCGACGGGGTGTCGGCCAACCACGCGTTGAGCGTGTCCAGTGCCGTGTCGGGGATCGCGGTGCCGTCGACCGCGGCGCGGATGCCGCTGTCGACGGCCTCGCGCAGGTCGAGGGCACGGGCGAACAGCGCGTCGTCGGGTCCGGCGGCGCGGCGCGCGCGGCCGCTACGTGCGGGGGCGAGGTCGGCCGCCGCGAACCAGGCCGCCAGGTCGGCGGGTTCGGTCAGGTACTCGACCGGTTCGGCGTGCCGTCGGCGCCGCGTGTTCACGAAGTCGACGCTCGGCTGACCGCCGTACCAGACCCATGCGCGTTCGCCGCCGCTCGCCTCCGCCATAACCCCATGTTAGGTTATCCGGCGTCCGACGCCGTAACCGTATTACCGGTTACCCATGCGGCTGGCTGTCGAATGGGGGATACATGAAGGAAAGCCCGTCACCGGCACCGGAGTTGACGCGCCGCCAGACCCTGGTGCTGGCCGCCGCCTGCGGGATCGGTGTCGCGAACGTCTACTTCCCGCAGGCCGTCAGCCCGCTCGTCGCCGACGACCTCGGGGCGTCTCAGGGCACCGCCGCGGCGGTCGTCACCGCCGCCCAACTCGGCTACACCGCGGGACTGTTCCTGCTGGTCCCGCTCGCCGACCGGGTGCCGGCGCGGCGGCTCGTCGTGCTGCTCGGCGTGCTGTGCGGCCTCGGGCTGTTCACCGCGAGCGCCGCACCGGGCGTCGGCCTGCTCATCGCCGCGAGCGCGGTCATCGGCGCGCTCGCGGTCGTGCCGCAGGTGGTCATCCCCGCCGCGGCCGGGATGGTCGCGCCGGAGCGGCGCGGCGCCGTCACCGGCACGCTGCTCAGCGGACTCATCGGCGGGATCCTGCTCGCCCGCACCTTCGGCGGGACGCTGGGGGAGTGGGCCGGCTGGCGCGTTCCGTACGCGGTGGCCGGGACGCTCATGCTCGCCCTCGCCGCGGTCCTGGCCGCGACGCTGCCGCGCACCGGCCCGTCGAACGCCCTTGAGGCGCCCGGCTACCGGTCGCTGCTCGCCGCGCCCCTGCGCCTGTTCCGCGCCGAGCCCGAGCTGCGCCGCTCGTGCCTGTACCAGGCCGCGGTGTTCGCCGGGTTCAGCGCCGCGTGGACGTGCCTCGCGCTGCTGGTGACCGGAACGACGTACGGCCTCGGCGCGTACGCCGTCGGCGTGATCGCGCTCGTCGGCGCGGCCAGCATGTTCGCCACCCCGCTCGCGGGCCGCCTCGTCGACCGCCGCGGCGCCGACCGCGTCAACCTGGTCTGCCTCCTCGGCGTCGTCGCCGCGGCGGCCGTCCTCGCCGTCGGCGCGGTCGGCGGCCCGGTCGGCCTCGCCGCCCTCGTCGTCGGCATCCTGCTGCTCGACGTCGCCATGCAGTCCGGCCAGGTGGCCAACCAGACCCGCGTCCTGGCCCTGCGCCCGGACGCCCGCGCACGCCTCAACACCGCCTACATGACCTGCTCGTTCCTCGGCGGCAGCGCGGGCTCGTGGGTCGGCGTGCGGCTGTACGTCGGCGTGGGCTGGACCGCGGTCTGCGGCCTGGTCGCGGCACTGGCGGGCGTCGCGCTGGTCCGCCACGCCGTCGCCGTCCGCCGGCGGGCCGACGTCAGCGCCTCTCGTTCCGCGCAGCACCGCACCCCACTTGCGCGCGATCGGGTCTGACACGCACCGGGCAACGACCGAGGACAGGAGCGCGGATCGTGGAAGCTCCGCCGATCAGCGTGGTTCCACGGGGATCGGCGACCGCAGGATCGAGGTCGTGACGACGGTCCGGACGGTGTCGGGCTGCTCTCGGAAGGTGCCGGCACGGTCTGGCGGGCCGTCATCGGCGCAGCAGGCCGATCCGGCTGGTCAGCCCGGCGTTTAGCCGGGACGCCGCGTCCACGGAACCTCCACGCGTCCCCCGCGGGGCGTTCTCACACCGCAACGTAATGTGGCGTGCGGTCGGCCGGGTCCGTGGTCGCCGGGTTCGGGGACGGAGTGGTCTGCGTGTGGGCTTTGGCCGTGTTGGGGTTGGTCGCGGTGCTCGCGGCGGCCGGCGGCGTCCACTGGTATGTGTGGCGGCGGATGGTGCGGGACACCACGCGGGCGGGCGGATGGCCGCGGCGTGCCGGGACGGTGGCCGTGGTCGCCTTCCCGCTGATGAGCGTCGGCGCGATGGCCTCGACGCGGCTCAGCGCGCCGTTCCTGCTCCAGCAGGTGCTGGCCTGGCCGGGCTACCTGTGGATGGCGTTCCTGCTGTACCTGGTGATGGCGTTGGTCGTGGGCGAGTTCGTCCGGCCGCTGCTCAAGCGGGTGCTGCGGGTCCGGCGTACCGAACCGGCACCCGCACCCGCGCCCGCGCCGGTGCCGGTCGCGGCCGGGACGGGTGAGCCCGTCGAGGAGGAGGGGCCGGCCGGGGAACGGGCCGACACCGCGCCGGTCGTGGACTCCTCCCGGCGCCTGTTCATCGCCCGCACCGTCGCGGTCGGCGCGGCGGCGGCCGCCGCGTCCACGGTCGGCTACGGCATGTACGGCGTGCTGCGCGGCCCGTCCGTCAAGCACGTGACCGTCCCGCTGGCCAAACTCCCGCGCTCCGCCCACGGATTCCGCATCGCCGTCGTGAGCGACATCCACCTGGGCCCGATCCTCGGCCGCGGCCACGCGCAGCGCGTCGTCGACGCCGTCAACAGCACGAACCCCGACCTGATCACCATCGTCGGCGACCTGGTCGACGGCGACGTCGACGACCTCGGCCCGGCCGCCGCCCCGCTGCGCGAACTGACCGCCCGTCATGGCGCGTTCTTCGTCACCGGCAACCACGAGTACTACTCGGGCGCGCAGCAGTGGGTCGACTACGTGCGCGGCCTCGGGATCCACCCGCTGGAGAACGCCCGCGTCGAGATGCCGGGTTTCGACCTGGCCGGCGTCAACGACTACCAGGGCGAATCCGAGCACCACGGCCCCGACTTCCGCAGGGCGCTCGGCGACCGCGACCGCACGCGCGCCTCCGTGCTGCTCGCCCACCAGCCGGTCGCGATCCACGACTCGGTGAAGTTCGGTGTCGACCTCCAGCTGTCCGGGCACTCGCACGGCGGCCAGCTGTGGCCCGGCAACTACGTTGCGGCGCTCGACAATCCGACCGTGGCGGGGCTGGAGCGCTACGGCGACACGCAGCTGTACGTCACCCGCGGCGCCGGCGCGTGGGGCCCGCCGGTCCGGGTGGGCGCGCCGTCCGACGTCACGGTCGTCACACTCGCCTCGCGGCAGGCCTGACCGAGACGGTTGGGGCGTTGCTGAATCGGATCGGCACGAGCGCTAGCATGCTGATCGCATGATCTGATCAAGAGTTCGCCGCACCAGGGGTGTTCCGGCGTGGCACGAGACGGGGGCGTGAGCTCATGGAGTCCGCATTCGAGCGATCGGCGGGACAGGAAGCCCTCATCGCGGACTGGAATCCCCCGGTGATCGACACCAGCAAGCCGCACTCCGCGCGCATCTACGACTACCTGCTGGGCGGCAAGACCAACTTCGCGCCCGACCGGGAGGCCGCCGAGCAGACGCTCGCCGCCGTCCCGCACGCGAGCATCGCCGCCCGCGCCAACCGCGCGTTCCTCCTGCGCGCGGTCGACCACCTCGCGCGCACCGGCGTACGGCAGTTCCTCGACATCGGCACCGGCATCCCGATCGAGGGCCGCAACACCCACGACGCCGCACAGGCCGTCGCACCGGAGTCCCGGGTGGTCTACGTCGACAACGACCCGATCGTCCTCGCCCACGCCCGCGCGCTGCTGAGCAGCCACGCGGACGGTGCCACCGCGTACATCGACGCCGACGCCCGCGACCCCGAGGCGATCCTCGCCCACTCCGCGCTGAGCGAGACGCTCGACCTCGACCAGCCGCTCGCCGTCCTGATGCTCGCGGTCCTGCACTTCTTCCCGGACGACGACAAACCCGCCGACGTCCTCCAGCGCCTGACCGACCGCCTCCCCGCCGGCAGCCACCTCGTCCTGTCGCACCTCACCGGAGACTTCGACCCGGTCACCACCGGCGGCGGCGTGACCGTGTACCGCAAGTCGGGCATCCCGATGCAGGTCCGCAGCCGCACCGAACTCGCCGCGCTCCTGCCCGACGGCTGGGAGCCGCTGGAGCCGGGCGTGGAGCTGGTCTCCCACTGGCGGGCGGAGGACGGCGCCGACCTCCCGGACCCGTCCGAGATCGGCTGCTACGGGCTGGTGGCGCGCAAGCTCTGACCCGGTCGCGCCCCGGCCCGGGAACAGCCGTACCCGAGCGGCGCGGCCTTCGTCCTCGGAGGGGATCGAGAATGCGGGCCGCGCACGCCCAGGGGGTGACTCGGGCCGCGTGGCCCGAACGGCGAAGGGCGTGCCGTTGCCTCGGCCGATGCCCTCGCCTTCGTGGTGAGGCTGGCGGGCCTCGGGCGCAATAGTGACCGGGCGGTCGACTACCCGGCAACGTCCATTATTTGAACGGTTACGACCTGCACCGCGGCGATCTATGATCAGTGCCTGCCCGCGCCGGGCCGCCTATGGGGGAGCGACCACAGCACCATGTCGAGTGACCGCCGAGGCACCGCCGAGCCCTCCTCCCGACTGCCCGCGTCGGCGTACGCGCTGCGCTGGCTGCGCCGCCACCGCGGCTACACGCAGGAAGAGGCCGCGAAGGTCACCGGCGTGGCGACGTACCGGCACTACGAGCACACGCGGCCGCTCCGGGACCACGCGCTGCAGCGCATCATCGCCGGCTTCGCGCTCATCGACGAGGAGATCGCCCCGCTCGCCGAGGCCGCCGACCGCGGCCGGCCGGTCGTCGACTGCCTCAGCGAGGCGCCCGAGCAGCTCGGCGACCTCGGGGGATTCATCGACTCGCTGTCGGTGCCGGCGTACGTGACGGGCCCGTGGTGGCAGGTCGTGCACAGCAACGCCGCCGCGGGGGAGTGGCTGTCGCCGCTGCTGGAGCCCGACGCCCCGCAGACGATCGGGCGCAACGCGCTGTCGATGCTGTTCGCCGAACAACGCCGGGTGGCGTCCCGCGACGGCAGCGAATGGGAGAACGGGAAGCAGGCGTTCCCCGAACCGTCGCAGGAGCGCCAGGAGTACCTGGACTCCTTCATCTGCGCCTACAAGGCCACCTGGCTGCGGCACTGCTCGCACCAGCCGTGCCGCGGCGGCCTCGACGCGGTCGTCGCGCACCTGTCCGCCACCAACGACTACTGGGCGCGCCGCTGGGACGAGGTTCCTGCCCGCGAATGGGGCAACGCCGCCACCACGTGGACGCTCACCCCGCGGTGGAACTCCATGCCGGGCCACCGGTGGTACGACCCCGACCGCGAGCTGGTCTACCGCGTCTCGGCGCTCATCACCGAGCCGTGGACGCCGCTCGCCCGCACCGACTACCGCGTCAACATCGTCTCCGTGCCCGGCCTCGGCACCCCGGACGCACCCTGCCCCGAACCCGTGGCGTGGCGGCCGCGCGGGACCTGACACCCCGTCCGCGACCGCCACACGCCGGGCGCTTCAGTGCACCTGGCGCTCGTGCCCCGCCCAGTACGGCTCGCGCAGCTTGAACTTCTGCAGCTTGCCCGTCGCCGTCCGCGGCAGCGACTCGACGAACTCGATCCGCTTCGGGCACTTGAAGCCGGCCAGCCGGGTCCGGCAGTGCGCGATCAGCTCCTCGGCCGTCACGCCTTCGTCGGCGACCACCAGGCCGGTCACCAGCTCGCCCCACTTGTCGTCGGGCGTGCCGATCACCGCGACCTCGCGCACCCCCGGGTGCCCGGTGAGCGCGTCCTCGACCTCGATCGACGAGACGTTCTCGCCGCCGGAGATGATGACGTCCTTCTTGCGGTCGGAGATCACGAGGTAGCCCTCGTCGTCGATGTGGCCGCCGTCGCCGGTGTGGAACCAGTTGCCGGCCTGCGCCGCGGCGGTCTCCGCAGGCTGCTCCCAGTACCCGTCCAGGTTGTGGTTGGACGCCGCCAGCACCTCGCCGTCCACGTCCACCTCCAGGCGCACGCCGAGCCCCGGCACGCCGGCCCGGGACAGCTTGCGGGCCTTGTCGCCAGGCGTCAGGCCCGCCCACTCGTCGCGGTCACGGTTGATCGTCAGCAGCGGCGACGTCTCGGTCAGGCCGTAGATCTGCAGGAACTCCCAGCCCAGTTCGGTCAGGATCCGCTCGATCGTGCGCGTCGGCGGCGGGGCACCCGCGCAGATGATCCGCACCCGGTCGCGGCCGGGGATCTCGCCTTCCCACGTGGTCACCGCGTCCAGCACCGCGTTGACGACGGCGGGCGCGGCGCACATCAGCGTCACCCCGTGCTCGGCGACGCGGCGCAGGATCTCCGCGCCGTCGACCTGCCGCAGCACGATGTGCCGGCCGCCGAGGCCGGTGACGCCGTACGGCATGCCCCAGCCGTTCGCGTGGAACATCGGCAGCGTGTGCAGGTACACCTCGCGCTCGCTGACCGACGCGTGCATGGCGAACGTCGTCGCGTTCAGCCAGAGGTTGCGGTGCGTCAGCTGCACGCCCTTGGGCCGCGCGGTCGTGCCCGACGTGTAGTTGATGGTCGCGGTGGCGGCCTCGTCCGGGGCGGCCCACGGGCGCGGCTCGGCGTCCGGCCGGAACAGCGCGTCGTCCTCGCCGAGCACGAACTTGTGCTTGACGTCGAGCCCGTCGAGCACCGCCGCGCACGACGGGTCGGCGTACACGACCTCGGCACCGGAGTGCCCCACGATGTACTCGATCTCCGGCCGGGTGAGCCGGAAGTTGATCGGCACCAGCACCCGGCCCCACCCGGACACCCCGAAGAACGACGTCATCAGCCGCGCCGAGTTCTGCGACACGACCGCGACGCGGCCGCCCTCCGGAACCCCCAGCTCGTCGAGCCGCGCGGCCTGCGCCCGGGCCAGCTCGCCCAGCCGGCGATAGGTGACGCCTTCCAGCGGCGCGGCCGGCTGGTCGGGTTCGTCCACGACCGCGGTCCGGTCGGGATACACGTGGACCGCGCGATCGAGGAAGTCCCGAATCGTCAGGGGGTAGTGCACGGCAAAACCTCCGGTGTCGTCGGCCGACGGAGCAGCACGCCCGGATTGTCGCAGGAGTCGGGGACGATCGGAGGGCACGACGACGGGGTTTCGCCACAGACTTGCCGGCGAGCGATGCGCCGGCACCCGGGGCGCCGATGGGCGGTCCTCGAAGGCGGTGCCGTTCGTCGCGGCCTTCTGCGAGGATCGCGGACACCATGGTGACCAGGAAGAACCGCCTTCACGTGATCGCCACCCCAGTGCGACTGGCCCCGCCGCACGTCGCCGACGAACTCGCCGAGCGGTTCCGGCTCCCGGGGACGATCCCCGAACTGCTCGCCCTCGCCGAGGTCACCGCCGGTCCCGCCGAGGCCGGAGGGCCGCCGCCTCCGTGTTGAGCGAAGACGCTTTCCTCGCACTTCCAGCTGCGTTGCGGCTCGCGCCGCCGCGGGTCGCGGACGCGCTCGCCGAGCGGTTCCGGCCTGATCTCGCCGTCGGGCTCGGGCGGTATCTCGGGGTGGCCGACGCGGTTGCGGGCGAACTGCTCGCGGAGGAAGGCATACCGGGCCGCGCGCTGTTCGACGCCGAGGGCAGGTGGAACCTCGTGCTCGTGCGCCGGGCGGTCCGGAGCCGGCGGGTGTGGCGTGAGCCGGACACGCGGCTCTTGTTCCACCTACGGAGCGACGCCGGGCTCGTGCGGGCCCTGGTCGACGAGGTTGCCGAACCCGACGACCCGTTCTGGGATCCGCTCGTCGAAGCGATGTGTGAACACGCCAAAGAAGGCGACCCGTTCGCCATGGCCCGCGGGCCGTTCCCCAAGGTGACGCTCGAAACCGCGATCGAACGCTGCGCCCAACTGCCCGTCGAGCTCGCCATGGACCTGTGCGTCGAGGTCGCCCGGCGGTGCGGGCGGGCCGGGCTGCGGGAACTGACGGACGCGGCACTGGGCAGCCGGTGGCTGCACGAGCAGGTGGCGGCCGCCGTGGGCGAGGCGGAGCCGGTCGCGTATCTGCTCGCGCGGCGTCGGGCCGACCGGTGGGGCGACCCCGACGCCGCGGCGCAGTACGTCCGGGCGGTGAGCGACCGGGGGCCCGCCGAACCACCTGACGACCTGCCGCCGATCGACTGGGGACTCATCCGCCACGAAATCGCCCGCGAGGAGGACTGGGAGCACCACTACCCCGACCTGACCTGGTTCACCGCGTGGGAGGACTGCCCGGCGGACCTGCGCGACCGGGCGTTCTCGGACGACCCGGCGCTCGCGGCGCGGCGCTGCCGCAGGCCACCCGTGGAGGTCCTCGCGCACCCCGCGCTGGTGGGACGGCCTGCCGCGCTGACCGAACTGCTGCGCCGGTGCATCCGGGAAGGCTGGTTCACCGTCGACCGGTTGACGGCCGAGGGCCCGGGCGTGGCCACGCTGTTGGCGGCGCTGCCGCGCGAGGAGCCGTCGGTACGGGACGCGCTGACCGGCCTCGCGGCCTCGTTCGGCACCGACCCGACGGCGTGGGTCACCCTGTATGCCACCCTCGGCACGTTCACCGGCCCCGCCGTCGCCCTGCCGCACGCCGTCGCCCGGGCCGAACCCGTCGTGGTCTGGCCCGACCCGGAGCCGGCCGCCTTCCCCCTCACCGCACCGGAGGGCGCCCGGGCGGCCTTCGTCGCGCTGCTTGCGCACGCGTCCGAGGAGACCCGGCTGGCCGTCGTACCGCACCTCGACCAACGCGCCGCCCAACACCTGCTCGTGTGCGAGGACCCGGCGCCGCGCGTGCGGGCCGCGCTGCTGGACGCGCACTGTTCCGCCGCCTCCTCGGCGGACGTCCACGCGCTGGTGAAGGAACTGGCGTACGACACCGAGAGCTCCGAGCCGGCACTCGTCCGCTACGCGCGCAAGCACCTCGTCCTGCCGTGGGACGCCCTGCTCGAAGCCGTCGACGAGGGCGACCCGCACGAGACCTCGGTGCTCGCGCTGGCCCAGGACGCGGGCCACGACGAGCGGTTCGCCTGGGCGGTCCTGTGCTTCGTCTCCCGTCTCGGCCGCCGTTGCCCGCCGATGTACGCGCCGCTGCCCGAACGCCCGGGGCCGGAGTTCTTCCTGACCCACGTCCCCGATCCGGTCGACCACCTGTGGTCCCTGACCCTCGACCCGAACGACCGCGACCTCGACCCGGCCGAACCCTGCGCCGCCGCCCGCGCCCTCACGGACAGGTATCTCGGCACCGACGTCGAGGCCTGGACGATCGCCCTCGGCCTCGTCGAGACCTTCACCGGCACCCTCCCCGAACTCCTGGCCACCGCCAGGGCCGCGGCGGGCGGGGGCGGGGGAGCGGGACCGGTCTGAACCGCCGAGGGCGCGGCCCGCGCGCGGGGGCGGGCCTGCGGACACTCCACGGCCGGCTGCTGCTCAACCGACCCGACCGACCCTCACCCGTGCGCTCACGCCCCGAGCACCCCCGCCGCCACCGACACGCCCCCACCCCGCGACCCACCCCGTCGCCGGAGGGCCGACAATGTGGTGATGACAGACACACAGATCATGTCCCAGGACTCCGGCGCGACCGCTCACGAGGCGATCCGGCGGATCGGCGTCGTCGGTTCCGGGCTGATGGGTTCCGGGATCGCCGAGGTCTGCGCACGGGCCGGCCTCGACGTCGTCGTGCGTGAGATCACCCCGGAGGCCGCCGAGCACGGCCGGCACCGGATCACCGACTCGCTCGACCGCGCCGTCAAGCGCGGCAAGCTGGCCGAGGCGGACCGCGACGCGGCGCTCGGGCGGCTGCGGTTCACCGACGACCTGGCGGAGCTCGCCGACCGCGACATGGTGGTCGAGGCGATCGCCGAGGACGAGGGCGCGAAGGCCGAGCTGTTCGCCGCGCTGGACCGTACGGTCACGCGCGAGGACGCGATCCTCGCGTCCAACACCTCGTCGATCCCGATCATGAAGCTCGGTATGGCGACCGGCCGGCCCGAGTGGGTCGTCGGCGTGCACTTCTTCAACCCGGTGCCGGTGCTCGACCTTGTCGAGCTCGTGCCGTCGCTGCTGACCGGCGAGGAGACGCTCGGCCGCGCGGAGGCGTTCGTGCGCGGCTCGCTCGGCAAGCACGTGATCCGGTCGAAGGACCGCGCGGGCTTCGTGGTGAACGCGCTGCTGGTGCCGTACCTGCTGTCCTCGATCCGGATGCTGGAGTCAGGGTTCGCGTCGGCCGAGGACATCGACTCGGGCATGGAGCTGGGCTGCGCGCACCCCATGGGTCCGCTGCGGCTCGCCGACCTGATCGGCCTGGACACGCTGGTGGCGATCGCGGCGTCGATGTACGAGGAGTTCAAGGAGCCGCTGCACTTCGCGCCGCCGCTGCTGCTGCGCATGGTGGACGCGGGCCTGCTCGGCCGGAAGTCCGGCCGGGGCTTCTACGACTACCACTGACGGTCAGCGCACGGCCGCCGCGTCCTCGGTCGCGGCGGCCGCGTACAGCAGTTCGCGGTGTCGGGGTGCGTCGCACGGTCGGCGCGCCACACCAGGCGCAGGCTGAGCTCCATCCGCGCGTCGGGGACGTCGAGCGGCAGCGGCCGCAGGGTTCCGGCGGCGAGGTCGTCGACGACGGCGAAGCGCGGCAGCAGCGTCATGCCGAGGCCCTGCGCGGACCACGCCCGCATGACGCCGATGCCGCCCGCGCGCACCCGTTCGACGTCGTCGCCGAACAGGCGCTGCCCGGCGAGCCGGAACGAGCACGCCGCGACGTTGACCAGCAGCCGCTCTCCGCGCAGGTCGGCGGGCGTGAGCCGGTCGGCGCCGGCGAGCGGGTGGCCGGGCGGGGCGACGAGGACGAGCGGGACCGGTTCGAGGTCGACGAAGTCCAGCGCGGCGGCGGGCAGCGGGAAGCCGAGCTCGCCGAGGACCGTGCCGGTGTCCAGGAGCAGCGCGGCGTCGAGGTCGCCGGACGCGACGGCGCCGAGCAGGTGGTCGCGGGCCGCGTCGGCGGTGACCTCGACGCGCAGGTCGGGCCGTCGGGCGGCGAGCCGCAGCAGGATGCCCGGCACGTGCTTGGCGGCCAGCGTCTCCAACGCGCCGAGCCGCAGCACCTGACCGGTGCCGGCGACCTCGCGGCGCACCTGCTCCTCCTGGTCGAGCAGTCGGCGCGCCCAGCCTTGCAGCCGTTCGCCCGCCGGGGTGAGGGCCATACCGCGCGGCCCGCGCGTGAACAGGGTGACCTCCAGGGACTTCTCCAGCACCCGGATCTGCTCCGAGACCGACGAGGGGGTCATGCCGAGGACGTCGGCGGCCCGGGTGACGGTGCCGTGCCGGACGACGGCCTCGAAGGTGCGCAGCTGGCGGAACTCCATGCCGGGGCAACCGCGCACGAGCGTTCGGATATTCCGAACGCCGCGTGAGGGATCGCCGGTGGAGCGGGCCCTGGTGCCGGCGGCACGCTGGGGCCTCCTCAACCGCTCGGAGACTCCCATGACTTCCGCTGCCCTCGGGGCGTCCACAGGCGTGCCCGGACCGACGACGGACCCGACCCCCGTGCCGACGACCGGCGCCGCGTCGGAACCGGCGACGGACAGGACTTCCGCGCCGACGGCCGGTGCCGCGCCGGGACCGGCGAGGGACTCGACCTCGGCGCCGACGGCCGGTGCCGCGCCGGCATCGGCCGCCGCTTCGGCGCCCACGGCGACGCCCGGTTCGACGTCGTCGCCCGCCCCCGCGTCGGCGGCGAACCCCGCGTCAGACCTGCCGGACACCGCTCGTCCGGCCCGCATGCCCCACCCGGCGGTCGGCCGTGCTCCTGGACTCGCGCAGGAGTCCCCGCCCGCGCCCACGGCGACGCCCGTGTCGGGCCGGCCGGATGCCGCTCGTCCGACCCCCGCGCCCGGCTCGGTGCGCCGTACGTCCCCCACCGTCCCGCTCCTCGGCCTCGCCCTCGGCTACTTCATGGTCCTGCTCGACATGACCGTTCTGTCGGTCGCCGAACCCGATCTCGCGGCCTCGCTGGGGAGTTCGGTGGCCGGGCTGCAGTGGGCGGTGTCCGCATACACCGTCGTGTTCGGCGCGCTGCTGCTGTCGGCCGGGGCCGTGGCCGACCGGTACGGCGCGCACCACGTCTTCCGCGCGGGTATCGCCGCGTTCGGCGCGGCCTCGCTGGCCTGTGCGTTCGCGCCGAACCTGGCGACGCTCGTGGTGCTGCGCGGGGTGCTCGGCGTCGCGGCGGCCGCCGTGGTGCCGGCCTCGATGGCGATCGTCGCCCGGCTCTACCCGGTGCCCGCCGAGCGCGCGAAGGCGGTCGCGGTGTGGGCGGCGGTCAGCGGCGCGGCGCTCGCGGCCGGGCCGATCGTCGGCGGTGTTCTGGTCGACGTGTTCTCGTGGCGGGCGATCTTCGTGGTCAACGCGCCGCTCGCCGTCGCGACGCTGCTGCTGGTCGCCGGCCGCGCCGTGCGGTGCGAACGCGGCGCGCGGACGATCGACTGGCCGACTCAGCTGGCCGCGTGCGCCGCGCTCGCCCTGGCGACCGACGCGCTGATCGCCGTCGGGTCGGGCGGCTACGTCCACGCCGCCGCGTCGGCGGCCGCCGCGGTCGTGGCGGGCGGCTGGTTCGTCGCGCGCGAACGCCGCAGCGCGAGCCCGGTGTTGGTGCCGGCCGTGCTGCGCGCGAAGGGCATGGCCGCCGCGCTGCTCGCGGGCGCCGCGGTGAACTTCACCATGACCGGCGTGCTGTTCGTCCTGCCGCTGCTGTTCCAGCAGACGTTGGAACTGTCGCCGTTGCGGACCGGGTTGCTGTTCCTGCCGATGACCGTGCCGTTCGCGTTCAACCCGCTGCTGACCGGGCGCATCGTGGCGCGGTCGGGCCCGCGGGGACCGGTGGCGGGCGGGCTGGCGCTGCTGACCGTCGGCGGCGTGGTGTTCGCCGTCGCGGTGGAGACGGGCGCGCACTACGCGGCGCTCGTCGCGGGGTTGGTGTGCACGGGCTTCGGCGTGTCGTTCGCGCTTCCGGCGCTGGTGACCACGGTCGTCAACGCGGCGCCCGAGGGCACGGCGGGCGCGGCGGGAGGCATCCTCAACGCGGTGCGGCAGACCGGCGCGACGCTCGGCGTCGCGGTCCTGGGCGCGTTCGTGTCGGTCGACGGCGAACTGCCCCCGGGGCGCACGGCGGTCGCGCTGTTGCTGCCCGCCGTCGTGTGCGGGGCGGCGGCGCTCGCGGTGGCGGGCCGCACCGAGCGCGGCTAGCCGACGGTCCGTCAACGACCGGGCGGGCGGGGCGATATCGCCCCAAAGGACGCCGCCCGGTCCGCCCTGCACCGGGGGTATATACGCGGGGTATACCTCCGGTGTACGGTCGTTCCCGTGAGCGTTCCCTTCACCCTTCTCGGCCTCCTCGAACGCGAGCCGAGCCACGGATACGACCTCAAGCGCGACTACGACGCCTTCTTCGGACGCGGCAAGCCCCTTCCGTTCGGCCAGGTGTACTCGACGCTCGGCCGCCTCGCCCGCGACGGAAAGGTGGTCGTCGGCGAGGCCGAGCCCGGCGACGGCCCGGACCGCAAGCGGTACGTCATCACCGAGACCGGCGCGACCGAGTTCGAGGCCTGGCTCACCGAGCCCGTCGAGGCCGAACCGCACCTGCAGACCGTGCTGTTCAGCAAGGTGGTGCTCGCCCTCATGCTGGGCCGCTCCGCCGAGACCTACCTCGACACGCAGCGCGCCGCACACTTGCGCCGCATGCGCGAACTGACCGCGGTCAAGCGCACCGGCTCCCTGGTGGACCGGCTGCTCGCCGACCACGGCCTCTTCCACCTCGAGTCCGACCTGCGGTGGATCGACCTGACCGCGGCCCGCCTCGACGCCCTCGCCCAGGAGGTCCGCCGATGACGCTCGACGCCCTGACCACGCCGGCCCCGGCCGGCACCGGTCCCGTGCCGCCGCTGGTCGAAGCCCACGGCATACACCTGGCGTTCGGCGAGACCCCGGCGCTGCGCGGGGCCCGGCTGACCGTACGGCGCGGCGAAGTCGTCGCCGTCATGGGCCCGTCCGGGTCCGGCAAGTCGACGCTGCTGCACTGCCTTGCCGGGATCCTCGTCCCCGACCGGGGCGAGGTGCTGTTCGACGGCCGCCGCGTCGACACGATGAACGAGGCCGAGCGCAGCCGACTGCGGCGCGACCACTTCGGGTTCGTGTTCCAGTTCGGCCAGCTCGTCCCCGAACTGACCGCCGAGGAGAACGTCGCGCTCCCGCTCCTGCTGGCCGGCACCCGCCGCGCCCAGGCCGTGACCGAGGCGCGCGGCTGGCTCGACCGGCTCGGCCTCGACGGGCTCGGCAGGCGCCGCTCCGGCGAACTGTCCGGCGGCCAGGCGCAACGCGTCGCGGTCGCCCGCGCGTTGGTCACCGGACCCGAGGTGGTGTTCGCGGACGAGCCCACCGGCGCGCTGGACTCGCTGACCGGCGAGGCCGTCATGGAGCTCCTGGTCGGCGCGGCCGCCGAACACGGCACCACGGTCGTCCTCGTCACGCACGAGGCGCGCGTCGCCGCCTACGCGGACCGCGAGGTCGTCGTCCGCGACGGCACCGTGGTCGGGCTCGTCGACGACGAGCCGGACGGGTACGGCGCCGAAACGCCAGGCGTGCCAGGCGCGTCCGACGGGTCGGGCCTGCGAGGCGCGTCCGCCCCGGCCGACGGGTCCGCGCCGTGATCGCCCTCGGCCTGCGGCTGACGTTCCGCGCCGGCCGCGACGCCGTCGTCCGCCTGCTGATCACGGCCGCCGCCGTCGCGCTCGGCGTCGGCCTGCTGCTGACCACCCTCGCCTCCGTCAACGCCACCCGCGCCCAGAGCGACCGCAACGCGTGGCTCAACACCTCCTTCACCGAACGCTCCGGGCCCCGCCCGGGCGTCGACCCGGTGTGGTGGCTCACCCGCGCCGACAACATCGACGGCGAGCTGATCGCCCGCATCGACGTCGCCCCGACCGGCCCGAACCCTCCGCTGCCGCCCGGCGTCAGCAGGCTCCCCGCGCCCGGCACCCTGTTCGCGTCGCCCGCGCTGGCGGAGCTGCTGCGCGACCGCCCGCACGACGAACTCGCCGACCGCTACCCGGGAACGGTCGTTGGCCTCATCGGCCGCGAGGCCCTGCCCTCGCCCGACTCGCTCGTCGCGGTCGTCGGCCGCACCCCCGACGAACTCGCGCACACCGTGGACGCGCGGCAGGTCAGCCACGTCGCCGACACCCCGCCGTCGTCCTGCAACGGCTGCGTCGTCGGCGTCAACGAACAGGGCATGACGCTCGTCCTCACCGTCGCGGCCACCGCGATCATCGTGCCGATCCTCGTCCTCATCGGCACCGCCACCCGCCTCGCCGCCACCCGCCGCGAGCAACGCTTCGCCGCCATGCGTCTGGTCGGCGCGACCCCGCGGCAGACGGCCGTGCTGTCCGCCGTCGAGTCGACGGTCGCCGCGGCCGTCGGCGCCGCGGCCGGGTTCGCGCTGTTCTACCTGCTGCGCCCGTGGATCGCCGGATTCTCCTTCACGACCGACCGGTTCTACACCTCCGACCTCGTGCTCGGCACCGGCGACATCCTCGCCGTGGCCCTCGGCGTGCCGGTCGCCGCCGCGGTCGCGGCCCGCGTCGCGCTGCGTCGCGTGCAGATCTCCCCGCTCGGCGTCACGCGCCGGGTGACCCCGCCCCCGCCGCGCTGGTACCGGGTGCTCCCGCTCGTGGCCGGCCTCGCCGAGCTCGGCTACTTCGTGGGGCGCAGGCCGGTCACCGTCAACGGCCAGATCTGGGCGTACACGAGCGCGTTCGTGGTCATCATGCTCGGCCTGGTGTACGCCGGGCCGTGGCTGACGATGGCCGGCGCCCGCGCGATGGCGCGGCGCACCGGTCGGCCGGCCGTGCTGATCGCCGGGCGGCGGCTGGCGGACAACCCGAAGGCCGGGTTCCGCGCCATCAGCGGGCTCGTGCTGGCGCTGTTCGTGACCACGGCGGCCGCCGCGATCGTGCAGTCCATGGCCGACAACGAGCGGAACCGCTTCCACCGCCGGGACGTCGCGGACGTCCTCATCGTCGACTTCACCCACCAGCGCGGGCCGCGCGCGCCGCAGGACTCCGCGCCGCCGCCCGCCACCGCACTGCTCGACCAGGTGCGGGGGATGCCCGGCGTGCGAGGGCTCACCGTCCTGCACACCAACCCGCTCGGCGTGCCGTACCCGTACGCCGACGACCCGCAGCTGCTCGCCGGGCTCGCCGACTGCACGCAGCTCGCCACCACCTCCGGGTTCGGAGAATGCGCGTCCGGCGCCCGCGTCGCCGCCGTGCCGCCCGAGTTCGACGGCTGGATGCCCACGGGACGCCTCATGCCGTGGCCCGGTGTCGACGTCACCCCCGAGCGGCTCGCCGACATCCCCATGCGCCAGTTGGTGGTGGCCACGGACGGCGACACTCACCACGTCGAACGCGTGCGCACCCTGCTCGCCACCATGTACCCCGGCGAAGGCCTGCCCACCACGATCAGCGAGCGCGACTCGTGGGGCACCCGCGACCTGGCCGGGCAGGAACGCCTCGCCGAGGTCGTCATCCTGGTCAGCCTCCCCATCGCGGCGTGCAGCCTCGCGGTCGCCGCCGCGGGCGGACTCGCCGACCGCAAGCGGCCGTTCAGCCTGCTGCGGCTGACCGGGGTGCCGCTGGGCATGCTGCGCCGCGTCGTCGGTCTGGAGACCGTCGTCCCGCTGCTGCTCGGCGCGGCCGTCGCCACCGGGACCGGGTTCCTGGCCGCGCACCTGTTCCTGCGCGCCCAACTGGGCTACGCGCTCGAAGCGCCGGACGCCGGGTACTACCTCGTGACCGGTGTCGGACTGGCCGCCGCGCTCGCCGTGATCGCGTCCACGCTGCCGCTGCTCGCCCGTGTCACAGGGCCCGAGACGGCCCGCAACGAATGAGCCGCCGTGACGGTTTCCGCAATATCAACGCGCGTCCCCTATCGGAAACGGCCGCCGAGCCTCGATGATGCACGCCATGACGAGAAGACAACGGGGCGCGGCGGCGATCGGCCTCGCGTGTGCGATGGCCATGTTCGCCGGCGTGCCTGCCACGGCCCACGCGGCCACAGCGGGCGGTTCTCCGGCGGGAGCAGGGGACCCCTACTTCCCGCTCGCGGGGAACCAGGGCTACGACGTGGCCCACTACGACCTCGACCTCGACTTCACCCCGGCCACCCACGTCCTCAACGGACAGGCCACCATCTCCGCCGAGGCCAAGAAGGACCTCACGCGGTTCAACCTCGACTACTCGGGCCCGGCGATCAGCCGCATCACCGTCGACGGGCGCGACGCGACCTACAGCCAGGACGGCCAGGAGCTCACGGTCGTCCCGGCCAAGCGCCTCAAGTCCGGCCACGACTTCACCGTCAAGGTCTGGTACGGCGGCGTGCCGGTCACGATCGACGACCCGACGCTCGGCATCTACGGCTGGATCTACACCGACGACGGCGCGGTCGGCCTCAACGAGCCCGACGGCGCCCGCAACTGGTACCCCGTCAACGACGACATCGGCGACAAGGCCACCTACACCTTCCGCATCACCACCCCGAACGGCGTCAACGCGCTGGCCAACGGCGAGCAGCAGGGCCCGCCGTGCGTCAACGGGGACCGCACCACGGTGACGTGGAACGAGCGCAAGCCCATGTCCAGCTACCTGTCCATGGTCGCGATCGGCAAGTTCGACGTGACCAACGGCAGGATCGGCAACCTCGCCAACGTCACCGCGGTCGACCCGACCAGCGACGGCGACGGCGCGGTCCTCCAGTCCACCACCGCCGAGGCGATCGCCTGGGAGCAGCAGAAGTTCGGCCGCTACCCGTTCGACTCGGCCGGCGGCATCGTCGACAAGAGCGGCGTCGAGTACGCGCTGGAGACCCAGGGCCGCCCGGTCTACGACGGCATGCCCGACACCGACACCATCGTGCACGAGAACGCGCACCAGTGGTTCGGCGACGCGGTCACCCCGAAGACGTGGCGTGACATCTGGCTCAACGAGGGCTTCGCGACCTACGTCGAGTGGATGTGGGACGAGGAGCACGGCGGACCCACCGCGCAGTCCGTCTTCGACAAGTACTACGCCAAGCCGGCGGGCGACAAGTTCTGGAAGCTGAAGACCGGCGACCCGGGACGCGACGAGATCTTCAGCGGCTCGGCCGTCTACTACCGCGGCGCGATGACGCTGCACCAGCTGCGCACCACCATGGGCGACCGGGACTTCTTCACCCTGCTGCGGACGTGGACCGAGAAGTACCGCTACCGCAACGTGGAGACGAAGGACCTGCTCGACCTCGCGCAGTCCATCTCGCACAAGAACCTCAAGCCGCTGTTCGACGCCTGGCTCTACACCGAGGGCAAGCCCGCTATCCCGTAACGGGGTTCGGGGAGGACGAGGACGAACACAGCAAGGGATCGGGGCCGGTGTCCCGGGCGGTGCGCCCGGGACACCGGCCCCGGTCACGCGCGCGGCACGACCTGGAGCCGCCGCCTGGCCGGCCGCAGCGTGTCCGCGACCCGCGGGGTGTTCAGCAGCCGGCTCATGCGCTCGGGGCTGTGCTCGCCGAGCCGCAGCAGGGCGGCTATCGACGGTTCGTCGGCCTCGTCGTCGGCGCGGTCGGGGTGGTCGGTGCTGTCGAACAGTCGTTCCACGTGGGCGAGTACGGCGTGGTCCTCGGGTGCGACGTCGCGGCCCTCCCACTGCGGGGCCGTCGGGTGCGCGCGGCGCGCGGCGCCGCCGGTGGCGACGGCCTGGGCGAGCGTGCCGTCGCGGTGCGCGGCGATCGCCCGGGCGGCCCAGGCACGCGGCGTCTGGTGGCGCAGGAAGCCCATGCGGTAGGCCGAGAGCTCGACGGTGCGGCGGCCGCCGCGGGCGGCGTCGGCGAAGGGGTACATGCGGGCGACGGTCGGGCCGTCCGCCCAGTGCAGCGTCCACGCGGCGGCGGCGTCTTCGACCACGCGCACCTGGATTCCGGTGACGCGGGTCAGTTGGTCGGCGAGTTCGGACATACGTATGGCGCGAGTGCTCAACACGGGCTCCGTCCCGGGCGCGACGCGAGTCTTCGATCGAACAGCAGCCGCAAGCCTATCCGTGCTTCTCCCCTTGCTTCTGCCAGGTGCGGCGCCGGTTCCTTCGGGCATACGCGAACCCTCCGGCGGGCCTGGGCGGAGGCCGAGCCGGACTGTCCAGGTGCAGCCTGCCACGACCGGCGCCCGCACGCCGAATCGGGGCGCGCGCGTAGATTCGGGGCGCGCACACCGAATCGGGGCGCGCCGGACGTCACGGCCGCGCGGAGGCGTCCGGAACCCGCGCGTCGGGGCTCAGGACAGCGCGACGGTGAGCACGAACGCGGCGTCCTCGAGCGCCTCGACGCTGTGCGGTGCGGGCGGCACGACGAGCAGGTCGCCCTGCCGGGCCTCCCAGTCGTGGCCGTTCGACGAGAGCAGGATGCGTCCGGAGAGCACCAGCACGGTGGCCTCGCCGCCGCTGTCGTGTTCGGCCAGCGCGGTGCCGGCGGTCATCGCGAGCACCGTCTGCCGCAGCGCGCGTTCGTGACCGCCGACCACGGTGGTGGCACTGCGTCCGGACGGCGCGTCGCGGGCGGCCTCGAGTTGCGTGCGGGCCAGGGCCTCGACCGAGAACTTCTGCATGCCCCCACTGTCACCCGGCACGGCCCGGCGTGCACTCCGGGCGGGCCCGGCGCTCGGCGTCGACGACGGCGTCGAGCAGGCCGGGGAAGGCGGTGCCGAACTCGGCGCGGCGCAGCGCGTTCTTGCGGGACGTGCCCACGTAGTACTGCCGGATCAGCCCGGCCTCGCGCAGCACCCGGAAGTGGTGGGTGGCGGTCGACTTGCTCACCGCGAGGTCGAAGCCGCCGCAGCTGATGTCCGCGGCGCGCGCGTCGTCGGCGTCGCACATCTGCCGCACGATGCTGCGCCGCGCGGGGTCGACGAGGGCGTCCAGCACCTGCTGCAGCGGTACGCCCGCCGGGTCGGGGTGCTCCGGCGCGCGGCCGTCGTCCGATTCACGCATGCAGCGATAGTACGACACTCATCAAAGTTTGACAGCGGTCGTACTTCGGGGGTTCAGTTGATCACCACTGATCGCCACTGATCACCACCTGGCACCGGCCGCGGAACCCGGGCGGCCACGAAAGGACACCGCCATGACCAGGACCGTGCTCTTCCGCGAACTCGGCGGCCCCGAGGTGCTGAAGGTCGAGGACGCCGACCCCGGCACGCCGGGCCCCGGCGAGGTGCTCATCCGGGTCGACGCGGTCGGCGTCAACCGCGCCGAAGCGCTGTTCCGCAGCGGCAATTACATCGAGACCGTGCGCCGCTACCCCGCGCGGCTCGGCACCGAGGCGGCCGGCGTCGTCGAGGCGCTCGGCGAGGGCGTCGCCGGGCTGCGGGTCGGCGAGCCGGTCAGCACCGTCCCGTCGTTCTCCCCGAACGACTACGGGGTGTACGCCGAACGGGCGATCGTGCCGGCCCGCGCCGTCGTGCCGCGCCCCGAGGGGGTCGGACCGGTCGAGGGCGCCGCCGTGTGGATGCCGTACGTCACCGCCTACGGCGCGCTCGTCGAGGTCGGCGGCATGCGGCCCGGCGACACCGTCGTCCTCAACGCCGCGTCCAGCAGCGTCGCGCTCGCCGCCATCCAGGTCGCCGAACGCGTCGGTGCCACGCCCATCGCGCTCACCCGCACCGAGGCCAAGAAGGACGCCATCCTCAAGGCCGGCGCCGCCGAGGTGATCGTCACCGACACCGAGGACGTCGTCGAACGCGTCCTCGCCGCCACCGGCGGCCGCGGCGCCGAGTACGTGTTCGACGCCGTCGCCGGTCCCGGCATCACCGACCTGGCCAAGGTCGTCGCCGACGAGGGCACGCACCTGGTGTACGGCGGACTCAGCGGCGCGCCGACGCCGTACCCGGGCTTCGAGCTGGGGATGCCCGCGCTCAACATCCGCACCTACACGCTGCACGAGACCACCCGGCGGCCCGAGCGGCTGCGGCGCGCGGTGGCCTTCGTGAACTCGGGGCTGCGGACCGGCGCGTTCCGGCCCGCCGTCGACCGTACGTTCGACCTCGAGGACGTCGTCGACGCACACCGCCACCTGGAGGGCAACAGCCAGTTCGGCAAGATCGTCCTCACCGTGGCGCAATGAGTGGGCACGGACAGGCGCACCGAGTGGCGCACCGAGCCGTGTACCGGCGGGCCGGCGCGGGCGCGCGGGCGGAGAATTGCCCCGACCGGCGGTGTCGAATCCGGCCGGGGCCGTTCGTATAGGGGGTGAGAGCCCCCGGCACACCGGCCGGCGGCCGCCGAGGAAGGACACCGCCGTGAAGCAGTACCTGCTCGCCATGTACCAGCCGGTCGGGCCCCGCCCGCCCGCCGAGTTCCTGGAGAAGGTCATGGCCGAGCTCGGCGCGATCCGCGCCGAGCTGGAGGCCCGGGACTCGTGGGTGTTCGGCAACGGGCTGCACGACCCCGACAGCGCCACCGTCCTCCGCGCCTCGGACGGCGACGTGCTCATGACCGACGGACCGTTCGCCGAGGGGAAGGAGTACCTCGGCGGCGTCACGGTCATCAAGGCCGAGGACCTGGACGCGGCACTCGCGTGGGCGCGCCGCTACGCCGAGGCGACGGGGCTGCCGATCGAGGTGCGGCCCTTCCTGGGTGAGGCCTGACGCGCGTGGGCGGCCACGACCGCGCGCCCGACGTCGACGCGGTGTTCCGCGCCGAGTACGGGCGCGCGGTCGCCGTCCTCACCGGTGTCTTCGGCGACCTCGACCTCGCCGAGGACGCCGTCCAGGAGGCCTTCGCGACCGCCGCCGAACGCTGGCCGGACACCGGCGTGCCGCCGAGCCCCGCCGGATGGATCATCACGACCGCCCGGAACAAGGCCGTCGACCGGCTGCGCCGCGAGGCCGCACGCGACACGAAGCACGCCCAGGCGCACCTGCTGTACCCCGCAGACCACCCGCCCGTGGAACCCGCCGAGGAGGGGCCCGTGCGCGACGACCGGCTCCGCCTGATCTTCACCTGCTGCCACCCCGCGCTCGCGCGCGCCTCGCAAGTCGCCCTCACCCTGCGGCTGCTCGGCGGGCTCACCACGGCCGAGGTCGCCCGCGCGTTCCTGGTCAGCGAGGCGACGACGGCGCAGCGGATCACGCGGGCGAAGGCCAAGATCCGCGACGCGCGCATCCCGTACCGCGTCCCCTCCGACGCCGACCTGCCCGACCGGCTCCCGCCTGTCCTCGCCGTCGTCTACCTGGTCTTCAACGAGGGCTACGCGGCCGGCTCCGGCGACCGGCTCACCCGCGACGACCTGTGCGCCGAGGCGGTCCGGCTCGGTCGGCTGCTCGCCGAGCTGATGCCGGACGAGCCCGAGGTCCTCGGGCTGCTCGCCCTCATGCTGCTGATCCAGGCGCGGCGGCCCTCCCGCACCGACGCCGACGGGGCGCTCGTCCTGCTCGCCGACCAGGACCGGACGCTGTGGGACCGGGCGCTGATCGCCGAGGGCCAGGAGCTGGTCCGGCGCTGCCTACGGCGGGACCGGCCGGGGCCGTACCAGATCCAGGCCGCCGTCAACGCCGTCCACAGCGACGCGGCGACCGCGGGGGAGACCGACTGGCGGCAGATCGTCGCGTTGTACGACCAGCACATGCGCGTCGCGGGCAGCCCCGTCGTCGCCCTGCACCGCGCCGTCGCGGTCGCCGAAGTCGACGGGCCCGCCGCCGGGTTGGCCCTCGTCGACGGGCTGGACCTGGACGGCTACCACCTGTGGCACGCGGTCCGCGCCGACCTGCTGCGCCGACTGGGCCGGACGGGGGAGGCCGCCGCCGCGTACGACGCCGCGATCGCACGCGCGGAGAACGCCACCGAACGGGCCTTCCTGGAACGGCGGCGCGCGGCACTCGGCGCGGACGGCGGGTGAGGCCGAGGCGGCGAGGGCGTGCCCAAGCCCCTCCTCGGGCGCGCGTCAAGCCGTGGGCCGCCGGCCGGGCGAATACGGCCGCACCCGGGTGATCCGGGCCATGCCGGCCGTCCCCGGCGGGTAACCCCCGTGTGGCCGCCGCCCGGCGGCCGTCCACCACACGACGGGGGTGGAACGACGTGCGTACCCGCGTGTCCTCTCTGACGAGCCTGTTCGCGCTGCTCATCGGCATGCTGATGGTGCTCACCGCGACGGCGCCCGGCGCCGCCGCCGCGCCGCGGGCCGCCCCGCGGGCCGTCGACTGCTCGCGGGTCAAGTGCATCGCGCTGACGTACGACGACGGGCCCGCCTCGTCGTCCACCGCGCGGCTGCTCGACACGCTCAAGGCCAACGGTGTGAAGGCGACCTTCTTCATGGTCGGTTCGCAGGTCGCGAGGAACCCGAAGACGGCGCGTCGCGTGGCCGCCGAGGGGCACGAGATCGGCAACCACACGTACTCGCACAAGGACCTGCGGCGGCTGACCGCGTCGAAGATCCGCAGCGAGGTCGCGCGCGGAGCGACCGCGATCCGCAATGCGACGGGCGTCGAACCCACGCTCGTGCGGCCGCCGTACGGGTCCTTCAACGCCACGGTGCGGGCCAACGTCAACGCGCCGATGATCCTGTGGAGCGTGGACACCCGCGACTGGGCCGACCGCAACGCGTCGGTGGTCGCGTCCCGCGTCATCGCGCGGGCCAGGCCCGGCGCGATCGTCCTGATGCACGACATCCACCCGACGACCGCGGCCGCCGCACCCCGCATCATCGCGGCACTCGCCAGGCAGGGCTACGTGTTCGTCACCGTGTCCGAACTGCTCGCGGGCCGCGCGCTCGCGAACGGGAAGGCGTACAGCCAGCGTTGAGCCGCGGTGATGGCTGCGGACGCCAAGGAGGTCCCGGCGGTGCCCGTCGGGGCCGCGCTACGCGGTGTCCGCCGGAGAGGTGCGGAAGACCGTGTGAGCGGCCCGGCGCCGTTCTTCCCCCTCGTGACCCCAACTCCCGGCTGCTGCCCACCCGTCGCCGCCAACGAGTCGGGGCCGCGTGCGGGTACGTCAGGCCATCGTGCCGTCGAGGCGGACGACTTGGCCGGACAGGCGTCCCGCCCCGGGGCTGACCAGCCGTCCGACGGCGGCCGCGGTGTCGTATGCCTCGAGACCGCCTGCTGCGTCGGACGCCGCCGGGCGGCCGACCGCGTGGTGTTGTGTTCTTCGGCGACCACATCGCGAACGACCTCGCGTGACGGACCTTCAGATCGGTCATGCGTCAACGTCGGCCGCCCGAGGCCGCTGTCATGACGGGCTTCTATCCTGATGCCCGCCCGCGACCCGAACCCCCTTGGCGGAGATCACTGTGAGACCTGGCCGCACCTCGACACTGCCGGCTGTCGTGCTGGCCGCCACCGCGCTGCTCGCGGCCTGCACCTCGTCCGGCAAACCGAGCAACGCCCATCCCACGCCGCCGCCGGCGGCGCCGTCGGCGGCCGCGTCGAGCGCGGAATCTCCCGCGTCGGCCGGGGCCGTGTCGCCGACGTCCGCGAACCCGGTGGCCACGTCCGGGCCGGCGTCTTCGACGTCGGCTCCCGCGCCGCGAACGTCCGGTCCGAAGGCGGCGGCGACCACCCGTCGCCCGACCGCGCCGACGCCGAACTGCATCAACCCGCGTACTGCGGACGAGGCCCTCAGGTGCCCGAACATACGGCCCACAGGCGTCGGCGACGGTCATCTCCAGACGGCGAACCCGTACCCGTGGGGCGGCGGCGTGGTCAGCGCCTCGGCGGTCCCGGGTCCGCCCGACCCGCCGCCGTTCCAGAATCCTGATGCCCCGGGGCGTTGACGTGTCCTAGGCGGCGGCGAGTGCGGCGAGCGCGGCCACGATCTCCGGCCACGCGGCGGCGTTCGGGTCGATGACGTCGAAGTGTGCGGTCGCCGGGAGTTCGAGCAGTTCGGCCTTGGTCGTCCCGGTGTAGACCCGCGAGGCCTCGACCGAGACCGACGCGTCGAGGGTGCCGTGGGCGATGGTCACCGGGATCGACGGGGAGCCGAGGAGCGTCGGGTCGGTCGCCGCGTAGCGGTCGGGGTACTCCGCCGGGCCCCCGCCGAGGAAGTCGTGGACGGCGCCGACGCCGCTGCCTTCGGCGGCGCGGTAGGCCTCGACCAGGTTGAGGACCGGCGCGAGGGCGAGTGCCCCGGCGGCGGGCGGCGTGTGGGGGAGGCGCCCGGGCGCGCCGGCCGGGAGCCGGTCGCGCAGCGCGGCCCACAGGGCGAGGTGGCCGCCGGCGGAGTGGCCGGCGTAGACGGTCCGGGCGTGGTCGACGCGGCCTGGGTGCAGCTCCTCGACGAGCGCCGGGAGCGTGTCGACGGCGAGGGCGGTGTCCTCGAGCGTGGTCGGCCAGCCGCCGCCGGTGCCGACGCGGCGGTACTCGATGTTGGCGACGGCGTAGCCGCGGGCCACGAGGTCGTCGACGAGCGGCCGGACGTGGTGCCGGTCGTGCTTGGCGCGCCAGAAACCGCCGTGCCAGAAGAGGATCAGCGGCGCCGGGGTTCCGTCCGGGATGGGGAGGAAGAGGTCGGCGACGTGGTCCTCGTGCGGGCCGTAGTGCAGGGACATGGGGGTGTGCCTCCGTGCGGGTGGGCTGGTGCTGTCGGGGTGCCGACCGCGATAACTCTAATCGAGGTATCGGGCGGTTCGCAACGGCCTGGACGGGGGCGTGGCGTGCGTGACGTGCAGTGCGGGGCGTGGCACGCGGCGGGACGATGAGCGCGAGGCGCGGTACGGAGAGCGCGGCGCGCGGGGCGCGGGTCCGAAACCCGCTACCCGAGCATCGGGCGGGCCGGAATCATGGCGGCATGATCATTCGCAGCAGGAAAGCCGAACTGTACGGCGGCGACGAGAGCCGGTTCAGCGGTCCCACGACCGGTGACGAACGCGCGATGCTCGTCGACATGCTGGCCGCACAGCGCAGGACGCTCGAGCTCAAGTGCGCCGGGCTGGAGACCGAGCTGGCGAACCGGTCGGTGGAGCCGTCCACGCTGTCGCTGCTCGGCCTCGTCCGGCACCTCGCCGACGTGGAACGCCGTTGGTACCGCATGGTGTTGGCGAACCAGGACGTCCCGCCGCTGTTCGTCTCGCCGGACGACCCGGACGGCGACTTCGACGGCGCGACGCCCGACGCCGACGTCGTCGCGGCGGCGTGGGCGGCCTGGCGTGAAGAGGTCGCGTTCGCCGACCGCTTCGCGGCCGAGGCGCCCAGCCTCGACGTGGAGGGCGAGGACGGCTGGCGCGGCATGGTGTCGCTGCGCTGGGTGCTCGTCCACATGATCGAGGAGTACGCGCGGCACAACGGGCACGCCGACCTGCTGCGCGAGCGGATCGACGGCGCCGTCGGGGTGTGATGTCGGGGTGTGATGTCGGGGTGTGATGTCGGGGTGTGATGTGCCGGGGTCTGATGTCGGAGTGGGATCTCGGCGGGTGACGCGGGCGCCCCTGCGGATCAGGACCCGAGGAACCGGGCCACGGCGGCCGACTCCGCGTCGGCCGCCGCGCCGACCGCGTCCGGCCACGGCGGGCCGAACGGCGTGAACTCGACGCCCTTGGCGCGCGTCCACGTGCCGATCGCACGGCCGTCGGCCACGACGGCGGCGCGCAGCACCCCGCCGCCGGGCCACACCCGGCGTTCGAACTCCTGTGGCACGGCGAACTCGCGGGACCGGTAGGCGAGGAAGTAGCCGTCGTACGCCGGGAGCAGGCGGACGTCCGGCGTCCTGCCGGTGCCGGTGGCGGTGTCGGAGACGCGTTTGTGGGGCGCGGCCGCCGAGGACCCTGCCGCCGCCCACGCCTTCCGGGCTGTGCCGGCCGGGAGGCCCGACCAGTGCGCGAAGTCCTCGGCCTCCGCCGGGCCGTGGGCGCGGGCGTAGCGGACGGCGAGTTCGGCCGCCGCGGCGTCACCCCGCGGGCCCTCGTCGGGCGGCAGCCAGTCGGCGGTGAGTACGTACGTTCCGGCACCGTCCCGCCGAGGCCCCGCGCAGACCAGCCCCTGCACCGCCGCGTGCCGGATCACGTGGAACGCGGCCTGTCCTTCCGGGTCGACGCCCACGCGCGCGAGCCGTTCCGTCAGATCGGCGCGGCCCAGCGGGCCTTCGGCGGTGAGGGCGTCGACCACGGTGGCGGTGGCTCGCTCCAACAGGTCCGCGGTCAGGCCGAGTTCGCGTTGCCGCCGGGCGGCGCCGGCGACCAGGCGCGGCCCGAGCAGGGCGATCAGCCACCGCGCGTCCTCGGCCGGAACGGTGTGCAGCGTTCCGCGCATGAACCAGGCCGTGACCACCGAACGGTCGTCCTCGTACGCCGCCCGCACCTGCTCGGCCGTCAGATCGCGACCGCGCGCCCGGATCCCGAGCGCCGCGGCCTGCGCGTCCTGCGCCTGCACCGCGAAGACGCGGCGGACGACGCCGGCCGCCGTGCCCTCGCGCACGTGCCCGGCGACGGCCTGGGCGCGGGCCCGCAGCAGACGAACCTCGGCGGCATGCTCGGTCATGGTCGCCAGCGTAGGCCTTCCGGCGCGGCCTACCCGCAGAACCGGCGCTCCGCCGCGAACGGGTCGCGGGGGATCCGGAGCTTCGTGCGGTCGTACGAGCCGATCAGGTTCCGCAGGAATCGCGACGGGGTGAGCGGCGCGCGCGTCGAGTCGAGGAGTTCCTTCAGGTCGCCGCAGCTCAGCGCGTGCCGGGCGGCCGCGAGGCCCTGGTCGGTCACGTCCGGGATCCCGTCCGGCACGTGCGTCACGGCCGGGTCGAGCTCGGTTGCCAGGATCCAGACGTCGTCGATCGGCTTGCGGTGCCCCGGCCAGTTCTTCGCGGCCTTGGGGGCGTACTCCAGGTGCGCGGCGACGGTGTTCGCCAACCCCCAGTACTCCATGATGTATTCGTCGACCGGCATCATCTCGCCGACGACGCCGAGATATCCGCCCGGCATGGCGATCGTCGCCGAGCCGTGGCCGGGGCGCAGCGGCAGAAGCAACGGCGGTGTGCCGTCCGGCGATTCGCGGATCAGGACGGGGCGCCCGGCGGCCAGTCCTGCGTCGATCGCGGCCTGCAACTGCGGGAAGGCGATGCGCCATGCGGAGGTGTGGTCGGGGTTGCCGCTGCCGGTGAGGCGGATGTCGTTGTCGCGCACACGCATCGAGATCGTCCGGTCGTCGCCCTTGCCGTGGTACGCCGCCTGGTTCCACGGCCCGAGCACCGCCACCGCCCACACCGCCGTCGAGGCGGCGAGTGCCGCGTACGGCAGGGTCATCGGCAGCAGGAACGCGGGCAGCACGGCGAGGAACAGGACCGGCAGCAGCATCCGCCCGTGCATGTAGTCGCCGCCGAGCCGCACCACGTATGCGCCGAGGACCACGGCGGCGACGAACGGCGTTGCGGCGACCGCGAGTCGGCGCCGGTCGCGGCGGGAGGCGAAAACCCAGGCGGCCAGCACGACGCCGAACAGCACGGCCGGCACGTATAGCGTCACCGGCTCGGCGAAGTCCCACGTGTACCGGAATCCGCGCCGCGGGTCGCTGTCGCCCGCCTCCTTGGTCAGCGCGGGCATCGGCACGAGCAGGCCGTAGTAGCCCGCGCGGAAGACCTCGTACGCGATCGGCGCCGCGGCGCCCGCGGCCGCGTACCCCAGCGCCCGGCGCCAGGTCGGCCGCAGCAGCACCCACATGCCGGCCAGGAACACCGCTGTCACGAGCGCGAAGTCCGGTCGGACCAGCACGCCGGCACCTATCCACACCGCGTGCCAGGCCTGGCCGCGCGCCCGCGGGCGGGCGTATGTGCGGACCAGCAGCCACCAGCACCCGGCCAGCCAGAACGTGCCGAGCCCGGTGTCCAGCCCGGCTGTGGCGAAGTCCCAGAACACCGGGACCGCGAGCGGGACCAGCACCCCGGCGGGCACCAGCGGCCGCGGCCCGGCCGCCGTGTGCAGCCTGCGCGTGGCGTCGAGGGCGACCGCCACCCCGGCCGTGGTGAGGACGAGGCCCGCGACGACGGCCGTGAAGCCGAGGTCGCCGGGCGTCAGCCAGGCGAGCAGCACGAGCAGCCACTGCCACAGCGTGCTGGTGTTGGCCTCCACGCGCTCGCCCGCGTTCACGTTGGGGCCGTTGCCCGCCAGGATCTCGCGCACGGTGCGCAGGAAGATCGTCCCGTCGTCGGTCAGCGCACGGTGCCGCCAGCCCAGGACGGCGATCGCCAGGGTGGGGACGACGACCATGGCGGCGTTCCACCGGCGCGACAGCGGCCGACGGCGCGTCAGGGCGGCGGCCCCGTCCTTCGGTTCGACGAGGGACGGGGTGAAGACAGCGGACACCAGCGCTGTTCCTTTCGGTGGGCGCGAGATTCCGGGCAGGCCGAAATCGCCTGACGGCGCGCGAAAACGACCGCAGGCGGCGGGGCGCGGCAGGGCGCGCGAGATGGGATTAGGGGAGTGAACGCCGTTTGCCGCGCTCGATGTTCAGCGAGCGGGAGTGGGTGGCGAGGGCAGGGCGTGACGGACCGCGGGGTCAGCGGCGTCAGGCTTGTGGGGAGTCAGCGCGGGCGCGCGGGCGCGCCGGTACGCGGGTTCGGGTGCACGGCTGCATGGATGCACGGCTGCACGGGTGATCGGGTGCATGTGTGATCGGGTGCATGCGTGCACTAGTGCGCGCGGCGTGAAGAGGCGCGGACACGGCGGGTGCGCGCTGCGGCGGGACGGCGCTAGCGCATCGGGAAGCACGTCCTCGACGGGCCGGGCCGCGGCGGCGCGGGCGAAGGGGGTGAGCTCGGCTGGTCCTTGCTCGGTTTCGGTGCCATAGGCGTCTCCGTACGTCGGGCTACACGTACTAGACGTATGGGCGCCGGATGGCGTTACCGGGGCCGGGTGGGGTCGCGCAAAGCGGCTGAACCGGGAACGGCCGGACGATCCCGGCGGGCCTCCGTCAGGGGCTTGCGGCGTCGAAGCGGTACCGGACCGGTGCGGCCGTGTCGTCCATCGAGACGACGTCCCGCCGGTACAGGTGCAGCGCGTGGACGAGCTCGTCGGCGTCGCCCTCGATCACGCACGGCCGGGTGACCTGCAGCACCAGGGGCCGCCCCGGCACCCGTACGCGCAGCCCGTGCGCGGGCCCGCCGTCGAGGACCGCGGCTTCCCACACGGTGAGGTCGTCCTGGGTCATGGGTCACCCCTTCGGGCAGGCGCGCCGGTACGGCCGCCGGCCTACTGCCGAGCAACTACAAGGCTGTAGATTATCTGATCACGCGGACGCGGAGAACGACCCGCGTGATCGGACCAACCGGTGGTGGCGCTCGGTGGCCACCGCGGGCCGGTCGGGCGCCGACCCCTGTGGCCTGCGAGATGACCGGCGGGATCAGCGGTCGAGGTACGCCAGAACCGCGAGGACGCGCCGGTTGTCGCCGTCGTCCTGGTGCAGGCCGAGCTTCGTGAAGATGCTCCCGATGTGCTTCGCGACGGCCTTCTCCGTGATGAACAGCGCCTGCGCGATGCCCGCGTTGGAACGCCCCTGCGCCAGCGCCTCGAGGACCTCGCGCTCGCGCGGCGACAGGCTGCCCAGGCCGGCGTCCCGTTCCCGCGCCGCCACCAGCTGTCCGACGACCTCCGGGTCGAGCGCGGTGCCGCCCTCCGCCACCGTGCGGATCGCGTCGAGGAACCGCGGCCCGTCGGTCACGCGGTCCTTCAGGAGGTAGCCGACGCCTTCGCCGCCGCTTGCCAGCAGCTCGTGGGCGTAGAGCGGTTCGACGTACTGCGACAGCAGCAGCACCGGCAGTCCGGGCAGCTCGCGGCGGGCGGCCAGGGCGGCGCGCAGGCCCTCATCGGTGAAGTCGGGGGCGAGCCGGACGTCGACGACCGCGACGTCCGGACGCTCCTCCAACAGCGCCGCGAGCAGATCCGGGCCGTTGTCCACCGCGGCGGCGATCTCGTGGCCGAACGCGGTCAGCAGCCGGACCAGGCCGTCCCTCAGAAGGAAGTGGTCTTCGGCGAGGACAACGCGCACGGGAGCTCCATCGTCACAGTGGTCGGGCCGCCGGCGGGGCTGTGCACGGCCAGCACACCGTCGAAGGTCGCGAGCCGCCGCTGGATCCCGCGCAGGCCGGTGCCGCAGGCGACGTCCGCGCCGCCGTGTCCCCAGTCCGTGACGGCGATACGCAGGACCCCGTGATCGTAACGGAGGTCGATCGCGGCCCGCTCCGCGCCCGAGTGCTTGGCGACGTTCGCGAGCACCTCCGAGACCGCGAAGTAGGCCGCGGACTCGACCGGCATGTCGGGCCGCCCGGGCAGGTCGACCGCCACCTCGGTCGGGACCGGGCAGACCAGCGCCAACGACCGTACGGCGTCGGCGAGTCCGCGGTCGGCGAGGACGGGAGGATGGATGCCGCGGACCAGGTC
Source organism: Yinghuangia seranimata (assembly GCF_029953285.1). Lineage (GTDB taxonomy): Bacteria > Actinomycetota > Actinomycetes > Streptomycetales > Streptomycetaceae > Yinghuangia > Yinghuangia seranimata. The sequence goes on along the minus strand of NZ_JASAOI010000042.1, from coordinate 39,478 downwards.
GCGCAGCTCCACGAGCGCCTTCGACGACGACTCGCGGGCCTCGACGAGCAGGGCGCGCACCGCCTCGGGGTTGCTGTCCAGGAGGTACTCGGCGGCGTTCAGGGTCATGCCCATCGCCACCAACCGGGCCTGGGCGCCGTCGTGCAGGTCGCGCTCGATGCGGCGCAGCTCGGCGGCTTGCGTGTCCACGGCGTCCGAGCGGGTCGCGGCGAGGTGCTCGACGCGGCTCGCGAGCATTTCGCTCTCGCTCGGGGCGAGCATCGCGCGGACGTACAACGCGTGGCGGCGGACCGCCCATGGGGCGACCCAGAGCGCCAACGGCAGTTGCAGCGCGCCGAGTACGCCCGCGAGCGCTGCGGTCGTCGGGCCCTGGATCGGGATGAACTCGTACCAGAGGCCGTCTCCCCACTCGTGGGACAGCTGGACGCCGAAGAAGGCCAGGAACACGCCCCACAGACCGCTGAGGACGAACGCGATCGGCAGGAAGGCGAGGAACGCGCCGACGATCGGATCGACCAGCACCCACACGAACTCGCGGCGGTTCTGCGGGTTTCCCATGACCCAGCGGTAGCGGGCCAGGACCCCGGACGCCCCCTGGGGCGCGGGGGGTAGCGGGCCGACGGGGCCGGGAACGTCGACGCCAGACCAGTCATGTGCCAGCGCGCGCTGCCGGTCGCAGAGGCCACGCACGCCGCCCATGGCCCGCGGGGCCAGGCCGAGGCCGGGGCCGACGAGGGTGATCGCGGACGTGATGGCGAACGACCGCACGAGCGCCGAGGCGGCCAGCCGACACAGGGTCAGGGCGCGACGCAGGCCGAGGAATCCGGCGCGGGGGGAGAAGGTGGATATGGGGGTGGGAGCGGACGTGGGGGTGGAGCCGGAGCCGGGGTCGGGAGCCGAGCTCGAACCGGAATCTGAGCCCGAGCCGGAACCTGAGCCCGAGCCGGAACGCGAACCTGAGCCCGAGCCCAAACCCGAACCCGAACCCGAACCCGAACCTGAGCCCGAGCCAGAACCCGGGCCAGAACCCGGGCCCGGGCCCGGCCCAGGACGCGAGCCCGAACTTGAGTCGGAACCGGAGCCCGAACCTGGACGCGAGCCCGAGCCCGAGCCGGAACCTGAGCCGGAACCCTGGCCGGAGTCGTGGCCGTGGCGGTTGTCGTTGCCGCGGGCGGGCGGGGTCCGGTCGGCCCCACGGGCCTGCTCGCGCTCGGTCGCGCGGTCCATACGTTCGCTCCTCGGTGGCGCCGTTGCTGGTGCCGGCGGTGGCGGCACTTCGCGGTGGTCGGCCGGTGGTCTCGGCCGCGCGATCATTCTGTCGGCGGGCGGGGGCGGAGCGCGGGGGAGAAAACTCCCCTCTTCGCGGAGCGGGTGGGGGCGGGGTGCGCCGGGAGCGGCATCGACTTCGCCTGGCCCTGCCGGAGCGCGGGGGAGGGAACTCCCGTCGTCGCACGGCGGGTGGGCAGGACCGGCTTGCTCCGGGCTCCGTACTGGCTCCGCCGCACCGTGCCGGGCCGGACCGTGCTGGGGCTCGGGTCCGGCTTGGGTCCGGCGCGGGTGCGGCGTGGATCGGGCGGTTGCTGTAGTCGTACGTCGGCGCAGCTCTAGACCGCCGCGGCCCTGCGCCGCCACGGCCGTTCGCCGCCCGGGGCGTTGGGCCCTCCCGCCGCTTTCGCTCTTGAAGGTGCGCGCGCATGGCGGTATTCATGACCTCCATTAATTGTGGCCATTAATCGATGCCGCCCGGGAGGCAGCCATGACCTTCGCCCGCGTCCGCACCCGTCCCGCAGGCGTGTTCCTCGCCGTGGTCGCCACCGCGCTGGTCGCGTGGCTGCTGGCCACCCCGTCCAGCGAGGCGGGCGAACCGTTCGCGGACCGCGCGCCGAGCCTGTCCGACCGCGCCGAGGTGCTCGACCTGCTCGCGCGCTACGGCCAGTACTTCGACCAGCACGAAGCCCAGGCCTGGGCCGGGCTGTTCACCCCCGACGGCGAGCTGAGCTTCCCGACCGCGGCCACGCCGGGCGCGCCCCGCTACACCGTCAAGGGCCGTGACGCGTTGCTGGCGTTCGCGTCCCGTCCTGCCACGCCGAACGTGACCGGCATCCACTTCCCCGGTCCTTCGGTCCTCGTCATGGCCGGGCCCGGGCACATCAAGGCCCGCACGCCGGTCGCCGTCGGCGAGGTCCGCAACGACCAGCTCCAGGGCGCCACGTTCAACGGGTACGGCGTCTACGAGGACGACATCGTCAAGACCCGGGCGGGCTGGCGGTTCGCGAAGCGGACGGCGGACAGCTATGGGGCGAAGCCGATTTCGCCCGAGTTCATGACGATGCCGCGGTTCTGACGGCGGGCGTCCGCCGCGCGTCCGGCCTGCGAGGCGGGACGCGTGGCGGGGCTCAAGGCGTCCGGAACCGGAAACGCGTGCGGGTCAGCCGCGCCAGTTTCGCGAGCGCGAAGACGATGGCCGCCGCACAGCCCACCGCCGCCCACGCCGGCAGCACACCGCTCAACGGCACGAGGAGGCCGAGCGTGAGGACCAGGCACGGGACGTACCAGCGCAGCACGTTGCGCAGGCCGTCGCCGAAGCGCAGCGAGATGGTCGCGTTCGCGGTGTAGAACGCGAGGATGCCGCCGCACAACGCCCAGCGCGCGCCCGTCGGCAGGTCGTGGTGCGGCTCCTCGACTGCTGTGCCGAGCGCGGCGGCCATCGCCGTCACGCCGGAGATCAGCACGTACGGCAGGTACATGACGGTGTCGCGGACGGCCTGCGTGGCACCGCGGGCGCGGGCCCGGTCGAGGCCGTGCTCGGCATTGCGCGTGCCCCACAGGAAGAAGATCATCGCGAGCTCGACCACCACGACGAACCCGAGCAGCGCGGCCGTGCCCGACGCGGCGGTGAAGTGCTCCTCAAGCGCCACGACCAGCGTGAACACGCTCTCGCCGAGCACGATGACCACGAACAGGCCGATCCGCTCGACCAGATGCTCCAAGTGCAGCCGATCGTAGAACGCCACCTGCATGTCGGTGCGGATCGCCAGGATCACCACCTCGGCGGCGATCGCGACACCCCACAGCACGAACCGGCCGGGTGAGGGCACCGCCGCCGACACCGCCCACACGCCGGCGGTGGCCAGACCGTACGAGAACGGGCGCCACAGCGGGATGGCGGGGTCCTCGCGGGCGTACCAGTACCACGGGATGAACAGCATGAGGCGTGTCCAGGCGGCGCCCAGTGCGTACGCCCATGCCCGGTCGCCCAATCCCTCCGGTACCGCGGCCGCCATGAGCCCGAGGCCCGGCATCGCGCCGAGCAGCACCGCCTGGCCGAGCCGTGACGCGGAACCGAACACATTGACGGTGACCATGAGGTTCACCCAGGCCCACCACGCCGGGAAGAACAGGACGAGGAACGTCCCGAAGTCCTCGGCGGACGGGTCCCCGTGCAGCCCGTGCGCCAGCACCGACACCGTGACCACGAACACCAGGTCGAAGAACAGCTCGAACCACCCGGCCCGCTGCTCCTCCGGGGCGGCCGCCTCATCACTCATCCGCCCACCGTCCCGGGTCCGAACGAGCCACGGAAGACAGGCGCGCCGTGACCGAAGAACGACACACCCGCTCGGCGGCGGGTGCGTCTCAGGCCCGCACCTGCAGACGACCGGTCCCGGCGGTGTTCGGCCCGCCCCGCTCAGCTCGCCGGGTGGCGGCGACGCCGCGAGTGTGCGGGCCACGCGGCGCGGGCCACGAGCCTTCCACCAAGCGCGCCCTAAGCGCTTGCTGCAGGGCGCAGATCCGCCGGCTGCCTGGCCGCGGGCGTCGCGCGGCTGGAGTGCCCTTCGGAACCCGGTGGTTGCCAGTGGTTGCCGCAGGCTCCAGTCCGCTTGCGGACCGAAATCTGGAACTTGGGCTGGTCGGTTTTGCGGCAGCCTTTGTTTCGGGCTGAGACCTGGTGCCGGGTCGGTCTGAGGGCGTTGGGGCACGGCGTTCCGCGGGCGGTCGTCGGCTCACGACCACGAACGTGGAGGTCGGGCACGTCGGGTACGCCAGGCTCGTCGAGTCGGCCGGGCGGGTCCGTTCGGCCGTAGCCCGTCGTTCCGTCGGTCTCAGGCCTGGTGCCGGATCAACTCCAGCAGTGCGCCGTGCGTGGCGTCGTCGGCGGCGACGAGGAGGCCGCCCGTGCCGCTGTGCACCGGCTTGCCGTCGAGGTCGGTGACGACGCAGCCGGCCGCCTCGCACAGGGCGATGCCTGCGGTGAAGTGCACGCTGTCGTCGAGGTGTCCGTCGGTGACGTACGCCGCCCGCCGCCCCGCCGCGACCCACGCCACCGCGAGCGTGGTCGACACGACGCGCGGGCGGAACCGGCCGATGAAGCCCGGGTCGGCCAGGAGCCTCGCGGGCTGGAACCGCGGGGCGTTCGGGAACGGCGGGTCGAGGTTGACGTCGACGAGGTTCGACGCGGCGGAGGGCTCGAGGACGCGGTCCTCGCCCTCGGCCCGGACGTACGCGCGCTCGCCGTCCGTCCAGAACACCTCGCCGTTGAAGGGGTCCGCGGACGCCGCCGCGAGGGTGTCCCGCCCGGAGCGCAGCGCGACGTTGACGGCGACGAGCATGTTCCGCACCGCGTAGTTGAGCGTGCCGCACAGCGGGTCGACGAGCCACCGGCGGCGCGCGTCGTCCGCACCGGTCCGGCCGCTCTCCTCGCCCGTGACCGCGTCGTCGGGCCGCGCGGTGCGCAGGACGTCGATGATCGCTTTTTCCGCGTCGACATCGGCCGCGGTCGCGAAGTCGCCTGCGTCCTTCTCGAACCGGGCGAGCGGGCCGCCGTACATGGCCCGGACGACGTCTGCCCCGGCCTCGGCGGCCGCGATGGCGAGGCGCGCGTCGTCGGCGTGTGCGTTCAAGATCGTCATCACGGAAGCATAACGGGGCCGTTCGGCCGGGCGCCGGGGGAGGCGCGGGGGCCTGCGTCGGCTGTTCTGGCTGTTCGTACCGCCCCCATCGGCCACCTGTCACCCGCCATCGCCACCCGCTGCGGCCCGCCCCGGTTACGAGGCCCGCCGCGTCGCGTGGTCGACCCGCCACGCGCCGGGGTAGCGCGCCCCGCACGTGGCGCACTGCGCGTAGTACAGCGCCGCCGCCGGACCGGGCGTAGCGGCCGGGCGCGCGGGCAGGACCTCGTCCTCGACGTGCGCGACGAGCCGGGCCCAGGGAACCGGGCACACGCAGGTCGAGGGCGGTGCGTCGGAGTGGGTGGGGTCCAGGGTCTCGTTGCTGGAAACGTCCGTTTGCGGCACGGCGTCGGATGTCGGCCGATCGCCCGCAGCGGCGTCGGATCGAGGGTCTTCGTTCGGCGGAAAAGCGGTCACGGCGGTCACCCCCCGAGTGGCTCTCGTGGTGGACGGTGGTCTCCGGTCTGACCTCCATACAAGCACTTCGCTCTGACGTTCGACTCCGCCGCGAACGGCGCCTCACATCCGCCCGTACCGCCCCACACCAACCCGCGCCCCACCCGCGAACGCCACCAGCGCAGCGACCAGCTCCGCGCTGTACACCGCCGTCATCCCAGCCGACGGCGCGTGGTCGCTGCCGACCAGCGCACCGGTCAGCCCGATGAAGCCACCCCAGCCGAACGCCACAGCGGTGCCCACCCACGCGAGCACCACCGGCACGCGCACCGACACCCGCCCCGCCGACGGCCCCACCAGCGCGAACACCCCCACAGCGCCCGCCAACGCGAACAGCCCCTGCACCGCCTCGACCGTGCGCGCCACACCGTCGAGATCCTCGATCCGCTGCGCGGTCAGCCCCGCCTCGACGCCGCACGCCCACCCGATCCGCACCGCGGCGGCGACGGCCAGCAGCCCCGCCGCGACGAACCCCGCCGTACGCCACCCCGGCGTGAACCGCGTGCCGCGCACGGGCGAACGCAGCCACACCCCCCAACGCTCGTCCGCGTACAGCGCGAACGCGCCCAACAACACCGCACCTTCGACGATGAAGCCGCCGTAGACCAACGCGTACACCCACGGTTCGAGGAACCCGTCACCTGAGAACGGATTCGGCGCACCGAACGGCAGCGCCGCCAGGCTCACCGGCACGGCGAGCATGATGACGCCCAGCAGCCCCGACGCGATCCACATCGGCACGACGATCAGCCACGGCCGCACCCGCGGCCCGCCCGGCCGCGACAACGCGAACGCGATCAGCGCCGCGACCGCGTCCATGACAAACGTCGCCCCATTGGCCGCCGCCCACGCCGCGCCGCTGACCCGGTCGTGATCGATGACCCCGACATCGACACGACACACCCACAGGAACTTCAGCCCGAGATAGGGCAGGCAGGCGACAACGGCAGCAACCCCGAGCCTGCGCCGCAACCGCTCCCGCTGCCCGCCATCGACAACGGTCTCAACAGATCCGGTAGCAGCCTCGGCGCGCATGATCTCCATGCCCCAACCCTGACGACAGCCCCACCCCCACCACCTCCCGCGCCAAGACGATCCAGATCCCCCACCCGGGGGACACCCACCCCACCCCCAAGCCCGAACGAACCCCCACCACCTACTAAAACGACCAACCCCACCCCCAGGTTGGGCAGCCGCCCGTCATCGCCGCGCGCGGCCGCGCGCTCGGGCGTCAGTTGAGTGAGCTGCGGAACGCGCTGAAGAGATGGTGTAGTTCGCTGGAGGAGATCGGATCGATCTCCATTTGGAGACGGCAGACGTTGTCGTCGCCGTTAGGTGTGAGCATTGCGAGGACGGCGAAGCCGTCGCCGACGGGGACGCCAGTCAGTGTGATCGGATTGTTCCTGGAGGGAGTCACCGCTGCGGTGAACGGCGCACGCGACGCGGCAGCGAGGTGGGCGAGTACCCGGTCGGCGAAGTCGAGGGCTTCTGCGGTGGTCAAGTGAGTGGTGAACTCAGCGGTCAACCACGAGCACCAGTCCGCCGAGATCCTCCACACGTTCCCGTCGGTCCGCGACAATTCCAACCACGCCTCGTTGCCGCCGAGACGTACGCGCGCCGGTTGGGTTTTTGCCATAGGGCTCCTTGGAGATCGATCCTGCGGATCGTGCGCGAACGTGCGGGTTCTGCGGTCTTCGTGACGGGGTGTTCGCCTATGTTTCGAGCGGGCTCACGGGGTGAGTCGCAGCCGGGCCTGGTCGAGCATCGCTGTGTTCACGTCCAACCACTCTGCGGGTAGGTCCAACGGGATCTGGATGGTGATGCCCGTGCGAGGTCCGTCGGTGACGCTGACCTGATACGGGTCGTCCGCGGCGATTCTCACGTAGCCTCCTTCGCCGGAACTCGGCCATTCCACTGTGGTGTTGGGCTCGCCGTTGATTTCCCAGTCGCCGAGACGTTGAAGCAGCTCAGCCCATTCGGTCAGCTCGTCGTCGGCGCCGCCGATTCTGACGTCCAGATCGGTCCGGGTGTTGATCCAGTCGCTCTGCACTATCAACTCGGCGTTGTGGTAGCGGTGGTCGCCGCTTCGGAAGCTCGGCTCGATGGCAACCTTCAACACCACGCTTTGGCTTCCGTCGTCCAGTCGGAAGACCTCCACCATCGTCACGTCGACTGCCTCCCCGACCCGGCCGGTTTCATCGGAATGCGTCCGCACATCATGACGTCGCGCTCCGACCGTCCTGCGGGCGGGGCGGTGGGCTGCGAAGCGGCGCGTGAGTGCAGTCGATAGGGTGCCAACATGATCGAGTTCGGGCGCGTGGAGTGTTGTGGTGGCGAGGATGCTGAGGCTGCTCTTGAGTACTGCTTCAGCCGGCTCACGTCCGAGCATCGGGTCGTCGAGGACTCGCATTTCGGGGTGAGTGTGCGTGTCTGCCCGAGCTGTGGGCAGCGGTTCGTCGTGATCTTCACCGAGTTCGTCGACTGGTCCGGTGGCGACGATGCGCAGTACTTCGACATCGTCCCGGTGACGGAGGACGAGGCCGCGGCGGTGGTCGCGGGCAACGGGGCTGATCTGGCGGCGCTGGGTGCGCTCGGGGCCGGGCGTCGGCGGTTGTCGTCGGGCTGGCCTACGGGGGGCGTCAAGACGATCTCGTGGCGGACGGGCGCGTTCAACGTGACTGAGGGGCACTGAGATCGCGCAGGCGACCCCGCCGTTCGATCCCGAACTGGGCGCCGTGCTGGCGGCGATGGGGCGGGTGCGTCGGGAGCCGATCACGCCGGAGAACCTGCGGGCCGTGCGGGAACGGGACGCGGCGTCGCGGCCCCGGCCCACCGTCGCGGAGCTCAGCGACGGCGGGCGGTTCGAGGTGGCGGAGCTGCGCGTTCCCGGGCCGCCCGGGGGACCGGACGTCACTCTGGTGAGCGCGCGACCTTCCGGCCTCGTCGGCCCGCTCCCGCTGCTCTACTACATGCACGGCGGCGCGATGATCATGGGGAACGCGTGGTCCGTGCTGCCGCGCGTCCTCCGGGATTGGGCGCTGCCCCTGGGACTTGCCGTCATCTCGGTCGAGTACCGGCTCGCCCCGGCGACGCCCTACCCGGGCCCGCTTGAGGACTGCTACGCCGGCCTGCTCTGGGCGGCCGAGCACGCGGCGGACCTGGACGTCGATCCGAACCGCATCGTCTTCGGCGGCAAGAGCGCCGGCGGCGGTCTGACCGCGGCCCTGGCGCTGCTCACCCGGGACCGCGGCGGTCCGGTGCCGTTGGGGCAACTGCTGCTGTCCCCGATGCTCGACGACCGGAACAGCTCGTTCTCCAGCGGTCAGATGACGGGCGTCGACGTGTGGGACCTCACGTCCAACGCGACCGCGTGGCAGGCGTTGCTCGGTGACCTTTACGGCACCGCGGACGTGCCTCCGTACGCCGCCCCCGCCCGTGCGACCGACCTCACCGAACTCCCGGCCGCCTACGTCGAGGTCGGCTCGGCCGAGATGTTCCGCGACGAGGGCGTCGCGTACGCGAACGCGATCTGGCAGTCCGGCGGCCAGGCCGAACTGCACGTGTGGCCCGGCGCGTTCCACGGCTTCGACAGCCTGGCCCCCAAAGCCGCCCTCACCGAAGCCGCCCGCGAGGCCCGCCTGACCTGGCTCCGGCGCCTCCTGTCCCAGGCCGACACCTGAGGCGAGGTGTATGCGTTCGCCCGCGATGCCGCCGCCAACGCGATCGCAGGATCGCCGCCGAAGCGTCCTTCGCAAGGAATGGGCTCCGACGAGGACCACGGCTCCCTGCCCCGGGCGACGCACCAAGCGCGGGCCGACCTTGAGGACGCGCTCCGCGAGTGGCCGGACAGCCGTCTGTGTGCCGTGAGGGCGAACGCGTACGCCTAGAGCCCAGACCGGCGCCGGGGAGGTCCCCGATAGCTGCCTACGGCGGTGAAGTACACGATCAGGAGCGAGGCGGCGGCAGAGTCGGCGTACAGCGCGACGTCGGAGCCGGTGGCGCCGGTGCGCTGCCGGTAGTCGGGAGACAGGGGCGCGCGATGGTGCGGTTCGAGGTGTCCGGCGTCGGAGTGCCATCGCACTCGTCGCCGCACGAGTGGCCAGCGTGCGTCGACTGTGGGCAGTGCCCGTTGTGACGCCGTCCACCGGCTCGACCGTCGGCCAGGGAAGTTGCGGGCATCGGTTGGCGCGTAGTCAGCTCTCGAAGAAGGGATTCATCGTCAACTGGCGTACGTACACGCACTCAGACCGTACGACGATCAGGTGCGCGAACATGCCCATTGGCACGCGGGCGACCTGCCCTTTCGGCGAGGAGCCCTCGTACAAGGCGCCGTCTCCGTACATCGTGGACGCCGCGCGTACCAGCTCGTCGGCCCTCTCCCGCACCTGGACGAGGAACGCCTCAGATACACCGTCGGCGAGCTCCTCGGGGTGATACTCCCAGTGCCAGGTCACTCGCCGACAGTAGCGAAGGCCGCTCGGTACATGTCGCCGGATACCCGGACTCCGCGCAGGCGGATGTCCGGATCATCGCTCATCGTGTCGATCCGCTCGGCTTGGTGGTAGGCCCGGCTGGTCTCCGGGTGCCGCTCGATCTCCACGATGGCCGCCCAGTGCCGCAACCACGAGCGAACGTGCCAGAGTTCGCCGGTCGTGACAGCCATGTCCAGTGCCTCACGCTGTGACTGGTCGAAGTCCGTGAGCCGGCTCGGATCCAGGGCGATCAGGGCCTTGCGCAGAGCCTCGGCCGTGCGTTCAGGCTGAGGCATCGTCGCGGGGACGTGCTCAGGCTGCGCTGTCACGGCTGTCTCCTTCGGGTCGATGCGTCCCGGGGGCCGCTGTCGTCGAGGCCCCCAGTATTGCGCGTCTGGACGAGCCGGCCAGGTTGAACGGCGCTGACAGTCACCGGGGGTATCAGGCGTCGGTCAGTTGCCAGGTGCTGGTGGTGGTGTCGAAGGTGGCGATGCAGTCGGGGGTCGGGGAGGTGTCGCCTAGGCGCCAGGGGGTGGGGAGGGCGGTTAGGGCTATGCGGATCGTGGTTGGCGGGGCGGGGGTGGTGGTGCCCAGCCAGTGGGGGTTGTGGGTGAGGAGGGTGGTGGCCAGGGCTGGGGGTGGTTCTGGGAGGTGGGTTGTCGGGGTGGCGGTGGTGGTGAGGGTTTGGCCGGCGAGGAGGGTGAGGAGGCGGGTCAGGAGGCGTGGGGGGAGGGTTGGGTCGGTGGTTTCGAGGAGGGTGTAGCAGTCGTCGTGCATGGAGAGCCATGCGTGTGAGTTGAGTAGTGCCGGGAGGATCGGCTCGGGGGGTTTTGCGGTGGCGATGGTGAGGGCGAGGGTGTCGAAGGCTTCCGGCGTGATGGTGTGAGGGACGTCGGTGATCGACAGTTCGTAGGGGGTTACGCCGTCGAGGAAGACGGTCAGCTGGTCGTAGGGCATGACGAGGAGTTCCTCGCTCACCTCCCAGCAGCCTTCCTCCCACCCGCTGAAGCGATGGACGCCGCAGTCGATGCCCAGGTCCCGGGCGATGCGCGACGGGGACCAGGGTTGGTAGCCCTCGTCCAGGTAGGTGTTCGAGGCGAGGTTCACGACCACGGCCATGCGGTCGTCGGTGCGGGGGAGGAGGTCGGCTATCTCTCGGGCCTGGGCGGCGGCTGCGGTGACGGTCCAGAGGTCGGCGTCGCGGGTGGCGCTGAAGCTCAGGGGGAAGGGCGCGCGTTCGAGGCCGACGCAGTTCACGCTGAAGGCGCCCGTGTTTGTCACTTCGATCACGGCGGCATCGTCGCACCGGGCGGGCGGCTGCCGCTGAGGTCAGGTGTTACGCGGCGGTCAGGGTCGCCAGGGCCGCGCGGAGGCGGGAGGCGGCTTCCTTGGCGACCGGTTCCAGGGCCGGGAGGCCGGTGAAGGCGACCATCACGTCCGGGTCGAGGGCCTGGACGAGGGTGTGGTCGCCGTCGCTGCGGACGACGACGTTGCAGGGGAGCAGCAGGCCGATGGTGCGGTCGGCGTCGAGGGCCTGGCGGGCGAGCGGGGGGTTGCAGGCGCCGAGGATGACGTAGTCCTCCATCGTGTGGTCGAGCTTGGCGGCCATGGTGGCGGTGACGTCGATCTCGGTGAGGACGCCGAAGCCCTGGGCGGCGAGGGCGTCGCGGACGGCGGCGACGGTGGTGGGGAAGTCCGTGGTGAGGCGGACGGTCAGGTCGTACTGCATGGGTGGGGTCCTTTCGCGGTGCTGTCGTCGATACCCCCATGGGTATTTTGACATACGGGCGGGGGTATTGCTTACGCTGTCCGTGACATTACCCCCGGGGGTATCTCAGGAGGACTCGTGAGCACCATCCGCCCCGCCGACCCCGTCGGCCACGGCGACCGGCCTGACGCCGCAGGGGCGGCCGACGCCGCCGAGATCGCCGACGCGCCCGGCCGCCCCGCCCGCCTCGGCCCGCTCGGCCGACTCGGTACGTGGGCCGCCGACCGCCTGCGCCTGGTCGGCGTCCTGTGGCTGGTGCTGGTCGCCGCCCTCGGGGCCTTCGCGCCGCAGGTGACGTCCGCGCTGGCCGGTGCCGGCTGGCAGGCGAACGGCTCCGAGTCCGTGCAGGTCCGCGATCTCGCGCGGGAGCACTTCGGCGGCAACGCCTCGACCGCACTCCAGGTCGTCGTCGCGAAGGACCGCCCCGTCACCGACCCGGCCGTCCAGGACGTCGTCACCCGCGCCACCGCGCTGCTGAGCGCCGACTCCCGCATAGCCGGTGTCGTCCCGCCGCAGCCCGGCGCCACCGTCAGCCCCGACGGCCGTACCGCGATCATCCTGGCCGGCGCGGCCGCCGACGAGAACGACATGGTCCGCGCCGCCGACGACCTCAAGGGTCCGCTCGCCGCCCTGTCACACGACGGCGTCGAGGTGTCCGCGACCGGCTCGTCCGTCCTGTGGAGCGACTTCAACAAGGCGAACCACGACGCGATGATGAAGTCCGAGATGCTGTCGTGGCCGGTGACCATGGCCATCCTCGTACTTGCGTTCGGGTCGCTGGTCGCCGCCGGTCTGCCGCTGCTGCTCACGATGGCCGGACTCGGTGCGTCCGCGGGCGCGTTGGTGCTGCTCAACCACCTCACGCCGACGTCCATCTGGGCGATGAACTTCGCCATGATGTTCGCCCTCGCGCTCGGCATCGACTACGCGCTCTTCCTCGTCGTCCGCTTCCGGGCCGCGCTCGCCGCGGGCAAGACCGCGCGCGAGGCCGTCGGGGAGACGATGGACACCGCGGGCAAGGCGGTCGCGCTGTCCGGCGCCACGGTGCTGGTCAGTCTGTCCGCCGTCATGCTCGTCCCCGCGCCTGCGTTCCGGTCGATGGCGCTCGGCATCATGCTGGCCGTCGCGTTCGTCCTCGCGGCCACCCTGACCCTGCTGCCGGCCGTCCTCGGCAAGCTCGGCGCGCGCGTCAACGCCGGCGCGCTGCCCTGGACCCGGAAGGGTGAAGACGCGGGCGGGTCACGGCGGTTCGGCGCATGGGGCGAACGCCTGTGGCGCCACCCGTTCCGGTACGGCGTGCCCGCGCTGCTCGTCCTGGTCGCGCTGGCCGCGCCGGTCGTCGGGCTGCGCACCGCGATGCCGTCGATCACCGTCGTCCCGGAGGACTCCTCCGCCCGCACCGGATACGCCGCCGTCCAGCGGGCGTTCGGCCCGGGCGCGCCCGGCATGCTCCAGATCGTGGCCCCGGCGGAGCAGGCCGCGACCGTCGCGTCGGACGCCGCCACCGACCCCGGCATCGCGGCCGTCCTGCCGCCGCAGCCGGCCGCCGACGGGTCCGGGCTGCGGCTCGTCCAGGCCGTCCCCAAGGCGGATCCGTCCGACCCCGCGCTGAAGGACACCGTCGAACGCCTGCGCGCCGGCCTGTCCGATCAGGCGCTGGTCGGCGGCGCGGCCGTCGAGAACCTCGACCTGCAGAAGACCCTCGACGCCAAGACGCCGCTCGTGCTCGGGGTGGTGCTGGCGCTCGGGTTCCTGCTGCTGGTCGTCGCGTTGCAGGCGCCGCTCGCGGCACTGCTCGGCACCGCGACGAGCCTGCTGGCCACCGGCGCGGCGTTCGGCGCGGCTCGGCTGGTCTTCCAGGACGGGCACGGCGCGGGGCTCCTGGGGTTCACCCCGCAGGGGTTCCTCGACGGCTGGGCGCCGGTGTTCTTCTTCGCGATGATCTTCGCCATCGCGATGGACTACACCGTGTTCCTGCTGGCGTCGGCGAAGGAGCACTACGAGTCGACGGGCGACCCGCGCAAGGCGGTCGTCGGGGCGCTCGCCCACTCGGGGCGGGTCATCTTCGCGGCGGCGGCCGTCATGGTCGCGGTGTTCTTCACCTTCGCGCTGTCCGGGCCGCTGCCGCCGAAGGAGATGGGCGTGGTCCTGGGGCTGGCGGTGCTGCTGGACGCGGCGCTCGTACGGCTGGTCCTGCTGCCCGTCCTGCTGCGCCTGACGGGGCGGGCGGCGTGGTGGAGCCCGGCGTGGCTGCGGCGCGTGCTGCCGGACATCCGGTTCTCGCACCAGTGAGGGACCGGGCGACACATACCCCTGGGGGTACCATGGATTACGAGCCGCAAGGAGGACCCAGATGACCGTCGACGAGGATGCCAGCAAGGTCGTCCTGAACCGGCTGCGCCGCGCCCAGGGGCAACTGGCCGCCGTCATCGCCATGATCGAGGCCGGCCGCGACTGCAAGGACGTCGTCACCCAGCTCGCGGCCGTCTCCCGAGCCCTCGACCGGGCCGGCTTCAAGATCGTCGCGAGCGGCATGCGCCAGTGCATGGCCGCGGCCGACGGCGAGGCCCCGCCGATGAGCGAGGCGGAGCTGGAGAAGCTGTTCCTGTCCCTGGCATGAGCGGCGCCGACGACGCCGTGGTGAGCACGGGCGGGGACAGGTGAGCGGGCACGTGCCCCCGTCCCGACTCGTCGGCAGGCGCCTGCTCCGCGTCACGTCGGCCTGGTACCACTATGGCGACAACGAGCCCGAACTGCTCCACGTGTGGCTGCACATGGACGGGCTCGGGCCGGTGCAGGCGCACACACCAGGGGAGGGCTTGGCGCTGCTGCTCACGAAGCCGCACGAGCCGTACACGATGGACGAGTACGGAAGCGTCACGCTCGACGACGACTCACCCGACGTCGCCCTGACCCGGTTCGTCGGCGAGACGGTGCGCGCGGTGCGGAGCATCACCTACCGCGACGGGCGGTTCGCGTCCCCCTCCGGTGTCGTCCTCGAGTTCGACGGCGGCCGGGTCCGCCTGCTGGCGTTCGGCGACGGTCTCGTGGTTGGTGACGACCGACGCCTGGGTACGGTCGAGGCGTGTCTCCACGAGGAGGACGACACCGGGGGCCACGCGCGAGGAGGGTGATTCCGGCGCGGTCTCGGCGTCGGGGGGTCAGCGGCCCGTGCCTGTCACCGGTCCCGTGCCGTCCTTCATGCGGACGGTGTACTGGAACTCGGTGTCCGGGCCGGGTCCCGGGAACTCGACCACAACGAACCGCGCCTCCTGCAGGTTGGGCGCGGAGACCGGCGGGACTTCGCCGGTGGTGACCCCTCCGAGCGAGACGCTCATGCCCGCGGCGGCGGGGGACACCCGGGCCACGACGAACGTGGCGCCGCGCACCTCCGTCCCCCTGACCCAGTCGACGGCCTGACCCGGCGGCAGCGCCCGGCGCTGGTCGGCGGAGCAGGTCTCGGCGACCGGTACGCCCTCGTTGCCGGCGCCCGGGGCGAAGATGACGAGCGACTCGCAGTACACGCTCTCCTGCATCGCCGTCGGCACCGGCGCGTTCGTCGACAGGCGCCGGAAGTCGTCGACGTACCCGGCACGGACACGCTTCACCCAATACATCCGCCGGGACAGCGCGAACTCCCCGGCGGTGTCCTGACTCCGCCAGATCTCCGAGCTGTACAGCAGCTTGCGGTCGAGCTCGCCGGGCGCCGCGCCCGCGGCCCGCCGCGGCGACGATGGAGTCGGCGCCACCGCGACCGGCGCCTGCGAGGTCAGCGCGGCCGGCCGCGACGCCGAGGCCGAAGGCGTCTGGCCCGACCCGCCGTTGATCAGCATCGTCGCCGTCACCGCCCCGCACACCGCGACCACACCGGCCACCGACGCCGCCACCGTCGCGCGTCGCCGCCGGATGCGCCGCGCCCGGCACTCGACCGCCGCCAACGGGATGTGCGAGTCGGGAAGCTCGCTCACGCGCGCGGCGAACCGCTCACGCACCCACGTCGGGTCGTCAGGCGCACCCATGGCTGAGCCCTTCCGCGTACGCGCGCTGCCGGCTCTCCGACCGCCCGCCGCCCGCCCCGCCGTGCTTCGCGCCGCCGCTGCGGACCGTCTGGTCGTACGCGGCCGCGCCCGAGCGAGGAGTCGGTACGTCGGCACGCGAGGCCTTGGCACGCCGCGCGCCGGCCCGTTCGGCGACGGCCCCCGGTGCGTCGTCGGCATCGGAGCGCCGCCGCGCCGCGCCGCCGCCCGCGTCGTCACCGGCCAGCGCCGGATCGGAGCGCAGCTTCGCCAGGCCCTTCGCGGCCTGGCTCTTGACGGTGCCGACGGTGCAGCCGAGCGTCTGCGCGACCTCCTCCTGCGACATGTCCTCCCAGTACCGCAGGACGACCACCGCCCGCTGGCGCATCGGCAGCCGGGCGAGCGCGGCCAGGAGCGCGTCGCGTTCCTCGAACCGCCCGTGCTGCGGCGCGGTGTCGGCCCGGTCCGGGACGAGCGCGCTGAGCAGCTGCGTCACCCGTCGGCGGCGGAACCGGTCCGAGTTGCAGTTGGCCAGGATGCGACGCACGTACGCGTCCGGGCTGTCGCTCGCCCGCACCTTGTGCCAGGCCACGTAGGCCTTGGCGAGCGCCGTCTGCACCAGGTCCTCGGCGTCGCCGTGGTCACCGGTGAGCAGGAACGCCGTCTGGACCAGGCGCGGCCAGCGCGCCTTGGCGAACTCGTGAAAGTCCGCGCGTTCGTCAGATCGCAATGCGCAGCCTCCTCTCGCAGGTCATGACGGCCTCCGGGAACCGGAGCGTTGCCCGCTGACCGCGAGAGATTTCCGACGTGCCCGAACGAGGCGGTATTCCACCACGAGGAGGGGCGGCGGCCGTCAGCCCACCGCCCGTTCCAGGTGACGGTGGGTCAGAGGCCGCCACCGGCGGGGGTACGCATCCAGGCCGTCCGGCCTTCCGCGCGCCGCGTGGCGGCGAGCGATCCGGGGGCGCCGCTGTCACCGGCCCGCAGCATGTCGTTGTGCACGGGCTCAGCGGCCACCTGCCGCCGCCCCCGCCGGGTGATCCGATGAACGATTGCGTCCTTGAGGGACATGAAGGCCTCCAAGATCGAACGTCTGCCGGCACCTTCCTAACACGCCGAGTTGAACGGCGGTCGATGGAAGACCCTCAGCCTGCCTGGCCGTTCGTCGAGGTGGCCCCGTCGCTGTCGATCGGTCAGGTGGCGGCCAGGTCGCGGGCCACGGCCTCGGCGACGACGGCGGCGTCGGCGACGGAGGTGAAGTCGACGTGTTCGGGGAGGTCCGTGTGCAGGTGGTAGTGCGGGATCAGCTTGTCGTCGTCGATGGAGACGATGGTCGCCGTGCGGTAGCCGTGGCGCATCGGGACGACGCCGTCGGTGGAGCTGCGCGAGCGGAGGCCTCGGAGGAGGCGGACGCCGTGGTCGGCGGCGAGGGCGGTGATCTGGTCGCCGAAGGCCGCGTCGTAGTCCTCCATGGTGACGGGACCTTCGGCGTCGAGGAGGACCAGGTTGCCCGAGCCGAGCGTGTCGAGGTTGAGGAACCACGTGGTGTCGAGGGGGAGTTCGGGGAAGTGGCGGTGCGCGAAGCCGCGTACACCCTCCTGGAGGGCCTCCTCGGCGCCCGCCGAGAACAGGATCACGCGCAGGCCCGGGACGGGGCGTTCGCGGAAGGTGTCGGCGAGGGCCACGAGCACGGCCACCGCCGTCAGGTTGTCGTTGGCGCCCGGGACGGCCGTGCTGCGGCCGATCTGGGTCAGTGCCGCCGTGGTCACGGCGCTCAGGACCGTGCCCGCGCGGCGCAGCCCCCGGCTGCCCGCCGCGCAGCCGGCCGCGACCAGGGCGGGGCCGGCGAGGACCGGCCACCACATCGGCGGGTTCTCCGTCGCGCGGTCGACCATCGCCGGGTAGCGCCGGGCGAGGTGCCGGGCCAGACGCTGGTCGAACACCGCGCCGGTGGGGGCCGCGTCGTGGTGCGCCATCACGACGAGCGTGCGCGGCGCGTCGTCGTCGCCGACCGTGGCCACGACGTTGGCGGCGGTCCGCCGGTGCCCGCTCAGCAGCCGGCGGGCGTACTGGCGGCGGTACGAGATGTCGTCGGCGATGCCCGCCACGGCCAGTGCGCCGACCGCCGCGCCCAGGAGGCTGCGCCCGCGCCTGGCGGTCAGCAGCCCCGCGGCGGTGGCGGCGGCGGTGAGGGCGCCGATCGGGCGGGCGTACGACGGGTAGGCGGGCTCGCGTTCGACGACGGCCCGCGCACCCGCCTCGGCCAGGCGTTCCGCGATGCGCTCAGCGGCCTCGTGCTCGCCCGGCGACGTCGGGAGCCGGTCGAGGAGGGCCAGCGGTTCGATGACCTTGCGCAGTTCGGCGTCGGTCGGCCGACGGACCTGAGGCGGTGTCATCGTCCCACCGTGGCACGGGCCTTGCCGGATGTCGACGCGGCCCGCGCGCGCGACGCCGGACCGGCGCGCCTAACCTGGGGCGATGACGACAGCGGAGCACGAGATCACCGGTCCGGTCGACCTGTGCCTTCCGGACGGCCGGCTCAACCCGGACGCGGTCGGCTGGTCGCGGCGGCCGTGGCAGCGCACGAACCTGCGCGGCTGGGGCCGCACCAAGCGCTGGGAGTACTGGTGCGTGACCACGCCGACGCACCTGATCGCGCTCACGGTGAGCGACCTGGACCTGTTCTCGCTGGACGCTGTCTACTTCCTCGCCTTCGACGACGACGCGGTCACCTACGAGGTCGAGCGCACCTCGATCCTGCCGCCGCGCGGGGTTCGGCTCCCGGACAGCATCACCGGTGTCGCCGGCCCGGACGGTACGCCCGGCCGCAGCTTGGCCGTCGGCCCGGAGCGTCCCACACGCGGCAAGGTCCGCGTCGAGATCCACGCCGAACCGGGTGGGGCGACCCGCCTGCGCGCCCGCTGCCTCACCCCCGACCGGCGCCCGCTGGAGGCCGACCTCGTGGTGGCCGCGCCGACCGGGCACGAGACCATGAACGTGGTGGTGCCGTGGGACGACCGGCGGTTCCAGTTCACCTCGAAGCAGACCGCGCTGCCCGCGTCCGGCACCGTGCGGGTGGGCGACGAGGTGTACGCGTTCGGCACCGACACGTGGGCGACCCTCGACCACGGCCGGGGCCGCTGGCCGCGCCGGATCACGTGGAACTGGGGCGCGGCCTCCGGCATGTGCGGTGACCATGAGGTGGGCCTGCAGTTCGGCGGCAAGTGGACGGCCGGCACGGGCTCGACGGAGAACGCGCTGTGCGTCGACGGTCGGCTGAGCAAGCTCGGCGGCGAGCTCGAATGGACCTACGACAGCACGGACTTCCTCAAACCGTGGACGGTGCGGACCACCGACAGCGACCAGGTCGACGTGACGTTCACGCCGTTCCACAACCGCCACGCGCACACCGACGCCAAGCTCATCGCGAACCGCGCCGACCAGTGCTTCGGCCGCTACACCGGCCGCATCCGCACCGACGACGGCGAGACCGTCGAGGTCGACGGGCTGCTGGGCTGGGCGGAAGAGGTCGACATGCGCTGGTAACCCCGGTGCGGTGCGCCACCGGTCGGCCGGGGGCGGCGCCGGCGGGCGGGGTGCCTCAGAGTCCCTGAAAGCCCCCGCCTGCGGTCTGCCGGCCTCTACCCTCGCCCCGTGACCCGAATACTGGGCGGCCTCGCCGTCGCCTGCGCCGTGGCCGCCGTCGTCGTCGGCAACCTTCCGTTGTTCCTGGTTCCGCCCAAGGGGCCGATGCTCTATCCGGGCGTGGCGGCGCTGGTGTTCGTCCTGGCGTGGGCCGGCGTGTCGGCGTACCGGCAGCGGGGGATTGCGCGCGTCGATCTGGACGGGGCCGACGCGGGCGGTCGGGAGCTCGGTGGGACGACCGCCTGGCTCATGCGGTTCGGCATCGCGTTCGTCATCGGGATGGGCGGCGCCGCAGCGCTCGTCCAGGTGGTCGGGCCGGACGGGGAGAACGGCCGCTGGGCGGCGGACGTCCGGGCGGCGGGCGGCGGTTCGCACACCGTGCCGATCGACGCCGTGGTGGGCACGCCGGGGGAGACCGGCACCACTATCAACGACCAGGTGCAGTACAAGTCGACCGTCGTGCTTACGGTGCCGTTCGCCGACGGGCCCCGCCAGGTGACCGTCCATGGTGTCCGCACGCTCGGTCTGCCCGCGCCGGGGCGCGACGCGCATGTCCTCTATGCGCCCGACAACCCCGAACTCGGGGTGCGGGACGACCCGTTCGGGTTCTTCGACACCCTGTTCCCGATGATCTTCTTCTGGGCTTTCGCCGGTGTTCCGACGATCCTCCTCACCGTAGGGCTGACGTTCGCCAACCTCGAACGCCTGCGCGTGTTCCATCCGCGCGTGCACCTGCCGGCGATCGCGTTCCTCGCCGCGGGCGGCGCGCTCATGCTGCCGCTGGCGCTGGGCTATCCGGAGGACGGCGTCGACCTCGAGCTGGCGATTCCGGCGGCGATCGCGCCGTGGGCGGCCATGCTCTGGGTGACGGTCCAACTGGTGAAACTGCACGGCGCCGCGGCCGTACTGCCGCCGGTGCACGTCGACGACGACTGACCGCCGGCCGCGCGGACCAGGGGCCGTCGACCCGTTTCCTCTGCGACGCCTCGGGACACTCACGTTGGTGACGCGTCGTCGACCCCGTTGCGGAGGACCCTGATGAAGGCCGTGCAGTACGTCGAGCCCGGCGCCGCCCCCGTGGTGGCCGAGGTGCCGACCCCGACGCCCGGGCCCGGGCAGGTGCTGCTCAAGGTGACGGCGGCCGGGGTGTGCCACTCCGACATCGCGGTCATGGAGATGCCCGCCGAGCGCCTGTCGTTCCCGCTGCCGCTCACGCTCGGGCACGAGGGCGCGGGGATCGTCGCCGAGGTCGGGGACGGCGTCCAGGCCGTGCGGGTCGGCGACGCCGTCGCGGTGTACGGCCCCTGGGGCTGCGGCTTGTGCGCCAAGTGCGCGCTCGGCAAGGAGAACTACTGCCTGCGCGCCGGCGAACTCGGGATCTCCCCGCCGGGGCTGGGCGCGCCCGGCGCGATCGCCGAGTACCTGCTCGTCGACCACGAGCGGCACCTGGTCCCGCTGGGCGACCTCGACCCGGTGGAGACCGTGCCGCTCACGGACGCGGGACTCACGCCGTACCACGCGATCAAGCGGTCGCTGCCGAAGCTGGTGCCCGGCTCCACGGCGGTCGTGATCGGCGCGGGCGGGCTCGGGCACGTCGCGATCCAGTTGCTGCGGGCGCTCACCCCGGCGCGGGTGGTCGCGCTCGACGTGTCGGAGGAGAAGCTCGCGCTCGCCCGCGAGGTCGGCGCCCACGAGGCGGTCGTCTCCGACGCGGACGCGGCCGCCGCGATCCGGGGCCTGACGGGCGGCCTCGGCGCCGAGGTCGTCCTGGACTTCGTCGGCGCCGCGCCCACGGTGCTCACCGCGGGCGCGGCCGTGCAGGTCGAGGGTGATGTGACGATCGTCGGGCTGGGCGGAGGAGCGCTGCCGGTCGGGTTCGGGACGCTGCCGTTCGAGGCGACGGTCACCGCCCCGTACTGGGGGAGCCGCGCCGAGCTCATCGAGGTCCTGGACCTCGCCCGGGCCGGTGCGGTGAAGGTGCACGTCGAGACGTACGGCATCGACGAGGCGCCGCTCGCGTACAAGCGCCTGCACGAGGGCAAGGTGCGCGGCCGCGCGGTGATCCTGCCGAACGGGTGAGTGGCGCGGGAGCCGGCGAGGCCTCACCCCTCCGGCCGTGCCTCCAGCCCCAGTTCGTCCTCGCTCCGGAACCGCCGCGGCAGCAACGGCACCAACGCGACGGCCACGGCCAGGACACCGAGCGCCGCCGCCGTGCCCCATCCGAACGCGCTCGGGACACCCGCGTCCACGTGCCGCAGGAACACCGCGCCGACGACCACCACCCCCAGGGCGCCGCCGAGTTGCTCGACGGACTCCAGGGTCCCGGACGCCGTCCCGGCCCGCGCGGCGCCCACGTCCTGCAGCGTGATCGCGAACAGCGGCCCCATCAGCAGGCCGAGGCCCACCCCGGCGACCGTCAGCCCCGGCAGGAGCGCCCACACCGAACACGCCGGGCCGTAGTGGTGCACCGGCCAGGCCAAGGCGAACAGCCCCGCAGCGAGCGCGACTCCGCCCGCCGTCACCACGTGCCGCCCGATGCGCGGGATCAGCGGCTCGGCGAGCACCGCCACACCGACGACCATGCCCGCCACCATCGGCAGCGTCGCCAGGCCCGCGGCGGCCGCGCCCAGCCCGAGCCCGTCCTGGAGCAGGAACGTCGTGGTCAACGACAGCCCGCCGAGCACCGCCTCCACGAGCAGGCTCACCGCGAGTCCGGCGCTGAACGAGCGCAACCGGAACAGCTCCGGCTCGACCAGCGTCGCCGCGCCCCGCCGGGCCCGCGTCCGCTGGTCGTACGCGAACAGCCCCAGCAGCGGTACCGACGCGGCCAGGCACACCCAGGTCCACACCGGCCAGTGCCGCCCGGGGCCTTCGACGAGCGGCAGCATCAGCGACGTCAGGGCGACGACGGCCAGAACCGTGCCGTGCGCGTCCAGCCGGGTTTCGTGTGACGCGCGGCCGCGCGGGAGCAGTGCCGTGCCCGCGGCCAGGGCGAGCGCGCCGACGGGGAGGTTCACCAGGAAGATCGGCCGCCACCCGGCGCCGAACAGGTCGGCACGCAGGATCAGTCCGCCGACCAGCGGGCCGAGGGCCGCGCTCAGCCCGGCGATCGGGCCCAACAGGCCCATGGCCTTGGCGCGTTCGTGCGGCGCGTACATGAGCTGGAGCAGCGCCGCGGCCTGCGGGACCATCAGCGCCGCCGCCGCGCCCTGCGCGGTCCGGGCCGCCACGAGCGTGCCGGGGTCCGGTGCGAGCGCGCACGCGAGGGACAGCACCGTGAACGCCGCGGTGCCGATCAGGAACATCCTGCGGTAGCCGAACAGGTCGCCGAGCCGGCCGCCGAGGGTGACGAGGACGGCGAACGCGAGCGTGTAGCCGGCCAGGAGCCACTGCAGCGCGGCGCCGCCCGCGTGCAGGTCGCCGCGCAGCGTCGGCAGCGCGACGTTGACGACGGAGGCGTCGAGCATGTCCATCGCGACGGCGAGCATGAGCACGGCGACGGCGAGGGCGCGGCCGCGCGGAGCCGAAGGGGCCGGTGTGGTCGAAGCGGTCGAGGCCCGGGCCCGGCCCGGCTCGGCGGTGTGCGGGCTTGTCGTGCTCATCGGCGGTCACCCCCAGAATAAGACTAGACCGTCTAGTCTCGTTGCGACTCCGGAAATTAGACGAGACCGTCCAGTCTTGGCAAGGGGTAGGATCGCCGCCATGGACACCGCGGAAGGCCCGACGACCGCCCGCCGCCGCTCGCCGGCCAAGCGCGAGGCGATCCTGCGCGCCGCCCTAGAGGTGTTCCTGCGTGAGGGGTACGCCGGGGCCAGCGTCGACGCGGTCGCGGCCGTCGCGGGCGTCGGCAAGCAGACCGTCTACAACCACTTCGGCGACAAGCAGCGACTGTTCCTCGCGGCCGCCGGTGCCGCCCGCCCCGCCGATCCCGCGGCCGCGTGGCCCGGCCCGCCGACCCCCACCGGCGACGCCCGCGCCGACCTGGCCGCCGCGGGCGTCCGCATCCTCCGCGCGGTCCTCGCCCCCGACGCCGCCGCCCTCCACCGGCTGACCATCGCCGAGATCGCCCGGCACCCCGAACTCCAGTCGCTGTGGCGTGACAACGCCCCGACCGAGGTGACGGACGACATCGCCGCCTACCTCGCCGACCGCGACACGGCGGGCGAGCTCGACGTGCCGGACCCGCACCGCGCCGCCCGGCAGTTCGTCCTGCTGCTGGCCACCGAGGGCCGGGTGGCGAGCCTGCACGGCGTCGAACCGCTCGGCCCGAAGCGCCTCCGCGCGATCGCCGACGAGACCGCCGACCTCATCATCCGGGCTCACCGCCCCTGACCGCCCCTGATCTCAAGACGAACGGGCGGCGGCCGACCGTATCCACGGTGCGGCCGCCGCCCGTTCGCGACGAATCCCAGAGGCCTACGAGGCGTCAGCTTCCGTCGTGGTGCGCGAACCGGTAGATGTCGCGGTCCAGTTCGGTGACCTGCACGCCCAGTCCGGCCGGTACCGTCACGTACCGCCGCACCAGCTCCATGACACGCGCGGCCAGCTCGGCGCGCGCCCCCGCGCTGCGCCCCGCCAGGATCTTGATCTCGACCAGGACGACCGCACGGCCTTCGGAGCCGTCGCCGACCAGGTACTGCGCGGCCGGACGGAACACGGTCTTGCACTCGCGTACCGCGACGTCGATGACCTCGGTGACCAGCGGGTGCAGCTCCTTCGCGAAGCCGTCGCGGTCGAAGTCCAGATCGGCCGAGTAGTCGACCAGGATCTGCGGCACAGCAACCTCCTACGGGACGGGCCCGAGGCGGTGCGCGACTGGCGGTGCTCCGACGCGACAGCGCGCCGCCCAGGGTGGTTATTCCAGTCCCATGCTGGGCCATCCCCCACAAACGGGGGGCCTGGGTACACCTGCTGCGGGCCGCGAAGCTGAGGGCACGCCGCCGGACGGGAAGCCCCGTAGCCGGCACCACCGCCCGCCACGAACCGTGAGGACACCGCCATGCCCGCCACCCCCGCCCCCGTCACCCTCCCCGTCGCGCTCGCCCACGGCCCCGCCGAGGTCGAGTACTTCGTCTCCGGGACCGGCCCCGGCCTGGTGCTCGTGCACGGCACCTTCGCGGACGCCCTCGGTAACTGGCAGCCGCTGATCGACGCCGTCGCCGACCGCTACACCGTCGTCGCGGTCAACCTCGTCGGATCCGGCGGCAGCACCGGCCCCGAGACCGTCTCCGCGGACGACCTGGCCGGCCTGGTCGCGGCCGCGGCCGAGCACGCCGGACTGGACACGTACCACCTCGTCGGGCACTCGCTCGGCGCGGTGACCGCCGCCGCGCTCGCCGCCCGGCACCCCCGGCGGGTGCGCTCGCTCGCGCTGCACGCGCCCTGGGCCCGGACCGACGCCCGCGGCCGGTACCAGTTCGCGCTGTGGGAGCGGCTGCTGCGCGAGGACCCCGCGCGGCTCGGCGAGCTGCTGCAGCTCACCGCGTTCCGCCCTGAGGCCACCGCGGGCGCAGACAACGAGGACGTCGCCGCGTCCGTGCAGGGCCTCGCCGGCATGGTCTCCGTGCGGCACGTCCCGCAGCTGCGCGCCGACCGCGACGCCGACCTGCGCGACCGGCTCCCGCACGTCACCGCGCCGACCCTGGTACTGGTGAGCGGCCGCGACCAGATCGTCCCGCCCGCCGACCAGCGCGCGGTGGCCGCGGCGATCCCGGGTGCCGCGCTGGAGGAGTTCGACGCCGGGCACGCACTCCCGTTCGAGGACGGCGACGGGTTCGTGAAGGCCGTCACCGCGTTCCTCGACGCGCACTGAGAAGCCGGCTGAGCGCGGTGCGCACGACCGAGGGGCCCGGCGCCGTCAGGCGCGGGCCCCTCGGTGGGTCGGGTCGGGTGCGGGGCGCGGGTCAGCCCGCGGCGTTCTCCTCGGCGACCGGGACGTGCCGCTTGACGTCCTCGTACGTCGCCTCGCCGCCCGCCGCCGGGGCGTACACCAGGCTGAGCACGCCCTTCGGCAGCACCTCGGACGACACCAACGTCAGCGGGACCGGCGTGTCGCCCTCGTCGAACAGCCGCATGCCCTTGCGCACCGCGATCGGGTGCACGAGCAGTCGCAGCTCGTCCAGCAGCCCGGCCGCGAGCAGCTGGCGGACCACCGACACCGAGCCGCTGAGCGCGATGTGGCCGCCCTCCTGCTTCTTCAGCGCGGTGACCGCCTCGACGAACTCGCCCTCCAGCTGCTCCGAGTTGCGCCAGGTGAAGTCGAGCGTGCCGTGCGAGACCACGATCTTCCGCAGGTCGCCGAGGATCTTCGCGAAGCCGGCGTCGGGGCCGCCCGCGTCCTCGCGCTCCGGCCACGCGCCGGCGAACGAGTCGTACGTCGTGCGGCCGAACAGGATGGTGTCCGCGCCCTCGAGGGAGGTGCCGACGGCGGCGCCCATCTCGTCGCTGAAGTACGGGAAGTGCCACTCGTGGGGCGCCTCCACGACGCCGTCGAGGGCGATGAACAGGCCCGCGGTGATCTTCCTCATGATGTCGCCTCCGCTGTATGGGGGTCGGTGTCCCGGTGTCCCGGTGTCCCGGTGTCCCGCCGTGTTGCCGTCTTCATGGGGTAAGACCGCCGCCGTGCCGCGGACTCATCGGCGCGCGGGGACCTTTTTCCGGGACCTGTTCAGGACCTCCTCCGGGGCACTTCCGGACCCATCCGGGACCTTCCGGCGCCTCTTCCGGGACGCCCGTCAGGACACCCCGCCCGAGTCGGCCCGCACCACGCCCTCGTCCGTCGCGACGATGCCGTGCGCGTCGGTGAACGTCGACCACTCGCTCTCCTCGCAGATCCGCAGGATCCGCCGGTACGCCTCGCCGGGCTCCAGCTCCCAGCGGGCGAACCCGGACGGCGTGGTGCTGCCCGCGACCGCCCAGCCCCCCGTGAGGAGTTCGTCCAGCACCTCGGCGGCGAGCTCGCGGTCGTCGCGCTGCTGCGCCGGGGCCGTCTCGCGGGCCCACAGCAGCACGACACCCAGCGGCAGCGGATCGTCGGCGGCGGCGAGCAGCACCGCGTCGGCAAGGTGATCCACAGGGCTCACAGGGGTCCTCCTCGGCGTACGGTCGATCCCTTCCGAGTGTCCTTCGTGGTGGTTGGTGAAACCTGGTGGGACACGGGGGACTTCGCCGGTTCGGCGGCTCGGGTGACGGGGATCGCCTTGACCCGCCCTTGGGAGACCAGGTAAGCCTTACCTAAATTATTCATCCCGGAGGTCCCCCTTGTCCGCGTCGCCCGCCCCCGCAAGACCCGCGGACGACCGCGCTCCGCGCCGGATCGGCGTCCACGACTCGTGGCTCACGGTCTCGGCCGCCGCGGTCCTGGCGTCCCTCGGACTGGTCGCGGCCGCGTGGACCTCGGCGCACCTGCACGCGGACGCGCCGCTGCGCACCGCGGCGCTCTTCCTCCACCTCGCCTCGCTCGTCGTCGGCTTCGGCGCGGTGCTCGCCGCCGACTTCCACGGCCTGCTGTGGATCACCGGGCGCTGCGATCTGCGCGAGGCGGTCGTCGTCACCAACCGGCTCAACACCCCGATATGGGCGGGCCTCGTCGGACTCGTGCTCAGCGGTGTGCTGCTGCGCCCCGACCTCGACTCGCCGTTCACGTGGGCCAAGCTCACGTTCGTCGTCCTGCTCACCGGCAACGGGCTGCAGGCCGGCCTGCTCGCCAGGCGCCTGGCGGACGCGGACCGGGCCGGACCACCCGCGCGGCGCACGATGGCGTGGGGCCTGGGGACCGCCCTCGTGTCGCAGATCTGCTGGTGGGGCGCGGTGCTGGTCGGCTTCCGCGCGAGCAACGGCTAGCCGCGGCTGCCAGGGCCGGTTCTAGCGCACCTGCCCCATGCCGGCCTGGATCCGCTTGCGGAACACCCACACGGCGACGCCCGCCCCGATCGCCATCGCGCCCTGCATCGCGAAGTACGTCGACGACCCGGTCGCCGACCCCGCGATCTGCTGGGTGAGCGCGGCCACGCAGTCGCCCGCCGTGACGCTCAGGAACCACAGGCCGACCATCTGACTGCCGTACTTGGCGGGCGCGAGCTTGGTCGTCACCGAGATCCCGACCGGCGACAGGCACAGCTCCGCGACGGTCTGGATCAGGTACACCGCCGCGAGCCACAGCGGCGTCACCCGCGCGTCGGCCGCCGCGGCCTGGGCCAGCATCATGACGACGAACGACGCGCCGACGCCCACGAGGCCGTACGCGAACTTCGTCATCGTGCCCGGCTCACGCCGCCCCAGGCGCCGCCACAGCACGGCGACCAGCGGCGCCAGCGCCATGATGTAGACGGGGTTGAGGGACTGGAACCAGGTGGCCGGGAAGGACCAGCCGAAGACCGTGTTGTCCGTGTGGTCGGTCGCGAACAGGTTGAGCGTCGAACCGGTCTGGTCGTAGATCATCCAGAACACGGCGGCGGCCGCGAAGATCGCGATGTACGCGGTCATCTTCGACCGCTCCGCCGGGGTCAGGTCCGGGTCCCGGCGGATCCGCCCCAGGTACAGCGCCGGGACCACGAGGCCCAGCACCGTCAGCGGCCACGTGAACCAGCCGGCGCTCAGCGAGCCGGACGCCGCCACGATCCCGTAGAACAGCACCGCGACGCCCAGCCACATCAGGCCGCGGCGCAGCACGGTGCGGCGCTCGGCGGGGGTGAGCGGCGCGTGGACGCGCGAGCTCGCCGGGGCCAGGTGGCGGCGCCCCGCGACGTACTGGACCAGACCGAGCGCGATGCCCGCGGCGGCCACCGCGAAGCCCATGCGCCACCCGGCGTGCTGGGCGATCCAGCCGACCAGCAGCGGCGCGGCGAACGCGCCCAGGTTGATGCCCATGTAGAAGATCGTGAAGCCGCCGTCGCGGCGCGGGTCCTGCGGGCCGTCGTACAGGTGTCCGACCATCGTCGACACGTTGGCCTTCAGCGTGCCCGACCCGACCGCGATGCCGGCGAGGCCCACGAAGAACGCCGCGGTGCCGGGCAGCACCAGCAGCAGGTGCCCGAGCAGCATGACCGCGCCGCCGATCCCGACCGCGCGGCGCGCGCCCCACATGCGGTCGCCGAGCCAGCCGCCGGGCAGCGCCAGCAGGTACACCATCGCGTTGTAGATGGAGTAGATGGACGTGGCCGTCGCCATGTCGAAGCCCAGGCCGCCCTGCGAGGTGGGCGCGACCAGGTAGAGCACCAGCAGCGCGCGCATGCCGTAGAAGCTGAACCGCTCCCACATCTCCGTCATGAACAGCGTCGCGAGCGCCCGCGGGTGCCCGAGGAACGTCTTCGCGGACCCCGGGGCCGGGGAGGTCGCCGAGGTCTGCGGCCGCACTGCGGGGGCGGGGACGGTGCCGGTCATGCGCTGCCTTCCGAAAGATGCACAGACCATCCATCACACGTCACGCCGGGCGGGCGGGGGTACCGCCGCAAGGCCACCCGAAACCGGGACCATGGGCCCGAGCGCGGGTGGGCGAAGGTCCTGGCTACGTGTCGGCGGTGCCGTCCTCCGCCAACGCCGCGCGTGCCGTCCGCACCGACAGCGCCTCCAGCCCGCGCGGCGGAAGGCCGCCCGCGCCGAGGTGGCGGCGGATCGCCGCGTACGGGATGTCGACGAGCGCGAACGTCACCCGCTCCACCGCCGCGCGGTCCGCACGGCCGAAGCGGCGCCGCGCGTACGCCTTGAACGCCTCCTCCAGCGTGTCGTTGAGCGTGGCGGCCTCGGCGCCCGGCCCGTCCGGCATCCGCGCGACCAGGTCGCGTCGGCGGTGCAGCAGCAACAGCTGTGCCTCGTCCGGGTGTTGCCGCACCCATCGGAACACCGCCCGCACCGGTTCGTCCGACTCGGCGTCCCCTTGGGTCGCGGCGCCCAGCACCACCAGATAGGGCTCCTGGAACCGGCGCACCGTGCGCAGCCACAGACGGGCCAGCAGCTCCTCGCGCGACGCGAACCGGTGGTACACCGACCCGACGGGCGCCCCGAGCTCGGCCGCCACGTCCGCGATCGTGCAGGCCGCCGCGCCTTCGCGGGCGATGACCCGCAGCGTCGCGTCGAAGAAGTCGTCGTCGGTGAACTTCGCTTTGCGCCCCATGTGTCGCACCCCACACAGCTCATATCTGAATTCATATTCTAGTATCAGCCCTCAACAAAACCTCAAGAGGGGGACCGATGACCGCATCCGAACCGACCGCCGCCGACCTCCTCGCCTCGGCGCTCACCACCCTGCGCTCCCACCCGCTGGGCTTCCTCACCACCGGCGGCGCCGCGCACTCGACCCGCCTCGTCCAGCACCTCCTCGTCGAGGACGACGCGACCGTGTGGGTCTCCACCAGCCCCCGCACCCGCAAGTCCGACGAGATACGCGCCGTCGCCGACGCGAGCTACGCGGTCGAGGACCGCACGGCCGTCGCCTACGCCGTCCTCCACGCCGAATGCCGCCTGGTCGACGACCCGGCCCGCCGCACCGACCTCTGGACGGACGCCCACGCCCCGTACTTCCCGGACGGCCCGCTCGGTGACGACTTCGTCCTGCTCCGCCTGCGTCCCTACCGCATCGAAATCATGGACTTCACCCGCGCGATCCACCCGGCCCCGTACGGCCTCCACGCCGCCACCCTGGAACGCCCCCGCGAGGCCGACGCCACCGACGAGACCTGGCACCGCACCGCCTGACCCCGTCGGCCGGCGTTCACGGCCGCCCGGGGCCGCTTCGTGTCTCAGCCCCGGTGTGCCCGGATCTCCGCGGCGGTCGGGGGGTCGGCACCCGGGCGGGCGCAGGTCAGGGCGGAGACCAGCGAGGCCTCGCGCAGGAGTTCGCCCAGGAGCGCCGGGGTGACCCGGGCTGCCAGGTCGGTCGTGCCCAGCAGGCCGCGGCGGCGCAGGGCGTCGAGGAGGCCGGCGGTGTAGGCGTCGCCCGCTCCGACCGTGTCGGCGACCGCGACCGGGGTGGCCGGGAGCGACACCTCGCCCTCGCGGCACACGCCGTACGAGCCCTTGGCGCCGAGCGTCACGACCACCAGGGCCGGGCCGCTGCGGAGCCAGTCGGCGGCGACCTCGGCGGGGTCGCGGTGCGGGTGGAGCCACGCCAGGTCCTCGTCGCTGACCTTGACGACGTCGGCGAGCGCAACCAGGGACTCGATGCGGCGCCGGGCCGACTCCGGGTCGCCCATCAGCGACGGGCGGCAGTTCGGGTCGTACGACACGCTCATCCGCCCGCGCGCCTGGTCGATCAGGTGCCGCACGGTGAACGCGCCCGGGGCCAGCGTCGCCGCTATCGAACCCGTGTGCAGGCACAGCGAGTCGGCCAGCAGCGAGGCGGGCACCGGCGGGCCCGCCGCGTCGTCGCACTGCTGCGGCCCGTCCGTCAGCCAGTCGGCGAGCAGCGAGTCGGCCTCGGCCGCTTCCGCGACCGCCGCCGCGAGGTCCCACGCGATGTCGAACTCGTACGTCGCCACCCCGGCCCCGTCCAGCAGGGCCCGCGCCACGCTGGTCCGACCCGCCCGCATCGACCCCGGCACCACGGTGACCGCGCTGCCGGCGAGGTGCGCCATGAGCAGTTCCCCGTACGTGTCGAGCCCGAACGACGACACGAGCCGCACCGCCGCGCCCAGCCGCCCGAGCCCGACCGCGACGTTGGCCGGGCTCCCGCCCGGATGCGCCACGGGCGTCCCGCCCTTTGCCTGGACGAGGTCGACGAGCGCCTCTCCCACCACGGTGATCACGGACCGACCTCCCCGGAGCCGCGCGGAATGAGCTTGGTGCGCAGGTGGATGTGCTGGACGGGTGTCGCGTCGCCGTTCAGCCGCCGGAACAGCAGCTGCGCCGCCGCCCTGCCGAGCCCGAACGGGTCCTGCGACACGACGGTCACGCCGGGCGTGAGCAGGTCGGCGAGCTCGAAGTCGTCGAACCCGACGAGCGCGGGCCGCTGCGGCGCCCGCGAGATCTCGCGGATCGCCTCGACGCTGAACCGGCTGTTGCCGCAGAACAGCGCGGTCGCCGGATCGGGCCCCGCCAGCATGCCGCGCAGCCAGGCCGGCATCTCCTCCCCGTACGCCGGCCCGTTGAACACCAGCCGCGGGTCGAACGCGATCCCAGTCTCGGCCAGCGCCTCGCGGTAGCCGCGCAGGCGCTCGCGCGCGGTGAAGATCTCCAGCCGGTCGCCGATGAACGCGATGCGCCGGTGACCGTGCCGGACCAGGTGCTCGACGGCGGCCCGCGCGCCGCCGACGTTGTCGACGAGCACGGTGTCCGCCTCGATGCCGTCCGGCGGCCGGTCCACGAACACGCACGCCATGCCGGCGTCGATCTCCGGCAGCAGGTACGTGTGGCTGCCGCTGGCCGGCACCACGATGAGCCCGTCCACGCGGCGCGCGCACAGCGCCAGGACCAGGTCGCGCTCCTTCACCGGGTCCTCGGCCGACGACGCGCTGAACAGCACGGTGCCGTGCTGGTGCGCGACGTCCTGGATCGAGCGGGTCAGCGCCGACGAGAACGGGTCCGCGGCGTCCTCCAGGACCAGCCCGATGCTGGACGTGTGGCCCTGCCGCAGCAGCGCCGCGCTGTCGTTGCGCCGGAAGCCGGTCTGCGCGACGGCCGCGAGGACCGCCTCCTGCTTGGCGGCGCTGACGTTCGGCTCGCCGTTGATGACGCGCGACACGGTCTTGATGCCGACGCCGGCGATGGCGGCCACGTCCCGCATGGTGGTGCGGCCGCGGCCGCGGGGCCGTTCCGGGGGCGTCGCGTTGACCATCTGTGTCCTTTCGGGCGGCCGGCGCGGGGCGTCGGTGTCCGGCGTGCGATCGGTGCTTCCGCGGCGGGCCCGCGACCCCCGGTGCGGTCCGCTCAGGGCGCGAGCAGCCCGCGGCGCAGCGCCTCGGCGGCCGACGGCGAGGCCGGCAGCCGGGGCAGCAGCGTCGCCTGGACGGCGTGGTAGGCGTCGGGTCTGCCGGCCCACACCGTGCCGGAGGGCCGGTTGTCCGCGTCGAGTTCGTGGTGCCAACTGCCGCGGTCCCGGTCCACGAAGAAGGCGTCGGCGTGGGCCCACCACGTGCGGTACCAGTCATCGTAGTGACGCTCGCCGGTGGCCTCGCGCAGGGCCGCCGCGGCCAGCACGGCCTCGGCGACCACCCAGTGCATGCGGGCGCGGACGACGGGCTTGCCGTCCCAGTCGACGGTGTAGACGAAGCCGTCGCGGCCGTCGGCGTGCCAGCCGTCGCGCACCCCGGCGCCGAACAGCTCCACGGCCGCCTCCACGAGCCACGCGGGGGGTCGCGGCAGCGCCGCGGCCAGGTCGACCAGCAGCCGTGCCCATTCGAACCAGTGCCCGACGGTGGCGCCGTACGGGCGGAACGGGTCGTCCGGGTGCTCGCGGTTGTAGCGGGGGAGCGGCCGCCAGTCGCCGTCGAAGTGCTCGACGAGCCGCCAGCCGTTGGCCCGCGCGTGTCCGTCGACGAGCTTCTGGGCGATCCGCAGCGCGCGGCGGAGCCACCGGTCGTCCCCGGTCACGTCGGCCGCGGCCAGGAACGCCTCGACGAAGTGCATGTTGCTGTTGGCGCCCCGGTAAGCGGGGTCGCGCCACTCCCAGTCGAGGCTCCACGTCTCGACGCACGCGCTCTCGGGCTCGCTCCAGAACCGGCGCTCCACGGTCTCCAGCACGTCGGCGAGGAGCTCGTCCGCGCCGGGGCGTCCCGCGGCCGCCGCGCTGGAGGCGGCCAGGACGACGAAGGCGTGGTCGTACGCCCGCTTCCCGAACGAGGCGGGCTGACCGGCGAGTTCGAGCGGGGTGTTGCGTCCGTGGCGCTTGACCGACGTGTACCAGCCGCCGTGCTCGCCGTCCCGCAGCAGTCCGGTGAGCGCGGTGACCCCGTGGTCGGCCAGCGGCGCGGTGTCGGGGAGTCCGCGCAGGTGAGCGAGGGCGAACACGTGCGTCATGCGGGCGGTGATCCAGGTGTGCACGGCCTCGTCGGGGACGGGGACGCCGTCGTCCCCGAGCCACCCGAAGCCGCCGGTCTCCAGGCGGGCGCCTCTGGCGAACTCCACGACCCGTGCGAACTCGGCGTCCAGCCACAACGGTTGGCCGGGTGTGTCCGGCGTTCCAGCGGCTTGCATGTCAGGCCCGCCCCTCGTTGACATCGTTGTCAGGCGAGGATAGGGCGCGGCCGTCCGTATGTCGACATGCTCGACGAACGGCGCCCCGCGTCTCGGCTCCGCCCGGGGAGAACGGCCAACAAGGGTCCTGTTTACCCCGATTGACCAACCGTCTTGATGCGTTCCAGACCCTTGACAGGCTCTCCGGGTGCCTCCACTGTACTGACATCGTTGTCAGTCGCTCTAGCGACCTGCACGAAGGCGCGCGATCCGCGCGAACACCACCGCCATCGTGAGGAGTTGGGCACGTGCAACCCCTGCTGGAAGGCCGCGGCCTGGTCAAACGCTTCGGACAAGTGCAGGCCCTGCGCGGCGCCGACTTCACCGTCTTCCCCGGCGAGGTCGTCGCGCTCATCGGCGACAACGGCGCGGGCAAGAGCACGCTGACGAAGGTGCTCGCGGGAGCGGCGCGCCCCGACGAGGGCGGGATCCTGTTCGAGGGTGCGCCCGTCACCCTCGAACGCCCCACGGACGCACAGCGGTTGGGCATCGAGACCGTCTACCAGGACCTCGCGCTCGCCCCCGACCTCGACGGTGCCGCCAACCTGTTCCTCGGCCGCGAACTGCTCCGCCGCGGCCTCGCCGGACGCCTCGGCGTCCTCGACAAGGCCGCGATGCGCCGCCGCGCGGTCGACGCGTTCGCCCGCCTCGGCGTCGAACTCCAGGACATCGACGCCCCCATCGGCACCCTGTCCGGCGGCCAACGGCAGAGCGTCGCCATCGCGCGCGCCGTGGCATGGGCCGACAAGGTCGTGTTCATGGACGAACCGACCGCCGCGCTCGGCGTGCTGCAGCGCGGCCGCGTCCTCGACGTCGTCCGGAAGGTCCGCGACGCCGGCACCTCCGTGGTGCTGATCAGCCACAACATGCCCGAAGTCCTGTCGGTCGCCGACCGCGTGGAGGTGCTGCGGCTCGGGCAGCGCGTCGCGACGTTCACCGCCGCCGACACCTCGGTCGAGGAACTCGTGGGCGCGATGACGGGCGCACTGGACGAAGGGAGAGCGGCATGAGCCTCGGAGAGACCACGACGGACACCGGGCCCGGACCGGGCGACGACGCGGCCGCCACCACGACGTCGACCGCGAAGTCGGCCGGAGAAGCGGCGAGTTCCGCCGACGTGAAGGACGAGACCGTGACCGCGCCAGACCCCCGCCCCGACCTGTCCGACACCGCCCGCCGCCTGGCGCGCCGCCTCGTCCGCACCAACTCGGCGTGGACGTTCCTCGTCCTGCTCGTGCTCATGACCGCGTTCTCGATCATGAAGCCCGCGCACTTCCCGACCACCTTCAACCTGCGCAACGTCGCCACCGATGCCGCGGTGCTGCTGATCATCGGCGTCGGCATGACGTACGTCGTCATCACCGCCGGCATCGACCTGTCCGTCGGCTCCGTCCTCGTCTTCTCCGGCGTCGTCGCGGCGAAGACGATGACGGGGATCTCCGATGTGGACGCCGGATGGGGGCCGATCCTGCTCGGCCTGCTCGCCGGGCTCGCCGCCGGCGCCGCCTGGGGCGCGCTCAACGGATTCCTCGTCGCCAAGGCCAAAGTGCCCGCGCTGATCGTCACACTCGGCAGCCTCGGCATGGCGCTCGGCCTCGCGCAGGTGATGACCGAGGGCCAGGACGTCCGAGGCGTCCCGACCAGGCTGAGCGACACCATCGGCAACGGGCGTGTGCTGGGCGTCCCGTGGCTCGTCGTCATCGCCCTGCTGGTCACCGTCCTCGGGGCGCTCGCCCTCGCGACCACCCGCTTCGGACGCCGCACGTACGCCATCGGCTCCAACGCCGAGGCCGCCCGACGGGCCGGCATCCCCGTCGAGCTCCACCTGATCAAGGTGTACGCGCTGTGCGGCCTGCTCGCGGGCCTCGCCGGCATCCTGTCGCTCGCCCGCTTCACCACGACCACCATCGGCGGCCACACCAACGACTCGCTCGGCGCCATCGCGGCCGTCGTCCTCGGCGGCACCAGCCTGTTCGGCGGCGTCGGCACCATCGTCGGCACGCTCATCGGCGTGTTCATCCCGGCGATCCTGCAGAACGGCTTCATCATCCTCGGGGTCCAGCCGTACTGGCAGAGCGTCGCCGTCGGCGGCGTCCTGATCGCCGCGGTGTACGCCGACCAGCTGCGCCGCCGCGCCACCCAACGCGCTTAGCCCGCACGGGCGTTCCCTCGCACCGAACGCCCCACCCCATCGCTCCACGCTCCGCACCACCGTTCCGCGCGCCACCACCCCCGCCAGCGCCCGTCCCACACCGCGTGCCAGGAGGCCGACCGCGATGAAGATGAGAAGAACCACCTACGCCGCCGCCGTCACCGCGCTCAGCGCGATCGCCGCGATCACCGGCTGCAGCGACGACAGCGACTCCGGCGGCGGCCGCAAAATCACGTTCATCCAGGGCGTCAAGGGCGACGAGTTCTACATCTCGATGGCCTGCGGCGCCCAGGACAAGGCCAAGGAGCTCGGCGTCAAGCTCGACGTCACCGGCGCGGACAAGTGGGACGCGTCCCTCCAGACGCCCGTCGTGAACGCGGTCGCCGCCAAGGGCCCCGACGCCGTCCTCATCGCCCCCACCGACACCGCGGCGCTGCGCCAGCCCGAGCAGCAGCTCAAGTCCCGCGGCGCCAAGGTCATCGAGGTCGACACCAAGCTCGACGACGACAGCATCCGCGAGACCTCGATCTCCTCCGACAACGAGCAGGGCGGAGCGCTCGCCGCCCGCACCCTCGCACAGCTGATGGGGGACAAGGGCAAGGTCTCCGCCATCAGCGTCAAGCCCGGCATCTCGACGACCGACGCGCGCCTGAAGGGCTTCGAGACCGAGATCAAGAAGCACCCCGGCATCACCTACCTGGGCGTCCAGTACAACGACGACGACCCGGCCAAGGCGGCCTCCATCGTCAGCTCGACGCTGGCCGCCAACCCCGACCTGGGCGGCATCTTCGCCGCCAACGTCTTCAGCGGCGAGGGCGCGGCCACCGGCATCGAGCAGACCAACAAGACCGGGCAGCTCAAGCTCGTCGCGTTCGACGCCACACCCAAGCAGGTCGAGGCGCTGCGGCGCGGGTCCATCCAGGGCCTGATCGCGCAGAAGCCGTACGACATCGGCGCGAAGGGCGTCGAGCAGGCGGTCGCGGCACTCGACAAGAAGCAGGTGCCCAAGAGCATCGCGACGGACCTCGTGGCGGTGACGAAGGACAACGTCGACCAGCCGGACGTGAGCAAGTACCTGTACAAGGGCGCGTGCTGACGGCCTGACGGCAGCGCTCCCGGGGGACGGCACCGGCTCGTGGCGAGCCGGTGTCGTCCCGTGTCGTCCCGTGTCGTCCCGTGTCGTCGGTCTTCGGCGCCGCCCGAAACCCGTTCGCGTGCCCGGCCGCCCGCTGGCAGGATGCCCGCATGACCTACGGAATCGAGCACCACACCGGCCGGTGAGCGCCCAGGAAGAGCGCGGGACGCGCGAACTCCAGGACGTTCAGCCGACAGCCCTGTACGACGTCGTGCTGGGAATGCTGCGGGACGGCCCCGACGGGCTTCCGGAGCAACCGACCCTCCCCAAACCACCCGAGTCCTCCGGCCCGTCGCTGTCCGTCGACGAGGTGAAGGCCGCCGTTCGCGACGCCCTCGACCCGATGCCGGACGACGTCGCGGCCCTGGAAGGCCGACTGGCGGAACTCGGCGGGCGTGAGGCGCGGCTCGTCCGCCTGATCCGCTTCGCCGTAGCCGGCCTGCCCGTTGCGGACGAGGCCGCGGCGCGCGCGTTCGGGCGGCGGCTGGCCCGTACCGGAACCACGAAACCCGGCGTGGCTGTCGGCCTCGCGCTGCTCGTGCGCTTCGGCGAGGCCGAGGACGTGGCGTGCCTCGCGGCGTTCGCTTCGGTCCGCGACCTCACCCGCCTCGCCCTCGAGGCCCTCGACCGCGTCGACCCGCGTACCGCCGGCGCCGTCGACCTCGCGATGCGCCTGCGCGGCGACGAGCTGCGGCCCCTGACCGTCGCGTTGTGGAATCGCGACCAGGAGGCGACGGCGGCCGAACTGTCGGTGCTGCCCGGCAGCGTCGACAGCCACACCGCGCGCCGCATCGCCGAGGCGTCCCTGCTGCCCGAGTTGCTCGGGCAACTCCCCCTCAGTGACAGCGTCTTGACCGCCCAGGCGGGCAAGCTGCTGGTGCGCATGGGGAGTACGTACGACCGGAGCGAGGTCCCGTCCTATCGCGAAGCGGCCGCCCTGTACGAAGCGGTCGTCGCGCGGTCGGGCGCTCTGGAGCCGACCCTCGACCACCACGCGATGCTGGTCTCGATCGCCTTGGACCTGCGCAGTGGGCCCGGCGTCCTGGTCGGCTGGCCGCCCGGTCGGCGCGAGGCCCTGCTCGCGACGCTCACCCGGCTCCTGGCCGAGCCCGCGTGGGCCTCGGCCGTCACGCCCGACCCCGACCGGCCGATGGACGCGCCCCGCGCGGACTGGATCCTGCGTACGCGGCAGCGGCTGTCGGAGGAGCCCGGGCCCGCCCGCGACGGGCTCCGCTTCGAGGTCGTCGTCACCGATCCGGGGGACCGGGCCCGCGTCGAGACCCGCATCCTCGTCGACGGCCGCCCCGTCGTCGCGGAGTTCTTCCGGCAGGGACCCGCTTACAGCCCCGAACACCTGCTGGACGGGGGCGAGTTGCGGGCCGACGCCGAACCGCGCGAGGTGTGCCTCGCGGAGGCGTCCTGCACCGAGGGCTGCTGCGGCGCGCTCTACGTCACGATCCGCCGCGACGGCGACACGGTCGTGTGGGACGGCTGGCGGCGTCCGAACACATCGCTCGTGGACCTGCCCGCCGCACCTCCGCCGACCCTGCGCTTCGACGCGGAGGCCTACGACGCGGAGCTCACGCGCGCGACGGACGACCGCTCCTGGGCGTGGCGCGCCCGTACCGTCGCCCGGCTGCTCAAGGAACAGCTCACCGAGCGACCCGGGCTGCTCAGTCGATGGGACACCCAACTGGTCTGGTGCGGGACGGTGTTCGACCGGCCGGACACCGCCGCCGTCACGGTCCGCCACGCGCCGGGCCTCGGCGGCCGCGAGCCGGCCCCGGACGACGACCTGCTGTACTTCCGCTGGGACGTGACCGACGACGGGACCCCGCCCGAGGCCCAGGCCGCCGCGGCCCTGCGCCGGCTCGCCGACGAGGACGTGAAGGCCTCGGCGGTCGTCTGCGGCGGCCGTCGCGAAAGGGCCGAGGAACTGGGCTACACCTGG
The DNA here is from genome assembly GCF_029953285.1 of Yinghuangia seranimata. Lineage (GTDB taxonomy): Bacteria > Actinomycetota > Actinomycetes > Streptomycetales > Streptomycetaceae > Yinghuangia > Yinghuangia seranimata. The sequence continues at coordinate 768 of NZ_JASAOI010000042.1, read as the reverse complement.
CCCGGCCGGTAGAGCCCGCCCGGGGGATCCCGCCGGGGCCGTACCGCCCGCCACCGACGAGATCCCCCGGACAGCCCTCGGCCCATATGATGTTTCACCGCCACGGGTGACCGGGGTGGACTCGGGGCCCGCGGAGTCGGCAGCATGGCCCGCCGGGCCGTCGCCCCCTGGCCGCTTCGGCCCGCGCGTTTTCCCCCTTCCCCACCATCACACGAACTGAGGCGCCCTGTGTTCAAGGGTTTCCGTGCTTTCCTCCTCCGCGGCAACGTGGTGGACCTCGCCGTCGGCATCGTCATCGGTGCCGCCTTCACGGCGGTCGTCACCGGCTTCGTCACGGCGTTCCTGACCCCGCTGATCGGTGTCGCCACCGGCGCGGTCGGCGACTTCAGCAAGGAGGCCTTCACCGTCGCGGACACCACGTTCCCCTACGGTGCCTTCCTCAACGCGCTGATCAGCTTCGTCCTGATCGCCGCGGTGGTGTACTTCTGCGTGGTCGCGCCCGTCGTGAAGCTCCAGGCCCGCTTCGAGGGCCCGGCGCCGGAGCCGATCGCCAAGATCAAGTGCCCGGACTGCCTGAGCACCGTCCCGGCCGCCGCGGTCCGCTGCGCCTACTGCACCACCGAGCTGGCCGGCCGTCCGGGCTTCCCGGCCCAGATGACGGTCACCCGCTGACCCGGCAAACCCCCGAGGCGGGGGGGCCCCGGGCCCCCCCCCCCGGGGGGGGGGCGCGGGGGGGGGGGGGGGGGGGGGCGCGCCCCCCCCCCCCCC
>NZ_JASAOI010000041.1 GCF_029953285.1 Yinghuangia seranimata | reverse complement strand
AGAGGACGGTCCCCCGCTGCCCCGGAAACCCCCCGCGGCGGCGCCCCGCCGGCAACGACGACGGGGCGCCGCCTCGTGCGTGTTCGGCGGAGCGACGCGGCCGCACCGCCCCCGTCAGAGCGCGTGGTCGATGCGGTCCGGGGTGACGCCGGTCTTGGCGAGCAGCGTGTACAGGGTGTGCTGCTCGTCGGCCGTCAGGCGGGCGAGGGGGGAGCGGGAGGCGACGGCGTCGACGAGTCGGGCGCGGGCGCGGACGCCTTTGGCGGTCAGGCTGATGGTCTTGATGCGGCGGTCGCCCGCGGCGACGTCGAGGCGGACGAGGTCGCGCTGGCGCAGCCGCTGGGTGAGGAAGGTGACCGTCGAGGGGTCGCAGCCGAGGGTCGCGGCCAGGGCGCGCATGGACGGCGGCGGTACGCGGGGGTCCAGGTGCCACAGCGCGTTGGCCAGCGCCTCGGTCAGGTCGAGGTCGGCGAGCAGTTCGGTGAAGGCGGCGTTCGCCTGCGCCGCGAGCGCGTGGATCTGCTTGAAGAGCGTGTGCGTCAGCGGCTCGTCGGGGTCGTTCGGCAGGGGAACCACGATCGGACGTTAGTGGACAGAACGGTCCTTGACAACACGTCCGGACCGGTCAATGCTTGGATTTTCCAAGTATTTTTTCGGGTGGCGGACGGGTGCCCGGTGGGCGACCTCCGAGGAGGGATGACCATGTTCGAGAGGTTCACCGACCGCGCGCGGCGGGTTGTCGTCCTGGCTCAGGAGGAGGCCAGGATGCTCAACCACAACTACATCGGGACAGAGCACATCCTCCTCGGCCTCATCCACGAGGGTGAGG
>NZ_JASAOI010000040.1 GCF_029953285.1 Yinghuangia seranimata | reverse complement strand
CGGCCATCACGCCGCCCCACGCGCTGCCGCCGAACATGTTGTTGAGCGCGTCGGAGAACGGCGCGGTGGAGTCGACCAGCTGGTCGTGCGGGACGTTGCCCATGATGGCGACGGTCGACAGCATGTAGACCGCGGCGCACGCCAGTGTTCCGTACACCGAGGCGCGGCCTATGTTCTTCGCGGGATTGCGCACCTTCTCCGCCGCCACCGAGACCGACTCGATGCCGGAATAGGCGAACACCACCAGAGCGGCCGAGGTCTGCAGCGCACCGAGGAAATCGTCTCCGCTCGCGTTGAACGGCCCGAAGTTCGCGCCCTTGAGGAAGAACAGGCCGATGACCGAGACGAACAGCAGCGGGGCGAACTTCAGCACCGTGGTCACGAGCTGGAAGGCGCCCATGTTCTTGACGCCGGAGAGGTTCACCAAGGCCGGCACGACCAGGCCCACGAAGGCGATGACGATCTTGCCGATCGTCGAGTCCCAGTGCAGGAAGTAGTTGACGTAGCCGACCCAGGCGACCGCGATGCCGGCGTTGCCGATCCAAGCGGACAGCCAGAAGGACCACGCGGTCAGGAAGCCGGGGAACTCGCCGAACGCGTCGCGGGCGTAGGCGTACGGGCCGCCGGACGCCGGGATGCGGGCCCCGAGCTTCCCGAAGATCATCGCGATGAGGATCGCGCCGACCGACACGAGCCCGAAGGCCAGGATCGAGACCGTGCCGTACTTGGCGAGGGTGGCCGGCAGCAGGAAGATGCCGGTTCCGATGACACCGCCGATGACCAGGGCGGTGGCCTGCGCCAGCCCCATGCTCGCATCGTCCGGTGCCGGGTTGCCCGGCGCGGGCGCGCCGCTTGCCGACGTCGGCGGCCTGTCCGTGGTCTGGCTCACGTCGTCCTCCTCGATTGCGTTGGCGGCGCGGGGCGTTTGCCTGCGCCGCGCGGCAATCCGTCAGGCGGCCGCCGCGTCGGCGACGAGCTTCGCCCCGCGGCGAGTCCGCCGATCAGAGGCCGCCGGCCTGGCGGGGCCTGCCGTTCGGCCCTGTCCGGGACAGGCCGTTAGGCCCTGCGGGTGCTCCCGCTGCGCACTGCTGAGTACGTCCGGGACGTGCCTCCAGGGGCCGTCTGGCAGGCGCCGTACGCCTCGAGCCGCGGCGGAGAATGATGGGGTGGCCGCGGGAGACCGGGGCCCTGGCCGGTCGCTCGGGGGATGCGAGCCGGCCAGGGTGTTCTCGGAACGGCCCTACGGGGCCGCGGGGGTGATGGATCGCCGGAAGGCGTAGCCCGGGGTGATGGTGGTGACCGGGCAGGACGCTTGCCGCAGGCACGCGCGTGCCACCGGCCCCAGGGTCGGCTGCGCGGCGTCTGTACGCCGGTTGCGGCCGAGGACCAGCATGGAGGCGTGCTTCGCGGCGTCGAGCAGCGTGGGGGCCGGACGGCCGGCGACGGCCATGGTGCGCACGTCGATGCCGGGCGCTACCGCGAGTGCGGCGTTCACGGCAGTGACCAGCACGTCGCGAGCCTCGTCCGCGCGGACCTTGTCGTGGCCGACGTCGCACGGCGGGGCATACGGTGCCCGGCCGACGCCGTCGGACTGCCAAGCGTGGACGATCAGCAATTCGCAGTGCCGCAGGGCGGCTTCGCGGGCAGCCCAGGCGACCACCACGTCGTCGGAGGCGGAGCCGTCGACGCCGACGACGATGGGGCCGGCCTGCGGCGACGGGAACTCCCCAGCAATTCCGGCAAGCTCGAGTGCGTGCACATCGGGCGCCGGTTGGACGGCGTGGCTGGGGGAGTTCGCGAAGCGAAGACTGCCGGACATGGTGCGCTCCTGACACTTGGTCGTGTGTCCGCGTTCCACGTTCAGACTGCCTCTCCGGCCCGCGCCGCACAGGGGCCGAACGACCCGGTGCGGCAGGCCGCGAGATCCGACTCGTGCGCCTGCCGCCGCATTCCCCGCACGATCCGCATGAGCAGCGTTATGTAGTTCCCCATCCCCGCGATCACGACTCCCCAAGGGACGGCGAATCCGCCGGCGTGCAGTCGGCAGGCCATGACCTCCGCCTACGATGACCCGATGCGCCGGCCCGCCGCAGAGCCGTACTGAACACCAACGTTGCCCGGTACCCGGGCATGATCGCCCGCGCACGTGAGTCCGCTGCCGACCACCCGCAACTCACCTTCGTCGAGGGAGACTTCCTCGACGCGGAACTACCCGGCGTGGAGCACGACTTCATCTGCTCGGTGACCACGATCCATCACATGGACTTCGAGGCCGCCCTCGTCCGCATGCGTGAACTGCTGAGACCCGGCGGCACGCTGGTGGTGGTCGGTGTGGCCCGCGAGGCGAGTGTGAGGGAGTGGGCGGCGTCTATCGCGGCTGCCCCGATCGTGCGGATCACGAAGGTGCTGCGTCGCGCGCGTGCTCCGCAGGGTATGCCGGTCGCCGACCCGCAGATGAGCTACGGGCAGGTGCGGGCGGCCGCCCGACGGTTGCTGCCCGGCGTGCGCTACCGCCGACATGTGTCGGCAACGGTGAGGGCCGAACGGCCCTGCACCCGGGGCTCGATCATGTGGACGCTGGGTCGGACGAGGTGGATAGGTGCCTCATCTGTTCAGAGCCGGTGGCCGCCCGGAGCGGATCGCCGACCGGCTTCAGGGCCGACCCACCGAGGACGACGCCATGCGCATATCGCACGAAGCGACCTCTCAGGCTGTTCCGGCGACGGCTCCGGGTCGGCCGCCTGACGAGGTTTCGCCCTTCCGCCTCGAAGACGCCTATCGTCGGCAGGCCGCTGAGGTGGCCGGGCTACTCGGCGTCGATCCGGCAGCGGGCTTGGGCCTGGCCGAGGTGGAGCGGCGGACGGCGGACTGCGGGCCGAACCGACTGGCTGAGCCGCCCCGTCGGCCGCAGTGGCTGCGTGTCCTCGACCAGTTCCGCAGTTGGCTGATCGCCATCCTGCTCGTCGCCGCGGTCGTCGCCGGGATCATCGGGGATGTCAGGGACTCGATCGTGATCTCCGTCGTCCTGACGATCAACGCCGTCATCGGATACCTCCAGGAACGCCGTGCCGAGCGGAGCCTGGAGGCACTGCGCCGGATGATGGTGTCCACTGCGCGGGTCCGCCGCTCCGGCGAGGTGCACATGGTGCCGGCCGAGTCGCTGGTGCCCGGCGACATGGTCCTGTTGGAGCCCGGCGACCGGGTGCCGGCCGACGGCCGCCTGATGGTCGCCGAGGCGGTCTCGGTCGGGGAAGCGGCCTTGACCGGCGAATCGCGGTCCATCGCCAAGGGCGTGGAGCCGGTGGTCCCGGACGGGCAGGAGCCGGTGGCCCTTGCCGACCGGACCAGCATGCTGTTCATGAACACGGCCCTGACCCGGGGACGGGCCGAGATGGCCGTCACGGCCACCGGCATGCACACCGAGGTCGGGGCCATCGCCGAGGCACTGCGTACCGGCGCTGAGCCGGCCAGTCCGCTGCAGGTACAGATGGGCAGCCTCGGCCGTCGGCTCGCCCTGGTGAGCGGGGTCGCGGTGATCGCGTACGCGGCCGTCGCCCTGATCAGGGGTGAGGCGCCGGCGGAGCTCGCCCTGCGAGCGGTGGCACTGGCGGTCGCGGCTGTCCCGGAGGGGCTGCCCGCCGTGGTGACCCTGACCCTCGCGCTCGGGATGCATCGCATGGCGCGTCGGGGCGCGATCGTCAAGCGGCTGGCTTCGGTGGAGGCACTCGGTTCGGCGACCGTGGTGTGCACTGACAAGACCGGCACGCTGACCCTGAACGAGATGACCGCGCGGGCCCTGTGGTCGGCCGGACGGCTGTATGAGGTGAGCGGCGAAGGCTACGGGACCGCGGGTACAGTCCGGGCCGACGGCGGCGATCCGGGCACCGGCGAACTACGCGAAGCGATTGTGCCGTTCGCCTTGTGCAACGACGCGCGGCTGGCGGACGACGGAATGATCGGGGACCCGACCGAGGCCGCCTTGCTGGTGCTCGCGACGAAGGCCGGCGCGGACCTTGAGAGCCTGCGCCGTGAGCGGCCGCGCACGGGTGAGGTGCCCTTCGAACCGGCCGCCAAGTACATGGCGACCTTCCACACCGAGCCCGACGGCCGAACCCGCGTCCACGTCAAAGGCGCCGTCGACGTACTGCTGGACCGCTGCACCCGGATCCTCACCGCGCACGGCACCGCCGACCTGGACCAGCACTGGATTGGGGAGGTCACCGCTGCCGCGTCCCGGATGGGCCGCCAGGGGCTGCGCGTCCTGGGCGCGGCCACCGCCGTCATGGAACACCCGCCTACCGGAGCGGAGTTGACCGGGCTGACCCTGGTGTCGATCGCGGGGATCGCCGACCCACCCCGGCCCGAGGCCCGCGACGCGGTGGCCCTGTGCCGCCGGGCGGGTATCGCCGTCAAGATGGTCACCGGCGACCATGCCGACACCGCCGCGGCCATCGCCCGCGAACTCGCCATCACCGGCGACATCGTCACCGGCCCGGAACTCGCCCGGATGCCCGCCGAGGAACTCGCCGCGCGTATCGACCGGATCGGCGTCTTCGCCCGGGTGGCGCCGGAACACAAGGTCGCCATCGTGCAGGCTCTGTCCGCCAAGGGCCACATCGTCGCCATGACCGGGGACGGCGTCAACGACGCGGCCGCCCTGCGCGCCGCACACATCGGCGTGGCGATGGGCGCCACCGGCACCGACGTCGCCAAGGAAGCCGCCGACATGATCCTGACCGACGACGACTTCTCGACCATCGTGCACGCCGTCCGCGAAGGCCGCGCCATCTACGACAACATCGTCACCTTCGTCCGCTTCCAACTGTCCACCAACATCGGAGCGATCCTCGCGCTGCTCGGGACCTCGCTCATGGGGCTGCCCGCCCCGCTCTCGGCCATCCAACTGCTCTGGATCAACATCATCATGGACGGGCCGCCCGCGATGGCCCTCGGCGTCGACCCCGCGCGTGACAACGTCATGGACCGTCCACCCCGTGCCACCGGTGAACGGATTCTCGCCGTCCACCGATTGGCCTCCATCGCGCGCACCGGTGCGGTCATGGCCGCCGGCACCGTCACGCTCTTCGCCGCCGCCCGCCACACCAGCGGCACGGCCGTCGCGGCGACCATGGCGTTCACCACGTTCGTGTTGTTCCAACTGTTCAACGCCCTCAACGCCCGGTCGGAGGACGGCCCGGTCCTGGGACGCCACCAGTTCCGCAACGGGACCCTGTGGCTGTGCCTGGCGGCCGTTCTCGTCCTGCAGATCGTGGCCGTCCAAGTGCCCGGGGCACGTACGGTCTTCGACACCGTTCCGCTGAACCCCACACAGTGGGGCCTGTGTCTGGCCACCGCCTCCTCGGTGCTCTGGACCGAACACCTTGCGCGTGCCGCCCGTCCGCTCCTGCGCTCCGGCCTCGGCCGGACAGCGGTCGCCCGGAGGTAGACCGCGTCCGATGCAGAGCCCCTTCCGGCTTCGTCGGCGTGAGTCGCACGGGGACGGCGCTGACGGAGTGTTCGCGCATGACGCGCACGATCTCCTTGAAAGGGGTGGCGGTCTGGAGCGTGACCACCGGGGTGGCCATGGGCACTTCGACACGGTGGGGCTGCACGGCAGCCTCCTCGGCGGCAGGAGCGGGCCGGCGGACGGCGGGGTTCAGGCGTGGGTGACACGGGGATGAGCAGGACGGGCGCGTGCGCGTGGTGCAGCAGGGCGTGGGTGACGCGCCGGCAGGTGCGGACCGCCTCGGCGTTCGGGCCCGCGGGGACGGCGCTGAGGACCGGCAGATCGGGGAACGACCAGGCGTACAGGGCCCGCAGCGGCTTGCCCCGGCTCGACGCCTCGGCGAGCGCGGTGCGGCTGACGGCTGTCTCGCAGTCGGGGCGTGTCGCCGATGGAGCTCCGGCCGCCTTGACCCACCCCTCGCGTGCTCTCTCGCGCCGCCGACGCCGAACGCCCGATGCCCCGAGCGGGGCCGGGCGTTCGGAGGCGCCACCGCGGTGCCGGTCAGTCCACCGGAACCAGCAGCACCGGGGAATGGGCGTGGTGCAGGACCGCGTACGCCGACGACCCGATGGTCCTGCCGATGTTGTGGGCGCGGCGGTGGGCGGCCACGACGGTGATCTCGGCTTCCTCGGAAGCGTCCACGAGGATCTGCCCCGCCGGACCGCTGACCACTGTGCCGGTCGCCGCCACGTTCGGGAACTCGGCGCGCAGCGGCGCGAGGACGTCCGCGAGGGACTTCTCGGCGGCGCGTTGGATCGAGCGATAGACGTCGTCGGGCAGCGGGACTGCGGCGCCCACGAAACCCCCGGCCGCCGGAATCGGCGGCAGCGACCAGGTGGTGATCGCCTTTACGGCGAGTCCACGCCGCGCCGCCTCCTGGAAGGCGGCCCGCGCCGCCGGCTCGCAGGTGGCATCGGCGATCCCGACGAGGATCTTGCGCGCCGGGGTGGACGGGTCGACGGTGCCCGCCCCGCGCTCGTCCGCGGGAACCACCAGCAGCGGGCAGCGGCTTCGGCCGGCCAGGTGCCGGCTGACCGAGCCCATGAGCAACCCGGTGAACCCGCCCAGGCCGCGGCGCCCGACGACCAGCAGCGCGGCGCGCTCGGACGCGGTGTCCAGGGCGTCGGTGTCCTTCTCGTGGACGATGTTCGTGGTCACGGTGAGGCCCGGGCAGCGTTCTCGTGCCTGGACGGCATGGCGCTGCAGCGTGTCGACGCCGGCGTCGTGCAGGAGTTCGCCGTACCAGTCGTGCGACTCGAAGGACTTGGGCTCCCACGCGTGGAGCAGTTCCAGCGTGGTGCCGCGCAGGACGGCCTCGTCGGCGGCCCAGTCGACCGCGTTCCGGGCGGAGTCGGAGCCGTCGACGCCGACGATGACGGGACGGGCGTCCGGTTCGATGGCGGGGGTGGGCATGAGGGCTCTCCTCTGTTGATGGTTCGGGCGGGGCGCCGCCCCGGTCTCGAAGGTCGAGCCTCCTGCCAAAAGATCAGCCGGGACAGGGTCGTTCGGCCCGGCGGGGTGGGGACCTCGCCCCAGCGCCGCGGGCACCGCGAGGTGCGCCTCCGCCCGCCGTCGGTTCCTCCCCAGTGCACCAAGTCCGCCCCGTCCCCATGGTGAGGGCAGTCACCGGTCACACGTCGGGACATGACTCGACGGTCAGAGGCGTTGACGCGCGACGGCCCGGGCCGCCTCCAGGCGGGCGGCCGGGACGCGGAACGGGGAGCACGAGACGTAGTCGACGCCGACGGTGTCGAAGAAGTGGATGGAGGCCGGGTCGCCGCCGTGTTCGCCGCACACGCCGATGCGGAGGTCCGCACGGGCGGCGCGTCCGTCATCGACGGCCAGGCGGATGAGTCGGCCGACGCCTTCCCGGTCGATGCTGGTGAAGGGCGAGACCGCGAAGATCCCGCGGTCCAGGTAGAGGGGGAAGAAGGAGGCCTCGGCGTCGTCGCGGGACAAGCCCCAGGTGGTCTGGGTGAGGTCGTTGGTGCCGAACGAGAAGAAGTCGGCGGCCTCGGCGACGCGGTCGGCGGTCAGCGCGGCGCGCGGCAGTTCGATCATGGTGCCGATGGGGCAGGTGATCGGCATGCCGCAGGTCTCGGAGACGTCGGCGAGCACGTGCTCGATCTCGTCGCGGATCAGACGCAGTTCCTCGACGGCGCCGATGAGCGGGACCATGATCTCGGCTCGCGGGTCGCCTCCGGCGGCCAGTCGGGCGGCCGTCGCCTCGGCGATGGCGCGGGTCTGCATCGCGAACAGGCCGGGGACCGCGAGGCCGAGGCGGACGCCGCGCAGGCCCAGCATCGGGTTCTCCTCGTGCATGCGGTCGACGGCCTCCAGGAGGCGGACGTCGTGCGGGTCGGGGCGTTGCCCGGCAGCCCTCGCGGAGGCGATGCGCACGGCCAACTCCCGCCCGTCGGCGAGGAACTCGTGCAGGGGCGGGTCGAGGAGCCGGATGGTCACGGGCAGGCCGTCCATCGCGGCGAGCAGCGCCGTGAAGTCCGCGCGCTGGAGGGGCAGGAGCGCGTCCAGAGCGGACCTGCGTTCGTCGTCGGTCCGGGCCAGGATCATGGCTTCGACGAGGCCGCGCCGTTCGCCGAGGAACATGTGCTCGGTGCGGCACAGGCCGATGCCCTGGGCGCCGAACCTGCGGGCGCGCGCCGCGTCCTCGGCGGTGTCGGCGTTGGCCAGGACGCCCAGGCGCCGGGTGCCGTCGGCCTGTTCCATGAGGCGGGCCACCGCGTCGACGAGGCCGGGGGTACGTTCACCGGTCTCGAAGTAGGTCATCACCTCGGAAGGGCGTAGCGGGATCGCGCCGAGGTGGACGGCGCCGCTGGTGCCGTCGACGGAGACGACGTCCCCTTCGGCGACGACGAGCCCGCCCGGACCGGTGAACCGGCGGTTCTCGGTGTCGACGTCGAGTTCTTCGGCGCCGCACACGCACACCTTGCCCATGCCGCGCGCGACCACCGCGGCGTGGCTCGTCTTGCCGCCGCGGCTGGTGAGCACGGCCCGTGCGGCGATCATGCCGGCCAGGTCGTCGGGGTTCGTCTCGCTGCGCACGAGCACGACGGCCTCGCCGGTCGCGGCGCGGCGTACCGCCTCGGCGCTGTCGAAGACGACCGCGCCGACGGCCGCGCCGGGCGAGGCGGCGATGCCGTGAGCGATGGGCCGGTCGTCGGCGTCGGTGGCGAAGCGCGGGAACAGAAGTTGGTCCAGTTGGGGTCCGCTGACCCGTCCCAGCGCCTCGGCCTGTGTGATGAGTCCTTCCTCGGCCAGGTCGGCGGCGATCCGGAACGCCGCCTCCGGCGTGCGTTTGCCGACTCGGGTCTGCAGGATCCACAGGCGGCCGCGTTCGATGGTGAACTCCACGTCGCACAGGTCGCGGTAGTGGCGCTCCAGGAGGGCCATGTGTGCGCGGAGCCTGCCGTAGGAGGTGGGGTCGAGGGCCTCCAGCTCCTGGAGCGGGAGCGCGTTGCGGATGCCGGCGACCACGTCCTCGCCCTGCGCGTCGGACAGGTAGTCGCCGTAGACGCCGGCCCGGCCGGTGGCCGGGTCCCGGGTGAACGCGACGCCGGTGCCGGAGTCGGGGCCGAGGTTGCCGTACACCATGGCCTGGATGTTCACCGCTGTGCCGAGGTCCTCCGGGATGCGCTCGCGGCGGCGGTAGACCTTGGCCCGTTCGCCGTTCCAGGACTGGAAGACCGCGAGGACGGCGCGGCGCAGTTGCTCGTGCGGGTCCTGGGGGAACTCCGATCCGGTGGCCTGCCGGATGACCGCCTTGAACTCGGTGACGATCGCCGTCAGATCGCGGACGTCGAGCCCGAGGTCGTCGGTGACCGCGCGCTCGGTCTTGACCCGGTGCAGCACCCCCTCGAACGCGTCCGCGGGGACGCCCAGCACCGTGCTTCCGTACATCTGGACGAGCCGCCGGTACGAGTCCCACGCGAACCGTTCCCGGCCGGTGGACTTCGCCAGGCCGGCGACGGTGTCGTCGGTGAGGCCGATGTCGAGGATCGTGTCCATCATGCCGGGCATGGAGAACCGGGCCCCGGAACGTACGGACAGCAGCAGCGGGTCGTCGGTCTGGCCGAGCCGGCGGCCGAGCGCCACTTCGAGACCCGTCAGGTGTCGGCCGATCTCCGCGTCCAGGCCCTCGGGTGCCGCGCCGGTGCGCAGGAACGCGCGGCAGGCCTCGGTGGTGACGGTGAACCCGGGCGGCACGGGCAGCCCGAGCCGGGTCATCTCGGCGAGGTTGGCGCCCTTGCCACCGAGCAGGTCAGCCAACTCACGGGAGCCGTCGGCGAAATCGCTCACGTACACGTTCATCGGGGGTCTCCTTCGCCGGCGCGCGGCTCACGGTCCTGACAGGGGGTGTGCCGCGGCTCAGAGCCGGTCGGCGACGTACTCGGTGAGGTCGAGCAGGCGGTTGGTGTAGCCCCACTCGTTGTCGTACCAGCCGAAGACCTTGGCCAGCGTGCCGCGGGCCTGGGTCAGCGGCGCGTCGAAGACGCAGGAGGCGGGGTCGCCGATGACGTCGCGGGAGACGATCGGCGCGTGGGTCACGCGGAGGATCCCCCGCAGGTCGCCTTCGGCCGCGCGGGCGAACGCGGCGTTGATCTCCTCGGCGTCGGAGTCCCGGCCGAGAACCACGGTCAGGTCGGTGAGCGACCCGTCCGGGACGGGCACGCGCACCGCGACGCCGTCGAGGACGCCGTCCAGGTCCGGCAGCACCAAGCCCACCGAGCGGGCGGCGCCGGTGCTGGTGGGGATGATGCTGACGGCGGCGGAGCGGCCGCGGCGGAGGTCCTTGTGCGGGCCGTCGAGCAGCGCCTGGTCGTTGGTGTAGCCGTGGATCGTGGTCATCAGGCCGTTGCGGACGCCGAATTCGTCGTGCAGGACCTTGAGCATCGGCACGACGCAGTTGGTGGTGCAGGACGCGGCGGAGACCACGTGGTGTCGCAGCGGGCTGTACTCCTGTTCGTTCACGCCCATCACCACGGTCGCGTCGACGTCCTTGCCCGGTGCGGAGACGAGGACCTTGAACGCGCCGGCCTTCAGGTGCAGGGCGGCGTCCTCGCGGGCCCGGAAGCGGCCGGTGGACTCGACCACGACGCTGACGCCCGCGTCGCCCCAGGCGAGTTCGGCGGGGTCGCGGCGCGCGGTCACGGCGATCCGCCGGCCGGCGACGGTGATGGAGCGGTCGTCGGAGGTCACCTCGTGGAGGAGGACGCCGTAGGTGGAGTCGTACTGGAGCAGGTGTGCGAGGGTCGCGGCGGGCGCGATGTCGTTGATGGCGACGACCTCGATCTGGGTCTGCTGCCGGGCCGCGCGTTCCAGCACGCCGCGTAGGTAGTTGCGTCCCACGCGCCCGAATCCGTTGATGCCCACACGTACCGTCATGGCGAACCGCCTCCTTGGCGTCGTGGTGCCCGCCGGCCGGGGTGCCGGTCCAGCGTGGTCGTCTTCAGCGTCGTCGTCGGCCGGAGGGGCTCGACAGGGCCGATCGGCCCTGCGCCCTGAGCCCCGGACGGCGGTCAGTAGGACCGCAGGCCGGCCGCCTGGAACCGGGCGCGGACCCGTTCGACGAGGGCGGCGTCCGGCACCGGGGTGTCGTGGAGCGGGAAGGGGATGCCCAGGGCGGCGTACTTGGGCGCGCCGAGTTTGTGGAACGGCAGGACGTCGACGTGGTCGACGTTGCGCAGGCCCGCGACGAACGCCGCCAGGCGGTCGATCATCGCCTCGTTGTCGGTGAGTCCGGGGACCAGGACGAAGCGGATCCAGACCGGGACGCCCAGGACGTCCAGGCGTCGCGCGAAGTCCAGGGTGGGCGCCAGTTCGCCGCCGGTGAGCTTCCGGTAGCCGTCGGGGTCGAACGATTTGATGTCCAGCAGCACCAGGTCGGTGTCGGCCAACAGCGCGTCGTCCGCCCGCGCGCCGAGGAAGCCGGAGGTGTCCAGCGCGGTGTGCAGGCCGGCTTCCTTGCAGCGGCGCAGGACGTGTGCGGTGAACTCCGGTTGCAGCAGCGGTTCTCCGCCGCTGAGGGTCACGCCACCGCCCGCGGTGCGGACGAAGTCCCGGAATCCGGCGATGCGCGTCATCACCTCGTCGACGGTGGTGCGGTGTCCGTTGCGCATGCGCTGGGTGTCCGGGTTGGCGCAGTACAGGCAGCGCAGCGGGCATCCGCTGGTGAACAGGACGAACCGGGTGCCCGGCCCGTCGACGCCCGTCGACAGGTCCCACGAGTGCACGTAGCCGGTATCTCCGGGTGGCCGGCGTCCGGTCAGCGCGACAGGTACGGGCCCGGGGCCCGCCGCCGGGTTCGGGGCCACGGCGCTCACCTCGACTCGTGGAACGTCCGGCTGATCACGTCGAGTTGCTGCTCGCGGGTCAGGCGCACGAAGTCGACGGCGTAGCCGGAGACCCGGATCGTGAGGCTGGGGTACTTGTCCGGGTGCGCCATGGCGTCCTCGAGCGTCGTGCGGTCGAGCACGTTGACGTTCATGTGGAAGCCGCCGGCGGCGAAGTAGCCGTCGAGGATCCCGACCAGGTTGCCGGCCCGCTCGGCGGGGTTGTGGCCGAGTCCTTCCGGGGTGACCGTCGAGGTCAGCGAGATGCCGTCGCGGGCCTGCGCGTAGGGGATCTTGGCGACGGACAGCGCGGAGGCCGCCAATCCGTGCCGGTCCCGGCCGTTCATCGGGTTGGCGCCGGGCGAGAACGGGGTGCCGGCGCGGCGGCCGTCGGGGGTGTTGCCGGTGTGCTTGCCGTACACGATGTTGGACGTGATGGTCAGGACCGACTGCGTGTGCTCGGCGTCCCGGTAGGCCGGGTGGCGGCGCAGCTTCGCCATGAACGACTCCACCAGGCCGACGGCGATGGCGTCCGCGCGGTCGTCGTTGTTGCCGTACGCCGGGTACTCGCCCTCGACCCGGTAGTCGACCGCGAGGCCCGACGTATCCCGGATCACCGCGACGCGTGCGTACCGGACTGCGGAGAGGCTGTCGGTGGCGACCGCCAGGCCCGCGACGCCGCACGCCATCGTGCGGTGCACCGGGTGGTCGTGCAGCGCCATCTCCAGCCGCTCGTACGCGTACTTGTCGTGCATGTAGTGGATGACATTGAGCGCGCCGATGTACGTGGCGGCGAGCCAGTCCAGCACGCGGTCGTAGGCGGCCATCAGTTCGCCGTAGTCCAGGTAGTCGCCGGTCAGCGGCGGCGCGGGAGGGGCGATCTGCTCGCCGGTGACCTCGTCGCGTCCGCCGTTGACCGCGTACAGCAGCGCCTTGGCCAGGTTGACCCGCGCCCCGAAGAACTGCATCTGCTTGCCCACGGCCATCGCCGAGACGCAGCACGCGATCGCCGTGTCGTCGCCGGTGTGGCACCGGAGCAGTTCGTCCGACTCGTACTGGAGCGAACTGGTGTCGATCGACAACTGGGCGCAGAACGCCTTGAACGCGGCGGGCAGCCGCGGCGACCACAGCACGGTCATGTTCGGCTCCGGCGCCGGGCCGAGGTTGCGCAGGGTCTGCAGCAGGCGGAACGAGGTACGCGTGACCAGCGGACGAGCGTCCTCGCCGATCCCGCCGACGGACTCGGTGACCCACGTCGGGTCCCCGGAGAACAGCGCGTCGTACTCGGGGGTGCGCAGGAACCGCACCACACGCAGCTTGATGACGAAGTCGTCGATCAGTTCCTGGGCGCGGGCCTCGTCGATGCGCTCGTCGCGCAGGTCGCGCTCGAGGTAGATGTCGAGGAACGTGGAGGTGCGGCCGAGCGACATGGCCGCGCCGTTCTGCTCCTTGATGGCGGCGAGGTAGCCGAGGTAGAGCCACTGGATCGCCTCGCGCGCGGTCGTCGCGGGTCCGGAGACGTCGACGCCGTAGCCGGCCGCCATCTCCTTGAGCTCGCCCAACGCCCGGATCTGCTCCGCGAGTTCCTCCCGATCGCGGATGACGTGCTCGTCGGACGGCAGCGCGTCCAGGCGGGCCCGGTCGGCGTGCTTGGCCTCGATCAGCCGGTCCACGCCGTACAGCGCGACGCGCCGGTAGTCGCCGATGATCCGGCCCCGCCCGTAGGCGTCCGGGAGCCCGGTGATGATCCCCGCCTTGCGTGCGCGCAGCATCTCCGGGGTGTAGGCGTCGAACACACCGTCGTTGTGGGTCTTGCGGTAGGTGCCGAACACCGCCTTGACGAACGGGTCGGTCTTGTAGCCGTAGGCCTGAAGGCTGTTCTCCACCATGCGGATACCGCCGTTGGGCATGATCGCGCGCTTGAGCGGGGCGTCGGTCTGCAAGCCGACGATCAGCTCGCGGTCCCGGTCGATCCAACCCGGCCGGTGCGAGGTGATCGTGGACGGGGTGGAGGTGTCCACGTCGAGGACGCCCTTGCGGCGCTCCTCCGGGTACAGCGCGGCCACCGTCTCCCAGACGCGGCGGGTGCGCTCGGTCGGACCTTCCAGGAAGGCGCCGTCCCCCTCATACGGGAGGTAGTTGGCCTGGATGAAGTCGCGCACGTCGATCCGGTCGCGCCACGCGGTTCCACTGAACCCGTACCAGGCGGACAGGGTCGCTTCCGCCGTGCCGCCGGCTGTCGTCGTCATGTGACCCGCCTCCACGCATCAAGTCAGGGCTCTGCATCTACAAGACCGCACCGCGGCGGGCCGCACCCGGGCCGAACGGCCCACCGCTCCGGGTCACAGGACCGGTGGGGACGTCGTCGCGACCGGGCGTCCCGCGGTGGGTCGTTCGGCTCTTGACCTGCGGCCGGGGCCCGCCGGACGCTGTCGCCATGTCGGCTCGAGATCGTCCCGTCCGGTCCGGCGCGTCCGCGCACGGGACCGGAATGTGGCGTGCCGACGTGCTCGCCGCCCTCACCGCGTGCGCGATCTTCGTGCCGGAGTGCGTCGCGTATGCGGGCGCGGCCGGTGTGCCGCCGCAGCACGCGCTGTACGCCGCACCGGTGTCATTGGTCGTCTACGCGCTGCTTGGCTCCTCGCGGCGGGTTGTCGTCGGTGCCACGGCCGCAGTGGCGGTGTTCTCGGGCGCGACGGTCTCCGCGCTGTCTTCGGACCCCGCGACCATCGTGCAGCTGTCCGCCGCCCTGGCGGTCCTCACCGGGATGATCCTGCTGGTGATCGGGGCGGCGGGTGCGGGGTTCGTCGGCGACTTCCTCGAACCGGCGGCACTCGTCGGGTTCCTGGCCGGCCTCGCACTCGTGGTCGGCGTCGGTCAGACCGCGCACTTGCTAGGTGTCGACGCGGGCGGCGGGGAACCGCCGCGCCGGGCCTGGCGGGTCGCGGCGGAGCTGCCGGACGCGAGCGTGGCCGGCGCCGCCGTCGGGCTCACGGCCCTCGCGCTGCTGATTCTCATGGACTACTTTCTGCCACGCGTCCCTGGCGTGTTGCTGGTGCTGGTCCTCGGCACCGCGGCGTCGTCCGCCGGACACTTTGCGCGGCACGGGATCGCCGTGGTCGGCGACGTGCCCGCCGCGTACCCGGCGTTGCGGCCACCCGACGTCGGCTGGGACGCGTGGGTGTCCCTGGGCGGCGGGGCGGCCGGCATGGCGCTGATCGTGTACGCCGTGGGCTTCAGCCTCGCGGTACGGCTCGACGAGGACCCGGCGTCGGCCGGACCGCAGCCCGGTCGGGAGATGGCCGCGCTCGGCCTGGCCAACATCGGCGCGGGTCTGGTCGGCGGCTTCGGCGTGACCGCCAACCCGGCCGTCAGCGCTGCGGCGGCGAAGGCGGTCCCACGTACCCGGCTGATGCCGATGTTCGCCGCAGGCATCGTCCTCGTCGTCGGCGCGTCGCTCACCCCGCTCCTCGCCTCGCTGCCGCAACCCGTGCTGGCCGCGATCGTGCTGTTCGCGGTACGCGGATTCCTCGCCCCGTCCGCGTTCCCCCGGGACCGGCGCGACCTCGCGGTCGCCGCGACCTCACTGGTCGGCGTCGTGACGATCGGCCTGCTGCCCGGCCTGCTGCTGTCCGCCGCGCTCTCGCTGCTGCTGTTCCTCGGCGAGGCCACCCGGCTGCGCGTCGCGCGCCTGGGCCGGCTGCCGGGCACCCACGCGTACGTCGACGTCGTGCGGCACCCGGCCGCGGAGGAGGTTGCCGGGCTGCTGATCGTCCGTCCCAACGGCGCGCTGTTCTACGGCAACGCGCGCCACACGGTCGCCGCGATCAAGGCTGCGGCACGCG
Organism: Yinghuangia seranimata; assembly: GCF_029953285.1. Classification (GTDB taxonomy): domain Bacteria; phylum Actinomycetota; class Actinomycetes; order Streptomycetales; family Streptomycetaceae; genus Yinghuangia; species Yinghuangia seranimata. Next base: position 127,248 of record NZ_JASAOI010000040.1, on the reverse strand, counting down.
GTCCCGCACAGGTCGTGGTGCTCGACCTCGGCGCGAACTTCCACATCGACCAGCCGTCCCTGGACGCGCTCGACCGACTGCGCACCGACCTCGGGCGCAGCGGTGTCCGCCTCTGGTTGGCGCATGTGCACCACGGCACCGCCGACGCGGTCGCCCGCAGCCGGCTCGCCGACGCACCCGCCTGGCTCGACGTCGACACCGCGGTACGCGCCTTCCGCGCCTCCGGCCCGCAAGCCGGAACCCGCCGTCCGGACGGATAGCGCCCGTTGCGTCGGCGGTCGCCTTTCCCTCGCGGCACAAGGCCGTTCAGCCAGCGGGGTTGGGGAGAGACGCCCTGCCGCGGCCGTCCCGAGTGGGCGAGTTTGGGCCCGCGCCGGATCGAGCCGCGATGCCGAACGGCCCGCCGGAGGCGGGCCGTTCGGGGGACAGCGAATATGGCGGCGATGCGGTCGGGGTCAGAGCCGTCGGCCGGGACGGGGGATGTCGGCGGGGTTGATCTTCGTGTCGTCGACCGCGTAGGTGAGGTGGTCGTGGACCTGGACGACGCCGTCGACGCCCCGGCACATGCGGACCAGGATGCGGGTCAGGGTCTTGTTCTCCAGCTCGCCTTCTAGATGGACGACACCTTCGGTGACGCGGACGGTGACGGTAGCCGGGTCGATCCACAGATCGCGGCGGATCACGTCGTCGAGGATCTCCACGCGGATGACGTCGTCGGGCTGCAGGAACACACGCAACAGGTCGCAGCGGCTCACGATCCCGCACAGCCGTCCGCGGTCGGTGACCGGGAGTCGCTTGACGCCGTGCTGTTCCATCGTGCGGGCGGCCTGGCCGACGGTGGCGGACCGGTCGATGGTGACGGCGGGTGAGCTCATCAGGTCGGCGGCGGTCTCGCCTTCGGCCTTGCCACGGGCGGCGCGCACACCGCGTCGGGTGTGCACGCTGAGCGGCAGGCGCGCGGGGCCTTCGCTGTCGGCCTCCTTGCGCAGCAGGTCGGCTTCGGAGACGACGCCGACCACGATCTTGTCCTGGTCCAGGACAGGCACGGCGCTGACGTGGTGCTCGCCCAAGACGCGGACGATCTCCTTGAACGGGGTGTCGGTGTGGACGGTGGCCACCTCGGTGGTCATCAGCGCGTCCACGCGGTGGTGCTGCACGGGAGCCTCCCTCGGATCCTGGGGTGGAGGGTGCGGGTCAGTCGACGGGGATGAGCAGGACGGGCGCGTGGGCGTGGTGCAGCAGTGCGTGGGTGACGGGCCCGATCTGGCGTCCGATCCGGCCCTCGCGGTGGCGGGTGGCGATGACGACCATCGACGCGCCTCGGGAGGCCTCGACCATGGCGTGGGCGCGGCGGTCGTTGACGACGTCCTCGTTGACCTCGACGTCCTTGTGCTGGTCGCGGACCGCGCCCAGAGTCCGGGACAGGATCGTCTCGCCGTTCTGCTGGCAGGTGCGGATGGCCTCGACGGTGGGCCCGGGCTGTGCGGCGACGCCGTAAGTCGGCAGGTCCGGGAACGACCAGGCGTGCACCGCGTGCAGGCGCTGCTTGCGGCCCGCAGCCTCGGCGAAGGCCGCTTCGACGGCCGGCAGGCACGATTCGCCGGACACGCCGACCAGGACGGGGTGTGTGTCGATGCGGAAGAAGTCCTCGTCGAACGGCGGCTGCGCGCTGCCGTCCTCGCCGGACCGTACGACCAGCGTCGGGCAGTGGGCCTCGGTGGCGACGGCGCGGCTGACCGAGCCGAGCAGCATGCCGGTGAAGCCGCCGCGGCCGCGGCTGCCCATGACCAGCAGGCCGGCGCGCTCGGTGGCCCCGGTCAGGACGTCCTCGGCCTGTCCGTGCTCGACGGTGGTGGTCACGTGCAGGTCGGGGCGGCGGCGCCGGGCCCGCTCGGCGGCGGTCTGCACGACTTCGGTGCCCTGGTTGTGCAGGTGGTGTCCGTACCAGTCGCTGGCCTCGTAGGCCTTCCACTCCCAGGCGTGCAGGATCTCCAGGTCGACACCTCGCAGCATGGCCTCGTCCGCGGCCCAGTCGACCGCGTTCTCGGCGGCCGGCGAGCCGTCGACGGCGACGATGACGTGGCCCCGGGCCTTCGGCGTGTTCTGCTCGGTCATCGCGGACTCCTCTGGGATCGCTCGGATTTGCTCCTTCATGGATCCTCGCCGCGCCGCTGACGAAGCGTCAGGGTCCTTCGGCCCGGGCGTTCGTGCCGTTCGGGGCCACGGGGATCACGAGCAGCGGGCAACGCGTACGGTGCAGGACCGCGTGGGTGGTGGTGCCGATGTGCATTCCGGGGCTGTGCGGACGCTGACGTGTGGCCAGCACCAGCAGTTCGGCCTTCTCCGAGGCCTCGACCAACGCGCGTGCGGCGGAGTCGCGGACGACGTCCTGGTCGATGCGGACATCGGGTTCGACGTGACGTGCGGCGGAGACGACGTCGGCGAGCTGGGTCCGCGCCCGGGTCCGCGAGCCGGCGAGCGGTCGGGGTCGACGTGGACCTCCCGGACGTCGCCGACCCAGCGGAACCACCACGGCTGGGTGTTGTGCTTGGACGGCGCCGAAGTCGCGGCCCGCAGGATGCGTTCGCGCTGCTTCGGAGTGAGCGGATTGTTCGTCATGACGCACCTCCGATGAACCACCGAGGCGGCCCCAGAGGACCGTTCCGTGGTACCAGGTTCCGGCCGAAGGCTCGGCGCCCCCAGGTTGCCCGGGGGTTGAGGCCCGGCGGGGCTCAGCGGGCGGTCGCCGGCAGCACGAGGGACGTGTCGGGTGTCGGGATTTCCGCGTTCCAGTCGAGTGTGTCGCGGATGCGGTTGCGCAGTGCCAGGCGGGCGCCGGGGCTGCCGTGCACGACGTAGGTCATGGCGGGCTCGGTGCCGCGGCCGAGCCATTCGATGATCTCGGCGGCGTCGGCGTGGGTCGTCATGCCGGGCAGGTGGGCGATCCGGGCGCGGACCGGGACGACGTCCTTGCCGATGCGGACCTCGGTCGCCCCACGGGCGAGCGCGTGGGCGGCGGTGCCGACAGGGGAACGCCCTTGCAACAGGACCGCGTTGCGCGGGTCCGGCAGCAGCTCGCGCAGGTGTCGGCCCGCGCGTCCGCCGTCGCCGTGGTGGGGTCCGGCGATCAGGATGCCACCGGCGGCGCCCGACGCGTGCCGCACCGGCCTGGCGGTGCGGACTTCGGTGAGGCTTCCGACGTCGAAGGCGCCGAAGCCGGCGTCCAGGACGGAGTCGTGGAGTTCGGGGTCGCGGGCCAGCAGCGCGTCGCGCCACACACCGACCGACGCGAGGCCGGTGGGCCCGTCGAAGCAGACCGGCACACCGCCGGGCAGGCAGCCGACGCGGCGCAGCCGGGCGAGTTCGAACAGCACGGTGGCGATGTGGTCGACCGGGCCGGCGGGGACCAGGACGGTGCCGCCGTGGTCGAGGGTGGTGAACACGACGTGTGCGAGGTGGTCGCGGTCGTCGGACGCGGGTCGTCGGCCCTCTCCGTAGGCGGCCTCGACGAGCACGGTGTCGGCGTGCGTGAACGGCTCCGGGTGGCGCAGCAGCGGGTGCCGGTGCCGGCCGAGGTCGCCGCTGATCGCGACGGTCCCGGCGGAGCCGAGGTCGAGGTGCACCCACGCGGACCCGAGCGCGTGCCCGGCGCGGTGCAGGGTGCACGCGATGCCGGGCGCGATGACCATGGGGTCACCGAACTCGTGACCGACTCCCAGCGCCGCGACCGCCACGGCGACGCGGGCCGGGTCGTCCTCGGGGAGCGCGGGACCGTGGCCGGTTCGGGTGTGCGCGCGTTCGGCGACCGCCGCCGGGCCTTCGTTCTCCCGCTGCGTCAGCAGCGCGTCGCGCAGTCCGATGTCGGCCATCCGCAGGGTGTACGGCGTGGCGATCAGCGAGCCGGCGAAGCCATTGCGCACTAACGCCGCCAGCCCGTCAGCGTGTTGGGGGTGGGCATGGGTGAGGACGACGGCGTCCAACATGGACGCGTCGAACGCGGCCAGATCGGGCGACGCGCCGCAGTCGACGAGCACCCGCGCGTATCCGGTGTCCACCAGGACACTGGTCCCTGCACCGCCGAGCGGCGTCAGCGTGACATCGGGGGTGGCGCTGCGCCCGGTCGCCGAGCCGGGGCCGGTGGTGTCGGACATGGCGGACTCCTCGTCAAGCGGTACGGGTACGGGTTCCTGGTCCAGCGTCCTGACACGGGACCACACGCACAGGGGCCGAACGGCCCCGTGGGGCGGGCCGCGACGCCCGCCCCACAGGCTCCCCCCCTCTGGTGGATCAGTACGGGACCACCGCGACGGGGCCGTGCGCGTGCAGCAGAACGGCGTGCGCGACCGGACCCAGCTTCAACCCCAGCGACGTCCCGGACCTACGCCGTCCCACGACCGTCAACGCGGCGTGCCGGGATGCCCCGACCAGCGCGGCGGCCGGCGCGTCGTGCGCGACCGCCCGCAGGATGTCGATCTGCGGGTACTTCTCCGACCAGCCGGCCGTCGCCTCGGCCAGCGACCGGGTCGCGGCCTCCTCCACGGCGGCCTTGTCGAAGACCGGGCCGCCGGCGACCGCGGAGGCACCCGTCGTCCAGCCGTGCAGGACCCGCAGCCCGGCGGCGGGGTGCGCCGCGGCCTCCTCGAACGCGAACGCCAGGACATCGGCGGCCACATCGTCCAGGTCCAGCCCGACCACCACGTCGCGTACGCGGGCGGGGCCCTCGACCGGGAGCGCTTCGCGGACGATGACAACCGGGCAGCGCGCGATGGCCGCCGCGGTCAGGCTGGTCGAGCCGAGCAGCAGGCTGCGGAACCCGCCGCGGCCGCGTGACCCGAGCACGAGCATCGCCGCAGTGGTGCTCTCCTCCGCGATGGCCGCCCCGACGAGATCGGCCGCGGACACGGTGGTCACGTCCAGGCCGGGTGCGAAGGCCCGGGCCTGGACCTCGGCCTGGTCGAGGATCGAGGTGCTCTCCGCGAGGCTCGCGGCGCGGCCGCCGGGCATCGGGAGCGGGAGCCACGCGTGCATGATCCGCAGGGCCAGCCCGCGCGCCCGCGCTTCCTGGGCCGCCCAACGCAAGGCTTCACCGGCGTGCGTCGAGCCGTCGACCGCCACGGTGATGTGCGCGGCGTTGGGGTTGTGGGTGTCCATGTCCGGTCCTCCGAGGGGTGCGTGGCTGGGCGGTGCGGCGGGACGACTGATGTTCAGCGGACGCGGCGCAGGTAGGGGTCGGCCGGATGGCGCGGTGCGACGCGGATGCGGGCGTCGACGACGGTGACGCCGTCGGGTGTGGCGATGGCGGGGTTGAGGTCGAGTTCGCATACCTGCGGCAGGTCGTCGGCCAGGCGCGAGACGCGGTGCAGCAGGTCCTCGACGGCCGCGACGTCGCAGGGCGGGGCGCCGCGGTGGCCGTACAGCAGCTTGGCGGCGCGGGAGCCGGTGACCAGATCCTTGGCGTCCAGGTCGGTGAGCGGGGTGAGCCGGGCGCCGTGGTCGTCGAGGAGGTCGACGCTGGTGCCGCCGAGGCCGAACAGGACCAGCGGGCCGAGGACTTCGTCCTGGTCGACGCCGACGATCAGCTCGACGCCGGGCGCGGCCATCGGCTGGATGATCGCCCCGTCCATGCGCGCGCCGAGCCGGTGTGCGAGGTCGGTGTACGCGGCGCGCACGGCGTCGTCGCCGACCAGGCCGAGGCGCACGCCGCCGACGTCGGTCTTGTGCGGGAGCTCGGAACCGTAAGCCTTGAGCGCGACCGTGCCGGCCGCCGACATCGGCGCGAGCTCCCGGGCGGCGTGCACGGCGGCTTCCGCGGTGGACGCCAACTGCCAGTGGGCTTGCGGGATGCCGTAGCCGTTCAGGAGCGAAGCAACCTGGTCGGGCGGCAGCCAGCCACCGCCAGGGTGGGCCTCCAAGTACGCGTCCACAGCTCCGCGGGCCCACGCAGCGTCGATCCGGTCGAGCGTGGGCACGATGCCGCGCGGACGGGTCAGCCACATCGCGCGGTCGTGCGCGTGGGCGAGGGCGACGGCGGCGGTGCGGGTGTCGGAGAAGACCGGGAGTTCGCCGTGCCACGCCGGCACGAGGCTGACGGCGTCGGCGCGTTCGGGGGCGATGACCGCGATGGGTATGCCGCGGACCGCCGAGCCGCGGGTCAGGTCGGCGAGCGGGTCGCCGAGCGCGGTGGGGGCCAGCGCCAGCAGGACCGCGCCGACGTGGCCGACCGAGGCGATCAGGTCGATCGCGCGGCGCAGCGTCTCGCCGGGCACATTCGCGGTCGCGTCGACCGGGTTCGCGCAACTGGCCCCGTCCGGGAGCAGATCGCGCAGTTCCTTCTCGATCGCCTCACCCAGGTACGGCACGGTCAGCCCCGCGTCTGCGCACGCGTCGGCGGCGAGCACGCCGAGGCCGCCGGCGTTCCCGATGACGGCGACGGCGCCGCTCTTGGGCAGCGGTTGCGCGTACATCAGCGCGGTGGCCGCGACGAGATCGCCGAGCGAGCGGGTGGCGGTGACCCCGGCCTGACGGAACAGCGCTTCGCGGGCGACGGTCGGGGTGACGGCGGCGGCGGTGTGCGAGGCCGCGGCGCGGCGCGCGGGCGCCGAGCGGCCGGCGTCGACGGTCAGCACGGGGATCTGTCGGCCGACCCGCCGTGCGATCCTGGAGAATTTGCGGGGGTTGCCAAACGACTCCAGGTGCAAGACGGCCAGTTCGGTGCGCGGGTCGGTCTCGAACCACTGCAGCATGTCGTTGCCGCTGACGTCGTACTTGTCGCCGAGCGAGGCGAAGGTGGAAACGCCGATGCCCAGCCGGTTGAGCTGGCGCAGCAGCGCGATCCCGACGCCGCCGGACTGCACGGCCACTCCGGCCTGGCCGGGTATCGCCTCGACGCCCGCGAAGTTCGCGGTGAACGGTGTGCGGCCGCCGGTGTCCGCGACGCCGACGCCGTTGGGGCCCACCATCCGCATGCCGTGCCGGTGGCAGCTGTCCCGGACGCTCTGCGCCTGCTCGGGTGTGAACCCGGCCGTCACCACGACCAGCGCGGCGACGCCGGCCTGCCCGCATTCCTCGGCAAGTGCCGGTACAGCGTTGGCGGGTACGGCGACCACCACGACGTCGGGCAGCCGCGGCAGGTCGGCGACGTGCGCGTACGCGGGCACGTCCCCGATCGCCGCCTCGCTCGGGTGCAGGACGAACAGGCCGTCGTCCCAGCCGGAGCGCACCAGATCGGCCAGGATCACCCGGCCGACCGAGTCGGGGCGCCGGCCCGCCCCGGCCACCGCGACGGTGGTGGGGCGGAACAGCGGCAGGAGGCTGGCCGCGTCGGCGCCGCGCTTGCGCAGGCCCATCGCCGCGAGGAACTCCTCGCGGCCCGGGTCGCCGACAGGCAGGTCGAGCGGGATGACCGCGGTGACCACGCCCGCCTCCACCTTGCGGTGGAGCGGCAGGCCCATGTCCTGGAGCACCCGCAGCATGGGGCGGTTGTCCGACAGCACGTCCGCCGTCCAACTGCGCACCCCGTGGGCGCGTGCGACATCGATCAGGTGCTCGATCAGCAGGGTTCCGACGCCGCGGTGGTGCCAGTCCTCCGCGACGGTCACCGCGAGCTCCGCCTCGGCGGGCGCGGTTACGTAGAATTCCGCGACACCGACGACCTGTTCGCCGTGCCAGGCGATCAACGCACCGCCTTCGGGCCCAGCCGTCCCGCAGACACGCCGCGCGGTGTCGGCAGCCGCGCGGCGCGAGCCTCCGAAGAACCGCATGTGCAGGCTGTCCGCCGACAGGCCGTCGAACAACGCGCGGATCGCGGGCTCGTCGGCGGCCACCGGCGGGGCCAGACGCAGCATCGTGCCGTCGGCGGCGAGCGCATGGCGCTGGTCCTCCGGTGAACCGGAGGCGGCATGCTCGGTCGCGGTCATGACGGGGTCCTTCCTCGTAGGGGGATGGCTCGGACCGATCGGGTGGGCAATGGACTCGTGGACGCGGGTGTGTCCCGGCGCGCAGGAGTTCAGCCGGAGGTGCCGGACGCGTCGTCGGTCTCAGGGACGACGATCACGGGGCACGTCGCGTGGTGGAGCACGCCGCGGCTGACGGAGCCGAGGACCATGCCTTGGAACCCGCCCAGCCCGCGCGTGCCGACCACCAGTCCCAGGGCCTGCCGGGACGCGAGGACCAGCGCGTGCACGGTGTGTCCGTGCGCGATCTGCGGACGGACCACGACGTCCGGGTACCGGGCCTTCCAGCCCGCCAGGCTCTCGGCCAGCGCGATGCCGGCCTCCTTGTCGGCCTCGTTCGCGGAGTGGAGCCCGGTCGCGTGGGTCACGAACACCGCGTCGAGGACCGCCCCGCGGCGCGACGCCGTGTCGAACGCGAAGCCGATCGCCGGCTCGCTGTGCGGCGAACCGTCGACCCCGACGACCAGGAACGGGTGGATCGTGCCGTGCTGTTCAGGGCCGCGCACGACCACGACCGGGCAGGCGGCGTGTGCCGCGACCGGCACCGCGACGCCGCCTGTCGTGAGTGCTTCGGCCACCGACGACAGGTGCCGCGAGCCGAGCACGACCATGGCGGCGTCCTCGGCCTCGGTCCGCAGAACCCGGACCGGCTCGCCGTCCGTCAGCGCGTCGACGATCTCCAGGTCCGGGTGGTCGGCGAGGGCGATCGTCCGGGCGTTGTCGACAGCGGCCCGCCCGGCGTCGCGGAACTTGTCGCCCCACCCACGCGCCGGCGGGATGAGGTCGGGGTCGCGGTACACCTGGGTCGGCCACGACGTGGCGTGGACGCGGTGGAGGTCCCTGTGGTGAACCGGAGTGCCGGTCGCGTGTGAGTACTGCGGCCGCGGCGCGCCGGCCGGCCAGTCCAGGGCGTGCACGAGTCGCAGCGGCAGCCCACGGCGGGCCGCTTCGTCGGCCGCCCACCGGACGGCCAGCCGCCCGGCCTCGGTGTTCTCGACCCCGACGACAACAGGCAGTCGCGCGGTGGTGTCTCCGGTCATGTCGGCACCCCTCCGGAAGCAGCGAGCGGGGACCGGCGCGTTGCCGGTGCCCGTGTCGACACTCCTCCGACGGGCTCCGTAGAGGCAGAGCCGTTAGGCCTACCAGGGCAGGCCCGCAGGCCCGGTCGGGATCAGGGGCCGAACACGGCCTGGTACGCCTCCTGGCCATTGGTGACCAACAGCGTCAGTTCCCTGGGCCGTTCGAGAGAGGTAGTCGCTCACGTCCGCTCCTGACTGGGCGCACGCGACCCGCGCAGGGGTGAGTGCGGGGGCCGGTGCGCCGGCGTCGCCGCCGCTGCGGAGTGGGCAGGGCAGCCCGGATGGGTGGGCCGTTGGTCCCTGCCGCCCTTCGCCGCGCGGTGATGGGCTGTGGGCGCGGGAGAGGCCCGCGACCGGCACCGAGGTGCCGACGAAGTCTTGTGAGCAGGCCATGCGTTGCGTCCAGATCACCAAGAGGTCCGTCCGCACGCGCCCCCGGCCCCCGCTGGACCTGCGTACGCCGTCCGGACGCCCGCTCCCGTACTGAGCGGGCCGGCACCTGTCAGTGGACAAATCCCAGGGCACCCCGCCCGGCAAGGAGAACCCGATGACCAGCATCGACGGCAGTTCGGCGGCCCCGTTGGCCCGACCGGCCATGTTGACCTTCCTTGGCGGCACCGGAACGGTGACCGGCAGCAAGTTCATGGTCGAATCCGAGCACGCCCGTGTGCTCGTGGACTGTGGGCTCTTCCAGGGCCTGGCCGAACTGCGGCGCCGCAACTGGAAGCCGCTGGCGCTTCAGGCCGAGGACGTCGACGCCGTCGTCCTCACCCATGGCCACCTGGACCACTGCGGGTACCTGCCCCGGCTCGTCCGCGAGGGGTTCCGCGGCCGGGTGGTCTGCACGCCGAACACCGCACGGCTGGCTGAGCTCGTGCTGCGCGACAGCGCGCGGCTGCTCGCGGAGGAAGCCGAGCACGCGAACCACAACGGCTGGTCCCGACACCACCCGGCGGAACCGCTGTACGAGGACAAGGACGTCGACCAGGCCCTGGCGCTCTTCGAGCCCAGCCCGATCGGGACCGACGTCGTCATCGCGCCGGGCACCACGCTTCGGCTGCACCACGGGGGCCACATCCTCGGGTCGGCGTGGGTGCACCTGACCCTCGAGGACGGCCACACTCTCGCGGCGAGCGGCGACCTCGGGCGCCCGGTCCACCCGCTGCTCCGTCCGCCGGAGCCGTTCTCCGGAGCCGACGTGCTGCTGGTGGAGTCCACGTATGGCAACCGCCACCACGACGACGTCGCCGCCCGGACGCGCTTCGCGGACACCATCGCCGCCACCCTCGCGCGCGGCGGCACCGTGCTGATCCCCTCGTTCGCGGTCGACCGCACCGAGGTCGTCCTGCACGAGCTGGCGGAACTGCGCCGTGCCGGCCGGTTGCCGGCCTCCGTGCCGGTGTACGTCGACAGCCCCATGGCCCTCGCCGCGTTGCGGATCTACCAGGACGCGTTCGCCGCGCAGGCCCCCGAGTTGCGTCCCGATCTCAACGAACTGGGCACCAGCGCCCTCGATTCCGCGCCGTTCACACCGATCCGGTCCCCGCGCGAATCCGCGGAAGTACGCGAGTCGAACGGGCCGTGCGTCATCGTCTCGGCCTCGGGCATGGCCACCGGCGGGCGCGTGGTCCGCCACCTCCGGAACCTGCTGCCCGACCCGCGCAACACGGTCCTGATCGTCGGATTCGCCGCGGCCGGCACTCGGGCCCGCGACCTGGTCGACGGTGCACGCACGCTGAAGATGTACGGCACGTACGTGCCGGTCCGCGCGCACGTGGCGAACGTGCCCGCCTTCTCCGCGCACGCCGATGCCGACGAGATCCTCGACTGGCTGCGCGACGCGCCGCCGCCCCACGCGGTCTACCTCGTCCACGGCGAACCCGACGGCTCGCAGGCACTGCGCGACCGGATCGACCGCGAACTCGGCTGGACCGCGGTCGTCCCGCGCCTGGGTGAACGCGTCCTGGTGCGCTGAGATCACTCTGAGCTTGGACATCGACCCTTGCGGCCACGGCGTTGCCCAACGCCGTGGCCGCTTCGGCGACCCGCGCTTGGGACAACCTCACGGGCGACGGCGACGAGGCGTGACCGCTACGCGCTTGTCCGGCGGTGGTGGGCGCGGCGGAGTTCGTCGGCGCCCCAGACGATCACCGGGAACGGGGCGATCAGTGCCAGGACGTCGAGTGGAAGCGGCGCGGTGCCGAACACACTCTGCAGTGGCGGCGCGTAGAGCAGTGCCGCGGTGAACGCGAGCTCAAAGGCGACACCCCACAGCAGCAGGCTGTTCGTCGCGAAGCCGACGGATTTCAGCGACGCGTGCTCGGTGCGGGCTGCGAACGCGGTGCCGACCTGGCAGGCCACGATGCCTGCGAAGGTAGCGGTGGTGGCCTCAAGGTAGGCGTGGTGGAGCGGGCTGCCGGGCCCGGTTGCGTCGCCCGGGTGCCAGCCGGCCCGGAGCAGCACGTAGAAGAACGCGCCCATCACGAGGACGGCGGAGATCAGGCCGAGGAAGAGCCATGCCCGGTACAGGAGATCGCCGCGGATCACGCTCTCCTTGCGGGAGCGCGGCGGTCGGTTCATGAGGCCGGGTTCGGACGGCTCGCGGCCGAGGGCCAGCGCCGGGAGGGTCTCGGTGCCGAGGTCGATCGCGAGGATCTGGAGCACCGTCAGCGGGAGCGGGACGCGTCCGCCGGACAGTGCGAAGACCAGGAACGGGATCAGCTCCGGGGTGGCGTGCGCGAAGATGTAGAGGATGAACTTGCGGACGTTGTCGTAGACCCGGCGGCCCGCCTCGATCGCCGCGGCGATGGTGGCGAAGTTGTCGTCGGTCAGGACGGCGGTGGCGGCCTCGCGGGCGACGTCGGTGCCGCCGAGCCCCATCGCGATGCCGATGTCCGCGCGGTGTAGCGCTGGTGCGTCGTTGACGCCGTCGCCGGTCATCGCGACGACGTGTCCGGCCGCACGCAGGGCGTCGGCAATCCGTAGCTTCGCCTCGGGTGAGCTGCGCGCGAACACGATCTCGTGGCCGCCGGCCAGGAGTTCGTCCAGCTCCGCCTCCGACATCGTGTCGAGTTCGTCACCGGTGACAGTGCGGACGCCTTCGACGCCGATGCCTACTTGCCGCGCGATGTGCGCGGCGGTGACCGGGTGGTCGCCGGTGACGACGTGGATGGTGAGCCCGGCGTCGTGGCATCGCCGGACCGCGTCGGGGACCTCCGGGCGCGGCGGGTCGGCGAACGCGACAAGGCCCAGGAGTCGCAGGTCCCGTTCGACGTCTCCGCGTTCGTCGGGCACGTCGGACGAGTCGGCCAAGGAGCTGTCGGCGGCGGCGAGCACCCGCAGGCCGCGCTCGGCGAACCCGCGTAGCGCGTCGTCCATGCGGACCCGGTCGGCGTCGGTGAGCGGCCGGGTGGTCCCGGCCTCGAGGATGCGTGTGCAGCGCGGCAGGACCGCCTCGGGCGCGCCTTTGACGTCCAGGCGCAGGCCGTCGTCCCGCCGTGACACGGTCGACATGAGCCGCAGCGAGGCGTCGAAGGGGAACAGGTGGACGCGGGTGGCGTCGCGGACGTCCTCGGACGCCCCGACCTGCGCGGTGCGTCCGGCGCTCAGCAGCCCGAGTTCCATGGGGTCGCCGCCCGCCGGACGGTCGTTGCGGGCGCTGGTCGCGGTGGTGCAGGTGGTAAGCGCGTCGAGCAACTGCCTCTCGTCGCCGCCGAGTCGGTCATCGGGCACACAGTCGGACATGGTGGACGCGCCGCGCAAGGCCACGACGCTCATGCGGTTCTGCGTGAGCGTGCCGGTCTTGTCGGTGCAGATCACCGAAGTCGAGCCGAGCGTCTCCACGGCACTGAGCCGCTTGACCACGGCCCCGCGCTTGGCAAGCGCCCGTACGCCGACCGCGAGGGCGAGGGTGATGGTCGGCAGGAGGCCTTCGGGGACGTTGGCGACCAGCAGCCCGACCGCGAACAGGAACGCGTCCTTGACCGACAGCCCGGCCAGCACACCCAGCGGAAGGAACGCCAGGCCGATGCCCACCGCGACCGCGGCGATGATCCACGCCACCCGCTTCACCTGGACCTCGAGCGGGCTCGGCTCGCGGGTGACACGGTGGCTCAGCGCGGCGATCCGACCCAGTTCGGTGTGGTCGCCGGTCGCGTACACGAGGGCGTGGGCGCTGCCGTCGACGCACGCGGTTCCGCTGAAGACCAGGTCGGGTGCCTGGAGCAGTGCTGCGGTGCCGTCGCCGTGGTCCGCGCCGCGGCGCACCGGGACCGATTCGCCGCTGAGGGCGGACATGTCGACGTCGAGGGTGCCGTCGACGATGTGGGCGTCGGCGCAGATCCGGTCGCCTTCGGCGAGGATGAGCAGGTCGCCGGGGACGACAGTGGACGTGTCCACGGACTGAGGCACCCCGTCGCGGACGACCCTGGCCTGTTCGGGCAGGTAGCGGCTGAGTGTCTCGACCGCCCGTTCTGCTTGGCGCTCCTGGACGAAGGCGAAGGCGGCGTTCAGCACCACCACGGCGAGGATGGCGTAGCCGAGCGCGGGAGTCCCGGCCACGAAGGCGAGCACCCCGGCGCCGATCAGCAGCAGAGCCAGCGGGTGCACGAACTGGGCGGCCAGGTCGCGCCACCAATGGCGGCCGCCCCGGCGCCGAATGGCGTTCGGCCCGTATGCGACCAACCGGCGCATGGCCTCGCGTTCGGCGAGCCCGTCGGCGCCGCACCGCAGGTCGCGCGTCAAACGCTGCAGCGACTCGCGCGGGTCGGGGTCGGCCTGCGGGGCGAACTCGCCGACGGCGTCGGACCGGTCGTCGCGCGTGTGTTCCGCGGTTCCGTGGAAAGCCATCTCGTCTCCGTGCGGGGCGTGCCGCGCGTCCCGGGATGCGGGCTGCCGCGGGCGTCGAAGGGTCCAGCGTGTGGCCGTTGCGGCCAGGCGTGCAGGGCCGTTCGGCCCGGCACGTGCCGGAGGTCTCAGGCGGCGTGCAGCGGGGGAGACGGCGCAGGGGGAGACGGTCCGAGGACAGGGCCGGACGGCTCTGTCGGGTTCCCCGGGCGGATTGCACAGTCGAAGCAAGGCCGGCACGGGTCGGTCATCGGTGAAAGGGGCCGACCCATGGCCGGATACAGCGCAACCGCACCGATCGTCGTCGGTGTCGAGGACAGTGAGGCCGGACGTCTGGCCGTCGAATGGGCCGCCGACGAGGCCGCCTTGCGCGAGCGGAGCCTCCTCCTGGTCCGCGCCCTCGACTGGCCGCCCGGGGCGAACCCGGAGCCCGCCGACGACCGACCCTGGGAGACCTGGAGCGGGCGCTTCCGCACCGCCGGGCAGCAGGCACTGGACACGGCACGCGCGCAGGCACTCGCCCGCCGGCCCGAGCTGACGGTGGCCGCGCAGCTCTACGACGGGACGCCCGAGCAGGTACTGCGCTCGGTGTCCGCGGAGGCTTCCGTCGTCGTCCTGGGCTCGCGCCGCCTGTCGTCGCTGCGCGAGGCGCTGACCACCGGAAGCATCGCCGTCCCGGTCATCGCCCACGCGGCCTGCCCGGTCGTCGTCGTGCGGCATCCCGCACACGACGCGTCCGTTCCGCCGACGGTGGTCGTCGGCGTCGACGGCTCGCCGGAGTCGGAGCAGGCGCTGGCGTACGCGTTCGAGGAAGCGGCGCCGCGCGGCGCGGGCGTGCTCGCGCTGTGGGCCTGCCAGCTGCCGATGATGCCGGTTGCGGGAATGGCCGCCGACGCACTGGCTCAGGACGCCCGCGACACGATGGACCACATGCTGGCCGACGTGGTCGGCAAGTACCCCGATGTGCCCGTCCGCAGGCAGATCGGCTTCGACCACCCGGTACGGATGCTCGCCGACGCCTCAAAGACGGCGCTTGCCGTCGTCGTCGGCACACGCGGCCTGGGCGGCTTCCGCGGCATGCTGCTCGGCTCCGTCAGTCACGGGCTGGTCCACCACGCCCAGTGCCCGCTGATCGTGGTCCCGCGGAGTGCCGAGGGCGACTGAGCGCCCGTGGGCGCTCGCCTCCGCGCCACCCGAGTCGTTCGGCGGCCTGACCTGCGCGCAGGGCCGCCGAGCGGCTGCCGCGCGTGGCACCGAACACGGTCGCTTCATTCTCGTCGCCTCCTCTGCGGCGTCGCGACGGCCGCGACGCCTTCAGCGTCCGGGCCGGCCGGCGGGGCCGCACGGGCCGAACGGGCTTTGGGGTTCACCGGGTCAGCCTCCGGTGCAGCAGGGCCACGGCGAGGGTGAGGAGTCCGGCCGCGAACGTCGCGAGCACGGCCAGGTGGCGGCTGATGTCGGCGAGGCCGCCGTGCTGTGACAGGAGCACCGTCCAGCCGTCCACGGCCCAGCCGTGCGGCACCGCGTGGCCGACCGTTCGCAGCCACGTCGGGACGATGGTCAGCGGCCACATGCAGCCGCCCAGCATGCCCAGGCCGATGCCCAGCGCGGGCCCGATCGCGCTCGCCTGCTCCGGCGTACGGAACAGCGCGCCGGACAGCATGCCCGCGCCGGTGCCGACCAGCGCCCACATGGCGACGAGCGCGGCCGCGGCGACCGGGTCGCCCCAGGAGACGCCGAACAGCAGTCCGCCGATGCCGACGATGACCAGCGATTGGAACACCGCCAGCGCTGTGTAGGCGAGCGTTTCCCCGAAGATCAGGTCGCGGGTGCCGATCGGGGAGGCCAGCGCACGGGAGTAGACGCCGAGCCGTCGGTTCTGCACGATCACCGAGCCGACCGCGAGCGAGTTGAGGAACACGAACAGGACGAGCATGGTCGGAGTGCTGTAGTTGAAGCCGAGTGGGAGGACACGGCTGTCGCCGCCTGCGGCGTCGGTGGCGACGGTGATCGGGGCCGCGCGCGCCTCCTGGGTGGCCGCCTGGTCGAGCATGGTGTCGAACGGGCCGCCGGTCTCGACGGCGGCGAAGTGCGCAGCCTGGAGGCGCCCCGCGTGGTCGGCGACCACGGCGGCGACCGAGGAGACGGCCGCGAAGCCGCTGCCGCCCCGGGGTTCGACCAGCACGGGAACCGTGATGTCGTGTCCGGCGCGGATCTCGGAGTCCAGGCCCGCGGGAATGACCACGACGGCGTCCAGCTCACCGCGGCGCAGCGCGGTGCGGGCCGCGGATTCGCCGTCCAACCGCCGGATCTTCAGCCCGGGGTCGTGCGAGAGTTGGTCGGTCAGCTGGGTGGCGATGGGGCCGGACGGCGGCGCCACGACGCCGACCCGGAAGCGGTCGAAGTCGGTGACGGTCGCGCCGATCACGATGATGATCGCGGCGGGCAGCATCACCATGAAGAACAGCGCCGTGCGGTCGCGCAGCATCCGGGTGAGGGTGGCGCGGGTGACCGCGAACGCGGGCGGCAGCGGGATGCTCATGCCGGCCTCCTCAGCCGCAGCAGGACGAGGGTGAGTACAGCGGTCGCCGCGGAGAACACCGCGATCCCGGCGAGCGGCGCGGCGACCGCGCTCCAGCCGCCGATGCCGGTGCCCAGGTCCGTGAACCCGCGCAATGCCCAGCCGTTGGGGGTGAACAAGGCGAGCCTGCGCAGCGCGGGCGGCGAGGCGGAGGCGTAGACGAAGTTCCCGCCGAGCAGGGCGAGGGCGAACACGATGATGGACGCGATGCCCTCGGCCTGACGCTCGGTGCGGGCTAGCACGGTCACGAGCGTGGTCAGGCAGACGACGGCGACCGCCATCGCGGCACACAGTACGGCGACGCCGAACGGGTCCGCCCAGCGGGCGCCGAAGACCAGCCACGAGACGGTGGTGACGGTGCCGAGGCTGACCAGGCTGTAGACGAACGTCGACAGCGACTTGCCCAGCAGGACGGTGCCGCTGCCGATCGGTGCGGCGGAGATCCGGTCCAGGGTGCCCTGTTGTTGTTCGGTGAAGTAGCTTCGGGCGCCGAAGCCGACCATGAAGAAGACGAAGAAGATGCCCATGCCAGGTGCGAAGTAGCTGACCGTCTTGAGCGGGTCGTCGGTCAGGCCGCGTGCCTCGATGCGCTCGGGGGCATGCAACTGTGCTGCTCTGGCGGCGAGTTCGGTGGTACTAGCGGCGGGTACGCCGGCCGCGAGTGCGGTTTGCACGGACAGCCGGTCGGCGTTGATCTGGGCGACATAGGACTCGGTGACACCGCGCACCAGTTGCGCAGCCAGCGCGTGGTCGACGTCGTCGAGAACGGTCGGCGACGGCGGGGTGCCGCCACCGGCCAGTGCCGCGGTGAACCCGGCGGGAACGACCACCGCGGCATCGATGTCCCCGGCGTCGACGGCGCTGCGCGCGGCCTCGGCGGTCGGGTAGCCGCGCAAGGTGACGGTGTCGGACAGTTCGGGGCTGCCGAGCACCTGGCTGAGGCCGGCCGCGGCGGGTCCGCCGTCGAGGTCGACGACGCCGACCTTGGCGTGCAGGTTGATGTTGGAGAACGCCAGGCCCATCAGGCCGGCGACGACGATCGGGGCGAGCAGGAACAGCACGAACGCGGACTTGTCACGCAGGCGTTGGCGCAGGTCCTTGCGTGCGATGGCGAACAGCGCGGACACGGCGTCTCACTCCCTCAGGGCGGTGCCGGTCAGGTGCAGGAACACCGCCTCCAGGTCCGGCTCGACGATTTCCACACCGCGGATCCGGACGTCCACGCGGTGGGCGAGGTCGAGGAGTTCGGGCAGCAGGCTGCGTGCGTCGCGGACGAGGATCTGCACGGTGTCGCCGTGGTCGCCGCCGACGTCGACCCGGTCCACGCGGTCGAGCAGGCGGCATTCCGAGACGTACTTGGCCAGTTCACCGGAGGCGGTCAGCAGCACGCGGTCGCGTTCGGCGACCGTCGCGACCAGTTCCCGCTGGGTGCCCTCGGCGATCATGCGGCCGTGGTCGATGATGCCGATGCGGTCGCAGAGCCGTTCGGCCTCCTCCATGTAGTGGGTCGTGTAGAGCACCGCCATACCCTCCTCGCCGAACCGGTGGACGCTGCCGAGGATCGCGTGGCGGCTCTGCGGGTCGACGCCGACCGTCGGCTCGTCCAGGACCAACAGCGAGGGTGAATGCACCAGTGCTGCACCGATGTTGAGGCGGCGACGCATGCCGCCCGAGAGGCTGTCGACACGGTCGCGGGCACGCTCGGTCAGGTCGACGAGGTCGAGCACGGCGTCGACCCTGCGTTCCAGCGCGCGGCCGCGCAGCCGGTACAGGCGGCCGAAGAAGCGCAGGTTCTCGCGGACCGTCAGGTCGGGGTAGAGCGCGATGTCCTGCGGCACGTAGCCGATCAGCTTCTTGGCGGGGTCGGCGGCGGTGCTCACCGTCTGTCCGGCGATGCGCACCGAGCCTTCATCGGCGTGCAGCAGGCCGCACACCATGCGGATGGTCGTGGTCTTGCCGGCCCCGTTCGGGCCGATCAGTCCGTACGTCTCGCCCGGGGCGATCTCGAAGCTGACACCGTCGACCGCGGTGCGTTCACCGAAGCGGCGGACAAGCCCTGCGCATTCCAGGAGCTCGCCGTCGTTGCTGCTGTCCGTCATGGCGAGGCCTCCGGCTCACGTGCGCCCTGGTCGAGGCGGAACGGCGGGTACACGTCCGTCATGAGCGCGGCGTAGGCGCCGACGCGCCACGTCCAGCGGTTGAGGCCCATGACGAAGTCGAACAGGCCCCGTGGGTAGCGGCTGGTGAACAGCAGGGCGACCGCCGCGATCAGCACGAGGCAGGCGATGAGGCCCGGACCGCGCCAGAAGCCGGACGTGAACGCTACGACCACGAGGTACTGCGGCAGCGCGAGCAGCCACCACTTGACCAGGACCAGGCCGCGGGAGAGCCGTTCCGGGTAGGCGATGTCGAGGCGTGCGGGGTAGTCGGGCTCGGTGCCCAGGCTGAACGGCGGGTAGCGGTCGGTTCCGAGCGCGTCGTAGCCGTAGAACAGGACGCGCCAGGTCCAGCGCAGCACGCCGACGTTGAAGTCGAACAACGCGCGCGGGTAGCGCTCGGTGAACAGGATCGCGAAGAACGCCACGACGGTGGTGAGGACGAACGCGATCCACAGGAACACCAGCACGATCACGTGCGGGATGAGCAGCAGCCACTTGACCAGCCACAGCCAGCGCGACAGTTCGGGCTGCAGGTCGCCTTCGACGCGCACGGGGTGCGCGGCGGCGGTCTTCGGCGCGTTCGGGGTCGTCTCGGTCATGCCGCCTTCCTTCCGCGCAGGGGTGCCTGGTGGAGCACCCGGTTGACGTCGTCGTGCGTGACCATGCCGACCAGGCGGCCGTCCTGCGTGACGAGTACGGCTGCCGGTGCCGTCCGCAGCGCGGCAAGTGCGCTGTCGGCAGGGTCGTCGGGGGTCAGCGGCGCGGGCGTCGGGAGGGCAAGTACAGAGACCCGGGTCGCGGCGCGCAGGGGAGCGGGGACCGCACCCAGGGCGTCGAGCGTCACGGCGCCCCCAGGGAACGCGTCGAGGTCGAGTAGCGGGAACACGGTCTGCCGTGACTGCAGCGCCACCCGGTCGGCGGCGTCGGCGACGCTGGTCCACGACGCGATGGTGTCCGGGTGCGGGGTCATGACGTCGGCGACGGTCAGCCCATCAAGTGAATGCGCCAGCGTGCTCTGCACCGCCTCGCCACGGGCCGCGGTCATGACGAACCAGCCGAGCAGCACGAACCACAGACCATCGCCGGTCGCGCCGGTGAGGATCAGCAGGACGCCGAGAGCCAGGAACGCCCCGCCGAGCCGGCGCCCGGCCCGCGCGGCGGACTGCAACGCCCGCTCGCGGTCGCCGGTGTGCCGCCAGACCAGGGCGCGCAGTACCCGGCCGCCGTCCAGGGGTGCGCCGGGCAGCAGGTTGAACACGCCCAGGATCAGGTTCATCACGCCGGTCCACATCAGGGCCAGCGCGACCAGGTCAGGGGCGCCGACGGCGTGCGCCGCGTACGCCCCCGCGGTCGCGGTCGCGCCGATCGCCAGGCTGGTCGCCGGGCCTGCGAACGCGACCCGCAGGTCGGTGCGCCAGTCCGGCGGCTCGTCCTCCAGCTCGGCGATGCCGCCCAGCAGCCACAGCGTCACGGACTTGACCCGCATCCCGTGCCGCCGGGCCACGACGGCGTGCGCGGCCTCGTGGGCGAGCAGCGATGCCAGGAAGACCGCGCCGGTCGGGATCGCGACGGCCCAGGCCAGCGCGGTCGACGGGTGGCTGTCCGCTGCGGGCAGGATCCGCGTGGCCAGCACGGTCACGATCAGGACGAGCACCGCGAGCGCGGACCAGTGCGCCCCGACGGGCACCCCCTTGACCCGGCCCAGTCGGATCGACTGCCTCATCTTCGGCTCCCGGAACAGGCGCGGTCCGGGGGCAGCCGGTACCACGCGTCGGATCGGCGAAAGTCGCCACATGCCTCACCGTGGCGCCGCGACCAGCCGCGCCATCAGGGCCGACCGGCCCTGTCCGGCGGGCCCGTCGCCCCGGTGCGGCGGTCAGGAAGCGCTGAGGAGGCGAGTAGCACCGCGGTGCCGTGTACGCGGTCGGCGGCCAGGTCGGCGAGCGCCCGGTCGGCGTGGTCGAGGGGTACGTCCAGGTGGCCGCATCGAGCCCGATCGCGTGGGCCGGCCGCAGGAACTCGGAGCCGTCCTGCCGGGGTGTTCGCGGTGACGCTGCGCACCTTCCGGAACGCGGCTGAGCGCGACGAGGCGACCGCCGTGGCGGCCCGGAAGGTGTACGTGCAGCGCGTTGCCACCCGCATGGCGGGTATGCCGTGGCGCGTGGTCAGCCGGCGCCGTGCGCCTTGTCCTGTTGCACCTCGGTGGCGAACACGGCCGCCTGGACACGGCGTTCGAGGCCCAGCTTGTTGAGGAGGGCGGAGACGTAGTTCTTCACCGTCTTCTCGGCGAGCTGCATCTTCTCGGCGATCTGGCGGTTGGTCAGGCCCTGGGTGACGAAGCCGAGGACTTCGCGTTCGCGGGCGGAGAGGTCGGCCAGGCGGGGGTCGACGGTGTTGCCGGTGCGGACGCGTTCGAGGACCTTGGCGGTGATGACCGGGTCGAGGAGCGACTGGCCGGCGGCGACGCGGCGGACGCCGTCGACGAGGTCGGTGCCGCGGATCTGCTTGAGGACGTAGCCCGCGGCGCCCGCCATGATCGCGGCGAACAGGGCGTCCTCGTCGTCGTACGACGTCAGGATCAGCGCCTGGATGTGCGGGAACCGCGAGCGGACCTCGCGGCACACGTCGATGCCGCTGCCGTCCGGCAGCCGGCCGTCCAGGACCGCGACGTCCGGGTTGAGGGCGGGGATGCGGCGCATGGCCTCCTGCGCGGACGCGGACTCGCCCACCACCTCGATGTCGGGCTCCGCGCCGAGCAGGTCGGCCAGGCCGCGGCGGACGATCTCGTGGTCGTCCAGCAGGAACACGCGGATCGGGGCGCTCGGGGACGTCATGACAGGCTCATCTCTTCCGCTGCGGAGGCTTTCAGTGTCGCAGGCGGTACGGGGGTACGTCAGGCGTCGTCGCGCAGGAGCGCGGCCAGGATGCCGAGCAGGTCATGGTCGGTCCGGCGCTCGGCGGAAAAGCTGCCGACGTCCGCCAGTTGATGGTCGACATACGCCTGCGCCGCCACGCGTGGATCCGTGACCACGGCGAGGACATGCCCGAGATCAGCGGCCGGCAGTGGGCCGACCCGGAACCAACCGGCCATTAGTCCCCGTTGGTCGGGCCGCCCAGCACTGGGGGCGAACTCCCCCTGAGCGAGACGGTGTTCCTGCGGGCGAGAACGCAAGCCGCTCGCCTCGCAGACGCACGACAGGAGGCTGGCCGTGTTCGTCCTCGGCACGTACTTCTGGACCGTCTTCGGACTGGTCATCGGCTGCGCCATGGTGATCGCCGCGCTGGCGGCCGCCGCGCTCGGCGGACCTACCCGGCACCACCACCACGGGCATTACCGCCGCCAGCACTGACCGGCACCCCGGCACCCCTCTCGTCCCGTTCACCCACGGCGCCGGGTACCACCGCCCGGCGGCCCACCCACCAGGGGGAACCACCATGGCCACGCCGCACACCTCCCGCTTCACCGGCGGACTCCACCTGCACCGCCGTTCCCGCACCGACGCCGCGACCGCCACGCTCAGCGCCGCCACCGTGCGCGAGGCCTCGGTCGCCGCGCTGCGGGTCCTGCTCGGCTTCGTCTTCCTGTGGGCCTTCCTCGACAAGACCTTCGGCCTGGGCTACGCCACCAAGTCCGGCAGCGGCTGGGTCGACGGCGGCTCGCCCACCAAGGGCTTCCTCTCCCACGTCGACACCGGGCCGTTCGCCTCGACCCTGCGCGGCTGGGCCGGCGACACCTGGGCCGACTGGATGTTCATGATGGGCCTGCTCGGCATCGGCGTCGCCGTCATCCTTGGTATAGGCCTGCGCGTCTCCGCCGTCTCCGGCACCGTGATGATGGCGCTGATGTGGATCGCCGAGTGGCCGCCCGCCAAGCACACCGAGAAGGGTGCGCTGACCGCCTCCACCAACCCCTTCGCGGACTACCACGTCATTTACGCCATCGCGCTCATTGCTCTCGCCGCGGTCGCCGCAGGCAGCCGTTACGGACTGGGGGAACGCTGGGCCAAGCTCCCGATCGTCGAGCGCAACCGCTGGCTGCGCTGACGGGCAGCGACCAAGCGTCCGAACGGGCCCCGCCGGATTTCCTCCCGCGGGGCCGTTCACGCGCGAACTGCTATGCCGGCGCGGCGCCGTGGGTAGGCCGAACGGCCTGCCCGAGCGGGCCCCACTCCCCATGTGCGGCGGTGGACGTCCCGGCAGATTGGACACCAGACGGCGGGACGCCGTGGCCCGAGGCCGAGTGTCCGCCACCCCGAACGATCCCTGACAACGGCACGGCCGAGCGGAGGAACCCCCATGAGCGCCAAGGCAGAACAGTCGCAGGGCGCCCGGCCCACCCGTCTTCGGTGGCGCTGGCACCGCAACCCGATACGCACCCGCGGCCAGGCCGCGCACGAACTGTTCGTCACGATGCTCGTGCTCGCGGCTCTGGCCCTTCCGGCACTGGGATTTATCGCCGGACGCGCCCAGTTCGACGTGGCGGACGCCCGCAGCCGACGCGTCGCCGCCGAGAACCACCCCGTGACCGCGGTGCTGCAGAACAACGTCTACGGCTCCGGCTCCTCCCTGCGCGGCGGAAAGACGACCGCGGCGGTGTCCTGGACGGCCGCCGACGGCACCGTGCGTGTGGGGACGGCCGCCGTCCAGTCATCCGGCGACAAGGGCGACACGACGACCATCTGGCTCGACGCCGCCGGCAACCCTGCCGGCGCCCCGGCGCCCCATGACCGGGTCGTCCTGAACGCGATCGGCGCGGGACTGCTGACGCTGCTCGGCGGCCTCGGGGTCGTGCTCGTGATCTACGCCGCCGAGCACACCGCCTTCATGCGCTCGCGCATGGGTGCCTGGGCCCGCGAGTGGGAGCAACTCGCGCCCGAGTGGTCCAGGGCCTGAACCCCGTCGAGCACGACCCGGCCGACCGCCTGGCTGACTCCGAGCGACACATCCCCTACGACCGAATGCCTCCGCAGGATGGGGTCGTGCAGCTGCAGCCCACGTGAGCCTCCGCGCAATTCCGAGTGCCCGTTCCGCTGGAACGGGCACTCTCACATGCGGTGTCCCACACGCAAGCGACGTCGTCAGCCAGGCACAATGGCGACAACGACTGCGTCGAGGCGATCATGGGCTGCCTCAGCCGCGTGGGGAGAGTCATGCCGCACGAAGCCAAACCCACCACGGCGCGCGAGCGCACGCCCATCCCGCGTATGCGCCTGGACGAGCTTCTGGACGAACTCCAGGCCCACATCGGGGTCGTTCGCGCCACCCGGGACCGGGTGCACACCCTCCTCGAGGCGGTGCTGGCGGTCGGCAGCGACCTGGAGCTGGAGACGGTGCTGCGGCGCATCGTCGAATCCGCGGTCTCGCTGGTCGACGCGCAGTACGGCGCGCTCGGCGTGATCGGCGACGAGGAGCGCCTCGCGCGCTTTCTGCCGGTCGGCATGGACGCCAAGACCATCGCCAAGATCGGCCCGTTCCCGTCCGGCCAGGGCATCCTCGGATTGGTCATCCGCGACCCGCACCCGATCCGGTTGCACGAGATCTCCAAGCACGCCGACTCGTTCGGGTTCCCGGCCAACCATCCGCCGATGCACACGTTCCTCGGCGTGCCGATCCGGATCCGCGACGAGGTCTTCGGGAACCTCTACCTGACCGAGAAGCGCGGCGGCGCCGACTTCGACGAGGATGACGAGGCGGTGCTGCGCACCCTCGCCGCCGCCGCGGGCGTCGCGATCGACAACGCGCGCCTGTACGACCAGGCGAAGCGGCGCGAGCAGTGGCTGACCGCAGCGTCGGACCTCACCCGGAGCCTGCTGTCCGGTGCGGCTCCGTCCGACGCGCTGCGGGCCTTCGCGGCCACCGTGCGCGAGATGGCCGGCGCCGACCTGGTCGCCATCGCCGTCCCGGTGCCGGGCACCGACGACCTCGTCGTGGACGCCGCCGACGGCGAGCAGGCCGAAGCGGTCCGCGGCCTCGTCCTCAGCGGCCACTCGACGCTGGCCGGGAAGGTCTACAGCTCCGGCGATGTACGGGCGGCGTCGCGTCGACGGTCGTAAAATTCGGGGTACCAACGGGCATTGGGGGGCGAGTGCTGGACCAGGCGATGATCGCGTTGGCGTCGGCGGGCGGGGCTGCCGTGGTGCAGGCCGCCGGGACGGACGCGTGGCAGGGGTTCCGCGACCGGGTGGCGCGGCTGTTCGGGCGCGGTCGCTTGACGGACGTGCAGGTCACCGCGGAACGCCTCGACCGCACCGCCGCCGAACTCGCGGCCGCGGACCCGGTGGCGCTGACGGTGACACGGGACCGGGCCGCGGCGTCGTGGCAGACCCGCTTCGAGGACTTGCTCGAGAGCCTCGACGAACAGGAACGGCAAATGCTGGCCGCCGAGTTGCGTCGGACCTTCGGGGCGGCAGGTCGAGGCATCGCGGTCGCGGGGGACGTGTACGTCGACGCCGACCGCGGTTCGGCCGCGGCGGTGGTGATGGGCGACGTGTCGATCACAAACCCTTCCCGGCCGGACGCGGCACAGGCCTGACCGCGTCCGGAGGAGCCGCGGCCCCGTCGGTCGTGGCCGGCAACGCCGTGGTGGCGCACCACGGATCGGTCGCGGTCGGCCAGGCGAACCACGTCAACCATGTGACGCACTATGGGGGTTCGTACGCGCCGCCGACGTTCCCGGCCGAGCTGGGCGTCATCCCGAGGAAGCCCCGGCACTTCGTCGAGACCGAGGCCCTCGCCCGGCTCGCCATGGCGACGTACGGCTTCGAGACGCACGAGACGCCGTACATCGCCCTGGTCGGCGGCCTCGGAACCGGAAAGACCTGTCTCGCCGCCCACTTCGCCCGGCAACTCGCCGACTCCCAGGACCTCGTCGTCTGGATCACGGCATCGACGCGGGACGCCGTCCTGGACGCCTACGCCGAAGCCTGCGCGTACGTCGTCAGGCCGGCGCCGGCGGACCGGAACCGTGCGGCGGAGCGCTTCCTGAACTGGGCGGAATCCACGAAGCACAGCTGGGTCATCGTGCTCGACGGCGTGCGGGAGCCCGCCGACGTGCGCGGCCTGCTGCCGCCACGCCGCGCCAACGGGCTGACGCTGTTGACGACCAGACGCCGCGACGTCCCGCCCCCGGGGCCGGCGTGGCGTCAGGTCGAGGTCGGCGGGTTCACCGACGACGAGTGCGCCGACTTCCTGTGGGCCGTGGTCGAGGAAAACGACCTTGCGTTGTGGCCCGGCGAGATCGACTGGCTCCTGGCCCGTATCGGCAACCTGCCGATTTTGGTGGAACGTATCGCGAGCCGAGCTGTCGAGACAGGCGACTGGCCGGAGGACATAGGCACGCGCGAATTCAGCCTGGACGCGTACGCGAACGTGTGGACGGCGGCCGCACGCGAGGAGTTGACGGCTGCCGTAAGCGTCGCGTTGCCCGACGCTGGCGTCGCTAGGGCGATGGCGAGACTGTTGAGCATGCTGCCACCAGGCCCGTTCCCGGTGGCGGCGTTCACCAGCGACGCGGTGCGACGACATCTTGGCGACGCCGATCCGGAGGAGGCCCTGTCGCTGCTGCGGACGTATTCGATAGTCGACGGAACGGACGACGCGCCGACCTGGCCCGCGCCGGCGCTGCTCTGCGTGACCTGGGGGCCCGGGACCGGCGAGCCGGACGATCTCGCGCGCGCACGAGTGGTCGCCGACGGGCTGCTGGAGTCATGGCCCCACAGTCTGGGGGACGACAAGACCACGGACAGCTTCGTCGACAGCGCCCGGTACATGATCGACATCAGCTTGCACGCATACCAGCCTCGCGAGGACAGCCACGGCGACGCCCCGGACATCCCCCCACTCGTCTTCCCGCTCATCGCCACACTCGGCAACTCGGGAGACCGCTGGGCTGCGGAGAGGCTGGCCGGGAAATGCCTTGAGTGCGTCGAGGGCCCCGACGCCGACCTCGACCCCGACTTTCACTCCCACCCGGCCCCACACCTGTGCCTGCGCCTGCGCCGCGAAGCGCTTCGCTGGTTCGGCGAGTCCGGACACGCGCGGTTCGAGACGCTCAAGCTGTCGGAGCTGGTGGCGCAGTACACCACGACGCTCGGCGCGGACGACGTGGAAGTGCTCATCACCCGGTCGCAGCTGGCGCACGCGATGACCACGGATCGGCGACCCGCCGACGCGGAGCGGGAACTGGCAGCCCTGATACCGGTGCTCGAACGTCACGTCGACCTGTGGGACGAAGAACGGCTGATCGCTCTCGGGCGCCACGGAATCGCCCTCGCCAAGGCGCGCCCCGACGAGCCGCCGAACGCACTTGACGGCGCCGTGGCTGAGATGACCGCCCGACTCGGCCAACAGCATCGTGTCACCGCCGAATACCGCATCGCGTTGGCGCTGGAGCTGCGGGCGCGGGCGGATGACGCGACACCGATCGAGGACGACCTCGCCATGCTGAGCGAGGCGACCGCGGTCCTCGGGCGCAGGCACCCGCGTGTGATCGACGCCGAGCTGCGGTTCGCCACGACAGTCGCCCAGGGGCTGACGGCGGACGCGCTCACCCGGTTGTGTGGTTCCTGGCGGGCCTGTCTGGGGTACACACACCCACTGGCACTCGTCACAGCCATGGCCGTCGCCCAGCGGGCCGTCGAGGAGGCGGCCGACGACGCGACCGCGCGCAGCGCGGCCATCGCCGCACTCGCCCAGGAAACCGTGAAGACCTCGAGCCACCTGGGCCTGGACCACC
This sequence comes from Yinghuangia seranimata, assembly GCF_029953285.1. Taxonomy (GTDB): domain Bacteria; phylum Actinomycetota; class Actinomycetes; order Streptomycetales; family Streptomycetaceae; genus Yinghuangia; species Yinghuangia seranimata. The sequence continues at coordinate 99,898 of NZ_JASAOI010000040.1, read as the reverse complement.
CTGACGTCCTCGACGCCCGCGCCTTGCTGGCGCGGTACAGCGGCGATGCATGGTCACGCGTCTTGGCGTTGACCACGATCACCGCCGACTGGCAGCGGCGCTACGGAGGGAACCACCCTGACGCAATGCGCGCCCGGACGGCCCGAAACGCGGCAGAGCAAGCTGCCATACGTGGCTCCGGCCCTCCGAAAGGTGGAGGGTGAAGTGCGTGCTCCGAGTGCGGAGTTCGTAGGCCGAAATCAGCAGCGGGTGAGAGGGACGCGGAGGGTTACAGGAGGAAGCCGGCCGTGGGGACGGCGTCTTGGCTGATCGAGTAGCTGGGTGATTTTGCGAGCGACGCGGTCGGCGGGGGCCGCGAGGCGCCCAACTCGCCACGGTTGATCTTCCCCGAACTCGGCATCACAGCCCGAGCCCAACTCCGCGACGCCGTCGGCCCTGACCCGCGCTCTCCCCGCACGCCTGGTGAGACCTCCTCCGACGCCGGTGTGCCCGTGATGGGAGCGCAAGGGGAGCGCGCAATTGATGCGTACCCGGGCCGGCAAGCCTGGATTTCAATTCAGCTGGCAGGTGGAAAGTTCGAGCGTGTCCTCAGGTCAGCGCGTGATCAGGCGCGCTGGGGGTCAAGGGGTCGCAGGTTCAAATCCTGTCGTCCCGACCAGCGTTTACGCAGGTCCTAGGCCGTTCTCTCCGTTAAAAGAGGGCGGCCTTTCCGGCGTTCTGGACCCCTGGTGGTCGCAGTGTGGTCGCCGTCCTGTGCAGGGCGACAAGAACCGTTCTCGAAATCCGGGGAGTGTCAGGGGAGATCAGCTGCTCCGTCGGAGTCGGGTCCGCTGTGTGGTGGTCGCACGGTGGTCGCACGGTGGTCGTGTGCCCGGGTGCAAGGGATGGTTGTCCTGTCGTGCCCGCGCTCGAGGTCTTCAGTTCGGTGACTTGCTGGAACCAGCTGCGCGGCTCGGGTGGGGGGAGGTCCCGGATTGTGGACGCCGAGGCCTGTGGTGGTCGACTCGGCCACGGGGCTTGACCAGCGGTTTCATGCGGCTGACTGGTACTCGTTCAGCAGTCCTCCGAGGACGCGGCGTCGGCGTATCCGGTCGGGTCGTGCCGGAAACGCGATGACGTTGGGGCCGTCGTTCGGGCGTCCCGTTCAGGCCGCGGCCTGGGGGGCGAAGGGGAGCAGTTCCTCCCGGCCCTTGCCGACCACGCCGTAGGTGGCCTCCGGAACCTCGATCCAGGCGCCCGGCAGGTCCCCGACCGGCTCGGAGACCACCAGGCGCGCGTCGTCGGCCACGTTCTCCAGGCGGGCGGCCCGGTCGGGAAACAGGTCCCGAAGCTGCGGGACGCTCCGGTTGAAGTACAGCGAGCGGGTCCGGCCCTCGCTCGAATACCGGAACGCCCACAGGGTCTCGCCGTCACTGGTGGCGATCGTCCCCTGGAAGGGCGACTGGTGACCGTGCCCGCGGCCGAGCGTCTCGACAAGGCCGATCGTGCGCGCGACAGCGCCCGGAGGGTCGTCCTCGAGGCCGAAGGTCAGCGCCAGGTAGAACATCAGCTCTGAGTCGGTCGTGCCGCCGATGCTCAGGTAGAGCGCGGGGTCGACTGCGAAGGCGAGATCGCGCTTGATGTCGCTGAGCCCGTCGATGAAGCCGTTGTGCATCCACAGCCACCGCCCGTGCCGGAACGGGTGGCAGTTGGTCTGCTGGACGGACGACCCGATGGCGGCGCGGATGTGCGCGAAGAACAGCGGCGAGGTGATGTGCGCCGACAACTCGCGCAGGTTCGTGTCGTTCCACGCAGGCTCCGTGCTGCGGAACACCCCCGGCGCGTCGGTGCCCTCGTCGTACCAGCCCACGCCGAAGCCGTCGCCGTTGGTCGTCTCGGCACCGAGCTTGGAGTGCAGACTCTGATCGATCAGTGAGTGGACGGGTGTGTAGAGCACTTCCGTCAGCCGGACGGGAGAGCCCCGGTAGGCGAGCCATCGGCACATGGTCGACCTCCTTCGGACGTCGGAACCCGCGGGAGCCCTCGGCACACCGAGCCCCGCCAGGCGTCGCTCACCACCCAATTGTCGATCAGCCCCGAAAGCAGTGCAGAGCGGGAGCACACCCCACGAGCAGCAGTCCGGCACGGCCCAGACCGCCCGATCGCGCAGGCTCACCCGTGGTGCGCGCGAGCGGCATCGTCGGGGTCGGTCGGCTGGCTCCTTCTCGTCCTGGCCGCACCGATGATGACTTTGATGGCCAGACCGAGGACGACCAGGGCGGTGGTCATCCGCCGGTGACCACCAGCCGGGCCGCCTGGGACTTGGCGGTGATGTCGCCGCCCGGCAAATGTTCGGCCGGGCCCGCTTGCCCCTGCTCCGCGAACGCGTCCTGCCCGCTTAGCCCCCAGCGTGCGGCGAGCAGGCGCCGGTGCCGGCGCAGCAGTGTGCCGGGCGTGACGATCCGGTGTGCGCGCAGTGCCTTTGGCAACACCCGGGCCAATGCCGAAGGCAGCGCGCGGTCCGGCCACGACAGCCCCGGCCTCGGGTTCGCCCGGCGCAGGACCGCGACCTCGTGACGCAGCGTGAGTATCTCCGCGTCCTTCGACGCGGACGAGCGCGCGAGCAGCGCCATCCACGAGAACACGTGGACGAGCCGGTACAGCATCCGAACAGCCACAGCCGATGATCGTCAGACCCGGCGAACGAATGCTCAGGCCGGCCGGCCAGGTGCCGCTCGCTCTCCGGACGCGGTATTGAACTTCCGTTCATCTGGCCGTTCCTCGCGCGGTGTGTACCGCCCAACACAATGCTCCGACATGGCGGAATCACCGGGAGTCATGATGAATAGAACGTTCTATGCAGCCGCAAGCCTCGCCCTCGCGATGAGCGTGGTGCCAGCGACGGCTGCCGCGGGGAACGAGGACGGTCACACGCGCGGCGCCCGCGCGCCCTTCACGCTCGCCGTGTACGGCGACGCCCCGTACGGCACTTCGCCGAGTGACACCAGCGAGTTCCAGGCGACGCCGATGTTCATCGCCTCCGTCAACGCCGACCCGGATGTCAGCACGGTGATCCACGTGGGCGACATCCACTCTGGCAAGCAGTACTGCACCGCCGGCTACGACGAGTCCATCGCCGCGCTGTGGAAGACCTTCGCCGACCCGCTGGTCTACACGCCCGGCGACAACGAGTGGGCCGACTGCCACAAGGCCGGTGAGGGTGGCGGCAAGTACAACACGGTCACCGGACAGGTCGACCCGGTGCTCGACCCGGCCACCGGCCGCCCTGTGGACTACGCTGCCGGAAACCCGGTCGCCAACCTCGACCTGATCCGCCGGACGTTCTTCCCGGAGCCGGGCCGTACCCTCGGCAGCGGGACGCTGCGCGTCCTGTCGCAGGCGCAGCTGCCGAACCCGGCTCACCCCGAGGACGCCACGTACGTGGAGAACGTGCTGTGGGTGAAGAACGGCACTCTGTTCGTCACGGTCAACGTGCCCGGCGGCTCCAACAACGACGCCGACGCCTGGTACGGGGCGCCGACCGCCTCCCAGGAGCAGCTGGACGAGTCCGCTCGGCGTACCGCCGCCGACCTGCGCTGGCTGAACACGGCGTTCGGCCTCGCCCGCATCGGCGGCATGTCCAGCGTCGTGGTCACCACCCAGGCCGACATGTGGGACCTGGACGGCAAGCCCGCCTCGCACGTGGCGAACTACGAGCCGATCGTCGCCAGCCTGGCCTCGCACACCGCCGCCTTCGGCAAGCCGGTGCTGCTGCTGATGGGCGATTCGCACGTGTACCGCTCGGACAACCCGCTCAGCCAGGGCGCTCCGTGCACCGGTGACGCGGGTGTCTGCTCGTACGACGCCTGGAACAGCCACCCGAGCTACGACGTCCCGAACTTCCATCGCATCGTCGTTCACGGCAGCACCGTGCCGCTGGAGTGGCTGAAGTTGACCGTTACCCCGGGCGCGCACAACCCGACGACCGACACCTCGTTCGGGCCGTTCAGCTGGACCCGCGTCACCAAGAGCTGACCGGACGCCCCGCGTCGGCCGCACGCTCGGCCGGACCGCCGCGCCGCGCTGCTGCTGGTGGCGCCCGTGGGTGCCGAAATCCTCAACCGCCAGGGTCGCGCAGACCGGACGATCGCAGCGTCAGCGGTGGGTAGTTGTTTCGATCTCGTCGACGTCAAGGCCGAAGAGGGCATCTGCGAGAGTTTGAGCGCAGATCAGAGTTTGGGAGCACACCGGGAGTCTCCAGCCGGTCCCTACCGCGCCGCACGTACGTGGAGACGCGGCAACTCGACTGTCGAGTCGTCCAGTTCCGGCGTTCCCGCAGGTCAGCACTTGATCAGGCGCGGCTGGGGAAGCGAAGCGCGCGGCCCGGCGGCGTGGTGCTGCCGCCGGGCCGTGACGAAGGGCGAGGTTCCTGCTGGACAACGTCTTGCTGGTGCCGGTGCCGGGGGGAAGTCACCGGCACCGGCAGATCGGGTCAGCCGACTGCGGTCGCGAAGATGTGCGTCTGGCCGCCGGAGGCCGGCAAGGTCAGGTAGGCGACGGTCTTTCCCGCCTGAAGGGGAACGGTCGAGGCGTAGATGCTGACGGGGTGGTCGGTGACGCCTCCCTGGCTGGCGTTGCGGTGTGGCAGGGTGGCGAGGATGTCGGCCCCGGCCGCCGCGGAGTTGTCCCACCAGTCGGAGACCGCGAGCGTGAAGTTCTGGGTGCTCCCGTCGGTGTAGGTGACGACGCCGGTGCCGGAGCCCGGGCCGCCGGTGTTGGTGGCGAGGATGCCGAGCTTTCCGCCGGAGCCGCCGAGCTTGATCATCTGGCCGTTGGCGACGACGTTGTCCTTGCTGCCGGGCGCGGTGTTCGGCCAGGTGAAGGAGAAGCCGTCGTGCGACACCGTCGCGCCGGGGGTCAGGCCGGCGGCCGCCAGCGTTTGTGCGGACAGGCTCCGACCGCCGCCGTCCAGGTTGGCCGCGGCCGGGTTGCCGTCGTCGCTGATGCCGGCGTTGTCGAACGCGCTGCTCAGTGACGGGTATGGCACCTTGAATTCGCCGCTGACCTGGTCCTTGACGGGCGTGTTCTGATAGTCCGCGCTCGCCGTGTACGTGGCCGTGCCGGGCGCGGCGTTCGCGGGGGCCGTCAGCTGCCAGGTGGTGGTGGCTGTCTGACCGGCGCCCAGGGAGGGGAAGTTCGCGGGTGTGGTGGCTTTGGCACTCCAACCGGCGGGCGGGGCAAGGGTGACGGTTAGATTGGAGAGGGCCTGCAAGGTGCCGTTGACGTACGTGGTGGTCACCGTGGCGCTGCTGCCGGCCTCGACGATCTGAGGACCGTGGACCGAAAGAGGGTCGGGCACGGTGATCCGCGCGGTCGCCTCCGAACTGGTCCGTGCCCCGGCCGACATGATGTGGGCGACCAGCCAGCCGTCGCCGACGGCGGCGTTCGCGGGCGCGGTGACCTGCCAGGTAGCGGTGACCGTCTTACCCGGCGGGATGTGTGGGAAGGAAGCCCGACCGACTGCCTTGACCGTCCAGCCGTCAGGGGCGGCCAAACCGATCTCGGCGTCCTTCACCGGGCCGCTGCCGGTGTTGGTGTACGTGGTGGTCACTGTCGTGGTGCCGCCGCGGGCCGCAGTGGCGGGCGCGGCGATCACGATCGGCGCCGTGACCTTCTGGGGGGCGCCGACGCTGAGGAAGCGGATCTTGGCGGTCGATCCGGCGGAGCCGGCCGCGCGGTAGCTGATGGTCTGGGTGCCCTCGGTGTAGTGCGCCGAGCCCTGTGCCGTGACGGAAGCGAGCTCGTGCCAGGTGCCGTCGTACACCTTCGCGGTGGCGGTGCCGTCGGCCACCAGGTAACCGCCCGGCGGTACGGTGGTGTTGAAGGTCACGGTCTGCCCGCCCAGGGTGATCGACGGGTTGACGACGCTTCCGCCGGATGCCTGGAGCTGGAACTGCAGGGGCTGTGACTTGTGGGTGTTGGTGTACTGCCAGCTGCTCGGGGTGCCGTCGCTCGGCGCGCTCAGCGCGTTCGCCGGGTACTGGACCTCGTAGAGGTTCCACGCCTTGCCGGGATCCGTGTTCTCCAGATGCCAGTACGAGTTGGGGTCCTGCATCGCCTTCATCTGCGCGTCGGTGAAGGCATGCGCGTTACGGGCGGCCTCCCACTGCTTCCAGGCGTCCAGCACGCCGGCGGTGTTGCCGCTGTTGTTGAAGGCCGACACGCTGGCCTGAAGCCCGGCGCCTGCGTTGAAGGCGGCCATCTTGGAGAGCTGCCACTCCTGGGAGAGGACCGAGTCGGTCGGGCTGTAGGAGACCCAACCCATCATGTTGGGCAGGTAGTTGCGCTGGTAGTAGGCCTGGTGGTCGTAGCGTTCCTGCAGGGGAGTGCAGCAGGTCTCTCCCCAGCTCGCCCGGCCCACCGCGTCCCAGATGCCGGGGAGGACGTTGCTCGCTTCGGAGATGAAGTCGTCGGTGTCGGTGATTCGGCGGTACATGCCGTTCACCAGCTTGTTCGTGGCGAAGGTCCCGTATCCGGTGAGGGTGGCGGTCTCGAGGCCGTCGAAGGACATCGCCTTGATCCCGGTGGCGTTGAAGATCTGCGCGAACCGCTCGGCGATCTTGGGGATCATCGGCATGCCGGCGTCGAACTGGCCGTAGGCGTACCACTGCATGCGGGCCAGGTCGGCGCCCGCGGGGTGGGCGGCCGCAGCGGTACCCCATCCGCCACGGTTCTCGAGGGTGACCTGGTACTCGTTCGAGGAGCCGGCCACCTTCGTTGCCGCGCCGAAGGTCATCAGCTCGTCGCCGATGCGAACGGCCTTCCCATACCCGCCGGTGAAGACGGAGTCGCCGTCGACGTAGACGGTCTTGGCGGACGCGTCCAGCGGCCGGGTCAGTTTGACCGAACCCATGGTCGCCAGCCCCGGGTCCGGCACCGGCGTCACGTACGGGTCGTCGGTGTCGATGGTGTTGGACAGCGTGTGCACGCCGACCGACTCCCCACCGGCCGCCGCCGTGTGGACCAGCCCGGCCGCGCCCGCGTCGGAGCCGCCGAAGGAGGAGTCGAACTGATAGTGCCCGGTCGACTGCCAGGGCCCCACCGCGTTCGGCAGGGAGTAGATGTAGCGGATCCCGGCGTCCTTGGCGTACGTGCTCGCCTGCGAGGCGTTCTTGGTGTTCAGGTCGCCGAGCACGAGGAAGGACTGCGAGGCCCCCTGTGAGGTCTTGCCCCACTGCCCGTCGATGCTGGTGTGCACCAGGCCTTCACCGGTCTCGATCCGGGACAGCGTGCCGAGGACGTCGCCCGGCGCGGTACCGAACAGGGCGATCTTCGAGCCCTTGATCACCGCGTCGTCGCCGCTGAGCGGAGGGACCGCCACATTGGGCTCGTTCACGTCCCCCCAACCCACGTACCGCTGCCGCGTCTTCGTGTAGTCGTAGGTGTACGCCTGAAGGATGCTGCCCCAGGTGGTTTGGTGGGCACTGAACCAGCCGAAGGGCCAGCTGGACGGCGTGCCGACCTTCACCGGCCCGTCGGGGTAACTGAGCTTGTCGAACTCGTCGGGCCAGCCTCCGACGGTCTTGTCGTTGAGCCCGTGGATCCCGATCGCGAAGTCGTTGTCGTGGACCACGCCGACCGTCTCGCCCACGGTCTGGGTGATGCCCGTGGTGATCGGGCCCCACAACAGGGTCTGCACGTCCACCCCGGCAGGCGCGTTGACGCTGGTGACCTCGAGCGTCGCGTACCCCGGCAGGGACACCGCCCGGACGGCGACCTTGATCCCCTTCCCCCCGAATTCGAACGTGTAGGTGGACGACGGCACGTCGTACGAGAGGGACGTGGGCGTCTGCTGCGCGCCGTCGGCAACCAGCTTGATCAGCGGCGAGCGATGGGCCCCGCTCGCGTAGTCGCGGCCGTTCGCCAGGTCCACCAGGTCGGTCACCGTCCCCGAGCCGTCCAGCGCGACCATCAGCGAACCGGCCCGGATGGTGTAGGTGGCACGGGCGGCCGACGCCGTGGGGCCGGCCACCCCCACCGCTGCTGTGGCGAGAACCATCGCCTGCAGACAGGCAACGGCGCCTCTGCGGATTGTCATCTCGGTATCACCTCTGTCGAGTCGATGTCGCCGCGATCCACCGTCGCGACCGAGAAGCCGTGTGGCAGATAGATCTGATTCTTTGACTGCCGCCAAACCGTCGACGCCGCTGCGCACGTCATGTCGAACATGGAGCCCGGCTCTCGCCGGCCCCAGCAAATCTGGGAACTGAGTGCTGCTGCCCATGAGTTGTGTCTCGTCAAGGTGGCACGAGTCTGGAAGTCGGATGTCTCAGCGTCAAGGCTTTAGATCTGACTCATTGGTGGCAAGTGTCAAAATAGATCCGAACCATGTATCGTTCGGCGGTGTCCGCGGAACGGGGCGACACATGGTCCTCGGCAGGGCTGCCAGCGGGCGCGGACAGGTCAGTGGCAACGAGGGGCGGTTTCGACGTGGAGGCTGCAATGCCAAGGTCACCCGGGCAGGAACCGTGGCTCGACGCCGAGTTCACACGCATCGTCGAGTTCGCGCGGGCCGCCCGCCGGGACGGCGGCGGTTTCGCCTGGCTCGACGACGAGGGCGTACCGACGCCCGACGGTGTCGTGCACACGTGGATCACCGCGCGCATGACGCATGTGTTCGCCCTCGCCCACCTGCGTGGGCTCCCCGACACCGCACCGCTGGTCGACCACGGAGTCGCCGCGCTGTCCGGACTGCTGCGCGATGCCGAACACGGCGGCTGGTTTCCGGCGGTGGACAGGGACGGACGGCCGCTGACGAGCGAGAAGCGTGCCTACGACCACGCCTTCGTCGTGCTGGCCGCCTCCACCGCCGCGGTCGCCGCACGCCCCGGGGCCGACGAGCTCCTCGGCGAGGCACTGCGAATCCTCGATCTACGGTTCTGGAGCGAGGGCGAAGGCGCGTGTGTCGAGTCGTGGGACCGCGCGTGGACGACCTGCGAGGCGTATCGCGGTGCCAACAGCAACATGCACGCCGTGGAGTGCTTCCTGGCCGCGGCTGACGCGACGGGCGACGCCGTCTGGCGACGTCGCGCGCTGCGCATAGCCGAGCGCGTGGTGCACGTCTACGCGCGCCGGAACTCCTGGCGGCTGATCGAGCACTTCGACGCCATGTGGCGCCCGTTGCCCGACTACAACCGCACGCGTCCCGACGACCCGTTCCGGCCCTATGGCGCCACGATCGGGCACTGGTTCGAGTGGGCTCGGCTCCTGGTCTCCCTGTCCGCGTCCCTACCGGATTCGCCGGCGTGGCTGCGCGACGACGCGGCGGCGCTGTTCGCCGCCGCCGTACGTGAGGGCTGGAACGCCGACGGCAGCGCGGGCTTCGTGTACACCGTCGACTGGGACGGAAGGCCGGTCGTCTCGACCCGCATGCACTGGGTCCTGGCCGAGGCCGTATTGGCCGCCGCAGCGCTGCGTCAGGCGACGGGCGACCCCGGCTACGACGCCTTGTACCGCGCGTGGTGGACCCACGCCGACACCCACTTCCTCGACCGGACCCGCGGCAGCTGGCACCACGAACTCGACACGGACGGCCGACCGTCGGCCACGGTATGGAAGGGCAAACCTGACGCGTACCACGCGCTCCAGGCGACGCTCCTGCCGCTCCTGCCGGTCTCACCCACCGCGGCAGAGACGTTGCGGCGGAGGACTGCAGGGCGACACAGCCGCATGCCGACCGGGCTCGTCGTCGAGGGGCCGGGGGAGGCGGGGCCGTGATCACCGTTGTCGGAGAGGCACTCGTCGACATCGTCCACCCCGCCGGCGGGGAGCCGGTGGCGCATCCGGGCGGGAGCCCGGCCAACGTCGCGGTCGGCCTGGGACGGCTGGGCGCGCCGGTGCGGCTGGTCACATCGTTCGGGCGCGACGCATACGGACGGCTGCTCGCAAAGCACCTTGCGGCGAGCTCGGTTGCGGTCGCACCGCAGTCCGTGCACGACGGCTCGACCAGCGTCGCACGGGCCCGCGTCGGCGCGTCCGGGGTGGCGTCCTACGAGTTCGACATCACCTGGGACCTCGGCGCGGCCGTGACCGCAGCAGCCGCGGCCGACTCCCTGTGCCTGCACACAGGTTCGATCGCCGCCACACTCGCGCCGGGCGCGTTCGCCGTCGGGACCCTGATCGAGCGGGCGCGCGGGCGGATGACGGTGTCGTACGACCCGAACTGCCGCCCGTCGCTGATGGGCGATCCGGCGTCCGCGCGCGGACGCGTCGAGGCCTTGGTCGCACTGGCCGACGTCGTCAAGGTGAGCGAGGAGGACCTCGCCTGGCTCCATCCCGCGCGGGACGTCACCGACATCGCGGCGGACTGGCTCGCCTCCGGTCCCGCCGTGGTGGTCGTGACGCGCGGAGCGCAGGGTTCGTACGCTGTCTGCCGCGCGGGCTCCGTGACCGCCCCGGCCGTGCCGGTGACGGTCGCCGACACCATCGGCGCGGGCGACGCGTTCACCTCGGGCCTTCTGAACGCCCTGTACCGCCGGGCCCTGTTGGGTGCCGCCGACCTGGCCTCCCGTCTCGACACCGGCCTGCTCGACGATCTGCTGACCGAGGCCGCCCTGATATCCGCACTCACCTGCGCCCGCCCCGGTGCCGATCCGCCCACGGCGGCCGAGCTGAGGGCACTCCTCGTCACGGGAGGCCGCGCGGAGACTTGGGCGTGGTCACAAGGGCTCGATCGCCTGTTCCGCCCAGATGACCTTCCCGCCTGACGTGTAGCGGGTGCCCCAGCGGCTGGTGAGCTGGGCGATGAGGAAGAGCCCGCGTCCGCCCTCATCGGTGGTGCGCGCGTGGCGCAGCCGGGGTGAGGTGCTGCTGCCGTCGGAGACCTCGCAGATGAGTGCGACGTTCTCACGCCGGATCAGGCGTAGTTGCACCGGCTCGGAGGCGTAGCGGATCGCGTTGGTGACCAGTTCGCTGACCACCAGTTCCGTCGTGAAGGCCAGGTCGTCCAGGCCCCACGCGCTGAGCGTGTCCGAGGCGAGGGACCTCGCCTCGGACACGATGGCGGGGTCGCTGCGGAGGTCCCACGTGGCGATGTGGTCCGCGCTGAGCCCGTGGGGGCGGGCCAGCAGCAGCGCGACGTCGTCGTTCTGGACGCCGGTCAGCATTGCCGCGGCCACGGCGTCGCATGTGGCTTCCAGGGATCCGGCGGCGCTTCCGAGTGCGGTGCGCAGTCGCTCGATGGCGGTGTCGTAGTCCGCGCTGTGCCCGAGCAGCAAGCCGTCGGTGAACAACGCCAGGAGTGCGCCGTCCGGCAGGTGCACCGTGGCGGACTCGAAGGGGAGCGCCCCGATTCCGAGCGGGGGACCGGCCGGGAGGTCCGGCAGGGTGACCTCCCCGTCCGGAGTGACGATCGCCGGCGGCAGATGGCCGGCCCGGGCCATGGTGCATTGCCGTGTGGCGGGGTCATAGACCGCATAGAGGCAGGTCGTCCCCAAGGCGGCAAACGCTGCGGGGTGCCACTGCTGGAGCGCCGATTCCTCGTCGACAAGACGCAGGACGAGGTCGTCCAGATGCGCCAGCAACTCATCCGGCGGCAGGTCTATGTCCGCGAGGGTGTGGACAGCTGTTCGCAGCCGTCCCATGGTGGCTGCGGCGGTGAGACCGTGCCCGGTCACGTCGCCCACGACCAGCGCAACGCGGGCGCCCGAGAGGGGAATGACGTCGAACCAGTCGCCTCCGACCCCGCCTCGTGCGTTCGCCGGGATGTAGCGGTGGGCGACCTCCAGTGAGGAGGCGGCCGGGAGGACCTGCGGCAGCAGGTCGTGCTGCAGCGCCAGGGCCGTCTCGCGTTCCCGCGTGTACATGCGCGTGTTGTCCAGCCCCAGCGCGGCGCGTGACGCCAGTTCTTCGGCCAGCGCGAGGTCCTCCGGATCGAACGGCTGCGACCGCTTCGCGCGCAGCAGGACCATCTGCCCCAGCACGATGCCACGGGCGCGCAGCGGCACGGCGATCAACGAGTGGAAGTCCCAGGCGTCGACGACGTCTCTGCGCGCGGGATCGTCGGCGAGCCACGACAGGCCGTTGGCATGGAGTCGCGTCTGGAGCACTCCGCTGCCGTGCAGCAGGCACTGGATCATGGGCGAGGCGGGCGGGTAGTTCGGTTCGGCTCCCACTCCCGCCACGACCTCGGGGTCCCCGGGGCGGGCCGAGGCGTGCGCCATGCGGCGCAGCTCCAGGCGGCTGCCCGCAGTGGCGGGGGGAGCGGGCTCCTCCCCCCGCAGGACCCCGTCGAACAGGTCCACGGCGGCGAAGTCCGCCAGCTGGGGCACGGCGACCGACGCCAGCGCGCAGGACGTCGTCTCGAAGTCGAGCGCGATGCCGATGCGGGCGCCGGACTCGGTGAGCAGGGCCAGGCGCTGCCGGGTGCGACGACGCTCGGTGATGTCGACACCCATGTAGCAGACTCCGGCGATGCGGCCGTCCTCATCGTCCAGTCGCAGGAAGGACGTCGAGAAGGCGTGCTCGTGTTCGGGGTCGGCGGGGATGTGGCCCTGGTACTCGAAGTCCAGGATGGGGACACCTGTGGTGAGGACGGCTCGCATCTGGTCCTCCACCGCGTAGGGCGAGAGCCCCGGGAGCACCTCGTGCATCCGGCGGCCGATGCGTTCGCCCAGCGGGACCCCGGCCATGCGCTCGAGGGTCTTGTTGATCCAGACGTACCTCAGCTCCGTGTCGAGCACGGCGATGCCGTAGGGGGAGTGGGTGAGAAAGCGCTCCAGCACCGAGCGGCTGTTGTCCCACCACGACGTACGGGCGAGGTCGATGGCGGACAGCAGCCACCCCGCACCGCCGGACGCGTGGGTCAGGGGCGTGGCGGTCACTCCGAGCAACCGTACGCCGTCGTCCCGGTGGCGGACCCTGAGCACCAGCTCCACGACCTCGGCGGACGTGCCGGCAGGGTCACCCCGTCCGCGGGCGGGGAGCATGGAGACGTCCTGGTCGGAGGCGAGTAGTTCGGTCGCCGGCAGGCCGAGAACCTCCGGGGGTTCCCAGCCGAGCAGGCGGGTCGTCTCGTTCGACCAGCCGACAATACGCCCGCTGTCGTCCAATGCCGCGGTGGCGACACGGAGCATGTCGAAAGGAGCCGGTCGGCCTCCTCCCCCAAGCATGTCGGAGTGGTCCATGATCGGACCTCCAAGAACTTTCCGTACTTCGAGTCTGTTGCCTAACCGATGGCGTCGCCAGCCGTGGCGCGCGCCTACCGTGTGGTCGGTGGTGCAGCAGTGGCTTGAGGGTCTCCGTCTGCCGAGCCCCACGGGCCCCGGTGGTCCGGTCTGGTCATCCGTCGGCGCCCTCGGTGGCGGCGAGTATCTCGGCCAGGTGCATGGTGCGTACGCGGCTTCCTTGCCGGTACAGCCCGTCGCCGATGTGCATCAGGCACGTGTCGTCGGCGCCGCACAGCACCTCGGCCTCGGTTCGCAGGACCGCGGCGACCTTGTCGGCGAGCATCGCCGCAGGGGTTTCGCGGTCGTCGGCCGCGGCGGTGCTGCCCAGGCCGCAGCAGGAACCGGCCGCGGGCAGGTCGACCAGTTCGATGTCCTTCACCGCACGCAGCAGCCGCAGCGGCGGTTCGCCCAGACGAGGACCGTCCGACACCTGGCAGGTCGGGCTATAGGCCACTCGGTGCGGGAATGCGGCGCCGACGTCCGTGACGCCGAGCACCGCCGTCAGGAATTCGCTGAACTCGTGGACCCTGCCCGCTAGTTCTGTGACCTCCCGGTGGAGATCAGCACTACCGTAGCGCTCGGCGAGAACGGGGTGGTTCGCGCGGATCATCCCGGCGCAGGCGGCCGAGGGAGTCACCACAAAGTCGCATTGCGCGAACATCTGGACGAACCGCTGTACTAACAGGCGGGCGTCGGGGCGGTAGCCGACGTTGAGGTGCATCTGTCCGCAGCAGCTCTGCTCGTGCGGGAACTCCACTGTGTGACCGAGGCGTTCGAGCACCGACACCACGGATCGGCCCGTGCCGGGGACCATGGTGTCGTTGAAACACGTGATCAACAGTGTGACCCGCATCAGCGGTCCTCCTCGGGGACGGGAACGCCGGGGGGCAGCAGTGCGCGTTCTCTGAGCTCCTCCCACAGCGCTGCCGGCACCCGATTGTTGTGGAGGGCGACGGCGTCCCGGACTTCAGCCGCACTGCGTGCGCCGACGAGCACCGATGTCACGGCGGGATGCCCGAACGGGAAGCGCAGAGCCGCAGCACGCAGCGGCACGCCGTGCTTCTCGCATACGGCCTTCATCTCCACGGCCCGCGTCACCAGATGCTCGGGAGCCGCGGCGTAGTCGAACGTGGCACCGGGCTGGGGATCGGCGAGAAGGCCCGAGTTGAAGACGCCGCCGATCACCACGGCGCGACCGCGCTCGGCGGCCAGTGGCAGCAGGTCGGCGAGTCCACGTTGGTCGAGCAGGGTGTAGCGACCGGCGAGGAGCACGACGTCGATATCGGTTTCGCGGAGGAACCTGGTCAGCAGCTCCGGCTGGTTCATTCCTACGCCGATGGCTCCGACCACGCCCTCGCCACGCAGCCGTTCCAGTTCCGGGTACGCCTCGTCGAGCGCCTGCCGGGCGTGGTCCTCCGGGTCGTGGATGTACACGACGTCGATCCGGTCCAGGCCGAGCCGTTCGAGACTCGCCGAGATCGAGCGCCGCACGCCGGAAGCGCTGAAGTCCCAGACCCTGCGGTGCGTCGCAGGAACGGCGAAGCCGTTGGCGAGATCGTCGCCGTCAGGGAAGCCAACCGGTTCGAGGAGCCGGCCCACCTTCGACGAAACCGTGTACTCCTCCCTGGCGAACCGCCGCAGTGCCGCTCCCAACCGCCGCTCGGACAGGCCGAGTCCGTAGTGCGGGGCGGTGTCGAAGTAGCGCATGCCCGACGCCCAGGCGGCGTCGACCGTGCTCTCGGCCTCGGGATCGGTGACCATGGAGCCCATGTTGCCGATGCCGGCGGCGCCGAACGCGAGTTCCGTGACACACACGGCGCCGCGCCCCAACCGGATCTGACGCAGACTCATACCGCCCACACGTCGTTGAAGGTGTGGCGTTGGGCGCCCAGCCGGTCGATGGACAGCTGGACCGTGTCGCCGTGTCGCAGATAGGGCGTGCCCGGAATGCCGAGGGCCACGCCGGCCGGGGTGCCCGTGTTGATGACGTCGCCCGGCCGCAGCACCATGTACTGGCTGAGGTACCAGACGACGTAGGCGACGTCGAAGATCATGTTCTTGGTGTGGCCGTCCTGCCGCGGCACGTCGTTGACGGCGAGGCTGAGACCGAGGGCCTGCGGGTCGCCGACCTCGTCCGAGGGGACCAGCCACGGCCCGAGCGGATTGAATCCCTCGCACGATTTGCCGAGGTCCCACTGGCTCGAGTACTCCAGCTGGAACTCGCGTTCGGAGACGTCGTTGCTGATCGTGTATCCGGCGATGACACCGGGTGCCTGCTCGGGGGAGCGCAGGTAGCGGGCCTCGCTGCCGATCACGACGGCGAGTTCGACCTCCCAGTCGGTCTTCACCGAACCGCGGGGGATCGGTACCGAGTCGTAGGGCCCCGCGACCGTAGAGGGGTCCTTCATGAAGACCACCGGGCGGCTGGGGACGTCGGCGCCGGTCTCCTCCGCGTGGTCGCGGTAGTTGAGGCCGATGCAGACGACCTTGCCGGGGCGGGCGACCGGGGAGCCGATCCGTTGGCCGGCGGTGTCCAGCACCGGCAGCTCTTCCGCGGCCAAGGCCGCCCGGACGCGAGCTATGCCGCCGGCGGCGAGGAAGGCGCCGTCGATGTCGTCGGTGAGCCCCGACAGGCCGTAGGTCCGCCCGTCGAGGCGTACGGCGGGTACCTCCGCGCCGAGTGGGCCGATGCGCATGAGCTTCAACGTGTTTCTCCTGTCGTGCCGGACGTGGTCATCCTTTGGTGGCTCCTGAGGTGAGGCCCTTGACGAAGCTCTTCTGGAACAGCAGGAAGAGCACGAGGACGGGCAACGATGCGAGGAACATGAAGGCGAACAGGGCCCCGAAGTCGGTCTGGTGCTCGCCGATGGCGCGGTAGACGCCGACGGTGACCGTGGTTCCGGTGTCGGGGCCGAGAATGATCAGCGGGTTGAGGAAGTCGTTCCAGATCCATACGCCGAGGAAGATGAAGACGCTGGCGGTCGCCGGCCGCATCAGGGGGAACACGATCTGCCAGAACGTGCGGAAGTATCCCGCGCCGTCGATCGCGGCGGCCTGCTCCATCTCTACGGGCACGGTCTTGACGAACCCCATGAACACGAACACGCCGAAGGGCAGGTAATAGCCGACGTCGGCCAGCACGATGCCCGGGATCGTGCCCATCAGGCCGAAGGAGTCCAGCACCCTGGTCAGCGAGGAGATGATCACCGCGGACGGGATGGTGAGCCCGCTCAACAGGATCAGCAGGGTGACCTTCGCGGCCAGGCCCGCCGTGCGTGCCAGGTAGTGGCCGAGCATCGCGGACAGCACCACCACGATCGTGACCGAGAACGCGGTGATCTCCACGCTGTTGACCAGCCCGTACCAGAAGAGGCGGTCGGGGCGGTCCAGCACGGCCTGCAGGTTGGCGGTGGTCGCCGGGACGGGCAGGGCGGCCGGGTGGGCCACGATGTCCTGGCTCGGCTTGAACACGTTGACCAGCACGAGGTAGAGCGGCAGGAAGAAGCACGCCGCGAGGAACAGCGATACCAGCGGCCGGAGCCAGCTTGCGGTGCTCGAGCTCACAGCGTCACCTCGCGCCGCTGCAGAACCGTCAGCGCCCCGGCGGACAGCAGCGCGATGCCCACGAACATGACGGTCGCCATCGCCGCCGCGTAGCCCACGTGGTTTCCGGTGAACGCGGTCTGCACGATGGAGAACGCGATCGTGCTCGTGGTGCCGCTGCCGGGCCCGCCGTTGGTGATGACCTGGATGTAGTCGTACGCCTTGAACCCGGTGATCATCAGCATGACCGTGTTGATCGTGACCGCCGGCGCGAGCAGCGGCCACGTCACGTGCCGAAAGCTGGCGAGGGCGCCGGCGCCGTCGATCACGGCGCTCTCGTGGAGTTCCGCCGGGATGCTCTGCAGTCCCGCCAGGTACACCACGACGCAG
The DNA here is from genome assembly GCF_029953285.1 of Yinghuangia seranimata. Taxonomy (GTDB): domain Bacteria; phylum Actinomycetota; class Actinomycetes; order Streptomycetales; family Streptomycetaceae; genus Yinghuangia; species Yinghuangia seranimata. The sequence continues at coordinate 82,760 of NZ_JASAOI010000040.1, read as the reverse complement.
AAGCCCAGGACCTGCCAGGACATGATGAAGGCGATCGAATAGAGCGCCAGGTCCGGATCGGACAGCCACCCCGGCGGCGAACCGACGCCGACCGCGTGTAGCGCCCGGTTGAACAGGCCGTCGTCGGTGAGGATCTTCTGCCAGACCACGCTGACCACCACCGCGCTCAGCACGGTCGGCACGAAGAACACGCTGCGAAGGGCGTTGGTGAACCAGCCGCTCCGATCCAGCAGCATCGCGATGCCGAGGCCCGCCACGTTCGGCAGGATCGTCACGATCAGCGTCAACACCACGGTGTTGTGCAGCGCCTGGTGGAAGTCCGCGTCGTCGAGGAGCGCCCGGTAGTTGGCGAGACCCACCCAGTGGGTCGACGGACGGAAGGTGTTGAGGTCGGTGAAGCTGTTCGCGACGTTGGTGATCAGTGGCACCAGCACGAAAGCCGTGTAGATGACCAGTCCGGGCGCCGCGAACAGCAGGGCCCGGGAAACCTTCGGCCACCGCCGGGCACGCCGGGCTGCGGGACCGGGTCCGGCCGGTGGTGCGTGGCGAAGAGGGGTGGAACGTGCGGCCACCGTGAACTCCAGCGGTCGGGGCGTGGGGTGAGCGCGGCGGGCGGTGCCGCTCCACACTCGGGATCAGCGGTTGGCCTTGTCGTACTGGGCGTCCAGGAACGAGACGGTGTCCTGGGCGGACTTGTGCCGGCTGATGAGGTCGACGGCTGCCGAGTTCACGACGTCGGACATGCCGGGCGGCAGGGAGCCGTCGCCCGTTTCGGAGTTGAAGGCGTTGACCACGTTGCCGCTGGCCGCCGCCTCGTTGTAGGCCCTCAACGTCTCGTTGTAGACCGGGCCCATGTCGGTCGGGGGTATGTAGCCCTTGATCGCGATGATCGAGCCGTCCGCGTGCACGCTCGCGTCGAGGTTCTGCTTGTCCTCCATGAACGCCAGCGCCCACCTCTTCGCCAGGTCCACGTTGGGCGCCTTGGAACTGACGCTCATGCCGCCGCCCGTATAGGCGGGCACGGTCGGCCGTCCGTCGTCCGACGGCCAGGCGAAGACGCCGACGTCGAACGGGGGCTTGGTCTGGTCGGCGGAGGCGGCGAACCACGAACCCATCGGGTACATGGCGCCCTTGTTGTCGCGGAACGCCTGTTCGGTGTCCGCGTAGGACCGGCTCAGACCCGCGGTGTCGATGTACCCCGCCTTGGCCAGGTCGGCGACCTTCTGGGTGGCCTTGGTGAAGTCGGGGCTGTCGAACTTGACCTTGCCGTCGGCCCGCTGGGACAGCCAGTCCGGGGTGCCCTGGTACACGTCGGTGCCGACCGAGGCGACCCACGGGTACGTCGCGGCGAAGGTGTCGTTGCCTCCGCCGCCGACGACGATCGGGTTGATTCCGGCGTCCTTGAGCTTGGCGCAGTCGGCGAGGAAGTCGGCGTAGGTGGTCGGCGGAGCGGCGATGCCGGCCTTCGCGAAGTCCTGCTTGTTGTAGTACACCAGCGGGGTGGGCTGGGTGTTGAACGGCAGAACGTAGACCTTGCCGCCGATCGGGTTCGCGTGCGGGTAGGTGAAGTCGGCCAGTTCCTGGTCGGTCCAGGGGGCGAGCTGGCCCGACTGGGCGAACCCGTTCGGGTTCACCGCGATCATGATGTCGGGCAGCTGGCCCGTGGCGGCGAGCTGCTTGGCGTACCCGGTGCGGTCGATGCTCGGCGCGACCAGCTTCTTGATCGTGACTCCGGGTACCTTCGCCGAGGCCCGGGCGATCGCGTCGTCCCAATACTTGGCGTTGAGGTTCGGCGTCTCGAAGGTCAGGAACGTCATCGTGACCTTGTCTCCGCCCCCGCCGGAGACCGAACTCCCGCCCGCAGCGCACCCTGCTGCGGTGAGTGCGGCCGCCGCAACGAGTGCTGCCAGACGGAGGGGTCTGTGCATGGTCTGGTCCTTCCGTGGGGGAGGGGGCCCGTCTGCCGGGGAAATGCTCTTCGAGGCCAGACATGTGCCGCCAACCAGCGGGGGGCGGAGGGGCCAAGTGCACCGCGACCAGGTCGGAACGCGTCCGAGTCTAACTCGGTGGTGACGTGGGTCACGTTCACGACGAGGCGGGAACCGGAGTCTGTGTAATTTCTGGGCAGGAATCGCATTACCTGCGGAAAGTTTTTTGATTCACTGAATCAAAAAACTGATGTTAAAGTCTGATGACCATGGAGAGCGCCTGTCAAGGGGGTAACGGGCAGTGCACCGACCCGGTGGCAGCGGAGCGTTCCTGAGGAAGATCAACGCGGTGGCGGTGCTCCGCGTTCTCTTCGGCGCGGACGTCGTCACCCTCCGCGAGATCGCCGACGCGGCGGGCGTCTCGCGCAACACCGTCGAGGACGCCCTCGTGAGCCTCGTCAGGAGCGGGCTGGCCGAAGAGGTCGCCCCCAACGGCGACGACCAGCGCCCCATCGGCCGCCCGGCCAAGCGCTACCGGTTGCGACCGGAATACGGCCACGTCGTGGGCGTCGACCTCGGGGTCTACGAGATCAACGTGCTCGTGACGGACCTCCGCGGCCGCAAGCGCGTCGTCCGCAACCGCCCGCTGGCCCCCGAGGCGACGGCGGCCGACCGCGTTGCGGCGGCTCGGGAGGCGATCCGCGGCACCGTCCGCCGCGCCGGAGTCCGGCGATCCGACGTTCTTGCGGTGGGCGTGGCCACCACCGGGATCGTCGACGCCGCGGGGCGGCTGGTTCGGAGCTCCCGACTGCCGATCCTGGAAGGGCGCAACCTCGCCGACGACCTGGCGGTGTTTCCGAACGCACCGGTCATCGTCGGGAACGACGCCCGTCTGGCCGCGCTCGCCGAGCGCTGGGTGGGCGTCGCCCGCGACCTCGACAACTTCGTCAACATCCTGGCCGGCCGCCACATCACCAGCAGCATCGTCCTGGACGGACAGCTCTTCCGGGGTGCCCGCGGCGCGGCTGGCGAGATCGGCTTCCTCGCCGAGTCCGGGTGGAAGGCGGCCCTCGACACGGCGGCGGCCTGGCCCGAAGGCGTCGAGGAGACGGTCCGCGCGGCGGCGCACGGTGACCCCGCCGCCGTGCGTCGCGTCGACGGGTTCGCCGGACAGCTCGCCGTCGGGATCGCGGCGGTGGCGCTGACGGTCGACCCCGAGTGCATCGTCCTCTCGGGCGGCCTCAGCCGTGCGGGAGACACGCTGCTCGAGCCGTTGCGCCGTCACCTCGACAGCAGGACGTTGTTCCCGATCCCCCTGCGCACCTCCGAGCTGGACCGCGACGCGGTCGGCCTCGGAGCCGTCCGCGTGGCGCTCGACCACGTCGAGGGCGATCTGTTCGATCCGCATTCCGCCCTCCTCGCCGCGGTGCTCGGCGCCTGAACCCGCGGCGGGGCGCCCGCCGGCTCCGGTCGGGTGCGGGGCTCGTGGCACCTGGGACTCCTCGGTTGTTCCGGACACTCGCAGAGGTTGGGCCCGGTCGGGTCGCGCAGCCAGGGCAACTGCGGACCCGACCGGGGGCTGGGGGTCGGCCCGCTTACGCGGCCCGCAGAACGGCGATCAGCCGGGTCACCTCGGTGCCGACGGCCAGGCGGCCGGCGCCGAGGTAGCGACGCGTGTCGACGAGGTTTCCGTCGTCGGCCAGAGCCCTCCGAACGGCGTTGGTGAACACGCGGTTGAGATGGGTGGCCATGTTGATCTTGGTCATGCCGGCCTCCACGGCGCGGGCCAGGTCCCGGTCGGCCACACCCGAGGAGCCGTGCAGGACCAGAGGGACCGGAACGGCCGCGTGCAGAGCGGCGATCAGCCCGAAGTCGAGCCGCGCGTCGCGCGTCGTCATGGCGTGCGAGCTGCCGACCGCGACGGCGAGCGCGTCGACTCCGGTCGCGGCGACGAACGCGGCGGCCTCCGCCGGGTCGGTACGGGCGCCGGGCGCGTGCACGCCGTCCTTGCCGCCGACCTCGCCGAGCTCGGCCTCCACCCAGACGCCGGCCGCGTGGCACCGGGCCACCACGTCGGCGGTGGCCCGGACATTCTTCTCGTACTCCGTGGCCGAGGCGTCGAACATCACTGACCCGAAGCCCAACTCGACTGCCTCATCAACGAGTTCGGCCGACGTGGCATGGTCGAGGTGGACCGCGACGGGCACGTTCGCGGCGCGGGCCGCCGCCAGGACCGCGAGACCGACGGGCGCCAGGGCCCCGTGATAGCGAACCGCGTTCTCACTGATCTGGAGAACCACGGGCGATCCGGCCGCCTCCGCGCCCGCGACTATCGCCTGGGCGTGCTCCAGCTGGATGACGTTGAAGGCGGCGACGCCGTGGCCGGCGGCGCGCGCGGCGGCGACGACGTCCCCGGTTCCGGTCAGGGGCATGCGGTCAGACTCCTCAAGGGTTCGACGTGTACCAAAGGACGCAGACGGCGGTGGACGGCGAGATCGACGTCGCCGGCCAACGGGGCCGCGACGGCGGCGGCGGAGAGCGCGACCGCCTCAGCCAGCCGCTCCCGCCAGGGCGTGCCGGCGACCATGCCGAGGGCAAGTGCGGCCACCGCGGCGTCACCCGCTCCGGTGGGATTGCCGATCAGCCGCCTGGGCGGGTAGGCGTGCCAATCGCCTTGTGGGGTCAGCGCGATGAGACCGCGGGCTCCGAGCGAGGCCACTACGGTGCCCGCTCCGTCGGCTCGCAGCGACCGGGCGGCGGCTACGGGATCGGTGAGCCCTGTGGTGGCGGCCAGCTCGTCCTGATTCGGTTTGACCAGTTCGGGGCGCGCTGTCAACGCGGCGCGTAGCGCCTCGCCTTCGGTGTCCACCACCGTCGGCAGGTCGTGGTCGTGCGCCATCCGCACGAGCACTGCATAGGCGTCGGAAGGCACGCCGCGCGGGAGGCTTCCGGACAGCACGACGGCCGCGGCCCCGCGAAGGAGCGCCTCGAAGTGTTCCAGGAAGGCCGTCCACTCCTGCGGACCGACCACGGGCCCGGGCTCCAGCAGCGTCGTCGTGTCGCCGACGCCGTCGTCGACCACGGCGACTGTGCGCCTGGTCTCGGCGTCGATCCGGAGCATGCGGTCCGTCAGCCCGGACGCCTCGAGGTCGCCGCGCACCGCGACCCCGGTGAGGCCGCCGACGAGGCCGGTCGCTTCCGTCTCCTGCCCCAGGGCGTGGAGCACGCGTGAGACGTTGACGCCCTTGCCACCGGCGCGCTGCGCCACCGTGTGCGGGCGGTTCGCGGCGAACGGGCGCAGCGCGGCCAGGCTGTGGGTGATGTCGAGCGCGGTGTTGAGCGTGACGGTGAGGATCACGCCGCCCTCCCCAGCAGGTCGTGGGCGAGGAACGCGGCGCCCTGGCAGCCCGCGTCGTCCCCGAGCCGGGCCGGGACGATGCACGGTTCCGTCGAGAGACCGAGGCGCGCGCGGACCGCCGACCGCACGGGCGCAAGATATGCCTCGCTGGCCCGAGCGAGACCGCCGCCGATCACGACACGTTCGGGATCGAAAAGAGCGATCGCGGAGGCGAGTCCGTCGGCGAGGGCCTCCACAGCCTCGTGCCAGACCCGTACCGCGGTCGGGTCACCTGTGGCGACGCGCGCGGCGACGTCCTTCGCGGTCACGCCGCTCTGCCCGGTGGCCTCGGCGTAGCGCCGCGCGACGGCGGTGGCCGACGCGATGGTTTCCAGGCAGCCCCTGGCGCCGCAGGGGCACTGAGGCCCCCCGGGCCTGATCACCAGGTGGCCGAGTTCGCCGGCACGGTGGTGCGTGCCGGGCAACGGTTCCCCGTCAACCATGACCGCGGCCGCGATCCCGGTGCCGACCGGGACGAACAGGAAGGCGCGGCTGTCACGGCCGGCGCCGACCCGTGCCTCGGCGACACCGCCGGCCCGTACGTCGTGGCTGACGGCGACCGGCAGCCGCAGGCGCTCGGCGAACGTCTTGCGCACCGGAACCTGCCGCCAACCAAGGTTCGCGGCGAGAACCGCGGTCCCCGACCCCTCGTCGACGACTCCGGGTACCACGATGCCGACGGCGGCCGGCCGGTATCGCGCAGCAAGTCGGGCGGCGCGGTCCAGCGTCGCCTCCAGGACCGCCTCAGGTCCGAGTTCGGCGCGGGTGGGCCACCGTTCGACGTTGTGGAGGCTGCCGTCCGGCCCGGCCACACCGGCCTTGATGAACGTGCCGCCGACGTCGAGGGCTATCACTCTCGGCACGGTCACGGCCCTGTCAGGACGATCGAGCGGGTCAGGTTGCGGGGCCGGTCGGGGTCCAGGCCGCGGGCTTTGGCGAGTTCGACCGCCAGGCGCTGCGCTCGGATCAGGTCCGCCATCGGGTCGAGGGACGAGACCGAGACCGCGGCACCGGTGGTCTGCCGGACCTGGCCCACCAGACCCGCCGGCGGCTCGCCGAGGAACCAGACCAGGCTGTCGGGCCCGGCCACGCTGATCGGGCCGTGCCGGTACTCCATCGCCGGGTACGACTCGGCCCAGGAGCCGGACGCCTCGCGGACCTTGAGCGCCGCCTCGTGCGCGAGGCCCGCCGTCCAACCCGTACCGAGGAACGTGAACTGCCGTGCCTCGGTGGCCCCTTCCGGCAACGGGGCGGCGAGTGCGCGCTCGGCCTGTTCTGCAAGGTCGGTCGGGACGAGGCCCAGGTGGCCGCGCAGCAGGGCCAGGCAGGTGGTGGCGAACCGCGTCTGCACCACGGACTTCTCGTCCGCGAACGTCAGGTCGACCACGATGTCCGCGGCCGGGGTTATCGGCGTGTCCAGGTCCGCGGTGATCGCGACTGTACGGGTGTGCTCGGTGCGGCCGAGCGCGGCGAGGACCTCGGTCGTGGTGCCCGATCGGCTGATGGCGAGCACGCGGTCGTAGTCGCGGGCGGCGGGGAACTCGGACGCCGCGAAGGCGTCCGTTTCGCCCAGTCCGGCCGACTCGCGCAGCGACGCGTACGCCTGGGCGATGTAGAGAGAGGTACCGCAGCCGATGACGGCCACGCGTTCGCCGTGCTCCGGCAGGCCCGCCGGGGCCGCTTCCAACACCCGCCGCCAGCACTCGGGTTGTTCGGCGATCTCGTGTTCGACGTGGCTCATGGCCCCTCCTCGGTTCGTGGTCGATGAGAGCGAAGGCGTACGGGAGCCTGCGACGGCTCACCGCGGGTGGCGGGACGACGGGCGACCCGGGTCCGGACTACGCGAGATGGAAGACCTCTTCGGCCGGCGCCCAGTGCTCGCCTTCGGCGGCACTGTCCAACGGCTGCTGGCAGGGGTCGGTACGGGCCCACCACTCGCGGGTGACCGGGCATTGCGCGATCGACGCCGTGTCGGCGGCGAAGTCCTCGCCGGTGTACTCCAGGTAGCTGAAGAGCAGGCCGTCGCGCAGGAAGATCGAGTAGTTGCGGATGTTGGCGCGGCGGAGCGTCGCCAGGACCTCGGGCCAAGGTGCAGCGTGCAGGGCGCGGTACCCGGCTTCCAGCTCGGGACGCAGGCGGATGACCGCTGCATAGCGTTGGACGGGCATGGCGCGTCTCCTTCTGCGGGAGTGGGAGGGCCCGCCGGCCCCGCCAGGGAGGGCCGGCGGGAGTCGGTCACCAGCCAGGCTGGTCGAACCCGACGCCGGGGGCAGTGGGGGCCTGCACCAGACCGTCGGCGCCTACAGACGGTTCGCGCACCACGGGGTTTGTGTAGACCAGGGACTCGTAGTACGTGGTGTTGGGGATCGCCATGCACAGATGGGCGTTGACCACTCCGCTGCCGTGTACTTCGGCCCTGAGCTGGTAGCTGTCGGCCAGATGCGCGATGCGCATCGCCCCGGTGATGCCGCCCTTGTACTGCGCACTGGTCCTGACCCCGCCCGCCGCGCCGGCCGCGATGAAGTCGCCGGTGTTCATGTGCGCGCCGTCGGAGGTCTCCGCGACCAGCAGCGGGACCGCGACCCGTTCGGCCAGTCGGCGGTAGGCGGTCACGCTGAACTCGCGCATCGGTTCCTCGTACCAGATGTAGCCCGCTTCGGCGAGCACGTGACCGAGAGCGATGGAGTCGGCGAGGTCGAATCCCGCCGAACCGTCGTACATCAGCGGAACGTCGGGACCGACGTGTTCCCGCAGCTTCCGGCACAGGTCCGCGTCCGCCGCCGGGTTGCCCCAGGCGTGGAGCTTGATGCCGACATAGCCCAACTCCAGGCACTGGGTGGCGACGTCGAGGTACTCCTCGACGCTGCCGAAGGTGACCGTGCTCGCGTACGCCGGGATGGCCTCGCGGTAGGTGCCCAGCAGCCGGTGAACCGGTTGCGCGGTCGCCTTGCCCGCCAGGTCCCACAACGCCACGTCCACCAGACCGAGGGCATAGATCGGAAACTCCTCGATCCGGTCCAGCTCCCACAGCCGCTCCCACAACAGCTCGCGCGCCAGGGGGTCGCGGCCGACGAGGTCCTCGCGGATGCGACGGGCGACCAGGTCGGCGACGATCACTCCGCGCCTCGTGTGCGCCTCGCCCACCAGGCCCTCGTCGGTGTGGACGCGGAGGATGCCGCCCACCACCGCGGGCTCCGAGCCCGGAAGCCCGGCGCGCCACCGGAACGGCGGCTGGGCGGGCAGGTCCACCAACTCGATGGTCACATCGGTAATTCGCACGGGTTGTCCTTCGGTGCTGGACGACGGGGCTCAGGAGTCGGTGTCGCTGTCGGGTACGACGCGACGCCAGATCTCCCGCTGGAACTGCTCGGCGGTCATGCAAATGTGCTCGGTCATCAGCGCCTCGGCGCGGGCCGGCTCGCCGGCGGCGATGGCGGCGGCGATCGCCTCGTGCTGCTCCGCGGCCACCAGCAGCGACCCGCCCGCGACCCCGGCCAGTCCGATGGCGGTGGTCTGGCGCTGCAGGCGCCGCACGTCGTTGACGGTGGAGGCGAAGAACATGTTGGCCGCCGCCTCCGCGATTCCGACGTGGAAGGCGTCGTCGGCGGACGTGAAGGCGTCGATGTCGTCCTGCTGCGCCGCCGCGGTGGACTGCCGGGCGGCTTCGCGTACCGCCTTGACCTGAGCCGGGGTGGCTCGCCGCGCGGCCAGGCCGGCGGCGGTGGTCTCCAGGTGCTGACGGAATTCGAACAGTTCGTCGACCTGCCGCAGGTCTGCGGGGAGGAACGTGGTCAGCGACGTCTGCCAGGAGGGCTGCTCGGGCTCGGCCACGTAGATGCCGCGGCCCTTCTGCACGGACAACCGCCCGATGGCGGAGAGGATCTTCACCGCCTCCCGGACCACCGTCCGACTCATCTGCACCTCGTCGGCGAGGTCCTTCTCCGTGGGCAGCCGCGCGCCGGGTTGAAGTCCCGCGCTGACGACGTACTCGAGGATGCGTTCGGCCGCGACCTCGTAGCCAGGGCGGTAGGCACCATCCGCCCCCGCGGTCGCGGATCTGTTCTCTGAGCGGGCCACGGCCCTCCCCTTCGCTCTTGCCGTCACTCGACGCGCGTCTTCGCGCCTGTCGGCTCTAGATGTTTCATATTTATCAAGCGGTGCGTGCTCAGTGAATCATAACCAAACTCTTGACGCCACGGTCCGACGACTCCAGACTCTCCGTATCTCAGCTGGGCTGATTCGCCCGCTTCTCGCGTCGGCACCCGTTCTGGATGGCCGCCTCGCCACACATGACACAGCAAAACTCCGTAGATCCAGCCCAGATGCGGCCGAGATGTATCAGATCTATATCGCGTAACCACACGCGCACTACGGATGGGATGTTCCAATGCACATTCGGCGTAGCAAGGGACGTACCGGTCAGCACGGCAGACGCTGGGCGGCACTCACGGCGGCCACCGCTCTGGCCCTCGGCGCCACCGCCTGTTCGAGCGACTCGAAGAGCAGTGCCGACGGCGCCAAGGAGGTCGACCTCACCTACCGGATCTGGGACGCGACCCAGCAGCCGGCCATGCAGCACATCATCGACGCCTTCCAGGCGACCCACCCGTCGATCAAGGTGAACATCCAGGTCACCGCGAACAAGGAGTACTGGACCAAGCTCCAGGCCGACGCCACCAGCGGCAGCGCGCCGGACGTGTTCTGGATGAACGGCCCCAACGCCCAGCTCTACGAGTCGAACGGCATCCTGCTGCCGCTGTCGGACAAGCTCGCCGCCAACGGCGCGAGCCTCTCCAACTACCCGCAGAGCCTGGTCGACCTCTACAAGTACAAGGGGACGCAGTACGGCGTCCCGAAGGACTTCGACACCGTCGGGCTCTGGTACAACAAGAAGCTCTTCGACGCGGCGGGCGTGAAGTACCCCGACGAGACCTGGACGTGGCAGACGGTCCGGGACGCCGCCCGCAAGCTCACCGACGCCTCCAAGAAGCAGTACGGCATCCTGGCGCCGCTGGCCAACCAGGAGAACTTCTACGACACCATCTTCCAGGCCGGCGGCTCGGTCATCTCGGCCGACGGGACGTCCTCGGGCTACGAGCAGCCCGCGACCATCGAGGGCCTCAAGTTCTGGGCCGACCTGATCAAGGACGGATCCTCGCCGGACGTCAAGGCCATGACCGACACCTTCCCGAGCCAGTTCTTCGAGTCGGGCAAGGTCGCCATGTACTACGGCGGCAGCTGGAACAGCCTGGAGTTCTCCCAGTCCACCGCGAAGAAGGACATCGACGTCACGGTCCTGCCGCAGGGCGCCAAGCGGGCGGTGGTGATCCACGGCCTGGCCAACGTCGCCTACGCCAAGACCAAGCACCCGAACGAGGCGGCCGCCTTCATCGCCTACCTCGGGTCCAAGGAGGCCGCGGAGATCACGGCGAAGGAGGCCGGCGTCATCCCGGCCTTCAACAACACCCAGCAGGCCTGGGTGGACTCCGCTCCGGACTTCCACCTGAAGGCGTTCCTGGACGAGCTGCCGTACACCGTTCCGTTCCCCGCCTCCAAGAACACCTCCGCCTGGATGAGCCAGGAGATACCCACATTCACCTCCGCCTGGGACGGCAAGGCCGATCTCACGGCGGCCGCGAAGACCATGGCCGGTCTGATGAACGCGGCGCTGAGCAAGGAAAAGTGACCCGATGACCAGCACAGCGGCTCAGCAATTCACGGGCCGTGCCGCCCGTGCCGCCCGCGCCACCCGGCGCGGGCGGCGCCCCGGCCGCCGCCGCGAACGCGCCTGGGCCTACCTCATGGTCGCGCCGATGACCATCGGCCTGGGGGTCTTCTACCTCTGGCCCATCGCGCAGACCTTCTACTACAGCTTCACCAGCTCCGGCCCGTTCGGCGGGCACACCTGGACCGGCACGGACAACTACAAGGCGCTGGCCGACGATCCGACGGTGGGCCAGGCGGTGGTCAACACGCTGGTGTACACCGGGATCCAGCTGGTCGGCGTACCGCTCGCGATCCTGCTGGCCGCACTGCTCAACCAGCAGAACCTGCGGGGCCGCTCCGTCTACCGGGTGATCTTCTTCCTGCCCGCCGTGACCATGCCGGTCGCCATGGCCATGCTGTGGCGGTGGATGTACGACGGGAACTACGGCCTGGTGAACTACCTGCTCTCCACGGTGGGGATCCAGGGACCGCACTGGGCCTCCGACCCGGCCTACGCGCCGTACGCGCTGGCCGCGATCGGCATCTGGATGTCGCTGGGCTACAACATGGTGATCTTCCTGGCCGGTCTCCAGGGGATACCCGCCGAGTACTACGAGGCCGCGCGGATGGACGGCGCCGGACCGGTGCGGACGTTCCTGCGCATCACCGTGCCGCTGCTCACGCCGAGCATCTTCTTCGTCACCGTGCTGACGCTGATCAACTCGCTGCAGATGTTCGATCTCGCCTACATGATGATGAGCACCCCGAACGCCCCCGCCGGCAACGGCAATCCGGCGCTGCCCAAGGTCCGGTCGATTCCGTACCTCTTCTTCCAGAAGTCCTTCGTCGAGCACGACATCGGGTTCGGAGCGGCTGTGGCCTTCGTCCTGGTCGGCTTCATCGTGCTGATGACCTTCATCCAGTTCCGCCTGCAGAAGAAGTGGGTGCACTATGCCTGAGCACGCATCCCGCTCGGCCCGTCCGCGGCACCGCGCCCGGTCGGTGGCCACCCATACGGTGCTCGTCGCCGCGTCGGTCCTGGTCCTCGGCCCCTTCTTCTGGGAAGTGGTCACGGCGCTCAAGCCGTTCTCCGAGACCACCCGACTGCCGCCGACCCTCCTGCCGCACCACTGGCAGTGGTCGAACTTCAGCAAGGTGTTCGACTCGCTTCCGTTCGGGCGGATGTTCCTCAACACCGCGCTGGTGACGGTCGCACGCACCGTCGGCCAGCTGCTGTTCTCGTCGATGGCCGGCTACGCGTTCGCCCGGATGCGGTTCCGTGGGAGCGGGTTGCTGTTCGGCCTGTTCCTGTCGGTGCTGATGGTCCCGGGCCTGGTCTTCCTCATCCCGCAGTACGTGCTCCTCCAGGACCTCGGCTGGCTGAACTCCCTGAAGGGCCTGATCATCCCGGGGGTGTTCACCGCTTTCGGCACCTTCCTGATGCGCCAGAGCTTCATGGCGCTGCCGCACGAGGTCGAGGAGGCCGCACGGCTGGACGGGGCCAACCCGTGGCAGATCTTCTGGCGCATCGCGCTCCCGCTGGCCAAGCCGGCCCTGTTGGCACTCACCATCCTGACCGCGATGTGGTCGTGGAACGACCTGATGTTCCCGCTGGTGATCAACACCGACCCGGAGAAGATGACCCTCTCCGCCGGCCTCGCCAACCTCCAGGGCGAGCACTTCACCGACTACTCGGTGCTGATGGCCGGATCGCTGATGGCCACCGCTCCGATGATCGTCGCGTTCATCCTGCTCCAGCGCCACTTCATCCAGGGCATCGCCTTCACCGGCAGCAAGAGCTAGGGCCTCTCGTGGCAACCCCCTGAAAGGACGAGCACGTTGAACGACATCAGGCTGGGCGTCGTCGGCCTCGGCGCCCGCAGCGACCTGGTCGAGCTGGCCCACCGGCCCGGGGAAGGCTCGCTGGTGGTCGCGGCCTGCGACCGCGACCCGCGAGCCCTGGCGGGCGCCCAGGAGCGCTTCGGCAGTCAGGTGCGCATCACCGCGGACCACCGCGAGCTGCTCGACGCCGGGCTGGACGGCGTGTTCGTGCTGACCCCGGACCACACGCACGAGCAGATCGGCGTGGACCTCCTGACCGCCGGAATCCCGGTCTTCCTGGACAAGCCGATGGCGATCACCACCGAGGGCTGCGACCGGCTCCTCGAGGCGGCACGCGCACACCGGACGCCGCTGTACGTCGGCCACAACATGCGGCACATGCCGGTGGTGGTGGCCATGCGCGAGCTGATCGCCGACGGGGCCGTCGGCGAGGTCAAGGCCGTGTGGTGCCGCCACTTCGTCGGCAACGGCGGGGACTGGTACTTCAAGGACTGGCACGCCGACCGACGCAACACCACCGGTCTGCTGCTGCAGAAGGGAGCCCACGACCTCGACGTCATCCACTGGCTGGCCGACGGCTACACCCGGCGCGTCAACGCCATGGGCGGGCTGACGCTCTACGGCGACATCAGCTCGCGCCGCGACCGCAGCGGGGAGCTGATGACCGACTGGCTGTCGGACGAGAACTGGCCGCCGCTCAGCCAGACCGGCCTCAACCCGGTGGTGGACGTGGAAGACCTCAGCATGATGCAGATGCAGCTGGACAACGGCGTCTTCGCCAGCTACCAGCAGTGCCACTACACACCCGACAACTGGCGCAACTACACCGTGATCGGCACCGAGGGGCGGCTCGAGAACTTCGGGGACGGCGAGGGGTCGGAGGTGCGGGTGTGGAACCGCCGTTCCACCTACCGCGACAAGGCGGACGTCGTGGTGCGCGTCCACACCCCGCCCGGCAGTCACGCGGGCGCGGATCCGGTGCTGGTCGCGGAGTTCCTGCGGTTCATCCGGGAGGGCGGGGCCACCGTCACCTCGCCCGTGGCGGCCCGCGAGGCGGTGGCCGCCGGCTACGCGGCGACGATGTCGCTGCGGAACGGAGGGGAGCCCATGGACGTCGCTCCCGTGGACCCGGCCGTCGCCGCGTACTTCGCGCACGGCCAGGGATAGGACGGCTGTAGGGATGCGAACAGAACAGACACACCAGATGACGGAACTCGCGGGGTTGCGCGTGGTGATCACCGGGGGAGCCTCCGGTATAGGACGGGCCGCGGCGGAGTTGTTGTCCGCCCGCGGTGCGCTCGTCGCCGTGCTCGACCTGGACGTCGACACCGTCCGGGATCCCCTTCTCGGCTTCACCGCGGACGTCTCCGACGACGCGTCGATACGCGCCGCGGTCGACACGGCGGCCGCCGCGATGGACGGCATCGACGTGCTGGTCAACAACGCCGGAATCGGAGCCGTCGGCACCGTCGAGGACAACACCGACGACCAGTGGCACCGGCTCTTGGACGTCAACGTCCTCGGCATCGTGCGCACCAGCCGCGCGGCCCTTCCGCACCTGCGGCGATCGGCGCACGCGGCCGTCGTCAACATGTGCTCCATCGCGGCGGTCGCCGGACTGCCGGGGCGCGCCGCGTATTCGGCCAGCAAGGGGGCGGTGTTGGCGCTGACCCGTGCGATGGCGGCCGACCACGTCCACGAGGGCATCCGCGTCAACTGCGTGAACCCCGGCACCGTCGACACCCCCTGGGTCGCCCGGCTGCTGGCCGCGTCCGCCGATCCCGCAGCCGAGCGCGCCGCGCTCGCCGCCCGCCAGCCGAACGGACGTCTTGTCACTGCCGCCGAGGTGGCCGCGGCCATCGCGTACCTCGCGGCCCCGAGCACGTCCGCGGTGACCGGTACCGCGCTCGCCGTCGACGGGGGCATGTCCGGGTTGCGCCTGCGCCCCGCTGCGAAGTGACTCCGGGAGACGCCATGCGACGCATACCCCTGGGGCGCGGCACCACCTGGGTGACGGAACTGTCCCTGGGAGCCGCGGGCCTCGGCAACCTCTTCACGGCCGTCGGCGACCTCCAGGCGCATGAAGCACTCGAAGCGGCCTGGAACTGCGGCATCCGGTCCTTCGACACCGCGCCGCACTACGGGCTGGGCCTGTCCGAGCGCCGGTTGGGGGAGGCGCTTGTCGGGCGGCCCCGCCACGCGTTCACCGTCTCGACGAAGGTCGGACGTGTCCTCGAACCCGCGTCGGGCGAGGGCGGCGACGACCTCGCCAACGGCTTCGCGGTGCCGGCCACCCATCGCCGGGTCTGGGATTTCTCCGCCGAGGGGGTGCTCCGCAGCCTCGAAAGCAGCCTGAAACGCCTCGGCCTGGACCGCGTCGACACCGTCTACCTCCACGACCCGGACGACCACGCCCGACACGCCCTGGCCGAGGCGTACCCCGCCCTCGAACGGCTGCGCGCCGAAGGCGTGGTCGACGCGATCGGCATCGGCACGAACCAGACGCCCCTGGCCACCAGGTTCGTCCGCGAGACGGACATCGACGTCGTCCTGCTCGCCGGCCGCTACAGCCTGGTCGACCGGACCGGGGCCGACGAACTCCTGCCCGAAGCCGAACGCCGGGGCGTTTCCGTCGTGGTCGGAGGTGTGTTCAACTCCGGGCTGCTCGCGGACCCCCGGCCCGGAGCCACCTTCGATTACGCGGCGGCCCCGCAGGCGTTGCTGGACCACGCCAGGCGGCTCGAGACCGCCTGCGCGGCCCATGGCGTGCCGCTCCGCGCGGCCGCCGCGCGATTCCCCCTGCGCCACCCCGCCGTCGCGGCGGTGCTCCTCGGCCTGCGCCATCCGGACGAAGTCCTCGACGCGGCACTGCAGTTCACGAGGGCGATACCCGACGGCCTGTGGGAGGACCTCGCCGCGATCGGGTCCCGCGCGTCCGTCGGCTGACGCACCGTGCCCCGCCGACCGGCTCCCTGACAGGAGGAACATGCAGGTGTCTGTGCTGGCCGAGCCGGCCGGCGGACCGGGCGTCGTGATCGACGCCCATCATCATGTGTGGGAGCTGGCCGGCGGCCGTCACGACTGGATCACCGGCAGTGCGCTGACCCCGCTCCGCCGCGACTTCACCCTGGACGACCTGCGGCCGGCCGCACGGGCCGCGGGAGTCGACGGGACGGTGGTCGTGCAGACCGTCACGGTCGCCGACGAAACCCGCGAACTCCTCGCCCTGGCGGAGAAGGACGACCTGGTCCGCGGCGTGGTGGGCTGGACGGACCTCACCGCCCCCGACATCGCCGACGCCCTCGCCGAGCTGCGAAGCGGGCCCGGCGGGGGCTTCCTGGTGGGCATCCGCCATCAGGTCCAGCACGAGAGCGACGACGGCTGGCTGCTGCGGCCTGAGGTCCGGCGGGGGCTGACGGCGGTGGGCGAGGCCGGCCTGGCGTACGACCTGCTGGTCCAGGAGCATCAGCTGCCCGCAGCGTTCGCTGCGGCGGAACTGCACCCGGAGGTGACCTTCGTCCTCGACCACCTCGGCAATCCGCCGATCGCCTCGGGAACGTCGTCGTCCTGGGCGGGCCACCTGCGGGAGCTTGCGCGACTTCCGAACACCGTCTGCAAGCTCTCGGGCATGGTCACCGCGGCGCACTGGGACGACTGGACCGTCGCGGGCCTGAAGCCGTACGTGGACACGGCGTTGGACGCCTTCGGCCCGAACCGGCTGATGACGGGATCGGACTGGCCGATCTGCACACTGGCGGCCGACTACGCGACGGTGACGGAAACGCACCGGGAGCTCCTGAACGGACTCGGTCCCGACGACCGGGCGGCGGTGCTCGGCGGCACCGCCGCCGCGGTGTACCGGATGTGAGAGTCACCTGCCCGGCGTCGGCCGAACCAGCAGAACCTCCAGGGTGCGCGGGCCGTGTACGCCCTCGACGCGGTCGAGTTCGATGTCGCTGGTGGCCGACGGGCCACTGATCCAGGTCAGGGGGCGCCGGGCGTCGAGGCGGGGGAAGGCCTCCGGAACGGACGCGACCACGTCCTCCGCGTGCACGACGCACAGGTGGTAGTCGGGGACCAGCGTGAGCGCACGGCGGCCCTGGCCCGGCCCGGCGTCCAGGACGATCGTGCCGGTCTCGGCGATCGCCACCGCGCAGCCGGTGACCGTGCCGTCCGCGGCGTCGAGCCGGTCGACGGTCAGGGGAGTCGTGTCGTCGAGGAGTTCGATGCCGTCGGTCTCGGCGATCCACGCGACGGGGGTGCCGGGCGGGACGATCACGCTTTTGCAGCCCCGGCGGCGCAGGGCCTCGGCCAGCGCGCCCGCGAGTTCGTCCGGCGCCACCTCGTGGACGACAGCGCGGTAGTCGCGGAGGTGTTCGACCAGGAGCGGCAGGACCGCGTCGCGCGCGACACGGGCCCGCGGCGGGGAGGCCTCCGAGGGGCGCGGCCCGTCGACGGCCTCGTCGGCCGGCACGTCCACGAGGGCGGCGCGGATGCGGGCCAGGACGGCGTCACGTGAACTCACGGGTTGCTCCTCGGGGTTGTGGGGCGGCCGCGCTCGGCGGCCCACCAGTCGCGGAACGACTGCTCGGGAGGGACGGGCAGGTCGCGTGTGTCGGTCCAGGCCGCCCCCGGGCCGGGGAGTCGTCGCGGGACGATGCGCCGCGCCCGTCCCGCCACGCGTTGCACCCGGGCCAGCCTCGCCGGATCGGCGAAGATCCATCCGGCGGCCTTCATCGCGGCACGCTCCGCGCGGTGGCCCCCGCCTTCCACGACCTGCTCGCGCAGGTGCACCAGCACCTCGGGGATGTCGATGGCGACCGGGCAGACCTCGTAGCACGCGCCGCACAGGGTCGAGGCGTAGGGCAGTGACGCGTCCAACTCGCTTGTGGTGCCGCGCAGTTGCGGGGTCAGGATGGCGCCGATCGGGCCCGGGTAGACGGATCCGTACGCGTGGCCGCCCGCCCGCTCGTACACGGGGCAGACGTTGAGGCACGCCGAACATCGAATGCACCGCAGTGTCTGACGGCCCACCTCGTCGGCGAGCACGCGGCTGCGGCCGTTGTCGAGCAGGACGAGATGGAAGTTCCGCGGGCCGTCGCTGGGCGCCACACCCGTCCACATCGAGGTGTACGGGTTCATCCGCTCACCCGTCGACGAGCGCGGCAGCAACTGGAGGAAGACCGCCAGGTCCTGCCACGTCGGGACGACCTTCTCGATGCCGACCACCGATATCAGCGTCTCCGGCAGCGTCAGGCACATCCGCCCGTTGCCCTCGGACTCGACGACCACGAGCGTGCCGGTTTCGGCGACCATGAAGTTCGCGCCGGAGACCGCGACTTGGGCGGTGAGGAACCGCTTTCGCAAGTGCCGCCGCGCGGCCTCCGCGAGTACGCGCGGCTCGTCGGTCAGGTCGTCGGGCGCGGGCTCGCCCCATGCTGCCATCTCGCGCAGGAAGATCTCGCGGATCTCGCTGCGGTTGCGGTGGATGGCCGGGACCAGGATGTGCGACGGGCGGTCGTCGCCGAGCTGCACGATCAGTTCGGCGAGGTCGGTCTCGTACGCCCGGATCCCCTCCGCCTCCAGGGCCTCGTTGAGCCCGATCTCCTGCGTCGCCATGGACTTGACCTTGACGACGTCGTGCCCGCCGGTGGCGCGCACGAGTTCGGTGACGATGCGGTTCGCCTCGTCCGCGTCGGCGGCCCAGTGCACGTGGCCGCCCGCGGCGGTCACCGCTTCCTCGAGCCGCACGAGGTAGTGGTCGAGGTGGCGGAGCGTGTGGTCCTTGACGGCCTTGCCGGCGGCCCGCAACTCCTCCCAGTCGTCCAGTTCGCCGACCACCGCCGCGCGCTTGCTCCGGATCGTGTGCGTCGCCTTGCGGAGGTTGTGCCGCAGCTGCGCGTTGCCCACGGCCTCGCGTGCGGCCCCGGGGAAGGCGGGCAGGCCCAGGAAGGCGCTTCCGTTGCTCATGCGGGGAACTCCTCTGTCGAGGCGAGGATTTCGGCGAGGTGCAGGGTGCGCACTCCGCTGCGCTGGCGGCCCATCGTGCCGCCCAGGTGCATCAGGCACGAGTTGTCGGCGGCGCACAGCACCTCGGCCCCGGTGCCTACGGCGTGCCGCACTTTGTCCGCGCACATGGCCGCGGAGACGTCCGGGTTCTTCAGCGCGAACGTACCGCCGAAGCCGCAGCACTCCTCGGCGCCGGGCAGGTCGCGGAGTTCGAGGCCGCGTACGTTGCGCAGCAGCGTCGTCGGGCGGTCGCCGAGATTCATCAGCCGCAGCGAGTGGCACGACGGGTGGTACGTCACGGTGTGCGGGAAGTACGCGCCGACGTCGGTGACGCCGAGGACGTCCACGAGGAACTCGCTGAGGTCGTACACCTGGGGGACGACGGCCGCGACCGCCTCCGGCAAGGTCGGGTCCGCGGCGCGGGCCGCGGCCTTGGGGTGGTTGTCGCGCACCATCGCCCCGCACGAGCCCGACGCGGTCACCACGGCGTCGTAGCCCGCGAACGTGTCCGCGAAGCGGCGGACCAGGGGCTCGATCTGCTTCCCGTACCCGGTGTTCCAGTGCATCTGGCCGCAGCAGGACTGCTCGGCGGGGAAGTCGACCTCGCAGCCGAGCCGCTCCAGGAGGCGCACGACCGCCTGCCCGGTCCGTGGATAGAGCGTGTCGTTGACACACGTGATGAACAAGCCGACGCGCACCGGACCTCCTCACGAGCGAATGAATGGTCAGACCATACATGGGTCTGGCCATGCTCGGCCATGCCATGCTGTGGTTCGACCGATCCGTCCGCCCGCAGGAGACCGCGACGTGAGCAGCACCCCGACCGACGGCCCCGACTGGCGGCCGGTCCGCCGCGTGCGCGCGCACGAGGAGGTCCTGGCCCGCATCGAGGAGCAGATCGCCGCCGGGCGCCTCAAGGCGGGCGACCGCCTGCCCGGCGAGCGGCAGCTCGCCGAGTCCCTGGGGGTGAGCCGGGCATCGGTGCGCGAGGCACTGCGCGTCCTGGAGGCCATGGGCGTCCTCGTCTCCACCACCGGCCGCGGCCCCGACGCGGGCGCGGTCCTCACCGCCCGCCCGGCCGACGCCCTCGCCGACGTGCTGCGCCTGCAGCTCGGTCTCGCGGCCTTCTCGCTCCACGACATCGTCGAGACCCGCCGCGTCATCGAGACGTGGGCGGCCCGCTCGGCGGCCGCACAGGCGACCCCCGAGGACGTGGAGCGCCTGCGCGACGCCGTCTCCCGCATGGCCGGGCCCGACCTCACACCGGACCGGTTCAACCAGGCCGACGCCGACTTCCACCTCGCCCTCGCTGAGGCGTCCGGCAACACCCTGATCGCCACGCTCATGCACGGCCTGCGCGACGCCGTCGGCCGCCACGCCGTCGAAGCGGTGGAACGCCTCGGCTGGCCCGAGTCGGCCGAACTCCTGCGCACGGACCACCACCGCATCGTCGAGGCCGTCGCGGCCGGACGCGCTGACAAGGCGGCCCAAGCCGTCGACGAGCACCTGCGGCGCTCCTACCCCGACCTCTGACGTGCCCACCTGTTGGCATGAAGTCAGCGCGTGTCGGCGATGGCCTCGCCGCTCGAAGCGCTTGTGGCGCGCAATACGACGGGTTGCGTCCGCCGAAGATCACGGAGTTGCGGCGTCCGGTGGGCAAGTTTGTGGTTCCATCCGCCAGCCCGGTGCGGAGACCGTCACGGGCACCGGCGGCGGCTGTGCAGGCGCCGGTTGCGGCCCCGCGGTCGGGACGGGTACTGCCATGCCGCGTTTGACCGCGTCGGAGACGGTACAGACGAGTTGCTGGATGGCCAGTTCGCTCGGCTGCGGAACCGCCGTCGGGATGTCGACGCGGGTGACCCGGCTTCCGGGTGTCACGCGCGCGGAGACCAGGGCCTTGGGGAGCGCGGTCACCAGGCCCTTCTCCCGGTCCTGCGGCGAGGGTCCCGCCAGCAAGAGGTCCAGCGCCGCCTGCGGACCGCCGCCGTCGGGCGTCGAGCGCGACACCGGTACCAGACGCCGGTCGCGGATCAGGTAGACGTACACCACGCCAGGGTGCCCCGCCTCGGCGGGTGCCAGGATGCCGGTGCCGGGGACTCCCGCGTCGACCGGCCCGGTCGGGGGAATGCCGCAGCCGGTGACGACGGTGCAAAGGAGCGCGGCCGCGGTGGCGCTCGCGAGTCGGGCCGGGGCGGTCATTCCGGGTCCTGCCGGGCGTGGTGCGCGCGCTGCGGGAGTTCGACGGTGAACTCGGCGCCGCCGTCCGGCCGGTTCGCGGCGTGGATGCGCCCGCCGTGGAGCAGGACGTTCTCGCGCGTGATCGCCATGCCCAGGCCGCTGCCCTCCGAACGGGTGCGGGCGGCGTCGGCTTTGTAGAAGCGTTCGAATACCCGGTCGAGCCGGTCGGCGGCGATGCCGGGGCCCCGGTCGTGTACGCGCAGCAGGATCCAGGTGCCGTCGGCGCCGTTTTCGAGGGTCAGACGGATTCCGATCGGTGGTGCGCCGTGCCGCAGGGCGTTCTGGACCAGGTTCGCGACCACGACGTCGAAGCGTCGTGGGTCGGCCTCGACACGGATGCCGACGGGGAGTTCGAGTGTCATCGCGTTCTGCCAACCGCGGTGGTCCAAGCATCTGCGGACGGCTTCCGCGATGTCGAACTCGTCCAAGTGCAGGGTGGCGGCACCCGCGTCGAAGCGGCAGATCTCCATGAGGTCGTCGACCAGGCGGGTGAGTTTGCCGGTCTCGGTGGATATGAGGCGCAGCGCGGAGGCCGTGTCCGCGTCCACGTGCCCGGCGGCGGCGTCCTCGTCGAGCAGGTCGGTGACGGCGGCCATGGCCGCGAGCGGGGTGCGCAGTTCGTGTGAGACGTCGGCGGCGAACCCGCGGGCACGGGCCTCCATCGTTCGAAGCTGGGCCACGTTCTGTTCCAATGCTGCCGCGGTGTGGTTGAAGTCTCTTGCCAGGTCGGCGAGTTCGCTTGCACCTTTGGCTTTCAGCCGGGTGTCGAGGCGGCCTCGGGCCAGTCGGCGGGTCGCGTCTTGGAGCGCTCGGACGGGGCGCAGCACGCCGGCGGCGGCGAGGAAGGCCGGAATCAGCGCGAAGAGCACGGCCGGAACCGCGCCACGGCGTGCGGCCTTGACGAGTGACGCCTCGTCCTGTGCTTCGGCTCGCATCGGGGCGAGCAGGTACACCTGTACACCGGAGGGCCCCTGGTTGACGAAGGTGATCGGGACGCCGACCGCCAGCCAGACCTCGCCGCCGTGGCGGAATCGCTGGAACACCGTCGCGGTGCGTTGGGTGACGGCTGCGCGCAGCGGCGGGGGGATGTCGATGCCGCCCGTTCTCATGCCGCTTTCGGCGCGCAGATCGCGGTAGACGACGATGACGATGGAGCCGCGTGCGCGGCCTTGCTTGTCGATGTCCCGGGCGACCGAATCCAGCGCGGCCTGGTCGGGCGGGAACGGAATCGAGGGGGCGATCGCGTCGACACCGGTACGCAGATCGCCGACGATGCGGTCCTGACTGCGCTGGAGCAGCCCGGCGCGCGCCTCGCGGTAGGTCAGCGCGGCGGTGACCAGTGAGGCGAACGCGGCCACGAGCACGAACGCGGCCACCAGGCGCAGACGCAGTCCTCCCAGTCGGCGAAGACGCGCGGCGGCGCCGCGGGGCGCCGCCGACGTCGAGTCCGCCGACGCTTCCGAGGCCGTCGCGGTCGGGCCGGTCACAACGGGCCGAAACGGTAGCCGAAGCCGCGCACGGTCTGGATGTAGCGCGCGGACCGGGCCTGCTCCTCGATTTTCAGCCGCAGCCGTTTGACGCACGCATCGACCAGACGCGTGTCACCCAGGTAAGGATGGCCCCACACCGTCTCCAGCAGCTGTCCGCGGCTGAAGACCCGGCCGGGAGCTGCGGAGAGTTCGAGCAGCAGCCGGAGCTCGGACGGTGCGAGGGCGATCGGCCGGCCGTCCCGGGCGACCGTGAGTGCGGCGCGGTCGAGCACGAGGTCGCCGTGTGTTTCGGCGCGTCCGCCCGACCCGGCGGCGCGCCGCAGGACTGCCTTGATCCGGGCCGCCAGGACGCGGACCTGGGCGGGTTTGACCACGTAGTCGTCGGCGCCGGCTTCCAGGCCGAGGACGATGTCCGCATCGTGGTCGCGTGCGGTGAGCATGATGATCGGCAGCGTCCCGGCGGCGCGTATTCGGCGGCACACCTCGAAGCCGTCGATGCCGGGCAGCATGAGGTCCAGCACCACCAGCTCCGGGGGGAACGCGTCCACGCCGGCGAGGCCGTCCTCCCCGCACGGCGCAACGTCCACCTCGTATCCCTGCCGTCGCAGGCCCAGGGCCAACCCCTCGGCCACGGCGGGGTCGTCTTCGATCAGCAGCACACGGACCATCGGATCAGTATCGGCCAGCCCGAAGTAACAAAAGCGGGCAAAAGCGTTTGCTGGCAGGGCTGTTACAAGACGGTCTCGTAGCGATCCCGACGCGGTCATGCCATCCCGGGATGGTCGGCCCATGCCCCATGTCAAGAACCGCGGAGTCGAGACAGCCGCACGCCTCGGCGCCTCGGGCGCTCCTCCCGGCCGGACTTCGTCACGGTTGTCACGGTCTGCTCCTCGGTGGCCCTCGGGTCGCGGGGCGGCTGGTGGTAGGCAACCGGACCGCCGCCAACGGCGGGGGCGTTCACGCCGACGGGCGTGGCTGGTGGCCGCTGCCGTGCTGGGCATCGTCGTCGCCCTGGCGCTGCCGCGCCTGAAGCGGGGCGACGCACCCGACGGCTCCGGCCCGCCGGCGGCCGCGCAGAGCGCGTACACGGACTCCGACAGCGGCCCCGCGCCTGAGCCGCCGGATCACCCCGCGTCCCCGCCCACCCCGCCCACTGCAGACCCGGGCCCGGCATCCGGCAGCGGAGTGTTCGTGACCGCGGACGCGACCGGGAAGGCCGTGGGCTCCGGCAAGATCCGGCGCTACAAGGTCGAGGTCGAGGACGGCACGGGAGTGCCCGCCGATCAGGCCGCCCAGCAGATAGCGGCCGTCCTCGCCGATCCGCGCGGCTGGACGGCCGACGGCCACGACGGCTTCCAACTCGTGTCCTCAGGCGCGTACGACTTCGAGGTGAAGATCGCGACCCCGGCGACCGTGGACAGGATCTGCGGCGCCGCGGGACTGCACACCCGGGGGGAGGTGAACTGCGACGTGGGAAACCAGGTGATCGTCAACCTCAAACGCTGGAACACCGGTTCGCCGCAGTTCCCCGGACCGGTGGAGGAGTATCGCGCGCTGATCATCAACCACGAGGTCGGCCATCGAATCGGCCACGGCCACGAAGGCTGCCCCGGACCGGGCAAACCGGCGCCCGCGATGATGCAGCAGATAGACGGCCTGCACGGCTGCCTCGCCAACGCATGGCCCTACGACGCCCAGGGGCACTACCTCGGCGGTCCACATGTGCCATAACCCAGGCTGGGGGCTACCCGGAGGGCGGAGGTGTCTCGTGCGCTCAGGGGTTCTCGTGCACGCCGGCGTCGGCGGGACCGATGATCGGCCGAGCGCGCGCGGATGGTGAGCGCGTCGTCGGCTCGGCTGACCCGGACCGTGATGGGTGTGCCCGCCCACTCCGTCGACGAGCACCTGCGGCGCTCCTACCCCGACCTCTGACGCGCAGCTGCCGGCCGGAAACTCGGCGCGGCGCGCCCACAACCGCCACGACCGATCAAAAGCGCGTTCTCGGTCGTGACTCGCCTTCCGTCTTCCCGCACCGGGCTCACCGACAGCAGTCGGACCGACGAGCACGCTGACTCGTCGTCGGGTCTAGCGCCGGGTGATCTTTGCCGGTGACGTCGAGAGACCGGGCTCTCCGCCGACGGTGGCGGGTGCCTTGCCCGGCGGCATCGGGGGAGCGGTGACCAGGATGCTGATATAGAAGCCCATGACCACCGCGGTCACGACCAGGATGACAAGCCATCGCAGATGGAGCCGGGCAGGCAGACTGAGCAACCGCGACACAGGCCCGGTGGTGAAGACCCGTGCGGAGCGGCGTCTGCGGTTGTGGACGGCATGGCTCATCGGCGCTTCCTCCTTCCCGCGCCACTGGAAAGGGGGCGGGCTCCCCCTATCTGGTCGCGGTACGCGAGAAGTTCGAGCGGCATGTCGAACGCGACGCAACCGACGATCTGCGGGCCGTACGGGGTTTGCCGGGTGTATCGCGCGATGAACCGCTCCGAACGCAGGGTCCCTTCCACGATCTCGACCTCGGTACCCAGGGCCGGCATGCCCACGGCCTGGATCCGCACGCCGTGCTGCTCGGACCAGAAGCGTGGGACCGGCGCGAAGCGGGCGGCGCGTTGCGGGCCGCGCAGCAGCGAGTCCGCGGCGTGCTGGCCCATCTCGACGGCGTGGATGAGGTGTTCGACCCTGCGCGGCTGCGTGTCGAACCGCGGATTGGGCCAGCGGGCGACGTCACCTGCGGCCACCACGTGCGGAACCGTCCGCCCCGCTAGGTCGACCACGTGGCCCGTGGGCCCGCACAGCACGCCGTCGGAGATCTCCAACCCGCTGCCGCGCAGCCATTCGGTCCGTGGCTCGCCGCCCAGACCGAGCACCACGAAGTCGCAGTCGAGGACGGCGCCGTCGTCGAGAAACAACCGCAGGACGTCGCCGTAGTCCCGCCAGTCGGTGATCTTCGTGTCGAGCCTCACGTCTACGCCGGCCCGGCGTTGGACATCTCCTACGACGGCCCCCACCTGGCGGCCCAGGACCCGTCGCAGCAACGGCGCGCTGTGGACCACGAGCGTGACATCCATGCCGTGCTCTCTTGCGGTACAGGCAAGTTCGCATCCGACGAACCCGCCGCCGATGATCACCACGTGGCGGACCCGCGCCTCGTGCATCGCCTGCCGGATCGACGCCGCGTCACGCAGGGTCCGGACAGTGCGTATTCGTTCGCTGACCACAGGGGTTTCGGGAAAGCGTTTGGCGTCCACTCCGGTCGCGACGACGAGTCCGTCGAAGGCCAGCAGCTCTCCGCCGCGCAGTTCCACCCTCGATCTGCGAAGGTCGAGGGAGATCATTCGGGTGTCAAGCAGCCAGTGGGCGTCCAGGTCCTTGTCCGCGGTGAACGTGAGCTGCTCCGCGCGCAACGCGCCCGACAAGTACTGCTTGGACAGCGGGGGTCGGCTGTAGGGGTGCAGGGATTCCTCGCCGACGACGACGAGTTCACCGTCGAATCCCCGTTCCCTCAGTCTGATTCCCGCACTGAGGCCGGCCAGGCCGCCGCCTGCGATGACGATGCGCTTGCGGTCGGTCCTGGCCACCGCACCGCGACGCATCGTGTGCGCAGCCGGAGGCCGTGGGCCGCGCTCGGTGCTGATCGTGATGGCCTGCATCGGGCAACATCGCGCCGCCTGGCGCGCCTTGGCCGCGAACGTCGCCGGCACTCTCCGTGTGTAGTGCAGCGAACCGCCCGTGGAGATCCGGAAGACCTCGGGCGCCTCCTGTTGGCAGATGCCGTAGATGTGGCAGCGGTTGTTGTCGACGCCGATCCGTACAGGGGCCGCCTCCGGAATGAGGGCGGGGCGCGGAAGATCGAAAGACTCCGCCGGCACCGCCGGCGGGAGGAACGTCGGTGCGTTGCCGCCGAGTCGAGGTGACGGCACGGACAGAACAGGCGCCGGCAAAGGCCCTTGGTGCGGCACCGTCATCGGTCGCCCCCGGTACCGCTCGTGAAGGCCTTCTGACGCAGTCGTGACTGCGAAGGCAGGATTCGGATCAGCCAGACCAGGAGTACTGAGCCGGCGCCGACCGCGACGCCGACCGCGACCGGGTTGAGATGGCGGGGCTCCGGGTGCACGAGGAATATGTGCAGCCAGATCAACGCGAACGCGGCGTAGGCCAGTTGGTGAGTTCGAAGCCAGCGGTGGTAGCCCAGGCGGCGTTGCAGCCAAACCGAGCAGGCGACGGCGACCGCCAGTTCAGTTCCCAGGATGCCCAGCCCGACCGGTACCCGCTGCACGCCGCCGAGGAACGGGACCGTCAACTGCGGCCACCCGATGCGCCAGACCGGCTGATAGAGGAAGGTCAGGCCGTGTATCCCACCGAAGATCACGGCTGTCAGCGCCAGCGTCATGTGCGCGCCGTAGAACGTCGACCGGTTGACCAGGCGCTGCATGAACCGCAGCCGCAGCATGACTCCGAAGACGACAGTGGCGATCATCAGCACGTATGCGATGAGGGCGGCCAGCCTGGCGATCCTGTGGACGCCTGTGTCGTACGGGATGTTCCTGTCGTATGCGTCGAGCGGCGACCCCGGAATCGGCGCGGTCGCCGCATGGGCCACAGGGGCGAGGAACGCGTACAGGGCGCACCCCGCGACGACAACAGCCTCTGGCACGCGTCTCCGGGTACGTCGGTCCCGATCGGCCGTCCCGGAGCCCACCACAGAAGAACCCGCGTGGAGGTTGCGTCGCACGTGCGTTGTCTCCTTCCGGAAGGTTCGGTTCCACTCGACCGACCCCTTGGGAGACCGCAGCACAACCCGGGGATAACAAGAACCGTCCGAGGGTGGGCGAGACGCTGGTCCGGCGCATCGCCGCAATCCTCGCGTCCCGCCCGCCTCGGCGGTCGCGCGGGAGGCGGAGACGGCACCTCTTTCAGGGCATTCGGGTACCGCCGCTTGAAGGGCTTAACCCCGCCGCAGGGCGAAGGCCGGCAGTTCAGGCGGCACGGCCCCGCCTCAAGCCGGTGATGGCTGGCAGCCTGCGGTGGGGACGGTGCGTGCCTTCGCGGGCCGGCGTGGTGCGTTTCATGGGACGGCGTTCGTGTCCGGCAGCGGTGGGTCGAGCTCGATCCCGCCGTCCGGTGTTTCGCTGAGGCGGTGGAGGACGGCCCGTTCGTGCGGGGTCTCATTGGGCTGGTGCAGCAGCAGCGCAAGGCTGCCGTCGCGGAGGCGGGCGATCATGCCGTGGCCGCCGTCGGTCGACCACAGGGGTGATTCCTGCTGGACCCACGGGCCGAGGATGTGGCCGGATTCGGAGCGCGCCACGCCCATCGCGTAGCCGGCGGTGCCGAAGCTCGACCAGAGCATCAGCAGGGTGCCGGCTCCGGTGCGGTGGAGGAACGGGCCGTCGGTGACGTACGCGAGTTGCTCGTCCGGGGCGGGTTGCGGCTCCTCGTCTCCGCTCGGAGCGTTGAGCGCCCGTGCCCAGGGGGCTTGGGATGCGCGGAACAAGAGGGAGGGCGGGGCATCCGCCGCGGAGCGGAGGTCGGCGTTCAGGCGCTGGGCGTGGATCTCGCCGTCGCAGACCTGCAACCACTCGCGGCAGAAGACCATCCACGGCGCGCCGTCCGCGTCCACGTGCAGGGTTCCGTCAAGGCATTCCCAGCCGTCAGGGGTGACGGGCCCGTCGCTCCAGGGGACGTACGGGCCGGCCGGGGCGTCCGCGACGAGGATCGCTGTGCCGCGGACGGTGCCTTCGCCGCCGAACGTGGCGAACATGTACCACCGGCCCGCGTAGGCGTGGACCTCCGGCGCCCAGAACTGCCCGGTCGACCAGAAGTCGGCCGGCGGCCGGAAGGCCGGTACCGGCCCGTGCCACTCGGCGAGGTCGGTGCTGGTCCAGCAGTCGAATCCGGTCCCCGGACCTTCCCAGATGTTCGGGTCGGTGCTGCCGAACAGCACGTAGCCGGGCGGGCCTTCGGTGACGAGGAGGAACGGGTCGCGGATCTGGACATCCGGCAATGCCGGCGTGATCGGTTCGCGCTTCACTGTGCTCCAGGTGACGTGGCGTAGCGGCTGCGAAGGCAGGTAACGGCCATACGTGAACCGTTCGTAGGGTACCGACCCACCGCCGTTGGGGAAGCCCGGCAGTCGGCATCCCGGTCGATGTCCCGGAGACCGCGCCGACGCGGGCGGCCCGACGTGCACATCGCTGTGCCACGCAGTCCGGGGTCGGACGTCGCTAAACTGCTGGCGACCACGGCACTCAGCACAGGGAGAACGGATGCCGGACCGGGACCCCCGCATCCCCGGCGTCGAGGCGGGAACGGGTGATCAGCCCGCTCCGCCGCTCCGCAAGGGCCTGGCCGACAGTGTCTACGAAGACATCAAGGCCAAGGTCATGGACCACGAGATCGCCCCGGGCGCACGCATCAACATCGAGGCGTTGGCCCGCGCCCTCGACGTCTCACCGACCCCGGTGCGCGAGGCACTCGCCCGCCTCGAAGCCGACGGACTCGTCGTCAAGCGTTCTCTGTCCGGCTACCGGGCGACCGAGCTGCTGACCCGTCAGGGTGTGGCGGAGCTGTTCGAGATGCGGCTCCTCTTGGAGCCGCGCGCCGCCGCGCTCGCCGCCGACAACGCCGACGAGGGCGAACTCGACGCCATCGAGGCGACGTTGGAGGCCATGCAGGCCCAGCCCGACCCGAGCGGGCCGTACCTGGCCTACCGCGACTTCGCCGCGCTGGACCAGCGCTTCCACGACGCCGTCGCGGAAGCCGCCCACCGGCCGCTCCTCGCGGATGCGGTGGAGCGACTCCACTCCCACCTGCACATCTTCCGCCTCAGCGGGGTCCAGGACGCGGCCGATCCCACGGTCGACGAACACGAGCGCGTGGTACGGGCGATCCTGCGCCGCCGGTCCGACCGAGCCGCGGAGGCGATGACCGACCACCTCACCCGCAGCATGGAGCGCCAGCTCAGCGCGTTCGGCGAGCAGTGACCCGCCCGGACGGTGCGGACCAGGGATCAGGGCGCCGCCCGACGGACAGCAGTCAGCCGGCCTGAGGGTCGGCCAACCGGTAGACACGCCGTGCGGTGCCGGACCAGATGTCGGCCTGCTCGGCCGGGGAAAGCGCCGCGATGAGTTCTCCGGCGGAGCGCACGACCCCGGTATAGCCGGCGGCCAGCGTGCAGACCGGCCAGTCCGAGCCGAACATCAGCCGTCCGGGGCCGAACGCGTCGATCACGGTGTCGGCGTAGGGCCGCAGGTCGTCGACCGTCCAGGAGGCCCAGTCGGCCTCGGTCACCATCCCGGAGAGCTTGCACACGGTGTTCGGCAGCGCGGCGAACGCCTTCAGCCGCTGCGCCCACGGCTCGTGCCGCGCGGACGCGATCGGCGGCTTGCCGAGATGGTCCAGGACGAAGGTGAGCTCGGGTATGGCCGCGGCCGCCCGCGCCGCCGCGGGCAGCTGGTGCGGCAGCACGACCAGGTCGTACACGAGCCCCGCCGCGGCGACCGCGCGCAGGCCGCGCAGCACGCCCGGCCGGGTCAGCCAGTCGGGGTCGGGCTCGCCCTGGACCTGGTGGCGGATGCCGCGCAGGTAACCGCCACCGGGGAGGGACCGCAGCGATCCGAGTGCCTCGGTGAGGTCCGGCGCCGTCAAGTCCGTCCACCCGACCACCGCGCCGATCAGGTCGCTCGCGACGGCCAGGGCCAGCAGCTCGGGGGTCTCCTCGGCCACGTTGATCGTCTCCACCAGCACGGTGGCGGACACTCCGGCCGGGCCGACGGCGGCCTCCAGGTCCGGGACGGCGAAGGAGCGGCGGAGCGGAGCGAGTCCAGGGCCGTCGGTCCACGCCTGGTCGCGTACGGTCAGGTCCCACAGGTGGTGGTGGGCGTCGACGATCGTCACGACAGGCTCCCTCCCGGTTCGTCGTCCGGCACCGGCACCGCACCGGGCAGCAGCCCCCGCTCGCGCAGAGCCTCCCACATCGCGTCGGGAACCGGCCGGCCATAGAACGAGGTCGCGTCCCTGACCTGGTCCGCCGACCGTGCACCCACCAGGACCGACGTGATCGCGCAATGGCCGAAGGGAAAGCGGAGCGCGGCGGAGCGCAGCGGCACGCCGAACTCCTCGGTGACCGCGCGCATCCGCAGGGCGCGGCCCACGAGAGCCTCGGGCGCGGCGGCGTAGTCGTACGTCGCGCCGGGCCTGGGGTCGGCCAGCAGCCCGGAGTTGAAGATCCCGCCGACGAGCACGCTCTTGCCGGACGCGGCCGCGGAGGGCAGCAGCGTGCCCAGGGCCTCCTGGTCGAGAAGCGTGTAGCGCCCGGCGCACAGCACCGCGTCGACGTCGGTGTCGGTCACGAACCGGGCCAGCATGCGGCTCTGGTTCATCCCCGCGCCGATCGCCCGGACGACACCCTGCGAGCGGAGCTCCTCGAGCGCCGGGTAGGCCTCCCGGAACGCCTGTTCTTCGTGGTCGTCGGGGTCGTGGAGCAGGACCAGGTCCACGCGGTCGAGTCCGAGGCGGGTGAGGCTGTCCTCAAGCGAGCGGCGGACCCCGTCGGCGCTGAAGTCCCATCTGCGTGTGTGGGTGGCGGGCACGGCGAAGCCGTTCGCCCGGTCGTCGCCGCCTCCTGCATGCGGCACGAGCACGCGGCCCACCTTCGTGGACACGGTGTACTGATCCCGGGGCTTCGACCGCAGAACCGCGCCGAGCCGTCGTTCCGACAGGCCCACACCGTAGTGCGGGGCGGTGTCGAAGTAGCGGATGCCCGCGTTCCAGGCGGCCTCCACGGTCGCCGCCGCCTCGTCCTCGCCGACGTCCTCGAAAAGCCCGCCGATCGCGGCGGCGCCGAAACCGAGGGCGGTGACGGGGACACCGCTGCGGCCGAGGGTCCGGATCGGCAGACGCGCCATCACTGCCCCGCCGGACGCAGCCGCAGACCCTGCATGCCGCCGTCCACCGCGAGGGCCGTGCCCGTGACGGACGCGGCGGCCGGGCTCGCCAGGTAGACGATGGCGGCGGCCACCTCGTCCGCGGTGACCAGACGGCCCATGGGCTGGCGGGCGTTGAGCGCCGCCCGCTCGGCAGCCGGATCGTCGGCCCGGTCGAGGAGGCGGCCCACCCACGGGGTGTCGGCCGTACCGGGGTTCACGCAGTTGACGCGTATCCCCTCACGTACGTGGTCTGCCGCCATCGCCAGAGTGAGCGCCTGGACCGCGCCCTTGCTGGCGCTGTACAGCGCACGCTGCGGAAGTCCCGCGGTCGCGGCGATCGAGCAGGTGTTGACGACGGCCGCGTGCGCGGAGGCGCGCAGCAGCGGCAGGGCCGCGCGGGTGGTGCGGACGATGCCCAGGACGTTCACATCGAGGACCCGGTGCCATTCGGCGTCGTCGTTGTCCGCGACGGTGCCCGCGGCTCCGATGCCGGCGTTGTTGACCAGGATGTCGATGCCGCCGAGGTCGTCCGCCGCGGCGGTGACCGCGGACCGCACGGAGGTGTCGTCCGACACGTCGGCGGCGTACCCACGCAGGGGCTTGTCGACGGACGAGGGGTCCAGGTCGAGTACGGCGACGAGGGCGCCGCGGGCCGCGAGCAGTTCCGCGGTGGCTCGGCCGATGCCGGAGGCCCCTCCGGTCACCAGGGCCTTGAGACCGTCGAGTTCGCTCATCATTGGGTGTCCCTTCCCGTTCACGCGTTCTCGAAGGTCTGGCGTTGACGGCCGAGTCCGTCGATCTCCAGCTCCACCGTGTCGCCGGCTCGTAGGTAGGGGGTGCCGGGCAGGCCGAGCGCGACCCCGGCCGGGGTGCCGGTGTTGATGACGTCTCCGGGCTCCAGCACCATGTACTGGCTCAGGTACCAGACGATGTGCGCGACCGAGAAGACCATGTCCGTGGTCGTGCCGTTCTGCCGGGGCACGCCGTTGACGCTCAGCCGCAGGCCGAGTGCCTGCGCGTCCGGCACCTCGTCGGCGGTGACCAGCCAGGGGCCGAGCGGATTGAACGTCTCGCACGACTTGCCGAGGTCCCACTGGGGGGACAGTTCCAGCTGGAAGGCGCGCTCGGACACGTCGTTGCTGACCGCGTAGCCCGCGACCACTCCGGCGGCGTCCCGCGGATCGTCCAGGTAGCGGGCCCGGCGGCCGATGACGACCGCGAGTTCGACCTCCCAGTCGGTCTTCACCGAGCCGCGCGGCACGAGCACGGTGTCATAGGGGCCCACAACGGTGCCGGGGTCCTTCATGAACACCACCGGGCGCTCAGGCACCGGAGCCCCTGTTTCAGCGGCGTGGTCACGGTAGTTGAGGCCGACGCAGACCACCTTGCCCGGGCGGGCGACCGGTGCTCCCACGCGCTGTCCCGCGGGATCGAGTTCGGGCAGCAGGCCTTCGCGCAGGGCGGTGCGGACCCGGTCGACGCCGTCCGCGGCCAGGAAGGCCCCGTCGATGTCGCGGGTCAGTCCGGCGAGGTCGTAGGTACGTCCGTCGCCGGCCAGGACGGCCGGGCGTTCGGAACCCGGGGCGCCGAGACGCAGCAGTTTCACGTGGTTCTCCTTGCGGTCGCGGCACCGGTCGTGCCGCGCGGTGGTTCGGGGCGATGGCGGGGCGGGCCTACTCCATGAGGAAGACCTGTTCCATGTCGGCCCACCACGTGCCCGGCGCGGCCTCCTCGACGGGCCGTTGGCACGGGGCGGTGCGTTGCCACCACTCGCGGGTCGCCGGGTCGTCGGCCATCGCGGCGAGGTCCGCGGCCAGGTCGTCGCCGTGGTATTCGAAGTAGGCGAAGAGACGGTCGCCGAGCAGGTGGATCGAGTAGTTGGCGATGTGGCAGTCGCGGAGGCGGTCGAGGACCGGCAGGGGCACGTTGCGGTGCAACTCGCGGTAAGCGTCCGCCTTTTCGGGGAGCACGCGGATCACCTGGACGACACGCCTCATGGGGTGCCGTTCGATGCCGCCGCGGCCGGGTGCGCCCGGTCGTGGATGATCCGGATGATCTGGCCGCTCATGTTGTCGTAGTCGTGGTCGTTGGGGACCTCGCCGCGGATGCGGTGGTCGGCCATGACGAGAACCCGGTCGGCCAGGGTGATCATCTCCGTCAGATCGCTGCTGATGAGCAGAATGGGCAGTCCTCCGCGGGCCAGTTCCCAGATCAGTTCGTGGAAGGCGTGCTTGGTGCGCACGTCCACGCCGACGGTCGGCTCGTCGACGACCAGCAGTCGGGTCTCTGCCGCGAGCCACTTGGCCAGGCTGACCTTCTGCTGGTTGCCGCCCGACAGTTCGCCCGCGTTCTGCGCCAGGCCGGAGACGCGGATGCCGAGGCGGTCGACCAGGTCCTGCGCGACGTCCTTCTCGGCGCGAGAGGAGATATCTCCGAGGAACCGGGCGAGCTTCTTCCATACGGTCACGGTGATGTTCCGGACGATGGGCTGCTCCAGGAAGACGCCTTCCTCCTTCCGGTTCTCCGTCAGGTACCCGATGCCGTAGGTGTGCAGGGCCTCCCGCGGGGACCGGATCCGGGCCGGTTCGCCGTCCACACGGATCTCGCCGCCGGTGACGCGGTCGAGGCCGAGGACGGCCTTGACCAGTTCACTGCGCCCTGCGCCGACCAGGCCGTACAAGCCGACGATTTCGCCGGGACGGATGTCGAGGCTGACGTCACGGTGACCGGCCGCCGTGTTCAGGCCGGACAGGGAGAGGGCGGGCCGCGCCGTGGGGTCCACCGTCCGCGGGGTCATGTCCGTTACCGAGTGCTGGCGGCCGACCATCAAGGTGACCACGTCGTCTTGCACGTAGTCGGAGAGCGGTGCCGACTCCAGTACCGACCGGCCGTCCCGAAGGACGGTGACGGTGTCGCAGATCGCGAAGACCTCCTCGAGCTTGTGGCTGACGAACACCACGCACGTGCCGCGCTCCTTGAGTCGGCGCACGACGTCGAAGAGGTGTTCGGCCTCCTGCGGGGACAGCGACGCGGTGGGCTCGTCGAGCAGGAGCACCTGGCTCTCGGTGTACAGCGCTTTGGCGATCTCGACCAACTGCTGCTGTGCCACCGATAGTTCACGTACCGGTCGGTGCGGGTCGAGGTCCAGGCCGAGCTCGGCCAGGCAGCGCTCGGCGGGCGCGGTCATCGCGTCCCGGTCGACCAGTCCGCGGCGGGAGGGCGGGTTTTGCAGCGTGATGTTCTCGGCCACGGAGAAGCCCGGGATCAGGTTGCGCTCCTGGTGGACCACGCCGATGCCGGCGCGGGTGGCGTCCAGCGGGGAGCGCAGGTGGATCTCCTCGCCGCGTCGCAGCAAACGGCCGTCGTCGGGCGTGTGGACGCCCGTGATCACCTTGATCAGGGTGGACTTCCCCGCCCCGTTCTCGCCCAGCAGGGCGTGGACGGAACCCGCCGTCATGGTCAGGCCGACGCCGTCGAGGGCGCGTACCCCGGGGAAGACCTTGACGATGCTGTCGCATTCAAGCAGAACGTCGCTCATCGGGCGCCTTTCGTGCTCGGCAGGGCGGCGGCCGGACGCGCGGCCCCCCTCGGCTGCGCCGACGAAGTGCCGCCGGGAGCCGTGATCTTCCGCTCGATCCGGGTCTGGTGGATGCGGCCGCCGACGACCGTGCCGAGGACGACCACGCCGATGAGGAAGTTCACCCAGCTGGGGTCGAGGGAGAACTGGGCGCGAGCACTGTCGATCAGCCGCATGACGAACGCGGCGAGCACGGTGCCCAGCACCGCCACCGAGCCGCCGGTGAGCGCGACGCCGCCGATGATGGGCGCGGCAAAACTCGGTAGCAGCCAGTCGCCGCCGACACTGCGGTTCACGCCGGGCAACGACGCGGTGGCGACGGCTGCGGCGATGCCGACGAGCAGGCCCGACACGGTGTGCGCGAGGACGATCTGCCGGTCGGTGGAGATGCCCGAGAGCCGGGCAGCGACGGGATTGCCGCCGGCCGCCAGCAGGCGCCGCCCCGCGACGGTCCGGTACATGAACGCCGCGAGCAGCGCGGCCGTGGCCAATGCGGTGAGGAACACCAGGGGGATGTTCAGCGGCGCCGAACGGCCCAGGTCGCGCAGCGTGTCCGAGTAACCGTCGATGGTGCGGGTGCCGGAGAGCCGGTACTGCGCGCCGAGCAGGATCGTCATCGTGCCGAGCGTGACGATGAAGCCGTTGATCTGGGTGGCGACGATGAAGATCCCGGTCAGCAGGCCGATCAGCGTCGCGGCCGCAACGCCGATCACGATCGCCGGGCCGGCCGGCACGCCATGGTCGGCCATCAGCACGCCCATCAGGCAGGCGCTGAAGCCGCCGAGCGCGCCGACCGCGAGGTTGAGCTGGCCGACGCACAGCGCCACCATCTGCGCCAGCCCGATGAGGACGGGCGTGGCGAGGTACTGCAGGAAGGTGCGGACGGACGGCCCCTCGAGGAAGGAGCCGGACGAGGCGATGCCGAGGCCGACGTAGCCGGCGACGACCACACACAGCAGGGTCATCGTGGTGGACCGGGAAAAGCGCCGAAGAGCCGGAAGGGCCGCGGCGCCCTGGTTGCGGAGCGTCGTCATGTGGAGCGCACCACCTTGCGGTAGGACACGACCGTGCGCACCCGGTCCGCGGACAAGGCCAGCAGGAGTACGCAGCCGAGGTAGATGTTGAGGCTTTCCAGGCCGACACCGAGCAGGTCGAGCCCCTTGCGGATGACGCCGACCAGCGTCGTACCGAGCAGCGCTCCGACGACGGACACGGCGCCGCCGGTGAGCAGGGTGCCGCCGAGGACGGCGCCGAGGAACGAGGGGAGCATGAAGTCGTCGCCGATGGAGGCGCGGAACGTGCCGGTGCCGACCGCGGCCATGAACCCGGCGAGGGCGGCGAGCGTCCCGGACAGCGCGTGCGCGAGGACGACCCTGCGCCCGGTGGGGATGCCGGACAGTTCGGCGGCGGCCGGGTTGGCGCCCGTGAGCAGCAGCTCGCGGCCCGTTCGGGTGCGGTAGTAGAGGAACGCGAGGCCGGCGAGGGCGAGCACGGTGAACTGGGCGACCTGCGGGACGGCGGGTGAGCCGCAGACCGGGCCGAGGCAGATGTCTGCGAGCGAGCTGGAGCGCAGTTCGGCGAGCCCGGCGGGCCGCGTGGTGAACGCGGCGTTCTCGGTGCACGCCGAGTACAGCAGCGGAACCAGGCCCAGCAGGGCGAAGTCCATGGCCAGTGTCACGACGAACGAGTTCACGCCGGTGCGGGCGATGATCCAGCCGGTCAGCGCGCCGACGGCTGCCCCTGCGACGAGACACAGCACCAGGCCCAGCACCAGCGGGAGTCCGAGCCGGTCGTAGCCGAACCCGGCGAAGAACGCGCCGAAGGCGGCCATGCGCCCGACCGCGAGGTTCATGTGCCCGATCGACAGGACGACCATCTGGGCCAGTGCCACCACGGTCAGCGTGGAGACGTCGCGCAGCAGCGGGAAGAGCACCAGCCGCTCGTTGAAGAAGGCCGGCCGCAGCGTCCCGAACACGGCGGCGAGCACGACGATGAGCACCAGCAGGCCGAGTTGCTGGTTGACCCAGAAGGGCAGACGGTGGGCCGGCCGGGCGCCGTCGGTGGGGCGGGCGGTGTCGCTGCCGGGGGGTTTGACGGCCGTCTTCACGAGACCCTCCGGTCGTCGATGGCGTCCAAGTCCCAGTCGATGCCGATGCCGGGCTCGTCCGGCGCGACGGCGAGACCGTCGCGTACGACCATCTCGGTGCGGGTGACGGCGCGCAGCTGCGGTATGTACTCGACATATGCGCCGTTGGCGACCGCGGCGACCAGGCTGACGTGCAGTTCCATCAGGAAGTGCGGGCAGACCATGACGTTGAAGGTCTCCGCGAGGTGCGCGACCTTCAGCCACGGGGTGATGCCGCCGACCCGGGCCACGTCGACCTGGATCACGGAAGCACCGCCGGATTGCAGGTAGTTGCGGAACTGCATGGGCGAGTACATGGATTCGCCGACCGCGATCGGGATCCGGGTGGACCGGGCGAGCGTGGCGTGGCCGCTCAAGTCGTCCGCGGGCATGGGCTCTTCGAGCCAGTACGGGTCGTAGGGCTCCAGGGCGGCGGCAAGCTGGACGGCGGAGGACAGCGATTGCGACTGGTTGGCGTCCGTCATGATGTGCAGCCCGGGGCCGACCGCCTCGCGGACGGCGCGCAGGCGCTCGGCGTCCTCGGCGGCGTGCGGCTTGCCGACCTTGATCTTGACGCCGGAGAACTGCGCTTCCTGCGCGGCCAGCGCGGACTTGACCAGGTCCTCGGTGCTCAGATGGAGCCAGCCGCCCTCGGTGTCGTAGACAGGGACTTCCCGGCGGTGGCCGCCGGCAAGCCGCCACAGGGGTTCGCCGGCGCGTTTGCAGCGCAGGTCCCACAGGGCTGTGTCGACGGCGGCGAGGGCGAGCGAGGTGAGGGCTCCGGTGGTGGTGGCGCGGGTGTGAGCGAAGAGCCGCTGCCAGAGTGCCTCGACGTTGCGGGCGTCCTGGCCGGCGAGGAGCGGAAGGAGGTGCTCCCGGAGGAGGGCCAGGACCGAGGTTCCGCCGGTGCCGATCGTGTAGGCGTAGCCGGTTCCCGTCAGGCCGTCGGCTGTCGAGATTGTGACGAGGATGGTCTCCTGCTTCACGAACGCCTGCACGGCGTCCGTGCGTTCGGTCTCCACCTCGATGTCGGCCAGCAGGGCCGTCGCGTGCGTGATGATGCTCATGCGCGTCGCTGACTTTCTGTGTCCTGGCCGGGCGGTCAGCCGCAGGAGAGGAGCTCGCCGGCGAACTGCTTCTTGAGCTGCGCGGTCGTCTCCTTGCGCGTGTCGTTGTAGGTGGCGACGTTGTCCTTCGTGACGACGAAGGAACCGGAGTCGACGGCCTTGCCGGGCTGCTTCATGGTGCACTGCTTGCTCTGCAGCAGCGCCAGCACCCACGAGCCGATCTCCGCCTGGCCCACGGGGTTCTGGACGACGGTGGCGACGACGGAGCCGTCCTTGACCGAGGAGAGGATCTTGGCGTCGTCGTCGATGGCGACGACCTTGGCCTTCGAACCGGACTGGTGCACGGCTTCGGCCGCGGCGACCGCCGGGTTGTAGGCGGTGGAGACGATGCCCGCGATCTGGTCGCCCTTGGCGGCCAGCAGGTCGGACACGGCCTTCTGGGCGGTCTGGAGATCCTTGTCGATGTCGGTGATGGTCTGCAGAAGTGTGACCTGGCCGCCGGTCTCCTTCACGGCCTTCTCCACGCCCTTCTTGCGGAGCTGGGTGTTGGCGTCGACGTTGTTGCCCGTCAGGTGGACCAGGGCGCCCTTGCCGCCCATGGCGTCGATGGCGGTCTTCGCCGCCTTGTAGGCGGCGAGTTCGACGTCCGTGGACAGGCAGAAGTCCGCCTTGTCGATGTCCCCGGCGGGGCAGGAGCCCAGCGAGGCGACCGCGAATCCCTGGGCCTTGAGGTCCGCGAAGGTGGTGTTGATGTCGGTCGGCGACACACCGAAGATGCCGAAGGCGTTGTAGCCGCGGGCGGCGAGCGTCGAGAGCAGGTTGTTCTGCTTCTGCTGGTCCCACTCGGCGGTCTCGTCGAAGGTGGCGTCGCCGAGCCGCAGGGTCTGCTTGGCCTGGTCACCGGCCTGCTTCCAGGGCTGGAAGTACGGGTGGGCTCCACCCGGAACCAGCGCGACCTTGACCTTGGAACCGTCGGCCAGTTCGGCCGTCCCGCCACCGGCCTTCCCCGAAGGGGCCGCGCTCGTGGCCCCGGGCTCGTCCGAGCTCTTGACGGTGCAGGCGGTCGAAGCGGTGGCGAGCAGCACCAAGGCGGCGGCGGTCGACAGTGCGGTTCTGCGACGGTTCATGACTACGCCTCACTCGAATCAAATAGGATTTCGATGCCGTGATGCTGGAGCAGGGTGGCTATCTACGTCAAGACCTGGGTTGTAGCGCTTGACGAGCAAGGCGAAGGGTGAGAATCCTATGGGACTTGCTCGATAGCGCGGGGGCGCCTCGATGCATGTTCGAAAGGAGGCCGAGGAGATGTCGGCAGACGCGACGGAGTCCGCACGGAGGCCGGCACCTCCTGCGCCGCGGCGGGAGGCGCTGACAGACAGCGTTTACGAGGCGGTCAAGGCGATGCTCATGGACCACGTGATCCAACCGGGCGCCAGGGTGGGCATAGAGGCGGTCTCCCGGTCACTGGGCGTGTCGCCCACGCCCGTTCGCGAAGCCATGGCCCGGCTCGAGTCGGAAGGGCTGGTGGTCAAACGCTCGCTCTCCGGATACCGGGCCACCGTCCTGCTGGCCCGGCACGACATGGAGCAACTCTTCGAAATGCGACTGCTGCTCGAGCCCGCGGCCGCAGCCCTGGCCGCCGAGCACGCCGGCAACGCCGAACTCGACCGGCTCGAAACGTTGGTCGAGGAGATGCAGGGCCAGTCGGACACGGGCGACAGCTACGCCGTCTACGGCCGCTTCGCGATGCTGGATCAGCACTTCCACGACGTGCTTGCGGCGGCCTCAGGCAGGCCGCTGCTCGCGGCCGCGGTCGAACGCCTGCATGTTCACCTCCACCTGTTCAGGCTCAGCCCTGTCACGGGCGGCAGTCCGGCAACGGTCGTCGAGCACGGCCGCATCCTGCGGGCCGTGCTGCGCCGCAGCCCGGAACGCGCCGCCGAAGCCATGCGCGAACACCTCGAGCTGAGCCTGGAACGCCAGCTCGACCGGTACGTGCAGGAAGGGTTCTGACGACCCGAGTGCCACACGTCGGCCGTGATTTCCACCAACACCCCAGGAAAGGCAGCACGTTGCCCCAGAGCACGGCGCACATCACCGCCCTCGACACGTACGACATCCGGTTCCCCACCTCGCGGGGCCTGGACGGGTCCGATGCCATGAACCCGGACCCCGACTACTCCGCCGCGTACCTCGTGCTGCGCGCGTCGGACGGCGAACCCGAGGGCCACGGCTTCACGTTCACCATCGGCCGCGGTAACGACGTCCAGGTCGCAGCCATCGACGCGCTTCGCCCGTACGTCGTCGGACGACCGGTCGCCGAACTGTGCGCCGACCCGGGCTCGCTGTACCGCGATCTGACCGGCGACAGCCAACTGCGCTGGCTGGGCCCGGAGAAGGGCGTCATGCACATGGCCATCGGCGCTGTCGTCAACGCGGTCTGGGATCTCGCGGCCAAGCGGGAGGGCAAGCCGCTGTGGCGGCTCCTCGCCGACGCCGACCCCGCATGGCTGGCTTCCCAGGTCGACTTCCGCCACATCAGCGACGCGCTTACTTACGACGATGCCCTGGCCCTACTGCGCCACGGCAAGCACGGCGCCGACGACCGCGCAGCCGAACTGCTCCACCGCGGCTATCCCGCGTACACCACCTCGCCCGGCTGGCTCGGCTATTCCGACGAAAAGCTCACCCGCCTCGCCAAGCAGGCGGTCGCGGACGGCTTCACCCAGATCAAGCTGAAGGTCGGCGCCGACCTCCAGGACGACATCCGCCGGTGCCGCGCCGCCCGCGAAGCCGTCGGCTGGGACATACGCATGGCGATCGACGCCAATCAGCGCTGGGACGTCCCCGAGGCCATCGAATGGACACGCGCGCTGGCGGAGTTCAACCCGTACTGGATCGAAGAGCCCACCAGCCCGGACGACATCCTCGGCCACGCCGCCGTCCGCCGCAGCGTCCACCCGGTCAAGGTGGCCACCGGCGAACACGTGCAGAACCGCATCGTCTTCAAGCAACTGCTCCAGGCAGACGCCATCGACGTCCTGCAGTTGGACTCCACCCGGGTCGGCGGCGTCAACGAGAACCTGGCCATCCTCCTGCTCGCCGCCAAGTTCGGCATCCCCGTCTGCCCGCACGCGGGCGGCGTCGGACTGAGCGAACTGGTCCAGCACCTTTCGATGTTCGACTACGTCGCCCTATCGGGCACCACCGATGACCGCACGATCGAATTCACCGACCACCTGCACGAGCACTTCCTCGACCCCGCGAGGGTCGGCCACGGCCACTACCTGGCACCGACCACGCCGGGCTTCTCGGCCACCATGCACCAGGCAAGCATCGACGCCTACCGCTACCCCGACGGCACCTTCTGGACAGCCGATTCGGCCACCACGGACGACGCCGGGACCCATCACCATGCCCTTGCATGACCGCGATTCCTCGCTGCAAGCTCTAGCGAACGGCCTCGAACTCGACCGTGCGGACGCCGATGCAGCTCTCACGCCGCCCCACCACCACGGGACGCACCGAAAGCGGCAACACGCGGGTCAAGCGCATCATGACGCGGATGCACGGACGAGCCCGAGTCCCCCTCCTCCGCCACCGCATCCTCGAGCCGGCTCTGGGCGGGTGCGGGCATCGGGAAACTCGTGGACGCGGCGTACCGGACGGGTGGACGGCGGGGCGGCCCGGGTCAGCGGGCTGCGCGGCGGCGGCGCAGCAGTTCGGCGGCGACCAGCACGATGGCGACGAGCACCGTGCCGATGATGAGCCGGCTGGGTCCCGAATCGCTCGACGACGAGGAGGGCGGGGCGGCGATCGGGGTTTGTGCCGGTGGGGCGGGGGAGGCGGGTCCCGGGGTGGACGGTGCCGTGGACGGGGCGACCGGGTCGATCACGGTGCTTGGGCTGGGCTCCGTGCCCGGCACCGCCGTGACGGTGAGGTCCGCCTGGCCGCGGCCGAGTGCGGGGAAACCGGACTCCACGACGACGGCCCAGTGGCCGGGTGGCAGGGCCAGGCGGGTGGTGAACGTGCCGGGAGTGCCGGCCACCGGCTCCAGCTTCCACGGGCCGACGGTCCGGCCGTCGTCGGCCGTCGCGCTGAGCGTGCCGGCCACCTTTTCGGTGACCGGGTCGTGGTCGTTCGCCCAGGTGGCGGCCACCCGGGTATGCCCGTCGCCCAGCTCGGTGATCGTGAAGACGATGGTGTCGCCGTGCGCGCCGGCCTGGCCGGCGCCGCCCAGGAGGACGGCGGCGGCGAGCGCTGCGGCCGCGGCGAAAGTACGGATGCGCATCTGTGCTGACTCCTTGGACGGCGGTGGGGCGGACGGGGGTGGTTCCCGCCCCACCGCCTGCTCGGGACGGCCTCAGGAGACCGGCTGGATGGCCCAGTTCTGGTAGGTCTGGCCGTTCGGCTGCTGGAGTTCGAGCAGCCGACCGCCGTAGTACCAGCGATTGCCGGTGCCGAGGACGAGGGAGGAGTTCTTCGCGGTGAGCGTGTAGCCGCCGCCGCTCGCGGTGATCTTCCACTGCTGGGTGTCCGCGTTGCTGCACGGCTGCTGCATCACGTACTGGCCGGCCACGGCCGAGCCGCCGATCTGCAGGCACTTGTCGGACCGCACCGAGCGGATCCGCAGGTTACCGTTGCCTTGGTCCTCGAACAGCCACTGCTGGTTGGCGTAGCCGTGGCGCTGGTAGCCGATCAGCACAGCGCCGTCGGCGGTCGAGGCGCCCCACATGTCGGCGGCCTGGCCGGTCAGGGTGTTGACCATCACGTACTTGGTGCCGGGCTTGGTCGGTCCGACCGGGTCTGCGGCCTTCGGAGTGCGGAAGGACGCCTCGGGGCCGGGCTTGGCCACGTGGCCGGCCTGGTCACGTACGGCGACGGCGACCTTGTAAGCGGTGTCGGGCCGCAGGTTGACCAGTCTGACCACGGTGGAGTGGACGGTGCCCAACGTCCGGCCGTTCAGCACCACGTCGTAGCTGGCCGCGTCGGTGACCTGGGCCCAGCTCAGCACGACGGAGGACGCGGTGAGTTGGCCGATCGCCACCTTGGGCGATGCCGGTCCGCCGGTCGGGGTCGGGCTCGGTGTGGACGTCGGGCTCCCGGTCGAGGTCTTGGTCGGGCGCGGTGTGGAAGTCGGGCTCCCGGTCGATGTCTTGGTGGGGCTCGGCGTGGGCGTCGGGTCCCCGGTCGGGGTCTTGGTGGGGCTCGTCGTGGGCGTGGGCGTGGGGTTGGGGCCGGTGCCGCCGCCGGCTATCAGGAACTGGTTGTTGGCCACGTTCCAGTGGGTGGTGAGGTAGCTGCCGGCGGGCGGGTTGGTGTTGTAGTAGTCGTCGTGGTTGCAGTCCAGCCGCTGGTCGCCGCCGCGGTCGGGGCATTTGATCTGCATCTTCGGGTAGTACGGCGAGTCCGAGTAGCACATGACGTCCCACTCGTCGACGCAGTGCCCGGCCTTGCTGCTGTTCGGCGCGCTGTTGTTGACGGCGCCGAGGTTGTGGCCGAGTTCGTGTGCGGCGGTCGAGCCACTCCAGCAACCGTTGTCGGTCCGGCCGTACGAGGGGCCGAAGTTGCTCATGTTGTCCTTGCCCGGCCGCTCGTCGCCGGCGAAGGTGCCGATGCCGCAGTAGACCTGGGCGTCCGCGAAGATCATGTACTTGCGGTCCTTGCGGTTGAACCCCTGCTTGGCCAGCGCACCGGTGGTGGCGCCGAACTGCTGCAGCTCAGACGCGGGCAGTTCCACGTTCAGGACCACCGCCGAGCAGTCGGACTCGGTGACGTAGCGGATGTGGCGGGTGCCGCCGGTCTCCTGGGCGCTGGCGTTATAGATGACGTCGGCGTCGGCGGCCCACTTCTTGATCGAGGGCAGGTACTGGCCGAAACGGTCGTTGCCGGGGGCGTGCACGTACAGCACCTGGACCCGGTTGCCGGTGCTCCCGTCACCGTCGCAGACCACCGCTGCGCCCGCGGCGGCGGTCGCCTCAGAGGCGGGCGTCCCCGCGGCCGGGGCGTCGGCGGCGAGCACGGCGCCGGACTGCACGTCGATGACCGGCGGAGCGTCCTTCAGCAGGTCGGCCGCGGACGGCGGCGAGTCCGCGCCCACTGCGGGCGCGGCGGGCGCGGCGGCAGGCGCGGCGACGGGCTTGGTGTCCTGGTGGATGTCGACGCCCTTCGGCGGCTCGTCCGGGCCGTGCGTACACAGCCCCGCCTCGGAGACCGTGTACACACCAACGCACTTGTCGCCCTTGGCCGACGGCACCAGGCCCGTGTACACCATGCCCTTGCCCACGTCGTTCTTCGGTACCGACGTCAGAGGTTCAGGTTCATCCTTGTGCAGCGGAGCCGACGCCGGGCTGCCTATCTCTCCGGGGTCTGCCCCCTGCGTGCTCGCGGCGTCGACGGAGCCGGGGGTTGGCGGGTCGCCGTCCAAGGCGGCGTCGACGGCGACCGCACCCATCACGAGGGCGGCCGTCACGGTGGCTGCGACGAGCAACCGACCACGGCGACGGCGGGGGCGATCCGGTATCGCTTTCCTACGTCCCATGCGTGTCTCTCTCCTTCGCCGGCAAAGGTTCGGGTTGTGAGTG
Source organism: Yinghuangia seranimata (assembly GCF_029953285.1). Classification (GTDB taxonomy): domain Bacteria; phylum Actinomycetota; class Actinomycetes; order Streptomycetales; family Streptomycetaceae; genus Yinghuangia; species Yinghuangia seranimata. Next base: position 37,864 of record NZ_JASAOI010000040.1, on the reverse strand, counting down.
CCGACACCTTGGAGATGCATGGAACGGACGGGGCTAACGGAAAACCGCACGGCTTTTCGACCCGGCGGCGCGGGGACGGCGTCGATGCGCCTTCTCGCGCAACGGGTTTGGCGTCGTCCGGGGAATCCGCGCGGTCGCTGCGCCGGCGCCGCTCGAGGACACGGACGCCGCCTATCCCGCCGCCCTGCTCGCGGGCCTGACCGAAGCCGGAGGCGACAACGAACTCGCCGTCACGGAGCTGGAGTTCTTCCCCGCCAAGTCCCGGCGCGGCGGCGTTGGGCACGGTGGGGGGAAATGTCGTCAAGGCTCCCCAGGCCTGCGGCGTCTCGTCCATGGTGAAGTCGAGGTGTCCGCCAGCGGCTGCCCACACGTACTCCCCGGAGGCCGGTTTCACCGGGTAGAAGCCGATGGCGGAGAACAGGCACCGGGCCGACATCTGACCGCAGTCCCGGAAGCACCGCTGGAGGGCGGCGCTCAGCAGTCGAGCTCCTGACTTACGGTGGCGGCGATCCGGGTGAGCGCTGTCTGGTCGACGCCGCAGCGCTGCCGCTGACCGGCCTGGCGGCCTGGCAGACGGCGTTCGAGCTCGCCGAGCTGAAGTCCGGCCAGTCCGTGCTGGTCAACGGAGCGGGGGGCGGGGTGGGCAGCCTGGTAGTGCAGCTCGCCGTCGACGCGGGAGTCGAGGTGACCGCGGTGGACTCGCCGCAGCATGCCGAGCGCCTGCGCGGCTACGGCGCCCACCGGGTTCTCGGACCGCTCGACCTTGCCGCGGGTCCGGTCGCCGTGGGCGGTCCGTTCCAGGTCGTGGTCAACCACGTGCGGGTTTCCCCCGACGAGCTCGCGCAGCTGACTTCGTACGTCGCCGACGGCGGAGTCGCCGCGAGCACGGCCGGCCCGATCCCCGAGGACTCCGCCCGCGGCGTGCGCAGCGCAAACCTGTTCGTCCGCAGCGACGGCGCGCAGCTGGCCGAGCTGGTCGGCAAGGTCGACGCCGGCAAGGTCCGCACCCATGTCGCCGCCCGCCGCTCGGTGACCGAGCTGGCCGCCGTGCACGCAGATGCCGGCGCCGGACGGCTGCCCGGCAAGACGGTCGTGCTCGCCCCCTGACCGAGCCGCCCGTTGCACGTGCATCGGGTCCTTCGCCCCGATGCACGTGCGACGGCTGCCGACGTGACGGGTGAACCCGTCTCCCAACGCGAGGAGGGCGGCGTGACTGGTCCCGGATCAGGTACGCGGAGCCGTTGCGGCGATGGAATGCGGCCTGCGTGGTTGCGGGCCATCTTCTGGTCTGCAGCGGCGGTGGCCCGCCGCTGCAGACCGGCACGGACTGCCCGATGCGGTGGGCGATCGCCTAAGCCATCCAGTGCCCGGGAGGCTATAGCGGGCTCACGCCGCCGGACATCTGTCCCTGGACGAGGGCCACCAGGTCGTTCCACACGCCCAGGGCAAGCAGGATTCCGATGAGGACCAGCATGCCGCCGCCGATGCGCGTCACCGTCCGGTAGTGCCGCTTGAACCAGCCGATGGCGCCCATGGCCTTGCGGAAGACGACAGCGGTGAGGATGAACGGCACTCCCAGCCCCACGCAGTAGGCCGCGGCGAGGACGACGGCCCGGTCCACGGAGCCCTCGGCGAGGCCGAGTCCTTCGATCGCGCCCAGGGTCGGTCCCATGCACGGTGTCCAGCCGAAACCGAACATCACGCCGAGGACCGGGGCGCCTGCCAGGCCGATTCTCGGCGCCCGGTGGAAGCGCAGTTCGCGATTGAGCCCCCGGCTGAGTGCGGCGGGCAGGAGGCCGGCGAAGAAGAGCCCCATGACGATGGTCAGCACCCCGAGGACGCGCTGCAGCACGTCGCGGTGCGTGAGGAGGAAGACGCCGGTGCCGCCGGCGACGACTCCCATGAGGATGAAGACGAGGCTGAAACCGCAGACGAACAGGCACGCGCCGAGCACCATGCGGCCGCGTTTGGCGCGTGCCGCATCTTCAAGCCGCGTCGCCCCCAGATCGATGCCGGTCAGCCCCGCCACATAGGACAAGTAGCCGGGGACCAGCGGGAGTACGCACGGTGAAAGGAAGGAGACCAGACCTGCGGCCACGGCGATCGGGACGGCGAGCAGCAGTGAGCCCGTTTCGACCGTGCCGGCGGCGCCGGCGACATGGATCATCGAACACTTGGTCCTTCGTTGTCTCGGTCACTTCCCGGGGTTCTCGGCGAGGACCGAGTCCAGGCCGCCCGCGAGGGTTCGGTAGTCGACGGGCCTGGAGGCCTTCCACGCGACGTCGCCCATGCGGTCCACGATCACTGTCGAGGGGACCGCCTGCAGTGGCACGATGCCGACGAGCTTGGCCAGGAGGCTCCCCGAGCCGTCGTCGACGAGGTTGGGGTACGCGATCCGGCTTGAGGTGATGAAGGAGTTCGCCTGAGCGGCGTCGTCCCGCGTGTCGATGCCGACGAACGACACGCCCTTGCTTTGATACGCGTCGTAGGCGCGCTGGAGGTCTGGGGCCTCGCGCCGGCACGGCGCACACCACGACCCCCAGACGTTCACGACGACGATGCGGCCCGAAAGGGACGTCAAGTCGAGCGTGGAGCCGTCGAGCGTCGGTCCGGACAAGTGCGGGAAAGCTGTGCGCCGGTCAGGGGGAACGACGGTTGCCTGAGCGGAGGTTGCGCTGCCGTCTGGGGAACATCCGCTCGACAGCAAGGCCGCGGCCGCCAGGGACGCGGACACCGACCACCTGAGTTTCGGCATGCCGATCATGCGGCCCACTTCTTCAGGAATGCCAGGAAGGAGGACACACCCAGGCCCGGGTTGCCGGTCTTGTCCGTGTCGACGCGCGTACTGCCGTCAGGATTGAGGATGACGATGACGGGCAGGCCGTAGCCGCCCGAGTTGCTGGGCGCGTACTGCGACAGCAGATCGCCGTGGGTGTCGGCGTCGATCTGGACGAGGTGGTACGCGGATACCAACTCGGCCTGGACCGAGGGGTCGTGGAGGGTCTTGTCCAAGGCGACGCAGTTGCCGCACCAGTCGGCGCCGAATTCGAGGAGCACCTTGCGGTTGTCGGCCTTGGCCGCGGCGCGGGCGGCGGCGATCTGGGCCTTGGAGTCTGCCTTGGGGTCGTAGCCGATCGAGGGCAGGGGAGCGCCCGGCGGCTGCGGACGGCCGGTGCTCGGACGCGCGGGCGCCGAAGACGCGGCGGACGTACGGGAACTGCCGGCTGTGGTCGGGGGCTTGCTCGTCGCGGCCGAACCCTTGCTCGGCGGGGTGGAGGACGGCGTGCTCGTCGTGGACGACAGGTCCGAGGGCGAAGGTGTCACGGCGGTGACGGTCGGGGGAGCGGTGCCGGTGCCCGGCGCACCGGCCGACGCGGCCGGCGCCGATACCGGCGCCGAGGCCGACTGCGGCGCGCCGGACGGGGCGCAGCCGGAGAGCGCGGCAACAAGCGTGCTGATCGCGAGGGCCGCTAGCGCTTTCGGCAAGATGTGACTCCTGTCCTGACGTGGAGACCGGGTGTCTCTGGGAAGGGGAGATGAGCCACGGCTGCCGACGTCACAGTTTTCGGGTCGGCAAAAAACTGTGACCCCGGCAGCGGCCCTGCAACTCCTAGGCGAACGGAACCCCCATCTAGGAGCGACCTGATGCGCAGAGCGTTTTCAGCGGCGGCCGCCGGCGCACTCGCCGTCATCGTCACCAGCTGCGCCCCGGCAGCGACACCGCAACCGACCACGGCGGCCGGCGCGGCGACATCTGCCGCAGCCGGCACGTCCGCCGCCTCGGCTGCGACCACTCCCGGCTCAGGCGCATCCGGCGCTGGAAAGGCCGAGACATTGCACCTGGCCCAGTTCTCCGACCAGGGCGTGACCGTCACTATCGGCCTCAAAGACCGCGCCGCGACGCACGCCACTCTCGTCGCCACGCTGACACCGGACCGGGCCGGGTTCCACCTGTACAGCGTCGACCTGCCGGCCGGCGGCATCCAGGGCGTCGGCCGGCCGGTCTCCGTGACGACTCGCGGTGCGTTGACCGCGGCGGGGCCCCTGACGGCGGAATCGGCGCCGACCACCCTGGCCCTGGAGGGAACCGGCCTGACGCTGCCCGTGTACCCGGACGGCCCGGTGACGGTCGACCTACCCGTCACCGTCGCCGAGCACGGCGAGGCAACGCTGCTCGTCGGCTACGCCGCGTGCAGCAAGTCGGTGTGCCTGCCGCCGGTGAGCGGACATCCCGTATCCCTGAGCATCTCCTAGCCGCCGGACGTGCGGACTCTCCCTCGGACAAAGAGTGCAGACTTGATCGCGAAGCCAATCCTTGATCATTCATGGGACATGCAGCAGTGGTGGGGGGCTTGATGGAGACGGCGCGGACGCGTTCGGCCTGTACAGGAGACCTACGGCCCGAAGCCGGGCTCGGCGGCGGTGCGCTCGGGGGCAGGTGTGGTGGAACAGCTCACTGACCAAGGTCTGATAGCGGCGGCCCGCGATGGCGACCGGGAGGCGCTCGACCGGCTCGTCGGCGACTATCTCCCGCTGGTCTACAACATCGTGGGCCGGGCGCTGCGCGGCGGCAGCGACGTCGACGACGTGGTGCAGGAGACGATGCTCGGCGTCGTCCGCGGCCTGCCGGGCCTGCGCGACCTGGGCTCGTTCCGCAGCTGGCTGGTGGCGGTGGCCATGAACCAGGTGCGGCACCACGGCCGGCAGCGCCACGTGAACCCGGCCCCCCTGGAGTCAGCCCTCGACATCGCCGACCCCGGGGCCGACTTCGCCGATCTGGCGATCCTGGAACTGGGCCTGTCCGGACAGCGCCGCGAGGTGGCCAGGGCCACGGCCTGGCTCGGCGACGACGACCGGCACCTGCTGTCGCTCTGGTGGCTGGTCGCGGCCGGGCAGCTGACCCGGACCGAACTGGCCGATGCGCTGGAAACCGATGCGCACGTGGTGACCGTCCGCGTCGCCCGGATGAAGGCGCAGCTGGAACTGTCGCGGGCCATCGTCCGTGCGCTGGAAGCGGGGCCGCGCTGCCCCGAACTCGCCGACGTGGCCCTCCGCTGGCACGGACGGCCGGATCCGCTGTGGCGGAAGCGCTTCGCCCGGCACATACGCGACTGCGACCGGTGCGAAGTCGTCGCCGAGGACGCGATCCCGGCCGAACGGCTGCTGGCCTACCTGTCGTTGGTCCCGATTCCGGTCGGGCTCGGCGCCGCTGTGGCGGCACTGCTCCACGGTTCCGGCGGGAGCGCGGTGGGCCATGCGGCCGGGTACACGACGGGCGTGGCGGCGAAGAACGGCGTGGCCGCCACGGCTACCGCAAAGCACACCGGCCTGCTCAAGGCGGCAGCCGTGATCGCCGCAGTGGCCGCGGTCGGCGGCGCGACGATCGCCGTCGTCGACAACGGAACGGCGGCGAGGCCACCCGCCCGGGTCGGTGCGCCCGACGGCCCGCCCGCCGATGGCGTGACGACCGGCGGCCCGACGACGGAACCGCTCACCGTTCCGATCGCGGATCCGCCCACCGTCCCGGTGGCGACCCCGACTACCGTCCCGGCCGCCGTTCCGGTCGCCGTCGCGGCCACGGGCGGTCGTCCCACGCTCACGCCTACCGCCTCCCGCACAGTCCCCGGCCCGTCTGACGTCGGTGACCAGGTGCTCGCTTCCATCAACCGCATTCGGGCCGGCCGGGGCTTGGCACCGCTGACGCGCGTCGCCGCCCTGGACGGCACGGCGCTGGCCCACGTCCGCCTGGTGGCCGCCGGCTGCGGCAAGCAATCGCAGTGCGGCAACGAACCGAACCTCGCCGCCCGGGAGACCGCCGCCGGCGTGAAGTGGGCGCGCATCGGCGAGTGCAACTTCTCCGACGGCCCGGCCACCGGCTCCCAGACGACCGCGAGCCTGGCCCTCGGCATGGTCCGCGACGAAGCCGACACGACGCCGAACCCGGCCCAGTCGGGCTTTCTCGACGCGGACTTCAACCGCATCGGGATCGCCGTAATAGTGGACAAGAACGGAACGGTGTGGATGACCCACGACTTCGCGGGTTGACTCCCCTGCGGACGCGCCCGCACCCGAGCACCCGGGCTGCGCGTTTCGTGCCACGATTCCCCGAGGCCCTGCGGCGTCTCACGTAGATCGGTGACCATGGCCTCAGAACTCGTCGCAGAGGTAGGCCCGTTGCGATGCACGGCAGCAAGCACGCCTGGTTGCGCGGCCACGGAACGGTGCTGCGGGCGCTGGCGCGCTGGGGGGCAAGAGGTCGCAGGTTCAAATCCTGTCGTCCCGACCAGCGTTGACGCAGGTCAGAGGCCGTTCTCTCCGTCAGGAGAGGGTGGCCTTTCCGGTGTTCTGTGGGCTGGTGGTCGCAGTGTGGTCGCCTTCCGGCGGTGGCCGTCGGTGCGCACTACCGAAGTTGCCTACGTGCAAAGCCAGATCAGCCGTCGAGGTCCGTGTGCCTTCGTGTGGTGATCGCATGGTGGTCTCGCGCTCGGAATGCACCAGTTCGGCGACTTGCTGGAACCAGCTTCGGGGCTCAGTCGGGATGACCTTGTGTGCCGGTCGGCCGCCGAGATGCTGCTCCGCTTGGGCGAGGACGCGTTGGATGGTGGTGACAGCGCCGCGTGCCGCTGGTCTCGTCAGGTGCGCGTAGATGTTCGCGATCGTCGACAGTGTCGGGTGTCGCAGTGTCTTGGAAACCACCACGAGCGGGGCGCCAGGCGCGATGGTCAGTGTGGCGGCGAGAGACGTCGTTGCCTTGCGCGGCTGCGGCCCGGTGTTTGAGCGCGGTGGCCACCCGCGGTGAGATCGCGACCCAGGTCCTGCTGCTGCGGGTCTTGGGCGAGATGATCACCAGCGTGTGTTGTTGACCGCCGAGAGTGTGTAGCGGACGTAGAGGACGCCCTCGTCGAGATGGACGTCGTCCCAGTGCAGGCCGAGCACCTCGCCTTTGCGCATGCCGGTTCCGATGAGCAGCTCACACAGGTCCGCCATCAGGGGATCGGTGGCGTGGCAGTGCTTGAGGAACCTCGCGGCTTCCTCGGCGGTCCACACGACCCGCTCGGGGCTGCGCGGCTGCGGCAGGACGGACGGGCGCGCCGCGTTGCAGGAGAGCCGGTACTGCCGCACCGCATGACCGAGCGCGCTCGACAGCGTCGCGAGGCACCGGTACAGCGTGGTCTTCCCGCGGCCGGCGGCGAGCTGCCGGCGGCCGAACGCGGAGATCTGACGGTGCCCCAGACCATCAAGCCGGATGCTGCCCAGCCCCGGCACGAGATCGTTGGTGACGTAGTCGCGGTAGCGGACGAACGTCGTCGGCTTGAGGTTGAGTTCCTTCTCCGCCAGCCAGACCGTCAGGTACTCGCCGAGGGGCTGGTTCGGGTCCGCGTCGAACCCGCACGCCTCGCCGTCCAACGGCATCCGCAGCGCCGCCCGCGCGGCGTCCTCGTCGGCGAACCCGCCGCGCCGGACCGCGTCGTCCGGGTACCTGCGAGGTGCCGTCCGGTTCCGGCCTAGGCGAGCAGGGCACCCCAGGCGAAGACATCCGATGCTGTGCCTGAGGTGCCGCCTTGGTATTGCTCGGGGTCCGGCGAAAGGATGACGTTCCCCGGCTTGATGTCACGGTGAATGATGCCCGCAGCATGGATCGAAGCCAGGTCGCCGGGCCAGTAGTCCCGGCCCAATTGGATCTGTTGGGTGTCGATCGGCGTCAGCGACAGGTAGCCGCCGCCGCGGTTCTCCTCGAACTCCTCGCGCGGGGCCGTGGCGAGCTGCCGCCAGTTCGCATCGCTGCCGTCGAACACCGTGAGGCGGTCGATGTCGTCGCGTTCGGTGTACCGCTCCACCCGCTGGCCCCACTCGGGGCCTGCCTCGGGAGAGTCCTGGACGTGGTACCAGCGGCCCGTATCGGCGGGCTGCCCGTTTACAGCTTTCGACGCGGTAATGATCTGCGTCGCGTTCGGCGCCGAAAACGAGTACTGGGCGCTCTTGAGGTTGCCGACGTCACGGGAGAACCGCACATGCTTGGAACGGTCCCGGGTTGGCCACACGTCCAGGACGATCGACAACGGGTCGCGGCCGACAGCTGGGCATGCCGCATCGGAGTGGGGTCGTCGGCGCGGATCGTCACCGTCCACGAGGACACCCGGGAGGCGCGCAGGATGACGGATGCGTTGCGGTAGGAGTCGATGTCGGCGAGGGGCTGGCGGTCGGGGCCGCAGGCCAGAATCCGGAAACGGCGCAACTACGGCAGCTCCTTCAGAAACTGTTGCCTATCCGGGCGCAGTCTGCGTTGGCGTCGGTCACGGAACGAACATCGTTGCGGCATCGTCTAGTTGGCCCAGCATCGCCTCCGAACTCACGGATGCCAGCAGCCCGCCGACCAGGTCACGGGCTGAAGGCGCGGGCCTGAACGGCCCTTTCACGCATGACCGCCTCTCGTAGGCTTGCGCCACTCGATCCAACCGGTGTAGTCATGTTATCCGGTTGGAATGACCTGACCGGCCGGGCCTGTTGGCGTCGCTCAGCCAAACCTCAGGCGGCGCCGAGGACTTGTGGGACCGGTGTTGACAAAGCTCGCAGGACGCACGAAGGGGCAGGTGTTTGATAAAGCGCGCAGGACGTATCAAGCGGAGCATGCAGAGGGTCGGGATCGCGCTCATGGCTGCGGCGACGCTCGTCGTGTTGTCGATCGGCCCCGCTCAGGCGGCGGGTTGGGCGGAGATCTCGCGGACTCTCTACCTGACCGCGAGGCCCTCGGTCTCCGCCTACGCCGAAACCGAGAACCGTTCGATCTGGCTGACGGGGGGCTCCTACGTCGCCCAGGTTCTCCTCTGGAATGAGGACACGTATCAGACCGTCCCCGGAAGCCGGCGGGAAGAAATGTATTGGGCGCCCGACGACGGCTGGTACCAGTGGAAATGCGACATCGGAGGCGAGGTGAACTACACCTACACCGTGGAGTGCAGGCTCCTGCGTAACCGGAACGGCGTGCCTTCGTTCTGGTACGTGACGTCCGGCAAATTCGGCATCGGCAGTAACGGCGTCTACACCCTGAGGGGACGCCTCATCCCCGGCTAGCTATCGCGCCCACTCAGTGCCCCAAATAGCGTGGCGTATAGATGAGTTCGATGGAGGAAGACGGGGAGGCGACGGCGGCGGAGACCTCGATGAGGTCGGGTCCGCCAACCAGCGGCCACATGGCGGCGGAACCGACCGCGGGCCAGGTGTTCACACCGGGGCCGGTTCCGCCGGGCAGCAGCTCGACGCGTTTGCGGCCAGGCCGAGTGTCGATCTCCAGGACGTCACCGACCCGCACCGTCGCATGGACGGTCAGCGTCTGACCGGTGGTGCGGTTCAACAGGCGCGGTGCGGCGCCGAACGGACCTGTGAACCGCCACATGGGCCAGGTGGCGGCCTCGGTGTCACGTCGATGGCTTGGCCGCCCAGCAGCAGGGAGGGGCTGATACGCACCGGGAACAGCAGGAACATGGTCGCGCCGCTGGTATAGGTGAGGAAGGGTGGGCCGGCAACCATCCCGAACCGAAGGCGCTGTTCCTGCCCGTACCAGAAGGGATCTGTTGCGAGGAGCTGCACGCCGATCTTGGACCAGGTGCGGCCCGCGCTGTCCGTCCCCTCGTCCTCTTCGAACCCGCCGTTGTAATACGCCTGGTATCAACAGCTGTTGCCGTCCGGTTCGGCGATGGCGACGATGACGGTTCCGCGCTGGGGGTCCAGGGCGCGCCGCAGGTCGCGGCGCAGTTTGATGAACGCCTCCCGGGTCGGTGCGACCAGGGCAAGGGCGAACTGCATCGTTCGTGATGTGTAGCGGACCCTGGACGGTCGCCCCGATCTGCAAGGCGCCCTCCTCGAGGGCCGGCGACGGCAGGGGCATATCCAGGCCGGTCGGCCCGGGTTGGATGATGACCCTGTAGGTGCCGACAAATACGTCCATGCACGTCACGCGGCATGTCGGTACTCGTGGAGTGCGCCCCCGAGTCGGTCGTGTCGGCGCGTGTCGAGGTGCGCGATCCGGTCGGGATCGGTGATCGTTCCGGGGACCTCGCGTAGTGGCGCCGCCTGCTGGAGGGCCCGGTGCGGCCGATGTTCGTTGTGCAATGCCAGGATCTCGGCGTCCTTGGCGCGGTCGCTCATCGGGAGCAGCCGCAGCGCGGCGAACGCGTTCGTGACAGCGAGGTAGGGCAGACGAGCAAACACGGATGATCATGCTGCCCCGCCCGTGCTGCATGAGTCGGGCCGGAGGCGTCAGCGCGTGGTCGGGCAGCGGGTGGTCAACCCGTCGACCACGCAGGAAAAGGTCGAGAGGATCCGCGACCCTGGCCCGCGACGACTCTGTCGCCGCGCACGCTACTGCGGACCTGCTGCGGCGTCGGGCGGTCGCGGCCGCAGCAATGAGCGACACGGCGGCCAAGCAGGTCGTCAACAAGGTCCAGTTCGAGGACCCGGACACGGCCGCCGAGGTCGTGGCCGAGCTGCTACGCCGCCCGGCGGTCGCCCGCCAGACGATGGCCGACCCCGGTGCCCGGGACGCGGTCAACACCGCCCAGTTCGACAACTCACGGCAGTTTCACGAGGGCCTGCGCGGGCACTTCCGCCCAATGTGAGCGGCCAGCCGGTCCGCGTCGCGTGGATCGAGGCGCGGCCCGCGGACCTGCACATGCACCAGTTGCTCAAGGCCACCGAACTGAGTAAGAGAGCCGGGTGCGGCGCGCGATCGCCTACCTGCGCGACACCGCCGCCGAGCTCGGGTTCACCCCACCTCCGGCCGCCCGGCCATCGGCTGCATCGACTTGCGCCGCCCGTCCAACAGCAGTTCGCGTGACAGGTCGCGCCCCTTCACCCGTTGGTCCGCACGCCGCAGCGGCGCGAACACCTCCGCCGCAAACGACTCCAACCGCCCCCGCAACAACAACAGTTCCCCCGGCGTCATACACCCAGCAAACCGCGCACACGTGGACCTGCCAACCCACCTAACGAAGCACTACTAGGTCTCCGACGTCGCCTCCGGTGAGGCCACGCCCCGCCCGAACGCGAGGGTCATGCCCGCGACGTCCTCGACGACGATGAACCGGACCTTCACCGACTCGTCTGCGCTCACGAAAGCGTCCGCCGCGATCCCGACGGCGTTGCCCGTGGAGTGCGCCCGGTTGGGGTCGACGTCGAAGTCCAGGTTCAACCGAACCGTGGCCTGGTAGGTGCCGGAATCGCTCACCTCGGTGACGCTGGCGCTCTCGATGCTCGCGCCGTAGGCGCCGGCCTTCAGGTGCGCGAGGAGCTTCGCGGCGAAGTCGGGGCGCTCGTCGGGAAAGTCCGGCGGCGGGCTCCACGTCCTCGTGGGCGGCGGCGTGTGGGCGGCCTTGTCGTCGCGGTTGTGCTTCCAGACGACGAGCGAGACCACGGCGAGAACGATGATGAGCAGGGCTATGAGCGCGCTGCGGGGCGAGCGTGCGGTCACGGGGTCCTTCCGGTCGTTCTGGCTCGGTGTCCTCGCCGTACTCGGCGACCAACCGCGCGTGGATCACCAACGCCTTCATCAGGATCTCGGCGCGGAGCATCGAGTCGACCAGTGGCGCGAACTCGCCGCTGTGGGCAAGTCGCCAAAGCTGGCTGGCCTATCGCAGACCGATCTGCATCTTGCTCGCCACCTTCTGGTTGTCGATGATGAACTGCGCGTGCCCGTTCCCGCCGCTGCACAGCCATCCCGCGCCCTGGTATCCGGGGCCGAAGTCGCCGGACGAGATCACAGCGCAGTTGTCCCGGCCCATGATCGCCAGCATCTGATCCTCCGTCATGCCCGTGGTGACCTTGTTGTAGTTCTCCAAGGTGGCGCCGTTCTTGGCAGGCAAGGGGATTGGGTCGTCGACCCCACCAGGCAGGCTTGGCAACTGGGTCCCCTTCTGGGGATCCGAGGCGTCCGACTCGCTGCACCCACTGAGTAGAAGGACGGTGACGGCGGCGGAGACCGCCGCGGAACGCAAACGTGCCATGAAAACCCCCGAGTTGACGCGCGTTGTGAAGCGTGTGCGGCCCGCCAGTGTAGAACGTGTTCTCAGAGTCAGATCCATCGTGAAGTCCGTTCGCTCCCCGATCCGCCTACCAGTGACGTGCGGGGCATCGACGAGTTCGCGTTCCGCGAGGGCGGGACGTACGGCACCGGCGTCGAGGCCGTCTGCCGGGACCGGTGCAGCACTCTTCATCCTCCCTAAGCTCATACGCACACAGCGTCCGCGACGCAGTCCGGCTACCCGCCGCGCGGCAGCGCGGCGGGCGCGAGGCCGGGAGCGGAAGTGATGCCGAACTCGCGCCGCAGCGCCGCTCGGGCGGCCGAGTAGCCGCACATGCCGTGCACTCCCGGGCCGGGTGGTGTGGAAGCTCGCTGCCTGCTCCATCGGCTCAGCGAGCCTCTGGGACCTCCCCTCCTGAGCCGCAGCGTTCAGTGAAAGACGGGCACACCGACGTACTGGAGGAGGAGTAGTACGCCGCCGAGCACGAACATCGCGATGACGATCATTTCGACGCAGCCGAGTGCGAAGTCCATGGCACTGCGAAGGGCTTCGGCGAGGTATCCGCCCACGATAAGAGCGAAGACGACCGCGGCAATGGTTGCTCCGTGCACGGCACGTCCCCCCGCCGGCGCCGAACTCTCCCCAAGAGAACGGCCATTGCAAGGAGTGTCCCGCCGGATGGGGAGGGCCGTCGACCCCTGGCGGTGGGCCGGAAGGGGAATTCACCCGCGCGGGGTATTGCGCAGGGCTACGATTTGGTTGCGGAGTGACGTCGGCGCGTCGGTGTCCCAGGGGGTGGGGCGGCCCGGCGCGGACACGGAGGGGGTTCGTGTGGACATCATCGACACAGGGCGGGTTTCACGTAGCGTCGAGGAGCTGTTCGATCTCGAACTGGCCGAGGGCGACTGGGCGGCCGCGGATGCCGCGCTGAAGTCGCTTGAGGGCGCGGTCATCGACCGGGACCCCGTAGCGGTCGATATTGCGGTATCCGAACTGCAGCGGCTCGCGGATCAGGCACTGCGCGATGACGGCGACTGGGCGCAGCTCGGGCCGCAGTTGACGCGTTTGCCTAACGAGCTCCGAGAGCGGGCGGATCGGCTCATTCGGCAGCTGACGCCGCAAGACCGCCCTGCACAGCCGGGCGGTACCGGCGACGGCGCGCCAGGCCGGGGTTGAGCGGATGCTCCGGCCTCGACCTGCCAGTCGGCACCGGGCTTAGCACATGCCGGCGTTTGTCAAACCAGCGCTGCTGCTGGCCTGTTTTGCCCCCAAACCGACTGGTGCCGACGCCTCGGATACCCGCTACCTGGCCGCGGTGTGGGCAGGGGCCCAGCGCTGGGGGATGACCGAGACGATTCGGGGGCTGCCCGGGCCTTGCGGGGTGTTCCCCGAAGTCCCTGAACACGATACCGGTTTCATGATCCTGTCGGCCGCGACGGCGCCCGCGTCACGTGGTTTCGGGTCCGGGTTCGTGTTTGTGGAGCACGATTTCGTCGGCGTGGTGATATTGCTGGCTCCGCCGGACGACGGCACCGGCCTGGCTCAGTGGCCGCGGCTCCGTGATGAATGGGAGCAGGCGCTGACCGCCGAAGGCCCGGCCCCGGAACGCGGCGAGACTTTGCACGAATTCCGGCTTTACCAAGCCCTGTTCGGCCCCGAATCGGCGGGCTGGGCCGACCAGTCCGACGCGGTGCGGCAGCATGCGTCCAGCCCAGCCGACGGCGAGTGGTCGACCGGTTGCGACGTCAGCGCCGAGGACTTCCGCGTTTGGACGCCGCCCCAGGACGGCGACGTCGTGTCCGTCACCGACCTGTACATCCTGGCGCCGGTCCAGGAGACGCGCACGCTGAACGCGTGGCTGTGGACACTCCCCGACCAGCACGGACTCCGTCCACTCGCCCGCTACCTCCTGCAGGTCGCAAAGCTGCGCTACGAACGGCGTCTGTACGCACGCTCCGTGCCGACCTACCGGTCCTGGGCCGAGCGCTGCGAACGGGAGGCGGCCGAACTCCTCCACGAGATCGACACAGCCGCAGGCCCGGTCCCGCTGGAGCGTGCGCGCAACGCGGCGATGATCCTCGACCGCATGCAGTTCGGCGAGCACGGGCTCATGTGGATGACCACGCGTCGGCGCGAGCTGAGCCGAACCGTCGTGACGTGCGCGGCCGACATGCGCCTGTACGAGCCGACCCTGCATCGCCACGGCCCGGGTGTCGCCTGGCCTGCGGCCGAGCTGGAAGGGGTGGCGCTGTTACTCGACCGGCTCGAGACGGACGGGATCCACATGGAGGCGACCCGCGAACGCGTAGAGGGGGCGCGGACCATGGCGGCCGCGATCGCCGGGCGCGCGTTGGCCGACCACCGCAACCGTTTGAGGATCGTCCAGACCTCGGTGCTCGGCGCTTTGGTCACCGCCCTCACGGCCATACAGGCGTTCGGTTACCGCGTTCCGGTCCCGGGTCCGCTCCAAGCGCCGCTCATCCTGTTCCTCGCCGCGATTGCCCTGGTCCTGCCGCTGTGGATCCTGCGCTCCGCCGCGGGCACCGCGGCGTCCGCCGCCTACCCGTGGCTCGACTCGTGCGCGGCGGGGGTCCTCGGTGCCGCCGTCGCCTGGCTCACGGCGGCAGCCGCGGGCCCGCACGACCCCGGTGCGGCGGTTCCCGCCGCGCTGACCGCGCCCTGCACAGCGGCCGGGGCGCTGCTCGGATGCCTCATCGACCGTCGGCTGCGCCCACGGCCTCGAGGCCTTACAACCACGGGCGGCGGTCCGTGACCGAAGAACCCCGACATCTCTCCAACTGCCGAAAGCACCATGGACAGGAGAACGCCATGGACGGGAACGGACGACGGAACACCTTCCCCGGCGCAGGCGACGCCGGCCAGGCGGTCGAAACGTTCATCGCCATGGTGGACGCGCAGGACATCGTCACCCGGTTCGACGCCGACTTCGACGTGCCCATGCGCCAGGCGCAGGCGGTGGGCCTGCTCCGGTTGGCCGGAGCGTACCGAGCAGCGCCCTCCGCGACGGCCCATGACCTGGCGCTACGGGTCGGGGCCCACTGGTGCGAGATCGTCCAGGCGGACGTGGACTACCAACTGCTCACCGGCCTAAGGCTGGTCGAAGCATCGCGCCGGGACGCCGAACGGCTCGCGGCCCTGCCCGCCGGCCCCCGCGCGGCGCCCGAGGAGACGTTCCGCTGGTACGTGGCGTCCCGGTGGTTCGACGGCGCGGGCCGCATCAAGTACCGCATCGGAAACCACACCGAGGCTCGGCTGTCCTTCGGTACCGCCGTGGAGCTTGCCGAGGCTGCCGACCTGTGGTGGGTGCTGCCCGACCTGCTGAGCAACCACGAGCGGGCACGGTACGAGGAGCGCAACCAGATGGCCCGGCCGGCCGACCGCAACGACGCCGCGCTGTTCATAGAGCCGTACCAAGCGCTCAGTGCCCGAACCGCCGCTCTCGGGCGCGCCAACGGCATCGATGTCGACGCGCCCCTCGTGGCCGAGTCGTTCCCGGCTTCCGCGCGCCATCGGGAGTTTCTCCGCGGCTACTCCAACGTCCTGCACAACCTGGCGACAGCCTGGGGTCAAGCCGGGCACGATACCGAGTCGCTGGAGACGACCGAGCGGTCCCTGCGGATCTCGAAGGCTCTTGGCGACGAGTATCGGATCGCCCAGTCCATGACGAACCGTGCCCAACGCGATCGTCCGAACGCCCGGGCCCACTTTGAGGCGCTGGTGGATTCGCCCTGGGTACGGGGCAAGCGGATCGCGCGCCAGCGGCTCGCGACGATCATCCGCGGCACCGAAGGTTTGGGGCAACTGTCGCGGTTGTTGGACGAGATCGGCCAGGACACCCTCGGATCCGGCCGACAGAGCTGCATGGACATCGATTTCTACGCGTACACGGTCGACGCCTACACAAAGGTGGCACGCGAACTCCCCGAGGAGGACCGTCCTGCAGACGTGGGCCGCATCCGCCTCGAGTTGGCACGGACTGCTCGGACAGCCATCGCCCTGCCGCTCTACAAACGTATGTATGCCCAGCACGTTCGCCCGGCGTTCCTGGCGGCCATCGGCGAGCGCGCCGCTTCCGGGGACACCTCCCGGACGAACCTGCTGGCGCTGCTCTCGCTCGTCGAGGAGTCGTCTGGACGCGAGCTCCTCGATCTTCTGGGGTCGTCTCACATGGCGCCGCTTCCGCCACCCGCCGAGTCGAACGTGTTCCCGGCGGTCGGCGACGAAACGGCGGAGACCGTGGCCGGGAGCGAGATCGAGGCCGAGCCGGAGGCCGGCATGGCAGTCAGGAGCGACTTCGGCGACCGACGTGGCCCCATGGAGTCGATCCCTGAGGACCGGGAGCAGCAGATCCGAGAGGAGCTCTCAGCGCGGGAGAGCGACTACGAGGCGTACTTCGTGGATCACCCGATCCCCGCCATCGACCACGACGAGGACATCGCCCACCGGCTTGTCCAGTACACACTGAACAACCCCGGTTCCTGCGTGGCCCGGTACTTCCGGTACGCCGACCCGTCCGATCAGCGCGCCTGTATCGGCACCCTGCTGTGTCGGGACGGCCGACTGAGGCTGCTCGAGCCGCTGCCCTACGCGGAAGTCACGGACCTGGTGGAGCGTGTCTCGGCGGATCTCGCGGACAAGAGCCGCCGAGCCCCCGGCGAGGACACGTGCAGGGCGATCTGGAACCTCCTCGTAGAGCCGGTATGGGCGGCGGCCGGCCGAGGTGCCGATCTGTCCCACCTAACCCTGATCCCCACCGACCACGTTTTCGCGATCCCCCTCCACGTGGCGCTCGAGCCGGGGCGGAACGAGCCGCTCGCGGCGCGGGTCCCGTTGTCCCACTCGGTGAGCGTCGGGATGTTCATCGGGCGCCAACGCCACCTGCTCAAGCGCCAGCTCGTCGAGAAAGACGACGTCCTGGGCGCGCTGCTGGTGACCGACGCGAAGGCGACCGGACAGGAGATCCTGGCGAACGGTTGGTCGGCGGAGAACGTCGCCGTGACCGGCAAGGTGCGCCAAGGCCGGGCGACGCCCGCGGGCGGCGAGCGGGATCCGGATCCCGCGCGGATCCGGGACCAGTGGGAGCTCGGGTGGGACGGCATCGCGCGGTTGTCCGCCAGGGAACCGGCGTTCTTCGTGTACGCCGGGCACGGCTACTACCTGCGCTCCCGCGATGTCCACGAACCCCTGCTGAGGGTCGGCAAGACCGATGTCCTCACGCAGTTCGACCTGGCCCTGCGATTTCGGTTGCCACGGAACAAACTGGCCATCTTCGGAGCCTGCGTCGCGGGTCAGGGGATCGGCTCGCCGGGTGGCGACGTGGGCGGGTTCATGCGCTCGCTGATTGCCGCAGGCGCGGGAGCCGTCGCTGTACCGCTGTGGTATGTCTCGGACGCGGCGATGGTGCAGACCGGACGCGCGCTCTTGAGCGGCAGCCGTCAGTGCGTCGGCCCGGACGGGGCCGGTTCCTTCGACATCGTCGAAACGCTGCACGCGCACTACCAGCAGGTGATGCGCGACCGAGCCGACGTCACCAGCCGCATCAACCGCCTGCCGCTCGCGTTGTACCTGTGAAACGGAACACCTGCCGCTCGCGAGGGGAACGCCATGAACGCATCCGACCCGACCGACGAGATCGCGGATGTCGACGACGCCGCCCGCGCCCGACGCAAGGCAGCCCGTCTCGCTGCCTATGAGGTCCTCCGCGACGCGCGCCCCGAGATGTTCGCCAACCCGGCCGGCGCGGAGATCGAGATCCTGCCGGACCCGGAGGACCAGGCCCGCGTGTCCCACGAGACCTCCGAGGCACTAGTCGCTTTCGGCTTTCCGGAAGAAGGCGGCGACATCGGCGTGGTCTACCACGATCCGTACTTCCGCCTGGTGCGGGACGCCGTGCGGTTCCCCTCCGGGCGCACCGGCACCTACATCCGCTTGGTGTCCGACCCCGGTGCCGTCGGGGCAGCCGTCCTTCCGGTGCTGACCGACGGCCGGATCGTTCTGCTGCGCCACTTCCGCCACGCCGAACGGGATTGGCGGTGGGAAATCCCCCGCGGCTTCGGTGCGTTCGGCGAGGACGGCAGGACCACGGCCGGCCGTGAACTGCGCGAGGAGCTCGGCTGCGAGGCCGACGAGCTGGTCTACCTGGGCGCGATGTCGGCGGACAGCGGCATGCGTGCCGGCCACGACGAGCTCTACCTCGCGCGGATTGATGCCGCGGCACTCCCGGTCCACCCCGAGGTCGAGGCCCGCGAGGAGGGCATCTCCGGCTTCCGCCTGCTCGCCGCCGCGGAGTTCCGGGACCTGCTGGTCGACGGCGTCGTCACCGACGCGTACACCCTCAGCGCGTACGGCCTCGCCGTGGCCCGCGGTCTCCTTTCACTTCCGCGGGTAGGCAGCTGATTGCGCCTGCCGAATATGTCATCCGGCCAGGTCAAGCGGCGTGCCGGTACTCGTGGATGACTCCGCCGAGTCGGTCGTGTCGGCGTATGTCCAGGCGGGTGATTCGTTCGGGGTCGGTGATTGGTTCGGGTGCTGGGCGCAGGGGCGCTGCCTGCCGCAATGCCTCGTGGGGTCGGTGGGTGTTGTGGTGCTGCTTGAACTCGCGGAGGGTGTGGCGCGGGTGTTGCTCGTCCCGGAGCAACGTTCGGTCGAGGAGTTCGTGGCGGCAGGTGCGGACCCAGCGCTCCATGACCGCGTTCATGCGAGGGGTGTGCACGGCGGTCAAGACGGTGCGGATGCCGGTGTCGGCGAGGATCTCGTCACGAGGACGCGGACGGAGCGGACCGTCGGTGGGCGTCCGGGTCGTTTCGGGCGGGAGGCGGCCGCGTGGCGGCGGCGGACAAAGCCGACGGTGCCGTCGGCTTCGTCGGTTCGGGGTCCACGCGCTCGCGGGAACCCCGAACCGAACACAACAGCGCGCCCGGGCGGGTGCCTACCGCAGGACGGGCCTGCCCTCATGCACCGCCTCCAGGATCTCCAGGTTTTTGCAGAATCTGTCCTCGTAGAGGAACTCAGGGAGGACCGCCTCCGCCACGCCGGCGACCTTGGCTTCCCCGTCGAGGTAGACATCGGCATTGGCTCCCTCGGCGTACTCGTTCAGGTGCCCGCGAATACAGGTGTCGGTCGCGGGTTTGTCGGCGAAGTAGATACAGCCCCGGCCGCCCATCTCAAGCCAGGTATGGGCAGACACCGGCCCCTTGACGACGAGGGCGGCCGGGTCGTACAGCGACGTCGCGAGAAGGTTCCGGACGGTCAAAGACCGGTCGACGAACAGCAAACTGTCCCAGAGACACACCAGATCCTGTGCCACGACCGAGCCGGTTACGTAGAGCGTCGTGTAGACGTCCGCGTTGCAAAAGGTGATGGGACCGTTGACGGTCAGGTCGCCGTCGATGACGTAGACCGTGTCCTCGTCCTCGCCGGGCGCGTTGCCCAGTGCCAGTGCACCGTCGATCGTCAGGTCGCCGCGGTGGACGTAGAAATGCTCGGGTTCCTCACCGAAATACTCGTCGACATCCCAGCTGTCGCGGTTGCTCGCTTCGGCCATGTCGTACTGCTCCAGCGCCTCCTCAACCGGCACGGCATCCCAGTTCACGGCGGGCGATTCGAGAAACACGCTTCTCCCTTTCGACAGTGGGTCATCGGCGGGTGGTCGCCGCCGTAGCGTTCGATAGCTGCCGGGATCCTCCCTCACAGCTACGACAGCGTGCCGACGGGCGATCCGAGTGAAGGTCACTGGCGTGGCACATGCGAGATGACGGCCGGCGCCGGGACTGTGAAACTGGCTGCGTTGCGGACCGAGGCCAGGCCCAAACTGCAAGCGGACCTGTTCGCGGTGCTGGAGGGGCCGCTGCTCCGGCGCAGCTCGCAGGCCAACACCGCATTTTCGGAGGCCCTGTTGCCACGGTGGTACGCGGTCGCGGCGGGCGAGTCCAACCGTGAGCGTGACTGCCTCGCGAACATGCACGGGAACGCGGACGGCGGCCGATCCGGGCACGCGTGTACCCGTCGGACACGACCGATGCCAAGTGGCGCGGTGCGCTTCCCGGTCGACAACGGGATCAAGTGGCGGGCGATGCCATCTCCAGCAGCGTGTTCGCGAGCCGGATCGCCGGCTCGTGGGTCGGCCCGCCGAACATGACGTGGCTCATCCGCCCCATCTGGTCGCGGACGGCCGCGTCGATCACCGGGTGCGCGTAGCCGTGCACCGCCGCCCACCACGACGACATCCCGTCGATCAACTCCCTGACACCGTCGACGGGTTCGGCCGGGCGAAGACGTGCACCGGAGCCGACTCGACGAGTCGCGGCCGGGACGTCCCGGGCATCGGCGCGTACGGATGCCACACGTGCTCGCGGTTCAGGTCGAGCAGCTCGGCGGCCCTCATGCGTTGGCCGGCAGGTCGCTGCCCGCACCCCGGCGCCGGATCGCGACCAGGTCGTGGCGGGCGTCCGGCAGCGTCCGCTCGTCGGCGCCCTCGATCACGAAGCCCGCGTCGGCGATCATCTGCCGGTCGTCCGCGCCCGGTTGGCCCTCGCTGGTCAGGTAGTCGCCGAGGAACATCGAGTTGGCCAGGTGCAGCGCGAGCGACTGCAGGCCGCGCAGGTGGATCTCCCGTCCGCCGGCCAGCCGCACCTCGACGTCGGGGAACACGAAGCGGAACAACGCCAGGATCCGCAGGCAACGCTCCGGCGTCAGCTCCCAGTTGTCCGCGAGCGGTGTGCCCTTGAACGGGATGAGGAAGTTGACCGGCACCGAGTCCGGATCCAACTCCTTGAGCGCGAAGGCCAGATCGACGATGTCGTCGTCGCTCTCCCCCATTCCGAGGATCGCCCCGGAGCAAGGGGAGAGGCCTGCGTGGCCGGCCCGGCGGAGGGTGTCCGTGCGGTCGGCGAACGTGTGCGTCGAGCAGATCTCCGAATAGCGGGCCTCGCTGGTATTGAGGTTGTGGCTGTACGCGTGCGCCCCCGCCGCCGCCAGTCGCTCCGCCTGGCCGTCGGCCAGCAGGCCCAGGCACACACAGACCTCGACGTCCGGGCTGTCCGCCTTCACGGCCGCGATGGTGTCCTCGATCCGGGTGATGTCCCGGTCGCCCGGGCCGCGTCCGCTGGCCACCAGGCACACCCGCTTGGCGCCCGCCCGCACCGCCTGACCGGCGGTCTCGGCGGCCTCCTCCGGGGTGATCCACGAGTACTTGAGGATCTCGGCCGACGAGCCGAGGCGCTGCGAACAGTAGGAGCAGTCCTCCGGGCACAGCCCGCTCTTCATGTTGATGATCGTGTTGAGCTTCACCCGCCGGCCGAAGAAGTGCCGCCGTACCCGGGCCCCGGCGGCCACCACGTCGAGGAGTTCGTCCGGGCCGGCGAGCACGGCCAGCGCCTCCTCGCGGGAGGGGGTCTCGCCGCGCAGTGCCTTGTCCGCCAGGTCGTCCAAGGAAGTCGTCATGCGTGCCAGCCTCACCGAGCACCGACTGGCCCAACAATGAAGCGGTCCAACAAGATCGCCACCCGCACTCTGTCCGGGTCCACGCCCCCGTGAGGGGATCCGGATGGCAGCATGAGGGACCCCGCGACGCATGTGCCTCCGCGCGACTCTTCCTCCTCGAGGGAGTGGACGCGTCTCCGGGGGTGCCACGGCGTCGGTTGACGGCCTCGTGAGGGTGGGCGGCGAAGTAGTACTCCCACACACCCGGTTCACCTGCGGATATCCACACCGCCGACGAACTGCCCACCCGCGTCTGTGCGGTCGTCCCCCTGGAGCAGGCCGCCGACGCGCGGGAGCGGCGGAACCGCCTGCACACCGGGCCGCGAGGTTAGAGTCGAGATGATCAACAGAAGAACCGAAGGGGCCCCGCATGACCACGGCACTGATCATCGGCGACGTCCAGCAAGGCATCACCAGCAACTACCCGTTCGCCCAAGGCGTCATGCCGCAGCTCACCGAGCTGCTCCCGCGTGCCCGCGCCGCCGGCGCGCTCGTCGTGTTCGTCCAATTCGGCTTCCGGCCCAACGGGGCCGACCTGCCGCCGGACAGCGCACTCCTGAGGTCCTTCTACGAAGCCGGGGACACGTTCCACGCCGGATCGCCCGCCACCGAGATAGCCCTGCCCGTCGCCGCCGAGGACGTCGTCGTCATGAAGCGCCGCGCCAGCGCCTTCGCCGGCACGGACCTCGACTTCGTGCTTCGAGCACGCCGCGTCGACTCGCTCGCGATCGCCGGAGTCGCCACCAGCGCCATGGTCACCGCGACGGCATACGACGCTGCGGACCGCGGCTACCAGGTGACCGTGCTGCGCGACGGTTGCGCCGACGGCGACGCGGCGATGCACGACTTCTTCATGGACACCGTGTTTCCCAGCCGAGGCTTCGACGTCGTGCCCTGCGCCGACTGGTGCCACTAACCACAGCCCTACAGGCTTGAGCATGCCGACCGCAGGGCCCGCTACCTGACCGGGCGGCATGTCTCCCTGTCCTGGTCGAAAACTCGGCACCGGGCTGGACCTGCGGTCTTATGCAGCTGACTGATACTCGTTGAGTGGCCCTCCGAGGACTCGGTGTCGGCGCATTCGGTCGAGTGGCGCCGGGAACGTAAGTAAGTCTCGCAACCGCTGGAGTTCGTCGGGGTCGGT
The DNA here is from genome assembly GCF_029953285.1 of Yinghuangia seranimata. Lineage (GTDB taxonomy): Bacteria > Actinomycetota > Actinomycetes > Streptomycetales > Streptomycetaceae > Yinghuangia > Yinghuangia seranimata. Next base: position 15,202 of record NZ_JASAOI010000040.1, on the reverse strand, counting down.
GATCGGTTCGGGGGCTGGCTGCAGCGGCGCCGCCTGGTGGAGTGCCCGGTGCGGTCGGTGCCCGTTGTAGTGCCGTTCGAACTCGCGCAGCGCGTGGAGTAGATGACGCTGGTTCCAGATCAGTGTGCGGTCGAGGAGTTCGTGGCGGCGGGTGCGGACCCAGTGCTCCATCCCCCCGTTCGTGCGGGGCGTGCGCACTGCGGTCAGGACGGTGGGCGGGCGTCCGGGCCGCTTGGTGCGGGACGCCGCCGCGTGCCGGCGGCGCACAAGGTCACGGTGCCAGCGGAGCACCGTGTCGGGGTGGACGGTCAGGCGCATCCCGCGGAGTGCGTCGCGCGGCTCCGGGTGCAGCGGCGCGGCGAGCCATGCCCGGTCAGCCGGGGTGAACCGTACCCGCCGCTCTCCGAGCCGGCGTTCGAGGACGGTGAGCTGATGGTGGAGGGCGAGGATTTCGGCGTCCTTGTCGCGGGCGCTCATCGGCAGCAGCCGCAGCGCGGCGAACGCGTTCGTGACGGCGAGGTAGGTGAGTCGAAGCAGCACGGATGATGTTGCCGCAGCCGTGACGATGCCCGTGATCCAGGTCGGCCGGATCATCCGAGCGCAGCCGCTGCAGAGGCTCCTACCTGCGCGGATGAAGTTCTCGGCACCCACAGGTATCACTACCGCCGTCTCCGAGGCGGCCGGAGGCAACCGGCTCCACCTCTGAACCCGGTGTGATCACTCGGTCTGCCCGGATCGGCGACGCAGGAACTCCACACGCTCGCGGAGCGTCATGCCGGCCATGGCGATCGCGTCCGGATGCGGTTCTTGCGGACGGGTCCACTGGGGAGGCACCTGCGCGCGGACGATCCAGATCCCGTCCTCCTCGTCGGTCGCGCCGCACACGACCCGGCTGTCGAGGGACATGGCGAGGAACTCCGGGTACCTGTGCAGCCCGCTCGTTCTCGTCAGGTTTTCGGCCAGCCGCGCGGCCGGGGTCCACCGAACGTGTGCCCAGCCGGAGGCCCCGGCACCCGGCACCGCGAGTAGGAACTCGCCGTGCTCATCGAGCAGTTCCGCCTCTCGTGCCAGCCGCAGCCACGCGGCGTCGACCACGGTGTCGCGGTCGGGCCCGTCGTCGGGTACCACCAAGGTCGGTTCCACCGAGATTCCGGTGAGCAACCGCCACGCCACTTCCGCCGTCGGCAGCGTGCCGTCCTCGGCGGGGCCGATCACGGTGAGGCCGGCCGCCGCCAGAAGCGACATGTCGGTCATGATCAGCCCCTAGTCATAGAAGAGGTGGTGGTCGCCGCCCCACGGTTTGTCGATCTTGCCATACCTCTCAAAGGGTGCCTCGTGGGTAGTACCGTCTGGATATGAGCCATTAAATGCCGCTTGCGAGTTGTCCCATCCGAAGTTGACCCCCTGCCGGGTAGCGTCATTTTTGGGCTGACCCGCGTGGAAGTGCGGGCCGGCCGGGTCGTCGGTGTGCTCGACGACGACCCGTGAGCCGTTCGGCGTTTCGAATTGCTGGAACGTTCCCCAGTGTTCGGGCTTGGACGAGTAGAAGTAGCCGGGCGTGTTCTTCTTGGTGATGTCTCCCACGACCTGCCATTCCGCGTCGGGCGTTGCTCCGGGCCGCACGCCCGCCATGTCGTAGGCAGCGTCCATCGCCTGTTGACGGGTGGGGTACGGGTTGCCCTTGTCGCCGAGTGCGTAGTTTGACGCGGCCAGCCCGAGAGGGTCGACCCACACCATGGGGTTGGCGACGTAGGCGTGGTGATTGGGGGCGGCCCACAGTCCGAACGGGTCGGGTGCGACGTAGGCGCCGACGCCGGGTCGTAGGGGCGGTGCAGATTGTCGAACAGGCCCGTCTCGGCATCCCGGTACTGTCCGGGGAAGCCGAGCGGAGGTCCGGACTGACCGCCGCCCCACAGGCCCGGCCCGCGACGCCAGACGCTTGCCCCGTCCGAGTCCAGCATGCGCGTGGGCGCGCCGGTGAGGTCGCTGACGATGGCGTGGAACTCGCGGTCGATGCGGCCCTGTTCACCGTCCGCATCGATGCGTGCCGTCCGTGTCTGTCCGACCACGTCCCAGGTGCCCGGGCGGTGGTCCCAGCTCAGCGCCCTGCCGTCCGCTGTGATCTGCTCGATGAGGTGGACCCCGTCCCACACGAAGTCGATGCGGTCCAGCGCCTCGCCGTCGGGTGTGTGGCACTGCTTGGCGATCCGGCGTCCCAACGGGTCGTACTGGTAGGTCCAGACCCGTCCGCGGTCGTCGACCGCCGAGGTCAGCCGATCGCTCGCGCTCCAGGTGAACGTCCAGGTCCGGGTCTTCCCGGACAGTGTCTTGGAGGACCGACGCACCAAGCGCCCTTGGGCGTCGTGCTCATAGACGGTGCGGCCGGCGCGGCGCGGCAGAGTGCCGCGGAACTGCCGTGCGCCACTGAGCGACTCGTCGAGTTCGGCGCCGTCACCGGTGGCTTCGGCGTGCGTGAGGTTGCCGAGCGCGTCGTACGCGTAGCGTTCACGCCATGACCGGCCGTCCACTCCCGTGACCCGGCCCACCGGATCGAGGGCGAAAGTCGCGCGCCCGAGTTCGGAGTCGTCGACCACGACCGGGATACCGTCCTCCCGGTAGGTGAAGGTGCGGCGGTGGAGTTCCCGCGCGCCGGCCTCTGGGCTCAAAGCGGCGGTGACCGGGTCCATCGGTGCGTCGCGGCGCAGTATCTGTGCGCTCAGCCGCCCCGCCGTGTCCCATTCCTGCGCGAGTACCACGCCGTCGCCGAACTTCCGGGATGTCTCTCGTCCCAGCGCGTCGTATCCGAATCGGACCGCGTGTCCGGATCCGACGAGTTCGCGTACCCGGCCGCAGGCGTCGTAGTCCCAGGTGCTGATATGGCCGGACGGGTTCTCCCGGCGCACGCGGCGGCCCGCGGCGTCGTAACGCGTGTCAACGCGGCGGCCGTTGACGATCTCGGCGGTGACTCGACCGCGTGCATCGTGTTCGAAGGCCAGCTCGGCGTCCGGGTTGGAGGCGGCCGTGAGCCGCCCCGAGACGTCGTAGGTGAACATCGTGGACTGCCCGGTCGACACGTCGGTTTCGCGGATGAGGCGGCCTATGGGGTCGCGCTCGAAGTCGAGTCGGCCGCCGGCCGCGTCGAACCGGGAGGCAAGCTGTCCCGCGGCGTCCAGGACGTAGTGCTGAGCACGGCCGTTGAAGTCGCACTCGCCGATCAGGCGCCCGACCGCGTCGTACGTGTACGTCCAGGTGCTGCCGTCCGGCGCGCGAACCGAGGACAGGCGCAGTTCGGTGTCGTAGTCGAAGGTGTACCGGGCGCCAGAGGCGTCGGTGCGCGCACGTGGCTTGTCGAAATAGGTGACTTCGTAGCGCTCGACTCCGCCAGCCGGGAGCGAGCAGGCTCCGGGGGACTTACAGCTGGCCAGGTGCGCTGCGGGGCGTGTCCAGGTGCCGCACGATGGCGTCGGCGACAGCGTGCATGCCATGGGCGTTCGGGTGGAACGGCGCGATCCTTCGGAGATCGCGGAGCCGGGGAGGGAAGCCTGTGACCCACGGTTCGGACGACCCCAGCGTGTGGTCCCGGCTGAGCGAGCTGATCGGAACCAGCTCCGCTGCCGTGCGTTCGGCGGCGAGGGCGAAGAGACGGTCGACCTGGTGCCCGAGGGCGCGCAGCTTCGCGAGGGACTCCTGGGGCAGGGGCACATTCGGGCCGGGGCGGGTGTCCGGCCCGAGAACCGTGAGGTAGTCGACGAGAAGGACGCGGGCTCCAGGAGCGCGATCCCGGGCCCCGATGACGACGCGGACGAGGGCCGCCGCAGCTCGGTCGAGGTCCTCCTCCGTGGGTTCGGGCACGGTTGCCGTGGGCAGCACCGCGCGCAACGGCCTCGTCCAGCGGCGGGTGGACAGACGCCCGGCGAAGCCGGCGGCGAACATGGCGCTTGCGTAGTTCAGATCGTTGCCGCCGACCGTGATGGTGACGAGATCGGCGTCCTCGGGGACCGTCGCCGTAGTGGCTCCGGACACTGTGAGGTCTGTCAGCCGTGCGCCCAACCGCCGGGCGAGCAGGCGCGGGTAGTTCCCTGCGGAACGCGCTGCCGCCTTGTTGGCGGTCGGCTCGATGCCCGGGCCTGCCGCGAACGAACTGCCCAGCGCCGCGATGTGGCGGTATCGGGGGTCCAGCGGTCCTCCTTCGACAGTCGGCTTGCCTGTGGCGTGCTGTGCTCCGGTGGGGGATATGGGCCGGGAGCGCGGCGCACACAGCGCGCCGGCTCCCGGTCCTGTACCGGGTCCGGTTGGGTTGCCTCGCTCAGATCTCGGCCAGCCGCTGTTCGAGTTCCGCGAGCCAGGCGTCGCCTTCGGCGAAGAACCCGGCGAGTTGTCGGGGGCTGACCTCGGCGTACCCGGCGCCGCCGGTGGACTCGGTGTCCATGTGGGCAGCAGCCTCCGGCCAGTGGCGGGTCAGGGTCTCGCGCAGGATCTCCATGGCTTGCGGGTGGTCGAGCATTTCGGACATCGGGGTGTCCACGGTGAGCGGCGCTCGAGCGGCGTATTCGGGCAGGGCGACCGTCCAGGTGTGCTGCCCGGATCCCACGGTGACCATCGGCTGGCCGTCGGGGAGTTGGACGTCGGCCGTGGTGTTCGGCGGAACGTCGGCTTCGACGGTCACAGAGTCCCCGTCGCGGCGCCACGCCACCGACGCGGGTCCATAGGGGGTGCGCAGTTCGGCGCTCGCGTGGGTGAGGCCGCCACCGGGCCGCGGGGCGATCCGGAGGCGTCGGTAACCGGGTTCGGCCGCGTCCAGGCCCGCGACGGTGCGGTAGAGCCAGTCGACGACCGCGCCGAGGGCGTAGTGGTTGAACGAGGTCATGCCGCTGGAGTTGAGGGTCCCGTCGGGACGCAGGCTGTCCCAGCGCTCCCAGATGGTCGTGCCGCCCTGGACGACGGTGTAGAGCCAGGACGGGCATTCCTGCTGGAGCAGCAGGCGGTACGCGGCGTCCAGGTGCCCGTGGTCCGCCAGCGCGTCGCACATCAGCGGCGTGCCCACGAACCCGGTGCCGATGCGGTAGCCGTTCTCGCGGAGCAGGGCGGCGAGCCGATCGGCGGCGCGGACGCGCTGTTCCTCGCGGGGGAGCAGACCGAACTGCAGGGCGAGCGCGTAGGCGGTCTGCGCGTCGGGGATCACCCGCCCGTTGGCGGTCGTGTACTCGGCCTGGAACGCGGCACGGACCCGGGCGGCCAGGTCGGCGTAGTGCGCCGCCTCCTTCTCCCTGCCGAGGATTTCCGCGGCGTCGGCGACGATCTGAGCCGAGCGCGCGAAGTACGCGGTGGCGACGACGTCCGGCGGGGTCTTGCCGGCCTGCGGCTGCTCCGGGGGTGCGGTCGGGTCGAGCCAGTCGCCGAACTGGAAGCCGGAGTTCCACAGCAGGTCCGGCCCGGCCAGCTCCGCGACCTTGTCGACCCAGGCGCGCATGCTGTCGAACTGGGCGTCGAGCACGCCCGCGTCGCCGTACCGGAGGTAGAGCGTCCACGGCACGATCGTGGCCGCGTCGCCCCACGCCGCGGTGGGCAGGTCCGAGCCGGACGCCGCGGCTTTGGGGACGATGAACGGGACGGTGCCGTCCGCGCCCTGCTCCACGGCGAGGTCGGCGAGCCACGACGCGAGGAACCCGGCGCTGTCGTACAACTGGCAGGCGGTGGGGGCGAAGGCCTGGATGTCGCCGGTCCACCCCAGGCGCTCGTCGCGCTGCGGGCAGTCCGTGGGCACGTCGACGAAGTTGCCGCGCATGCTCCACACGGCGTTTTCGTGGAGGCGGTTGACCAGGTCGTCCGAGCAGGTGAACCGGCCTGTGCGGGCCATGTCCGAGTGGACCACGACGGCACGCACGTGGGCCGGGTCGAAGTCGCCCGGCCAGCCGGTGATTTCGGCGTAACGGAAGCCGTGGAAGGTGAAGCGCGGCTCCCAGGTCTCCGCGCCTCCGCCGCGCAGGATGTACCGGTCGGTGGCCTCGGCGGTGCGCAACGGTTCGGTGGCCAGCTCGCCGTCCTGGAGCACCTCGGCGTGGCGCAGCACGAGCTCCTGGCCGGCCTCGCCGTCGACGGTCACCCCCAGCCACCCCACGAGGTTCTGGCCGAAGTCGACGATGGTCTTGCCGGACGGGGAGGTGGTCACCACTACCGGCGCGAGCTCTTCGGTGGGGCGGACCGGCGGGCCCACCGGGGCGGACAGCCGGGCCAGGTCGTACGCCTCAGCCCGGACGCCCCGCCAGGAGTCCGGGCTGACCCGCGCGTCGTAGGTCTCGCCGTCGTACAGGCTCGCGCGGCGGACGGGGCCGTGCGCGGCCTGCCAGCTGCCGTCCTCGCCGGTGACGACGACCACGACGGTGCCGTCCTCGTGGGTGATCTCCAGCTGGGCGAGCAGGGCGAGCCGTTCGCCGTACAGCGCGCGCTTGCCCTCGAAGCCGAGTCGGCCGCGGTACCAGCCGTCGGCGAGGGTGACGGTCAGCTCGTTCGGGCCAGTGCGCAGCAGATCAGTGACGTCGTAGGTCTGGTAGCGCAGGCGCTGGCCGTACGGGGTCCATCCCGGCGCCAGTACGGTGTCGCCTACCCGCACGCCGTTGAGCTCGGCCTCGTAAAGGCCGAGTGCCGTGGCGTAGAGGCGAGCGGATCGCACCGGGCCGTCGACATCGAAGCGGCGCTTCAGGACCGGGCACGGGTTGTCGCGCGAGGTGTCCTCGGTCCAGTCCGGCGTGACGAACCGCGCGCTCCAGTCGGCTTCTTCGAGCAGGCCGGCCTCGGCCCAGGCAGTGTCGCTCCACGGTGACCAGGCTTGGTGCGCGTCCGCCCCGGCGACCCGCACGCGCACGCCGACCCGCTGACGGGAGACGAGGTCCGCGAACGGCCACGGCACCAGAACCGACGCGTCCGATCGCTGGACGACCGACTCTCCGGGCGTGCCGTCGGCGGCGATGAGCTGGAGCTCGTAGGCGTGCTGCCGCCAGTCCGGTGTGCCTGTGTCGGAGACCCAGGACAGCCGGGGCCGCGGCAGGCCGATGCCCAGGGCCTCGCCCGTGTGCTCGAACGTCACGGGGGCGACGGCGAGCGTCGGCGTGGGCGATTCCGTCATGTAGTGCTCCTCGGCATCGGGCGATGCGGCGCGTGCGGTCGTCGTGCGAGTGTCAGGAAACGAGATTGAAACGTTTCGATTGGCGTGACGGTAGGCGAAAATCCTGCCTTGGGCAAGGCGTGGTCCCCTCGATTGGCGGCCTGGCGAAGAAACCTGGCGCTCTTCTGCTTTTGCATCTAAGCTGCGCGTCCGAGCCGCGGAATGAATCGTTCCAGTCAGGCGTGTGGCACATCGGTGCCGCCTTGTGGTGCCGGCGTCAGCCTGAGCCGGGGCTCGTGATCATCGTGACCAGCCCGTCCACGACCCGGAGCATGTCCACGCTCGGGTCGACCAGCCACTGCATCTGGAGGCCGTCTATCGCAGCGATGACCAGCCGTGAAAGCTCGTCCGCGCCGATGTCGGCGCGAGCCCGGCCGTCCGCCTGCATCGCCTCGAGGCCGCGGCTCAGCGCCTCGTGCAGGCCCGCGTAGCGGCGGGCGAAGTACGGGCCGGCCCGATGCCCCGGATCCGCGGCCGCGGCGGTCATCGCCACGTACAGCCGCACCAGGCCGGGGACCCCCATGTTGTGCTCGACGGTGCGGACGACCGCCTCCAGAGAGTCGGACACCCCTTCGGCGGCCTCCGTGGACTCACGGTCCCGCTCGTCGATCACGGCGAGGAACAGTTCTTCGCGCGTCCCGAAGTAATGCGTCAGCCCGGTCGCGGTCAGACCCACACGGTCGGCGATCTGGCGTAGCGACGCTTTGCGGTCGCCCTCGACCGCGAACACCTCCAGCGCGGTGCGCAGGATCTGCGCGCGCCGGGCCTCGCCCTTGGGATAGCGGCGGCGGGGTCCGGGCGCCTTGGCGGCGGGTTCGGTGTTCGGCACGAGAAAACCGTAGTGGAACAGGTTTCATCCGCGCCGCGGCTCGCCCACGACAGCCACAGCTCGGCCGTTCCGGCCGCGCCCGGAGCGGCGGCACGCGCGTGTCGCCGCCGTATCGAATGGTCTCAGTCACGTGTTCTCACGCTTTGGTACGCGACACCTGAACGGCGTCACCCGCGCGGGCCGCAGGAGGCTCCCGCGCGGCAGGGCCCTGGTGTCGGCGGCCGTGCTGGTCTCGGTCGCGGCCTGCGGGTCCGGAGACACCGGCACCCCGAACGCCTTCGGCACACCGACGTCCGGCGGTGCGCTGCGTCTCGCGCTGATCGCCGACCCTCCGGCGCTCGATCCGTTCACCGCTTCGAACTTCGCCGTCGCCTGGGGCAACCTGCTCTCGGCGATCTACGACCCGTTGGTCTGGTCCGACCCCACCACCGGCGCTGTGCGCCCGCATCTCGCCGAGAGCCTCACGCCGGACAACACGGCGCGCGTGTGGACACTGACCCTGCGGCCGGGCGTGGAGTTCTCGGACGGCGCGCCGTTCGACGCCGCGGCCGTCAAGGCGAACTGGGAGCTGCACGCCGACCCGAAGACAGGATCGGCCTACGCCGCCGGTGCGGTCGGCCTCAAGCTCACCGTCTCCGACGCACTGCACCTCGTCATCGAACTACCTTCCCCGAACGCGAACTTCGATCGTGCCGTCGCCAGCGGTCTGAACTACATCGCCTCGCCGCGAGCACTCGGCGACCTGACCGCGCTGCGCACCCACCCGGTCGGCGCCGGTCCCTTCGTCCTCGCGGGACGCGACCCCGGCAAGAGCCTGACCCTGCGGCGGAACCCCCGGTACTGGCAGCCCGGGCGGCCCTACCTCGACGAGATCGACGCACAGGTCCAGCTCCCCGGGCGGACCGTCCCGGACGCGATCGACGCGGGCGACGCCGACCTCGGTGAGGTCACGGACCCCGCCGTCGAGAAGGCGGCCAAGAAGGCGGGTCTCGGACTGGTCAGCCTCAACCTCAACGGTGGGCTCATGGTGGTGTTCAACACCCGCAAGGCCCCGTTCAACGACCCCGCCGCCCGCCAGGCGGTGGTGGACAGCATGAGCGCGAACGAGATCAACGACCGGTTCCACCAGGGCGCCGGCACGCCGGCCCACGGGATCTTCGACTCCACGTCCCCACTGGCGAACATCCAGCTCGCGCCGCGCGAGAACGACCCGGAGAAGGCGCGCGCGGCGTTCGACCGGTTGACCTCCGGGGGGACGCGGCCCTTCGTCTTTTCGTTCATGACGACGGGGAGCACGCCCGGAACGCTCGAGGAGGAGACGCTGTACATGCAGCAGCAGGTCCAGCGATTCCCGGGCGTCACGATGCGCGCCGAGAGCGTCGACGTGGCGACGCTGACCCGACGGCTGATCGCCGGCGACTTCGACATGGCGCTGTCGGCGTTGTGGATGAACGACCCCGAGCCGAACCTGTTCGACTTCCTGCGTCCGGGCAGTCCCGCCAACCTGACCGGCTACACGAACCCCGTCGTCACCGAGGCGATGAACGCGGCCCGCCTGACCACGCAGACCGATCAGCGCTACGACGCCTATCTGCGGGCCCAGGTGCAGCTCAACAAGGACCTGCCGTTCTGGGTCTACCAAGAGGCGGTGAACGACGTGGTGTTCGGGCCGCGGGTGACGGGCGTCGAGGTCCTCGGCGACGGCGTGCTCCTGTTCGACCGGGTCGGTTTCCGCCGCTAGCGGTGCCGCCCGGCACAGCTGAGGCCGCGCCCCTCCGTCGGAGGGGCGCGGCCGTCGCCGAGGAAGCCGCGGGCCCGCGCTACGCCTTGAGGCCGAGCCGGTCCATGAAGAACACGCCGGCGTTGTAGTGCTCGATGCCCGTCACCTTCGAGCCGTACACGACGCCGGTGTCGGATTCGGCGTACGCCCACAGCGGGACGTCCGCGACGATCGCCTTCTGCAGCTCCGCGTAGGCCTGCTTGCGGACCGCCGGGTCGGTGCTCGCCCGCCCGGCGGCGAGGGCGGCGTCGGCCTGCGGGTTGTTCCAGCCGCTCAGGTTGAACAGGCTCTGCGACTGCCAGTAGCTGTACAGCATCGGCTCCGGGTCCACGGCCCAGATCTGGGTCAGGGTGGCCTGGTAGTCGCGTTGCACGGCGTACTTGACGATGTACTGGCCGATCTCCAGCGGCTCGATACGCATCGAGATGTTCTGGAACTCCTTGAGGCGGCTCTGCATGAATTCCGCGACCGCGATGGACGACGGGTTCTGCGGCACCAGGTAGGCGAAGTCGACCTTCTTGCCCTCGGCGGCGAGTTCGTCGAGCAGGCGCTGCGCCTCGGCCTTGTTCTGCGCCGGCTGGACGACCGCCGGGTCGGCGAACGGCCCCGCGGCGGTGAAGACGCTCTTGGCGGGCACGTACCCGTTGTTGAGGGTCTTCGGGATGTCCGCCGGGTCCAGCGCCAGGGTGAGTGCCTTGCGGGCGCGCAGGTCGTCGAACGGCGGCTTGCGCAGGTTGAACTGCACGATCTGCCCGCCGTCGGTCTTGAACTCGGCGAGGTTCAGGTCCTTGCGGGCCTGGTCGAGGACGCGTCCGTCGGAGCTGAGGAAAAGGTCGGCCTGGCCGGCCTTGACCGTGTTGAACTGCTGCTTGATGTCGGGCACGTTCTTGATGACGAGCCGGTCCAGCTTGGGCAGGCCCTTGTCCTTCTGCCAGTAGGTGGGGTTCCGGTCGAAGTCCTGTTCGGAAGCGCGCGTCCAGGCCTTGAGGACGAACGGGCCCGCGCCGATCGGTTCGGCGCCGTACGTGTCAGGCCCCTTGGCGATCGCCGACGGCGCCATGATGTAGGTCAGTTCGGAGGCGATCGCGCGGTCCAGGTTGGGGTTCGGGGCGCCCAGCGGGGTCAGCTTGAGGGTGAGGCCGTCCACGACCTCGGTCTTCATGCCGATGGCGACGGCGATGTGCACCGAACGCGTCGCGGGGTTGGCGTGTGTGTCGTAGTTGAGCTTGACCGCCGCGGCGTCGAACGGGGTCCCGTCGCTGAACACGACTCCGGGACGCAGCTTCATCGTCCAGGTGGCGCCGTTGTCGGCGGTGGTCAGCGACTCGCCCAGGTGCGGCGTGACGCTCCTGGTCTTCGGGTCGATGACGAACAGCGGGTCGTACAGCGCGGCCATACGCGGCTCGTCCGCCAGCGCGACGTTGGACACCCGGAAGGGGTCGAGCGACGCGGAGTCCTGGACGGCCAGCATGGTCAGCGTGCCGCCCGATTTGGCGGGGGCGGTGTTGCCGCCGCCTGCTTTGCCGCTGCCGTCTCCTCCGCACGCGCTGGCGGCCAGGGCCAGGGTGAGCAGGCCCGCCACGGCCGCGAGGCGGCCGGGGGAGCGTCGGTGGGTCGGCGGGTGTGCGGTCGGTCTCGATGCCACGCGTGTCTCCTGATGACGGGGTCGAAGCAGCCGGAGGGGACGCCTCGACGGCGGTGCCGTGGGTCGCGACCACGAGGTGACGACATATTTAACGTAAGCAATACACATTTTCTAGAGGCGGCACTGCCCGGCGGTGCGGAAAAGCCCGATGCCCGGCGGCCCCTCGCCTTCGCGGGACCGTCGGGCATCGGGCTGGGAGCGTCAGCCCTCGTGAGACAGGCCGATGAGTGCCTCGAGATGCTCCGTGGTGACGATGTGAGCGATGAAGCCGACGAACTGGCGCATGGGCATCGAGTCGACCATGCGCATCATGCGCGCGTTTTCCTCAGCCTCCTCGGGGCTCTGCTCGGGCATGCCCTGGGCGAGTCGGCCCATGAGCTCGGGGCCGACGACAGGGTGGCTGAACCAGTCGTTCACTGTGGAGTCCAGCGACAGCGGTCGGACGATCGCGTCGCCCGCGAGGGTCAGCGACGTCTCCGCCGCGATGTCCACCGCGTTCCGGCCGACCTGGATGCGGTAGTCGCCGCCGGCGACCGTCCAGCCGCCCTGGACGATGTCGTAGTAGGCGAACGCCCGCCGGTCCAGCGCGAGTTCCACCGTGCGGGACTCGCCCGGCGCCAAGGCGACCTTGGTGAAGGCGCGCAGCTCCCGGGTGGGCCTGCGCACAGGTCCGGCGGTGGTCGCGACGTACACCTGGACGACGTGCTTGCCCGCGCGGCTGCCGGTGTTGGCCACAGTGACCGACGCCGTCGCGGTGTCGTCGCCGGTGAGCGTGGCGGTGACCTCGCGGGTCTCGAACGTGGTGTAGCTCAGGCCGTGGCCGAACGGGTACCGGACCGGCAACTCGACGCTGTTGTAGTGGCGGTAACCGACCATGACGCCCTCGCCGTAGCGGACATGGCCGTTCTCGCCGGGGAAGTTCAGGTAGCTCGGATTGTCCTGGAGCCGCATCGGGATGGTCTCGGCGAGGTGCCCCGACGGGTTGGCCGCGCCGAACAGGACGTCGGCGATCGCGCCGCCCCCGGCCTGCCCGAGCAGCCAGCCCTCGACGATCGCGTCGACCTCGTCGTGCCAGCCCTCAAGGGAGACGACGCCGCCGTTCGAGAGCACCACCACGGTACGGGCGGCAGCGGCGGCTACGGCGCGGATGACCTCCACCTGCGCCGCGGGCAGGTCCAGCGTCTCGCGGTCATATCCCTCCGACTCGTCGCGTTCGTCGAGGCCCGCGAAGACCACCGCGACGTCGGCCGCACGGGCTGCGGAGGCCGCCTCGGCGAGCAGTGCCTGCGCGTCCGCCGACGCGTCCAGGGCGTATCCGCGGGCATAGGAGACCGCGTTCCCCTCGTCGGCAGCGAGCGCGCGGATCGCGTCCACGGCGGCGGTGGTCCGCGTCGTGTTGATGTGCGAGCTGCCGCCGCCCTGGAACCGCGGCGCGGCGGCGAACTCGCCGATCACCGCGATCCGGGCGTCGGGCGAGAGGGGCAGCGCGCCGCCTTCGTTCCGCAGCAGGACCACGCACTCCGCGGCGAGTTCGCGGGCCAGGGCGTGGTGTTCCTCTTCCTTGTCCTTGAGGCCGTTGGTCGCGTCGGCGACCAGGCCGCTCAGCGCGAGCACCCGGGCCACGCTGCGGTCGACGACATCCTCGCCCAGTTCTCCGCTGCGGACGGCCTCGACGATCTTCACCGTGCCCGTGCCGTCGTCTGCCGGCATCGCGAGGTCCAGGCCCGCGGCCAGGGCGGCGACGCGGTCGCCGACCGCGCCCCAGTCGGAGACGACCAGGCCGTCGAAGCCCCATTCCTCGCGCAGGACTTCGGTCAGCAGCCAGTGGTTCTCCGAGGCGGGAACGCCGTTGATCCGGTTGTAGGAGCACATCACCGTCGCCGGCTGTGCTTCGGTGACCACCCGCTCGAAGGCGGGCAGGTAGATCTCCCGCAGGGCCCGCTCGTCGACATCCGCGCTGATGCGCATGCGCTCGTGCTCTTGGTTGTTGGCCGCGAAGTGCTTGACGGAGGCGCCGACGCTTTCGCTCTGCATCGCCTGCACGTGCGCGGTGGCCAGCACGCCGGACAGCAGCGGGTCCTCCGAGTAGTACTCGAAGTTGCGGCCGCACAGGGGAGAGCGCTTGATGTTGACGCCAGGTCCGAGCACCACGTGGATTCCGTACGACCGTGCTTCGTGGGCGACGGCGGCACCGACGCGCGCCGCGACGTCGGGGTCCCAGCTGGAGCCCACGGCGACGGCCGGGGGGAAGCAGGTCGCCGGAAGGCTCGCGTTGATGCCCAGATGGTCTGCGGCGGCGTCGGGCGGCCGGACGCCGTGCGGCCCGTCGACCAGCACGATCGACGGGACGCCTGCGGTTTCCACGGGGTTGGTCGTGCTGAAGTCCCGCCCGGTGAGCAGCGAGGCCTTCTCGTCGAGGCTGAGGGAGTCGGGGGTGACGTCGGGCACCGGGGAGTCCTTTCGGGGGCGGGGCGGCGTGGACCGCGCGTCCCCCTCGTGGCGGCGCGAGGAGAGGGCCGGGGCTGCGCCTCGACGCCGGATGGATGGTGCCGCGAGGTGGTAGCTAGCGCGCGCTAGTCGCCGATGTCGGGTACGTTATGCTGCCGAGCTAGCACGCGCAAGCGGCCCTGAGGAGCAAGGGGGATCCGTGCCCGAATCGGCACCGCCGCGCCGGGTCACGGCGGCGGACATCGCCAGGACCGTCGGCGTCTCCCGCGCGACGGTCGGGTTCGTCCTGAACAACACGCCGGGCCAGACCATCTCCGAGGGCACCCGCGCGCGGGTCATGGAGGCGGCCGCCCGGCTGGGCTACCGGCCCAACAAGGCCGCCACGGCGCTCGCCGGCGGCCGCAGCCGGATCGTCCTGCTGATGCTGCCCGACTGGCCCGCCGACTTCAGCGTGCGGACGTACCTGGAGGAGGCGTCCCGGGCACTGGACGAGGCCGGGTATTCGCTCGTGACCCAGACGCACTCGGCCGCGCGCGTCGCCCGGCCGCTCTGGGAAGCGCTGAACCCCGACGTCGTCATCGGGTGGGCCCGATTCGACGATGACGACGTCGCCTCCATGCGGGCCGCCGGGATCACCCGCATCGTGCCGCGCCCGGACGTGCAGGTCCCGCTCGACGAGGCGCCCGGGGTCGCCGAAGGGGCCCGGTTGCAGGTGGACCATCTGTGCGACCTGGGGCACCGCCGACTCGCGTTCGCGGCGGCGGCCGACCCTCGGATCGGGGACCTGGTCCAGGCCCGGGCCTCCGCCGCGGAGCGGCAGGCCGGTGTCCGCGGCGTCGACCTGGTCGACGTGCGAGCCGTGGCCCACGCGGACGGGTCGGCGGCGGAGGCGGTGCGCGACTGGCGTGCCGCCGGCGTCACCGGAGTCGTCGCGTACAACGACGACGTCGCGGCGGCTGTGGTGGGTGCCGCGGTGCGGGCCGGGCTGCGCGTCCCCGGCGACCTGGCAGTGATCGGACACGACGACAGCCCGCTGGCCGCGCTGTTCGTGCCGTCACTGTCGAGCGTGCGGATGGACGCGGTGCAGGCCGGCCGGTTCCTGGCCGAGCTGGCCCTGCGCGAGGCGGAGGACCGGCCGATCTCACCGATGCGCTACGAGCCTGAGACACATCTGGTCGTCCGCGAGTCGACCGCCGGAGAGACGGATGTGGGCATCCTCTGACGAGGGCCGGGGCGGCGCGGCACGCGAGCCGCGCCGCCCCACGCCGGCTCAGTCGAGGATGTGGTCCGCCGGATCGGGCGAGCGCAACATCGTCCAGTAGTCGACCAGCCGCCCCG
>NZ_JASAOI010000039.1 GCF_029953285.1 Yinghuangia seranimata | reverse complement strand
CTCACCGATGCGCTACGAGCCTGAGACACATCTGGTCGTCCGCGAGTCGACCGCCGGAGAGACGGATGTGGGCATCCTCTGACGAGGGCCGGGGCGGCGCGGCTCAGTCGAGGATGTGGTCCGCCGGATCGGGCGAGCGCAACATCGTCCAGTAGTCGACCAGCCGCCACGGGTTGGAGACCACCACGCGGCCCTTGCTGTTCTGGTAGTAGCTGCGCACGCTGGGATGGCTCCAGACCCGCTGCTCCAGCGCCTGCTCGACCTCGGCGTTGTAGGCGTCGTGTGCGTCCTGGCGCGGCTCGATGGTGCGGACGCCGCTTTCGTGCAGCAGCCCGAGGCAGGCCAGCACGAAGTGCACCTGCGTCTCGGCGGTGATGTTGACGCCGGCACCGTGGTTGGGCGCGCTGTTGGGCCCGCCGAGGACGAACAGGTTCGGGAAGCCGGGCACCGTGAGGCCGAGGTGCGCGCGCGGGTCGTCGTCGCCCCAGACGTCCGTGAGCGCCGTGCCCCCGCGCCCGGTGATCCGGATGCCGTCGAGCATGGGCAGCACCTTGTAGCCGGTCGCGAGGATCAGCACGTCGGCCGGCGTCTCCACGCCGTCGGCGGTGACCACCCCGGTCGGTGTGACGCGCTCGATCGGCGACGTCACCAGCGCCACGTGGTCGCGGCGCAGCATCCGGTACCAGTTGCTGTCGCGCAGGATGCGCTTGCCGAACGGGGGATAGGAGGGGATCGCCTTCTCGAACAGGTCCGGGCGATCCGCCAACTCCTCGCGCGCATATGCGAGCAGCCACTGACGCATCTTCTCGCTGGCCTCGGACACGGCGCCGGGGGCGGTCCACTCGGGGTCGACGACCACGCGCACGAAGTTGCCATCGGAGGCGAACCAGTAGGTGAAGAACCGGAACCACTCGCCGTAGTAGGGGACATGCCGCATCGCCCACCGTGCGCCGGCGGGCACGGTCAGGTCGTCCTTCCGGCGCGGCATGACCCACGAGGGGGTGCGCTGGAAGACGGTCAGGTCCGCGACGTCGTCGACGATGGCGGGGCCGACCTGCATCGCGCTCGCGCCGGTGCCGACCATGGCGACGCGCTTCCCGGTCAGGTCGATCGACGGATCCCAGTCCGCGGTGTGCACGGTAGTGCCCGCGAAGTCGGCGAGGCCGGGGATGTCCGGTCGCACCGAGCCCTGGAAGAAGCCCATGGCGGTGACCACCGCATCGGCCCACTCCGTCTGTTCGCCGCCGTCGGGGCCCCGCGAGACGACCCGCCAGCGGGCGGAGGTCTCGTCGAACTCACAGGCCAGGACCTCGGTTTCGAAGACCGTGTGGTCACGCAGGCCGTGGCCGTCCGCGCAGCGGCGCAGGTAGTCCAGGACGTACTCGCCCTTGGAGTAGAACTCCGGCCAATCCGAAGTGATTTCGAAGGAGTAGGAGTAGAAGTGGCTTGGGGTGTCCACGCCGACACCCGGGTAGATGTTTGTGAGCCAGGTTCCGCCGACGTCCTTGTTGCGGTCGTAGATGCGGTAGCTGTAGCCGGCCTCGGCCAGCTTGATACCCGCGCAGATGCCCGAGAGCCCGGCCCCGATCACCGCTACATGGAAGTCCTCAGGCGGTCGCGGGCGTTCCGGCCGCAGGAGTTCGGGCGCGCCGGGGAGGCGGTCGAAGCCGCACTGCTCCAGCAGGAGGGGCACGAACTCCGCGTCGACGGTCTCGTGGACGTACGTCGAGGCGAGCCGCTGGAAGAACTCGGTCGGAATCGGGGCCGTGTCGCCCGCGAACGACGGGTCGGTCAGCACGTCGGCCAGCAGGTCGCGGATCTCGTCCGCCTCCGCTTCGGCGCCGCTTTCGGCGTTCGCCGGGTCGCAGACCACCGCGAAGCGCTCCAGATGCGTGGCGTCCCGGGTCAGCTGCGTCAATGACATCAGCAGCGTGCGTGGGTCGGCTTCAGCCAGGTGCGCGCGTACGGACGCGGTGTCGCCTCCCGGACCCGCGATCGGCAGGTCCGCGGGATTGGGCCGACGGTACACGGACGTGTGGCGAGGTGAATCGGTCATGGGCTTCTCCGTTGGACGGGAGCGAGGCGGCGCCCGCCGCACAGGGGAGCGGGGGCGGGGCGGATCATCCAGGCCTGCGAACACAGGGTGGCCATGCGCGAGTGGATAGACACACCGTCTAGTGAGTGAATGATGCATGCATCATGATTGAGTGTCCAGGAGTGGTGCGGATCATCGGCTCCGGCGCTGGAAGTTGTTGCCGCTTCGATGCATGATCTGACTCCTCGGTGGACAGAGTGTCCACCGACAAAGCCTGTCCAGCGATACGCCGGGGTGCGCGCTGCGCCGCCCCGCTTCCGGAGGCCTGCAGTGAACCCACAAGCGAACCAGCTCGTTCTTGTGCCGGAGTTGGCGGCGATCATGGCGGCGGTCCCACCGCTGCCGGTCATCACGGAGGACTCTGTTGCCGCGATACGGCAGCGGGTGGTCGAGGCCGCCGGCCGGCAGCCGCGGCCCGACCTACACGCCGTCGCGGACCGCCTGGTGCCCGGCCCCGCCGGCGACATCCCGGTCCGGGTCTACCGGCCTGTCGACGCGGACGACCTTCCGGTCCTGGTCTTCGCGCACGGTGGCGGGTGGGCGATCTGCGGCATCGAGACGCACGACGGCCTGTGCCGCGAGATCGCCAACCGCAGCGGCTGCCTTGTGGTCTCGGTCGAGTACCGCCTGGCGCCTGAGCACGTCTTCCCGGCCGCGGCCGAGGACTTCTACGCCGCCGCCCGGTGGGTGGCCGAGCACGCCCGCGAGATCGGCGGCGACCCCGACCGTGTCGCGGTCGGTGGGGACAGCGCGGGCGCGAACCTCGCCGCGGTCGCGGGGCTGATGGCGCGCGACCGCGGCGGGCCCCGCTTCGCGTTCCAGCTGCTCGCCTACCCCGGGCTCGACGCGGTCTCCGAGCGCCCGTCCGCCACCGAGAACGCCGACGCACCCATGCTCAACCGCGCGAGTTCCCAGTCGATGTGGCGTGCCTACGCCGGGGGCGCCGACCTGCGTGACCCTTACCTGTCGCCGCTCCACGCCGACGACCTCGCGGGGCTGCCGCCGGGGCTGATCGTCACGGCCCAGTACGACATGGGGCGCGACGACGCACATGCCTACGCCGCATCGGTCGGCAAGGCGGGCGGGGCGGTTGAGGTGCTGGAGGTGCAGGGCGCGGTGCACGGATTCCTCTCGTACTACGCGCAGGTGCCGGCGGCCTCGGGCGCACTGGACCACGCCTGCGCGGCGCTGCGCGCGGCCGTCGCCGACCCTGGATCTCCATACGCCGATCGTCTATAAGTGTAACCCGTACGTAAAATCCGGGCCCGGTTCGCCGGGCCCGGAGCCGCTCCACAGGTGGAGGTACTTCCGTATGACCGCCCCCGAGGCCCCGGTGTCGCGCCGGATCACCCACGCCGAGCTCGTGTACCGTCCCGGCGAGCGCGCGCTGGCCGCCCGCGTCTTCGAACTGCTCGGCTGCCGCGTCAAAGACCGCGGCAACCACTGGTTCACCGCGTTCGTCGACCCGGCGGTCGAGGACTACACCACCAACACCCTGTACGCCTCGGAAGTCACCCCGGAACAGTGGGCGTTCGAGCAGGAGCTCGCCGGACGGCTGAGCGGGGACCTCGGCGACAAGGCCGCCGCGTGGACCGCCCACGTGCGCGGCAATCCGCAGTACTCCTTCCACTTCGGTATCCGCCTCGCCACCCGCGACATCCTCGAACGCACCCTCGCCGACATCGAGGAAGCCGGGAAGAACGACCCCGAGCTCGCCGGGCGCGTCAGCGTCTCCGGCGTCTATCGCCCCGAGGGCCCCGACGCCGCGACCGACACGATGATGCAGGTCTTCGTGCACACCGACGTCATCGCCTCCGGGCTGCTCACCTTCGGCCAGCACGTCGAACTGCAGTGGCACGTGCCCAGCTGACGCACCCGTGCCCGCCGCCAGCACTCACCACCCAAGGAGCGAAACCATGTACGACCTCGACGGCACCGTCGCGCTGATCACCGGCGCCGCACAGGGGCAAGGGGCCGCCGAGGCGCGGATGTTCGTCCGGTGCGGCGCACGCGTGCTGTTGACCGACGTTCAGGAGGACGCGGTGGCTGCCGTCGCTTCCGAGCTTGGCGACGCGGCCGCGTACATCCGCCACGACGTCAGCGACGAGAAGGACTGGTCCGCCGCCGTCGACGCGGCCGTGACGCGGTTCGGCCGCCTCGACGTCCTGGTCAACAACGCGGCCGCCATGCGCCTGGTCGCGCTCGAGGACGAATCGCCGGAGGCGTTCCGCCGCATCCTCGACGTCAACCTGGTCGGCGCATTCCTCGGCATCCGCGCCGTCGTCCCGGCCATGCGGGAGGCCGGGGGAGGCGCGGTCATCAACGTCGCCTCGGCCAGCGGCGTGCAGGGTCAGGCATGGGCCTCGGCGTACTCGGCCAGCAAGTGGGGGATCCGAGGGCTCACGCGTACGGCCGCCATCGAGCTCGGGCCGGACGGCATCCGCGTCAATGCGCTCGTCCCCGGCCCGATCCGCACCGCCATGCTGCCGGGAGACCGCAGCGGCGCCGAGGCGGACACCCGCTTCGCGCGCCTCCCCCTGGGTCGCGCCGGGGAGGTCGACGAGATCGCGCACATGGCGGCGTTCCTCGCCTCGCCGGGTGCCTCGTACTTGACCGGTGCCGATTACGTCGTCGACGGAGGCATGCTGGCCGGCCCGGTTGCAGCCCAGCGCCCGGTCGCACCCATGCTCTTCCACTGAAACCACCGCGTCCGCCGATCCAGTGGCCAGGGTGCGTAACCTTGACCCACACCCCGTCGGAGCGCACGGGGCGCGGTGAAGGGGACGTGGATGACTCAGGAGACTGGCGGCGCGCGCGGGCGCGGACGCCCCGCGCGCCTCTCCCGCGACCAGATCATCGACGGCGCCGTGGCGCTGGTCTACGACGACCCGGCCACGCCGCTGACGATCAAGCGGGTCTCCGAAGCGGTGAACTCGGCGCCGATGGCGCTGTACAGGTACTTCCCGGACCGTGACGACCTGCTGCACGCGGTCGCCGACCGGGTCGCCGCCGACATGCGGTTCGACAAGCCCGCCGGAGCGACGTGGCAGGAGCAGCTGCGCGAATGGATGCTGCTGAGCCTGGAGCACCTGCGGCCGTATCCGCAGCTACTGCCCTACATCGCCTCCACACGCAAGCCGGCCTGGCTGCCGTCCTTTGTCCTGCTGACCGAGATCCTCCAGCCCCTCGGGCTCAGCGACGAGGACACGGCGCTCGCGGTCACGCTCGTCGGCACGACCATCGTCGGACACGCCACCCTCGCCGCGCAGCGCGCCCCCGTGGACGAGATGCTGCCGACCCTGCGCGAAGCGCTCCGAGCCGAAGAGCCGGACGCGCGGGAGCGTGTGGGCCCCGTCCTCGACCAACTTCCGAACGCCTTCGCGCGCTTGTACGACGTGGTGATCGACAACACGATCACTGCGATCGAGGCGCTGGGAGGTAAAGCCCCCGCTCGCGGCCGCCACCCGAAGTCGCCCGGCCGCAAGACGCCGCTGGCCCCCATATTCACCAACGCCGCACCGCTGTAGGGGCGGTGCGGCGTCGCGGCGGCCGTGCGCGATCAGGTGAGATCGGGCGGCACCGTCGGCCGGTCCATTGCGAACACCCGTCGGCGGATCCGCCATCCGACGGAGGTGCGGATCACGTGGTCGACGAAGCGGCCCGTGGTGTTGACGCTCCCGCTGTGCTCGGCACCGGTGCGCAGCATGCCCAGGAGGTAGTAGTGCGCGGCGGCGCCGGTCGGTGTCGGCTCGATCCACAGGTTGCTCACCACGTGCCACGCGTGCCCGGATGTCCAGGTGGCGGTGTCCCGGGCGTGCCGGATCTGTTCTGCCAGGCCCTTGTACTCGCCGATGCCGACCAGCTCGGTCACCACGTCCTCGGTGAACAACTCGGCGAAGCGCTCGTACACGCCGTAGTCCGAGTAGTGGCAGAACCGGGCCGGCAGGCTGGCGATCTCGAGGCGGTCCGTTGCGGACAGTGCGGGTGCCTGGCGGAAGGGGCTGCCGTGCGTGTCGGTGGTTGTCATGCGGCCGCCACCGGCTTGGGGAGCGGGTCGCCCATGCGGGCGTACGCGTCGGCCATGCTTCCGGCGACGAACGCGTCCCACCGGTGGCCATCGACATCGGCGAGCTCACCGCGCCAGAACTCGACCGGTGCCAGGCTGCCCTCGAAGTGAGGCATGTCGGACGAGAACACCGCGACGCCCGGGAGCGTCTCGAACAGCCGGACGGGGGACTGGGCGGGCTGCGGCAACGGGCTGATGCGCACGTTGCGCTGGATGTACTCGCTGGGCTTGAGCGGCAGTTCGTACGGTCCGAGCAGCGCCGCGGAGGCCGGGGCGGCGCGCCCGTCCATGTTCGCCACCGCGAACTCAAGCCAGTCGATGCCCGTTTCGCACAGCAGCAGGGTCAGGTTCGGGTGCCGCTCGAAGACTCCGCCGAAAACCATGGCGTTGAGGTACACCTGCGCGGCCTGGAACGACTGGCTCGTGCTCATGCGCGTGATGAGCGAGGGGTCGTCGGTGTTGGAGTAGGCCGGGTGGTACCTGGGCGGCATCATCCCCACATGCAGCACGGCGACCATGCCCAGGTCCGTCGCCGCCGACCAGACCTTGTCGAAGTCCGGGTGGAACGGCGGGATGTTGTTGCTGAACTCGGTCGTGACATGGAAGGCCCGGCTGCCGCGTGCGCGCATGCGGGTCAGCTCGGCGACGACCCAGTCGAGCTCGTCGAAATGCGTGACCGTCACCGGTAGCAGGCGGTCGCGGTGCGCCGACATCGCGTCGCTGAGGTAGGTGTTGAGCGCCCGCGCGGTGTCGCGGGCGAGTTCCGGGTCGCTCAGACAGCGCATGAGCGTGTATCCGGCACCGGAGATGACGTTCTGGACGGCGATGCCCTGGGCGTCCAGTGCGGCGATCCGCGCGTCCGCGTCGACCGTGGGGTGCTGGCAGTGCCCGTTGATCGTGGCGGGTCCGTCGTCCGGGTACATGGCCCGCAGGAACGGCGTCACCAGGCGTTCCAGTGGCACGCGGTCGGTCTGCGGGACCATCGGGCGGATGCCGTCGGAGACGAAGTACGCGAACTGCTCAGGGCCACGTAGCGCGAACTCCGGCTCGTGCTGCGGGAACAGCTCGGGCAGCCTGCGCTTCAGGGAGGGGAAGGCGTCCAGCCAGTCCGACGGCGGTTCGAAGTGGGAGTCGACGTCGTAGACGTACACGGCACATCCTTCCGGCGGCGCAATTTAATGTTGCGGTTACGCTAAATGTCAGGAGCGAAGAATGGAAGACACTCTGACCAGTGAGTGGACGCACACTGCGCGACGGCGAGGCCTGGCCCACTAGGCTGACGGCATGGCTGCCACCACTCGTCGATCGTCCGGATCCGCGGACCGCGCACAGGCTCCGGACCTGCGGGCGCAGCAGAAGCAGTACACCCGCCGGCGGCTCATCGCCGCGGCGTGCGACGTCTTCGAGGCGAAGGGCTACGAGGCGGCCACGGTCGACGACATCGTGGCCGAGGCCGGCGCCGCGCGGGCGACCTTCTACCTGCACTTCACCGGCAAGGCCGACATCGTCGCCGAGCTGGCCGACCGCATCTGGGCCGACACCGGGGCGAACTTCGCCGCGTTCGGCGAACTGCCCGACTGGTCGCATGCCACCATCCGCGGCTGGCTCGACAAGTACGTCAACGGAGCCTCGGAGAATCGGCAGGCGCTGCGCATCTTCGCCGAACAGCTGCCGCACACGCTGCGCGAGCAGCACCAGGAGCATGTGAAGGACTTCGTCGCCGCCGTCATGCGGCCGCCGGAGCGCTGGGCGCACTTCTCGAAGCCGGAGGCCAGGCGCCGCGCCTACCTGCTCGTCACGCAGTTGGAGACGTTCATGCCGTCGTGGATGGCGGGGCGCTGGGCCCGCGAGGGTCCCGCATTTTTGCACACCGTGGCCACGGTCTGGCGCAACACCCTCGAGGCCGACCGGCTGTGAGCCGGAGCGTGGGTCGCCCGTCCCCGGCTCGGGCGACCCACGCGGCTCAGGGGGTGGACACGGCCGCCTCTATGTCGGCGAGCAGGTCGGGTGCGAGGGCGGTCAGGGCCTCGGCGTTGGCGGTCACCTGCTCGGGGGAGGTCGCGCCGACCAGGACCGACGGTACGGAGGGCTGGGCGGCGAGCCACGACAGCGCCGCCGCGACGAGGCTCAGGCCGGCCTTGTCCGCGACCGCGCGCAGCCGTTCCACCGCCGCGAAGTTCGCCTCGGTCGCGACCGAGGCGAAGTACGGAAGGGCCGCCAGCCGCGAGCCCTCCGGGTAGTCCGCGCCGTGCCGGTACTTGCCGGTGAGGAGGCCGGAGGCGAGCGGGAAGTAGGGGATGACCCCGACGCCGAAGTGCTCAGCGGCGGGGACCAGCTCGCGTTCGGCGTCGCGGGTCAGCAGGTTCCATTCCGCCTGCACCGCCACGAACCGGGCCAGCCCCTCGCGGCGGGCGGTGTGCGCCGCGTCCGCGAGCTGCCATGCGGCCAGGTTGGACGCGGCGGTGTAACGCACCTTGCCCGCGCGTACCAGGTCGTCCAGCGCACCGAGGGTCTCCTCGATCGGGGTCACCGGGTCGGGGTAGTGCTGGTAGTAGAGATCGATGTGGTCTGTGCCCAGCCGACGCAGACTGTCTTCGCAGGCACGGACGATGTATCGGCGCGACGAGCCGCCGCCGTACGGACCGGGCGCCATCGGAGCGCCGAACTTGGACGCGATCACGACCTGGTCGCGCCGCGGGCCGAGCGCCTTGCCGAGGATTTCTTCGGATGCACCCTTCGCGTAGATGTCGGCCGTGTCGAACAAGGTGATGCCGGCGTCGAGTGCGGCGCCGACAACGGCGTCCGCCGCGCTCTGGTCGATCTTCATGCCGAAGTTGTTGCAGCCCAGTCCGAGGGACGACACCTTCAGGCCGGACCGGCCGACGTTCGAGTACTGCACACGTGCTCCTTGCTTGGTGGCGGGCGCCGGAGGCGTCTTCAGTCGTTGGCGAGGTGGGCGTAGCCGCCCCGCAGCTCGCGCTTGAGGATCTTGCCGCTGGGGTTCTTCGGCAGCGCCTCCGCGACCGCGACGTACTTGGGGACCTTGAAGCCCGCCAGCCGGGCGCGGCAGTGCGCGATCACGTCGTCCGGGTCGATCTTCTCGCCGGGTTTGGCGACGACGACGGCGGTGACGGCCTCGATCCAGTACGGGTGGGCGATGCCGAAGACGGCGGCCTCGGCGACGGCGGGGTGCTGGTGGATGACCTCTTCGACCTCGCGGCTGGCGACGTTCTCGCCGCCGGTCTTGACCATGTCCTTCTTGCGGTCGACGACGGTGAGGTAGCCCTCGTCGTCCAGGACGCCCAGGTCGCCGGAGTGGAACCACTGGTTGCGGAAGGCCTCGGCGGTGCGGTCGGGGTCGTTCCAGTAGCCGAGCATCGTGTGCGGGCCGCGGTGCACGATCTCGCCGACGGTGCCCGGCGGGACCGGCTCGTCGTTGTCGTCGACGACGCGGGTCTCGACGTTCAGCCCGGCGCGGCCGGCGGACCCGGCTTTGCGTTCCTGGTCGGCCGGGCCGAGGATGGTGGCGACGGGGGACATCTCGGTCTGGCCGTAGAAGTTGTACAGCGCCAACTGCGGCAGGCGGCGCCGCAGTTCGTGCAGCACCTCGACGGGCATGGCGGCCGCGCCGTAGTAGCCCTTGCGCAGGGTGGACAGGTCGCGGGTGTCGAAGTCGGGGTGCCGCAGCAGCGAGATCCACACCGTCGGCGGGCAGAACAGCTTGGTGACCTTCTCGGCCTCGACGGTCGCGAGGATGGTCGCGGCATCGGGCGCGGGCAGGATGACCGAGGTGGCGCCGAGCTGGATGTCGGGCGTCAGGAAGCAGTGCAGCTGCGCGCAGTGGTACAGCGGCAGGGCGTGGATCTCGACGTCATCGGATCCCATGCCGCCGTCCACGATCGCGGTGGTGTACTGCGCGATGAGGTTGCGGCTGGTCATCACGGCGCCCTTGGGGCGTGACTCGGTGCCGGAGGTGTACATGATCTGGACGGGGTCGTCGTCGTCCAGGTCGACGTCGGGGCAGGTGGCGGTGGACGCGCCGAGCGCGGCGAACGGCTCCCAGCCCTCGGCCCCGGCGGTGCCGCCGGCCGGGATCACGGCGCGCACGCTCAGCGCCTCCGGGGCGAGGCCCGCGGCGGCGAGCGCCGCGTCCGCCGTGGCGGTCAGGTCGGCGCCTGCGACGACGCCGGTGGCGCCGGCGTGGGTGAGGACGTAGGCGACCTCGTCGGGGTTGAGCATGAAGTTGACCGGGACCGACACGGCGCCGATCCGGGCGAGTGCGAAGTAGGCGGTCGCGAAGCCGTGTGAGTTGCGGGCCAGCAGGACGACGCGGTCGCCCTTGGCCACCCCGCGCTCGGCGAACCCGGCGGCGGTGCGGGTGACGAGCGCGTCGAACTCGGCGAAGGTCTGCCGCAGCGGCCCGAACACGATCGCGGTCTTGTGCGGGGTGCGGGCGGCGGACCGGGCCAGCAGGTCGGCGAGCCCGTGCCGGCGCGCGCGGGTATGCGGGGGTGCGGACGGTGTCGTCACGTGGGGTTCTCCTGTGGCGCGGACCACTTGGCCGATGTCGCGGAGAGTATATGTGTAACGCTTACACGAAACCATGGATCACGGTCTCGCGGAGCCCTTGGCGGCGTCATCATAGCTATGATAGCTATGAAAGTGCTTCATCGAGTTTCCCGCCGATGCCCGTGGGGTCGGCGCTTGAGGACGAGGGATTTTGATGACCGATCAGAAGCGCGTTGTCTATGCGACCGCCGTCTACGACCAGGCCGAGATCGACGCGGTCATGTCAGTCCTGACCGAGGGGCAGAACGGCCTCCGCATCGGCCCGCACGTTGCCGAGATGGAGCGCAGCGTTGCCGACCTCTTCGGCAAGCGCCACGGTGTGATGGTCAGTTCCGGATCGGCGGCTCTGTTCCTCGCGATCGAACTTCTCGACCTGCCGAAGGGCGCGGAGGTGATCACCTCCCCGCTCACCTTCTCCACCGACCTGTCGTGTCTGCTGCGCGCCGGACTCGTCCCGGTGTTCGTCGACGTCGAGCCCGACACCTTCCAGATCGACGTCACCAAGATCGAGGAGATGGTCAGCGACAAGACCGGCGCCATCCTCGTCCCCAACCTGGCCGGCAACGCGCCCGACTGGGACACCATCCGTGAGATCGCCGACCGGCGCGGGCTCAAGGTCATCGAGGACTCGTGCGACGCCGTCGGCGCCACGTTGCGCGGCACACCCACCGGCGCCCGCTCCGACATCTCGGTCACGAGCTTCTCGCTCTCGCACATCATCACCGCAGCCGGCACAGGCGGCATGGTGATGCTCGACGACGACGAACTGCGCGACCGCTGCCTGACGTTGCGTGGTTGGGGCCGTCGGTCCGAGGCGCAGCTGTTCGGCTCCAAGGCCGGCTCGCGCGACTTCTGGACCGATCTGGACGGCATCAGCTACGACAACATGTTCATCTTCGACGAGGCTGGCTGGAACTTCCTCCCGACCGAGCTGTGCGCGGCCTTCGGTGTCGAGCAGGTCAAGAAGCTCGACCGCAACTACGCCCGCCGCCAACACAACTTCGACCGCTACACCGAGGTCCTGACGCGCCACGACCGGTACTTCACCCCGCCGCGGCAGCTCGACGGACTCAACACAGCGTGGCTGTCGTACTGCTTCCTCATCAAGCCGGACGCAGGCTTTGGCCGCAGCGACCTGCAGCAGTACCTGGAAGCGCGCGGCATAGACACGCGCGTCGTGTGGACGGGCAACGCCGCGCGCCAGCCCTTCATGAAGAACGTCGCCTTCCGCCAGCCGGAAGGCGGGCTTCCCGGCGCCGACCACGTCATGGAGTTCGGGATGCTGATCTCGTGCAACCACGGTCTGTCGGACGAGATGCTCGACCACGTGGGTGCCCAGATCGACGCGTTCATCAGCGAACAGTCGGACGCCGCCTGACCACGCCGGAACGTGCCTGGCGGCCGCCGACTCCCGCGGCGGCCGCCGGGCACGCGTACGAAAGGCCCTCGCGCATGACCGATCCGGTGTGGCCGCACGACCCGCAGAACCCCGACCTGAGTCTCCCTCTGGCGGGAGTGCGGGTACTCGACCTGTCCCGCATCCTCGCCGGCCCGCTCGCCGCCACGATCCTCGCCGACCTCGGTGCGGACGTCATCAAGGTCGAATCGCCGCAGCGCGACGAGACCCGCCGGTGGGGGCCGCCGTTCCACGGTGAGGACGCCGCGTACTACCTGGCGGTGAACCGCAACCGGCGGGCGATGGCGCTCGACCTGCGGTCCGACACGGACCTGGACGTCGTCCGGACACTTGCCGCGGCGGCCGACGTCGTCATCGAGAACTTCCTGCCACGGCAGCTCACTTCCCTCGGGCTCGACCGCATCCGGGAGGAGAGTCGCCGCGCCGTCTGGGTGTCCGTACGCGGCGCGGGCGCCGACGGCCCCCTCGCGGACCAACCCGGATACGACGCCATGGCCCAGGCCCGCTCGGGCATCATGTCCGTCACCGGCCACCCCGGGACCGGCGCCACGAAGGTCGGCTTGCCGGTCGTTGACGTGATGACCGGCCTGTACGCCGCGATCGGCGCCCTCGGCGCACTTCTGGGACACCACCGCGACCCGGACGGACGGCCCGCGCACGTCGAAGTCCCCCTGTTCGAATGCGGCGTCGCGGCGCTCATGAACCAGGCGGCGAACCACCTCATCGGAGGCACGGTGCCGGGGCTGCTGGGCAACCTGCATCCGAACGTCGCTCCGTACGGGCCCATGCCCACCGCCGACGGCGAACTGGTCCTCGGCGCCACCAGCGACCGCCAGTTCGCCGCCCTCTGCGATGTGCTCGGCCTGCCGGACCTGCCCGCCGACCCGGGCTTCGCCACCAACGCCGCACGGCTGGCCCGCCGCCACGAGCTCACCGACCTCCTCGCCGCCGTCCTGCGCGCCGAGTCCACGCGCACATGGGAGTGCAGGTTCGCCGAGGCCGGCATACCGTGCGCGCCCGTCAACCGCGTCGACGACGTCTTCCGCGAAGAGCAAGTCACCGCAGGGGAGTTGGTGCAGAACATCGAGCACCCGGCCGGCCCCATCCGGCTGGTCGCCTCGCCGCTCACGATCGACGGCAAGCGCCCGCCGATCCGCCGTGCACCTCCACTGTTCGGCGAACACACGGCGGAGATCCTCGACGCGTTGCGTCACGCCGCCCACGACTGACCAGAAGGAACACCGTATGTTCGAACTCACCGGCAGGACCGCCCTCGTGACCGGAGCGGGACAAGGGGTCGGAGGGGGAATCGCCGAAGCGCTGGCGGCCCAGGGCGCCCAGGTGGCGGTCAACGACCTCGACCCGCAGCGTGCCGAAGACAAGGCGAAAGCGTTGCGCGACGCTGGCCACAACGCACACGCCGTCCCGTTCGACGTCACCGACCACGGCGCGGTCCGGGACGCCGTCCGGGCATTCGAGCGGAGCGTCGGGCCGGTGGACATCCTGGTCAACAACGTCGGCAACGCGGGAAGCGGGGAGTTCCGCCCCCGTCCCTTCCGCGAGTCCGATCCAGCCGACTGGCGGCGCTTTACCGAGGTGAACCTCTTCGGGGTCATGAACTGCGTCAAGGCCGTCATCGACGGGATGAGTGCCCGGCGGTACGGGCGGATCATCACCATTGCGTCGGGCTCGGGCGTGGTCGGCCAGGCGATCGGGGTCTCGCTCTACGCCGCCGCGAAGGGCGGCGCCATCGCCTTCATGAGGCATCTGGCGATGGAATCCGCCGCCGACGGCGTGACCGCCAACACCATTGCGCTCGGCCTCATCGACCCCGCGGCGAGCGGTCGCGAGGGCGCGCAGGTACGGGAAATGGCCGCGCGGCTACCGGTCGGCCGCATCGGCCTGCCCTCCGACCCGGCGGCGATGTGCGCCTACCTGGCATCGAACGAGGCGTCCTGGATCACCGGCCAGACACTCCACCTCAACGGCGGCTCGTACACCTCCTGAGCCGCACCCGGCACGCCGTTTCGCACCGGCGTGTCCGCGTCGGGCGCCATGCCCTGCCGAGGGCACCGCAGCATGGCGGCGGCCGTCGCGGCGGCGCTGGACTGACGGGGGAGCGGCGGCCTGGCACGCCCGGCCGCCGGTCTCTCCTGCGGCGATGGTCGTGATGAGGCCGCCGCGTGTGGGCTACGTGTTCGAGGCCGGTGCAGAGGCCGCGGCGCGGCTGGAGTCGCGGACGACGAGTTCGGGCTGCAGGACGATGCGCTGGTGGGTGTGGGCGGCCTCGGCCCCGTCGGTCTCCTGCAGCAGCAGTTCGGCGGCGGTGCGGCCGATGCGGGCGGCGGGCTGACGCACCGAGGTCAGGGGGACGGCGGCTGCGGCGGCGAACTCGATGTCGTCGTAGCCGACCAGTGCGATGTCGTGCGGCACGCGCACGCCCGCCGCGTACAGGGACTGCAGGACGCCCAGGGCCAGCAGGTCGTTCGCGCAGAACACCGCCGTGGGTCGTGGTGCAAGGCCCAGCAGCCGTGCGCCGGCGTCACGGCCGGCGGACACGTCGAGGCGATCCGAGTCGAGGGGTAGGAACGCGTCGTCGCCGAGCCCGGCCTCGCGGACCGCCTCGAGTCCTCCGGCGTACCGGTCGCGGACCTGGGCCAGGTGCATGGGGCCGCCGACATAGGCGATCCGCCGATGCCCGGCGGAGAGGAGGTGGCGGACCGCCATGCTCCCGCCGAGCACATCGTCGATGGAGACCGAGCAGCCCTGGTCGGCGGGCAGGGAGCGGTCGACCAGGACGAAGGGGATGCCTCGTGAGCGGAGCGTCTCGACCGCGCGTCCGCTGGTGTCCGCCGGCGTGACGAGGACCCCGCGCACCCGCTGCTCGGCGAACAGGGACAGGTACTCGGATTCCTCCGACGTGCTGCCCGCGCTGTTGCAGACCATGACGCCGAGGTCGGCGTCGCGCAGCGCGCGCTCGGCACCCTTCGCCACCTCGGCGAAGAACGGGTTGGCCAGGTCCAGCACGAGCATGGCGACGATGCGGCTCTGCCCCGCGCGGAGCTGGCGCGCGGTGTCGCTGCGGACGTAGCCGAGGCGCTCTATGGCCGCGCGCACCCGGATCCGGGTGTCGTCGGAGACGAGCTCGGGATTGTTGATCACGTTCGAGACGGTGCCGACGGAGACGCCGGCCTGACGCGCGACGTCTTTGATGCCCACTTTGCCCGCCACGTGTGCCGCCCCTGAGATCGTTTCAGTGTCCCGCTTCCTGGTAGCGACATAGTAGGCGCCCGGCTGGATCTCCCATGGATGCCCTGCTCTCGCGTCGATGTTCGGTTCTGGGCGGAGTCGTTGACAGTCCATGTTTTCGTGGATAGCTTACACGAAATTGAAACGTTTCATTGCGTTCACGGCAGCTCAGAACATGGAGTTGAGATGGCATCCACGGCCGCGGTGCGTGCCGCGCTGAAGACCCAGCGGATAGAGACGCCCTCCTGGGCGTACGGGAACTCGGGGACGCGGTTCAAGGTCTTCGCGCAGCAGGGGGTGCCGCGCGACCCGTTCGAGAAGCTGGCGGACGCGGCTCAGGTGCACGCGTTCACCGGTGGCGCCCCGTCCGTCTCGCTGCACATCCCGTGGGACAAGGTCGACGACTACGCCGCGCTGGCCAAGCACGCAGAGGGTCTGGGCGTGCGTATCGGCGCGATCAACTCCAATGTCTTCCAGGACGACGACTACATGCTCGGCTCGGTGACCAACCCCGACCCGCGGATCCGCCGCAAGGCGACCGACCACCTGCTGGAGTGCGTCGACATCATGGACGCGACCGGCTCACGGGACCTGAAGCTGTGGTTCTCGGACGGTACGAACTACCCGGGGCAGGACGACATCCGGGCCCGCCAGGACCGGCTGGCCGAGGCGCTGGCCGAGGTGTACACGCGGCTGACCGGCGAGCAACGGATGATCCTGGAGTACAAGTTCTTCGAGCCGGCGTTCTACACGACCGATGTCCCGGACTGGGGCACGGCGTACGCCCACTGCCTCAAGTTGGGGGAGCGGGCCAAGGTCGTCGTCGACACCGGGCACCACGCGCCGGGCACGAACATCGAGTTCATCGTCGCGTTCCTGCTGCGTGAGGGAAAGCTGGGCGCGTTCGACTTCAACTCGCGGTTCTACGCCGACGACGACCTGATGGTCGGAGCGGCGGACCCGTTCCAGCTGTTCCGCATCATGCACGAGGTCGTGCGCGGCGGCGGGCTGGAAGCGGCCACCGAGGTCGCGTTCATGCTCGACCAGTGCCACAACATCGAGCCGAAGATCCCCGGCCAGATCCGCTCGGTGATGAACGTCCAGGAGGCGACCGCCAAGGCGCTGCTGGTCGATGCGGACGCGCTGGCCGCCGCTCAGCAGTCGGGTGACGTGCTCGGCGCGAACGCGGTGCTGATGGACGCCTACAACACCGATGTGCGCCCGCTGCTGGCCGACCTGCGCGAAGAGCTGGGCCTGGCGGCGGACCCGATGGCCGCCTACGCCGCGTCGAGCTACGCCGAGCGCATCAAGGCCGAGCGTGTCGGCGGCTCCCAGGCCGGCTGGGGCGCCTGACCAGCGCTCCCGATCCGATCCACCTTTCCTACCGACCCAAGGGACACACCTCATGACGCCACCGACGAACCCGGCGGTGGAAGCACTGCTGAACCGCTCCCACGCTCTGGGCGCGGACCCCCGCAACACCAACTACGCCGGGGGCAACACCTCCGCCAAGGGCACCGCACTCGACCCGGTCACCAGCCACGCCGTCGAACTGATGTGGGTCAAGGGCTCGGGCGGCGACCTGGGCACGCTCACCGAGGCCGGGCTCGCCGTACTGCGTCTGGACCGGCTGCGCGCGCTGGTCGACGTCTACCCGGGCGTGGAGCACGAGGACGAGATGGCCGCCGCGTTCGACTTCTGCGGGCATGGCACCGGTGGCGCGGCGCCGTCGATCGACACCGCGATGCACGGCCTGGTCGACGCCGCGCACGTCGACCACCTGCACCCCGACTCCGGGATCGCGCTGGCGACCGCCGCGGACGGCGAGAAGCTGACCGCCGAGTGCTTCGGCGACACCGTGGTGTGGGTGCCGTGGCGCCGCCCGGGCTTCCAACTGGGCCTGGACATGGCGGTGATCAAGGCCGACAACCCGCAGGCGATCGGGTGCGTCCTCGGCGGCCACGGCATCACCGCCTGGGGTGACACCTCCGATGAGTGCCAGGCCAACTCGCTGCACATCATTCGCACCGCGGAGGCGTTCATCGCGGAGCGGTTCGACGCGGACCGGCACCCGTTCGGCCCGCTGCTGCCCCGGTGCGCACCGTTGCCGGAGGTGAACCGGCGTGCCCGCGCCGCGGAACTCGCCCCGCTGCTGCGCGGGTTGGCGTCCACCGACCGGCCGCAGGTCGGGCACTTCACCGACGCGGAGGTGGTGCTGGACTTCCTGGCCCGCGCCGAGCACCCGCGCCTGGCCGCGCTGGGCACCTCGTGCCCGGACCACTTCCTGCGCACCAAGGTGCGCCCGCTCGTCCTCGACACCGCGCCTGAGGCACCCCTGGACGAGGTGGCTGCGCGGCTGCGCGAGCTGCACGCCGCCTATCGCGCGGAGTACGCGGCGTACTACGCCCGGCACGCCGTCGAGGACTCGCCCGCGATGCGCGGCGCCGATCCGGCGATCGTCCTGGTGCCGGGCATCGGGATGTTCTCGTACGGCAAGGACAAGCAGACCGCGCGCGTGGCCGGCGAGTTCTACGTGAACGCGATCAACGTGATGCGCGGCGCGGAGACGGTCTCGACCTACGCCCCCATCGAGGAAGCGGAGAAGTTCCGCATCGAGTACTGGGCGCTGGAGGAGGCCAAGCTCGCTCGGTTGCCCAAGCCGAAGCCGCTCGCGACCCGGGTGGCGCTGGTCACCGGGGCGGGGTCGGGCATCGGCAAGGCCATCGCGCACCGCCTGGCCGCCGAGGGCGCGTGCGTGGTCGTCGCGGACCTGAACGCCGAGAGCGCCGCGGCAGTCGCGCAGGAACTCGGCGGCCCGGACAAGGCGGTGGCGGTCACGGTAGACGTGACCGACGAAGTGCAGATCCAGGCCGCGTTCGCGGCCGTGGCACTCGCGTTCGGCGGGGTCGACCTGGTCGTCAACAACGCCGGCATCTCGATCTCCAAGCCGCTGCTGGAGACCACCGCCCGGGACTGGGATCTCCAGCACGACATCATGGCCCGCGGCTCGTTCCTGGTCTCGCGCGAGGCCGCGCGGCTGATGATCGGCCAGGGGCTCGGCGGCGACATCGTCTACATCGCCTCCAAGAACGCGGTGTTCGCCGGGCCGAACAACATCGCCTACAGCGCTACCAAGGCCGACCAGGCCCACCAGGTCCGGCTGCTGGCCGCCGAACTCGGCGAGTACGGCATCCGCGTCAACGGCGTCAACCCCGACGGCGTCGTGCGCGGCTCCGGCATCTTCGCCGCGGGCTGGGGCGCGCAGCGCGCCGCCGTGTACGGCGTCGAGGAGGACAAGCTCGGCGAGTTCTACGCCCAGCGCACCCTCCTCAAGCGCGAGGTGCTGCCCGAGCACGTCGCGAACGCGGTCTTCGCCCTGACCGGGGGCGACCTCTCCCACACCACGGGGCTGCACATCCCCGTCGATGCGGGAGTCGCCGCGGCCTTCCTGCGCTGAGTCGCACCAGCGAAACGGAAGGCCGTCCGTGCCGCTCCCCGGCGTATGAGGGTTCGCCAGGGAGCGGCACGGCTGCGAACACACGAACCACCTGAACCGAGACGATTGCCGAGGTCCATCGATGTCCAAGCCCGACCAGCCCGCAGCCTTCGCCGCAGTGGACCTCGGGGCGTCCAGCGGACGCGTGATCGTCGGCCGGGTCGGTCACGACACCGTCGACCTGACCGAGGTCCACCGCTTCCCCAACACCCCGGTCAGGGTCGGCGGCGTGCTGCACTGGGACATCCTCAACCTGTACGCAGGGATGGTCGACGGACTGCGCGCGGCAGGCCAGGAGGCCGGGCGGATAGCGAGCGTTGGCATCGACTCGTGGGCCGTGGACTTCGGCCTGCTTGACGCCTCCGGCGCGCTCCTCGGCAACCCGGTGCACTACCGGGACGCGCGCACCGACGGCGTACCTGAGGGTGTGTTCGACGTGGTGCCCGCCGCCGAGCTGTACGCCGCGACCGGCATCCAGCACGCGCCTTTCAACACCGTCCACCAACTCGTCGCCGCCCGCGACACGCCCCAGTTCGCCGCGGCGCGCCGGGCGCTGCTGATCCCGGACCTGCTCGCGTTCTGGCTGACCGGCCAGGCCGGCACCGAGGTCACCAACGCCTCCACCACCCAGCTCCTCGACCCGGCCACCGGGCGCTGGGCCGGCGACCTGGCCAAGCGCCTAGGCATCGACACAGCCTTGTTCCCGCCACTGCGCAGGCCCGGCGACCACGCAGGCTTCCTGCGCGACGACGTGCTGGCCGAAACGGGCCTGTCCGGGCCGGTCGAGGTGACCGCGGTCGGCTCCCACGACACGGCGTCGGCCGTCGTCGGCGTCCCGGCTGAGGGCACCCGATTCGCCTATATCTCCAGCGGCACCTGGTCGCTCGTCGGCCTCGAACTCGACGCCCCCGTACGCACCGAGGACAGCCGACGCGCCAACTTCACCAACGAGCTCGGCGTCGACGGCACGATCCGCTACCTGCGCAACATCATGGGCCACTGGCTGCTGCAGGAGTGCATGCGGCACTGGGCCCAGCAGGGCCGACCGCAGGACCTGGCCGACCTGCTCACGGCGGCCGCCGACGTGCCACCCCTCCGCTCGATCGTCGACGCTGGCGATCCCGGCTTTCTCGCGCCCGGCGACATGCCCCGGCGCATTGCCGAGGCGTGCAGGCAAGTCGGAGACCCGGAGCCCGAAACCCCCGCCGAGTTCGTCCGGTGCATCTTCGACAGCCTGGCGCTGGCCCACCGCGAGGCGATCGCCGACGCGCAGCACCTGTCCGGACGCGGTGTGGACACGGTCCACATCGTCGGCGGCGGAGCGCAGAACGCCCTGCTGTGCCAGGCCACCGCGGACGCCTGTGGCCTGCCGGTGGTCGCGGGGCCGGTAGAGGCCGCCGCGCTCGGCAACATACTCGTGCAGGCCCGGGCCCACGAGGTGGTCCACGGCAGCCTCGGCGACCTGCGGGCACTGATCCGCCGCACGCAGCAACTGCGCACGTACCTGCCGGGCGACACCCGTATCTGGGACGCTGCCGCGCAGCGACTGGCCGCGCGCCGCGCCCACTGACCCGCCCCGACCATCAAGGAGACCCCACCCATGCGTGTGGGACTGTTCCTCACCTGCGTGAACGACACGTTGTACCCGCGCACCGGCCAGGCGACCGTCGCCCTGCTCGAACGCCTCGGCTGCGACGTCGACTTCCCGCTCGCCCAGACCTGCTGCGGCCAGATGCACTGGAACACCGGCTACGGGCGCCAGGTGGAGCCACTGGTGCGCGGGTTCGCGGAGACCTTCGCCGGCTACGACGCCGTCGTGACCCCGTCGGGGTCGTGCGGCGCGATGATCCGCGACAACCACCCCCGGGCGGCCGCACGCTCCGGCGACCCAGGGTTGGCCGACGCCGTCGCGCAGGTCATGCCCAAGGTGTACGAGCTCACCGAGTTCCTCGTGGACGTCCTCCAAGTGACCGACGTCGGCGCGTACTTCCCGCACCGCGTCGCCTACCACCCCACCTGCCATTCGCTGCGCCTGATGCGGCTCGGCGACCGGCCCACCACGCTGCTGCGGAACGTCCGCGGGCTCGAACTCGTCGACCTGCCCGGGGCCGAGGAATGCTGCGGCTTCGGCGGCACGTTCGCCGTCAAGAACCCGGACGTTTCCGCAGCCATGGGCGCCGACAAGCTCCGCAACGCGGAGTCCACCGGCGCCGACGTGCTGTGCGCCGCCGACAACTCGTGCCTCATGCACCTCGGCGGCATGATCAGCCGCCGCAAGGGCGCGATCCGCACGCTGCACATCGCCGAGATCCTCGCCGCCACCGAGACCGATCCGGAGGGTGCGATGTGGGCCCGGACGGGAGCGCACCGATGAACGCCGTACCGCTGGGCATGCCGGCTTTCCCGGCTGCGGCACGGGACGCGACGCGGAACACCACGCTGCGCCGCAATCTGCGGCACGCAACGCACACCATTCGCGACCGCCGCGCCGCAGCCGTCGCCGAACTCGACGACTGGGCGGGGCTCCGCGCAGCGGGCGCCGCCGTCAAGGACCAGACGCTGCGGCACCTCGACCACTACCTCGAACAGGCGGAGGCCGCGGTCACCGCGGCCGGGGGACAAGTGCACTGGGCCGCCGACGCCGACGAGGCGAACCGCATCGTCGCCGACCTCGTGCGCGCCACCGGCGAAACCGAGGTCGTCAAAATCAAGTCGATGGCCACCCAGGAGATCGGCCTCAACGAGGCGCTTGCCGAAGTCGGGATCACCGCGTACGAGACCGACCTGGCCGAACTGATCGTGCAGCTCGGCGAGGATCGCCCGTCGCACATCCTCGTCCCGGCGATCCATCGCAACCGCACCGAGATCCGCGACATCTTCCGCAAGACCATGGGGGAGTGGGGCATCCCCGCACCCGAGGGCATGAGCGACGAACCTCGCGAACTCGCCGAGGCGGCACGGCTGCACCTGCGCGAGAAGTTCCTGCGCGCCAAAGTCGCGGTCTCCGGCGCGAACTTCCTCGTCGCCGAAACCGGAACGCTCGTCGTCGTCGAATCCGAAGGCAACGGACGAATGTGCCTCACCCTTCCCGAGACGCTGATCTCGGTCGTCGGGATCGAAAAGGTCGTCCCCACATGGCGAGACCTCGAGGTGTTCCTGCAACTGCTGCCGCGCTCGTCGACCGCCGAACGAATGAACCCGTACACGTCCACCTGGACCGGTGTGACCGACGGCGACGGGCCGCGCGAGTTCCACCTCGTACTCCTCGACAACGGGCGCACCAAGATCCTCGCCGACGAGGTCGGGCGCCAGACGCTGCGCTGCATCCGCTGCTCTGCCTGCCTCAACGTCTGCCCGGTGTACGAGCGCGCGGGCGGGCACGCGTACGGCTCGGTCTACCCCGGCCCGATCGGCGCCATCCTCACCCCGCAACTCCGCGGCACCACCAGCGAGATCGACGCATCCCTGCCCTACGCCTCGTCCCTGTGCGGGGCGTGCTACGAGGTCTGCCCGGTCGCCATCGACATCCCCGAAGTCCTGGTGCACCTGCGCGAGAAGGTCACCGAGCAGCGCGGCCATGTCGTCGAACGCGCAGCCCTCCGTGCCGCCGGCTGGGTCATGCGCGACCCGAAGCGCTACACCGCCCTGCAACGCGCCGCCGTCCGCACCCGCGCCGTGCACCCGCGCAAGGTGCCGCTGCCCGGCTGGGGCAAGGCCTGGAGCGCGACCCGCGATCTCCCTGCCCTGCCGGCGGAGTCCTTCCGCACCTGGTGGCAGCACCGCGACACACCCGGAGGCACCACGTGACGGACTCCCGCGACCTGATCCTCGGCCGGATCAGGTCCGCCCTTGTCGGCGTCGACCGCGCCGAGCATCCCGCGAACGAGCCGGTCGCCCGTGACTACCACGACAGCCACACGGACACCGGCTTGGCCAACCTGCTTGCCCGCAACCTGACCGACTACCGTGCGCACGTTCACCGGGCCGCCGAGGCGGAGTTGCCCGGCCTGATCGGCCGCCTGCTCGCCGCCCGCGGCGCACGGACCCTGGCCGTACCGCCCGGTCTGCCGACGGACTGGCTGCCCGGCGACTCCGGCACCCGGATCCTCCACGACGACGGCACCCTGACGGCCACCGAACTCGACCGCGTCGACAGCGTCCTCACCGGCTGCGCCGTGGCCATCGCCGAAACCGGAACGCTCGTCCTCGACGCGGGGCCGGACCAGGGCCGCCGCATGCTCACCCTCGTCCCCGACCACCACATCTGCGTGGTCCGCACCGGGGACCAGATCGTGGCCTCCGTCCCCCAGGCACTCCGCCGCCTCGACCCGGAACGCCCCCAGACGTGGATCTCGGGCCCGTCCGCCACGAGCGACATCGAACTCAACCGCGTCGAAGGCGTCCACGGCCCCCGAACCCTCGACGTCGTCCTGATCGCTGAGGGCTGACGGAAGGCAGCAGTCAGCGCACACGTGCGGTACGTCGGCTCCGGCCCGGGGGCGCCGCACTTTCCCGTTCGCCTACTTGCGTACCGACAGCATCCAGTCGGCGAACGTGTCGAGCGTGCGGGCGAATCCGGGGTTGTCCGGCTCGTTGAGGTGGCCGTGGTCGGTGCCGGCCTCGAACTCGACGTGTACGGTCGCCTGGTGCGCCTCCAACTCGCGCGCGAACGCCTCGCCCGACGCGCGCAGCGTGTCGCGCTCGGAGTTGACGATGAGCGTGTCCGGGAAGCCGGTGAGGTCCCGTCCTCCCGGGAACGCCTCGGTCAGCCGGTGCAGGTTCCGCTTCCCGACGTAGTTCGCCGAGCACCATACGTGCCGACGTCTCGTGATGACCCCGAAGCGGCGGAACCCCCTGAGCGCGTACTTGAGTTCGGGGCCCGGGGGTAGAAGGTCCGCGTGCATCGAGGGGTAGGCCATGACGACGCCGCGCGGCACCTCGGGACTGTTGACGAACCGCAGCGCGAGGGTCGCGGCGAGGGTGGAGCCCGCGCTGGCGCCGCCGACGTACAACGCGTCGGGCCGCACGCCGATGCGTTCGGTGTTGGCGCGGAGCCACGACCAGGCGTTGGCGCAGTCGTCGAGCGGCAGCGGATAGCGGACGGCCGTCGCGCCGCGCTGCTCCTTGAAGCGGCCTTTGCCGGGCACGAGGCGGTATTCGACGCTCACACAGGTGATGCCGCGCTCGGCCAACGCCCGGCACACGGCGTCGCCTTCGGGCATGTTGATCGAGCCGTACGCGAACGCGCCGCCGTGCATCCACAGCAGCGCCGGGCCGACGGGGCGGTCGGGCCGGTAGGTGCGGATCGGCACCGGGGGTTCGCCGCTGGTCGTCGTCAGATCCTCGATGCGCATGGGGGCTCCTGTCGCGGGCGGGGAGGCGGGTCGTCAGTTGATTCCAGGGGCGGTCCCGGGTGCACCGGCACGTTCGAGGCCTTCCCGGAACGACGCGAGCGCGGGGCGGGCGTGGGCGTGGGTGGTGTCTTCGAGCCGGAACAAGGCCATGCCGCCCCAGTTGCCCTCGCCGGCGAAGTCCGGTCCGTAGGGGCGGATGCCGCTGAGGATGCCGGTGCCGGCGCCCCAATCGGTCAGGTCACGCAGGAACGCGGCCTGGCCTTCGGGTGAGACCGGATAGCCCTCGACCGGGTGGTCCCACGCCTGCCCTTGGTGGGAGGCGGGGGCGGCGGGATAGGCCCACTCGGCGACGTACACCGGCTTGTTCAAGTGCCGACTGGTCAGCGTGGCGCCGTGCTTGAAGACGTCGAACGCGTGCGGGACCCGGTCGGTGCTGGTGGGGAAGAACGAGACGCCCAGATGGGCGGCGTCGAATCCGCCGGCCTCCATGGCGGTGTGGAATCCGAGGAGCAGTTGGGGGTGGAAGGCGGCCACGCTGCTCGTGTGGGTGGCGACCTGGGCGCCGGGGTCCACGCTCCGGATGCCGTCCGCGACGGCGGCCAGGAGTGCGGCGGTGTACGGCCACAGGTGCGTGCTGCACCAGGCGATCTGGTCGTCGTGGGGGAGGGTGAACAGCCGGTTGAAGTCCATCCGGCCGATCTCCGGGTCGATGGAGTCCGGAGCGCGGTAGGTCCAGCCGGGCACCATCTCCGGCACGGTGGGCGGCATCGCTACGCCGGCCACGCCGAACTCGACCTCGTTGCCGATGTCCCAGACGTTCACGCGGCAGCCGGTGCCCAGGATCTCCTCGGCCGCGAGTCGGCCGTACTGGCGCAGCGCGTCGGCCATCTCCTCCAGCGTCAGCTCCAGCCACGGTGCGCGCAGCCGGATCTGCGGGTAGTGGGACAGGTCCGGCTCGGGCTGCAGGCCCATGTCGCCGTAGACACCGCAGAGCGTCAGCTCGGGGTTGAAGGGCAGGCCCAGGTCGCGGGCGAGCCGCGCGTACAACAGCCCGTCCGCGATGCCGCCCCCGGGCGAGGCGTACCGCAGTACCCGCGACGTGCCCATGCGCGTCCACACCTCGTTGCCCCCGCGGGCGGCGAACAACTCCATCAGCTCGTGTGCGGTCCGTGCGGTGCGGTCGCCGTCGTGGAAGACCACCCTGCGGTCGAACATGCCGGTGGCGTGCGGGCTGACGCTCAGCCCGACGCGGAACTCCGCGTCCCTGACCCGGTGGGAACGCGAGGCGCTGCCGACCGCCTCGGCCGCGGATCGGGTTACAGACTGGTCTGCTCGGTGATTCGTCACGTGATCCGCATCTTCAGGCTCGGCGAGTGGGGGCCGCGCGGGAAATCCGCAGGTGGGACGGCGGCATACCGCACAGTCGTCGGTGGCCGCGCACGCCCCTGCCGCGCAGGCCGTCAAATCATGTACTCGTTACGCTAAATGGTCAACGGTTCGGGAGGGCCGGCCGCTGACGCCGGCAGTGGCCGTGCCGCGGTCCGCCAGAAAACCTTGCCCTGCCAGGTTTCATGGCCTAGCTTGGCGGCTGATCGAAACGTTTCAATCCGGGTTTGCGGGCCGCCCCCGTGCTCCCGATGTCTGGAAGGCGCAGTACATGGTTTCCTCCGACGCCTCTTCGGTCTTTCCCGAGGGTTTCCTGTGGGGCGCCGCGACCGCCGGCCATCAGATCGAGGGCAACAACACGCTCAGCGACCACTGGGCGCTGGAGCACGTGCCGGGCTCGCCGTTCGTGGAACCGTCCGGCGACGCGTGCGACAGCTACCACCGCTTTGCCGAGGACATCGCGCTGCTTGCCGGCGCCGGACTGGGAACCTACCGGTTCAGTGTCGAGTGGTCGCGGATCGAGCCGGAGCCGGGGGTGTTCTCGCGTGCCGAGCTCGACCACTACCTGAGCGTGGTGGAGGCATGTCACCAGGCGGGGGTCACCCCGATGGTGACTCTGCAGCACTTCACCACGCCGGGATGGTTCGCCCGGGAAGGCGCCTGGAACAACCCGGAGGCCCCGAAACTGTTCGCCCGCTACTGCGGAGTGG
Organism: Yinghuangia seranimata; assembly: GCF_029953285.1. Lineage (GTDB taxonomy): Bacteria > Actinomycetota > Actinomycetes > Streptomycetales > Streptomycetaceae > Yinghuangia > Yinghuangia seranimata. The sequence goes on along the minus strand of NZ_JASAOI010000039.1, from coordinate 17,335 downwards.
TCGCGGCGCACTTCGGTGACGCGGTCACCTGGTACTGCACGCTCAACGAGCCCAACCTCGGCGCGATGGCCAGTCTCGGCGGGATGCTCCCCATGGCGGCCATGGAGGCCTTCGGCGCGATCACCCGCGTGGATCCAACGGTCACCCGCGCGTTCGCGGTCCGGCTGGGCGGAGCCGAGGACACCGTCGAACTCGGAAGCCCGATGCGGATCTTCAGCACCGTGGCGATCGAGAACACCAAGGAGGCGCACCGACAGGGCCGCGCCGCGGTGAAGGACGCAAATCCCGCGGCGAAGGTCGGGTGGACGCTCGCCCTCGTCGATTTCCAGGCGGCCCCCGGAGGCGAGAACCTCACGCGGCAGCTGAGGGAGGCAGGCGGTTCGCAGTTCCTCGAGGTGTCGCGCGGCGACGACTTCGTCGGCGTGCAGACCTACACCCGCGAGGTCATGGGGCCCATGGGCCCGGTCCCGGTTCCGGACGACACCCCGCGCAGCCAGACCGGCTGGGAGGTGTACCCGCAGGCACTCGGCCACTCGGTGCGCTGGGCCGCCGAGGTCGCGCAGGTCCCCGTCGTCGTCACCGAGAACGGCATGGCCACCGCGGACGACGCGGACCGCATCGCCTACACGCGCACCGCGTTGGAAGGTGTGCGCCAGGCCCTGGCCGACGGCGTCGATGTGCGCGGATATCTGCACTGGAGCCTGCTGGACAACTTCGAGTGGCACTCGGGATACGCGATGACGTTCGGCCTGATCGCGGTCGACCGCACGACGTTCCAGCGCACGCCCAAGCCGAGCCTGGAGTGGCTGGGCACGATCGCGCGGGGCAACGGCGCGACGCTGTGACCTCGCGGACCGGCCGGCCTGCGTTCATGAACAGCAAGCTGTTCGACAGCAAGACCCTCGGCGATCAGGTGACCGCGCGGGAGAAGGTCCTCGGGTTCCTGCTCGGCCCGCTCGGGCCGCTGCTCGTCAACGCGGTCATCGTGTCGTACCTGAACGTCTACTACACCGACGTTCTGGACCTCTCGGGGGCCTGGGGAGGCCTGTTCCTGACCGTCTTCCCGCTCGCCTCCCGCGTGATCAGCACTGCCAGCAATCTCTACATCGGCCGGGTGATCGATCGGACCGTGTCACGCCAGGGAAAGGCGCGGCCGTGGTTGCTGGTGTCCGCTCCGTTCATGGGGCTGGGGATCATCGCGGTGTTCGGAACCCCGTCCCTGCCGATGTGGCTGCAACTCGCGTGGGTGGTGCTCGCAGGCAACCTCTACGCCGACTTCGCCTTCGCCACCTACAACACGGCGCATTTGCTCATGGTCCCGCTGGCCTCGCGTGATCCGCGCGACCGCGGGATCCTCGCGGTGTTCAGCAACGTCGGCAACATGGTGGGCGCCGGAACCATGGTCGCACTCGTCTTCCCCGCGCTCGTCCTCCCGGCTCTGGGTGTCAATCGCGCGGCATGGCTGTTCATGGCCTGCTTGCTGGCCGCCGTCGCCTTGCCGCTCGTCGTCGTCGAGTACTACTTCACGCGCGAACGCGTCACCACCGGGCAGACGTCGGCCCCGGCGACTCCGCCTCCCGCGCGGCGCCACGTACGTCGGGCAGCACTCACCGACCGCTTCTGGCTCGTCTACGTCGGCTGGATCACCCTGTTCAACCTCGCCGGCACCTTCCGGAACATCAGCCTCATCTACTACGCGAACTACGTCCTCGGCGACTACAACGACGGGGTCACCCCCACCCTCCTGGCCCTGATCGGCGGAATCCCGCTCGGCGTCGGGCTCTTCGTCGTCTGGCCGCTCGCCAAGCGCATCGGGAAGCGCAACCTCACCCTGGCGGGCACATGCTTGTCCGCGGCCGGCAACCTGCTGTGCCTGCTCGACCCGGCCGATCTGCGGCTGGTGCTCACCGGTCAGGCCATCGCCAACCTGGGGCTGGTACCCGCCGCATATGTCTTCACGGCGCTTCTGGGCGATGTCCTGGACACTCTGGAATGGCGAACGCACGTACGGGCCGACGGGTTCACCGCCAGCGCGATCGCCATCCTGACCGGCACCGTGGGGACGGTCGCCGGAGCCGGGTTCAACCTCCTCCTCGGACTCACCGGTGACTACCGGGCACCCCAATACGACGCACACACCGACATCACCACGGGCTTCGACCAGACCGCGAACGTCCAGTCGGTGATCGTGTTCGCCTTCCTCGGGTTCGGCGTCGTCGCGAACATCGTTCTCGCGGTGCTTTTGGTGTTCCTCTCCGTCGAGAAGACCCTGCCGATCGTGCAGACCGAACTGGCCCACAGACACCGCTACACCGACGCAGACTCCCACCACATCGCGGACGCGGCGCTACCGGCAACCGCGCCGCCGTCGAGCCCGCTCTGGCCGCACACACCCTGACGAACGCGACGAACGACGGCCCCGTCCACTGTGGTGGACGGGGCCGTCGCTGCGCATGCCGAACCTCGAAGGTGCAGCGTGACGTCATTGCGTCGACAGCATCTCCTCGAGACTTGCCGGGCCGCCCAGGAGCGTCGCGCCGTCGACGATGCGGCCTTCGGCCACGCGGGTGATGAACGCCGAGGTGCGGGTGGCGGCTTCGGTGGCTTCCGGGAGGAATCCCGCCGCGATCTGCCACGCATGGCTCATCTTGGGCCAGACCTCCATCTCGACGTGGACGCCGGCGCGTGCGGCGCGGGCCACCAGGTCGAGGGAGTCGTCGAGCAGCCGCTCCGCGTTGGAGGCCTGGACGAACAGCGGGGGCAGGCCGCGCAGGTCGGCGAGCACGGGGGAGATCAGCGGGTCGTCGGCGGGGTGCGCGCCCGCGTAGTCGGTGCTCATCGCACCGTCGAGGTTCTTGAGCGCGAGGTCGAGTTCCGCGTGGTCGACCCAGCTCCCGGTCGCGTAGCGGTCGGCGCGCTGGTCGAAGACGCCCGAGTAGAGGACGCCCGCGATGGCGCGGTGGTCGCCGTCGTGGGCGAGGCGTAGGAGGACGGCCAACGCGAGGTTGGCGCCGGCCGACTCGCCGGCCACGACCACCCGGGGCGCGAGCGTCGCCGCGTATCCGAAGGCCGCGACGCAGTCGTCCAGGCCTGCGGGGTAGGGGTCTTCGGGGGCAAGCCGGTACTCGGGGAGTACGACGCGCGCGCCGGTGCCGAGCGCCAGATGGGCGCTGATCGCCCGGGCCACCCCGGCGGTGCCCGACCGGAAGCCGCCACCGTGGATGTACAGGATCACCACGTCGTCGCGGGCATCGTCGGGGGTCATGAGGTACGAGCCGTCCCGCAACGCTCCGGCCGGTTCGTCGCGTACGCCCGCCACAGGGCGATACAGCGCGGCGAGTTCGGCCTGCTGCCGCCGCTCTGCGGCGCGATCGGCCGGGGGCGGGGCATCATGACCGGCTTGCATGATGCTTTCCATGAGCGCGAACGCTTTGCTCGGCATGGGGTCGCTTCCTCTCACGGTGGCGGCCCTGGGCGAGGGCGCTCGCCCAGGGCCGCGCGTCTACTGGTGGGTTCCGCCGTCGACGCGGATTTCGGTGCCGGTGATGAACGCGCCGTCCTCGGACGCGAGCATGGCGATCACGCCCGCGACCGTCTCCGGCGGTGCGAAGCCCTGCCCGAGTGCGGGCTGCAGCTTGGCGAACAGCTCGAAGTCGACGTCTTCGGGAAGGTGCTGCAGCGTCGTCTCGGTGATGCCGCTCTGGATGCTGCCGGGCGCCACGCACACCGCACGCAGTCCCTTCTTCGCGTATTCGAGCGCGATGCTGTGCGTGAAGGACTGGATGCCGCCCTTGCTGGCGGAGTACGCCGCCATGTAGGGGTGGGCGAACGACGCCGACGTGGAGCTGAAGTTCACCACGACGCCGGCGCCGGTCTTCAGCAGCGCGGGCAGCGCCGCCCGGGTGACGAGGAACGTCCCGGTGAGGTTGACCGCGATGATGCGGTTCCACGCGGCCAGTTCGCATTCGTGGGTGTGGGCGCCGCGGAGGATCCCGGCCGCGTTGACGAGGACGTCGAGCCCGCCGAGTTCGAGGACGGCGTCGACGATGACGGTGTTGACCGCGGTCTCATCGGACACGTCGAGGACGCGCGTGGCCAGCCGCTCGGCGGTGCCCGCGGCCTCGGCCCGGGCCACGGTGTCCTTCAGCCCGTCGGCGGCGACATCGACGGCGACGACCCGCGCCCCCTCGTCGAGCAGGCGTGCGACGGTGGCCTGTCCGATTCCGGACGCACCTCCGGTGACGAGGACGCGCTTGCCGGTGAAACGTTCCATTTTCGATGATCTCCTTGAGGCGGGGCGCGCAGGGATGACAGGTCCCTGGTGGGGAGGGGTGGGCGCGGCAGTGCCCGGGGGTCAGCTGCGGTCGGCCGGCGCCTCTGCGGCGGCCTCGACCGTTGTGCGGACCTTGGGGATCATGACGGCGACGACGAGGGCGACGGCGAGCATGGCCGCGCCGGCGAGGAAGGCCGCCTTGTAGCCGCCGTCGGTGTACAGCGCGGTCCCCTGGAGGATGTTCGCGCGGTCGTTCAGCAGGCTGAAGATCACCTGCGTCGAGATGGCGCCGAGCACCCCGCCCAGCAGCGTTCCCACACCGTTGGCGGTCGCCTGGTCCTCGGGGTGTACCGCGCTCACGATCAGGATCGACGACGACGCCAGGACCAGGCCCATGCCGACGGCGAAGAACGGCCCGAAGGCGATGAACTGCCACTTCTCGTAGTGGTGCCCGTACATCAGCAGGACGCCCGCGATGGCCGACACGAGGCCGGCGATCAGCGTGATCTTGGCGCCCCACCGGTTGGCGATGAGCCCGACGGCGGCGCCGCAGAGCAGCAGCAGGATGCTGGAGTGCACGCCGAGTGCGGCGTTCTCCGTCGCGGTGTAGCCGAGGCCGTCCGACATCCCCGGGATCTTCGGGTAGAGGGCCAGCAGCTGGTTGATCGTGCCGGTGGAGAACAGCACGCCGCTCGCCATGCCGCCGGAGACGAGGATCAGGAGCAGGCGGCGTTCGCGCAGCAGACGCACGTCGAGGAGCGGGTGCGCGACCCGGTGCTCGACGACCAGGAACAGGGCGAACGCCGCGACGCCGCCGATCAGGTAGGCGAGCGTCCACGTGTCGGACCAGCCCCAGTCGGCGCCCTTGCCGATCCCGTACACGAGTGCGGTGGCGCTGCCGCCCAGCAGCAGGCCGCCGAGCCAGTCGAAGGAGGTGCGCGGCGCGCGCAGCGGGCTCTCGGGGACGACCAGGAGCAGCAGCACGAGGGCTACGAAGCTGTTGAGCGCCAGGAACCACAGGACACCGCGGAAGCCGTGGTTGTCCTGGAGCCAGCCGGACAGCCACGGCCCGGCCAGCGCGGTCAGACCGGTGCTGGTCGCCACGACGCCGGTCGCCGTGCCCACCCACTTGGCCGGGAACACGTCGCGCACGATCGAGTAAGTGAGTGCTGTGACGACGGCGTAGATGCCGACCAGGAAGCGCGCGGAGAGCATCAGCCCCCAGGTCGGGGCGAGCGCGCACAGGGTCTCGCCGATCACACCGACCACCGAGGCGACGATCATGACCCGCTTCTTGCCGAACATGTCGGACGCCTTGATCAGGAACGGCACGCTCATGGTGCTCACGAGCGTGGTGATCAGGGTGAACCAGGCGATCTGGGTGGTGTGGAAGTGCTGCGCGATCAGCACCTGGGCGTTGCCCAGCAGCAGCCCGGACATCGACAGGACGACGGTCGGCCAGGCCAGGGCGATGATCAGGAGGACGTAGTACGCCTTCGAACGCTCCTCGCCGCCGCCCGGCGCGCGGCCGGGCGGTTCGTGGAGGTGGTCCAGGGTCGGTGCGGTGGTGCTCATGAGGTCGTCCTCCAGGGACAGTACACGCAACTGCTGACGCTGATGATTGAAACGATTCACAATTCATCCGCGCATTCCCCCGGTGCGATGGGGGAGTGGATCGAGCGTAGGTCGAGAAACCGAACAACACCAGGTTTCTTCTCGATGAACTTGTGTGTCGAAGCGGTAACGGCCGATCGGAAGCCCGCCAGGCAGTCCGCGTACGGTATTCCTGTACAGAAAAGCGGGCGCCGCCGTCAGGCGCGGTCACGAACGGATGACATGAACACAGCCGGGAACGGTCAGCCATGGCGTGGCCCGAAGTCCTCACAGCGGCTCGCGCACGTCCTGGCCCAGCCGATCCTGTCCGGTGAGGTGCGCGAGGGCGACCGGCTGCCGAACGAGCAGGAGATGATGGCGCTCTACGGCGCCGGGCGCCCCACCGTCCGCGAAGCGCTGCGGCTCCTGGAGACCCGCGGCCTGATCGTCCTCAAGACCGGGCCCGGGGGAGGCCCGATCGTCCGCCGGCCGCCCAAGGACAGCCTCAGCGAGGGGCTGAGCCTGGTCCTGCAGGTCGAGGGCGCCTCGTTCGCCGACGTCACCGACGCCCGCATCGCCCTCGAACCGATGATCGCGCGCCGCGCGGCCGAGCGGATCACCGACGAGCAGCTGGCACAACTGGACGACAGCGTCCGGCGGCTGCGTGACCACCCCGGCGACCACGCGGTCTTCGTCGCGGAGAACCAGCGCTTCCACACGCTGATCGCCGAGGCCGCGCAGAGTGTGGTGCTGGACGTGTTCGTCAGGACGCTGCAAACGATCGCCGACGGCGTGCGGGTGGGCGTGCAGTACTCGGCGCGCAAGCAGGCGGCCATCGCCACCGCGCACGCGGCGATCGTCGATGCCCTCCGGGACCGCGACCCCGAGCGCGCGGAGCGGGCCATGCGCGACCATCTTGCCGAGGCCGAGCGCTATTGGCGGCACCGCTACCCGGAGCTGATGACGCGTCCCGTGCAGTGGACGTACTGACGGACAACGCAGCCGCCCGACCGCGCGGCATGCGGGGTCGGGCGACGGCGTGGCGGGCAGTGGGTCAGGACGCGGAGACCGCGAACTTCTGCGTCGCCGTGTCGAACGTGAACAGTCGGGCCGGGATCGCGCCGTGCGGGGTCGCCTGGGCGTAGGTGGCCTTGTCGACGTTGCCGGGGTCCTGGAACGCGCCCAGCGTGAAGCCGGCGTTCTGGAACGTCTCGTAGCTCAGGTCCTTGCCCGCCTTGTCGGCGATGGCCTTGAAGAGGGCGAGGTTGCGGCAGGCCACGTTCGGTGCGATCTGGGGCGTCGGTGTTCCGGCGGGGAGCGACGCCGGGTCGACGGTCAGCTTGCCCTTGAAGTCGGGCAGCGCTGCTTCGACCGTGTTCATGCACTCCTGGTTCGCGGCCTCGCTCCACAGCGTGTTCAGGCCGAGTGCGGCGGCGTTCGCGAGGGTCGTGAAGTCGTGCTTGCCCTTGTCGTTGGCGTACGCCTGCACCTGCAGGTTGTCGGTGAACAGCAACCGGGGGCGGTACTTGGTCTGCTCGAGCACCTGCGGGAAGGACGCGCCCATGCTGCCGACGACCACGATGGTGTCGACGCCGGACGCCTGGAACTTCTGGATGAACACGCCGGTCTGCTGACCGATGGCTGCGGCATCGGTGGCAGGAGCGTCGAGCACTCCGGTCTCGACCGGGGTGATGCCGAGCTTCTGCAGCGCCGGGATCACGGTGTCCTTCATCACCGCCTGCTCGTTGACGTTCGAAAGCACCGCGACCTTCTTGCCGGCCAGGCCGTTGTCCTTGTTGAACAGCGCCATCCCGTCCCCGACTTCGTCACCGCCCCGGGTGTCGCTGAACCACGGGGCCTGGGCCTGCGCGTACCGCTTCGCGGTGAGCTGGCCGCCGATCGCCGCGGTCTTGTTCGTCTGCACGTAGCACAGCGGTTCGTCGCCGTTGAAGTTGCCGAGGACGGCGAAGACCTTCTCGTCCTGGGTCAGCTTGACGCAGGTCTCCTGGGCGGCAGCCGGGGAGATCAGGTTGATCTTGCCGAACACCGGCACGATCTTCCGGCCGTTGATCCCGCCGGCGTCGTTGATCTTCTTGATCAGGGCGTTGTAGGCGGCCTCGTACGGGCCGTGGTCGATGTTGACGAACTGCTTGACCGAGTCGAGGTCGGGGTAGGTGATGCCGATCTTGATGCTGTCCGCGGTGACGCCAGGGGCGACCTTGGGCGCGGGCGGTGCGGCGGGGGCGCCGGAGGAGCCGGTCTTCGCGTCGTCCTTCTTCTCGGCCGTGCAGCCCGTGACGACAAGGGCCGCGGCGGTCGCGAGGAGCAGGACGGCGCGGCGTCTGGCGCGGTGCGGTGTCATGGCGGATCCGTTTCTGGTGTGAAGGGGAACTTCGGTGGTGGCAGAGGGACGCCGGAGCAGGCCCGGCGTCACGCGGGCGCGACGGCCTCGGTCGAGGTACGGCTCTGGTCGGCGGCGGATGGCGCGCTTCCACTGCGTTCGATCGCGCGCTCGTCCGTGCCCAGGTAGCTGGCGATGACCTTGGGGTCGTTGCGGACGGCGTCCGGCGTGCCGGCGGCGATGACGCGGCCGGTCTCCAGGCAGTAGACGCGGTCGCTGATGCCCATGATCAGCGGCATGTCGTGTTCGATGACCAGCATGGACGCGCCGAGTTCGCGGCGGATCTCGTGGAGCAGTGGGCCGAACGCCTCGGTCTCGCGTTGCGCGACGCCCGCGGTGGGTTCGTCGAGGCACAGGACGCGCGCGTCGAGCGCCAGCAGTCCGGCGAGTTCGACGATGCGGCGGGTGCCGGTGGACAGGTCGCCGATGAACGCGTCGGCGTAGCGCCCGAGCCCGAGGAAGTCGATCAGGTCGTCCGCGTCCGACCGCTTGGCACGCTCCCGTTTGAAGGTGTGCGGAAGATGCAGCGCGGTGGACAGCAGGCCCGTACGACCGCGGGCCTCCAGGGCGATCTGCACGGTCTCGTGCACGGTCAGCTCGGGGAACAGGGTCGCGGCCTGGAAGGTGCGGCCGAGACCGAGCCGGGCCCTGGCGGCCGGGGCCGCCTTGCTGATGTCGCGGCCCAGCAACTCCACGGCCCCGCTCGCCGGGACGAACCCGCCGACGGCGTTCATCAACGTCGACTTGCCGGCGCCGTTGGTGCCGATCAGCCCGACGATCTCGTTCGGCCGAACCTCGAGCGACACACCGTCGACGGCGGCCTTGCCCCCGAAGCGCACGCGCACGTCCGCGGTTGCCAGCACCGGCTTGTCCTCCGGCAGCGGGGGGCGCGCGGTGCGCGTGAGGGCCCGCGGCGGCGCGGTCGCCGCCTTGGCGGCGGGCTCGGACCCCAGCCGCTTGTCGGCCCAGGCGAGCAGCGCGTCGCGGGCGCTGTAGCCGATCTGTACGAGACCGCCGGGGAAGTAGAGCAGCAGGACCAGCAGGCCGAGGCTCGAGGTGAGCAGCGGCACGAGCTTGTTGTCCGGCATGAACGACGGCAGACCGATCACCCACAGCGCGCCGAGCACCGAGCCCGACACCGATCCGAGGCCGCCGATCACGACGATCGAGACCAGGGCCAGCGAGTCGGGGCTCAGGTAGTACTTGTCCGCGTACGGCACCGTCTGCACGGCGCCCGCCAGCAGCGCGCCGCCGAGCCCCGCGATGCCGCCGGCGAGCGCGAAGGCACGCAGCTTCACCCGGGTGGCGCTCACGGTGTAGGCAGCTGCGGTGGCCGGGTTGTCCCTGACGCCGATGGTGGTGCGGCCCACGCCCGACCGGCGCAGCCGGGCCACCACGACCAGCACCACGACCAGCACGGCGAGGACGAGGTAGTAGTAGGCACGCTGCGTCGACACGTCGATGCCGAACACCGTGCTGCGCGGGAACGACGCGGTACTCGTCCCCGGGTCGTGGAAGATGTCGCGCCGGTACAGGTACTGCTCGCAGGCCACCGCGAAGGCGAACGTGCTCACCGCCAGCAGCAGCCCGCGCACCCGCAGGGCGCCGGCGCCGACGAGCGCGGCGAGCGCCGCGGTGAACAACGACGCGACCAGCACCGCCGCCGGGAACGTGAGCCCGCGGAAGCTGTAGATGCTGTCGCCGAGTTCGATACGCAGCCCGCGGTTGAGCGACGCGGCCGTCAAAGCACCGAGACCTGCGAACGCCATCTGCCCGAGTGAAAGTTGGCCCGCCCAACCGGTGAGAACCGTGACCGACGCCGCGCAGATGGCGTACGCCAGGATGACCGTGTAGAGCAGGTGGCGCGACGGCTGGGTGACGAGGAGCGGCAGCACGATCGCGACGATCCCGAGCAGGAGCAGTCCGGACCGTTCGAGGTGGCGGACCCACCAGACCTGGCGCAGCCGCTCGGGGACGGGCTTGACCTTCGGCGCGAACGAGAACGAGGAGGACTCGGTGTCGCGGCCGCGGCTGACCGCGAAGACCGCGGCCAACACGATTGCCAGCACGACCAGGTCGGTCAGGCCGGGCTGGTCGAGCCAGTTGAACTGGATGAACGCCTGGAGCAGGCCGAGTCCGACGCCGGCGGCAAGCGCGATGCGGAAGGACGCCATCCGGGCGATGACCGCGGCCGCGAGCGCCCGGAGCAGTGTGGTCGGCCCGAGCGTGGTGATCTGGGTCAGCGACTTGTTCTGCGCCGAGATGAGGATCAGGCACAGCGTGGCCAGCAGTCCGGCGAGCGCCCATATGGCGGTGGAGACGATCTTCGGACTGATGCCTTGGAGGCGGGCGAGTTCGGGGTTGCCCGCGGACGCCTTGACCGTCTTGCCAAGCACCGTGCGGCCCAGGAACCAACTGAGCACGAGCGCGGCGACGGGTACGGCGACGAGGATGCTCAGCTGGGCTCCGCTGACCTCCAGGTCGTCGACGGGCGACCACGTACCGGACCAGGGGACCGGGTAGTGCTCGCTGGTGTAGTCGTCGAGGTCCGGATAGGCGGTCACGATGGTGAGTGCCAGTTGCGCGACGCCGATGGTGGCGACCAGGACGATCACGCGCGGCGCGTTGAAGAGCCGGCGCACCACGGCCAGGTCGACGATCGCCCCGAACACCGTGCCGGCCGCGAGGGCGACCAGCAACGCGATCCAGTACGGCACGTGGTAGCGCACGACCAGCAGGGCGAACAGGACTGATCCGACCAGGCCCATGTTGGCGACCGCGAAGTTGATGACGCGGGATGACCGGTGCACGAGCACGATGCCCATCGCCAGCAGGCCGATGACCAGTCCGTTGACGGCGCCGTCGAACAGCAGTTGGGTGGTTGGCATTTGCATCGTGGTCAGCCGCCTTCCTTGCCGAGGAAGACCGCGCGGGCGAGGTCGTCGCGCTCGGCGAGCTCGCGGGCAGGCCCCTGGAAGCGGACCTGACCCTTCTCCAGGAACACCGCGCGGTCCGCGATCGCCAGGGCGATGTTCAGCGACTGCTCGACGATCACCATCGTCAGGCCGTCGGCCTTGAGGCGCTCGATGATCGCCAGCAGATCCTGGACGACCACCGGGGCCAGGCCGAGCGACAGCTCGTCGATCAGCAGCACCTCGGGGTCGTGCATGAGGACCATGGCCAGTGCGAGCATCTGCTGCTGCCCACCGGACATCGAGCCGGCCAACTGCCCCTGACGGCCCGCGAGGTCGGGGAACATGTCGAGGACGTAGGCGAACCGCCGGTCCCGGTCGGCGATGTCCCTGCGGATGCGAAACCCGGCCATCTCCAGGTTCTCGCGCACCGTCATGTCCTGGAACACGCCCTTGCCGCCCGGCAGAAGATGCACGCCGTAGCCGCCGCGTTGCTCCGGCGGGACGTAGGTGATCGTCCGGCCGTTGAGGCGCACCACACCGCGGGAGGGCGTGCCGAGGCCGCAAATCACCTTCAGGATCGTGGACTTGCCGGCGCCGTTGGTGCCGAGCAGTGCGAGGGTCTCGCCCCGCTTGACCTCGAATCCGACGTCGAACAGCGTCTGCACATGGCCGTAGGAGAAATCGACGTTGTTGACCTGGAGCACCGGGATGTCCTCGGGGGCCTGCGCCTGCCGTTCGTGCTCGTCGAGCTCCTCGCGCAGCTCCTGCACCACCAGGGACAGGTCGTGCTTGATGAAGCCCGCGCTGCGCACCACCAGAAGGCCGCCGACCAGCGTGGACGGGACACCGACCACCAGGACCGCGACGCGCGCGTCGTAGGCGTTGCTGATGAGGCCGGAGACCAGGGCGCCGCCGGTCGCGCCGATGAAGAAGATGTAGATGGCCGACAGGGCGCTCCCCAGCCCACGCAGCCGGAACGGGACCACCGAGGACAGCACGGGGCCGACCATCGCGAACGTGACCGACGACAGCACCGCTGAGGGGATGCCCGCGATCGCGAACGCGTAGCCGTTGGGCATGAACCACTGCACCGGCAGCAGCACGGCGCCCGGCAGGATCAGGTACCCGAGCAGCGCCAGGGCGCGCGACGGGTCGCGGCGATACAGACGGTCGTAGCGCGGGCCGACGAAAGGGAGCGCCAGGAGGAGCGACGCCCCGGTGACCGAGCCCATGACGCCGCGTTCGAACGTGGACATCCCGAAGTGGTCCTCGGCCCACAGATTGCCGAGCACTCCGCCGGTGAACAGGCTGAAGCCGAGGGCGGAGAACGCGATGATCGAGTTCTTGATGGAGCGGATCCGCATCAGCCTCGCGAACGCCGCCTCCACCGAGATCGGCATCGGCTTGGCGTCCTGTACGACTTCACCCAGCACCGACTTCATTTCGTGTTGCCCGCGCGGCGGTTCGGGGAGTCGGAAGGCCCACACCGCCACGAGTAGCGACGGCAGTCCGAGGATGAGGAAGGGCCAGCGCCAGCCGTTGCCGCCGCCGACCAGTGTGGCGATCCCGCCGACCGCGAGCGGGCTGAGCGCGCCCGCCGTTCTGGCGGCGCCGGCGCTGATGGTGGCCAGCCGGCCGCGGACGCCGATGGGGTAGGTGTCGGCGTTCAGCGAGCCGTGCACCGGCAGGGTGCTGGACTTGGCGACCCCGACGCCGAACCGGGCAAGGAAGAACAGGAAGGCGTTGGCGGCGAGCCCGCACGCGAACACCATCGCCGAGAAGGCGATCCCGGCCCAGCCGATGACCCGGCTGCGACGGCAGCGGTCCGCGAGCCACCCCATGGGCAGGGCGCCGAGGACCAGGAAGGCGCCGGAGGCCGCGGAGATGAAGACGATCGCGCCGTCGCTCATGCCGAACGCGTCGCGGATGTCAGGTGCCAGGATGCCCAGCGTCGCGGACTCCAGCTCGTCCATCGCGGCGAGTGCGGTCAAGGTGAGGAAGGTGGCCGAACCCCCGGCGGCCAGCCCCGCGCGCAACGACAGCCGCTCGTCGCCGACACCCGGCAGCAGTTCGTCGGCGAACAGCACGTCGCGGGACGACTCCGCCTGCCGCTTCTGGCGCTCGGCCTCGGCGTCGATCAGGCCGGCCGCGAGTCCCGCGGCGGACGGCGCCGAGCCGTCGACGGTGTTGCTCGGCGCGCTCACCTGCTCGGCCCCTGTGGCTGTGGCGGGCGGTGGGTGCATTTCAGCATGGGGATCTCCGCGAAGGACGTGCTGACGGAACATCAGCGGGCGGCGGGTGGGGCTCCGATGCGCCGGCCCCTGTTCGGGGGAGGGCTGCGGCGCGTCAGGCGATGCCGCAGGATCACGTGGGTATGAACCGATTCATTCGGACGGTTCACGTGTCGTGTGCGTTAACTGCCGGGGCTGTGCCGGGAGCGTAGCCGCAGAAGCTTGCGCGCGCTAGTGCCGGAACTTGCGCTTTCCTCCAGGTTCTGATCCTTGGCGGGGGAGCGGAATGGGGGCGTCGGCATATTTTGTGTAACAACTACGCGCCTGCTGATCGGCTCCGCGTTATGCATATGAAACGATTCAGTTCCAGCTGTTGGATCCCGCACCCCACCCTTGGAGCCCACATGGCCGCCCCGCACCACCTCCGCGTCGAGCACCTCGAGGACCCCTTGGGGCTGCACGTCCGGAGCCCGCGACTGTCCTGGCTGCTCCCCGCCGGAGCTGTCCGGCAGATTGCGTACCGGCTACGCACCAACGCGTGGGATTCGGGACGGATCGACGACGATCGCTCCGTCCTGGTGCCCTACACCGGCCCCGCGACGCGGTCGGGGCAGTGCGTCGTGTGGCAGGTGAAGGTGTGGACCGACCTCGGGGAGAGCCTGTGGTCCGAGCCGTCGACATGGGAGGCGGGGTTGCTGGAGCCCGGCGACTGGTCTGCCCGGTGGATCGAGCCCCGTGACACGGAGCCGCGTCCGCCCGCCGGCGACCGCCCGGCTCACCTGCTCCGTCGGGACTTCCTCCTCGGCGCCCCCGTGGTCCGTGCACGCTTGTACGCCACCGCGCACGGGGTCTACGAGGCCTTCCTCAACGGCGTGCGCGTCGGCGATCTGGAGCTGACTCCCGGCTACACCGCCTACCGCGACAACCTGCATGTTCAGACATACGACGTCACCGAGTCCCTGACCGAGGGGGCCAACACCTTGGGGGCGGTGTTGTCCGACGGGTGGTTCCGCGGCCGGACCGGTGCGATGCGCATCGCCGACAGCTTCGGCGAACGGACGGCGCTCCTCTTCCAATTGCAGGCCGAGCACGAGGACGGCACCGTCACCATCCTCGGAACCGACGACGCGTGGACCACGTCGACCGCCGAGATCACCGCCGCCGACCTCATGGACGGCCAGCACCATGACCTGCGGCGTGTCCTGCCGGGCTGGTCGGCACCGGGCTTCGACGCCTCCACTTGGACGAAGGCGACAGTGGCGACGGGCGGCCTGTACGACGACTTCGCCCGACTCACGGCCTCCCCGGCGCCGCCCGTGCGGCGCGTCGAGGAGATCCGGCCGCGCGCGGTGACCGTGCTCGGGTCAGGCCGCCAGATCGTCGATCTCGGGCAGAACATCAACGGCTGGGTCCGTCTCACGGTCCCGGCCGCCGCCGACCTGACGCTGACCCACGGCGAAGCGCTCGACGCCGAGGGCGACGTCACGACCGACCATCTGCGCGGGGAGGACTTCCAGACCGGTGCACCGCTGCCGGCCGGGCAGGTGGACCGTGTCATCTCGGGCGACCTTCCCGGCGAGGTGTTCGAACCGAGGCACACGACACACGGCTTCCAGTACGTCCGCGTGGACGGCGCGCGCGACGCCCTCACTCCGGACGACCTGACCGGTGTCGTCGTGCATACGGACTTGCGGCGCACCGGCCGCTTCCGGTGCAGCGACGACCGGATCAACCGCCTCCACGACATCGCCGACTGGAGCTTCCGCGGCAACGCCTGCGACATCCCCACCGACTGCCCGCAGCGTGAACGGGCGGGCTGGACCGGCGACTGGATGCTCTATGTCCCGACCGCCGCCTTCCTCTACGACGTGGCGGGCTTCTCCATCAAGTGGCTGCGGGACCTGGCCGCGGACCAGTGGGACGACGGCTGCCTCACCAACTTCGCGCCCGACCCCGGCGGCCGCGCCGTCCAGCACCTGCCTACCGAGATCCTCGAGATGTTCGCCGGCTCGTCCGCATGGGGCGACGCGTCGGTGATCGTGCCGTGGGAGCTGTGGCGGGTGTACGGCGACCTCGACGTGCTCACCGAATTCAGGCCGATGATGGTCCGGTGGGTCGACTTCGCCGCCGAACGCGCCCACACGCGGCGTCATCTGAGCCGCGTGGCGGCGCGCCCCGAGGCCGCGCCGCACGAAGCGTTCCTGTGGGACGCCGGCTTCCACTGGGGCGAGTGGACCGAGCCCGGCGTCGACGAGAACGCGTTCCGCACCGCGGACCACGGGGCGGTGGCGACCGCGTACCTGTACCGCTCGGCCTCGCTGCTCGCGCGGATCTCGGCGCTGACCGGCCACGGCGACGACGCCGACCGGTACACCCGGCTGGCGCAGCAGGTACTCGAGGCATGGCGCACGGAGTTCATCGCCGACGACGGCGCGCTGACACCGAATACGCAGGCCACGTACGTCCGGGCGCTGGCGTTCGGTCTGGTCCCCGAGGACCTGCGGGCGGCCACGGCAGATCGACTCGTCACGCTGATCCGAGACGCGGGCACGCACGTGGGCACGGGGTTCCTGGCAACGCCGTACCTGCTGCCCGTGCTCGCCGACACCGGGCACCTCGACGTCGCCTACGAACTCCTCTTCCAGGACACCGAACCGTCCTGGCTCACGATGGTAGACCGGGGCGCCACCACGATCTGGGAGCACTGGAACGGCATCGACGAAGCCGGCGTCGCCCACGCCTCCCTGAACCACTACAGCAAGGGCGCGGTCGTCTCGTTCCTGCACAACTACGTTGCCGGCATCAGGCCTCCGGCCGACCCCGACCCGGAGGCCGCGGGCTTCCGTCGCTTCGAGATCGCTCCGGTCCCCGGAGGGGGACTCACCCAGGCCGAGGCGCAGTTGGAGTCCCCCTACGGCACCGTCGTCTCGGCCTGGCGTATCGACGAGAACGGCGGGTTCACCCTGACCGTGACCGTCCCGCCCGGAGCCGAGGCCGATATCCGCCTCCCCGACGGCCGGACCTACCAGGCGAAGTCGGGGACGCACAGCTACCGCTGAACCTGGCACGGGCACTGAACCGGACCGAAGACGCAGCGTTCGACCGCTCGGTTGCGACGCTCGTGTCGTGGTTGCGGCGGGACGAGGCGCAATAGGCCGCAGGACGCACCCCGGACATGCGTCCGCCGCCGCGGTGTCGGCATGGCACCGCGGCGGCGGGTCTGGGGGTGTCAGCCCTGCGGCTGGCCGTCCACGCCGAGGATGGCGCTTGCGGGGAGCACGGTGTGGACCAGGTCCGGGTCGACCGGGCCGTTGAAGGGCGGGTACTTCGGGCCCTTTGCGCCGCGGCGGTAGGCCGTGGTGGAGTGCTCCGGGTTCTTGTCGAACTCGGGGATGACCTTGTCGCCGAAGAGCTCGATCATCTCGAGGTTCTCCTCGTGCGAGAGCGCGGCGTTGAGGCCGAACACGAGCTGGTCGCAGCCGACTTCCTGGTAGGCGGCGACCTGTTCGCAGACCTCCTCCGGCGTTCCGCACAGCAGGTAGCCGCCGGCGATGAGCTGGTCGAGCAGTTCCTCGCCGCCGAGGTCGCCGAGGCTGAACGGCGGGGCGGGCCACGTGACGCCGTCCGTCGACTTGGGCATGGTGTCGTGGTAAAGGTTCACCAGCGTGACCAGGTAGCCGGCGTTGCCATGAAGGGCGATCTCGCGGGCGCGCTTGCGGTCCGACAGGCAGATGACGCCGTTCGTCATCATGACGTTGTTGTTCTGGTAGTCGCCGAGGATCTCGTCCGGGTTGGCGGCGGCTTCCTTGTAGGCCTCGATGCGGCCCTTCAGGTTGTAGATCGGCTCGAAGTTGAACGCGATCGCGCCGATGCCGAGCGAGCCGGCCTTGGCGAACGAGCCGGGGTTGCCGCACGCCATCCA
>NZ_JASAOI010000038.1 GCF_029953285.1 Yinghuangia seranimata | reverse complement strand
GGGGGTGGGACGCCGAAGGGCCCGCACCGGGGGGTGCGGGCCCTTGGGGTCACCTCGTCGAGACCGGCTCACCCCGTGAGGCGAGCCACTCGCGTCAGAGGTTGGGGTACAGCGGGTGCTTCGCGGCCAGGGCCTCGGTGCGGGACTTGAGGGTGGCGCGCTTGGCTTCGTCGTAGTCGGGCTTGAGGGCTTCGACGATGACGTCGGCGACCTCGGCGAAGTCCTCGTCGGTGAAGCCGCGGGTGGCGAGGGCCGGGGTGCCGATGCGGAGGCCGGAGGTCTTCATCGGGGGCAGCGGGTCGTTGGGGACCGCGTTGCGGTTGACGGTGATGCCGACCTCGTGGAGGCGGTCCTCGGCCTCGCGGCCGTTCAGGTGGTTGTCGACGAGGTCGACGAGCACCAGGTGGACGTCGGTGCCGCCCGAGAGGACCTTGATGCCGGCCGCAGCCGCGTCCTCGCGGAGCAGGCGCTCGGCGAGGAGCTTCGCGCCGGCGAGGGTGCGGGTCTGGCGGTCCTTGAACTCCTCGCCGGCGGCGACCTTGAAGGCCACCGCCTTCGCGGCGATGACGTGCTCGAGGGGGCCGCCCTGGAGGCCGGGGAAGACCGCGGAGTTGATCTTCTTGATCAGCTCCTCCTTGGCGAGGATCGCGCCGCCGCGCGGGCCGCCGAGGGTCTTGTGGGTCGTCGTGGTGACGATGTGCGCGTGCTCGACCGGGTTGGGGTGCAGCCCCGCCGCGACCAGGCCCGCGAAGTGCGCCATGTCGACCCACAGGTACGCGCCGACCTCGTCGGCGATCCGGCGGAACGCCGCGAAGTCGAGCTGCCGCGGGTAGGCGGACCAGCCCGCGACGATCATCTTCGGCCGGTGCTCCTTGGCGAGCCGCTCGACCTCCGCCATGTCGACCAGTCCGGCCTCGTCCACCTTGTAGGAGACGACGTTGTACTGCTTGCCGGAGAAGTTGAGCTTCATGCCGTGCGTCAGGTGCCCGCCGTTGGCGAGGTCGAGGCCGAGCACGGTGTCGCCGGTCTCGAGGAGACCGAAGTACACGGCCGCGTTGGCCTGCGCGCCCGAGTGCGGCTGCACGTTGGCGGCTTCGGCGCCGAAGAGCGCCTTGAGGCGCTCGATGGCGAGGTTCTCGACGACGTCGACGTACTCGCAGCCGCCGTAGTAGCGGCGGCCCGGGTAGCCCTCGGCGTACTTGTTGGTCAGCACCGAGCCCTGTGCCTCGAGGACCGCGACGGGCGCGAAGTTCTCGGAGGCGATCATTTCCAGGGTGGACTGCTGGCGGTGCAGCTCGTCGGCGACGGCGGCGGCGACCTCAGGGTCCACCTCGGCCAGCGGACGGTCCAGGATCGTCACGGTAGGTCAGCTCCTCGGGCGCGGTCAGGCGCCGGTGTCGGTGAAGGCGGTGTACTCGTCTGCGGACAGCAGGCCGTCGACTTCGGCGGCCGGCGTGTCGAGGTGCACCTTGATCAGCCAGCCGTCGCCGTACGGGTCGGAGTTGACCAGGCTCGGGTCGTTCACGACCGCCTCGTTGACCTCCACGACCTCGCCGTCGGCGGGGGCGAAGATGTCGCTGACGGACTTGGTCGACTCCAGCTCGCCGCACGGCTCGCCCGCGGTGACCCGCGATCCGACCTCGGGGAGCTGGACGAAGACCACGTCGCCGAGGGCGTCGGCCGCGTGCTGCGAGATGCCGATGACGGCCGGGTTACCGTCCGTCGTCAGCCACTCGTGGTCCTTGCTGTAGAGCAGGTTCTGGGGTGCGCTCACAGGTCCATTCTCCATTCAGTGCGGGCTCCCCTGATCCTCAGGGGATTTTGCTGCGGTTTGTCGGTAAATCGGAGGGCGGGGTCAGGCCCGCTTGTAGAACGGCAGGGCGACCACGTCGACCGGCTCGGCGGTGCCGCGGACGTCCACCGCCAGACGGGTGCCCGGCTCGGCGCGGTCCAGCGGCACGTACGCCATCGCGATCGGCGCGCCCAGCGTCGGCGACGGCGCGCCGGAGGTGATCTCGCCGATCGGCTCCCGCGTCTCCGGGTCGAGGACGGCGTACCCGGCGCGCGGCACCCGGCGGCCCGGCGAGCGCAGGCCGACGAGCGTGGCGCGCGGGCCCTCCTTCTCGCGGGCGGCCAGCGCCTCGGAGCCGACGAAGCCCTCCGGCTTGTCCAGGCGCACGACGCGGCCGAGGTTGGCCTCGTACGGGGTGAGCGCGGTGGTCAGCTCGTGCCCGTACAGCGGCATGCCGGCCTCCAGGCGCAGCGTGTCGCGGCAGGACAGCCCGGCCGGGATGAGCCCGTGCCCGTCGCCGGCCTCGCGCAGCGCCTCCCACAGCCGCACCGCGTCGCCCGGCGCGCAGAACAGCTCGAAGCCGTCCTCGCCGGTGTAGCCGGTGCGGGCGAGCAGCACGTCGACGCCCGCGACGACGGCGCGGTCGGCGGCGTAGTACTTCACGACGTCCAGGTCGAGGTCGGTGAGCGGCGCCAGGATCTTGACGGCGTTGGGGCCCTGGACGGCCAGCAGCGCGTACTCCTCGGACCGGTCGGTGACGACGGTGTCGAAGCCGGCCGCGCGGGCGAGCAGCTCGCGGGCGACGACGGCGGCGTTGGACGCGTTGGCGACGACCATGAAGTCCGTCTCGCCCGTGCGGTAGACGATCAGGTCGTCGAGGATGCCGCCGTTCTCGTCGCAGATCATCGTGTAGCGGGCGCGGTCGACGCCGATCTTCGACACGTACCCGACCAGCGCGTGGTCGAGGGCGCGCGCGGCCTCCGGGCCGGTCACGGTGATCTCGCCCATGTGGGTGAGGTCGAACAGGCCGGCGGCCTCGCGCACCGCGCGGTGCTCGGCGGTCTCGCTGCCGTAGCGCAGCGGCATGCGCCAGCCCGCGAAGTCGGTCATCGTCGCGCCGAGCGCGTCGTGGACGGCGTCGAGCGGGGTACGGCGCTCGACCGAGGCGGTGGACGTCATCGGCTGGACTCCTCGCGGGTGTGGTGGTCCCGAACGCCATGATTTCGTACCGGTTCGTCCGCTGTCGTCCGCACGCGCGCGGGCGTGGCGGACCGCCGCACGCCGGAGGGCGCGCACACGGCGGGCCCGGCGGACGGCACGGGGACGAGACCGGAGACCGGACGGGGTACGGGATGGAACAGGTGGTCCACGAAGGAGGGCTCCCTGAACAACGTGCGGCTGCACCGCACGGTCGGATGGGTCGCCTCCCCCTCTGTCATGGACCTGAGAGCTTCACGCGCGGCCGCTCCGAGGGATCGGACGGTCCGCCGCTTGCACCGTGGGTGAGGCCCCGCCGCGCTGCGCGCACGGGACCTGCTTTCCAGAGTCGCCTCACCCACGCGGTACTTGGGCCTGAGAGTTTCCGGGGAGGAATTGCTCCTTCGGCGCCCCGCCGCACGCCCGCCGCGAGGCGGGGGCACGCCGGAGGCTCTCCCGCATGGGGTCGAGGGCCGGTGTGAAGTTGTTGGCGCATGCTATCGGTCCCGGGGTCCGCTGTGGGACGCGTGTCGGACGTTTTTCCAAGTCCCCCGGCCGGGGTGGCGTTGCTAGCGTGGGTCGCGTCCAACCAACGCATGTACAGGGAGGTTCGCCCGTGGCGACCACGCGCACCGCGACGACCGACTGGAAGGGCGCGCTCATCGGCGGGTCCGGCACCGTGTCGCTCGACAGCTCCGGGGTGGGCACCTACGAGGTGTCCTGGCCCTCGCGCGCCGAGGCGGCGAACGGCAAGACCAGCCCCGAGGAGCTCATCGCCGCGGCGCACTCGGCGTGCTACTCGATGGCGTTCTCGCACGCCCTGGCCGGCGCCGGCACGCCGCCGGAGTCGGTGCAGACGCAGGCGAACGTCACGTTCCAGCCCGGCGAGGGCATCACCGGCATCGTGCTGACCGTCAAGGCCCGCGTCCCGGGGATCAGCAAGGAGGACTTCGCGAACCTCGCGCAGAACGCCAAGGAGAACTGCCCCGTGAGCAAGGCGCTCACCGGCGCGCCGATCTCGCTCGAGGCCGAGCTGCTGCCGTAAAGCGCGCTGCGACACCGTGTGCGGCGGGGACCCGGGCGGGATGCCGGGTCCCCGCCGGGGTGTGCCGTTCACGGGGGGGGCCACCGGGTTGGGGGGGGGGCCGGGGGGGGGTGGCGGGGCCCCCGCCGCACACGCTTGTGCGCGCCCCTAGGCTGGGGACGAGATCCCAGACGCACTCGGGTCCGCGGACCCGCACTCGGAGGTGGCGCGTGGCCTTCCCGGCGAACTATGTCGAGCAGTGCCTGGTCGCGGCGATGCAGGACGCGTCGCGCACCGGCGAGCTCATCGACGCGCTCGCCGAGGCCGAGGTGTGGGTCCCGCTGCCGGCCGGCGGCGGCCCCGCGGACACCGAACTGACGCTGCCCACCACGGAGATCGGCGGCATGCCGTACGTCCCGGTGTTCAGCTCCGAGGAGCAGTTCCGCCGCGTTGCGGGCCCGATGCCGTGCACCGTCGCGCCGGTGCGCGAGTTCGCGCGCGGGCTGCCGCCGCACGTCGGGCTCGCGGTCAACCCGGGCGGCGAGGTCGGCATCCCGATACCGCCCGAGGGCGTCCTCGAACTGGCCCGCATGCCCGGCGCGGGCCGCATGGGCGCGCGCGTCACGCTCGCCGAGCCGAGCCCGGCCGAGGAGCCGTACGTGCTGCTCGCGGCCGCCGCCGAGGAGTTCGCCGTGACCCCCGTCGTGCTGACCGCCCGCCGCGCCCTGGGCGTGGTCGAGAACGACGCCCCCTGCCTGTTCATCGGCATCGAGCTGGACCGCTGGCAGGAGGAGGACCGGCGCGCCGCGGTCGGCGCCCTGGAGCGCGCGGTCGGCCGGACCGGCGCGCCGTGGCCGGTCAGCCTCGTGCTCATCGACCTCGCGCAGGACCCGATCGGCGACTGGATGCTCGACAGCGTGCGGCCGTTCTACGAGCGGCCCTGATCCGTCCCCGACGCGGGCGGCGTCGGTGGCGTCGGTGGCGTCAAGACGCAGACGGCTGCCCGTCCGGCGCCGGCACGACGCCGACCGGCGGCACGGGCGGGTGCGGCAGGAACCGCCGTCCCGGGCCGTCGTCCGACGCCCCGCCCTCGTCGGAGCCGCCTCCCGAGTGCTCGTTCCCGACCGTCGCCGGCGCCTCGGACGCGTGCCCGCCGAACAGGTCGGTGCCCGCCGCCAGCACGCACAGCAGCACGGCCGCCGCGACCGCGGCGGCTCTGCCGGCGATGCGGGCCCGGGGACGCGGGCTGGGGCGAGCCATACGATGAGCGTTCGACACGCTTGGCCGATTGTGCGGTTGCCGCGCCTTGCGGACCGACTCGATCACCCATTGGACGCAGCCCGCCCCTACCATGTGGACGTCGTCACGCAGGGCAAGGGGAGGGCATCGTGGCGTTTCCCGCCAACGAGGTCGAGCACGCACTGCGGCAGGTCGCGCCGCAGGGATACGAGGCATACGAGCGCCTGCTGGAGGGGCTGTCCCGCGGCCACGTGTGGATGCTGCTGTGGCAGGGCGAGCCCGGCAGCCCCGACGCGCAGTACGGGAACATGGAAGTGCACGGCGCCCATTACGCGCCCTGCTTCACCTCCGAGGAGCAGCTGCGCGAGAGCGGCTGGGACCGCGGCTGGGAAGTCCACGCCGTCATGGAGATCGCCGGCACGCTCTACCCCGACAAGTGGGGGCTGTGGCTGAACCCGCACATGCAGGGCGGCGGCGTCGGTGTCCCGTACCTCGACCTGCGGCGGATCGTCGGCGGCCTCGAACACCTCATGCCGGGCCCCCTGCGGGTCGGCGAACCGGCGCTGGACGACCAGGCGTTCTGGACGCTGCTCGCCGGCGAGCTGGGCCGCAGCGGCGTGGTGCGTGCCGCGCACCGCGCGTACGTCGAGCCCGCGCTCGGCCCGCCGCGGCTGGTCATCGGCATCCGCCTCGCCGACAACGACCCGGCGACCGTCGACCGCATGAAGGCGGCCATGGGCCGCGCGTCGGCGGCGCTCCAGGGCATCTCGATGTCCTCGGTGGCGCTCGACGACCCGTTCGACCCGGTCGCGGCGTGGATGCGCGACCAGACCCGGCCTTTCCTGTAGCCGAACCGTCTGGGAGAGTTCCGCGCGTGAACGAGATCCGGATGGTGCTGGCGCCGCAGCAGCGGGTGATGTTCCTCGTCCTCGGCGGTGTGTTCCTGGCGCTCGGCGCGCTGAACGTCGCGCTCGGGCTGAGTCCGGTCGGTGTGGTGCCGCTGGCGGTCGGCGTCATCCAGTTCGTCTACTACTTCTGGTTCGCGAGCTTCCATACGACGCTCACCCCGTGGGGTCTGGTCGCCAAGGGCTTCACGCAGCAGTCCTGGGCATGGGGCGAGATCGCGATGGTCGAGGGCAAGGGCCTGCTCGGCGGCCGGTACGTGCGGCTGACGCTCACGAGCGGGAAGCGCAAGCGGATCCGCGTCCCGATCAGCGCGCTCGGGCAGCGCGACCCGGAGTTCGACGCGAAGCTCGCGGCGATCTGGCAGTGGTGGCAGGCCGGCGTCGCGCAGATGTACGGGCAGCAGCCGTACGTGCAACCGGGGTTCCCGCAGCAGCAGTACCCGCAGCAGTACCCGCAGCAGTACGCACCGCCGGGGTACCCGCAGCAGCAGTACCCGCAGCAGCAGTACCCGCAGCAGTACCCGCCGCAGGCCCCCGGGCAGCCGCCGTACGGCAACCCGGGGGCCTGACCGCGTTCGCGCCGCTCCCGTCAGCCGCGCTCGACCGCCGTGCGGACCAGTCCCAGCGGCGGGCTGCCCAGGTCGAGCAGCGCGGTGTGGAAGCGCTCCAGGCTGAAGCCGTCGCCCCACGCCGTGCGGGCCTCCTCGCGCAGGTCGAGGAGCGCGAGCTTGCCCCACGTGTAGCAGCCGTAGTTCGCGTCGAACGTGCCGCGGCGCGCCTCACTGGCCGCGCCGGCGCGCGCGAGGTGGGCGTCCGCCATGAACCGCCGGGTGGACTCCTCGACGTCCATCGCACCGGTGTGCAGGCCGATCGCCGACGCCAGCCGGGTCACCCGGACCAGCGCCTCAAGCGCGACGCCGATACGGAACCGCGGGTCGTGCTCGCGGAAGCCCTCCTCGATGCAGACCTCTTCGATGTAATGCGCCCAGCCCTCGGCGAACGCCGACGACTGCAGCACCCGGCGCACCGGCGTGGCCGCGCGCCGGAGCGCACGCCCGTGCGCGAAGTGCCCGGGCGCCACCTCGTGCACCGTGACCGCCGGCAGGGTCGTGGCGCTGAAGATCGTCAGCCACTCCTCCTGCTCGTCGGCAGGCCACGACGGGTCCGGCGGGGTCACGAAGTACCAGGACGGCGCTTCGTCCTCGTACGGCGCGTTCCACGACATCATCGCCATCGCCCAGCGCATCGACTCGGGCGCCGGACCGACCTCGCACACCCCGTCCAGGTACGGCGCGAGCCGCTTCTCCCGGCTGAACGCGATGACCTCGGCGGTCTGCGCGCGGGCCTCGGCGAGCACGCCGTCCGCGTCCGGGTGGTCGGCCAGCAGCTCCGGCACGATCTCCGAGGGCCTGCGGGACGGGTCGTACGCCCGGCACGCGTCGGTCAGCATCGCCGTCAGCCGGTCGCGTTCGGCGTCGGCCTGCTCGGCCAGCCGCCCGAGGTCGACCTCCACCGCGTCGCCCGAGCCGATCAGCCGGGCCAGCGCGGGCGCGCCCAGTGCCGAGCTCGGGTCGCCGTGCTCGGCCGCCCGCTCCAGGTGCGCGACCAGCCGCTCCACCGCGGCGAGCGCACGCTCGCCGGCCTCGCCGTCCTCCGGCCGGACCGCGGCGCGCTGCCCGCGCGCCGCGCCGAGCAGCGCGTCGGCCACGGGCGCGGAGACCTGGTCGAGCGACGCGACGGCCATGTCCACGACCTCGGGCCACTGCGCGAGATGCCGCGCGCGGGCCTCGGCACGCTCCTCGGCGGGCGCGTACGCCTTGTCGTAGAACGCCAGTTCGAGGTTGTTCAGGTGCACGCGCGGGTCGCGGCGGTGCAGTTCGAGCTCGCCGTAGTAGACGCGGGCGTGCTCCTCGAACGCCGCGAGGTGCGCCTCGTCGTGCGGGTCCTCCAGCGGCGCGGCGCCGGCGCCGCCGCCGAGCCCGGACAGGCCCGCGCGGACGCCGTCCGGGGACAGGTCCTGGACCCGCCCGTCGTACTCGTGCAGGCCGGCCATCTCGCGGGCTTCGGCGAGGGACAGTTCGCAAAGGGCTCGCAGTCGGGCATCCATGGCGTGAGGCTATACCGGGGTCCGAATGGCGGACAGGGCACAATTTCCGCCATGCCGCCAGCCGAGATCTCCCAGATTTACAGCGACACCGTGCAGCAGGTCCTCGACCTCACGGGCATCTTCGTGTTCGCCGTCGCCGGTGCGCTGATGGCGGTACGGAAGAACTTCGACGTGATCGGGATCGTGCTGCTGGCCGAGGTCACGGCACTCGGCGGCGGTGTCATCCGCGACCTCATCATCGGCGCGGTGCCGCCCGCCGCGTTCACCGACATCGGCTACTTCTCGACGCCGCTGGCCGCGGCGGCCGTCGTGTTCTTCCTGCACCCGCAGGTCGAGCGGATCTCCGGCGCGATCGACGTGTTCGACGCCGCCGGCCTGGGGCTCTTCTGCGTCACCGGCACCGCGAAGGCGTTCGCGTACGGGCTCGGGCCCGTGCAGGCCGCCGCGCTCGGCGTGACCACCGCGGTCGGCGGCGGCGCGATACGCGACGTGCTCGCCCGGGAGATCCCCATGCTGCTGCGCTGGGACCGGGAGATCTACACGGTGCCCGCGCTGCTCGGCGCGGGACTGGTCGCGGTGCTCATCGAGACGGACACGTTCAACGCGGTCACCGCGACGTTCGCGGCGCTGTTCGCGTTCGGCTTCCGGGTGCTGGCGATCTGGCGGGGCTGGCGCGCGCCGCGCGCGTGGCGGCGCAACTCGGCGGTGTTCGAGCACTACGAGTGATCCGGGTGACGGGACGGGAATCCGTCCGGAAGCCGGGGCGATCGTCGCGCGTATCGGACACCGGGTCCGCGCCCACCCGTCTCCCGCCACGCGTGCCCGACGCCTCCGCCCGCGCCGCACGTGTCGGCGAACTGTGCGGCGCCGGCGTACCCCAAATGCCATGCCCTGCGTTGCACCATGCGTGTGGGAGATCCAACAGCCGCTGACCTACGACGTGACCGGGCCGCCCGCGCCCGCCGAGGGCTACCTCGCGGCGCGCCGGCGGGCGCTGCGGGACGCGCTCGACCGCCTCCTGCCGCCGGGCCCGCGGTACGGGCGACCGCCCGGGACACGGCGGCGCGGCCGCAGGCCGCGGCCGGCAGACCGACTGGGCAGAGCGGAACGCGGCCGTCCGCAAGCGGAGCAGCCCGCGACGGCGCCGCCCGGGAGCGGGTGAGCGCCGCGGCCCGGCCGCCCGTTTTTCGCCGGGCGCCCCGTTTCGCGCACCCCCGCGCGCCCCGTGCACCCGCCGGTCGTACGGCACCGTACGGCCACCCGGGGTGCGCCCAACCGCCCGCCACTAGACTTCGCAGTGCGATGGCCTACTTCGATCACGCGGCGACCACTCCGATGCGCGCCGAAGCCGTCCGGGCCATGACCGGACAGCTCACCGTCCTCGGCAACCCGTCGTCCCTGCACGCCTCCGGACGACGGGCCCGACGCGTCGTCGAGGAGTCCCGCGAGATCCTGGCGGAGGCGCTCGGCGCCCGCCCCAGCGAGATCGTCTACACCGCGGGCGGCACCGAGGCCGACAACCTCGCGGTGAAGGGCGTCTACTGGGCGCGCACCCAGGACCGGCCCGCCCGACGCCGCATCCTCGCCTCCCCGGTCGAGCACCACGCCGTCCTCGACCCGATCCTGTGGCTCGTCGAGCGCGAGGGCGCCGACGTCGAGTGGCTGGACGTCGACGCCGACGGCCGGGTCGCGCCCGAGGTGCTGCGCGCCGCGATCGCCCGCGACCCCGACAGCGTCGCGCTGGTCAGCGTCATGTGGGCGAACAACGAGGTCGGCACGGTGCAGCCGGTGGCCGAGCTGGTCGCGGTCGCGCACGAGTTCGGCGTCCCGATGCACGCCGACGCCGTCCAGGCGGTCGGTCAGATCCCGGTCGACTTCGCGGCGTCCGGCCTGGACGCCATGACCGTGTCCGGGCACAAGCTCGGCGGCCCGCTCGGCTGCGGCGCGCTGGTGCTGGCCCGGCACATGACCCCCGTCCCCGTCCTGCACGGCGGCGGCCAGGAACGCGACGTGCGCTCCGGCACCCTCGACACCCCCTCGATCGCGGCCTTCGCCGCCGCCGCCGAGATCGCCGTCCGCGAGCAGCCCGAATACGCCGCCCGCGTCGGCGCGCTGCGCGACAGCCTCGTGCGCCGCGTCGTCGACGAGATCCCGGACGCCGCCCTCAACGGCGACCCCCGCCTCGACCCGGCGTACCGGCTGCCCGGCAACGCGCACTTCTCCTTCCCGGGCTGCGAGGGCGACTCCCTCCTGCTGCTCCTCGACGCGCGCGGCATCGAGTGCTCGACGGGCTCCGCCTGCTCGGCCGGCGTCGCCCAGCCCAGCCACGTCCTGCTGGCGATGGGCGCCGACGGCGCGCGCGCCCGCGGCTCGCTGCGCTTCAGCCTCGGCCACACCTCGACGGCCGCCGAGGTCGACGAGCTGATCGACGCCATCGGGCCCGTCGTGTCCCGGGCCCGCATGGCCGGCCTGACCGCGCAGCGGCGGTGAGCGCGGGGCAGGTCGAAACTCCGGGGAGAGCGGCCCCGGGCACCCCGTACCCTGGATGGGCCATGACTGATCACGCCGCCACCCCCGAAACCCCGGACACCCCGCGCAAGCTCAGGGTGCTCGCCGCCATGTCCGGCGGCGTCGACTCCGCGGTCGCCGCCGCCCGCGCGCACGAGGCCGGGCACGAGGTGACCGGCGTCCACCTGGCGCTGTCGCAGAACCCGCAGTCGTTCCGCACCGGCGCGCGGGGCTGCTGCACGCTGGAGGACTCGCGGGACGCGCGGCGGGCCGCCGACGTCATCGGCATCCCCTTCTACGTGTGGGACCTCGCCGAGCGGTTCCGCGAGGACGTCATCGAGGACTTCTTCGCCGAGTACGAGGCCGGCCGCACCCCCAACCCGTGCCTGCGCTGCAACGAGAAGATCAAGTTCGCGGCGCTGCTCGACCGCGCCCTCGCACTCGGCTTCGACGCCGTGTGCACCGGCCACTACGCGGTCATCGTCGACAGCCCCGCCGGGCGCGAGCTGCACCGGTCCGCCGACCACGGCAAGGACCAGTCGTACGTGCTCGGCGTGCTCGACGCCGACCAGCTCGCGCACGCGCTGTTCCCGCTCGGCGCCGACACCAAGGACGCGGTGCGCGAGGAGGCCGAGCGCCGCGGCCTCGCCGTCGCGCGCAAGCCCGACAGCCACGACATCTGCTTCATCGCGGACGGCGACACCCAGGCGTTCCTCGCCACCCGGCTCGGCAAGACGCCCGGCGACATCGTCGACGCCGACGGAGCCAAGATCGGCGAGCACGAGGGCGCCTACGCGTACACCGTCGGCCAGCGCAAGGGGCTGCGCATCGGCACCCCGGCCGCCGACGGCAAGCCGCGCTACGTCCTCGACATCTCCCCGGTCACGAACACCGTCACCGTGGGCCCCGCCGAGGCGCTCAACGTCAGCGAGCTCACCGGCATCCGCCCGCGCTGGTGCGGCGAGGCGCCGACCGGCGTGCTCGAGTGCACCGCGCAGGTGCGCGCGCACGGCGACGAGTACCCGGCGGTCGCCGAGATCGCGGAGGACGGCGCCTCGGTGCGGGTGCGGCTGCGCGAACCGATGCGCGGCGTCGCACGCGGCCAGGCCGTCGTGCTGTACGTCGGGACCCGGGTGGTCGGCTCGGCCACGATCGACGCGACGGTCCGCGCGGAGGCGGGTGCGGGGGCGGCCTGACGGCCGCGCCCCACGCCCCGACACGGCCTCACCCGCCGCTGCCGAAACGGGTCACGAACGTCACGGCCCCGCCCGCACCAGGTCGCGGGTCGCCTCGTGCGGGGTGCGGCAGCCGGTGAACGCCAGCACCCGCGTCACGTCCGCGACCAGTTCGCGCAGGTACTCGGCCGCCCCCGGGACACCGCCCGCCGCCAGCGCCCACAGCACCGGACGGCCGACGAACGCCGCCCGCGCGCCGAGCGCCAGCGCCTTGACCACGTCCGCGCCGTTGCGGATCCCGCCGTCCACGTAGACCTCGGCGCGCCCGGCCACCGCGTCGACGACCTCGGCCAGCACCCCGGCCGTGGCCGCGCAGCCGTCGAACTGCCGTCCGCCGTGGTTCGAGACGGCGATCGCGGCCGCGCCCGCGGCGACGCAGCGCGCCGCGTCGTCGCCCCGCAGCACACCCTTGACCACCACCGGGAGCCCCGACCACTCGGCGAAGCGGCCGATGTCGTCGAACGTCATGCCGCGGTCGAACCCCGTGATCGCGGTCGTCAGGCCGCCGACGTGCGCGAGGTTGGGGAAACGCAGGTCGTCCGGGGGAGCGAACGCCCCCTTGGCGAACCGCGATCGGCGCGGGACCGCCGCGCCGTCCACGCACACCACCACCGCACGCGCGCCCGACTCCCCGGCCTTTTCGGCGAGTTCGCGGGAGAGCCCGTGGTCGCGGAACAGGTACATCTGCGCCCACGAAGGGGTACCCTCCGCAGCCCGCGCGACGTCGGCGTAGGAGTGGTTCGCGAACATCGAGACGGCGAGCAGCAGTCCCGCGTCTCCAGCAGCCCGCGCGGTGGCGAGTTCGCCGTCCGGGTGCACGAGTTGGTGCATCGCGGTCGGTGCGATCGCGACCGGCGCGGCGACCGGCACGCCCAGCAGTTCGGTGCGCAGGTCCATGTCGGCGACGTCGCGCAGCACGTGCGGACGCAGCGCGAGACCGCGCCACGCCTCGACGTTCGCGCGCAACGTCACCTCGTCGCCGCTGCCACCCGATATATAGGCGTGCGTCGCGGGAGGCAGCGCGTCCCGCGCCGCCTCCTCGCCGAACCGGTCGAGCATCAGGCCTCCCACGGGGTCAGGACACAGGGCAGCGTGCGGTGGCCGTTCGCCCAGAACACCGGGCTCGGGTCCGGGACGAAGTCGTCGACCAGCCGCAACTCCAGGACCTGGTCGCACAGTTCCGCCAGTACCGCGAGCGCCTGGGTGCGCGCCAGCGCGGCACCCGGGCACGCGTGCGGGCCGGCGCCGAACGCCAGGTGGTCGTGCGGCCGCGCGCGGTCGAGGCGCAGCGTGTCCGGGTCGTCGTACACCTCCCGGTCGCGATTGGCCGCCGCGAGGTCCAGCACGATCCGGTCGCCGGGGGCCAGCGGGCGGCCGCCCACCTCGGCCGGGGCGAGCGTCTCCCGTCCGAGCAGCCGCACCGGCGTGTCCAAACGCAGCGACTCCTCGACCACGACCGGCAGCAGCCCGCGGTCGTTGCGGAGCGTCGTGTAGAGCTCCGGCCACGAGGCCAACGTGTGCAGGCAGTTGCCGATCAGGTCCCGGGCGGCCTCGGTGGCGTGCGCGTCGCTCAGGCCGACGACCGGGAACCCGGGCGCGTGCGCGGTCACGGCACTCGGCAACGGATCGGCGACCGCGGCGACCAGGTCGACCGGCTTGCCGCCGGCCGACAACGCGACGGCGTCCTCGACCAGCCGCGCCGCCGTGGCCCGGACGAACGGCTCGGCGGACCGCAGCACCTCGTCCGCGGCCGGCAGCGCGCCGGTCTCCATGAACGAACCGGCGAACCGTTGGACGTCGTCGAGCGCCGCGCGGACCTCCGCCGCGCGAGCGAAGTGGTGTACGTCATCCGGCACTTCGACCTCCCGTGACCGCACGGAACGGACCGGCGCGGGGCGGGTCGGCCCGCCGCGAGCGCCGCTCGCACGCTACCGGCGGGCAGGCGAGGCCTCCAGACCGCTTCGCGCCGGTCCGCTTCGACCGGGTGCCTGCGGGGAACGAAACCCCGAGGCAACACCGCCGCGACGCCGTCCGGTGATCGGCAGATCTCTCGTTACTCAGAAGGCAACTTCGGTGACTGGCTGGGTAAGAGTAGGTAGCGAAACGACTTTCCGGCCCGCGTTCCCCGCGCCGACCGGGTCGTATCGCCGGCTGGGACTTTCGGGACTCGGGGGCTTGGGAGGGGAGCGATGGCCGCAATCGTGCTGGTGCACGGGATCGCACAGGAGTTCAGGTCGGCCCGCAGCCTGGAGGACGAGTGGCTGCCCCGGCTGGCCCGCGGTGTGAAAGCCGCCGGCTACCCGGAGACCGCCGACCGGCTGTGGAAGTACCGCCACACCCGGCGCGGCATCGACGCGCGGATGGCCTTCTACGGCGACGTCATGCGCCGCCACCCGTCGCAGCCCGACGGCCCCGACGTCGGCGACCTGCGCCACGAGATGGCCGACCGCATAGGCCGCGAATGGCTCGACCGCGCCGCCGCGCGCAGCTCCGCCCCGCCCGAGCGGCAGCGGGCCGCCCGCGAGATCGCCCGCCTCGAAGGCGGCCCCGACCAGACCGGGCGCACCGTCGTCCTGTCCCCGACCTGCGGGCTTTCAGGCCTCAAGTGGTTCGCCGCCGACGGGCCGGGCTCGGCCGGCGGGTTCGTCACCAAGGCGCTCGCCCAGCTCACCCGCTACCTGACCGACGACCAGACCCGCACACGCGTCCTCGACCGGGTCGCCGCCGACATCGGCTTCGACACCCGCGTGGTGATCGGCCACTCGCTGGGCGCGGTCGTCGCGTACGAGGTCGCGCACCGGCTGCGCCGCCCGCTCCCGCTGCTGATCACGCTCGGCTCGCCGCTCGGCCCCGACACCGTGATCGACGACTGGGTGCGCCCGCAGCCCGCGCAGCCGCCCGCGTACGTGGAACGCTGGATCAACCTCGCGGACCGCGACGACCTGATCGCCGCGGAACCCCTGCTCGCCCGGCTGTTCCCCGGCCGCCAGGCCGAGGCCGGCCCGGAACTCCGCAGCGGCTACACGCTCGAACACGGCGCCGCACCGCACAATCCGGACTTCTACCTGATGCGCCGCGAGATCGGAAAGAGCGTCGGAGAGGCCTTCGCCGCGTAACCCGCGGCCGTCGCCCGACCGCCGACGCCGCCCGACGGATGACCGACGCACACCGGCCGCCACCCGGCCGACCCACACCCCTACGTCGACGAGCCCGGACCGGCATCCTGCGGTCCGGGCTCGTCGGCGTCCGGGGCGCGATGTGACGAACACCGTGATCCCACCGCCTGGTTGTGTCCGGAGTCCTCTGCTAGCGTTCCCGATCCGCGTCACGGAGAGCAACGGGGGCTGCCCTGTGGGGGCGATAAGACGGGTGCTGATCCCGGCGGTGCTGATGCCGTCCATGCTGCTGGGTGTCGGGTGCGACGACGATGACGAACACGGGGTCGGGGCACACCCGTCCGCGCCTCCGCTGACCGCCGCGCAACTGACCGCGGCCCGGCTGACCGCCGCCGACGCGCCGCCCGGGTTCACCGCCGCGCCGGTGACCGAACGCTCCGACACCGGCTCGCCCGTCACCGACGACCGGGCCTGCCAGCCGCTGCTCGACCTGGCCGCCGCCTTCGACACACACGGCCCCGGCCGCCCCCTCGCCGACACCCGCCTCGTGGCGCGCCCGACCGCGGGCCCCGACGTGCCGGTCGCCGTCTACCTCGCCGCCTACCCGCCGGGCACCCTCGACGGCCTCGTCGCGGCGGCCCGCCGCGCGCTCCCGAACTGCCACACGTCGACGGGCTGGTCCGGCGGCCGCGCGACCCGGTACGAACTCACCGCCCTGCCCGCCCCGGCCCCGGCCGGCGCGCCGCCGATCGGCGACGAGGCCTTCTCCTTCCTGCTGGCCACCCACCCGGCCGACATGTCCGCCGCCACCGCCGGTGTCACCGTCGTGCGCGCCGGCTCGACCCTGGTCGTCCTGACCCGCACCGACCACGTCGGCCACACCGCGGAGGCGCCCGCCGCCGACCTCGCCCGGCGCCAGGCCGAGCGGGTCGCGGCGGCCCGGTGACCGGCGTACGCGGGCGCGCGGTCAGTACCCTCTCCCCGTGACCAGCAGCGGCGACAGCACCAAGACCTACCCCTGGGCCCCGGGCAGCGCGACCGGGGTCGGATCCCTGCCGGGGACCGACGTGCGCGAGGCGGTGCGCCTGATCGTCGGCGAGCTGCCGGCCTTCCCGCACCTGCCCGAGCTGCCGGAGCGCGGCGTCGGGGCGGACCTGACCGGGCGCGGCGCCGGGCTGCTCGTCGACCTGTACGCCGAGGTCCAGCCGTCCGGCTGGCGGTTCACCGACCGGCCGGGGCGCGACCACCGGCGGGCCGTGTCGTGGCTGCGCGAGGACCTGGACGCGCTGGAGGAGTTCACCCAGGAGTACACCGGCCCGCTCAAGGTGCAGGTGGCCGGCCCGTGGACGCTCGCCGCGACCCTCGAACTGGTGCACGGCGACAAGGCGTTGGCCGACCCGGGCGCGTGCCGCGACCTGGCCGGGTCGCTCGCCGAGGGACTGCGCGGCCACGTCGCCGACCTGCGCAAGCGGGTGCCCGGGGCCGAGCTGGTCGTGCAGTTCGACGAGCCGGCGCTGCCCGCCGTGCTGTCCGGCACCGTGCCGACCGCGAGCGGGTTCGGCAAGCTGCGCGCGGTCGACAAGGCGGTCGTGCGCGAACACCTGCGCACCGTCGTCGACGCGGTCGGCGTCCCCACCGTCGTGCACAGCTGCGCGCCCGGGGTACCGGTCGGACTGCTGCGCGAGGCCGGGGTGCGGGCGGTGTCGCTGGACTTCACACTGCTGCGGGACCGCGACGAGGAGGAGATCGGCGAAGCGGTCGAGGACGGCGTCGGCTTCCTGTTCGGGGTCATCCCGTCGACGGCTCCGCAGGCGCCCTCCAACCGTGTGGCCAACCGCGCCACGACCAGGGGAAACACCGGTGTGGGAGCGCGGCCGCTGTCAGACCCGGCCGGTACCGTCAGGGGTGTCAAGGCGCTGTGGAGGCGGCTGGGTTTCCGTCCGGAGGCACTGGGCGAGGCCGTGGTCGTCACACCGACGTGCGGTCTGGCCGGAGCCGATCCGGCGTGGGTCCGCCGGGTGCTCAAGCACAGTGTCGAGGCGGCCCAGGTGCTGTACGAGGCGCCTGAGGGATGAGATACAACGTAACGGACATAATTCGCCGGACCACCGGTACCGCTGGAGGTTGACGACGTGGCTGCTGACCTGACCGACGCCGAGGGCATCCCCGCCGAGGTGCGCGAGCGGGCGGTGACGCTGGCCAAGGAGCTCGAGGAGCACCGCTTCCGGTACTACGTCAAGGACGCCCCGACGGTCAGCGACGCCGAGTTCGACACGCTGATGCGCGAACTCGAGGCGATCGAGGAGACGTACCCGGCGCTGCGCACCCCCGACTCGCCCACGCAGACCGTCGGCGGCGCGCCCGCGGCGGACATGGTCAAGGTCGACCACGTCGAGCGCCTGCTCAGCCTCGACAACGCGATGAACGACGAGCAGCTCGACGAGTGGGTCGACCGGCTGCACAAGGACCTCGCGGGCGCCGAGTTCCACTACCTGTGCGAGCTGAAGATCGACGGCCTCGCGATCAACCTGCTGTACGAGAACGGCGAGCTGGTCCGCGCGCTGACCCGCGGCGACGGCCGCACCGGCGAGGACGTCACCGCGAACGTCCGCACCATCGACGAGATCCCGGTCCGGCTGCGCGACGACGGCGGCCACGACATCCCCGAGCTCGTCGAGATCCGCGGCGAGATCTACTTCCCGATCGCGAAGTTCGCCGACCTCAACGCCAAGCGCGTCGAGGACGGGGACAAGCCCTTCGCGAACCCGCGCAACGCCGCGGCGGGCGTGGCGCGCATGAAGGACCCCCGGACCGTGGCCCAGATGCCGCTGCACATGATCGTGCACGGCATCGGCGCCCGGCGCGGCTTCGACATCGACTGCCAGTCGCACGCGTACGACAAGCTGCGCGCGTGGGGCCTGCCGACCGCGCGGCACAACAAGGTCGTCAAGACCGTCGACGAGGTGAAGGAGTTCATCCGGTACTTCGACGACAACCGCAACTCGGTCGAGCACGAGATCGACGGCGTCGTGGTGAAGGTCGACGAGATCCCGCTGCAGGGCCGGCTCGGCGCGACCTCGAAGGCGCCGCGCTGGGCGATCGCCTTCAAGTACCCGCCGCAGGAGGTCAACACCAAGCTGCTCGACATCAAGGTCAACGTCGGGCGGACCGGCCGGGTGACGCCGTACGCGGTGATGGCGCCGGTCACGGTGGCCGGCACCACCGTGGCCTACGCGACGCTGCACAACCAGGACGTGGTCAAGGCCAAGGGCGTGCTCATCGGCGACACGGTCGTGCTGCGCAAGGCCGGCGAGATCATCCCGGAGGTCCTCGGCCCGGTCGTCGACCTGCGCGACGGCACCGAGCAGGCGTTCGTGATGCCGACGCACTGCCCCGAGTGCGACTCCGAGCTGCGGCCGATGAAGGAGGGCGACGTCGACCTGCGCTGCCCGAACGCCCGCTCGTGCCCGGCGCAGCTGCGTGAGCGCGTCTTCCACCTCGCGGGCCGCAAGGCGCTCGACATCGACGGGCTGGGCTACGTCGCGGCCACCGCGCTGACCCAGCCGCTGGAGCCGGCCGAGCCGCCGCTGCGCGACGAGGGCGACCTGTTCGACCTGACCGTCGAGCAGCTGCTGCCGATCAAGGTGCTGGTGCGCGACCCGAAGACCGGCATGCCGAAGGTCGACGACGAGACCGGCGAGCAGAAGGTCATGTCGTTCTTCGCGAACCAGCAGGGCGAGCCGAAGAAGGCGGTCGAGGTCCTGCTGGAGGGCCTGGAGGCGGCGAAGAAGCAGCCGTTGTGGCGGGTGCTCACGGCGCTGTCGATCCGGCACGTCTCCGACACCACCGCCCGCGCGATCACCGCCGAGTTCCGCGACCTGGACCGGCTCGCGAACGCGACCGCCGAGGAGATCGCGGCGGTCGACACCGTCGGCCCGATCGTCGCCGAGGCGGTCGTCGAGTGGTTCGCCGAGGACTGGCACCGCGAGATCATCGAGAAGTGGCGCCGGGCCGGCGTCCGCTTCGTCGACGAGGGCGGCGCGGAGAAGGTCCCCGGCGCGCTCACCGGCCTGACGACCGTGGTGACCGGGACGCTCGTGAACTTCACGCGCGACGGCGCCAAGGAGGCGCTGGAGGCCGAGGGCGCCAAGGTGACCGGGTCGGTCTCGAAGAAGACCGACTTCGTGGTCGTCGGCGACAACCCGGGCTCGAAATACGACAAGGCGGTCGCGCTCGGCGTGCCGGTCCTCGACGACGAGGGGTTCGCGGTGCTGCTCGCCGACGGTCCGGACGCGGCGCGCGCCTGGGTCGCGGCGCGGGCCGGCGAGACCCCGGAATCCGCGGACGAGGCCGCCGCGGAGGGCTGACCGGCCGCCGCCCCGGAGCGGGTCACGGCACCTGACGCACCGTCAGGTGCCGTGTGCGGCAAGGGAAACGGAAGGCAGTGTTCCGATTCGACCTTGGCGATAAAGCTCCCCACTTCACGATCCGCGTCCTACCCTGATCGGGAACCCGGTTCGCGCCGGGCTTGCCGCCCGGTCGCGGAACGTCTTGCGTACCCCTTGCCGCGGCCGGGCAGTCCGGCCCGCCGGACGGGGAACCGCCCGGTAGAGCCGCAGGGAGCATGTGCATGCGTCGGATCGGACGAACGGATCTGTCGCGAGTCGCGCGCCCCGGGCACTTCGTCGCCAACGCCGTGGCGGTCGGCGGC
Organism: Yinghuangia seranimata; assembly: GCF_029953285.1. Classification (GTDB taxonomy): domain Bacteria; phylum Actinomycetota; class Actinomycetes; order Streptomycetales; family Streptomycetaceae; genus Yinghuangia; species Yinghuangia seranimata. The sequence goes on along the minus strand of NZ_JASAOI010000038.1, from coordinate 201,573 downwards.
ATCGGAAACCTCGTTCTCGTCGCGGCCGTCGCGCACCTCGCGCTCAGCGGCCGGGACCCGGTCCCGCTGCGCGACCCCGGTGTCTGGATCATGCTGGCGCTGGTCGTCCTCGACGGCGTGCACACCGGCCTCACCCGGCGCGGCCTGTACGTGCCCGGCGCCATGCCGTCCGTCGCCGTCACCTACGGCCTGCTGCTGGTGCACGGCTGGGTGCTCGCCGCGCTGTGGCAGACCATCCCGGTCGCCCTCGCCGGGCTGATACGCCGCGACTCGCTGTGGCGCATCGCGTACACCGTCGGCCATTACGTGCTCGCCTTCGTCGCCGCCGACCTCGTGCTGCACCTGTGCCGAATACGCCCCGAGGGCGGCACGCCGCGGCACCTCGCCGCGATCGAACTGCCCGTCGTCCTGGCCGCCGGCTGCTGCCTGGTGATGGTGTCGCAGGGCATCGGCTGGCTGCTGCGCGCCAGTTGGCGCGGCATGCGGGCGCGCACCCTGGCCCGCGAGGAGATGCGGTCGCGGTGCATCGCGCACGGCGCCCTCATCGGCATAGCCCCGCTCATCGCGATCGTCGAGTACACCAGCCCGTGGGTGCTGCCGCTGTTCGCGATACCCCTGTACAGCCTCTACCAGAGCACCCGGGTCAGCTTCGACCGCGAACAAGAGGTGCGGCACGACGCGTTGACCGGCCTGCCGAACCGGCGGCTGCTGCTCGAACGCGGCGACAGCGCGCTGCGCGAGTCCGGCGGCCGCGGCAAGGTCGCCCTCTTCCTGCTCGACCTGCACCGCTTCCACGAGGTCAACGACACCCTCGGACACCTGGCCGGCGACCGCCTGCTCCAGCAGGTAGGGCGCCGGCTGCTCAGCGTCGTGGGCAGCGGCGACACCGTCGCGCGGCTCGGCGGCGACGAGTTCGCGGTGCTCGTCCCCGACCTGTATCCGGCCGATTCCGACGCCGGCCCGCTGACCGCGAACCGGGTCGCGATGTCGCTGGCCCGCCAGGTCGTCGAGGTGCTCGGCGAGCCGTTCGAACTCGACGACCTCTCCCTCGACATCGAGGTCAGCGTCGGCGTCGCCGTCTTCCCCGACCACGCCACCGGCATGCAGGGCCTGCTCCAGTACGCCGACGTCGCGATGTACCTCGCCAAGCGGATGCGCAGCGGCGTCGAGCTGTACGACCCCGCGCGCGACGTCAACACCCGCGAGAAGCTGCTGCTGCTCGGCGACCTGCGCCGCGCCCTCGACGTCCACCAGGTCGAACTCCACTACCAGCCCAAGGTGTCCTTCACGACCGGCCGCGTGGACGGCTGCGAGGCGCTGGTGCGCTGGTGCCACCCGGACCGCGGCTACATCTCGCCCGAGGAGTTCGTGCACCTCGCCGAGGAGACCGGGCTGATGCCGCGGCTCACCCGGTACGTCGTCGACGAGGCCCTGTCGCAGGTCGCGCGCTGGCACAAGGAGGGCATCGACGTGCCGGTCGCGGTCAACGTGTCGGCCCGCGACATCCACGCGCCCGCGTTCGCCGACACCGTCGCCGCTGGCCTGCTGCGCTACGGCGTGCCGCCCGGCGCGCTGCACCTGGAGATCACCGAGCGCGTGCTGCTCGAGGAACCGCAGCGCGCCGCCGACAGCCTGGACGCGCTGCGCAAGCTCGGCGTCCGGCTCTCGCTCGACGACTTCGGCACCGGCTACTCCTCGTTCGTGCACCTGCGGCACATACCGGTGAGCGAGATAAAGATCGACCGCTCGTTCGTCGCGCGGCTGACCTCCGACGAGGAGGACGCCGCGATCGTCCGCTCCACCGTCGACCTCGCCCACTCGCTCGGCCTGCGCGTCGTCGCCGAGGGCGTCGAGGACGAGCCGACCTGGGACCGGCTGCGCGACCTGGGCTGCGACAGCGCGCAGGGCTGGCTCATCGCCCGCGCGCTGCCCCGCGACGAGGCCACCGCGTGGCTGGTCCGGCACGGCGTCGGCGCCCGCATGGCGCCGCAGCGCCGCGCCCCCGAGCAGCCGCGCCAGGGCCAGGTCACCGACCTCGCCCGCCCGCCGCACCACCCGACCCGGGTGACCGGATAACGCGCGACGACGCGCGGAACGCGGCGCGGACCGGCGACGTGCGGCACGGCGGGGCGGATATGAAATCGGCCCGCAACGTGCCGGGAACTAGGATGGCGGGGACCGAACAATTCCCCAGCCACCCCCATAAGGAATCGCTGCATGCCTGGCATCACGCGCGAGGAGGTCGCCCACCTCGCCCGGCTGTCGCGGCTGGAGCTCGGGGCCGAGGAGCTCGACCACCTCGCCACCCAGCTCGACGACATCATCGGCGCGGTCGCCCGCGTCGGCGAGGTCGCCGCCGACGACATCCCGCCGACGTCGCACCCGCTGCCGCTGACCAACGTCATGCGGCCCGACGAGATCCGCCCGGGGCTCACCCCCGAGCAGGCGCTCGCCGGTGCGCCGGCCGCCGAGGACCAGCGTTTCCGCGTCCCGCGGATCCTTGGGGAGGAGCAGTAGCCATGGCCGACCTGACCAGGCTCACCGCCGCCGAGACCGCCGCGCGCGTCGCGTCCGGCGACGTCTCCGCCGTCGAGGTGGCACAGGCCCACCTGGACCGCATCGCCGAGGTCGACGGCAAGGTGCACGCCTTCCTGCACGTCGACGCCGAGGGCGCGCTGGCCGCCGCGAAGGCGGTCGACGACCGCCGCGCCAAGGGCGACAGGCTCGGCCCGCTGGCCGGCGTCCCGCTCGCGCTCAAGGACGTGTTCACCACCAAGGGCGTCCCCACGACCTGCGGCTCGAAGATCCTCGAGGGCTGGGTCCCGCCGTACGACGCGACCGTCACCGCGAAGCTGCGCGAGGCCGGCGTCGTCATCCTCGGCAAGACCAACATGGACGAGTTCGCCATGGGGTCCTCCACCGAGAACTCCGCGTACGGGCCCACCCACAACCCGTGGGACCTGACCCGTATCCCCGGCGGCTCGGGCGGCGGCAGCGCCGCGGCGCTCGCCGCGTTCGAGGCGCCGCTGGCGATCGGCACCGACACCGGCGGCTCGATCCGCCAGCCCGGCGCGGTCACCGGCACGGTCGGCGTCAAGCCGACCTACGGCGGCGTGTCCCGCTACGGCCTGGTGGCCTTCTCGTCGTCGCTCGACCAGGCCGGCCCGTGCGCCCGCACCGTGCTCGACGCGGCGCTGCTGCACGCGACCATCGCCGGGCACGACCCGAAGGACTCCACCTCGATCGACGCCCCCGTCCCGGACGTGGTCGGCGCCGCCCGCAGCGGCGACGTGCGCGGCCTGCGGGTCGGCGTCGTCAAGGAGTTCGGCGGCGAGGGCTACCAGCCGGGCGTCGAGCAGCGCTTCCGCGAGGCCGTGGAGCTGCTGCGCGAGCTCGGTGCCGAGGTCGTCGAGATCTCCTGCCCGCACTTCACGTACGCGATGCCGGCGTACTACCTGATCGCGCCGTCCGAGGCGTCCTCCAACCTCGCGCGCTTCGACGCCATGCGCTACGGCCTGCGGGTCGGCGACAACGGCGACCGCTCCGCCGAGGAGGTCATGTCGCTGACCCGCGAGGCCGGCTTCGGCCCCGAGGTCAAGCGGCGCATCATGCTCGGCACGTACGCGCTGTCGTCGGGCTACTACGACGCCTACTACGGCCAGGCGCAGAAGGTCCGCACGCTCATCGCGCGCGACTTCGACGCCGCGTTCGCGCAGGTCGACGTGCTGGTCTCGCCGACCACGCCGACCACCGCGTTCCCGATCGGCGAGCGCGCCGACGACCCGATGGCGATGTACCTCGCCGACCTGTGCACCATCCCGTCGAACCTGGCCGGCAACGCGGCGATGTCGCTGCCGTGCGGGCTCGCGCCCGAGGACGGCCTGCCCGTCGGCCTGCAGATCATCGCGCCGACCATGGCCGACGACCGTCTCTACAAGGTCGGCGCCGCGGTCGAGGCGGGCTTCCTCGCGAAGTGGGGCGCCCCGCTGCTCGACCAGGCACCGGCACTGTGACGCCGCCGCCGCTGACGTTCTGAACCCCGACAGGAGTACTCAGATGGCCAAGAAGAAGGCCCCCAAGAGCAAGGCCGGGAAGTTCATCGGCCTCGGCATGCAGGTGTTCGGCGCGATCGGCGTCATGAAGCAGATCAAGGAGGCCAAGGGCAAGCACGACCGCCTGGAGATGGCCGACGCGATCATCTCGGCCGCCGCCGTGGTGACCGGCTTCGCCCTGCTCATCCGCGCGCTGCGCGAGGAGCAGGAAGCGGCGGGGGAGATCGAGGGACTGTGAGCAGCACGACCGACCTGATGTCGTACGAGGACGCGCTGGCCTCGTTCGACCCCGTCATGGGCCTCGAGGTGCACGTCGAGCTCGGCACGAACACCAAGATGTTCTGCGGGTGTTCCACCGAGTTCGGCGGCGAGCCGAACAGCCAGGTCTGCCCGACCTGCCTCGGCCTGCCCGGCGCGCTCCCGGTGGTCAACCGCACCGCCGTCGAGTCGGCGATCCGCATCGGCCTCGCGCTGAACTGCGACATCGCCGAGTGGTGCCGCTTCGCCCGGAAGAACTACTTCTATCCGGACATGCCGAAGAACTTCCAGACCTCGCAGTACGACGAGCCCATCGCCTTCGGCGGGTACCTCGACGTCGAGGTCCAGGGCAAGACGTACCGCGTCGGCATCGAGCGCGCGCACATGGAGGAGGACACCGGCAAGTCGACCCACGTGGGCGGCGCGACGGGCCGCATCCACGGCGCCGACTACTCGCTGCTCGACTACAACCGGTGCGGCATCCCGCTCATCGAGATCGTCACCAAGCCGATCGAGGGCGCGGGCGAGCTGGCCCCCGAGATCGCCAAGGCGTACGTCGCCGAACTGCGCGACCTCATCAAGGCGCTCGGCGTCTCCGAGGCCCGTATGGAACTCGGCCAGATGCGCTGCGACGCCAACCTGTCGCTGCGCCCGCACGGCCGCGAGAAGTTCGGCACCCGCTCGGAGACGAAGAACGTCAACTCGCTGCGCTCGGTGGAGCGCGCGATCCGCTTCGAGATCCAGCGGCACGCCACCGTGCTCTCCGAGGGCGGCACGATCGTCCAGGAGACCCGGCACTTCCACGAGGACGACGGCACCACGACGTCGGGCCGCGTGAAGGAGGAGGCCGAGGACTACCGGTACTTCCCGGAGCCCGACCTCGTGCCGGTGGCGCCGTCCCGCGAGTGGGTCGAGGAACTGCGCGCGACGCTGCCGGAGAAGCCGTCGGCACGCCGCAAGCGGCTCCAGGCCGAGTGGGGCGTCAGCGACTTCGACATGCAGTCGGTGGTCAACGCCGGCGCGGTCGACGCGATCGTCGACACCGTCGCGGCCGGCGCCGACTCGGACGCGGCCCGCAAGTGGTGGCTCGGCGAGCTGGCCCGCAACGCCAACGAGCGGGGCGTCGAGGTCACCGCGCTGCCGATCACCCCGGCGCAGGTCGCGCGGGTCGCCGCGCTGGTCAAGGCGGGCGAGCTCAACGACAAGCTGGCGCGCCAGGTCATCGAGGGCGTGCTCGCGGGCGAGGGCGACCCCGACGCGGTCGTCGAGAAGCGCGGCCTGAAGGTCGTGTCCGACGAGGGCGCGCTGGGCACCGCGATCGACGAGGCCATCGCCGCCCAGGCGGGCGCGGTCGCCAAGATCCAGGCCGGCAACCTCGGCCCGGTCGGCGCGCTGATCGGCGCCGTCATGAAGGCCACGCGCGGCCAGGCCGACGCGGCGCGGGTACGCGAGCTGATCCTGGAGAAGCTCGGCGTCTCCTGACGCCTGTCGACTCGGACACGGTCGGCGGTACGACGCCGAAGGGCGCCGGTCCCCTCACGGGGGCCGGCGCCCTTCGCCGTGGTGGTGGCCGTTCCGGTGCCCGTTGCGGCGCCGGCGCGGTCAGAAGCGCAGCAACTGCGCCTGCAGCGTGACGGTCTGGTCGAACCCGACGCGCGGCAGCCCGGGCGGGCCGCTGGAGACCACCACGGCGGCCATGTCGCCGTTGTCGATGTACGCGACGCGGGCGAACCTGCCGTCGGCGCCCGGCCGTTTGGCGACCCGGCCGCTGATCTGGTCGACCGCGGTGGTGCGCTGCAGCGGTTCGGGCAGCACGTACAGGTCGTACTCGTCCTGGAGCGCGGCCGGCACCTGGCCGCTCGCGATGTCCTGGTCGAACTGCTTGCGCCCGGCCGGGCCCTCGAACCAGAGCAGGTAGATCTCGGTGCGCACACCGTCGGCGGTGCGCCACGACGTCGCGGCGATGTTCCGCACGCCGATGTCGTTGACCAGCGGGGTGACCTGCTCGGGGCGCAGGTACGCCTTGCCGAACGCCGTCGTGTCCACCCAGCTCCCGGCCGCGGGCCCGCCCTCGGCCGGCCTGGCGCCCTTCGGCGCGGGGAGCAGCAGGGTGCGCGGGTCGGCGCTGTGCAGCTGCTTGGCGTCGAGGTCGCCGCCGTCCTGGACGGTCGGCGCGGGCACGGGCGGGAGGGCGAGGCGCGGGAAGTCGTAGCGGCCGTCCGACTTCGTGCCGAGCCGGGGCATCTTCTCCCGACCGGGCAGTGTGACCAGCACGGCGGTAGCGGTGGCCACCGCGACCAGGACGAGCAGGGCGATCGGGAGCCGCCAAGCGGCGGACTTGTGCATGCTCATGCCTTCGCGCCCCCGGTCTGCTTCAGCTGGTCGATCTGGGCGCGCAGCAGGTCCGCGATGAGGCTGTGCGGCTCGATCGCCCGCCCGCTCCCGTTCTCCGCCGGTGCGCCGGACCCGCTCAGCCGGACGACGGTGTCGCCGACCACGGCGCCGCACATCACGTCCTCAAGGTCCTTCGGGTCCTTTCCCTTGTGCGCGAAGCACCAGGCGCCGTCGGCCTCGGCTCGGGTGTCGAACGCGGTCGCACCCATGCGGGAGAGCAGCGATTTCGCGCCATCATTCGCACGGCGTGCCGCCTCGGGCGTCTCCTGGGTGATCACGATCTTGACGTCGAAGCCGTTGAACCGGTGCCGGAACGTGCGGAACGCGGCCGCCTTCCAGTCGGCGTCCACCGCGTCGAGCCCGGGCGCCCCGATCCGCCGGGCGAGCCGGTCCGCCTGCGCCTGCAACTGCTCCTTCGTGAGCGGGCCGAAGGAGCCGAACTCCTGGTCGTCCGGGCCCCACGTCCACGCGTCCATGTTGAGCGCGAGGCCGTCGACGACGGCGCCGCGGTGCGTGCCGTCCGGCTGCAACGCGAATACCCCCGGCGCGGCCGGGGCGGCCGGCTTGCGTTCGACGACCGGCACCGCGGCGCGCGGCGCGGGCGGCCCGTCCTCGTGCCACAGCACGTACGCCATGCCGCCGACCACCAGGCCGATCACCAGCGCGACGGCGACCGCCCCCGTCACCAGCCACTGCACCACGCGTGCGTTCACAGCTTCGCCGCCTGGGCCACGGCCACGTCGAACGCCTTGTCCCCGTCGATGGGCGACTTCGCCTGGAACCAGATCACCATGAGCACGTCGCCGCGGTAGGCGCTCGCGCAGCCCAGGTAGAACTCGCTGCCGTCCTGCGGGTTCCAGATGTACAGCTTGCCGAGGTGCGTGCCCGGCAGGTCGCGCCTCGTGCCCGCCTGGTAGATCGGGTTCACGCCGGTGTGCGCCATGTACTCGGCCTGGTCCCTGGCCTCGCTGGTGTCGCGGCCGAACTGGTGCAGCTGGATGTCCACGTCGACGCCGTCCGCCGTCCACTGGCGCACCGCGATCCGCCGTACGCCGCCGCGCTGGAGCGCGCTGAAGCGGCGGGCGGGCTGCGTGGTGTCGTCGGCGTTCATGGCAAGCGACTGCCAGCCGTCGATGTTGCGCGGGAACTCCCAATCGGCGGCGCCCGGCGGCTTGGGGAGCAGCAGCTCGCGCAGGTCGCCGTCGCGGCGGACGAGCGCGTCCTCGCCCGCGGGCAGCTGCACCGGCTTCGCGTCGGCCGGCGGCTGCGGGTAGCGCGGGCCCGCCGCGACCAGCGGCGGCAGTGCCGCGGGGCGGTCGGACTGTACGGCGTAGCCGACGCCGGCACCGGCGACCAGGCCGAGCATGACCATCCACGCCATCAGGGGGCCGGTGTGTATGCGTATGCGGGGAGGATCGGCGTCGCGGTCCTCGGAAGCGTCGGATGGAAGAGACGACCCGATGAGAAAGACGCCCTCCTCAGGGGAAGGCGGTGCTGCGGATGACTCGTGTGACTCGTGCACGCGGCGCATCATGGCAGCCCCCAAGCCTTGTGAACAGGGGAGTTGCCTGTGGGGTGCGCGACGTGGAGGGCCGTATATGAGGTCCTCGGGACCCGCCTCAGACGGGCCTCAGAGACCACCGGGGTCTTAGACCGTCTTAGGGCGTCTTAGCCGCGGCCCTTCGCCGCGCCCGCGGCGCAAGATGCGGCATCCGCCCCATGCTCCGCCCACGACTGGGACGCGAACCTTGAGACATGCCCGGAACCGCCGGGAAACACCACAAGGAGTCCCAGACACCATGGTCCAGTACGAACTCTTCCAGATCCGCCAGCAGGAGATGCACCGGGCCGCGGCCCACGAGCGGCTCGTCGCGCGGGCGCTCCGGGCCCGGCGCGAGGCCCGGCGCCAGGAGCGCGCCGCCGCCGAGGCGAGTTCACGGATATGCGCCGGCGTCGCGGGGTCAGTACGGCCCGCGGTGTGAACCGGACCACGGCCGACCGCCCGAGCGCCGGTCGGCCCGTACCGGAGACGAGGGGCCCGGACGCGGCGTACCGCGGCTGGGCCCCTCGGCATTGACCTGCGCGATCGCATTCCGCCTGCGGAGAAATGGAGGGGCTTTGTGACGCTTCCTCATGGCATGCTCGACCCCGTGTCCACACTCGCCGTCAGTCCCGTCTTCGTCGGTAGGCTCCCGGAGCTGTCGCGCCTGGCCGAGGCCAAACGGGAGGCGGACGCCGGTGTCCCCGGCGTGCTGCTCATCGGCGGCGAGGCGGGCGTCGGCAAGACCAGGCTGCTCCAGGAGTTCCTCGACCAGGCCGACGCTGACGGCGCTGTCGTCGCGCTCGGCGGCTGCCTGGAGCTCGGCGCCGAAGGCCTGCCGTTCGCGCCCGTGTCGGCCGCGATGCGGGTGCTCGGCGACGTCCTCGGCGACGAACTCGAGGCCGCCGTCGCGGGCCGCGAACAGGACCTGTCGTGGGTCATGCCGCACCTCAACGCGTCGCACGCGCGCGACACCTCGGGCGACTACGACCGGGCCCGGCTCTTCGAACTCATGCTGCGCGTCCTCGAACGCCTCGGCGGCCAGCGCACCCTGATCGTCGCCCTCGAGGACCTGCACTGGGCGGACGCGTCCACCCGCGAACTCCTCTCGTTCCTCGTCCGCTCGCTGCGCCGCGGCCGCATCCTCGTCATCGGCACCTACCGCGCCGACGCCATCGACCGGCGGCACCCCATGCGGGCGTTCCTCGCCGAACTCGACCGCACCCGCACCGTGCGCCGCCTCGAACTCGGCCGGCTCACCCGCGCCCAGGTCGGCGAGCAGCTGCGCGGCATCCTCGGCGAGGAGCAGCCGCGCCGGCTCATCCGGCAGATCCACCAGAAGTCCGAGGGCAACGCGTTCTTCGTCGAGGAACTCGCGTGCAGCGTGCGCTGCGGACGGCTCGACGGGCTCTCCGACACGCTCCGCGACCTGCTGCTCATACGCGTCGAGGAACTCCCCGACGACACCCAGCGGGTGGTCCGGCTCGCCGCCGTCGGAGGCCCCACCGTCGGACACCGGCTGCTCGCCGAGGTCACCGGGCTCGGCCCCTCCGAACTCGACGACGCGCTGCGCAGCGCCGTGTCGAGGCACGTCCTCATCCCCAACCGGGCCGGGGACGGCTACTGCTTCCGGCACGCGCTCGTGCGCGAGGCCGTACGCGACGACCTGCTGCCCGGCGAGCGCATGCGCAAGTACGCGCGGTACGCCGAAGTCCTCGACCGCTGGCCCGACCTCGTGCCGAGCGACGAGTACGCGAGCCGGCTCGCCATGTACTGGTACCACGCCGGGCGCGCCACCGAGGCGCTGCCGGCCGTGCTCGCCGCCGCCGAAGCGGCCCGCGTCCGCTACGCGTTCGGCGAGCAGTTCCGGCTCCTGGAACGCGCGCTCGAACTGTGGGAACAGGTCGCCGACCCCGAAGAGCTCACCGGCATCACCCTGCTCGACCTACTGATCGCGGCGATCATGCCGGCCCGCTTCGACAACGCCTTCGACAAGGCCCTGGCCTTCACCCGCCAGGCGCTCGACCTCATCGACCCCCAGCAGGACCCGCGGCTCGCCGCCCACCTGTGGACCAGCCGCGCCAACCTGCTCCGGATGAGCAACCGCGCCGGCGGCCTGGCCGAACTCCGCAAGGCAGAAGCCCTCCTCGTCGACCTGCCGCCGTCCATCGAACACGCCCGCGTGCTCGGCCAGATCGCCCGCGACCAGATGCTCGACGACCCCACCGAGCAGTCCGTCGCCACCGCCCGCGACGCGCTCGCCATCGCCCGGCAGGTCGGCAGCCGCGCCGACGAGGCCACCATCCTCAAGACGCTCGCCAACCTCCAGATCAGCCTCGGGCACATCGAAGCCGGACTCGCCACCTTCGACGAGGCCTGCGCCATCGCGGAGAAGGTCGCCGAGCCCGACGTCATGTGCCTCGTGCTCAGCAACCTGTCGTCCATCTACGAAGGCCTCGGCCGGCACGCCGACGCCGTCGACGCGGCCCGCAGGTCGCTCGACATCGCCCGCGAATACCGCCTGGTACGGGGCTTCGGCGCGTTCTCCATCGGCAACCTCGCCGAGAGCCTGATCTCGCTCGGCGAATGGGACGAGGCCGAGGCGCTCCTCGACGAACTGTTCGAGCACGACCCCAAGCCGGAGACGCTCGGCCACGCGCACCGGCTCAACGTCGAGGTCGCGCTCGCCCGCGGCGACATCGCGCGCGCCGTCCGCTGCCTCGACCAGGCCCGCGTCATCTCCGGCGCGAGCTTCGTCGAACCGCAGTTCCGCATACCGGTCCGCACGCTCGAGGTCGCCGTCGCCCGCCGCCTCGGCAAACTGCCCGAGGTCCGCGAACTCATCCGCGCCGAACTCAACGCGGGCTTCCCGGCCGGCGCGCAGCGCTACGCCTGGCCCCTCCTCGTCGAGGCCGCGCGCGCCGAAGGCGACGTCACCGAACTCGCCGGCTACCCGCGCGGCGGCGCCGAACTCAAGGCCCGGCAGGACGCCCTCAAGCGGATCCGCACCGCCGCGCTGGCCCTGGCCCGCGACTGCGCCCTCGACGAGGCCCACGCCGTCAACCTGCGCGCCGAACTCGCCCGCGCCGAAGGCGAGGCGACCGTCGACCTGTGGGAACAGGCCGTCGCCGCCTGGGAGGAGAACTCCCAGCCGTACATCCTCGCCCGCGTCCGCAGCCGCCTCGCGACCGCCCTCATCGCCGCCGGCGACCGCCAACGCGCCGCCGACGTCCTCTCCGCGGCCCACACCGCCGCCGCCGCACTCGGCGCCCGCCCCCTGACCGAGGAAACCGAACTCCTCGCCCGCCGCGCCCGCCTCCCCCTCGACGGCACCCCCACCACCCCGGGCCCCCGCGACCCCCTTGCCCCCGACCCCGCCGACGGCCCCATGCTCACCCCCCGCGAACGCGACGTCCTACGACTCGTCGTCGACGGCCGCAGCAACCGCCAGATCGCCGAAGAACTCTTCATCAGCGTGAAAACCGCGAGCGTCCACGTCTCGAACATCCTCGGCAAACTGGAAGTAAGCAGCCGAGGCGAAGCCGCCGCCCTGGCCCACCGCCTCCAACTCGTCGACTCAGCCTGACCCGCCGCACGCTCCGCGAGGGACGGGGTGGGCTGCTGGAGACGGCACGGCCCGCCTTCGCACGGCTCCGGGCACCGGAGAGTCCCGCACAACGCGCCCCCGCCCGCACAGGCCCGCGCGCTGCGGCGCCGCTCAGGCGATTTGCGGCCGCATGCGCCGGGCCAGGGCCACTCCGACCCGTCCTGGCGCGCTCCGCGCGGGGACGGGAGAGGTGGCCCAACGGTGTGGACGAGTCGGCGCGCTGACGTGGGCCGTTCCGACTCGTCGACTCGGCCTGGCGGGCTCCGCTCTGCGCGAGTGAGCGGCGTTCGGCGCTGGAGGCACGGCACGGGCCGTCTGCGTACGGCTCCAGGTACCGGCGAGTTCCGCGCCGCGCCACCGTCGCGCAAGCCTGAGGTCTGCTGCGCCGGATGCCGGTGAGGGCCGCTCCGGTGGGGCGTGTTGTCTCGGGTGCAGGTGTGCGTCTGCGGTCAGGCGCCTGTCTGCCCGTCCCCGCGTGGAGCGCGGCGGTTCACGTCGGCGGCCGCAGTCGTTGGTCTCGCCTGCTCGCCTGCTCGCCTGCTCGTTCTCAGGTGGTTTTCAGGTGGAGGATTCGGTCGTCGCCGGGTTTTGGGGTGCCTCGGCCGTCGGTGTTGCTGGTGGTCAGCCAGAGGCCTCCGCCTGGGGCGGGGAGGACGGTGCGGAGGCGGCCGTAGGCGTTTTGGAGGTAGGCGGTGGCGGGGCCGAGGGTGGTGCCTCGGATGGGGACCTGCCAGAGGCGGGTGCCTCGGAGGGAGGCGACGTAGATGACGTCGTCGACGATGGCGATGCCGCTCGGGGAGGCCTCGGCGACGGGCCATTGGGCGAGGGGGTCGACGAAGCGGGGGTCGCCGGCGTGGCCTTCGACGATCGGCCAGCCGTAGTTGGCGCCCGGGGTGATCAGGTTGAGTTCGTCCCAGGTGTTCTGGCCGAACTCGCTGGCCCAGAGGCGGCCGCCCGAGTCCCAGGCGAGGCCCTGCACGTTGCGGTGGCCGAGGCTGTAGACGGGGGAGCCGGGGAACGGGTTGCCGGGGGCGGGGGCGCCGTCGGGGGTGAGGCGGAGGATCTTGCCGCCGAGGGAGCCCGGGTCCTGGGCGAGCGGTTTGTCGCCCGACTCGCCGGTGCCGGCGTACAGCATGCCGTCCGGGCCGAAGGCGATCCGGCCCCCGTTGTGCACGCTGCCCGCCGGGATGCCCGACAGCAGGACCTCGGGCGCGCCGAGCGTGTCCCCGGTGTACCGCATCCGCGCGATCCGGTTGTCGTGCGCCGTCGTGTAGTACGCGTACACCAGCCCGTCGCGCGCGAAGTCCGGTGACAGCGCGAGCCCCAGCAGCCCGCCTTCCCCGTTGTGCACGACGCCGGGCACGTTCCCCACCCGTACCGCCCCAGGCGTCCCCGGCCGGATCCTGGACACCGTGCCGGTGTCGCGGGACGCGACCAGTGCGTCGCCGTCCGGCAGGACCGCGACGCCCCACGGCGTGTCGAGCCCCGTCGCGACGTCCCCGGTGACGGTGACCTCCCCGAGCGCGGTGGCGGTGGGCCCAGGCGGCAGGGTGACCGGGGCGGGTGACCCGTCGGCGACGGGGGCGGGCTTGGCCCCGTCGGAGGAGGACGAGGTGCAGCCCGGGAGGGCGGCCAGCACCGCGGCCGCGAGCAGTGCGGCGGCCGGCCGTGCGCGTCTGCCGCGGGCCGCGCGCCGGTCGGGCGCGGGTCCGGCTGCCGTCATGTGTCACCACCGTCCGGGTCGGGTCCGTCGCGGGGGAGGCCGCCGCCGCAGCGCGACGGGGCCCGCGCTCGTAGAGTGCCCCGCATGGCCATTCCCACGCCCCCGGCCGGCGCCGGACCCGACCGGCTCCTGATCCCCTACGAGCCCGCCGCCCTCGGCGACCTGCCGCCCGGCCTCGACATCGAGGTCTACGACGGCTTCTCGGCGCCGCCGACCCGGCATGACGACGTCGCGTTCTACGTGCTGCCGTACACGTTCGACCCGGCGCCGCTGCGCCTGCTGCGTGACATGCCGCAGGTGCGGTTCGTGCAGACGCTGACCGCCGGCTACGAGCACGTGCTGCCCTACCTGCCGCCGGGCGCGGTGCTCGCGAACGGCCGTGGGATCCACGAGACGAGCACGGCCGAGCTGGCGGTGGCGCTCACGCTGGCGTCGCTGCGCGGCATTCCGTCGTTCGTGCGCGGCCAGGACGCGGGGGAGTGGCGGGACGGCTTCTATCCGGCGCTCGCCGACAAGACGGTCGTGATCGTGGGCTACGGCGCGATCGGCGAGGCCGTCGAGCGGCGCCTCGCGGGCTTCGAGGTCGACCTGGTCCGGGTCGCGCGCAGCGCGAGGACGACGGCGGACGGCCTGCCGGTGCACGCCATAAGCGAGCTGCCCGCGCTGCTGCCCGCCGCCGACGTCGTCATCGTGTGCACGCCTCTGACGGACGAGACCCGCGGCCTGGTGGACGCCGAGTTCCTCGCGCGCATGCACGACGGCGCGCTGCTGGTGAACGTGGCGCGGGGCCTGGTGGTGGACACCAAGGCGCTGCTCGCCGAGGTGTCCACGGGCCGGATCACCGCCGCCGTCGACGTCACGGACCCCGAGCCGCTGCCCGCGGACCACCCGCTGCGTTTCGCGCCGGGTGTGCTGATCAGCCCGCACGTGGGTGGGAGTTCGTCGGCGTTCCTGCCGCGCGCGATGCGCCTGGTGCGGAACCAGGTGACCGCCTGGGCGACGGGCGCGCCGCTCGCGAACATCGTGCACGGCGGCTGAGGCCCTCCCCCCGCGCGTCCGGCGAGCCGCGGATGACAACCTCGTGACCTGTCCGACCCGTATCCGGTTGGTCAGGGTAGGGGCGGGCACGGCCGCCGGGGACGAGGAACGGGGCGGCATGGGCATCGATGCCACACAGGTCGGCGACGGCGGGGTACGGCTGGACGAGGCGGGGTCGGCGGCACCGGCCCGACCGCCGCGTCCCCGCGTCCCCCCGGGCCGGCCTGCGCCCGTACCCGGCCCGTCCGGGCGCACCGCACGCGCCGAGCCCTGGGCGCGGGCCGTGCCCTACGTCATCGCGCTCGGCGCGTTCACCCTCTACGCGACGTACTCGCTGCTCAAGCACCGCCGCATGGAGACGCACGCCTACGACCTGGGCCTGTTCGAGCAGGTGGTGCGCAACTACGCGCACTTCCGCGCGCCCGTCTCGGACATCCGCGAGCCGGGCTTCAACGTGCTCGGCGAGCACTTCCACCCGATCCTGGCGACGCTCGCCCCGTTCTACCGGCTCGTGCCGTCCCCGCAGACGCTCCTGGTCGCGCAGGCGCTGCTGATCGCCCTGTCCGTCGTGCCGGTGACGCGCATCGGCCGCCGCGTCTTCGGCCCGCTCGGCGGCGCCGCGTTCGGGGCGGCGTACGCGCTGTCGTGGGGCCTGCAGAGCGCCGTGGCGTTCGAGTTCCACGAGGTCTGCTTCGCCGTGCCGATGCTGGCGTTCGGCCTGGAGCGGTTCCTCAAGGCCGAGTACCGCGCGGGTGTGCTGTGGCTGCTGCCGCTGGTGCTGGTCAAGGAGGACCTGGCGCTGACGCTGCTGGCGGCGGGCTGCTGGCTGGCGCTGCGCAGGCAGTGGCGGTGGGCGGCGGTCGCGGTCGGCGCCGGCGCGGTCGCCTTCGCGCTGGTGGTGTTCGTCGTGCTGCCGTCGGTCAATGCGCACGGCACCTACCCGTTCTGGAGCAGCCTGGACGGCGGCCCCGCGCACGTCGGGAACACCGCCTCCGACACCACCGCGGGCGACGTCCCGCTCGGCCGACTGGTCCTGGACCTGCCGCACAACCTGCTGTTCCCGCGCGAGAAGTGGATGACGCTGCTCACGCTGCTGCTGCCCACCGGCTTCCTGGCGCTGCGCTCGCCGCTGCTGGCCCTCGTCGTACCGACGCTGCTGTGGCGGTTCACGTCGAGCAACCAGTACTACTGGGGCATCGCCTTCCACTACAGCGCGGTCCTGATGCCGATCGTCTTCGCGGCGTTCGCGGACGCCGTCGTCACCCTGCGCGCGTCGCGGCGCGACTGGCTGCGCCGGTACGCGGCCAAGGCCGCGATCGTGCCGCTCGCCGTGTCGCTGACGCTGTGCCGGGACTTCCCGCTCATCGACCTGCTGCACAGCGAGAGCTGGAAGGTCTCCTCGGACGTCCGCGGCGCGCAGCGCGTTCTCGGCGCGATCCCGGACGGCGCCGACGTCAGCAGTACCGAACGCCTCGCGCCCAGGCTGACCAGCCGGACCCGCGTGACGAACTTCCCCACCGTGCTGCCCGGACCCGGCTACGTCGTCGCCGACTCGTGGGACGGCAAGGGCGAGTGGGTCCGCACCTGGCTCGAGTACCTGCGCGGCCAGGGCTTCCGGCAGGTCGCGGAGGGCTCAGGCGTCGTCGTCCTGCGCCGGGACTAGGCGGGACCTGGCGGGACCGGCCCCGAGCCCTCCCGCCGCCGGGCGTCACTCCTGCGGCGTGCCGCAGAACGTCCGCTCCGCCTCGAAGGGGTCGGACGGCACCCGAAGCCGCGTGCGGTCCCACGAGCCGGTCAGGTTCTTCCAGAAGCGCCCGGCCGTCAGCGGCTTCTCGGTGGAGTCCACCAAGTCCTTGAGGTCCCCGCAGGTGAGTGCGTGCCGGGCGGCCACGACGGCGTCCTTGTCGATGTTCGCGTCGTCGGGGAGCGCGACCACCGCGGCCGGGTCGGCGTACTTGGCGAGCACCCACGTCAGCGGCAGCGACTTCTCGTGCCCGGCCCGCCCGGGCTTGTCGAGCCGCAGGTGCCCGGCGAGCGGCGTCGCCAGGCCGTTGCGGTCGACGACGACCTCGTCGAGCTTGAGCATGGCCGCCGTCATGCCGAGGTTGTCCCAGAAGAACGCGAGGCTCTTCCCGCGCCCCGGTGCGAGCGGGATCGTCGTCAGGTAGTCGGAGTCCGTCTGGTTGCTGTGCGCCATGTAGAGCAGCACCGGAACGGGACTGCGCCGGGCCTTCTCCACCAGCGGGACGAGGTAGCGCCCCCATGCGCCTGTGGTGTGGTCCCGGCTGTTCACCGGATGCCGCGCCTCGAAGAACGCGGCCTCGAACTCCCGCTCGTTGGTGATCATCTGCGGGCCCCACGTCATGTTGCGGTACGACGTGCGCGCGTCCACCCCCGCGACCGTCGCCCACAGCCCGAGCAGCGCGACGATCACCCCCACGGGGCGCGTCGCCGGGACGAGCAGCAGCGGCAGCAGCATGAGCAGCGTCGGCGTGAGCCACATGCGGGCGTGCATGTAGTCGCCGCCGACCCGCACCACATAGGCGCACAGCAGCAGCGCGGCCGCGATGGGCGCCGCCACCAGGACCGCCTCGCGCCGGTCGGGGCGGGTGCGCCCGTACAGATGCGTGACCAGCACGCAGAACAGCGCGAGCGGCAGCCACAGCTTGTACGTGCCGAGGAAGTCGTTGAAGTAGCCGAACCCGCGGTCCCAGTGCGAGCCGGACGCCTCCTTGGCCAGCCCCGGCATCGGCACGAGGATGCCGTAGTAGCCGGCGCGGAAGACCTCGTACGCCACCGGCAGCAGCGCCGCGGCGCCCGTCAGCGCGAGGCCGCCGCGCCACCGCACGCCGGTCAGCATCGTCATCGCGACCAGGAACACGGCGGACACCAGGGCGAAGTCGGGCCGCACCAGCGGGCCCAGGCCGAGGACGACCGCCGTGCCGTACCGCCGCACCGTCCCGTGCTCGGGCCGCGCCCGGACGAGCAGCCACCACGAGCCCGCCGCCCACAGCAGGCACAGGCCGGTCTCCAGGCCCGACGTCCCGTAGTCCCAGAAGGGGATGACGCCGAGCACCACCAGCGCGCCGGCCGGCAGCAGCAGCGCGTCCGAGCCACGGGACCGCTGGAAGCCGCGGGACGCGTCGAGCGCCACGGCGAGCGCCGCGACCGAGAGCAGGCCGCCGACACACACCGCGAGCAGTGCGAGGTCGCCGCCGAACAGCCAGCCGGCCGCGACGAGGATCCACGTCCACAGCACGCTCGTGTTGACCTCGTCGCGCTCGCCGACGTTGTAGGTGGGCCCGTCGCCCTCGAGGATCTGCTTCACCTGGCGCACCGCGATCAGCCCGTCGTCGCTGATCCACCGCCTCGCGTAGACCTCGGCGGCGAAGACGATCACGCACCCCGCCATGAATGCGACGGTCAGGTACGCGCGCAGCGTCGCCGGGCCGTCGTCGGTCGCGCCATGCAACCGCGCGCGTATCGCAGAGGCGCTCGCCACTGTCCCCTCCAAGGTTCGTCAGGGGGAGGGTAACGGCGCGAATCGGCTGGCGCGGCGGCGGTCTCCCGCGTGGCGGGACCTTGCGGAAATGCGGGCGCGTGCGCGTTTGCGCACGTCCGGGCACCCGCCCCCGCACATCGGCACAACTTCGCTGGAACAGGGCGTGCGGGTGGGGAAAGTTAGTTACTCTGTGTTTTGGGAAGCGAGCACACAGTAACTGAAGTGGTGTATCGTCCGAATCGTGGAACGCCGAGGGGTGCGCAGTATCGGGCCCGGGAGGGGCAGGCCGGCCTCGGCACACGAGCGGACGCACCGCAGCGTCGACGTCGGTAACCAAACCGTCAGTTCTGCGCCGCGACCGGTCGGATCCGGTCGGGCGAGGAGGGGAGCCGTCCATGCCGGGGGACTACCGCGCCGTCAGCAGCCGCGCGCAGCAGGCGCGTAGCGAGCCGCGTCCCAGCCGCCCCCGAGCGACCCGCGGCGGGCGCTCCGAGCGGGCGTGACCACTGGCCTTGTCCGGAACCCGTACCAGGCGGCGTGCCCTGTCCGTCGCCGTTCCCCTGTGCCTCGCCTATGCCGTCGGCGCGCTCCTCGGCTGGGGCAGCCCCGCGGTGTCGCTCACCATGGGCGACTTCGGGCTGTCCGCGGCCGCGGGCGCCGCGGCGGTGTCGTGCGTGGTCCGCGCCGCCGGGCTGCCCGGCCGCACCGGGCTGTCCTGGGCGCTGCTCGGGCTGTCCGCGTGCATGGTCGCGATCGGCAACGGCATCTGGGGCTGGTACGAGATCGTCCTCGGCACCGTCGTCCCCACCCCCGGTCCGGCCGACTGGTTCTTCCTGTTCTTCGCGCCGCCCGCGATCATCGGCCTGCTGCTGGTCGCGCAGCGCCCCCAAGGCCTCGCCGCGTGGTCGTGCCTGGTGCTCGACGGCTGGCTGATCGCCGGCTCGCTGTTCACCCTCGGCTGGAGCATGGCGCTCGCCAGATCCGCGCACGGCGACCGGTCCGACGCGCTGAAGATCGCGCTCACCCTCGCCTACCCGGTGATGGACATCCTGCTCGTGAGCATGGTCCTCGGCCTGCGCATCCGGGCGGGCGACGCGGACCGCGCGGCGCTCAACGTCGCCCTGGTGGCGCTCGCCGTCACCGTCGTCAGCGACGCGCTGTGGACCACCCCCGGGCTGCACGGCGGCTACCGCTCGGGCGAACTGCTCGACGCGGGCTGGTTCGCGGGCAGCGTGCTGCTCGCCGTCGCGCCGTGGATGGGCGACGACGCGGCCGCCGAAGGACCGCCCAGCGGCGGGCACCGCACCTTCTCGATGCTGTCCGCGCTCACCCCGTACATCGCCGCCGCCGTGTGCACCGCCGGCGTGCTCGGCGACGCCGTCGCGGGGCACGCGCTCGACCCGGTGGTGCTGGTCGCCGGCGGCTCGGTGCTCGTCGTGCTGGTGCTGCGGCAGGGCATCACGCTCGTCGACAACGTCTTCATGGCGCAGGAACTCGCGGTCCAGGAGAGCCACTTCCGCTCCCTCGTCCAGGGGTCGAGCGACGTCATCATGATCGCGGCCAAGGACGGCGTGCTGCAGTACGTCAGCCATGCCGTCCGCCGCGTCTACGGCTTCGAGCCCGAGGAGCTCGCCGGCACCCGGCTCGACCTCCTCATCCACCCCGAGGACAACGCCCGCGTCCAGGCCGAGGTGCGCCGCTTCCTCGACGAGGCCGGCCAGCCCTCGATGACCCGCGTCGAGTGCCGCATCCGCTCCGCGGCCGGCGCGTGGCTGCACACCGAGTCCGCGGTCAACCGCTACGGCGACGGCATCATCCTCAACAGCCGCGACGTCAGCGACCGGGTCAAGCTGCAGACCCAGCTCGAGCACGACGCGTTCCACGACCGGCTGACCGACCTGCCCAACCGGGCGCTGTTCGAGGACCGCATCCAGCACGCCCTCGCGCAGCGCCGCGGCGTCACCCCCACGGTCGCCGTGCTGTTCCTCGACCTCGACGGCTTCAAGGCGGTCAACGACGCGGGCGGCCACGCGGTCGGCGACGAGCTGCTGGTGCAGGCCGCGCGCCGGCTGGAGCACGCCGTCCGGGTCGGCGACACCGTCGCGCGGTTCGGCGGCGACGAGTTCGCCGCGCTGCTGGTCGGCGACGCGTCGCCGCACGCCATCCGGGAGATCGCCGAGCGGCTGCTGGCCACGCTGTCCACGCCGTACCGGATCGGCGACCACGAGGTGCGCGTCGCCGCGTCGATCGGCATCGCGTTCTCCACGCCCGACATCGACCCGGCCGACCTGATGCGCAACGCCGACCTGGCGATGTACCGCGCCAAGTCCGGCGGCAAGGGCCGCGTCGAGGTCTACGCGCCGCAGATGCACATCGACGCGGTGCGCAGGGTCGAGCGCGCGGCCCGGCAGCGCCGCGCGCTGCACGACAAGCGGCTCACCGTCATGTACCAGCCGGTCGTCGACCTCGCGACCGGCCGGGTCCGCGACGTCGAGGCGCTGCTGCGGCGCCGCGACGACCGCGGCGCGCTGGTCGGCGCGGCCGAGTTCATCCGGCTGTCCGGCGGCGCCGACGCGCCCGCCACCCCGCTCGGCCGCTGGGTCCTCGAAGAGGTGGTCGACCAGGCGTCCCGCTGGCGCGCCACGGGCCACGACGTCGGCGCGAGCCTCAGCCTGCCCGCGCGGCAGCTCACCGGCGCCGGTTTCGTCGAGCTCGTCGACAACGTCCTGCGCCGCTCGGCGCTGCCCCCGCAGGCGCTCACCCTGGAGATCACCGAGAACGTCCGCGGCGAGGGCGCCGACGCGCTGATCGACTGCATCGTGGCGCTCAAGCGGCTCGGCGTCCGGCTGTCCGTCGACGACTTCGGGACCGGCCACTCGTCGCTCGCGTACCTGCGCCGCATGCCGATCGACACACTCAAGATCGACCGCTCGTTCGTCGCCGAGGTCGGCTCCTGCCCGCACCTGACCGCGCTCACCTCGACGATCGTGCGGCTCGGCCTCGACCTCGGCCTCACCCTCGTGGCGGCCGGCGTCGAGACCCCCGACCAGGCGGTCATCCTGCGCGACATGGGCTGCCAGCGCGGCCAGGGCTTCCTGTACTCCGGGCCGCTTGAGGAGGACGGCGTGCTGCGGGTGCTGCGCCGTGGCACTCTGGGGGGCGTCGGCGAACCGGCTGTCGGCCGGGGCGAACACCGTCCGGCCGTACTGCCCGTGCAAAGGCCGCAAGGCTAGCCCAGAATGGACATCCAGTCCGTATGATGAGACCGGAATGGCCGCTGCTTGACACGCACCCACGCTCGGAGGAAAGGTCGGGGCATGCAGACCCGCATTCTCGTAGTAACGGCGCGCGTGAGCTGAGCACCCGACAGCCCACGCGCCTCCCCTCGCATGCCTGACGGCACGAGGGGTTTTTTGTTGCGGTGAACCGGCCCGGAAGCCCGATGCCCGCAGCGATCACGACGAGACATGCCGACCGCGATCGAGAAGAGACGAAATCCCATGACTGAGCAGGTGACAGGAGCACAGGCGCTGATCCGCTCCCTGGAAGCCGCCGGTGTAGACACCGTCTTCGGCATCCCGGGAGGAGCGATCCTCCCCGCGTACGACCCGCTGCTCGACTCGACCAAGGTCCGGCACATCCTCGTCCGCCACGAGCAGGGCGCCGGGCACGCCGCCGAGGGCTACGCCCAGGCGACCGGCCGCGTCGGCGTCTGCATGGCCACCTCCGGCCCCGGCGCGACCAACCTGGTGACGCCGATCGCCGACGCGCACATGGACTCGGTGCCGATCGTCGCGATCACCGGCCAGGTCCCCAGCGGCGCGATCGGCACGGACGCCTTCCAGGAGGCGGACATCTGCGGCATCACGATGCCGATCACCAAGCACAACTTCCTGGTCACCGACCCGGCCGAGATCGCCTCCACGATCGCCGCCGCGTTCCACGTCGCCAGCACCGGCCGCCCCGGCCCGGTCCTGGTCGACATCTCCAAGGACGCGCTGCAGGCGACCACCGAGTTCGTCTGGACGGGCACCCCCGAGCTGCCCGGCTACCGCCCGGTCACCCGGCCGCACGCCAAGCAGATCCGCGAGGCCGCGCGCCTGCTGTCCGAGGCCAAGCAGCCCGTGCTGTACGTCGGCGGCGGTGTCCTCAAGGCCCACGCGTCCGCCGAGCTGCGCGTCCTCGCCGAGCTCACCGGCGCGCCGGTCGTCACCACGCTGATGGCGCGCGGCGCGTTCCCCGACAGCCACCCGCAGCACCTCGGCATGCCGGGCATGCACGGCACCGTCGCCGCGGTCACCGCACTGCAGCGCGCCGACCTGATCGTCTCGCTCGGCGCCCGCTTCGACGACCGGGTCACCGGCCGGCTCGACACGTTCGCGCCCAACGCGACGATCGTCCACGCCGACATCGACCCGGCGGAGATCTCCAAGAACCGCACCGCCGACGTCCCGATCGTCGGCGACGCCCGCGAGGTCATCGCCGACCTGGTGGTCGCCGTCCAGGCCGAGCACGAGGGCGGCCGCAAGGGCGACTACTCCGCGTGGTGGACCGCGCTGAACGACTGGCGCGACCGCTACCCGCTCGGCTACGACGTCCCGGAGGACGGGACACTGTCGCCGCAGCTGGTCATCGAGCGGCTGAGCGCCATCAGCGGACCGGACACGATCTTCGCGGCGGGCGTCGGCCAGCACCAGATGTGGGCGGCGCACTTCATCAAGCACGAGAAGCCCTACACGTGGCTCAACTCGGGCGGCGCCGGCACCATGGGCTACTCGGTCCCCGCCGCGATGGGCGCCAAGGTCGGCATGCCCGAGACCACGGTGTGGGCGATCGACGGCGACGGCTGCTTCCAGATGACCAACCAGGAGCTGGTCACCTGCGCGCTGAACAACATCCCGATCAAGGTCGCCATCATCAACAACGGCAGCCTCGGCATGGTCCGGCAGTGGCAGACGCTGTTCTACAACCAGCGCTACTCCAACACCGACCTGCACAGCAAGCACATCCCGGACTTCGTGAAGCTCGCGGACGCGATGGGCTGCGTCGGCCTGCGCTGCGAGCGCCCCGAGGACCTGGACGCCACCATCAAGCAGGCCATGGAGATCAACGACCGCCCCGTGGTCGTCGACTTCGTCGTCCACCAGGACGCCATGGTGTGGCCGATGGTCGCGGCCGGCACGTCCAACGACGAGATCCTCGCCGCCCGGGACCAGCGCCCGGACTTCGGCGACGGCGAAGAGTGACCGGGACCCAAGGGAAGGCGTAGCCCCATCATGACCAAGCACACCCTCTCGGTCCTCGTCGAGAACAAGCCCGGTGTCCTGGCGCGCATCACCGCGCTGTTCTCGCGCCGCGGCTTCAACATCGACTCGCTCGCCGTCGGGACCACCGAGCACCCCGACATCTCGCGCATCACGATCGTCGTGGCGGTCGAGGACCTGCCGCTCGAGCAGGTGACCAAGCAGCTCAACAAGCTGGTCAACGTCCTCAAGATCGTCGAGCTCGACCCGTCGCACTCCGTGCAGCGCGAGCTGCTGCTGGTGAAGGTCCGCGCGGACCACGACACCCGCTCGCAGATCGTCGAGATCGTCCAACTGTTCCGCGCCAAGACGGTCGACGTGTCGCCCGACGCGGTCACCATCGAGGCGACCGGCGGCGGCGACAAGCTCAGCGCGATGCTGCGCATGCTGGAGCCGTTCGGCATCAAGGAGCTGGTGCAGTCCGGCGTCGTCGCGATCGGTCGCGGCGCCCGCTCCATCACCGACCGCTCGCTGCGCCCCGTCGAGCGCAGCGCGTGACCCCCGCACCCGGGCGGGCAACCGCCCGGGTGCCCCAGGAGCGCCGTGTGAGCAGGCCGGTCTCACACTGCAAACCACCGGAACCGATCCGGCGGACTTTTGAAAGACTGGCCGCCGGGTCGCGACCCGCATTTCGTGTCTAAAGGAGAAACCCCAGTGGCCGAGCTGTTCTACGACGACGACGCCGACCTGTCCATCATTCAGAACCGCAAGGTCGCGGTGATCGGCTACGGCAGCCAGGGCCACGCCCACGCGCTGTCGCTGCGCGACTCCGGCGTCGACGTGCGCGTCGGTCTGCTGGAGGGCTCGAAGAGCCGCGCCAAGGCGGAGGAGGCCGGCCTGCGCGTCGTCACCCCGTCCGAGGCCGCGGCCGAGGCCGACGTCATCATGATCCTGACGCCGGACCCCGTCCAGGCCGATGTCTACCGCGAGGCGGTCGAGCCCCACCTGAAGGACGGCGACGCGCTGTTCTTCGGCCACGGCTTCAACATCCGCTTCGGCTTCATCAAGCCCCCGGCGAACGTCGACGTCGCCCTGGTCGCCCCGAAGGGCCCGGGCCACCTGGTCCGCCGCCAGTACGAAGAGGGCCGCGGCGTTCCGTGCATCGTGGCGGTCGAGCAGGACGCCTCGGGCAAGGCGTTCGATCTGGCGCTCTCGTACGCCAAGGGCATCGGCGGCACCCGCGCCGGCGTCATCAAGACCACCTTCACCGAGGAGACCGAGACCGACCTGTTCGGTGAGCAGGCCGTCCTCTGCGGCGGCACCGCCGCCCTGGTCAAGGCCGGTTTCGAGACCCTCGTCGAGGCGGGCTACCAGCCGGAGATCGCCTACTTCGAGTGCCTGCACGAGCTGAAGCTCATCGTCGACCTCATGTACGAGGGCGGCCTGGAGAAGATGCGCTGGTCGATCTCCGAGACCGCCGAGTGGGGCGACTACGTCACCGGCCCGCGCATCATCACCGCCGACACCAAGGCGGAGATGAAGAAGGTCCTCGCCGAGATCCAGGACGGCACGTTCGCCAACGCGTGGATGGCCGAGTACAAGGCGGGCCTGCCGAAGTACAAGGAGTACGTGAAGGCCGACGCCGAGCACAAGCTGGAGACCACCGGCAAGGAGCTCCGCAAGATGATGAGCTGGGTCAACGACGAGCGCTGACCCCGCCCGACCCCCAGGCACCCGCCTGCCGAAGTGCCCCGAACCGCCTTGCGGTCCGGGGCACTTCGTCGTTCAGGCGAAATCCGGAACTCCCCCCGGCCAACCGGTCGTGCTGCTAGCCTCCCTCGCAACCGCCGCGCGGGGCGCCGGGGAACACGCAGCGGGGGCGCGTGATGGGTCTGGGTTTTCCGCACATTCCGAACCCGATCGACGTCGTCGAGGACGTCGTGAAGGACAAGGTCGTCGATCCGATCAAAGACCACGTGGTCGATCCGGTGGTGGACAAGGTCGAGGACGCCGGCTCCTGGGCCGAGAACAACGTGATCGACCCGTCCGTGGGCGCGGTCGAGGACGCCGGCGGGTGGGTGAAGGACAAGGCGTCGTGGGCCTGGGACAAGGCCCGCGACCCGTACGACGAGGTGAAGGAAGCGGTCACCGAGGGCCCTTCCAAGCCGACGTTTCACCCGAACGGCGACCTGTCTTCCTATGACGCACCGTCGGTCAAGGTCTCCCTGGAGACACTCCAGATGATGTCCAAGGCGGCACGGGACGTCGCCGACGCCCTCAAACCGAAGGCCGGAGTGCTGCGCGGCAGCACCGACGAGGTCCCCGGGCAACTGGCCGGATGGGACGCGGGCGCGGCGCTGACCGCGTGCGTCGGCGCGCGGTCGACTCGGCATGTGAGGAGTTCCGAGCCGCGCAGTCCGAACTCCGGGCCGCACTCGAGACCGCCCGTCAAGAAGGCTTCACGGTCGGGGACGACTGCTCCGTGAGCTGGCCGCCGAGCCAGGCGCCGGCCCCCGCGGACGCCGCCGCGGCCGACGCCGCCCAGGCGGCCGAGCGGAAGCGCGGCGACGACGCCACTGTGGTCAGCAACCGCATCATCGGCGCGCTCACCCGCGCGCAGAACTCCGACGCCGAAAACGTCGACACCAGCGGACACAGCGGCTACTGGGACCCGGGCAGCGACAGCATCCGCAACATCGGGGCGATCACGGTGGGGAACTACCAGGACGTGAACCTCAACCGGGGCACCGCCCCGACCCAGGGAGGGCGATGACCAGGCCCGGCTCGCGGCGTTCGTACGTGCCGGCAGGCGCCGTTGCGGCGGCGGTGTGCTTGGTTGTGGCCGGCTGCGGGATCATCGACTCCGAGGACTCGGACCTGAAGTCCCTGCACAAGCGCAACGACCAGCAGATCCGCCAGGAAGTCGCGGCCATGTTGGACGCGGCACTCGGCGGCAGCGCGCACATCGCCGAACTCGGCATGCACCCGCCGCCCGACGACAGCCGAGACTTCCGCGAATTGGTCGAAAGCTGCCGCAAGGAGAGCGACTCCTTCAACTCCGGAAAAGCCAAACGGTTCACCGCGCAGTTCATCTCCAAGCCGCTGACGGATGCCCAGATCGACCAGGAGATCGAGGCGATCCGCAGCAGGCTGCCTGCGGTGGGATTCACCGTCATTCGTCCGTTGGAGACCGACATCCCCTATACCAACCGTGCGGCGATCAAGGTGATCGGGCGCAAGGGCGAGAAGGACACCGACAACCAGCATGTCTGGGCTCAGCCGACGACGCGTGCCGTGACGCCGGGTACCGACGTGGTCGCCCGCCACCTGGCGGTCTTCGTGTCACCCGCCTGCTACCGGGAAGCCGAGTCCTGACGGAGTGGAGCCGCAATGCGCACCATGAGCAAGGACGAAGTCGCCGACACCGCGCGCCCCCTCGTCGATTTCGTCGGCGATGTCTTCGGGCCTGACCGGCAGCCGGTCTGGCGGGGGATCCAGGGAGCACCCTGCGACGGGCCGGACGGCGTCCCGGACCCGGCGGTCTACGCGTACACCGCCGGAGCCCAGGTGATGGACGTACCACTCGCCGAGCACATCGGCCTCGTCACGCGGCTGCGTGACGAGGCCGTCGCCAGGCGCTGGAACGTCGCGTACTTCGCCGTCCACGAGGACACCGGTACGGCCGCGCTGGTCGCCACCCACCCGCGGACCGGATTCGAGCTGGCCGTGAATTCGACGCTGCCGCCGACCGCGCTCGCGGTCATGGTGAACACCCCGGCGCTCGCCGTGCCCGACCCGCCGGAACCCCCGGCCGACCCCGAGCCCGGCCCCGGCACGCCCGCCCCGCCCGCCCCGCCCGCCCCGCCCGCCCCGCCGGAGCACATCGAAGGCGAGGCCCCGGAAGACCGCATCCGCCGGCTGCTCGGTTAACGCGCTTCTCCCACAAGGGTGTTGGGTGATCAAAAGAGAAGCGGAACCTCTCCCGACCATCCGGTCGCGCTGCTAGCCTCCGTCGCAGCCGGGGCACGGGGCGTCGGCGTCGCACGCTGCGGGGGCGCGTGATGGGCTTTGGCTTTCCGCACATTCCGAACCCCATCGACATCGTCACGGATGTCGTGAAGGACAAGGTCGTCGACCCGATCAAGGACAACGTGATCGATCCGACCGTGGGCGCGGTCGAGGACGCCGGGTCGTGGACGAAGAACAACGTGATCGATCCGGCCGTGGGCGGCATCGAGGACGCGGGCTCCTGGACCAAGAACAACGTGCTCGACCCCGCCGTGGGCGGCATCGAGGACGCCGGGTCCTGGATCAAGGACAACGCCATCGACCCGGTTGTCGGCGGGGTCGAGGACGCCGGGTCCTGGATCAAGAAGAAGTGGACGGACGCCGCTGAGCTGGCCGGCGGCTACGACAAGCCGACCTACCAGAAGCAGCCCGACCTGTCGAAGCCGGACGCCGGCTCGAAGATCGCCGTCACTCCCGAGGAGCTGACCGCGCTGTCGCGCGCCGCGCAGGGCGTCTCGGACGACCTGAACTCCAGCCCCGGGCAGGTCGAGGGCTGCGCCGACGGCGTCGCGGGCCAGCTGCACGGCTGGGACACCGCTGGGGCGGTCGCCGACTGCTGCCACGCCTGGGGCACCGCGCTGCGCAAGGTCGCCGGTGACATCCACGGCATCGCCGACACCCTCCAGAAGAACGCGGCCTCCTACAGCGCCGCCGACCAGAACGTGGCCGGCTCGCTGCCCAAGCCGCGCTGACCGACGACCACACCGACTCGGGGGCGAGCATGGTCAGTTTGCCGGACCTGCGGGACGCGAGATTCGACGGCCTCTCCAACGCCGCCGACGTCTGGGGGCGCGTGGCGACCCATCTCGACCAGGTCGAACGCGACTACAACGCGCGCGTGCGCGGGCCGCGGCTGCAACTCGCGGACGGCTGGCAGGGCCAGGCGTCCGACGGCGCGATCCGGGGCATCGACGTGCAGAGCAACGTGCTGCGCGCCGCGTCCGCGGAGGCCCGCAACATCGCCACCGCGCTCGACTCGGCGAGCGAGACGATGCGTGCCGCGCAGAACGAACTGCGCGCCGCCCTCGACGCGGCGGGCGGCGCCGGCATGAAGGTCGCCGACGACGGCTCGGTCAGCTGGCCGCCACGCGAGATCTCGCCCGCCGAACGCCACGACCCCGACGCGCAGAACGACGCGTCCGACGCAGAGGGCCGGCAGCGCGACAAGGCGCAGGGCTTCAGCGACCGGATCGGCGACGCGCTGCGCAAGGCGTCCGACTCGGACCAGCAAGTAGCCGCGCTGCTGCGGAAGATCACCGAGGTCGCACGCAACGGACTGTCCGGCACGGACGCCGCGCAGCTCGCCGCGATCACCGCCGACACGAAGGCCGCCATCGGGCTGCAGGGCGGGCCCGACGAGTCGGCGATCCCCAAAGCGGGCGGCGACCCGAAGGCCAACGCGGCGTGGTGGGCGAGCCTGAGCGCCAACGACAAGGAGAGCTACATCGCGGCGTTCCCCGACAGGATCGGCGCGTTGGACGGTCTTCCGGTCGTCGACCGGGACGAGGCCAACAAGATCACGGTGACCACCAAGATCGCCGAACTCGAGTCCCGCAAAGACCAGTTGAGCGAGCAGGAGAAGAAGAACCTCGCCGGTCTCACGGAACTCCAGAAGCGCATCGACGAACACGCCTCCACGCCCAACAGCAAGCCGCTCTATGTGATCGCCATCGACACCGCGGGCGAGGGCAAGTACGCGGTGGCCGTGGGCAATCCGGACACGGCCAAGCACACCGCCATCCTGGTTCCCGGCACCACCGCCGAACTCAAGGGCGTGGGCGGAGAGATCGACCGCATCCGCCGCCTCCAGTTCGCCTCCGACATGCAGACGCCCGAGCAGAACGACGTCGCGGTCATCGACTGGCTCGGCTACAACGCGCCCGAGTGGCCCCAAGAGGGGATGAACCTGAGCGTCGCCAAGGCCGACCGAGCCCAGGAAGCCGCCGTCCCCCTCGACCACTTCGTCGACGGATTGCGCACCACGCACGAGGGCGACCGCGGCCACATGACCGTCATCGGCCACAGCTACGGCTCGTCGGCGGTCGGCGAGGCCGCCCACTCCCAGCACCTGGACGTCGACGACATCGTCTCCGCCGGCTCGCCCGGTATGCGCACACAGCACGCCGCCGACCTCGGGGTCGGCGCCGGACACGTCTGGGTCGAGGCCGCGGGCCAGGACCCCGTCCCGCGGTTCCCGGAGGCCGGCGACATCGTCGGCAGCAACGTGTACCAGCTCGGCGCCGCGCCGCAGGACGAGGACTACGGCGCGAACGTGATGCACGCCGACACCGAGGGCCACAGCAACTACTGGGACCCCGAGAGCGACTCGCTCCGCAACCAGGCCGATGTCGTCGTCGGCCAGTACGACAACGTCGACCTCGACCGGCAGAGCCCGGCCGGACGCGGAGGACCGCATTGACCCTGCGAGCCCGCGCGGGCGCCGTGGTCCTCGCCACGGTGCTCGCCGCGCTGTCCGCGTGCTCGCTGGACCCGCAGGACGACGACGTCAAGGACCTGCGCAAGCGCACCGTCCAACAGATCGTCGACGAGGCGACCGCCCAGGCCACGCAGGCCGTCGGGGCCGAGCGCGCGACCGCGCTCGGCCTGCACCTCGACACGCGGGAGAACACCTCCACGCAGAAGACCGAGCCCGTGCTGAAGACGGACTACTGCAAGGCGTCCAGCGGCAGCGACACCAACAACCGCACGTCCCGCACCGAGGTCGGCTTCGCCCTGCGGAAGCTGACCCGGGCCGAATACGACGACCTGCTCGCGGGACTGGGCGACAACCTCGCCAAAGCGGGGTACACCGTCTACCACGACCTGTACGACTGGAAGTGGATGCCGAACGGGCGGCAGGACGCGCCGTACGAACTCGCCGCCCGCCACGGCACCGAAGAGAAGGACGACCGCCGGATCTTCGCGCAGGCCCAGCAGTTCACCAGCGGCCCCGACCAGGGCAGGATCCAGGTCGAGGTCATCGCGGCGCCGGCGTGCTACCGCGAAAAGCTCTGAGACCGGGGGAGAGGCACCGCATGCGCACCATGAGCAAGTCCGAGGTCGCCGAGACGGCCCGCCCCTACGTCGACTTCGTCGCCGAGGTGTTCGGCCCCGGCGCCGTACCGACCTGGCGCGGCATCGAAGGCGCGCCCGCCCTGCGCGGGGACGGCACCTACGACGCGCACGTCTACGCCTACACCGCCGGGGCGCAGGCGATGGACGTCCCCGTCGCCGCGCACATCGCTCTGATCACCCGCCTCCGCGACGCGTGCGCGGACCAGGGCTGGTCCATCACCCGGTTCACCACCCGCGAGGACACCGGCACCGCCGCCCTCGTCTGCGCCGAACCGGACACCGAGTACGAACTGGCGGTGAACTCCACCACGCCGCCGACGGCGATCGCGATCCTGGTCAACACCCCGCCGTTCG
Organism: Yinghuangia seranimata; assembly: GCF_029953285.1. Lineage (GTDB taxonomy): Bacteria > Actinomycetota > Actinomycetes > Streptomycetales > Streptomycetaceae > Yinghuangia > Yinghuangia seranimata. The sequence goes on along the minus strand of NZ_JASAOI010000038.1, from coordinate 170,719 downwards.
CCGTCCCCGACGACCCCGAGCCCGAACCGCCGGCCCCGCCGCAGGCGCCCCCGCCGGCGCCGCCGGCCGCCGGCCCGGGCCCCGACATCCGCGGCATCCTCGGCTAGCGTCCACGTTCGAACCGACGTCCGTACGCGAGGCCTTCACTGGTTCGAATGGCGCGTCCGAGATCACCTCACCGCTCGGGGCTCCGGTACGGAACAATCGAACTCGCAGGGGTGGACCCGTGCCACGGGGCGCCCGCAGGCGCGATGCTGGTGGGATCGTTTCTACCGGCGCACCAGGACACCGTTCCGGACCGACCTCGTGGAGCGTGAGGCAGATGAGGGGCAGAGGGGACTCCATCCGCCGGGAGGGGGCCGTGCCCGGTCACGGAGGGGGATCGCGTGGCGCGCTCCCGAACATCGGCAGTGGGGGAGGACGCGTGGCCGGCAGTCCCAGCGAGCGTGCCCCCGACGGATTCGAACGGACCCTGCGGCAGGACGAGTTGCGGGCCGACCGCGCGTCCGCGCCGACACCCGCCTCGGCACCCGCCCCCGCGGCGCGCGCCGCCGACTCCGGGGGCGGCGACGACATGTTCGCCGACCTGTACCTGGACTTCGACGACCTGGCGCCGCCGCCCGTCGGGCCGCCCGCGCGGGACGCCGCGCACGCGCGCGAGTCGGGCCCGCCCGGCCGCCCCGCGCCGCACCCCGCCGAAACGACCGTGCCGTCCATCCGCGCGCTGCCCGAACCCGGGCCGCCCGCACCGCCCGCCGTACCGCCGCCACCCGGCCCGGTCGCCGTCCCACCCGCAACAGCAGAGCCCGAGGGAGATGTGGAAGTCACCTCGCGTACCGACAGTGTCGCGCGCCGCCGTGAAGAAGACCTGCGCGCCGCCGGCGCCGACGTCGAAGTGCAGGCGTCGGCCTGGTCGGCCGCCTCGCACCCCGGCCGGCGTCGTGCCGCGCGTCGCGAACGCCTGGGCCTCGGCCCGGAGTTGACCGCACGCGACAACGACGACAGGTATGCCGCGACCGGCAGCGTCTTCGTCGTCGCCGACGGCCTCGGCGGCCACCCGTCCGGCTGGTACGCGGCGGACGTCGCGTGCCGCACGCTGGTCGCCGACCTGGCCGCCGCCGACCTGTCCGCGGGCTGGAGCGACCGGCTGCGCGCCGCGATCGCGGTCGCCGACCTCGCGGTCCGCCGGCACGGCCAGGGCCAGACCTACGAGGGCATGCGCACCACCGTGGTCGCCGCCGTCATCCAGGACGGCCGACTGCACCTGGCCGGCTGCGGCGACAGCGTGTGCTGGCTGGTGCGCGGCGGTGCCGCGTTCCGGCTCACCGAACAGGGCAACGCCGCGGAGATCGGCCGGCCGTGGCTGCTCACCTCAACCCCGCTGGGCGGTTCGCAGCAGCCCGACCCCGAGCTGCAGCGCATCGAACTCCACCCGGGCGACCGGGTGGTGCTCGCCACGGACGGCGTCGGCCACCTTCCCGACGAGACCGTGGCCGACCTCATCCACGGAGACCCGTTCCACGCCGCGACCACGCTCACCGTCACCGCGGTGCAGAGCGGAGACGACGACGCGACCGCCGTGGTGATCGAATGCGAGGCCCTGCCGGTCGCCGTGTCGGCCGCCGCGCTACCGCGCCGCGGCCAGGACGGACCCGAGGATTCCCAGGGCGACGGGTAGGCCGTACGGTCGGACCGCGACCATGGTGCACGAGGCGCCCCCACAAGGGGCCCGAATACCGGACGGATGGCGATGCTCGAACTGATCCTCACCGCGGCGACGTCGGACGACGCTGACCTGCGCGACCAGGAACTGCCCCGGTCGCGCACGGTGAAGATGCCCAGCGAGCCGGGGCAGCGGCTCGGCGTGGGCCGCGATCCGTCGCGCTGCGCGCTGGCCACCCCCAAGGACTGGCGCTTCGTCTCGCGCGTGCACCTGGAGTTCACCTTCACCGACGAGCGCCGGTGGAGCGTCGAGTGGCTGCAGGGCTCGCACACGCGTCCGGTCGCCCTCGTGCAGATCGACCGCGAGGGCGTGTCCGAGCCGGTGCCGTACGGCGCGACCCTGCCGCTCGGCGGTCGGCGGGCCGGCCGCATCGTCATCAGCGATCTCGCACGCCGGCGCCGCGTCATCGTCGAGTGGCGGCTGTCGCTTCCGCAGCAGGCCGACGACCACCCGGGGCAGGGCGACAACGTGCCCGAGACCCAGGACGTCGCGCCGTTCGTGCTGCAGAACCGGCTGTCGGACACCGAGATCGAGGTGCTGACCGCCATGTCGTGCGACTGGATCCACGGCCGCCAGGTCAAGCGCGCCAAGTCGACCCGCGAGCTGTGCTCGCTGCTGCACCTGTCGCCGGCGACCGTCGAGCGGTGCAAGACGAAACTGCGCCGCGAGTTCTACAGTTCGGGTCTGTGCCCCGAGCTCAACGAACTGCTCGGGCCGAACTACCTGGACACCGTGCGGCACGTGCACGGCGGCTGGGACCTCATCGCACAGACCGCCGTGACCCACGGCATAGCCGGGCGCGGACCGTGCCCGTGCGGCGGGCAGCCGCCACGCCGCACACCCGGCGTGTAAGGGGCGGGCAAGGACCGCCGGGGGAACATCAGAGGTTTTTCGGAGGGAAGAACCGGTGCTCGATCTGAACATGGCCTCGACGTCGGGGGCGGACGACGCGGCGACCGTCGCGATGCTGATGGCCAGCTCGCCCAGCCGCCCCGGGGCGACCCTCGCGGTCGGCCGCGACGCGTCCAGGTGCCATCTGGTGACCCCCGCCGACTGGCTCTTCGTGTCCCGTACCCACCTGGAGTTCCGCTGCGACGACAGCGGGGCGTGGCAGGTGACGTGGATCCGCGGCTCGCAGGACGCCCCGGTGGCCGAGGTGTTCGTGGACAACGGCGAGCGCCGACCGCTGCCGTACGGCGGCACCTTGGCGCTGCCCGGCCCGTCCGGCGAGGTCGTGATAGCGGACCGCGGCGGGCGCCGCCGGGTGACGGTCGGCTGGTTCGTGTCGGGCGGCGACCGCTCCTGACCGGCACCGACCGGCGCTGACCGGGTCCGGGCGGGCTCGGGGAGATCCCGCGTCCACTCCCCGGACGACGGCGTGGACAACGCGGCGGCCGCACTAGACTCGACCGCGCGTCAGACCCACCCGCCCCTCGCGCAGGCCTGCGCAAGGGGGGCGCCGTCATCGCTGCCGACGTAGAAAGCAAAGGATCGCAGTGAGCAAGCCCGTCGTCCTCATCGCTGAAGAACTGTCGCCGGCCACGGTCGACGCGCTCGGTCCCGACTTCGAGATCCGGCACTGCGACGGCGCGAACCGCGCCGAGCTGCTGCCCGCGATCGCCGACGTCGACGCGATCCTGGTGCGCAGCGCGACCAAGGTGGACGCCGAGGCGATCGCCGCCGCGTCGCGCCTGAAGGTCATCGCGCGCGCCGGCGTCGGTCTCGACAACGTCGACGTCCCCGCCGCCACCAAGGCCGGCGTGATGGTCGTCAACGCGCCGACCTCGAACATCGTGACCGCCGCCGAGCTGGCCTGCGGCCTGCTCATCTCGGTCGCGCGCAACATCCCGCCGGCCAACGCCGCGCTGAAGAACGGCGAGTGGAAGCGGAACAAGTACACCGGCGTCGAGCTGGCCGAGAAGACCCTCGGCGTGGTCGGCTTCGGCCGCATCGGCGTGCTGGTCGCGCAGCGCATGTCGGCGTTCGGCATGAACGTGATCGCGTACGACCCCTACGTGCAGCCGGCCCGCGCCGCGCAGGTGGGCGTCCGCATGCTGAGCCTGGACGAGGTCCTGGAGCAGTCGGACTTCCTCACCATCCACCTGCCGAAGACCCCGGAGACCATCGGTCTCATCGGCGACGAGGCGCTGCACAAGGTCAAGCCGACGGTGCGCATCGTCAACGCCGCGCGCGGCGGCATCATCGACGAGGCCGCGCTGGCCGCCGCCCTCAAGGAGGGCCGGGTCGCGGGCGCGGGCCTGGACGTGTTCGTCAAGGAGCCGTGCACGGACAGCCCGCTGTTCGAGTTCGACAACGTCGTGGCGACCCCGCACCTGGGCGCGAGCACCGACGAGGCGCAGGAGAAGGCCGGTATCGCGGTCGCCAAGTCGGTGCGCCTCGCGCTGGCCGGCGAGCTCGTGCCGGACGCGGTCAACGTGCAGGGCGGCGAGATCGCCCCGGACGTGCGCCCGGGCCTGCCGCTCGCCGAGAAGCTCGGCCGCATCTTCACCTCGCTGGCCGGCGGTGTCGCGCAGCGCCTCGACGTCGAGGTGCGCGGCGAGATCACCCAGCACGACGTCAAGGTGCTGGAACTGGCGGCGCTCAAGGGCGTGTTCTCCGACGTCGTCGAGGAGTCCGTGTCCTACGTCAACGCCCCGCTGCTCGCGCAGGAGCGCGGCGTCGAGGTGAGCCTGACGACCAGCTCCGAGAGCCCCGACCACCGCAACCTCGTGACGGTGCGCGGCACGCTCGCGGACGGCACGGCGATCTCGGTCTCCGGCACGCTGGCCGGCCCGAAGCGCATCGAGAAGATCGTCGAGGTGCACGGCTTCGACGTCGACCTGCAGCTCACCGAGCACATGGTGTTCCTGCGCTACGGCGACCGCCCGGGCGTGGTCGGCGTCATCGGCCGGCTGCTCGGCGACGCGGGCGTCAACATCGCCGGCATGCAGGTGAGCCGCAACGCCAAGGGCGGCGACGCGCTGGTCGCGCTGACCGTCGACTCGACCATCCCGCAGCCGGTGCTCGCCGAGATCGGCGCCGAGATCGGCGCGGACATCGTGCGCCCGGTGAACCTGGTCGACTGACCCCCGACGCACGTCGGCCGAACGGCCCCGGAGGCATCGCCTCCGGGGCCGTTCGTGTGTTCATCCGACTCCGTCGGAGTACCGGGCGTCTCGGATAGTAGGAACTCCGAGTAAATTGCGGACAGCGGCCCACTCTGTCGCTTACGGTTGAACTACTAGAACGTCCTACCACGCCGAAAATCCCGGTTTCGGTGGGATCTTCGAGGACAGTGCGCCCACGAGGCCCGTCCGCGCCGCACGATGCGTCACCCCGGTGAATCCGCCCTGGGCCGTGTCGTCCCGCCCCCGCCACGCCCTCGTGAGGTGCCCCATGGACGAGACCACCCGCAAGAACGCCGCCGCCGCGCTGCAGCGCGCGCTGGACCGCCGCGACAACGGCGGCGACACCGGCCACCAGAACCCCTGATCCGACCGTCGGCAGCGGCCCCGGGAACGGCCCCGCGGATCGTCCAGCATCCGGACTCCGCATGTCGAAACCTGGGACCGGGAGTAAGGTCCGAGCCATGTCACGTACTGCCAGCAGCATCCGCCTCGCCGTGGTTCCCGGAGACGGGATCGGCCAGGAGGTCGTCGCCGAGGGCCTCAAGGTGCTCGCCGCCGCGCTTCCGGCCGACGTCGCGCTCGAGACCACCGAGTACGACCTCGGCGCCCGCCTCTACCACCGCACCGGCGAGACCCTGCCGGACAGCGTCCTCGAGGAGCTGCGCGGGCACGACGCGATCCTGCTCGGCGCCATCGGCGACCCGTCGGTGCCGTCCGGCGTGCTGGAGCGCGGTCTGCTGCTGAAGCTGCGTTTCGCGTTCGACCACCACGTCAACCTGCGGCCGGCCAAGCTGGGCCCGGGCGTCGTGTCGCCGCTGGGCGCCGACGCGCAGATCGACTTCGTCGTGGTGCGTGAGGGCACCGAGGGCCCGTACACGGGCAACGGCGGCACGCTGCGCGCGGGCACCGAGCACGAGGTGGCCACCGAGGTCAGCGTGAACACCGCGTTCGGCATCGAGCGCGTGGTGCGCGACGCGTTCGCGCGCGCCCAGGCGCGCCCGCGCAAGAAGCTGACCCTGGTGCACAAGAACAACGTGCTGGTGTTCGCCGGCCACCTGTGGACCCGGATCTTCAACCAGGTCGCGGCCGAGTTCCCCGAGGTCACCACCGACTACCTGCACGTGGACGCGGCGACCATCTTCATGGTCACCCAGCCCGAGCGCTTCGACGTGATCGTCACCGACAACCTGTTCGGCGACATCATCACCGACCTCGCGGCGGCCATCGCGGGCGGCATCGGCCTGGCCGCGAGCGGCAACATCAACCCGTCGGGGGAGTTCCCGTCGATGTTCGAGCCGGTGCACGGCTCCGCGCCCGACATCGCGGGCCAGGGCAAGGCCGACCCGACCGCCACGGTCCTTTCGGTGGCCATGCTCCTCGAACACCTGGGCCACGTCGAGGCCGCGCGCGCCGTCGAGGCCGCGGTCGACGCCGACCTGGCCGAGCGGGTATCCCTGGGGACCCGCTCGACCAGCGAGATCGGCGACGACATCGCCAAGCGATTGACCTCCTCGTCCGTCTGACGACGGGCGATTTCCTCCCTGCCCTCCCGTGACACACGGTCAGACTTGAGACGGGTTCCTGCTTCGCCGCGCTGAGCCGGGCGGACCCGGTCTTACCTGCGCTCCACAGGCGCTTACCCCGCTACGCGGGGGCCCCCGGCCCAGGGGTGGGTGGTGCTTGCCCGGCCCCCGTTTCGTTGGTGACCGGACTCGTGGGACGCTAGCAAGTGCGGGGGCGCCATCTCGCCTTAAGTCACTCATTGTCCCTCGGAAGGGTGAAGGTCAATTTCGCCATGGGTAGCTCGCTGACCATCGACCTCAAGCCGACCGCGCACCCGCTGTCGGATGCCGAGCGCGCCGCTCGCATGACCAACCCGGGCTTCGGCCGGGTGTTCACCGAGCACATGGTGACGATCCGCTGGAGCGAGGGCCGCGGCTGGTACGACGCGCAGCTGACCCCGTACGCGTCGCTCGACCTCGACCCGGCCAACATGACGCTGCACTACGGTCAGTCGATCTTCGAGGGCCTCAAGGCCTACCGCCAGCCCGACGGGTCGATCTCGACGTTCCGCCCGCAGGCGAACGCCGCCCGCTTCCAGGCCTCGGCCCGCCGCCTGTCGATGCCCGAGCTGCCCGAGGACCTGTTCGTCGAGGCCGTCGACGCCCTGGTGCGCCAGGACCAGGCGTGGGTCCCCGGCGAGGAGGAGCAGAGCCTCTACCTGCGCCCCTTCATGTTCGCGACCGAGGTCGGCCTGGGCGTGCGCCCGTCGAACGAGTTCCTGTTCATGGTCATCGCCTCGCCGGCCGGCGCCTACTTCTCGGGCGGCGTGAAGCCGGTCTCGGTGTGGCTGTCGAAGGAGTACGTGCGCGCCGCGCCCGGCGGCACGGGCGCCGCCAAGTGCGCCGGCAACTACGCCGCCTCCCTGGTCGCCCAGGCGCAGGCCGCCGAGCAGGGCTGCGACCAGGTGGTCTGGCTGGACGCCAACGAGCGCCGCTGGATCGAGGAGATGGGCGGCATGAACCTGTACTTCGTGAAGGGCAGCGGCAAGGACGCCACGATCGTCACGCCGTCCCTCACCGGTTCGCTGCTCCCCGGCATCACCCGTGACTCGCTCCTCCAGCTCGCCGCCGACCGCGGCTACGCCGTCGAGGAGGGGAAGATCTCCGTCGAGGACTGGCAGCAGGGCAACGCCGACGGCACCATCACCGAGGTCTTCGCGTGCGGCACCGCCGCGGTCATCACGCCGGTCGGCTCGGTCAAGTCGACGGACGCCGCGTGGACCGTCGGCGACGGCGGCGCGGGCCCGATCACGCTCGAGCTGCGCAAGGCGCTGCTGGACATCCAGACCGGCAAGGCCGACGACACGCACGGCTGGCAGCACAAGATCGTCTGAGCCGGGGCGCCCGGGCGTTCCCGTCACGGCCGGGTGGGGCGGAAGCTTCACCCGGCCGGGGTACGCCCGAATGGTGAGACCGGCGTACCAGCCGGCGAATCATGTGGCAGACTTCCGAGCATGCAGCAGTGGCTCATTATTAGCCGCGGCGTGCCGGCAACGGGTTGACCCCCTACAAGGGGCAGCGTTCTTCAGCCCACCGCCCGCACGCAGACCTCTCGCGACCGCGAGGGGTCTTTTGTTTTGGCCCAACACCCCTCGGCCAGGACCACGCGTGCGGGCCCGCCACACACCCACCTTCTGCACCCTTACCCTGAAGTATCAGGAGACCGGCCATGACCGACGACAGCTTCCACGTCTTCGACACCACCCTGCGCGACGGCTCGCAGCGTGAGGGCATCAACCTCACGGTGGCGGACAAGCTCACCATCGCGCGGTATCTGGACGAGTTCGGCGTGGGCTTCATCGAGGGCGGCTGGCCGGGCGCGGTTCCACGCGACACCGAGTTCTTCCGGCGAGCACGCACCGAGCTGGACCTGAAGCACGCGAAGCTCGTCGCGTTCGGCGCCACGCGCAAGGCCGGCACCACGGCCGCCGAGGACCCGCAGGTGCAGGCGCTGCTCGACTCCGAGGCGCCGGTGGTGTGCCTCGTCGCCAAGTCGCACGACCGGCACGTCGAGCTCGCGCTCCGCACGACGCTCGACGAGAACCTCGCGATGGTCCGCGACACCGTCACGCACCTGCGCGCGCAGGGCCGCCGGGTGTTCGTCGACTGCGAGCACTTCTTCGACGGCTTCAAGGCCAACCCCGAGTACGCGACCTCCGTGGTCCGCACCGCGCACGAGGCCGGCGCCGACGTCGTCGTGCTGTGCGACACCAACGGCGGCATGCTGCCCAGCCAGGTGCAGTGGACGGTCGCCCGGGTCAAGGCGGAGACCGGCGCGCGGCTCGGCATCCACGCCCAGGACGACACCGGCTGCGCGGTCGCGAACTCGCTCGCGGCGGTCGAGGGCGGCGCCACGCACGTCCAGTGCACCGCGAACGGCTACGGCGAACGGGTCGGCAACGCCAACCTGTTCCCGGTCGTGGCGGCGCTGGAGCTCAAGAAGGGCATGCAGGTGCTGCCCGAGGGCAAGCTGCGCGACATGACGCGCGTCTCGCACGCGATCGCCGAGGTGGTCAACCTCGCGCCGTCGACGCACCTTCCGTACGTCGGGATCTCCGCGTTCGCGCACAAGGCCGGCCTGCACGCGTCGGCCATCAAGGTCGACCCGGACCTGTACCAGCACATCGACCCGGCGCTGGTCGGCAACGACATGCGCATGCTGGTCTCCGACATGGCCGGCCGAGCGTCCATCGAGCTCAAGGGCAAGGAGCTCGGTTACGACCTGTCGGGCGACCGCGACCTGGTCGGCCGCGTGGTCGACGAGGTGAAGTCCCGTGAGGCGAACGGCTACACATACGAGGCCGCCGACGCGTCCTTCGAACTCCTGCTGCGCGACGAGGTCGCGGGCCGCCGCGAGCGGTTCTTCACGCTCGAGTCGTGGCGCGCGATCAGCGAACTGCGCGGGGGAGGGGAGCAGGTCAACGAGGCGACGGTGAAGCTGCACGCCAAGGGCGAGCGCATCGTCGCGACCGGCGAGGGCAACGGCCCCGTCAACGCGCTCGACCGCGCGCTGCGCACCGCGCTGGAGCGGATCTTCCCCGAGCTGGCCTCGTTCGAGCTGGTCGACTACAAGGTGCGGCTCCTCGAAGGCCGGCACGGCACGGACGCCATCACGCGCGTGCTCGTGGAGACCACCGACGGCAAGACCGAGTGGAGCACGGTCGGTGTCGCCGAGAACGTCATCGGGGCCTCGTGGGCGGCCCTGGAGGACGCGTACACGTACGGACTCCTGAAGGCCGGCCTGACGCCGGGCACCGACGCCTGAGAGCCCGTGAAACGGCCGTGGGGGGGGGCGGCGGCGCCGCCGGGCGCGCCCCGCCCCGGGCCGGCGGGCCGCCCCCCGCGGCCCGCCCCGCCCCGCGGGGCGGGGGGGGCCCCGCCCCCCCCCCCCCCCCCCCCCCACGGCCGTTGCCGTCGTCCGGAGCCCGGAAACACGAAATCCCCCACCGCGATGGTGAGGGATTCGAAGGAGTAGCCCCGACGGGATTCGAACCCGCGCTACCGCCTTGAGAGGGCGGCGTGCTAGGCCGCTACACAACGGGGCCCTAGCCGCATCCCCGAAGGGATGGTTCCTGCTGAAGAGTTCTGAGTAGCCCCGACGGGATTCGAACCCGCGCTACCGCCTTGAGAGGGCGGCGTGCTAGGCCGCTACACAACGGGGCCAAACTCAAAACTGTCGACCACTTGGCGGTGGTCGTTCAGCCGTGTCGTCCTTGCGGTGACACAGCTGGGGTACCAGGACTCGAACCTAGACTAACTGGGCCAGAACCAGTCGGGCTGCCAATTACCCCATACCCCAATGCTCGACCCCGATTAAGGGATCTTGCTGGCTTGTCCCGCTCCCCTGCGGGGCGGAACGAGTAGAACTTTACCCGATCAGGCGGGCCTGACCAAAACGGGTTCCGGGCCCGGGTGCGCACCGCCCCGAGAGGGCCGTGCACACCCGGTACGAACCGGGCTCAACCGCGCGCGACGTCCAGCGCCGAGCGCAGCCGGGCGAGCGTCTCGTCGCGGCCCAGCAGCTCCATCGACTCGAACAGCGGCGGCGACACGCGTCGGCCGGTGACCGCGACGCGCAGCGGGGTGAACGCGTTCTTCGGCTTGATGCCGAGGCCGTCCACGAGCGCCTCGCGCAGCACCGCCTGGATCGGGTCGGTGGCCCACTCGGCGGTCTCCAGCGCGCCGATGGACGCCTCCAGGACCGGCGCCGCGTCCGCGGTCAGCACCTTGGCGGCGTCCGCCTCGTCGCGCGTGAAGTCCTCCGGCGCGACGAACAGGAAGCCGAGCATGCCGACCACCTCGCCGAGCACGACCATGCGCTCCTGCGTCAGCGGGGCGGCCTTGCCGAGCAGCTCCAGCTGCGCGGCGGTCGGCTCGTCCGGCAGCAGCCCGGCCTTCTGCAGGAACGGCACCAGGCGGTCGCGGAAGTCCTCGGGCGCGAGCGCGCGCACGTGGTCGGCGTTGACCGCTTCGCACTTCTTGAGGTCGAAGCGCGCCGGGTTGGCGTTGACGTCCTTGATGTCGAACGCCGCGACCATCTCCTCGACCGAGAAGTAGTCGCGGTCCGCCGCCAGCGACCAGCCCAGCAGCGACAGGTAGTTGAGCAGGCCTTCGGGGATGAACCCGCGCTCGCGGTAGAGGTTCAGCGAGGACTGCGGGTCGCGCTTGGAGAGCTTCTTGTTGCCCTCGCCCATGACGTACGGCAGGTGGCCGAAGCGCGGCGTGGTGCCGTTGCCCACGCCGATGTCGGCGAGCGCCTCGTACAGCGCGATCTGCCGCGGCGTGGAGGACAGCAGGTCCTCGCCGCGCAGCACGTGGGTGATCTCCATCAGCGCGTCGTCGACCGGGTTGACGAGCGTGTACAGCGGCTTGCCGTTCGCGCGCACGATGCCGTAGTCGGGCACGTGCTCGGGCTCGAAGGTCAGTTCGCCGCGCACCAGGTCGGTGAACGTGATGGTGCGGTCGGGCATGCGGAAGCGCAGGATCGCGTCGCGGCCCTCGGAGCGGTAGGCGGCGACCTGCTCGGCGCCCAGGTCGCGGCAGTGGCCGTCGTAGCCGGACGGCTTGCCGGCCGCGCGGGCGGCCTCGCGGCGCTCCTCGAGCTCCTCGGTGGTGCAGAAGCACTCGTACGCGTGCCCGGCCTCGTGCAGGCGCTTGGCGACGTCCGCGTAGACGTCCATGCGCTGCGACTGGCGGTAGGGCGCGTGCGGGCCGCCGACCTCGGGGCCCTCGTCCCAGGTGAACCCGAGCCACTTGAGGGCGTCGAGCAGCTGCTCGTACGACTCCTCCGAGTCGCGGGCGGCGTCGGTGTCCTCGATACGGAACACGAACGTGCCGCCGTTGTGCCGCGCGAACGCCCAGTTGAACAGGGCGGTGCGGACCAGGCCCACGTGCGGGTTGCCGGTCGGGGAGGGACAGAAACGGACGCGCACGTCGGCGCCCTGGGGCTCGCTAGCCACGCTTGATCACCCTGTTGGTGAGAGTTCCGATGCCTTCAACGGTGACGGCGACCTCGTCGCCCACCTGGAGCGGGCCGACGCCCGCGGGGGTCCCGGTGAGGATCACGTCACCGGGGAGCAGCGTCATCGCGGCGGTCACGTGGACCACGATGTCGGTGATGCTGCGGACCATCTGGGAGGTGCGGCCGTTCTGCCGCAGTTCGCCGTTGACCGTGCAGGTGACGGCGAGGTCGGCGGGGTCGAGCTCGGTCTCGACCCACGGGCCGAGCGGGCACGACGTGTCGAAGCCCTTGGCGCGCGCCCACTGGCCCTCGGTGCGCTGCAGGTCGCGGGCGGTCACGTCGTTGGCGCAGGTGTAGCCGAAGACCACCTCGGGGACCCGCTCCGGCGGGACGTCGCGGCACAGCCGGCCGATGACGACGGCGAGTTCGGCCTCGTACGACAGCTCGTTCGAGATGTCCGGGTAAACGACCGGCGCGTCGGGGCCGATGACGGCGGTCGACGGCTTGAGGAACACGATCGGGACCTCGGGCACCTCGCCGCCCATCTCGGCGGCGTGGTCGGCGTAGTTCTTGCCGATCGCCACGACCTTGCTCGGCAGCACGGGGGAGAGCAGCTGGACGTCGGCCAGCGGGTGGGTCCGGCCGGTCAGCGAGATGCCGCCGTAGGGGTGCCCGTCGAGCTCGGCGACCACCAGTTCGCCGGGTTGCTCGCGGGTGCTGCCCACCGCGCCGAACGAATAGGAGTCGCCGGTGGAGAACCTGACGATGCGCACAGGCCGGAACCTCGGGTCTGTCGGGGCCGATGGGACGCCCCCAGGCTATCCCGCGGGCTGTCCCCACCGGGGGTACCGGCCCGGTGCGCGCGTGGCTCAGACCTCGTCGTCGACCAGGTTGGTGCGGCGCGGGTTGGCGGTGGGGCCGGTGCGGAGCTCCGCGACGTCCGGCTCGGTGCGCTGCGCGGGGATCGGGGCGACGTCGAGCTGCGTGCGGCGCGGGTTCGCGGTGTTCGTGCGGTGCGTGCTCAGGCCCATGACGGAATCGTCCCGCCCCTTCGGAATATCGGTGTTCTGCGGACGCCCTTGAATATCAAGGTTACTGTTGGTTACATCAATCGGGGTCCGGGTGGGAACGAAGCCGCACTGTGTGTAGGCGATCAATTGCGTAGAGTTGCCGAGTTCCCAGGTGAACCTGTGATTTTGACCTCTCCGGATTCGAGCCAAACCTGGGTCTATTTGTCCGAATAGAGCCGGTAATAGTGGTGCCAATTCGGACAAAGGGATTGTCTCGTCCAGTTCACCGTTGTCCGGACTTTTCACGACCCCGCTATCTTGTTGCGGCCCCTGGGCTGTGCTGAAATGCGTGCGACCACGGGGGTGGTTCCCAAGCGCGGTCCCGTCCGGGATCTCCGCACGTAAGCCTCGCCGATCCGGCGGGTCATCGACTGGTCACAAGAGGTTGCGAAGCTAGTGCAGGGACGTCGGAAGAGGCAGCAGGACTCCGCGGAAGCCCCGGCCGCTGTCGGGCCCGCAGACATGCGCCCACCCCAGGAACTCACCGCCAGTCGAGCCCCCGTGGCTCCTTCGCGGTTGAAGCTGCTTTTCTCCATCAAGAACTGGCGCATCCGCACGCGCATCACAGCGCTGCTGCTGCTGCCGGTCATCGTCGCGGCGTTGCTCGGTGGACTGCGCATCCAGTCCTCCGTCGACAAGACGCGTGAGATGGACGTCGTGCAGAAGGCCGGCGAGGTCATCAACCAGTCGACGACGCTGGTGGCCTTCCTCGAGGAGGAGCGCGACCAGTCCGCGTCGGTCCTCGCCGGGGACCACGGCACCGTCGACGCCAACGCCGACATCCAGAACCTGTACAAGGGCACGACCACCCAGTACGAGCGCTTCCGTGCCGCGGTCGCCAAGATGGATCTCGACAGCCTGCCGCTGATCCAGGCGACCGTGAAGACGATCGAAGCGCAGATGCAGAACCTCACGAACGTGCGCCGCTCCGCGTACAACAACAACCTCCCGTTCGTGACGGTGCAGGAGTACCAGAAGATCATCCTGGCGCTGCTGTCGATCAACCAGCAGGCGCCGGAGATCACCCGCGACCCCGACCTGATCCAGGGCGCCCGCGCGCTGGGCCTGCTCGGCGAGGTCAAGGCCTACGCCTCGGCGGAGCGCGCGATCGGCCTGGCGTACGGCGCCAAGCCGGACAGCCCGTTCGCCGACGCGCCCGAGGGTCTGCGCCAGCTCATCTCCGGTGACGACGAGGCCATCCGCAAGTTCAAGAGCGTCGCGCCCGACGAGGTCCGCAAGCTGTACGACGCGGCCGCCGTCCAGGGCAAGGCCAGCGCCGTCACGAACCTCCTCGTCGCCGCGCAGAAGACGATGTCCGGCGGCAAGCAGGGCATCGGCTCCGCCGAGGGCTTCACCCAGGACGGCTTCCGCGACCTGTCGACCGCCAAGGTCACCGCGCTCATGAAGCTCGAGACCCGGATGGGCGACGAGCTCCTCAAGACCGCCGACCAGCTGCGCGACGACGCCCGCCGCGAAGCGCTCGTCAACACCATCCTGGTCGTCGCGGCGCTGCTGTTCACGATCATCCTCGGTGTCATCGTGGCGCGTTCGCTGGTCCGCTCGCTCAACACGCTGCGCCGCAGCGCGCTCGAGATCGCGGAGCAGCGGCTGCCCGAGACGGTCCGCCGCCTCTCCGAGTCCGAACCCGGCGACGTCGACCTGAACGTCGAGCCCATCGCGGTGCTCTCCCGCGACGAGGTCGGCCAGGTGGCCCGCGCGTTCGACGCCGTCCACGCCGAGGCGGTCCGCCTCGCGGCCGAACAGGCCCTGCTGCGTGGCAACGTCAACTCGATGTTCGTCAACCTGTCGCGCCGCAGCCAGAGCCTGATCCAGCGTCAGCTCGCGCTGATCTCCGACCTGGAGAACCGCGAGGCCGACCCGGACCAGCTGGCGAACCTGTTCAAGCTCGACCACCTCGCGACCCGTATGCGCCGCAACGGTGAGAACCTCCTGGTTCTCGCGGGTGAAGAGCCCGGCCGCCGCTGGACCCGCCCGGTCCCGCTGGTCGACGTCCTCCGCGCCGCGGCGTCCGAGGTGGAGCAGTACGAGCGCGTCGAGCTCGGCGCCCTGCCGACCACCGACATCGCCGGCCGCGCGGTCAACGACCTCGTCCACCTCCTCGCCGAGCTGCTCGAGAACTCGACGACGTTCTCCAGCCCGCACACCAAGGTCCGCGTGACCGGCCACATCCTCCCGGACGGCCGCGCGCTGATCGAGATCCACGACAACGGCATCGGCCTCACCGGTGACGACCTGGCGGACGCCAACCAGCGCCTCGCCCGGCCGCCCGTGGTGGACGTCTCCATATCCCGGCGCATGGGCCTCTTCGTGGTCGGCCGTCTGTCGACCCGGCACGGCATCCGCGTCCAGCTCCGCCCGGGCGACGGCGGCGGCACGACCGCGCTGGTCATGCTCCCGATCGAGCTCATCCAGGGCGACCGCCCCGGCGGCAACTGGGACAAGGGCACCGGCCGCCCCGCGGTCGAGAAGGGCTGGGAGCCCGACGCGCTCACCTCGTCGCAGGAGATCCCGGCACTCCCGGCCTCCGCGGCCGGACCGCAGCGCCCCGGCCCCGACGCCGGCCGCCACGAGCCGCCCCGGCTGCTTCCGCAGCGCGGCGGCGCCGCCGGCCCGCAGACCGGATCGCACGCGCTCGGTGGGCTCGCCGCGGCGGCCGACACGACGCAGAACGGCGGCCCGCAGACCGGACAGCAGTCCGCCTACGAGCCCGCCTCGGCCTTCTCCGAAGGCCCGACGACGCACGACACGCCGTTCCCCGGAACGCCGTTCGCGCCGGCCGACACGGACAACCCGTTCGCGCCGGTCGCGCAGCAGCCGACCGTCCAGGACGCCCGTCCGGCCAGTGACACCGCGCAGTTCGCGTCGCCGTTCGGTCCGGTCGACCAGACGCAGCAGCAGCCGGTGCAACTCCCGCAGCAGTCCGCCTTCGAGCGGCCGCAGTACGGGCAGCAGCAGCCGGCGACCGGCGAGTTCGGTCGACCCACCGCGTACGGCCGTCCCGAGTACGAGTCGCCGTACCAGCAGCCGGGCTTCGACCACGAGCCGGCCGAGCACAGCGGCAACGACCGCGGTGCCGGACTGCCGCGCCGCGGCGGTCAGGACACCGGTGCCTTCCCCGCCGCCGAACAGCCCGGCCAGACCGGTCAGTTCGGCCAGCCGGGTCAGCCCGGCCAGACCGGCCAGCAGCGCGCGGCCGCATGGTCGGCGCCGGAGTTCGACGGCCTCGCGCCGGTCGCGCCGCCGCAGCAGGTGCCCGCCTACGAGGCCCCGCAGCGCCGGCTCGACCCGCAGGAGAACGGCGTCCGCGGCCAGGGGCAGCCCCCCGCGGGCGACGCGCTGCCGGCCGTTCGGCAGCCGGGCCTCCCGGACCGCCGCCCGCAGGCCGGCGAGCCGCGTGCCCTGTTCCGCGACCAGGCCGGCGCCCCCGGCCAGCAGCCGCAGCAGGTTCCGCAGCAGCAGGCCCCGCAGCAGCAGGCCCCGCAGGCGCTGCCGCAGTCCCGCCCGGCACTGCCCGAACTCCCGCAGGCCGAACCGGTCGACGCGCTCGACTCCACCTCGGCGCTGCCGATGGTGGTCGACGACGAGCGTTCGCCGATCTTCGAGACGCTCGAGTCGGACTGGTTCCACCGGCGTACCGGCCGCGGTGGCCGCATGCGCGCCGCCCAGGTGCGCAGCCGCGGCGAACTCGAGGGCGACGTCGACGAGTCGGACTCGGCCGAGCCGATCCGTCCGCAGGACAACGGGCAGTCGTTCGGACAGCCCGCGGCGCAGCCGCTCGACCGGCGGACGCCGGCGGCCACGAACCCGCCGCTTCCGCCCCGCACTTCGGAGCAGGCGCTGCCGCGCCGCTCGCACGCGGGCCCGGCGGCCCAGGCCGAGGCGCCCGGCACCCTGCCGACGCGCCAGGCCTCGCACGCCGCTCCCGTCGAGCAGCAGTCGGCCGCCCCGACGCACCAGGCACAGCCCGCCCCGCAGCCGGGTCGCCCGGCCGTGGAGCAGCCCGGATCCGGCTGGTACTCGGCCGGTGACGAGGGCTGGCGGGCCGCCGAGGCCGCGCGCGAGCCGGCTTCGAGCGGCACCACCGGCGCGGGTCTGCCGCGCCGCGTGCCGCGCGCCAACCTGGTCCCCGGCGGTGTGGCCGACGGAGGCCACGCCCGTCCGGGCGACACACCGGCCGCGCCGCCGCTGATCACGCGGGGCACCCCCGGCGTCCAGTCGGCCACGCCGCCGCAGAACCCGTCCGGTCTGTCGCGCAACCCCGACGAGGTCCGGGGACGACTGACCAACTTCCGCCGAGGCATTCAGCAGGGTCGCACTGCCGGGGCCGGGGGAATGGCCCCGCAGCCTCGTGACGAGAACAACCAGGAGCAGGCATGACTGAGTTGAGCCAGGCCGCGCAGAACCTGAACTGGCTGATCACGAACTTCGTGGACAACACCCCCGGGGTGTCGCACACGGTCGTGGTCTCCGCGGACGGCCTGCTGCTCGCCCTGTCCGAGGGCTTCCCACGGGACCGAGCCGACCAGCTCGCCGCCGTGGCATCCGGCCTGACGAGCCTGACCCAGGGTGCGTCCCGCATCTTCGAGGGCGGGCACGTCACGCAGACGGTCGTCGAGATGGAACGGGGCTTCCTGTTCATCATGTCGATCTCCGACGGGTCGTCGCTGGCCGTACTCGCCTCTCCGGAGTGCGACATCGGCCTCATCGGCTACGAGATGGCGCTGCTGGTCGACCGGGCGGGCACTGTCCTGACCCCGGCGCTGCGCGCCGAACTCCAGGGATCGCTGCCGCGATGACCCATCCGGAGATGTCCGATCACGGGGACCAGGAGTTCCACGAGACCCTGGTGCGCCCGTACGCCATGACGGGCGGCCGTACCCGGCCGCGCTACCAGCTCGCGCTGGAGGCGCTGGTCACGACCACGCCCCAGGTGGCGAACCCGCCTGGCCTGTTGCCCGAGCACCAGCGCATCTGCGAACTGTGCCGGCAGGTCAAGTCGGTCGCCGAGATTTCGGCCCTGATCGCCATCCCCCTCGGCGTGGCCCGCGTACTTGTCGCGGACCTCGCCGAGGCCGGACTCGTGGTCATCCATCAGCCCGGGAACGACCAGGGGCAGCCGGACGTGACGCTGCTCGAAAGGGTGCTCAGTGGACTTCGCAAGCTCTAGCCCGGGCGGCGTCCCGGCGCCGCGGTCCTCGACGACCTCCGCGAAGATCGTCGTCGCGGGCGGGTTCGGCGTGGGCAAGACGACGCTCGTCGGCGCGGTCTCCGAGATCGCCCCGCTGCGCACGGAGGCCGTCATGACCTCCGCGAGCCAGGGGATCGACGACATCGCGTCGACGCCCGACAAGGCGACGACCACCGTCGCGATGGACTTCGGCCGTATCACGCTGGACGAGGACCTGATCCTCTACCTGTTCGGCACGCCCGGACAGCACCGGTTCTGGTTCATGTGGGACGACCTGGTGCGCGGCGCGATCGGCGCGGTCGTGATCGTGGACACCCGCCGTCTGGCGGACTGCTTCCCCGCGATCGACTACTTCGAGAACAGCGGGCTGCCGTTCATCATCGCCCTCAACTGCTGGGACGGTGTGCAGACGCACCACGCGGACGACGTCCGCGAGGCGCTGCAGATCGGCCCCGAGACGCCGATCGTCAGCTGCGACGCGCGGCGGCGTGAGTCGGCCAAGTCGACGCTCATCACGCTCGTCGAGCACGCGCTGATGGCGCGCCTGCGCTTGGAGCGGCGCGGCGTCGGCGGCCGCAACCCCGCGCAAGCGGGCGCCCCTGGGGGGGGCCGCCCGATTCTGCGTTTCCGTCCCTTTTCGGGAAGCGCGCCTGCCCCGCGGGCAGTTGCCCACCGCGTCCGCGCCGCGTCCGTGCCGCCTCCGTACTTTGACACGGAAAAAGTTTCACAGCTTGGTGACAAGGTCGGGTAACGCGGACCCCGGAACCCCCATACGGACCTCGGCGTTGCTACTGTGCGGGTTACAGATTCCGTTGCCCAATCGATATGCGACTGATCTTGGGCCGCAGGCCGGGCAGCACGGACCGAGATGGGGGTTCGGTGGACGACAACAGCTGGCGCGCAGCGCAGGCCGCGCGTGAGCCGGTGGTCGACGGCACGACGCGCACGGGACTGCCGATGCGGATGCCGCAGGCCAACCTGGTGCCGGGGGCGGCCGTCGACGCCGTTCCGGGTGCGATCGCGGCGCAGATGCTCGGCGTCTCACGCGATCCCCAGGACGTCCGCAACCGCCTCGAAAGCTTCGTGCAGGGCCTCGAACAAGCCCGTACCGGAGCGGAACCGCCGCTTCCGCCGCTGCCTCCGAACCCGATGACGGCGCCCAGTCCGCTGGCCACCGCGCAGGTCTCCACCGCGATGCCGAACAAGCCGGCGGCGCCGGCCGAGACGACCCCGCGCAAGTCCGCCGCGACGTCCATTCCCGCGGCCCGCAGGCCCTCGGCCCCGCGGCCTCCGAAGAAGATCTCGCCGGCCGCCGGGCACCCCCCGATGGGCACCGACGGAGGCCCCGCCGACGACGCGTGGGGCGACGGCTGGAAGACCTTCCGCCCAGGCAGTTGATTGATCGTTTGACCACTACGTAACCCATCCGTGACCACGGTCCGGATGGGTTACGTGTTTTGTAGGTCGCGCTGGGGCCGCCGCATCCGTCACGCCCGTCGGTGCATCCGGTCGTCAGGGGTTGGACCGGGAACGCCGTCGAGCGTCGGAGGCGGGTCAGACGTCGACCTGGGCCTTGCGCAGCGCGTCGGAGAGCTTCGCGGCGGCCTCCATGACGGCCTGGGCGTGGAGCCGGCCCGGGTGGCGGGTCAGGCGCTCGATCGGCCCGGAGACCGACACGGCGGCCACAACGCGGTTGCTCGGGCCGCGGACGGCGGCCGAGACCGACGCGACGCCCGGCTCGCGCTCGCCGATGCTCTGGGCCCAGCCGCGCCGGCGCACGCCGGACAGCGTCGTCGCCGTGAAGCGGGCACCCTGGAGGCCTCGGTGCAGACGCTCCGGCTCCTCCCACGCCAGCAGGCACTGCGCGGCCGAGCCGGCCTTCATCGGCAGCGTGCTGCCGACCGGGACGGTGTCCCGCAGGCCGGAGAGCCGCTCGGCGGCGGCCACGCAGACGCGCATGTCCCCCTGTCGCCGGTAGAGCTGCGCGCTCTCCCCGGTGACGTCCCGCAGGTGCGCGAGTACGGGGTGTGCGGCGGCGAGCAGCCGGTCCTCGCCCGCCGCGGCGGCGAGCTCCGCGAGGCGCGGTCCGAGGACGAAGCGCCCCTGCATGTCCCGGGCGACGAGACGGTGGTGTTCCAGGGCCACCGCGAGGCGGTGGGCGGTGGGTCGGGCCAGTCCGGTCGTGGCGACGAGCCCCGCCAGCGTCGCTGGCCCCGCTTCGAGCGCGGCCAGCACGACAGCGGCCTTGTCGAGCACGCCGACTCCGCTAGAGTTGTCCATGCTTCGATATTGCCGTCTCGAATGACGAGACGCAAGTCCGTTTGAGGCGACCTGCGTGGCACTCTTCGAAGTACCGGGGCATTTCCCCGCTGCGGGTGGGCAGCGCGATGGGCCGCGGAAACACGACACGCAAAAGTCGGCAAAGACGCCGACCGGAGGGACAGCGATGGGACGGACACTCGCGGAGAAGGTCTGGGACGCACACGTCGTGCGTCGTGCTGAAGGTGAGCCCGACCTGCTCTACATCGACCTGCACCTGCTGCACGAGGTGACCAGCCCGCAGGCCTTCGACGGCCTGCGCCAGGCCGGGCGCCCGGTCCGCCGGACCGATCTCACGATCGCGACCGAGGACCACAACACCCCCACCCTTGACATCGACAAGCCCATCGCCGACCCGGTGTCCCGTGTGCAGCTGGAGACGTTGCGGCGCAACGCCGCCGAGTTCGGGGTCCGCATCCACTCGCTCGGCGACGTCGAGCAGGGCGTCGTGCACGTCGTCGGCCCGCAGCTGGGCCTGACCCAGCCCGGCATGACCGTCGTGTGCGGCGACAGCCACACCTCCACGCACGGCGCGTTCGGCGCGCTGGCGTTCGGCATCGGCACCAGCCAGGTCGAGCACGTCCTGGCCACGCAGACGCTGCCGATGGCGCCGTTCAAGACCATGGCCGTCACGGTCAACGGTGAACTGCCCGCCGGGGTCACGGCCAAGGACCTGATCCTGGCGGTCATCGCCAAGATCGGCACCGGCGGCGGCCAGGGCTATGTCATCGAGTACCGCGGCGAGGCCGTCCGGAACCTCTCGATGGAGGGCCGGATGACCGTCTGCAACATGTCGATCGAGGCGGGCGCCCGCGCCGGCATGATCGCGCCGGACCAGACGACCTTCGCCTACCTGAAGGGCCGCGACCACGCGCCCGAGGGCGCCGACTGGGACAGCGCTGTCGAGTACTGGACGTCGCTGCGCACGGACGACGACGCGGTGTTCGACCACGAGGTCGTCATCGAGGCGTCCGAGCTCACGCCGTTCGTCACCTGGGGCACCAACCCCGGCCAGGGCGCGCCGCTGTCGGCGTCCGTGCCGGACCCGGCGTCCTACGGCGACCCGTCGGAGCGCAGCGCCGCCGAGAAGGCCCTGGAGTACATGGGCCTGACCGCCGGCCAGCCGCTGCGCGACATCAAGGTCGACACGGTCTTCATCGGCTCGTGCACGAACGGCCGCATGGAGGACCTGCGCGCGGTCGCCGACATCCTGCGCGGCCGCAAGATCGCCGACGGCGTGCGGATGCTGGTCGTCCCCGGCTCCGTGCGGGTCTCCCTGGAGGCCGTCAGCGAGGGCCTGGACAAGGTGTTCACCGAGGCCGGCGCCGAATGGCGTTACGCGGGCTGCTCGATGTGCCTGGGCATGAACCCGGACCAGCTGGCGCCCGGTGAGCGCAGCGCGTCCACGTCGAACCGCAACTTCGAAGGACGGCAGGGCAAGGGCGGCCGTACGCACCTGGTCTCCCCGCAGGTCGCCGCCGCCACGGCGGTCCTGGGCCACCTGGCCGCCCCGTCCGACCTGACCGACGTGCCCGTCCCGGCTGGAGTCTGATCGCCATGGAACCGTTCACCACGCACACCGGTACGGCGATCCCGCTGCGTCGCAGCAACGTCGACACCGACCAGATCATCCCCGCGCACTGGCTCAAGAAGGTCACCAAGACCGGGTTCGAGGACGGGCTGTTCGAGGCCTGGCGCAAGGACCCCGGCTTCGTGTTCAACGAGCCCGCGCGGCAGGGGGCCTCGGTCCTGGTCGCCGGCCCCGACTTCGGCACCGGCTCGTCCCGCGAGCACGCCGTGTGGGCGCTCCAGAACTACGGCTTCAAGACCGTCATCTCGTCGCGCTTCGCCGACATCTTCCGCGGCAACTCGCTGAAGGGCGGCCTGCTGACGGTCGTCCTGCCGCAGGAGACGGTCGACCGGCTTTGGGCGCTGACCGAGGCCGACCCGGCCGTCGAGATCACCGTCGACCTCGTCGAGCGTCAGGTCCGGGCGGGCTCGGGAGACGCCGCGGTGACCGCCGACTTCGAGATCGACGACTACACGCGCTGGCGGCTCCTGGAGGGTCTGGACGACATCGGGCTGACCCTGCGTCACGAGGCCGACGTGACGGCGTTCGAGCAGACCAGGCCCGCTTGGCTGCCCCGTACGCAGACCGTCTGACAAACGGATTTCGGCCATCCGGAGGCCAACCCGGAAGAGCGCCAACCGGCTTGTGGAAGCGGCGGAGTGCACACGCACTCCGCCGCTTCGGCGTTTTCCCGGACGGGGCAAGCCGGTTCCCCCGATCCGGCTCAACAGGCCCATTGTCGGATGAGCTGTCACAATCACGGTGTGAAGCAAGCAGGGCAACCCGACAGCCCCGACGAAGTCGGGCTTTACGCCGAACTCGCCACCCGGTTGAAGGAGGCGCATGCGCGGGTGCGTAAGCTCGACATACCGGACGGCGCGAAAGTGGCGCTGGTTCGCCGCCTCCTCGTCGTCACCGATGCCGCAAAGCATGATCTGGCGGACGCCGCACGGCGTCTGACGAAGCTCATGGACGAGCTCGACCAGGATCCCGCGCGAGCCGCGGACACCGCCGAGGTCTGTAATCCGTTGCGACACAAGGGTGATTCGTCCGTTCGGTAATTGCTTCAGCACAATTGGGCGCTTAGCGTGCCCAATGCCGGACTATCTGATACGGCATCGGTTTTCGAAGGGGAAGACGTGAACAAGGCTCAGCTTGTCGAGGCGGTCCAGGACCGACTGGGTGGCCGTACGGCCGCCGCGGACGCGGTCGACGCCGTGCTCGACGCCATCATCCGCGCGGTCGCGGGCGGAGACCGTGTGTCCATCACGGGCTTCGGTTCGTTCGAGAAGGTCGAGCGTGCCGCCCGTTACGCGCGCAACCCGCAGACCGGCGAGCGCGTCCGGGTCAAGAAGACCGCGATCCCGCGCTTCCGCCCGGGCCAGGGCTTCAAGGACCTGACCGCCGGCACCAAGAAGATGCCGAAGAGCGGCAGCGCGGCGGCCAAGGCCAGCCCGACGCCGCGTCCCGGCACCGCCGCCAAGAAGACCGCGGCGAAGAAGGCGACGACCGCCCGCGCCACCGCGACCCGCAAGGCCGCGACCACGCGCAAGACGGCCGCCGCCGCGAAGCCGGCCGCCACGCGCAAGACGGCCGCCGCCGCGAAGCCGGCCGCCAAGAAGGCGACGGTCGCGAAGAAGACCGCCGCGAAGAAGACCGCGGTCAAGGCCACGGCGAAGAAGACCGCGGCGAAGACCACGGCCAAGAAGGCGACGAAGCGCGCCGCCAAGTAGTACCGCGCAACCCCCGGACGGAACCTGGTCCCAAGGTCCTGAACCAGGTACCGCCCCCGGGGAACCCGGCGAGGGTCCCGAGCACGGCGGACCCCGGCCAGGCAACGCGACGGGCCGGACCCCCCTTCCCATGGGGTCCGGCCCGTCGCGCGTCTGCGGGACGGTGGGCGTCACGCGTATGACCCCCTGTCCGCGACGGGAGTTCGGCACGACGAGGTGCCGTGCGGAGGCCGATCGCCTCTGTGGGGCGGGGTTTGCGGGCCGCGGGGGCGGAACTGGCCTGGGGGACAGGCGTCCGGCACGCGTGGGGCGCCGACTGCGGCGGCTGTGCGGGGGTGGTTCGGCCGAACGGGGTGGGTCCCGCGCCGCGCGAGGGCTTTCGGTGGCGGGGAGGGGTCGGGCTCCGGCTCACCGGCGCAGGCGCCGGACAGCGGGAGTTCGCTTCTTCGTCGCGGTGGTGCGCGCGGGTGCCGCATCAGAGCGTTCGGCCGAACGGGTCGTCCGTCGGCGGCCCGTAGGCCTTGGACGGTAGGGGAGTTCGGCCGAACGGGTTGCGGGGGCGCGCGTGGATCGCCGTCCGGGCAGGGGCTTTCGCGGACGCGGAGGCGGAACTGGCCCGCGTGTCACGGGCAGGACGGGTGTGGCGCAGCGGGTCCCGTGGGGTGGTCGAGGCCGTCGGAAGTCCGCCAACCCCGCTGGGGCCGGGCGGATTCGAGACCGTCAGCGGGTGCGTGCCGTGTCCCCGTCCGGGCGCTTCCGGAATTCGAGATTCCGCAACGTCTCCGCGCATGCCCCGAAAAGCGCCTCTGTGGGGCTGTGGCGGGCCCGCGGAGGTCGTCCCGGTGTCGGAGTCCCCGCAGGGCCGTTCAGGCGCCCTACGGCCGTTTGAGGGCCTCGGCGCGGAACGCGTTGGGCCGTGTGGGTGGCGCGGGTTCGCCAGGGGCCGGCGGCAACCGGCCCGACGCCGGCGTGTTCAGCGCCTGCGAGGCGCGACGAACGGGTCGGACAGCGTCGCGATCGTCAGGAACACGGCGGCACGGTCGGGGCCTTCGCCCTCGACCTTCAGCCGCACCCGCTGCCCGGGCCGCAGCAGCCGCAGCCCCGACGCGGCGAACGCCTCCGCCGGGAACGGGAGCGCGCTGCCGTCGTCGAGGAGGACGGTGCCCGCGCCGGTGCGCGGGTCGAAGGTGTGCACGGTTCCCTGCATGCCGTCGAGCCTACTCAACACCCCGCGGACAGCAGCGGCAGCAGCGCGGCGGTGCGCGGCCCCACACCCAACTCCACGGCCCGCGCGAGGTCCGCGCCGGTGTCGACGTCGCGGCGGACCGAGTCGACGTCGTCGAGGACGAGTTCGTGCGCGCCCGAACGCCGGTGCCGGGCACGGGACGCGCCCTCGAAGGCCGGTGCCAGCACGGTCCCCGGCCACGCGGCCAGCAGGGTGGTGCCGACACCCGCCGCGTCGGCCAGGAACGCCCGCGGCCGGCGGCCCGCTTCGCCGAGCACGCGGTCCAACTCCTCGGGCCGCAGCGCGGGCAGGTCCGCCGACAGCGCCGCGACGCCCGCGCCGGGCCACCACAGGCCCGCGAGGCCGGCACCGTGCTCGAGGGCCGCGTTCAGCCCTCCCGGCCGCCCGCGGCCGTCCTGCCCCTGGACGTCCGCGACGGTCTCGGCGCCCTCGGCGCGGACCTGCTCGGCGACGACGGGGTCGTCGGTCACCACGAGCACTCCCGCGACGCGCCGGCACGACAGCGCGGCGCGCACGGTGTCGACGGCGAACGCGAGGGCCAGCCCGCCCCGGTACGCGCCCGTCGCGGGCGCCAGCCGGCTCTTGGCCGCGGTGAGGGGTTTGACGGGCACGACCAGCCGCCACGCGTCAGGTCCGGCGCCCACCCGCGTTCCTCGCATCGGCCGGTCCACCTCCGTTGTGCCGGTTCCCGCTGTTGCCGGTCCCGTGCCGTCCCTTTCCGGCGCGGCGTTCCCTATCCTCGGTTGTCCGCCGTTCCGGTGGATGAGGACCTTTCTCGACATCGCGACGACTCTCACGGGAAACTACGGGGGTCGACCGGGGCCCGGGGGTATCGCCTGGTGAGATCACGCCATGGTGTTCCCTTGTACATAATCGGCACCCGGTCAGCCAGGGCGCCGGTGGTGTGAGGATCGACACGACGCGACACGACTCAGGAGGCTCGCAACTGATGGCCCGCAGAAGGATCGGCTTCTGGTACCGCGTCGTGGTCGTGGTGGTCAAACCCCTGCTGCTGCTTTTCACGAAGCGCGACTGGCGCGGGATGGAGCACATTCCCGCGGAGGGCGGCTTCATCACGGCGGTCAACCACATCAGTTACGTCGACCCCCTCACGTACGCGCACTTCCAGTACGAGTCGGGTCGCGAGGCGCACTTCCTGGCCAAGTCGTCGCTGTTCAAGATCCCCGTGGTCGGCCGGATCATCAAGGGCGCCGGCCAGATCCCGGTGTACCGCGACTCGGCGGACGCCGCGCTGGCCTTCCGCGCGGCCGTGGACGCCGTGAACAAGGGCGACTGCGTGGCCGTGTACCCCGAGGGCACGATCACCCGCGACAAGGCGCTCTGGCCGATGCAGGGCAAGACCGGCGCGGCGCGCATCGCGCTGACCACCGGCGCCCCCGTCATCCCGGTCGCACAGTGGGGCGCCCAGGACATGCTTGCGCCGTACGGCAAGAAGCTGCGGCTGTTCCCGCGCAAGACCATGCGCGTGCTGGCCGGACCGCCGGTCGACCTCGAGGAGTTCCGCGGCCGCGAGATGACCGCAGAGGTGCTGCGCGGCGCGACCGACAAGATCATGGACGCGGTGACCGAGCTGCTCGCGAAGCTGCGCGACGAGCCGGCCCCGACGCGCGAGCAGCGCCGCAAGTCGAAGGCCAAGGCGGCCGCCGAGGCCGCTGCCGCGGACGACGCCGCGCCCGCCGCCGAGGCGAAGTCCGACCCGAAGGACGACCCCAAGCCCGCCGCCGAGGACGGCGCCGCATGACGCGCTGCGCGGTCTTCGGCACCGGCTCGTGGGGCACCGCGTTCGCGATGATCCTGGCCGACGCCGGGTGCGACGTGACGCTGTGGGGCCGCCGCTCCGAGATCGTCGACGCGATCAACTCCCGGCACGAGAACCCCGACTACCTTCCGGGCGTGCACCTGCCCGAGCCGGTCACGGCGACGCTCGACGCCGCGAAGGCCGCCGAGGGCGCCGACTTCGTGGTGCTGGGCATCCCGTCCCAGACGGTGCGCGAGAACCTGGCCGCGTGGGCGCCCGTGCTGTCGCCCGACGCGGTGCTGGTGAGCCTCATGAAGGGCATCGAACTCGGCACCGCGAAGCGGATGAGCGAGGTGATCCGCGAGGTCGCCGGGGTCGGCGAGGACCGGGTCGCGGTGGTCAGCGGGCCCAACCTGGCCAAGGAGATCGCCCACCGGCTGCCGGCCGCGAGCGTCGTGGCGTGCGCGGACGAGGACGTCGCGCGCCGGCTCCAGGCGGCGTGCATGACCCCGTACTTCCGCCCGTACACGAACGCGGACGTGGTCGGCTGCGAGCTCGGCGGCACGGTCAAGAACGTGATCGGCCTGGCCGCGGGCGCCGCCGACGGCATGCGGCTCGGCGACAACGCCAAGGCGTCGCTGATCACCCGCGGCCTCGCGGAGACGATGCGGCTCGGCGCGGCGATGGGCGCCGACCTGCACACGTTCGCCGGACTCGCGGGCCTCGGCGACCTGGTGGCGACGTGCTCGTCGACACTGTCGCGCAACCACACCTTCGGCGCGAACCTCGGCCGCGGCATGACCGTCGAGGAGGCCACCGCCGCCGCGCGGCAGACCACCGAGGGCGTCAAGTCGTGCGTCGCGGTCCAGGAGCTCGCCCGCCGGCACGGCGTCGAGATGCCGATCGTCGACACGGTCGTGGCCATGGTGCACGACGGCAAGTCGCCGCAGCTGGCCCTGAAGGAGCTCATGTCGCGCTCCGCCAAGCCGGAGCGCTACGGGACGAATTAGCAACGCAGCGGCCCCGCGTGTCCGCCACGGACCACGGGGCCGCTTGAGTGCCTACCAGCGCCGCTTGGTTATCGCGGCTAGGGTTTTGGACACCTTGACCTCGACCCCACCAGGTCTGCGACGGGCTCGCTCTCGGTCACCCGAGGCCTTCCTGCTTCGCAGCCGACCGCAGACACCTCGGAAGGTGCCGTGACTTACACCGGCTCCACAGGCCGCGACCGCCGGCCCGGCGGAAGGTCCGGCGACTCGCGCCTCCGAACATCACCCAGAGTACCGGCACGCTCACGCGAGTGGTGGCCGTTTTCGAGCAATGCGAGAGGAGCGAGGGGCGCGCAGCCGATTGGCGTCGCGACCCGAGTTCGATGACCGAGCAGATCGCCACCCCCCAGTCGTCCGTAAGGCCGCGCGTCGCCGTCGTGTTCGGCGGCCGCAGCTCCGAACACGCGATCTCGTGCGTCACGGCGGGCAGCGTGCTGTCCGCGATCGACCGCGAGCAGTACGACGTGCTGCCGCTCGGCATCACGCAGGACGGCCGCTGGGCCGTCGTGGCGGACGCCGCGGAGCGCCTGGCGATCGGCGCGTCCGGCAAGCTCCCCGACGTCACGGACATCGCCGCGCCCACCGGCTCGGTGGTGCTGGCCGCGGACCCGACGCAGCGCGACATCGCGGTGCTGGAGACCGGCGCGGTCACCGACGTGCTCGGCAGCGTCGACGTGGTCTTCCCGCTGCTGCACGGCCCGTACGGCGAGGACGGCACGCTGCAGGGCCTGCTCGAGCTCGCGGGCGTCCCGTACGTCGGCTCGGGCGTGCTGGCCAGCGCGGTCAGCATGGACAAGGAGTACATGAAGCGGGTGTTCGTCGGGTTCGGCCTGCCGGTCGGCCCGTACGTGACCATCCGTCCGCGCGACTGGGAGCGCGACCCGGCGGCGGTGCGCGCGTCCGTCGCGGAGCTGGGCTTCCCGGTGTTCGTGAAGCCGGCGCGCGCCGGTTCCAGCATGGGCATCACCAAGGTGCACGAGATGGACGCGTTCGACGAGGCCGTCGAGACCGCGCGCAAGCACGACCCGAAGGTCATCGTCGAGGGCATGCTGCGCGGCCGCGAGATCGAGTGCGGTGTGCTGGACGGGCCGGACGGCCCCGAGGCGAGCGTCCCCGCGGAGATCCGGGTGCGCGGCGACCACGAGTTCTACGACTTCGAGGCCAAGTACCTCGACGACGTCACCGAGACCGACGTGCCCGCCGACCTGACCGCCGAGCAGATGGCCGAGGTGCGGGAGCTGGCCGTGGCCGCGTTCGAGGCGATGAGCTGCGAAGGCCTGGCGCGCGTCGACTTCTTCCTGCTCGAGGACGGCGGCTGGGTCATCAACGAGGTCAACACGATGCCGGGGTTCACGCCGGTGTCGATGTACCCGCAGATGTGGAAGGCGACCGGCGTCGAGTACCCGCAGCTCGTCGACCGGCTGATCCGTGCGGCGCTGGACCGGCCCAACTCCCTGCTGCGCTGACCGCACCGACCGTGCGGACCGCGCCGGGCGCGCCGACCGTCGACGTGGTCGCTATCCCGAGCCCGGCGAAGCCGTCGGACCCTCGACCGGTTCGCCGGCCTCGGGGGCCGGCGCGTCGTCGCCCGGCATGAGGTTGACCACGGTGGCCTTGATCGGCTCGGCGAACGCGGTGAGCACGCCGGGCGCCTGCCCGTATGCCGGCGGCACCACGACCTCGACGTTCACCTCGCGGTTCAGCGTCGTGAACTGCAGCGCCTTGCCCGGCCCCTCGGTGGTGAAGACCCACCTCACGCCGTTCACGCCGACGGAGTTCTGCGACGGGTCGTACCGCGGGTCGCTCGGTCGCAGCGACACCGGCTTGGGGACGCCGCAGCGCAGCACCACCGCGGGACTGCCCCAGGCCGCGGTCAGTTCGGAGACCGGCGCGCTGTCGCGCCGCTTCCCGCCGAGCACGTCGGCGGGCAGCTTCGCGTACAGCTCGTGGCACACCTCGCCGATCCGGCCGGGCGGCGGCTGCGGCACGGCGATGTGGACGGTGTCGTCGCCCCCGCGTCCGACCAGGTACGCGGTGAGCAGGCCCGCGGCGGCGAGTGCCGCGCCCGGCAGCCCGTACCGCACGAGCGCCCGACGGCGCCTGGACGTCGTTCCCGACGGTCCCGGAGCGGGCGGCGCTGGGGCGGGCGTGGTCGCGGTCACGGGCCCGATCCTACGGAGCCCGCCGCGCGCGGCCGGGTCCGGGGGCGGTCGTCAGGCCAGGTGCACCACGGGACAGGTCAGGGTGCGCGTGATGCCCGAGACGCGCTGCACCTGCGCGACCACGAGTCGGCCGAGTTCGTCGACGTCGGTGGCCTCGGCGCGCACGATCACGTCGTACGGGCCGGTGACGTCCTCCGCCGCCGTGATGCCGGGCAGCCCCGCGATCTCGCGGGCCACCGACTCGGCCCGTCCGACCTCGGTCTGGATCAGGATGTATGCCTGTACCACCACGGCCTCCCGGCGCGCCAGGATTGAGGGAACCTTCACCAAACCAGCCAAGCCACGTACTGCGTCGCACACCGTACCGCGCGGTCCGGCGCGGGCGGATGCAACCATTGTCGACCGCACCGACGCGGGCGACCAACAGGTGACCGGCGGGGCCTCGGGTCTTCCGATCCGGGGAATACGTCAGGAACCACGACAGAACGGGACGGATATGCCGGGCTTGGGTGCGGCGGCGGGGGGCCGGTCGTGAACGAGCGGAGCACACGGACCACCGGGCGGGGTGCCGGGCGGGACGCGGCGGGCGAGCGCGGCGAGGCACGCGCATGAGCGGCACGCTGGGCGACCTCGGCGAGTTCGGGCTGATCGGCGCGCTGACCGAGCGCGTCCCGACCGGCCGTCATGTGCCGCTGGGCCCGGGCGACGACGCGGCCGTGATCGCGGCGCCCGACGGCCGGGTGGTGGCGACGACGGACCTGCTGGTCGAGGGGCGGCACTTCCGGCGCGACTGGTCGACGGCGTACGACGTGGGCCGCAAGGCCGCCGCGCAGAACCTCGCCGACGTGGCCGCGATGGGCGCGGTGCCGACCGCGCTGCTCATCGGCCTGGTCGGGCCGGCCGAGCTGCCGGTCGCGTGGGCGCTGGAGCTGTACGACGGGCTGCGCGACGAGTGCGCCGTCGTGGAGGCGGGCGTGGCCGGCGGCGACGTCGTGCGCGGCGCGTCCGTCATGGTGTCGATCACCGCGCTCGGCGACCTGGAGGGCCGCGCGCCGGTGACGCGCGCGGGCGCCCGGGTGGGCGACGTCGTGGCGGTCGCGGGCTGGCTCGGCTGGTCTGCGGCGGGCCTGGCGATCCTCAGTCACGGGCACCGCAATCCGCGCGCGTTCGTCGAGGCGCACCGCCGTCCGGAGCCGCCGTACGACGCGGGTCCGGCCGCGGCCCGGCTCGGCGCGACCGCGATGCTGGACGTCAGCGACGGCCTGATCGCCGACCTCGGCCACCTGTCCCGCGCGTCCGGCGTGCGGGTCGACCTGATCAGCGACCTGCTCGACGTCCCGGCGCAGATGCGCGACGTGGCGCGGGCGCTCGGCGCCGACCCGCTCTCGTGGGTGCTGACCGGCGGCGAGGACCACGCGCTCGTCGCGACGTTCCCGGCGGGGACCGCGCTCAGTGCCCGCTGGCGGGTCATCGGGCGGGTCGTGGCGGGCGACGGCGTGACGGTCGACGGCGAGGAGTGGTCGGGCGCCGGGGGATGGGACCACTTCGGCGGTTGAGCGGCGTGCCGGACACGGCACCGGTCGGCGTCCACAAGCCGGTCGATAAGCTGACAACCATGGTGCAGACCCCCGCCCGCGTGCTGACGATCGCCGGTTCCGACTCCGGCGGCGGCGCCGGAATCCAGGCCGACCTGAAGACCATGCTCGCCCTCGGCGTACACGGCATGAGCGTCATCGCGGCGGTCACCGCGCAGAACTCGCTCGGCGTCCAGGGCTACTGGGAGCTGCCGCCGGAGGCCGTCCGCGCGCAGTTCCGCAGCGTCGTCGACGACATCGGCGTGCAGGCCGTCAAGACCGGCATGCTGGCCTCGCCCGTGCTCGTGGAGACGGTCGCCGAATTGCTCGCCGGGCTGCCCGCACCGGTCGTCGTCGACCCCGTGTCGGTGTCCAAGCACGGCGACCCGCTGCTCGCCGAGGAGGCCCTCGACGCGGTGCGCGGGAAGCTGCTGCCGACCGCGACGGTGGTCACCCCGAACCTGTTCGAGGCCCGCCAGCTGACCGGGCTCGAGGTCCGCGAGCCGTCCGACATGCGCAAGGCCGCCGAGGCGCTGCTCGCCTTCGGCCCCGAGTGGGTGCTGGTCAAGGGCGGCCACCTGGAGGGTGAGGCCGCCGACCTGCTGTTCGACGGCTCGCGCGAGTACTGGTTCCGCAGCGAGCGCTACGACAACCGGCACACGCACGGCACCGGGTGCACGCTCGCCAGCGCCATCGCCTCGTACCTGGCGCTCGGCCGCGACGTGCCGCGCGCGGTGGGCGCCGCGAAGGAGTACATCACCGGCGCGATCCGCGAGGGCTTCCCGCTCGGCGCGGGCATCGGCCCCGTCGACCACGGCTGGCGCTTCCGCGGCTGACCGTCCCTGAGCACCCACCGGGTCCGTGCCGCACACAGGCACGGGCCCGGTGCCGCGTCGCGGCCCGGGCCCGGAACGGCGAACAGCCGGGCCACCGTGAGGTGGCCCGGCTGTTCAGAAGCTGGGGAAGGCTGGGGTCAGCGGGTGACCTTGCCGGCCTTGATGCACGAGGTGCAGGCGTTCAGGCGCTTCGGCGTGCCGCCCTGCACCGTGCGAACCGTCTGGATGTTCGGGTTCCAGCGACGGCGGGTGCGGCGGTGCGAGTGCGAGATGTTGTTGCCGAAACCCGGCCCCTTGCCGCAGACGTCGCAGTTGGCAGCCACGGGAGACACTCCAAAGACGAATAAGGATTGCGCGTACGTTCACGTGCCGGCAGGTGCCAGGCAACCGAGGAAGAGTAACCGACGAGCGGGGATGGATGCCAATCGCGCGGTGCGCATGGAAAACCGCCCGACTCGTCACGCTTCTCCATCAGCGTAGCGCATCCGTCCGATGCGCCTCGCGGGGGCCGCTCTTTCTCACCAGGTCACCGCCGCACGCCCGGCCGGATACTCTGCACAGGCCGCGCAACGGCGGGCGTGGCGGGCAAGGAGGACGAGGTGGGCGTGCTGGGAGAGCTCGACGCTCCGGCGGTGCGCCGCTGGTGCCGGACCGGGCTTCAGCAGCTCGGCCGCGCCCGCGAGGAGATCGACGCGCTCAACGTCTATCCCGTGCCCGACGGCGACACCGGCACGAACCTGTTCCTCACGCTGGAGTCCGGCACCGCCGAGGTCGAGGCGCTGTTCGCGCGCGAAGCCGACGCCAACGGCGACGGGACCGGCGAGCCCACGCTGCCCGAGACCATCCGGGCCCTCGCGCACGGCGCGCTCATGGGCGCGCGCGGCAACTCCGGCGTCATCCTCAGCCAACTGCTGCGCGGCATGGCCGACCAGATCGAGCTCGAGTACCGCGAGGCCGCCGAGGCCCGGCGCCCGCGGCCGAGCGGGCCGGTGCTGCGGCGGGCGCTGCGCCGCGCGACCGAGGCGGCGTACGTCGCTGTCGCGCGGCCGGTCGAGGGCACCATGCTGACCGTCGTCCGCGCCGCCGCCGACGGCTGCGACGCGTCCCCCGACGAAGTGACGGCGGTCGTGCGCAACGCCGCCTCGGCGGCCCGCGAGGCACTCGCCCGCACCCCCGAGCAGCTGGACGTGCTGCGCCGCGCCGGAGTCGTCGACGCCGGCGGCCGCGGCCTGTGCGTGCTCCTGGACGCGCTGGTCGCGGTGGTCACCGGCGAACGCCCCGCGGCCGTGCCGCGCACCCACGTGCCGGTGCCGCTGCGCCCCGAGCCCGACGAGGAGCCGTGCGACGACGGCCCGCGCGCGCCCGCGTTCGAGGTGATCTACCTGCTCGACGCGCCCGACGAGGCGGTCCCGGCGCTGCGCGAGCGGCTCGACGCGCTGGGCGACTCGCTCGTGGTGGTCGGCGGCGAGGGGCTGTGGAACGTCCACGTGCACGTCGACGACGCCGGCGCCGCGGTCGAAGCGGGCGTCGAGGCCGGGCGGCCGCACCGCATCCGCATCACCCACCTCGACCTGACGGGTGCGGCGGCCGCGCGGGAGCGCGAGCGCGAGCACGCGCCCGCGGCGGTACGCCGGGCGATCGTCGCGGTCGTGCAGGGCGACGGCCTGGCCGCGCTGTTCACCGAGGCCGGCGCACACGTCGTCGAGGCCGGGCCGGGGCGCAGCCCGTCGACGGGTGCGCTCGTCGACGCGATCCGGGACACCGGCGCGCGCGAGGTCGTCCTGCTGCCGAACGACCCCGACGGGCACGCGGTCGCGGGTGTCGCGGGGGAGCAGGCGCAGGCGTACGGCGTCCGCGTCCAGGTGGTGCCGACCAAGGCCGCCGTTCAAGGCATCGCGGCGCTCGCCGTCCACGAGCCCGGGCGGCGCTTCGACCAGGACGTGGTCGGCATGACGTCGGCGGCCGGCGCGACCCGCTACGGCGCGCTGACCACCGCCACGCGCGAGGCCTGGACGATGGCCGGCGTGTGCCAGGCCGGCGACGTCCTCGGCATCATCGACGGCGACATCGCGGTCATCGGCCAGGACCTGGCGGAGACCGGCCGCATCGTGCTCGACCGCATGCTCGCGGGCGGCGGCGAGCTGGTCACCCTGGTGACCGGCGCGGCGCTCGCCGAGGGCATCGCGGACGCGCTGGTGGGCGGCATGCGCTACGGCAGGCCCGAGGTCGACGCGGTCGTCTACGACGGCGGCCAGTCGATCTACCCGCTGCTGATCGGCGTCGAATGACCCGGGCTGTCCCCGCGGCCGGGTAACGTCGGGCCACACCGCCGTCGGCCCGCCAGGGAGAACCACCGCCGCCATGTCCCGCCTCGATGAACCGCTGGCCAAACTGGTCGGGGACCGGACCGCGAAGGTGCTCGGCAAGTCCCTCGGCCTGACCACGCTGGGCGACCTGCTGCGCCACTACCCGCGGCGGTACGCCGAGCGCGGCCGGCTCACCGACCTGTCCCGCCTCGAGGTCGACGAGCACATCACCGTCATGGCGGAGATCGCCAAGGTCACCAACCGGCAGTTCCGCAACCGGCGCGGCAACCTGCTGGAGGTCGTGGTCACCGACGGGCGCGGCAACCTCAAGCTGACGTTCTTCAACCAGGCGTGGCGCGAACGGGAGCTGCGCCCGGGGCTGCGCGGGCTGTTCGCGGGGAAGGTCGCGCGGTTCCGCGACGAACTGCAACTGAACCAACCCGACTACCAGTTGATGGACGCGGACGGCGACGACGACGAGGGCGGCAGCCTCGCCGCGATGTTCGCGGGCGCCCTCATCCCGGTCTACCCGGCGGCCGCCGCGATGCCGTCCTGGAAGATCGCGCAGTGCGTGCGCGTGGCCCTCGACACGCTCGGCGAGCTCGCCGACCCGCTGCCCCCGGAACTCCTGGAGCGGCGCGGCATGCCCGGCCTGCGCCAGGCCCTGGAGTGGATCCACAAGCCCACCTCGTGGGGCGAGGTGACGGCCGCGAAGGACCGGCTCAAGTGGGACGAGGCCTTCGTCCTCCAGATCGCCCTCGCCCAACGCCGCCTCGCCGCCCGCTCCCAGACCGCCGTCCCCCGCTCCGCCCGGCCCGACGGCATCCTCGACGCCTTCGACGCCCGCCTCCCGTTCACCCTCACCGAGGGCCAGGTCTCCGTGGGCGCCGAGATCGCCGCCGACCTCGCGGCCGAACACCCCATGCACCGCCTCCTCCAGGGCGAGGTCGGCTCGGGAAAGACGCTCATCGCGCTGCGGGCGATGCTGACGGTCGTGGACGCTGCGGGGCAGGCGGCCATGTTGGCGCCTACCGAGGTGCTGGCGCAGCAGCACCACCGGTCGATCGTGGAGATGCTCGGGCCGCTGGCCGAGGGGCCCGGGATGCTCGGGGGGTCCGACGTCGGGACGAAGGTGACGCTGCTGACCGGGTCGATGGGGGTGCCGGCGCGGCGGGCGGCGCTGTTGGACCTGGTGACGGGCGAGGCGGGCATCGTCATCGGGACACACGCGCTGATCGAGGACAAGGTCAAGTTCCACGACCTAGGCCTGGTCGTGGTGGACGAGCAGCACCGGTTCGGGGTCGAGCAGCGCGACGCGTTGCGGGGCAAGTCGGAGCGGCCGCCGCACCTGCTGGTGATGACGGCGACGCCGATCCCGCGCACGGTGGCGATGACGGTCTTCGGTGACCTGGAGACCTCGGTGCTCGACCAACTCCCCTCCGGGCGCTCGCCGATCGCGACGCACGTGGTGCCGGCGCGGGAGAAGCCGAACTTCCTCGACCGGGCGTGGGAGCGGCTGCGCGAGGAGGTCGGCAAGGGGCACCAGGCGTATGTGGTGTGCCCGCGCATCGGCGACGAGGAGGACGACCCCAAGGCGAAGAAGAAGGCCAAGGGGAAGAAGGCCCCGGTCGACGACGACCTGCCGCCCGAGGCGTACCTCGACGACCCGGACGACATGGGCGCGGACGCGGAGGGCGGCGCCGACAAGCGGCCGCCGCTCGCCGTGCTGGACGTCGCGGCGGGGCTGGAGGGCGGGCCGCTCAAGGGGCTGCGGATCGGGATCCTGCACGGCCGCATGGCGCCCGACGCCAAGGACGACATCATGCGCCGGTTCACGGCGGGCGAGGTCGACGTCCTGGTCGCGACCACGGTCATCGAGGTCGGCGTGAACGTCCCCAACGCCACCGTGATGGTCATCATGGACGCCGAGCGGTTCGGCGTCTCGCAGCTCCACCAGCTGCGCGGCCGCGTCGGCCGCGGCTCGGCGCCCGGCCTGTGCCTGCTGGTCTCGGACATGCCCGCGGCGACCGCCGCGCGCGAACGCCTCGACGCGGTCGCCGCGACGCTGGACGGCTTCGAGCTGTCCCGGATCGACCTTGAGCAGCGCCGGGAGGGCGACGTCCTGGGCGACGCCCAGTCCGGCAGCCGCTCGTCGCTCAGGATGCTGGCGGTCGTCCGCGACGAGGACGTGATCGTGGCCGCCCGCGACGAGGCGAACGCCATCGTGGCCCGCGACCCGGAGCTCGCCGAACACCCGGAACTGCGCACGGCGTTGGGGAGCCTGCTGGACGAGGACCGGGCGGAGTACCTGGACAAGGGCTGAACGGCGGAGGGCCGGGTCGGCGGGCCCCCGACCGCCTCCACCGGCCCGCGCCCGCTGTTTTCGCGGTACGCCGGAGTTCAGCCCGCCGTACGGCCGTCCTCGATGTCCTCCGGGTTCGCCAGCGGCCGCAGCACCGCCAGCACGTCGGCGCGGGGTACGCCGCCGAAGAACGCCGTGTCGACCGCCTCGACGGCCTCGATCGCGCGCGGGGCCAGGGCGGCCCCCGCGGCGGTCACCCGCAGCCGCTTGGCGCGGGTGTCGGCGGGGTCGACCTCGCGTTCGATCAGGCCCTTGTCGGTCAGCGTGCGCAGCACCTGCGACGTCATCTTCACGTCGGTGCCCGCCTGCCGCGCGACGGCCTGCTGGTTCGGGTGTCCGCCCTGCTCGTTGAGCCACCACGTGCAGGCGAGCAGCACGAACTGCACGTGGGTGAGGCCGAGCGGGGCGAGGGCCGCGGCGATGCCGCGCTGCCAGCGCAGCGTGGCATGCCACAGCAGGAGTCCGGGGCTGTCGCCCGGTTCGAGTGCCATCAGTCGCGCTCCTCCGCCCGGGCGATGAGGGCGGCGACCGTCTCGGGCCAGTCGCCGGTGATGGCCGGGCCGATCTCCGCGCCGACCTCGTCGGCGCCGGGGCCGTCGATCGTCATGTGGTAGACGACCTGAACCTTGCCATCCCCGCCCTGCGCTATGCGGTGCGTGGTGGTGAGGACGAGGCCCTCGATCTCGGCGCGGTCGACGAAGTGCTCGTTCTCGACGCAGCTGCCGAGGGTCAGCGTCACCGGGTCCTGCCCCGGCATGTACATCGTGAACTCGGAGCCCTCGGCGAACGGCCCGCGCAGGTCGATCTTCTCGACGTCCGCGTTCCAGGTGCTCCAGCCGTCCACGTCGGCCCACAGCTTCCAGATCGCGGAGGCGGAGGCGGTGGTCTCGACGGCGTGCTGGTACTCCCACATGGCGGTCTCCCTTGCGTTGTCGTGCCCGATTGCCTGCGTACAGATTATCTGCGCGCAGACTATCGGTCAAGCGGTGTGCCCGAAGGGCGCGCCGGTAGCGTTGTCCGCATGAAGCACCAGCAGGGCGGGGCCGCCCGATGACCCGTGTGATCGGCGGCGCCGCCGGAGGCCGCCGCCTCGCCGTCCCCCCGGGCGACGGCACCCGCCCGACCTCCGACCGCGCGCGGGAGGGGCTCTTCTCCACACTGGTGTCCCTGCGCCGCACCTTCCACGGCGCGCGCGTCCTCGACCTGTACGCGGGCTCGGGCGCCGTCGGCCTGGAAGCGCTGTCGCGAGGCGCCGCGCACACGCTCCTGGTCGAGTCGGACGCGGTGGCCGGCAAGACGGTGCGCGCCAACATCAAGGCGGTCGCGCTGCCCGGCGCCGAGCTGCGTGCGGTGCGGGCCGAGCGGCTGCCGGCCGAGGCGCCGCCCGCCGAGCCGTACGACATCGTCTTCCTGGACCCGCCGTACGCCCTGCCGGACGCCGACGTCGCGACGCTGCTGACCGCGCTCAGGGAGGGCGGCTGGCTGGCCTCCGAAGCGATCGTCGCCGCCGAGCGCGCCACCCGCGGCGGGACGTTCGCCTGGCCTCCCGGATTCGAGGAGATCCGGTCCCGCAAATACGGCGAAGCCACGCTCTGGTACGGTCGCGCCGCGCGCGCCTAGCTGCCGCTGACCGGAGAGAAGACCGGGAAAACAGTCGCGCGAGCAGTGCCTTTGGACCGCGATCGAGGGGAAGAACCCGTGCGTCGAGTCGTCTGCCCCGGGTCGTTCGACCCGGTGACCAACGGGCACCTGGACATCATCGGCCGGGCGTCGACCCTGTACGACGAGGTCTATGTGGCGATCGGCTTCAACCGCAACAAGCGGTCGGGCCTCTTCGCGGTCGAAGAGCGCGTCGAGATGATCGAGGAAGTCACCGCGCACTACGGCAATGTGAAGGTCGAGGCCTTCGAGGGCCTGCTCGTCGACTTCTGCCGGCGCCGCGGCATCCCGGCCATCATCAAGGGCCTGCGCGCGGTCACCGACTTCGACTACGAGCTGCAGATGGCCCAGATGAACTACGGCCTCACCGAGGTCGAGACGCTGTTCGTGGCCACCAATCCGCTGTACAGCTTCCTGTCGTCGAGCCTCATCAAAGAGGTCGCGACCTACGGCGGCGACGTGTCCGGATACCTGCCGGAGCCCGTGCTCCAGCGGCTGACCGAACGGTTGGCCGACAAGTAGCGCGCTTTCTGCTCGTACGCTGTGGTGTCGGCCCCCGGCACCAGGAGAGAGAGCAACGCCCGTGGACGTGCAGCCCAAGCTCGACGAGCTCATCGCTCTGGTCGAGAACGCCCGTTCGATGCCGATGTCGGCCTCGTGCGTCGTCAACCGGGCCGAGGTCATCGCCCGCCTGGAAGAGGTCAAGGGCCTCCTGCCCGACGAGATGGCCCAGGCGCGGAAGATCATCAGCGACCGCGACGCCGTCGTCGAGGAGAGCCGCCGCGAAGCCGAGCGCGTCCTCGCGGGCGCCCAGGAACAGCGCGGCGCGCTGATCGCCGAGACCGACGTGGCCCGCGAGGCCTACGCCGAGGCCGAGCGCATCCTCACCGCCGCGCGCCTCGAGGCCGAGCGGATCCGCGGCGAGGCCGACGACTACGTCGACCAGAAGCTCGCGAACTTCGAGGTCGTGCTCACCAAGACGCTGTCCGCGGTCGGCCGCGGCCGCGACAAGATGCGCGGCCGCAAGGCGATCGACGACCTCGGCGAGTACCTGAAGGCGCAGGACGAGGCGGAGGGCGGCACCGGCTCGCACCAGGTCGGCAGCCTCGCCGCCGCGCTCGACGCCGACGAGAACGCCCCGTTCCTCGGCCACGCCGCCGCCGTGCCCGCGCAGCAGAGCGGCTACCCCGAGCAGCCCGCCTACCAGCCCGCGGCCGCCGCGCCGCAGCAGGGCGGCTACTACGACACCGGCTCGTACCCGGCCGCGCAGTCCGGCTACGAGCAGCCGACCTACGAGTCGGGCGGCTACGAGGTCCCGCAGTACCAGCAGCCGGCCTACCCGGGCGGCCAGACCGGCGTCCCGCAGCAGGGCGGCCACGTCCAGCAGCGCTACGACGCGGCGCTGGACGAGACCAGCTTCTTCGACACCAGCCTGATCGACGTCCGGCAGTTCCAGCAGGACGGCCGCCAGGGCGGCTGACCCCGGCTGTCCGACCCGGGCCGGAAACGATCGTCGCAGGTCAGTACGGTGGGCGGGCCCCCATTTGGGGGCCTGGCCACCACTTGCGATAGTCTTGTGGACCGGCCCTGTTCGGGATGCCCGCAAAGGCGACCCCGGGGCCGGCATTCATGACCGCCGCAACCTCCCACCGCTCGTGGGGGGTGGCACCGCATTGAGGCAGGACACCCTGGAACGCTTGGACCACCGCAACCCGCTCGTCGTGGACACACGCGAGCTGGG
Organism: Yinghuangia seranimata; assembly: GCF_029953285.1. GTDB lineage: Bacteria > Actinomycetota > Actinomycetes > Streptomycetales > Streptomycetaceae > Yinghuangia > Yinghuangia seranimata. The sequence goes on along the minus strand of NZ_JASAOI010000038.1, from coordinate 130,250 downwards.
CCGTCGGCCTGGGTCCATGCGCAAGGTGTCGCTGGACGTGCCGGCGCCGGCGGACATGAAGATCGAGGTGATCGGCGTCCCCGAAGGTGCGCCGCTGGAGCTTGGACTCAGGCTCGAGGCGGTCATGGACGGGGTGCTGGTCTCCGGCGTCGCCACGGTGCCGTTGGCCGGTGAGTGCGTCCGGTGCCTGGAACCGCTTGCTGAGCGCGAGCTCACGGTCGAGTTCCAGGAGCTGTACGTCTACCCGGACGAGGACGCCGAGGAGGACGCCCCCCGGCTGGTGGGCGACTTGTTCGACCTCGAGCCGGTGCTGCGTGACGCGGTGGTGCTCGCACTCCCGCTCTCGCCGGTGTGCCGCGAGGACTGCGGCGGGCTGTGCCTCGAATGCGGGGCGCTGCTCGACGAGGACCCCGGTCACACCCATGAGACGGCCGACCCCAGGTGGTCGGCGTTGCAGGGCCTCTTCGGTGGATCGACCGCCGAAGCCGACGACAACGGCGCCTCTCGCGCCGATGAGAACCAGGAGAAGTAGCCGTGGCTGTTCCGAAGCGGAAGATGTCGCGCAGCAACACCCGCCACCGCCGCAGCCAGTGGAAGGCCGTCGCCCCCAACCTGGTGACCTGCGAGAGCTGCCGTCAGCCGAAGCTGGCCCACATCGCCTGCCCGACCTGCGGCACCTACAACCGCCGCCAGGTCCTCGAGGTCTGATTGCCGGGTAGGTCCTCTCTGTGACGGACTCGCTTGCGAAGTTCGCGGATCTGGAAGGGCGGCTCGGCTGGACAGTCGACGCCGCCCTTCTGGAACGCGCACTCACACATCGCTCGTACGCGTATGAGCACGGTGGCCTCCCCACGAACGAGCGCCTGGAGTTCCTCGGCGACTCGGTGTTGGGGCTCGTCGTCACCGACACCCTCTACCGTGCGCACCCCGAGCTGCCCGAAGGGCAGCTCGCGAAGCTGCGTGCCGCGGTGGTCAACTCGCGCGCCCTCGCGGGCGTCGGCCGCAAGCTCGAGCTCGGGAAGTTCATCCGTCTCGGGCGCGGCGAGCAGGGCACCGGAGGACGCGACAAGTCGTCGATCCTCGCGGACACCCTCGAGGCGATCATCGGCGCGGTCTACCTCGACCAGGGACTGGACGCCGCCTCCGAGCTGGTGCACAGGCTGTTCGACCCGCTCATCGAGGCCTCCGCGGGCCTCGGCGCGGGCCTGGACTGGAAGACCAGCCTCCAGGAGCTGACCGCCGCCACCGGCATCGGCGTGCCCGAATACGTGGTCTCCGAGACCGGACCCGACCACGAGAAGACCTTCACCGCGCTGGCCCGGGTCGGCGGTGTCGACTACGGCACCGGTGTCGGGCGCAGCAAGAAGGAAGCCGAACAGCAGGCCGCCGAGAGCGCCTGGCGCGCGATCCGCGCGCAGTACGGCGACGGGACCTCGCCCGCGGCGAACGGCTCGTCGGCCGAGGCGTCCAAGGCCGGCTGAGCCGTGCCCGAACTGCCCGAGGTCGAGGTCGTCCGGCGCGGCCTGGAACGCTGGGTCGTCGGCCGCACCGTCGCGGCCGTCGAGGTGTCGCATCCGCGCGCCGTCCGCCGTCACACGGCGGGCGCCGCGGACTTCACCGCCGCGCTGTCCGGTGTGACGGTCGCTGGCGCCCTGCGCCGCGGCAAGTACCTGTGGCTCCCGCTGACCGCCCCCGGCGCCGCCGAGCCCGAGGACGCGCTGCTCGCCCACCTCGGCATGAGCGGCCAGCTCCTGGTCAACGACCCCGACACACCCCGCGAGAAGCACCTCCACGTGCGCTTCTCGTTCACCGACGGCGGCCGCGAGCTGTGGTTCGTCGACCAGCGCACCTTCGGCGGACTCGCGGTCGAACGCGGCGGCGCCGCGCTCCCGCCGTCCATCGCGCACATCGCCCGCGACGTCCTCGACCCGGCGTTCGACGACACCGCGTTCCACACCGCGCTGCGCCGCCGCGACTCCGAGCTCAAGCGCGCGCTGCTCGACCAGTCGCTGGTCAGCGGCATCGGGAACATCTACGCCGACGAGGCGCTGTGGCGCTCCAGGCTGCACGGCGCGCGCTCGACGGCCACGATGACCAAGCCGCAGACCGCGCTGCTGCTCGCCTCCGCACGCGACGTCATGACCGACGCGCTGGCGGCCGGCGGCACGTCGTTCGACAGCCTGTACGTCAACGTGAACGGTGAAAGCGGCTACTTCTCCCGCTCGTTGGACGCCTACGGCCGCGAGGCCGAGCCGTGCCGGCGCTGCGGCACGCCGATCCGGCGGATGTCGTTCATGAATCGCAGCTCGTACTTCTGCCCCAAGTGCCAGCCGGTCCCGAGGCCCCGCCGGCGCTGACCCGCCCGGCAGGGCCGACCCGCACGTACGATCGTCCGATGACCGCCACCGCGAGCCTGACCGTCCCCGCGACCGCGGAACTGCCGGAACTGACGCTGCGCGCGTGGCGCCGCGAGGACGCGCCCGCGCTCATCGAGGCCTACCGCGACCCGGTGCTGCGCACGACCCTGAGGCATGTGCCGGAGACCGACGAGGACGCGCTGCGCTGGCTCGACGTGCAATGGCGCGGCTGGGACTCCGGAAACCGCTACAGCCTCGCGGTCTTCGAGCCGGACGACGGACCCGCCGGGCCGCGGCTGGTCGCCAACGTCGTGGTGAAGAACGTCGCGACGCGCGGTTCGATGGGCGAGGTCGGTTACTGGACGGCCGGGCACTCCCGCGGGCGAGGCGTCGCTCCGCGCGCCGTGGAGGCGCTGACCGCCTGGGCGTTCGCCGAGTTCGACCTTGAGGCGCTGGACTTGCTGCACCAGATCGACAACACGGCGTCGTGCCGCGTCGCCGAAAAGGCCGGCTACGTCTTCGACGAGGTCCTGCCCGCCCTCCCGCCGGAGTTCCCGCTCGACGGCCACCGCCACATACGCCTCGCTCCGCGCTGACGCGGGCAGGCCGCAAAGCCGCTCAGCGCGTCCGTCGGGCCCGCGGAACGTCGGTCAGCGGCCGAAGTCCTGGGTCCACCAGGGGCCGCCGGTTCCCGTGCGCACGCCGACACCGAGCTTGTGCAGGCCGCAGTCGAGGATGTTCGCGCGGTGGCCCGGGCTGTTCATCCACGCGTCCATCACCGCCGCGGGGGTCGCCTGCCCGCGCGCGATGTTCTCGGCGCCCAGGTAGTCGATGCCCACCGCTGCGGCGCGGTTCCACGGAGTCTTGCCGTCCGGGGTGTCGTGGGCGAAGTAGTCGCGGTCGGCCATGTCGTCGCTGTGGGCGCGGGCGAGGTCCCGGAGCGCCGGGTCGGCGGTCAGCGGGGCGCAGCCCGCCGCGCCGCGCTGGGTGTTCACCAGTGCCAGGACCTGGTCCTCGTACGCCGCGGCGGTGGTCCCGGTCGGCGTCGGCGCCGGGGTGGTCGCGCGCGTCGTGGTCGGTGCGGCCGTCGTCAGGGTGGGGCTCGGCGCGGCGGTGGTCGGCGGTGCCGTCGAGGGGGAGGCGGTCGCGGGCGCGGTGGTGGGGCCGGCCGTGACCGGGGTGACGCGGACGCCCGCGCCGGGCCCGCCGCCCGCGGCGCCGGGGAGGCCGCGGTCGGCCTGCGTGCCGGGGGAGCCCGTCGCGCCGGAGGCGGTGCCCGGGTCCTTCGGGAGTGCCGCGGCGCCGACGTGCACCGGGGCTTTGCTGTCGCCGTCGAACTGCCCTGTGGCGAGCGAGACTCCGGCCGCGCCGAGGAGAACGCAGAGGACGGCCGCGGCCGTCCGCGCGCGTCGACGCCCAGGGTCGCGGCGTCGGTGGCCGCCCGCGTTTCGGCGCGGGGACGGTGCTGCGGAAGGACGGCTGTGCCGGGCCACGGACTCCCCTTCGCCTCGTCCTCGGCACCCCGGCGCGACGCGCCGGACGGGTGGCGCGCTCACCCGTTCGGGTGAGCTTGCGGAGCGACTCTAGAGCACCGGCGAGGAGTTCCGGCCACGACTCCGGGACGCCGCGCGATCGGCGTCCGCCACCGCGTGAAACCGGTGTGCGGCCCGTGGCCAGGGCGATCCGAGTGGATCAAGGAAAGTGGAGTGACGTGCGGTACGCTGGGGGCGCGACTTCAAGATCGACATCTCGATCCGAAAAAGTCTGCTGCACGGTTGGCGGGTCTCGAATATGTTCTTGACTGCCAAGAGAATTGATGATCTCGTACAGCCAGACGAGAGCCGTCCCGTCCGCGTGAACATGCCGCCGACCGGGTGACGGTTCAGTTATCGCGCCGTGATCATATTGACCTGCTGCGCTTTTGGTGCGACGCTGGAAGCCCGCGCACCCTATCAGGAGCCACGTGGCCGGGTGCGTAATTTCGACCCGCAGATGCCGGTCGGTCACTCAGCGTGGAGGACCCTCTAATGGCGAAGGCGCTTCTCGGTTACGTCGGCGGCCCCGACCCCCGGCTGGTCTCCGAGATGCGACGGCTTCAGCAGCGCGTCCGTGACCTGGAGACGGAGCTCATCCGAGTCCAGGCGGAGAACGACGCGCTTTACGCCGCCGCGGACGACCGCTTCGACGTAGCTCAGGTCGAGCCCGTGCTCTCTCGGGCATGAGTTCGATCCGATAACTACCAGGGACGCCTTCGGCGTCCCTTTGTCGTTCCCCCCTCGTTCCCCCTCGTTTCGCTGTTCCGTCCCCCGCGTCCGCGCCCCCAACCGGTTATGACTGCAGGTCGGCTCGCGGCCGACCGTCGTGCTGACGTGATACCCCGTCATATCCCATGTCACACCCCGACCGACACGCCGTTCGGTCGCGGATCTGCGACTTGCGCGTAGAGATGGGCGGGTACGCTGCGGCGGGTGCACCTCAAGAGCCTCACTCTCCGCGGGTTCAAGTCCTTCGCCTCCGCGACGACGCTGAAGTTCGAGCCGGGCATCACGTGTGTCGTGGGGCCCAACGGCTCGGGCAAGTCGAACGTCGTCGACGCGTTGTCCTGGGTCATGGGCGAGCAGGGCGCCAAGTCGCTGCGCGGCGGCAAGATGGAGGACGTCATCTTCGCCGGCACCTCGGGGCGCCCCCCGCTGGGCCGCGCCGAGGTCAGCCTGACGATCGACAACACCGACGGCGCACTGCCGATCGACTACACCGAAGTCACCATCACGCGGACGATGTTCCGCAACGGCGGCTCCGAATATGCGATCAACGGCAATACCTGTCGTCTGCTCGACATCCAGGAGCTGCTGTCCGACTCCGGCATCGGCCGCGAGATGCACGTCATCGTCGGGCAGGGGCAGCTCGACTCGGTGCTCCAGGCCGACCCGATGGGACGCCGCGCGTTCATCGAGGAGGCGGCCGGCGTCCTCAAGCACCGCAAGCGCAAAGAGAAGGCGCTGCGCAAGCTGGACGCGATGCAGGCCAACCTGACCCGCGTCGCCGACCTGACCAACGAACTGCGCCGCCAGCTCAAGCCGCTCGGCCGCCAGGCACAGGTGGCGCGGCGGGCCGCGGCGATCCAGGCGGACCTGCGCGACGCGCGGCTGCGGCTGCTCGCGGACGACCTGGTGACGCTGCGCAGGAACCTCGAAGAGGAGATCGCCGACGAGGCCGCGCTGCGCGAGCGCCGCACCGCCGCCGAGCGCGAACTGGGCGAGGTGCAGGCCCGTGAGGCGACGCTGGAGGCCGAGGTCCGGGCGCTGACGCCGCGCCTGGCCCGCGCCCAGGAGACCTGGTACGAACTGTCCTCCCTGGCCGAACGCGTCCGTGGTACGGCGGGGTTGGCGCAGCAGCGGGTCCGGCACGCGACCGGGCAGCAGCCCGAGGAGCGGCGCGGCCGCGACCCGGAGGAGATGGAGCGCGAGGCGGCCCGCATCCGCGAGCAGGAGGCCGAGCTCAAGGAGGCGCTCGAAGAGGCGATGGTCCAGCTCGCCGAGACCGCCGAGCGCCGGTCCGAGCTGGAGCGCGAACTCGCCGAGGAGGAGAAGCGCCTCAAGGCCGCCGCGCGGGCGATCGCGGACCGCCGCGAAGGGCTGGCCAGGCTCGCCGGACAGGTCAACGCGGCGCGCAGCCGGGTGGCCGGCGCGGACGCCGAGATCGGCCGGCTCACCGAGTCGCTGACCGGCGCACAGGCCCGGGCGGCCGCCGCGCAGGCGGAGTTCGACGCGTTGCAGGCCGAGGTCGGCGGCGGCGAGGACGACGCGGACGGCGGCGGCGACGTCGAACAGCGCCTGGAGGCCGCGCGCGAGCGGCTCGCGGAGGCCGAGGAGGCGCTCGCCGAGGCGCGGGACGCGGAGAAGGAGGCGGAGCGCGAGCGCGCCGCCGTCACCGCCCGCAAGGAGGCCCTGGAGATCGGCCTGAGCCGCAAGGACGGCGCGGGCGCGCTGCTCGCGGCGGGCGACCGGCTGTCGGGCGTGCTCGGGACCGTCGCGGCGCTGGTGACCGTCGAGCACGGCGCGGAGAAGGCGGTCGCGGCGGCGCTGGGCGCGGCCTCGGACGCCGTGGCGGTGTCCGGCGTGAACACGGCCGTGGACGCGCTGCGGCTGCTGCGCAAGGACGACGCGGGCCGCGCGGGCCTGCTCGTCGGCGGCGGTGCGGCCGACTCCGGCCGGGACGACGCGGATCCGGCGCACTGGCCGTCGCTGCCGGCGACGGCGGTGTACGCGGTACGGCTGGTGTCGGCCCCCGAACCGGTGCGCGACGCCGTGCACCGGCTGCTGGCCCGGGTCGCCGTCGTCGACGACCTGGCGGCCGCGGGCGAACTCGTCGCGTCGCTCCCCGAGGTGCGTGCCGTCACGCGCGACGGCGACCTGGTGGGCGCGGACTTCGCGCACGGCGGCTCGGCGTCGGGGGCGAGCCTGCTGGAGGTGCAGGCCGCGGTCGACGAGGCGGTCGCACGGCTCGACACGCTGACCGTGCGCTGCACCGAGACCAAGACCGCGCTCGCCGACGCGACCGCCGGGCGCAAGGACGCGGCCGCCGCCGTCGAGCAGTTGACGGCCGAGCGGCGCGAGGTGGAGAAGGCCCGGTCGGCGGCCGCGAAGGAGCTCGGGCGACTGGGCGGGCAGGCGCGCGCCGCGGTCGGCGAGGCGGAGCGCCTGGCCGGGGCGGTCGCGAAGGCGGAGGCCGCCAAGGAGCAGGACCAGCTCGCGTACGAGGAGTTGTCGGCCCGCCTGGAGGTCGCCGAGGAGGCGCCCGACGAGGAGGAGCCGGACTCGGCGACGCGCGACCGGCTCGCGCACGAGTCGACCGTGGCGCGGCAGGCGGAGATGGAGGCGCGGCTGTCGCTGCGCACCCACGAGGAGCAGGTCAAGGCGCTGTCCGGGCGCGCGGATTCGCTCGACCGCGGGGCGCGGATGGAGCGCGAGACGCGGGCGCGGGCGGCCGAGCGGCGTGAGCGGATGGCGGTCGAGGCGCGGGTGGCCGGCGCCGTGCTGGCCGGTACGCAGACGCTGCTGCGCTACGTCGAGGCGTCACTGGCGCGGGCCGAGGCCGAGCGGACGGCCGCCGAGCGGGCGCGTGCCGCGCGCGAGGCGGAGCTCGCGCGGGAGCGCACCCGGGTGCGGGAGCTCGCGTCGGAGTTGGAGAAGCTGACCGACTCGGTGCACCGCGACGAGATGCTGCGTACCGAGAAGCGGCTGCGGGTCGAGCAGTTGGAGGCCAAGTCGCTCGAGGAGCACGGCATGGACGCGGCCGGCCTCGTCGAGGAGTACGGGCCCGACCAGCTCGTCCCGCCGTCGCCGCCGGCCGAGGGGGAGGTGCGCGACCCGGAGTCGAAGGAGGCGCAGCCGCGTCCCTATGTGCGTGCCGAGCAGGAGAAGCGGCTGGCCGCGGCCGAGAAGGCGTACGTGCAGCTCGGCAAGATCAACCCGCTGGCGCTCGAGGAGTTCGCGGCGCTGGAGGAGCGGCACAACTTCCTGACCGAGCAGCTGGAGGACCTCAAGAACACCCGGCGCGACCTGCTGACCGTGGTCAAGGAGGTCGACGAGCGGGTCGAGCAGGTCTTCACCTCGGCGTACCACGACACCGCGCGCGAGTTCGAGGGCGTGTTCTCGCGGCTGTTCCCGGGCGGTGAGGGGCGGCTGATCCTGACCGACCCCGACGACATGCTGAGCACGGGCGTCGAGGTCGAGGCGCGGCCGCCGGGCAAGAAGGTCAAGCGGCTGTCGCTGCTGTCCGGCGGCGAGCGGTCGCTGACCGCGGTGGCGCTTCTGGTGGCGATCTTCAAGGCGCGGCCCAGTCCGTTCTACGTCATGGACGAGGTCGAGGCCGCGCTCGACGACACGAACCTGCAACGGCTGATCCGGATCTTCGCCGAGCTGCGGGAGAGCTCGCAGCTGATTGTGATCACCCACCAGAAGCGCACGATGGAGGTCGCCGACGCGCTGTACGGCGTCTCGATGCGCGGCGACGGTGTGACCACGGTGATCAGCCAGCGGCTGCCGAAGGACGCCGAGGAGGCCAAGCAGGCGCGCGAGGCGGCGCGGGCCGAGGAGGCCGCCGCGGACGAGGCCCGCGCGGCCCGGGCCGCCGCGGCGCTCCAGGCCGACATCGCGGCGGGCCGCGTCGAGGGCGACGCCGCACCGGCCGAGGTCCAGGAGCCCGAGCGGGTCTGAGCGGCCGGTCGGGCGTAGACACACGAAGAGGGCGGCTCCGGACTCCGGGGCCGCCCTCTTCTCTGTGTCTCTGTGCCTCTGTGTCTCTACCTATACGGTCGCCGTCACTCGGGCTTGTTGTGCGGCATGACCTTGTCGCTGAACAGCTGGAGGCTCGCCCAGCCGGCGTCGATCGGCAGGCCGCCGCACAGCGGGTGCAGGATCAGCGCGTCGGTCAGGCCGGCGCTCTTGGCGAGCGTGACGCACTCGTCGGGCGTGAGGCACGCGTATATGCCCTCTTCGCGCAGCGCGTCGACGCTGTGCGCGGAGGACTCCATGACCGACTCGATGTCCGGGGTCTGCCACCCGGCGTAGGTCTCCGCCTCGTGGAGGAAGTACTTGCCGTACTCCGCCCACGCCTTGTCGGGGTCCTCGGTGCAGTAGATCATCTTCGTGGTGGCCGGCGGCAGCATGGCGAAGCCGCCCTCGAAGCCTTCCTCGGCCGCCAGCTCGTAGTAGTACTGCTCGAGCTCCGGCAGCGGCGCGGCCGCGAAGAACGGCAGCCTGAAGCGGACCGCGCGGCGCACCGACGCCTTGGCGGTGCCGCCGACCATGACCATCGGGTGCGGGTCGGTGAACGGGCGCGGCGTGACGCGGACGGTCTCGCCGTTGTACTCGAACGGCTCGCCGGTCCACGCCTTGAGCAGCGTGTCCAGGACCTCGTCCTGGATCTTGCCGCGGCGCTTCCAGTCCTTGCCGATCCCCGCGTACTCCTCGGGCCGGTAGCCCAGGCCCGCGACGATCGAGAGCCGGCCGCCGCTGATGTTGTCGAGGACGGCGATGTCCTCCGCGAGCCGGATCGGGTCGTACAGCGGAGCCAGCAGCGCCGAGATGATGACGCCGATGCGCTCGGTCGCGCCGAAGATCGCGCCCGCGGTGCTCAGCGGCGACGGGCTCCACCCGTTCTCCGCACCGTGGTGCTCCTCCAGGGTGACCATGTCGAAGCCGTTCTTGTCCGCGAACCTGGCCATCTCGATGGTGGCCTGGTAGCGCGACGCGACGTCGGCCCGGTCGAGTCCGGGCGTCACCTGGTTGAACCGCAGGTTCGTCACTGCCATGGGGGCTGCACACCTTCCGATCGACCCGTCGAACCAGGGGGCGGGCCCGCCACCGGCGACATGGGCGCATGCTTGGCCACGGCAAGCTATCTGACGTGCCGTCAGGAATCAACGCTTGACAGAACGTGATTCCGGGGTCGACGGACGTGTGCCGTTCGGTTCGCGTCCCGCACGTCTGGGACACTGGAGCTCCTATGGAGACTCTGATCCTTGTCGTCGTCATCGCGGTCGTGGCGATCGGCCTGGCCGGCTACTTTGTGGTCGGCTCGCGCCGCCGCTCCGTAACGCCGCCCCCGACCCGCACGCCCGTCGAGCCGAGTGTCGGCGAGGACGCGCAGCCGCTCCCCGAAGCGCCCAGCCGCACCGTCGACACACTCGACCTGCCGGAGACCGTCGAGGCGCCCGAAGCGCCGGCGGTCCCCGAGACCGTCCCCGAGACGCTGCCGCCCCTCGAGGTGCCCGAGCCGACCGCCGGCCGCCTCGTCCGGCTGCGCGCGCGCCTCGCCCGCTCCCAGACCACGCTCGGCAAGGGCCTGCTCGCGCTGCTCGCGCGCGAGCACCTCGACGAGGACACCTGGGAGGAGATCGAGGACACGCTGCTGACCGCCGACGTCGGCGTGCAGCCCACCCAGGAGCTCGTCGAGCGGCTGCGCACCCGCGTCAAGGTGCTCGGCACCCGGACCCCCGCCGACCTGCGCGCGCTGCTCCACGAGGAGCTGCTCGCCCTGGTCGGCACCGAGTACGACCGGTCGCTCACCACCACCAAGGCCGCCGACGGCAGCCCCGGCGTGCTGATGGTGGTCGGCGTCAACGGCACCGGCAAGACCACCACCACCGGCAAGCTCGCGCGTGTCCTGGTCGCCGACGGCCACAGCGTCGTGCTCGGCGCCGCGGACACCTTCCGCGCCGCCGCCGCCGACCAGCTGCAGACGTGGGGCGAGCGCGTCGGCGCGCGCACCGTGCGCGGCCCCGAGGGCGGCGACCCGGCGAGCGTCGCGTTCGACGCCGTCAAGGAGGGCATCGCCGAGGGCGTCGACACCGTGCTGATCGACACCGCCGGCCGGCTGCACACCAAGACCGGCCTCATGGACGAGCTCGGCAAGGTCAAGCGGGTCGTCGAGAAGCACGGCCCGGTCGACGAGGTGCTGCTCGTCCTGGACGCCACCACCGGCCAGAACGGCCTGGTGCAGGCCCGCGTGTTCGCCGAGGTCGTGAACATCACCGGCATCGTGCTCACCAAGCTGGACGGCACCGCCAAGGGCGGCATCGTCGTGGCGGTGCAGCGCGAGCTCGGCGTGCCGGTCAAGCTCATCGGGCTCGGCGAGGGCCCGGACGACCTCGCGCCGTTCGAGCCGAGCGCGTTCGTGGACGCGCTGATCGGCGACTGACCGCCTCCGAACCACCGAAGGCCGGGTGCGGAACCACACGGTTCCCGCCCGGCCTTCGTCGTTGCCGCGTGCGTCGGATGAATCGCCCGACCTCAGGCCGGGCGGGGCGTCAGGACGCCAGCCACATCCCGCTGCCCGAACGGGCGCTGTTGCGGTGGCACGCGTACGCCAGCGTGCCCAGCAGCAGCCGCGCCTCGGGCAGCACCGGCTCGTCGCCCTCCGGCGGGCGGATCCACTCCGCGGCGCCGAGCACGCCCAGCGGGGAGGGCGGCGCGAAGATGTAGTCGCCCTCGCCGTGGCAGCGCAGGTCGAGCTCCGCGTCGTCCCACCCCATCTGGTAGAGCAGGTGCGGGAGTTCGCCGGCCGCGCCGGGTGCGACGAGGAAGAACAGCCGGCCGTTGGGGGTGGCGAGCACCGGGCCGAGCGGGGTGCCCATGCGTTCGAGCCGGACCAGAGCGCGCTGTCCGGCCGCGAGCGGCACGCTGATCGCGTCGAAAGCGTGCCCGGTGGGCAGGACGACCGCGCTGTCGGGCCACTGCGACCAGAGGTAGCGCGCGGCGGCGGGGGTGCTGGTCGCGTGCGCGGACCACTGCGGGTCCGACGGGTGCATACCGGGGGCGGCGCACCCGCTCCGGCCACAGGAGCAGCGGGTGCCGCGGCCGTCCCGCACCAGGTAGGTCCCCTGGGTGACGGGCCACCGCCGCTGCTCGACGTACTCCGACACCGCCTGCCAGAGGGCAGTCCGGGTGCGTCGGCGCGATCCGAGCATGATGTCCATGACCTCCCAACGGCTCCCGTCACGTTTGGTTACGGTTCCGGCGGATCGCTCAAGTCAACCGCGAAAGACCGGGGGCGAGACCCTGGCGCGAGGGGTGGCGAACACTGGCGTTTTGCCGTTCCCACCCCGAGGCGGCGGCGTGCGGCCTACTTTCGGCATACGGGACATTGCGCACCGTCCGCATCGGACGCTGTGGAGGGCACAGGGGGAGAATGCGGTGACAGTCGCACAAACCGAAGCCGAAGAACAGGCCGAACGCCCGTCCGTCATCCACCCCGCGGCCGACACCACCCGGCAGCCTGGCGTGCGCTACGACGCCGCCCTGCCCGCCTTCACCACGCTGCCCCGGCTCCCCGGCGGAAAGCAGCCCAACGAGCGGCTCGCCTCGTGGTTCGAGCGCACCGGGTGGTCCAAGGGCGAGTTCGCCCGCCAGGTGAACCGCCGCGCGCGCCGGCTGGGCGCGCTGCACGTCAGCACCGACACCTCGCGGGTGCGCCGGTGGCTGGACGGGGAGCAGCCGCGCGACCCGATACCGCGCATCATCTCCGAGCTGTTCAGCGAGCAGTTCGGCTGCGTCGTCGCCGTCGAGGACCTCGGCTTCCGGGAGCCGGGCGCGCTGTTCACCGGGTCCGGTGTCGACCTGCCGTGGGCCCCCGAGTCGGTGGTCGACCTGCTCGGCGAGTTCTCCCGCAGCGACCTCATGCTGGGCCGGCGCGGCTTCCTGGGCGCGTCGCTGGCGCTGTCCGCCGGGCCCGCGCTCGTCGAGCCCATGCAGCGCTGGCTGGCCCCCACGCCGACGCCCGTGTCCCCGCCGCGCGCGGCGCCCGCCAAAGGCCGGATCGGCGCCGGTGAGCTCGACCAACTCGACGCGACCGTCCGGATGTTCCGGGGCTGGGACATGCAGTGCGGGGGAGGCCTGCGCCGCAAGGCGGTGGTGGGGCAGCTCCAGGAGGTCACCGACCTGCTGCACGACACCTATCCGACGCTGGTGCGCGAGCGGCTGTTCCGGCTCACCGCGGAACTGGCGCTGCTGGCCGGGTGGATGTCGTACGACGTCGGCATGCAGCCCGGCGCGCAGAAGTACTTCGTGCTCGCGCTGCACGCCGCCAAGGAGGCCGGCGACCGGCCGCTGGGCGCCAACGTGCTGGGGGTGATGAGCCGTCAGATGATCCACCTGGACCGGCCGTCCGACGCGCTGGAGCTGATCCACCTCGCGCAGTACGGCTCCCGCGACAGCGCCGGCCCGCGCACCCAGGCGATGCTGTACGCCGTCGAGGGCCGCGCGCACGCCGGACTCGGCCAGGCCGACAAGTGCCGCCGCTCGATGTCCCTCGCCGAGCAGCTCACCGCGGACGCGGCGGACAGCGAGGAGCCGGACTGGATCCGCTACTTCGGCACCGCCGAGTTCAACGCCGAGGCCGGACACGCGTACCGCGACCTGGCGTACCGTGGCGCGGGCGCGCCCGACCGGGCGCGCGGACCGCTGGCCAAGGCGGTCGCGCTGTTCGAGCACGCGACCGAGTACCAGCGTTCGCTCGCGCTCAGCCGCATCGGGCTCGCGTCGGTCCATGTGCTGGAGCGCGAGCCCGAGGCGGCGTGCGAGGCCGTGCACGGGGCGCTGGACCTCGCGTCGCGGGTGCGCTCGGACCGGCTGACGACCCGGCTGCGGCGCACCGTCAAGAGCGCGGTCGACCTGTTCGGCGAGCTGCCGGCCGTGCGCCGACTGGCGGAACGGCTGCTCGGGGAACTGCCGGAGGCCGCCTTCCCGCTGCCCTGAGCGGGCCGGGAGGCGCCGGAACGCGCGACGGCCCCCCTCCGCGCGGAGGGGGGCCGTCGGTTCAGCGGGCGGCGGCTACGACAGCGCGAGCCGGTCCAGGAAGATGTTGCCGGTGCCGTACATCTCGACGCCGGTCACCTTCTTGCTGTAGATCGGGCCGACCTGCGACTGGGCGTACGCCCACACCGGCAGGTCCTCGGCCATCTCCTTCTGCAGGTCCGAGTACGCCTTCTTGCGCGCCTCGGGGTCGGTGCTGGTGCGGCCGGCCAGCAGCGCGGCGTCGGCCTTCGGGTTCTTCCAGGCGAAGTAGTTCAGCGGGCTCGGCGAGATGAAGGTGTTGAACATCTCCGGCTCGGGGTCGAGCAGCCACTGCTGGAACAGGATGCCCTGGAAGTCCTTCTGGATCGCGTACTTGACGATGTACTGGCCGATCTCGATCGAGTCGATCTTCACCGAGACGTTCTGGAACGCCTCCAGGCGGCTCTTGAAGAGCTCGGCGACCTTGTCGGCGGCCGGGTTCTTCGGCACCAGCAGCGTGAAGTCGACCTTCTTGCCCTCCGCGGCGAGCGCGTTGAACAGCGACTGCGCCTCGTCCTTGTTCGGCGCCGGCTGCACGTACTGCGGGTCGAAGAACGCCGACGAGGTGTTGAAGAAGCTCTTCGCCGGGACGTACCCGTTGTCGAGGGTCTTCGGGATGTCGTTCGGGTCGAGCGCGAGCGCGATCGCACGGCGGGCGCGCTGGTCGTCGAACGGCGCCTTGGCCATGTTGAAGCCGAGCAGCTGGCCGCCGAGGTCCTCCTGCACCTGGGCCTGGACGGCCTTCTTGCCCTCGGACAGCGCCTTCGGGTCCGAGCTCATGAAGATGTCGGCGGAGCCGGACTTGACCGAGTTGAGCTGCTGCGTCAGGTCCGGGACGTTCTTGATGGTCAGGCCGTCCAGCTTGGGCAGGCCCTTGTCCTTCTGCCAGTAGTTCGGGTTCTTCACGAACTCCTGGGCGCTGCCGCGCGTCCAGCTCTTCAGCATGAACGGGCCGGCGCCGACCGGGGCGGTGCCCGCGGCGTCGAGGCCCTTGTTGATGGCCGAGGGTGCCTCGATGTACGAGAGGTGCTGCGCGACCGTCTTGTCGAAGTTCGGGTTCGGCATGCGCGGCGGCGTGACCTTGAGGGTCAGCGGGTCGACGACCTCGATGCCGAGCTCCGCGGCGTACGCGCGGTGCAGCGACTGCGTCTCCGGCTTGGCGTGCGTCTCCCAGTTGAGCTTGACGGCCGCGGCGTCGAACGGCGTGCCGTCGCTGAACTGCACGCCCTGCTTGAGCTTGAGCGTCCAGGTCGCGCCGTTGTCGGCGGAGGTGAGCGAGTCGGCCAGGAAGGGCACGACCTTGCCGCTCTTCGCGTCGATGTAGAACATCGGGTCGTACAGCGCCGCCATCCGGGGCTCGTCCGCCACCGCCACGTACGAGGTCCGGAACGGGTCCAGGCTCTTGGAGTCCTGGACCGCGAGCATGGTCACCTTGCCGCCGGACTTGCCCGCGGCCGGGGCGCCCGAGGCGCTCGCGTCCTTCTTCTTGTCCTTGTCGCCGCCGCACGCGGTGGCGGTCAGGGCGAGGGCCGCTATGCCGGCGACGACCACGCCGCGCGAGCGGAGCCGGGCGAGCCCGCTCCCGCGGGATATCGCGCCCTCCGTACGAAGTTCGGTCGTACCTGTCGTGCTGTCGTGCGTCGTGCTGTCGTGCGCCTTGCGTCGTGCTGACACGCCTTGCCACCTCCGCCGATCACTGATCTTGGCACTGGGGCACACCGTAGGAGCAGTTGGCGGAACATGCACGCTTCCGAAGCCGATCTGTTACAGAGTCAAGTTTCCTGGTCGCTTTCCGGACATACGACGGCGCCCCTCCGTTTGAACGGAGGGGCGCCGCGGGTTCACCAGATGTGACGAGCAGTCAGCTCAGCTGCCGTCCGGGAAGCGCTACTTCTTGCCGATCCGGTCCATGAAGAACACCCCGGCGTTGTACTGCTCGACGCCGGTCACCTTGTCGTTGTAGATCGGGCCGTTCGACGACTCGGCGTACACCCAGATCGGCAGGTCGGAGACCAGCGCCTTCTGCAGGTCCGAGTACGCCTGCTTGCGCACCGCCGGGTCGGTGCTCGCCCGCCCGGCCGCGAGCGCCGCGTCGGCCTGCGGGTTGTTCCAGCCGATGAAGTTCAGGAAGCTCTTGGAGAAGAGCGCCCCGAAGACCACGGGCTCGGGGTCGACGACCCACTGCTGGAACAGCATCGCCTGGAAGTCGCGCTGGATCGCGTACTTCACGATGTACTGGCCGATCTCCACCGAGTCGATCGACATCGACACGTTGTTGAAGGACTTGAGCTGGCTCTGCATCCACTCGGCGACCGCGACGGACGACGGGTTCTGCGGCACCAGGTACTTGAAGTCGACCTTCTTGCCCTCGGCGGCGAGCTGGTCGAACAGCGACTGCGCCTCGGCCTTGTTCTGCGCCGGCTGGGTCACCGCCGGGTCGGCGAACGGGCCCGACTGGTTGAAGAAGCCCTTGGCCGGTATGTAGCCGTTGTTCAGGGTCTTCGGGATGTCCGCCGGGTCCAGCGCGAGGGCTATCGCGCGGCGCGCCCGCGGGTCGTTGAACGGCGGCTTGGCCAGGTTGAACTGCACCATCTGGCCGCCGTCGGTCTTGAACTCGTTGACGTGCAGTTCCTTGGCCGCCTGGTTGAGCAGGTTCTGGTCCGAGCTGACGAACAGGTCGGCGGTGCCGGACTTGACGCTGTTGTACTGCTGCTTGATGTCCGGCACGTTCTTGATCGTGAAGCCGTCCAGCTTCGGCAGACCCTTGTCCTTCTGCCAGTAGTTGGGGTTCTTCACGAACTCCTGCGCGTTGCCGCGCACCCAGTTCTTCAGCATGAACGGGCCCGCGCCGACCGGGTGCGAGCCGTACTCGTCGGGGCCCTTGGCGAGTGCCGAGGGGGCCTCGATGTAGGTCAGCTCGGTCGCGATCGCCCGGTCCAGGTTGGGGTTGGGCGCGCCCTGCGGAGTGAGCGTCAGTGTCAGCGGATCGGTGACCTCGGTCTTGAAGGTCGCCACGGTGCCCAGGTGCACGGACTTGGTCGCCGGGTTCAGGTGGGCGTCGTAGTTGGCCTTGACCGCGGCCGCGTCGAACGGCGTGCCGTCGCTGAACTGGACGCCCTGCTTGAGCTTGAGCGTCCAGGTCGTGCCGTTGTCGGCAGTGGTGAGCGACTCGCCGAGGTGCGGGGTGACCTTGTGGGTCTTGGGGTCGATGTAGAACATCGGGTCGTACAGCGCGGCCATCCGGGGCTCGTCCGCCACCGCCACGTACGACGTGCGGAACGGGTCCAGCGATGCGGAGTCCTGCACCGCGAGCATCGTGATGGTGCCGCCGGACTTGGCCGGCCCGGTCGGCGCGCCGCCGCCCTTCTTGTCGTTCTTGGACCCGCCCCCGCAGGCGGTCACGGCCAGGCCGAGGGCCAGGAGGCCCGCGACCGCCGCGCCACGGCGACCGGCGAGCGCGCCGATCCCGGGTCGAACCTTTGTACGTTGTGCTGACACCGTTCTTGCCTCCTCCAGGCGACTGTGCAAAGTGCGTGCGCTTGCTGGTGGGACGGTGGAGCTGTACTGGCGAACAGGTTGTGCCGGTGAACCGGTGGAGCTGTGGGGGCAACCGTAGGCGGCGACCGCGTGGAAGGCACGTCGCGACGCAGATCTGTTACATCGTCAGATTTGGATGTCCCATCGAGCGACGGCAACGGTGTGTAGCTGGGCCCGCCGACTCCTCCGCCGGTCGGCGGGCCCGGCCTGATTCACCCCGGTCGGCTCACGCGCGTAGACCGATCCGGTCGAACAGCAGCACCCCGTCGTTGAACAGCTGAACGCCCGTCAGACGCGGTGCGCAGAGGTATGCCGCGACCGCCTCCTGGTACACGAAGTACGGCAGGTCCCGGTTGACCTCGACCTGCAGGCGTGTGTACGCCTCGCTGCGGGCCGACTGGCTGGTGGCCTGCCGCGCCGAGTCCAGCGCCGCGTCGACGTCCGCGTTGTTGTAGCCGGTGATGTTGCTGTAGCCGCCCTTGGAGTGCAGGAACTGGTAGATCGTCGGCTCCGGGTCCTCGGCCCAGATCTGGTACACCGACGCGTCGAAGTTCGCCTCGCCCGACGTGCGCTTGATGAAGTTCGGGATGTCCTCGCTCTCGATCTTCCACCGCACCCCGCCGTTCGAGGCCTTCTCCACGGTCTCCTTGATGTACTGCGCGATCGCCTCGGCCTTGGGGCTGCGCGGGATGACGTAGGTGATGTCGATCGGCTTGCGGCCGTTGTCGGTGAGCGAGGCGAACAGCGTCGCGGCGGTCTCCGGCTCGTTCTGCGGCGCGGAGAGCTGGATGTTGGCGAGCGGCGACGACGAGCCGAAGATGCCTTTCGCCGGCGCGCCCGCGCCCGCGTAGAACCGCTTGTCGATGGCGTCGGTGCTCAGTGACAGCACGACCGCGCGGCGCAGGTCCGGATTGGCGAACGCGCGGTTCTTGCGCATGTTGAACGCGATCATCAGGCCGCCGTTGAGCGGGATGTCGCCGACCGCGAGGCCGCGCTGCCGCGCCTCGTTGATCAGCAGCATGTCGGTGCTGACGGTGATGTCGGCCTTGCCGGCGTCGATGGTCTTCGCGGCCTGCGCCGTGTCCGGGTTGACGACGAACGTCACCGAGTCCAGGTAGGGGCGGTCCTTCTGCCAGTAGTCCGGGTTGCGGTCGAACGTCATCCGCTGGCCGGGCACCCACTCGCGCAGCTTGAACGGTCCGGCGCCGACCGGCGCCTTCGCCGACGCGGCGATCGACTGGTCCGTCTCGAGCGTGCGCGGCGACGGGATGAAGTTCAGGTTGCGGGTGACCGCGCGGTCGAAGTTCGCGTTGGGCGCCGGCAGCTTGATGCGCAGCCGCAGGTTGTCCACGACGGTCAGCTTGAGCGTCGTGACGAGCACCGCGCTGATCGAGCGCAGCTGCGGCTTGAGATGGGCCTCCCAGGCCCGTTTGACGGCCTCCGCGTTGAGCTCCGCGCCGTCGGTGAAGCGGACCCCCGGACGGAGCGTCAGCACCCACGAGGAGGTGTCCACGCCCTCGGGGCTGAGTGACTCGGCCAGCTGCGGCTGCACGCCGCCGGTCGTCGGGTCGGTCCACAGCAGGACGTCGTACAGCGCCGACAGCCTGCTGCCGTCGGCGACGTTGTTGGCGCTCGCGGTGTACGGGTCCAGCCCGCGTGAGTCGCCGGGCAGCACCATCGTCAGGGAGCCCCCCTTGCGGGGCGTGCCCTTCGGATCCGGTGCGGTCTTGTCGCCGCCCTGGGAACAGCCGGCGAGCAGGACGAGTACGGCCGCGACGCAGCCGATCCGTGCTCTCCGCAGGACGCGCCTGCGGGTCCCCCATCTACGGTCGTGCCGAATCACGGACGGTCTACCTCCACCTGTCGTGGACTCTCTGCGGATAGGCGGGCCGCGCCCCGCGCTCCCGGCGGTGAGCCGGGTGCGCGGGGCGCGGTCGTGCTGTGCAGGAAGTGCTCGAAGTGCGGTGGTGCGTGTGCGGGGCCCGGGAACGGGCCGGGAGCCCCGCGGCACTGCCGTCGGTCAGGTGTCGGACTCGGGCGCCGCCCGCGGCCGGGTTCGGCCCGGGGCGGCGCATGGGTGCGCTAGCGGTGCAGTCCGATCCGGTCCCACAGGATCAGTCCGTCGTTGAACAGTTGGAGACCGGTCACCTTGCCGGTGTACACGGCGGCCGCGGTGGCCTCCTGGTACACCCAGAACGGCAGTTGCTTGTTCAGCTGGACCTGAAGCCGCGTGTACGCGTCGCGTCGCCGTTCGGTGTCGGTCGACCTGCGGGCGTCCTCGAGCGCCGCGTCGATCTCCGGGTCCGCCAGAGCCGACGAGTTGGCGAAGCTGGTGGAGTGCAGCATGTCGTAGATGCCGGGCTCCGGATCGTCGATCCACTGCTGGCCGACGGCTGCGCTCCACGCGCTGGAACGCGCGCGTACGGTGCGGATGTAGGTCGGGATGTCGACCTGCTGGATCTTCATGGTCACGCCTCGGTAGGCGCTGAGCTTCTGCTGTATGAACCGAGCGACGTCCACGGTGGTGGGCGCCGACGGAGCGATATAGGTGAACTCGAGCGGCTTGGTGCCGTTCTTGGTCACCTCGTCGAACAGTTTCGCCGCCTCGGCCGGATCGTTCTCCGGCGCCGTGAGCTGGATGTTGGCGAGCGGCGACGACGAGCTGAAGATGCCCTTGGCCGGGGTCCCCGTGCCGTCGTAGAACTTGTCGTTGATCTCGGCGCTGTTGAGAGCGAGTGCCACCGCGCGGCGCGCCTTGACGTCCGAGAACGGCCCGCTCTGGGTGTTGAACAGGATCATCGCGCCGCCGTTGAGCTTCAGTTCCTCGACGCCCAGCCCCTTGCTGCGGGCGAGCGCGATGTTCTTCGGGTCGACGGTCATGCTGATGTCGGATTCCTTGCCGAGCGATTCGACGCCGCGTTTGACGTCGATGTCGACCCGGATGATGAGCTGGTCGAGGTAGGGCAGCCCCTTGTCCTTCTGCCAGTAGTTCGGGTTACGAACGAAGACCTGGCGCTCGTTCGGGATCCACTCCTTGAGGATGAAGGGACCCGCACCGACGGGCTTGAGGCGGATGGCTCCAGGATCCGCCTTCATTGCGGTCGGTGACACGTTGAAGGACAGATTGCGCGCGACACTGCGGTCGAAGTTCGCGTTGGGCGCCTTCAGCGTGATGTGCAGGACCAGCGGATTGGCCGCGTCCACCTCGGTTTTCGCGATACCGAAAGCGGCGGGGGCCTGGAAGGAGGCGACCGCCATGTCGGCGTGCCGGTCCCAGTTCGCCTTCACGGCCGCCGCGTCGTACGGCGTGTCGTCGCTGAACTTCACGTTGGGCCGGATCCGCAGCAGCCACTTGGACGCCTGCGGGTCCTCGGGGGCCAGGCTCTCGGCGATCTTCGGCTGGACCGCGCCGGTGGTCGGGTCGGTCCACACCAGGGAGTCGTAGACGGCCGACATGCGGCTGCCGTCCGCGACGTTGACGAACGACGTCTGCGCCGGGTCGAAGCTCGCGGCCTCGCCGGGCAGGGTCAGGGTGAGCGATCCGCCCTTGCGGGGGGTGCCCGCGGGACTGGGCGGAGCACTGTCCGAGCTGCCGCACCCGGAGATCAGGATGCCCAGTGCGACAGCGGATGCGACCAGCCGGCCGCGCCGGAACGCGGTGTTCCGCCGCGGCGACCGGGGTATTCGGGTAGCGCGGGAAATACGACTCACTGCGGGCCAACCTTCACCTGACGGGCCGTCCGTTGCAGCGGGCGGCGGTGGTGCGCGGGGCCGGCACGCGGGCGGTGTTCCTTCGGGGGAGGACCGGCCGCCCGGTGCCGGGTGGTGCGTGGTTCTGTGCCATGCGTACTTCGTGTCGGTACGGCCGGAGGAAGGCCGTACCGCGGTGCCGGGAGTGCCGGCGCCGCGCTCGCGGGAACGGGCAGGCCGGGCGAACCGCGCGGGAAACGCGGTTCGCCCGGCCTTCTCGTGGACCGCAGGCTGCCCCTTTCTACTGCCTTACGCGGAGCGGGTCCATCGCGGGGAGGGGGACAGGTCCCGCAGCCGTCCCGGGTTCACTTGCGCATACCGATGCGGTCGACGAGGAACACCCCGTCGTTGAACAGCTGCACGCCCGTGATTCTCGGCGCGTAGACACCCAGCGCCACGGCCTCCTGGTAGACCCATACGGGCATGTCGGTGTTGAGCGCGACCTGGACCTGCGTGTAGGCCTCGCGGCGCTGCGAAGTGTCCGTCGTCGTACGGGCCTTCATGAGTGCGTCGTTGACCTGCGGGTTGTTGTAGAAGCAGCAGTTGGCCGGGTTGTCGCCCTGGAGGAAGCCGAACAGGCCGGGCTCCGGGTCGTCGAGCCACACCTGGTCGATCTTGACGTCGAACCGGCGGTCGATGTTGGAGCGGAAGATGAAGGTCGGCAGGTCGAGGATCTCGACGTTGACCTTGACGCCGCGGTAGGTGTTGAGCGTCGCCTGCACGTACTGCGCGATCTTCACCGAGGCGGGGACGTTCGGGATCATCAGCGTGGCGTTGAGCGGCTTGCTGCCGTTCGCGGTCAGCTTGTCGAACAGCCGGGCGGCCTCGGCCGGGTTGTTGTCCGGCGCGGTCAACTGGATGTTCGCCAGCGGGCTGTTGGAGGAGAAGATGCCGCGCGCGACGGTGCCGGTGCCCTGGAAGACCTGCTGGTTGATCGCCTCGCCGCTCAGCGCGTACGCCACCGCGTGCCGCGCCTCGACGGTCGCGAACGGGCCCTTGGCGGTGTTGAACGAGAGCATCTGGCCGCCCGAGAGGGAGAGCGGCTCGGTGCCCAGGCCCGCGCGCTTGGCCGCGTCGGCGGCGAGCGGGTCGACGACCGTGGTGGCGTCCGCCTCGCCGCGGTCGACGGCGCCGACCGAGTGCACCGGGTCGGGGTCGACCTTGAAGACCAGCCGGTCCAGGTAGGGTGCGCCCTTCTTCCAGTAGTCGGGGTTGCGGTCGAGGGTGAGCGTGCTGTTCTTGACCCAGTTGCCGGGCTTGAGCACGAACGGCCCCGCGCCGATCGGCGCCTCGGACATCTTGCCGCTCGCGATCGACTTCGGCGACGCGATGAACGAGAGGCTGCGCGCCACCATGCGGTCGAAGTTCGCGTTGGGCTGGGGGAGGGTGATCTCCAGGCGCAGCTTGTCCACGACACGTGTCGACAGGCCGGCCGCGGAGGCCCGCTGAACCGATTGCGCAGCGGGGTCGGCGTGCCGGTCCCAGTTCGTCTTGACCGCGGCGGCGTCGTACGGCTCGCCGTCCGAGAAGTTGACGCCGTCGCGCAGCGTCAGCATCCACACCTTGGAGGTGTTGTCGACGGGGGCGAGGTTCGAGGCGATCTGCGGCTGGACCGAGCCGGTCGTGGGGTCGGTCCACACGAGCATGTCGTACAGCGCCGCCATGCGGTTTCCGTCGGTGACGTTGATGTAGCTCGCGGAGAACGGGTCGAGGCCGCGTGCCTCGCCGGGCAGCAGGATCGTCATGCTCCCGCCGGGCTTGGGGGTGTCCGCGGCGAACGGCTTGCCGGAGTCGTCGGACGCGCAGCCGGCGGCCAGCAGCGCGGTGGCCGCGGCGACGACGACGAGCGGTTTTCGGAGCCGGGCGGACAACGTGCGGCGGGATGACGCGGGTCGGAGCGTAGGCCGTGCGAGTGCCACTGCTTGAGGGTTCCTCACTATAACGGTGTTACAGAGCGGTAGTGCGGCATTGCGTCCCGAATCGTTGGAGAAGTCGGGTTCTGGCGTGGAACGTGCGACGCCGGACCGCGGAGCACACTGCTCCGCGGCCCGGCGATCGAACCCTGTGCGGGCCCCAAGGGCCCTGTCCGGTATGGGCGATGACGCCCCGTCAGCCGGCGGCGGCGGCCTCCTTCGGCACGTCGTCGCCGACGAGCGGGAAGTGGCACGCCACCCGGTGCCCCGGCGCCACTTCGCGCAGCTGCGGGACCTCCTCGGCGCACCGGTCGGTGGCCAGCGGGCAGCGCGTGCGGAACCGGCAGCCGCTCGGCGGCCGCATCGGCGAGGGGATCTCGCCCTTGAGCGCGGGCCCCGAGTGCGACGCGCCCGGGTCGGGCGCGGGGACCGCGTCCAGCAGCGCGCGTGTATAGGGGTGCGCGGGCGAGTCGTAGATCGCCGCGGTGTCGCCCGTCTCGCAGATCGTGCCCAGGTACATCACCGCGACCTCGTCGCTGATGTTCCGGACCACCGCGAGGTCGTGCGCCACGAAGATCATCGAGACGCCGGTGGACCCCTTCATCTCGTCCAGCAGGTCGAGCACCTGCGCCTGCACCGACACGTCCAGCGACGCGACCGGCTCGTCGCAGATCAGCAGGTCCGGGTTGACCACCATGGCGCGCGCGATCGCGATCCGCTGGCACTGGCCGCCGGAGAACTGGTGCGGGCGGCGCTCGGACACGAAGTCCGGGTCCAGGCCCACCTTGCGCAGCATGTCCGCGACCCGCGGCCCGATCTCAGCGGTCGGCGTGCCGGAGATGACCAGGCCCTCGGCGACGATGTCCTTGATCTTGCGGCGCGGGTTGAGCGCCGAGATCGGATCCTGGAACACCATCTGGATGCGCCGGCGCATGGTGCGCAGGCCGTCCTTGGACAGCTTGGTCAGGTCCTGCCCGTCGAACACCACCGAGCCCGAGGTCGGCGTGGTCAGCTGCAGGATCGCGCGCGCCAGCGTGGACTTGCCGCAGCCCGACTCGCCGACCAGGCCGAGCGTCCTGCCGCGCTTGAGCTCGACGCTCACGCCCGCGACCGCGTTGACCACACCGCCCGGCACCCGGAACCGCTGCACCAGGTCGTTGACGCTGAGCAGCACGTCGTCGGACACGGCCGTGTCACCGGCGGTGGCGGTGCCGGTCGCCGAGCCGGTCGGCTCACCGGTCTCGGGGCTGGTCTCGGCGGTCATGCCGGAACCTCCTTGCTCAGGCTGGGCTTCGCGTCCTCGGCCTCGGCCTCGGCCTCGTCGTCGGCCTCGTCCGCGGCGTCGCCCGCTTCGGCGGCCTCGGACGTCTCGGACGTCTCGACCGGTTCCGGCGCGTCGGCCTCCTCGACTTCGGCGGCCTCCTCGGCCTCCTCGACCTCGGCGGTCGAGTCGGCGGCCTCGGACGTCTCAGGCGCCTCGGACACGTCGGTCGCCTCGGTGTCCTCGGCCTCGGCGGCCTTGACGGCCTCCTCGACCTCGGCGGTCTTGACGGCCCCCTCGACTTCGGCGGCCTCGGTCTCCCCGCCGACGGCCACCGGGTGGTGGCACGCGGACAGGTGCCGCGGGTTGCCGTTGGCGGTCATCACCGGGCGTTCGGTGCGGCACACGTCGTCCGCGGCCGTACAGCGGGCCGCGAACGCGCAGCCGCCCTTGAAGGTGACCAGGTCCGGCGGGCTGCCCGGGATCGGCCGGGGCCGCTGGTCCTTCGGCACGTCCAGGCGCGGCACCGCGGCGAGCAGCGCCTCGGTGTACCGGTGCCTGCGGTGCGCGAACAGGTCCTGCGTGGGGGAGTGTTCGACCATGCGGCCGGCATACATGACCGCGATCTCGTCGGTGCGGCCGGCCACCACGCCCAGGTCGTGGCTCACCAGGATCATGCCCATGCCGCGGTCGGCCTGGATCTCCTGGAGCAGGTCGAGGATCTGGCGCTGCACCGTCACGTCGAGCGCGGTGGTCGCCTCGTCCGCGATCAGCAGGTCCGGGTCGCAGGCCAGCGCCATGGCGATGGTGACGCGCTGGCGCATGCCGCCGGACAGCTGGTGCGGGTACTGCTTCGCGCGCTTCTCCGGCTCCGGGATGCCGACCAGCTTGAGCAGGTCGACGGCGCGGGTCCGGGCGTCGGCGCGCGACATGTCCAGGTGCTCGCGCATCGACTCGGTCAGCTGCCGGTCGATGCGGACCACCGGGTTCAGCGACGTCATCGGGTCCTGGAAGACCATCGCGACGCGGTTGCCCCAGACGGCGCGCGCCTGCTTGCGCGGGATGCCGACCAGTTCGGCGCCGCTCAGCTTGACGCTGCCGCTGATCTTCGCGATCGAAGGGCTGATGCCCATGAGCGAGCGGACGAGCATCGACTTGCCGGAGCCGGACTCGCCCACGAGGCCGAGCGTCTGGCCGTTCCCGATACGGAAGGAGACGCCGTCGACCGCCTTGAGCGTGCCGCGCGGTGTGTTCAGGTGAACCTTGAGGTCCTCGACCTCAAGGAGCGGGACGTCCGACGCCGAGGCGTCTTTGTTCCGGTCCATCAGTGCGGTCCCGTCTGTCGAGACTTGAGGTTGTCGGACTTAGAGGTTCGAGTCGCGGACGTCGAACTTCGAGCGCAGCCGGTCGCCGATCACGTTCAGCGAGAAGACCGTCAGGAACAGCACGGCACAGGGCACGAACACCTGGCCGGGGTAGTCCTCCAGGTTGTCCTTCTCCTTGTAGACCATGCCGCCCCAGCTGGGCTCGGGGTCCGGGACGCCGACGCCGAGGAAGGACAGCGAGCCCTCGGCGACGATCATCACGGCCATCACGATCACGGCGTACGACAGGATCGTGGCCACCGTGTTCGGCATGAGCTCCTTGAACATGATCCGGCCGGGCCGCGCGCCCATCGCCTTGGCGACCACCACGTACTCGCGTTTCGACTGCGCGATGGCGTTGGCCTTGGTGAGGCGGTAGAAGCCGGGGACCGTCAGGATCGCGAGCCCGAGGGTGATCGTCCAGACGCTCGGCGGGTACAGCACCGACGACATCATCAGCAGGAGCAGCAGCGGCGGGAACGCGAGCAGCGCGTCCGCGAAGATGTCGATGACCGCCTCGGTGGTGCCGCGGAAGTACGCGGACACCAGGCCGAGCAGGCCGCCGATGAGGATGCCCGACGCGACCGGGATGGTCGCCACGGTCACGGAGGTGCGCGCGCCGGCCGCGATGCGGGACAGCGTGCTGCGGCCGAGGTAGTCGGTGCCGAGGAACTCCGGCCACGACGAGAACGGCGACTCGTGCGCGCTCGCGTCCGGGACCGGTTGGTCGTACGGGTTCGGCAGCAGGTCGGCGAACACCACCATCAGCACGATGATCCCGAGCCACGCGCAGGCGAACCACCACAGCAGTCCGGCCTTCTTGCGCTTGCCCTTGATCTCGGCGGCGGCCTCGCCCGGCGTCTCGACGCCGGATTCCGTGAGCCCCAGGCTGTTCTCGGTCTGGGTGAGGCTCATCGCGCCCTCACTCTCGGGTCGATCAGCATGTATCCGATGTCGACCAGGGCGTTGAGCACCACATAGCCGACGGCGATGACCACGACCGTGCCCTGCACGGTCGGGATGTCCTTCGCGTTGATCGCGTTGACGATGCTCTGGCCCAGGCCCGGGATGCCGAAGTAGAACTCGACGATCACCGTGCCGCCGATCAGCCGGCCGAGCGTAAGGCCGGAAATCGTGATCAGCGAGAACGACGAGGGCCGCAGCGCGTGGCGGAAGAGCACGTACGGCGCGGAAAGACCCTTCGAACGCGCCGTGAGGATGTAGTCCTCCTGCAGTGTGCCGAGCATGTCGCTCCGCAGCAGCCGCTGGAACTGCGGGATTTCCGCGAGGGCGAGCACGATGGCCGGCAGCCACAGGTACTCGAGCCCGTCGATGAAGTTCGCGGTGCCGAGGTCGGTGCTCAGGTTCGGGAACACCGGTGAGATCACGCCGGGCACCGAGAAGAGGTAGACCAGGAGGATCGCGCTGACGAACGGCGGTACCGCGAGGAGTCCGGACGACACGCCGCCGAGCACCTTGTCGGGTATTCGGCCGGCTTTCGCCGCCGCCCACACGCCCAGCGGCACCGCGACACCGAGCGCGATGATCAGTGCGGCGAGGGCGAGTTCGAGGGTGACGGGGTAACGCTCCTTGATGCCGTCGATCACCGGCTGGTCCGTGGCCATCGAGGTGCCGAAGTCACCGGTGACCGCGTCCTTGACCCAGGTCCCGTAGCGCTCGAGGAGCGGCTTGTCGTAGCCGTACTCGTGTTCGAGCTTCTTGATGTCCTCGGGCTTCATATCCATGGTGATCTTCGGCGCCACCGGAGTCGCGGACGAATCGCCGAGTTTCAGCATGTCCGGCATCGCGGTGGTGGCGAGCGTGACCAGGAACAACACCGGTATCAGATGGAGGACCTTGCGACCGAGCAGGCGCCACACGACGGCGTCACCCCCTCTCGCAGGTCTGGTCGGCTGACTGGTCTGCTGACCCGTCGCCTGTCGTAAACGGGACAGATTCGAACAGGATGGAGCGGGTGCGCGTGGCGGACGTATTCCGGCTGGTGACACGTGCCATGACGGGCCGTCAGTTAAGCGCGGTGATTAATTACGGCAGTGAGCGCGATCAATGTCAATGCATTCGAGTGATCCGTCTCACCGTGCCCCCCAGGCTTTGCCAACTGTCCGGTCTGCGTTTCTCGGGCCGTTCGTATCCGCGTCTGACCTGTGCCGATCCGGTGTTCGCGGGTCCGCTTCGGGGCGGGCGCGGACCATACGGTGGAGTACTGCCGGGTGGGCCGCCGGCGGCGTACGCCCCCTGGCCGGAAACCGCCGCGCCGCCCCGCGGCGGGCCTCCCGGCGCGGGCGTGCGCGGCCGTTCACGCCGCCGAAACACTCGTGCGGCAACCGTCACCTGTGTGAAACACGGCGCGACACGCCGTGAAACTTCACGCCTCGAAGGTTCTTCCCATGAGCCCCGGAGGTCGGCCGGGGCCCCGGAGAAGAGAGGCAGAGTATGGACACGGGTAACACCGCCTTCGTACTCGTGAGCTCTGCACTGGTGCTGTTGATGACGCCGGGCCTGGCGTTCTTCTACGGCGGCATGGTGCGGGCCAAGAGCGTCCTGAACATGCTCATGATGAACTTCATCTGCATCGCGGTCGTGACCGTGCTGTGGGTGTTGTACGGCTGGTCGGTCGCGTTCGGCAACGCCAACGACGCCCCCGACGGCAGCTCCGTCTGGGGCGGCTTCAAGCAGTGGGCGCTGCACGACATCTCGATGATGGACGGGCAGTACCTCACCACCGGGGTGCCCACCATCGCCGTGGTCGCGTTCCAGCTCATGTTCGCGATCATCACGCCCGCGCTCATCAGCGGCGCCATCGCCGACCGCGCCAAGTTCACCGCGTGGACGCTCTTTGTCGCCGTGTGGTCGACGATCGTGTACTTCCCCGTCGCGCACTGGGTGTTCTCGCCGAACGGCTACATCAACGCGAAGCTGCACGTCATGGACTTCGCGGGCGGTACCGCGGTGCACATCAACGCGGGTGCCGCGGCCCTCGCCCTCGCCCTCGTGCTCGGCAAGCGCGTCGCCTGGCGCAAGGACCCGATGCGTCCGCACAACGTGCCGTTCGTGATGCTCGGCGCCGGCCTCCTGTGGTTCGGCTGGTTCGGCTTCAACGCCGGCTCCGCGCTGGCCGCCAACGGCGCCGGCTCGATGGTCTTCATCAACACGCAGGCCGCCACCGCCGCCGCCGTCATCGGCTGGCTCGTCGTCGAGAAGATCCGCGACGGCCACTTCACCACGCTGGGCGCGGCGTCCGGCGCGGTCGCCGGCCTCGTCGCGATCACCCCGGCCTGTGCGTCCGTGAGCCCGCTCGGCTCGCTGGCGATCGGCCTCATCGCCGGTGCCGTCTGCGCCCTGGCGATCAGCCTGAAGTACAAGCTCGGCTTCGACGACTCGCTCGACGTCGTCGGCGTCCACCTGGTCGGCGGCATCGTCGGCACGCTCCTCATCGGCCTCTTCGCCACGAAGGAGATGGTCGGCACCGTCTACACCAACGGCGCCGAGGCGGGTCTGTTCTACGGCGGCGGCGTCACCCAGCTCGGCCGCCAGGCCGCGGGTGCCGGCATCGTCCTGGTCTACTCGTTCGTGGTCGCCTTCGCCCTCGGCTTCGTGATCGACAAGGTCATGGGCTTCCGGGTCTCCGAGGACGACGAGGTCACCGGCGTCGACCAGGTCGAGCACGCCGAGACGGCGTACGACTTCGCCACCATGGGCGGCTCGCTCCGCCCGGCGGGTGCCGGCGTCGCCACCGCCGCCCCCGCCTCCCCGGCCGCGACGGAAACGAAGGTGGACGCGTGAAGCTCATCACCGCGGTGATCAAGCCGCACCGGCTCGACGACGTCAAGAACGCGCTGCAGGCCTACGGCGTGCACGGCCTGACCGTCACCGAGGCCAGCGGTTACGGCCGGCAGCGCGGCCACACCGAGGTCTACCGGGGCGCCGAGTACCAGGTCGACCTCGTCCCCAAGGTCCGCGTCGAGGTCGTCGCGGACGACGACGACGCCGAGGAGCTCCTCGAGGTGATCGTCAAGGCCGCCCGCACCGGCAAGATCGGTGACGGCAAGGCCTGGGTCGTCCCGGTCGAGAGTGTCGTCCGGGTCCGTACCGGGGAGCGTGGGCCCGAAGCGCTCTGACGCCTCGGCCCGCACCACCGCAGGACACCAGCCGCGAGCCCGCACCGCCACCAGGCGGGCGGGCTTGCGGCGCACCCGCCCTGAGCCAGGAACCCGCTCCGCACCCCCAGGAGGCCGCCGTGGCGAGTCCGAGCCCCGCCACCGACCGCTACACCCGAGGCCGCGAGGAACTCCTCGGCGACACCGGCCAGGGCGGCCACGAGCGGAGACGCGCGCTCGCGGCGCTCGCGGACCGCTGGCTCACCGACCTGCTGTCCGAGGCGGGGGGCGACACAAAGGGCGGTGTGCGCGACGCGCTCTCGAACACGGGCGGTGAGGGGCGACAGGCGGGCGTGGCGCTCGTCGCGGTCGGCGGCTACGGCCGCCGCGAGCTGTCCCCGGGCAGCGACCTCGACGTCCTCCTGCTGCACGACGGCCACCGCGACATCGCGGCCCTCGCCGACGCCGTCTGGTACCCCGTGTGGGACGCCGGCACCCCGCTCGACCACGCCGTCCGCACCCCCGACGAGGCCCGCCGCGCCGCCGCCGACGACCTGCGCGTCCACCTCGGCCTGCTCGACGCCCGGCACATCGCCGGCGACGACGCGCTCACCGCCCAGGTCCGCACCGCCGCGCTCACCGCGTGGCGCACCGGCGCCGCCAAACGGCTGCCCGAGCTGTGCGCCTCCGGGCGGGAGCGGCACGAGCAGCACGGCGAACTCGCGTTCCTGCTCGAACCCGACCTCAAGGAGGCGCGCGGCGGACTGCGCGACGCCGCCGCGCTGCGCGCCGTCGCGGCGTCCTGGGTCGCCGACGCCCCGCACGAGGAGGTGGACGCCGCCCGCGCGACCCTCCTCGACGTCCGCGACGCGCTGCACCTGACCACCGGCCGGTCCGCCGACCGGCTGCTGCTCCAGGAGCAGGACCCGGTCGCGCGCGCCCTCGGGCTGCTCGACGCCGACACGCTGCTGCGCCGCGTCTCCGAGGCGGCGCGCTCGCTCGCGTACGCGTCCGACGTCACGTGGCGCGAGGTCAACCGGGTCCTGGAGGCGCGCGGCGGAACCGTGCGCCGGATCCTGCGCGGGCGCAACGGGGGGCGCGGGGCCGGGCCCGAGCGCCGTCCGCTCGCCGAGGGCGTCGTCGAACAGGGCGGCGAGGCCGTCCTCGCGCACAGCGCCCAGCCCGCCCGCGACCCGGGACTGCTGCTGCGCGCAGCCGCCGCGGCCGCGCAGGCCGGGCTGCCGCTGTCCCGGCACGCCGTCGACCGGCTCGCGGCCGACTGCCCGGCGCTGCCCGAGCCGTGGCCGCCCGCCGTCCGCGAGTCGTTCGTCGCGCTGCTCGGCGCCGGCCGCAGCGCCCTGCCGGTGTGGGAGGCCCTCGAGTCCCGGCGGCTGATCACCCGGCTGCTGCCCGACTGGGAGCGGGTCCGCTGCCGCCCGCAGCGCAACGCCGTCCACCGGTTCACCGTCGACCGCCACCTGGTCGAGACGGCCGTGCAGGCCGCCGCGCTCACCCGCCGCGTGTCCCGGCCCGACCTGCTGCTCGTCGCGGCCCTGCTGCACGACGTCGGCAAGGGCTGGCCCGGCGACCACAGCCTCAGCGGCGAGGTCATCGCGCGCGAGGCCGCCGCGCGCATGGGCTTCCCGAAGGACGACGTCGACGTCATCGGCACGCTCGTCCGGCACCACCTGCTGCTCGTCGACACCGCGACCCGCCGCGACCTCGACGACCCCGTGACCGTCTCGTCCTTCGCCGAGGCCGTCGGCTCGGTCGAGACCCTGCACCTCCTGCACGCCCTCACCGAGGCGGACGCCGCAGCGACGGGGCCCGCCGCATGGAGCGCGTTCCGCGACGCGCTGTGCCGCGACCTGGTCGCGCGCGCGTCGCTCGTCCTCGCCGGGCGCCCAGCCACGGCGGCACCGCCGATCGACACCGCACTGCTGCGCCTGGACGGGCACGCCGAGGGCGGTTTCGCGGTGACCATGGAGCCGCTGTCGTACGGCGCCGAGGTCACCGTCGCGGCCCCCGACCGGGTCGGCCTGATGGCGCTGGCCGCCGGCGTCCTCGCGCTGCACCGGCTGACCGTGCGCTCGGCCGTCGCGGACACCGTCGACGGCACGGGCATCACGGTGTGGACGGTCGAGACCGAGTTCGGCTCGCTGCCCGACCCCGCCGCGCTGCGCGAGGACGTGCGCCGCGCGCTCAACGGCGGCCTCGACGTCGCGGGCAAGCTCGCCCGGCGTGAGGCGGCGTACGCGCCGCGTCGCGGTACCACCCCCGCGCCCCCGCGCGTGGAGGTGGTGAGCGGCGCGTCGGAGACCGCCACCGTCCTGGAGGTCCGCGCGCACGACGGCCCGGGGCTGCTGCACCGCATCGGCACGGCGCTCGCCGAGGCGCAGGTCAGCGTGCGCCAGGCCCGGGTGAGCACGCACGGCGCCGACGCCGTGGACGCCTTCTACGTGGTGGACGGGTCCGGCCTGCCGCTGGAACCGGAGACCGCGCGGCGGCTCGCCAAGTCGTTGGAGAAGGCGCTGGGCTGAACCGCCACGTACCGACCCCGGGTAGGCTGGGACGGTTCGCACCCCCATCACTCGTGACGAAGGACCACTGCCGACGTGTTCGACACTCTTTCCGACCGCCTCGCAGCGACCTTCAAGAACCTCCGTGGCAAGGGCCGGCTCTCCGAGGCCGACATCGACGCGACCGCGCGCGAGATCCGGGTCGCCCTGCTCGAGGCCGACGTCGCGCTGCCGGTGGTCCGCGAGTTCGTCGCGCAGATCAAGGAGCGGGCGCGCGGCGCCGAGGTGTCGCAGGCGCTGAACCCGGCGCAGCAGATCGTCAAGATCGTCAACGAGGAGCTCGTCAAGATCCTCGGCGGCGAGACCCGGCGGCTGCGGTTCGCCAAGAACCCGCCGACCGTGATCATGCTCGCGGGCCTCCAGGGCGCCGGTAAGACCACCCTCGCGGGCAAGCTCGCGAAGTGGCTCAAGTCGCAGAAGCACTCGCCGCTCCTGGTGGCCTGCGACCTGCAGCGCCCCAACGCGGTCAACCAGCTCAGCGTGGTCGCCGAGCGCGCGGGCGTCGCGGTCTACGCGCCCGAGCCCGGCAACGGCGTCGGCGACCCGGTCAAGGTCGCCCGCGACTCGATCGAGTTCGCCCGCACCAAGCAGTACGACGTGGTCATCGTCGACACCGCCGGCCGCCTCGGCATCGACGCCGAGATGATGCAGCAGGCCGCGGACATCCGCGACGCGGTGTCGCCCGACGAGATCCTCTTCGTCGTCGACGCGATGATCGGCCAGGACGCGGTCACGACCGCGCAGGCCTTCCTCGACGGCGTCGGCTTCGACGGCGTCGTGCTCTCCAAGCTTGACGGCGACGCGCGCGGCGGTGCCGCGCTCTCGGTCGCGCAGGTCACCGGCCGCCAGATCATGTTCGCCTCCAACGGCGAGAAGCTCGACGACTTCGACGCGTTCCACCCGGACCGCATGGCGTCGCGCATCCTCGGCATGGGCGACATGCTCAGCCTCATCGAGATGGCCGAGCAGAAGTACGACGCCGAGGTCGCGCTCAAGGCCGCCGAGAAGATCCAGAAGGGCGGCAAGGACTTCACTCTGGAGGACTTCCTCCAGCAGATGGAGCAGGTCAAGAAGATGGGGTCGATCTCCAAGCTTCTCGGCATGCTGCCCGGCATGGGGCAGATGAAGGAGCAGATCGACAACATCGACGACCGTGACCTGGACCGCGTCGCGGCGATCATCAAGTCGATGACCCCGGGCGAGCGCGACGACCCGAAGATCATCAACGGTTCGCGGCGTGCGCGCATCGCGAAGGGCTCCGGCTGCACCGTCACCGAGGTCAACAACCTGATCGAGCGGTTCTTCGAGGCCCGCAAGATGATGACCTCGATGGCCCGCGGCGGCTTCCCGGGCATGCCGGGGATGCCGGGCATGGGCGGCGGCAAGCAGAAGAAGGCGCCCAAGCAGGCCAAGGGCAAGCGCCAGTCGGGCAACCCGATGAAGCGCAAGCAGGACGAGCTGGCGGCGGCGCAGCGGCGCGAGGAGCGCGCGGCCGGGGCGTTCCAGCTGCCGGGCGACGACACAGACCCGTCGAAGTTCGAGCTTCCGAAGGGATTCGAGGACTACCTCAAGTAGCCTCGGCGAGCGATGGCACTTCACCTTTGGCCCCGCGACCGTGCGTGCGGGGATACTCCGTTCTTCATGTCGTCTGGCAGCTCGAAGTCTCCGTCGGCCCTGCGGACGCGGGGATGAGCGCGTTCACCCGGCCGGGATACCGGGTCGGGGTCCGGCCCGTGCGCGACGACGACGCCGCGGCGTACCGCGAGGCCGTCCTGCGCTCCCTCGACCACATCACCGTGTGGAACCCGGCCGACCCGGAGGGGTTCCAGGAGATGCTGGCCGCTCAGGGCCCCGGCATGCGGACGTTCCTCGTCGTCGACCTGGAGGACGACGCGCTGGCCGGCAAGGTCACGGTGGCCAACATCGTGCGCGGCCGGTGGCGCAACGCCTCGCTCGGTTACGACGCCTACCTGCCGTACGCGGGCACCGGCCGGATGACCGAGGCCCTGCACCTGGTCGTCGACCGCGCGTTCGCCCCGGCGTCGCGCGGCGGCCTCGAACTGCACCGCCTGGAGGTCAACATCCAGCCGGGCAACGAGCGGTCGATCGCGCTGGCCAAGCGGCTCGGCTTCCGGCACGAAGGCTTCTCGCCGCGCTTCCTGCACATCAACGGCGCGTGGCGCGACCACGAGCGGTTCGCGATGACCGCGGAGGAGTGGCCGGGCCTCGGCTGAGACCCGGCGCCCCCGACCGCGCCCCTTCCCCGGATTGCTTGCCCGTGACAAGCTTCCGGGGTTTCGGAGGACCGGAAGGGGAGCACGTCGTGAGCGAGTCGCACAGCCCGGTGGGCCCGTACCTGGTGGAGCCCTGCATCCACCCCGAGCTCGCGGCGCACACCGCGCACTTCGACAAGCGGGTCTACACCGTCGCGGACCACGTGCACGTCGCGGTCGGCTGGTCGTCCGCGAACGCGATCGTCGTGGAGGGCCCCGAGGGCCTGGTCGTCGTCGACACCGGCAGCGGCGTCGACCTGGCCGCCACGATCGAGGCCGAGCTGCGCCCGCACCTCAAGGACCCCGCCGCGCCCGTGCGCGCGGTCGTCGTCACCCACCACCACCCCGACCACGTCAACGGCGTCGGCCACTGGGTGTCCGCCGAGGACGCCGCCGCCGGCCGCGTCGCGGTGTACGCGCACCGCACCTTCCTCGACAGCCTCACCGACCAGTCGGGACCCGCGCTGCACATCATGGGCCTGCGCTCGGTGTACTCGCTCGGCAACCTGCTCGGCCCCGAGGACACCCGCGGCGGCAACGACGCGGTCGGGCCGCACGCCGGCGTCGGCCAGCCGTCGTTCGTCATGCCGACCCACCTCGTCGACGACGAACTCGAGGTCACCGTCGCGGGCGTGCGGCTCCGGATGTTCCACAACCCCGGCGAGACCGACGACGCGATCAGCGTGCACCTGCCCGACAGCGGCGTCGTCCTGTGCGGCGACACCATCCAGGGCCCGACGCTGCCCAACATCCACACGCTGCGCGGCTGCCGCTACCGCGACCCCATGCAGTGGGTGCGCAGCATCGACGCGCTGCGCGCCTGCCGCGCCGACCACCTCGTGCCCAGCCACGGGCAGCCGGTGTCCGGCGCCGACGCCGTCGAGGAGGTGCTGGGCGTCGAACGCGACTGCATCCAGTACATCCACGACCAGACCGTGCGCCTGATGAACCAGGGCCTGACCCCGGACGAGCTCGCCGAGGCCGTCGAACTGCCCGCGCACCTGGCGGAGTTCAAGCCCTACGCGCGCGAGTACTACGGCACCGTCAAGCACACCGTGCGGCAGATCTTCTTCGGCTACCTCGGCTGGTTCGGCGGCGACCCCGTCGACCTGGACCCGTTGCCGCGCGCGGAGGCGGCGCGGCGCACCGTCGCGCTCATGGGCGGGCGCGAGCGGGTGCTCGGCGCGGCCCGGGAGGCGTACGACGCCGGCGAGTTCCAGTGGGCCGCCGAGCTCGCCACCCACCTCACCCGCACCGACCGCGACGACACGGACGCCCGGCAGCTCAAGGCGGCCTGCTTCCGCCGCCTCGGCTACGCGCACATGAATATCAACTGGCGTAACTGGTACCTGAGTTCGGCGAACGAGCTGGAGGAGAAGATCCAGCCGATCCTGCCGTTCATCAACTTCGCGCAGATCTTCGCGCCGCGCGACCTCGTCGCCCGCATCCGCGCCGCGTGGCTCGTCGAGCTGTTCACCACCCGGCTGCGCGCCGAGGACAGCGGCGACGTCGACCGGATCCTCGGCCTGCGCGTCACCGGCGGCGAGCACTACGGCACCGAGGAGGTCGCGCTGCACGTCAGGCGCGGCGTCGCCCGGTTCCTCACGGAGATCCCCGCCGAGGCCGACCTCGTCGTCGAGATCACCCGCTTCGCACTCGAGGAACTGCACCTCGGCACGGCCGACCTGCGTACCGCGTTCGCCCGCGGAGGCGCCGCCGCGGTGCGCGGGGACGAGGCGGCCGCGGCCGCACTGCTCGACCTGTTCGATCCGATCAAGCCCGAGAAGCCGACGGAGCTCACCTTGAGGTGAAGCCCGTTCGGGAGGAGGGTCGGGAGCCCGTACCATGTGGCGTCATGGCAAAGGCTCCCATCCTCACCCCGCAGGCGGACGACTTCCCGCGCTGGTACCAGGACCTCATCGGCAAGGCCGAGCTGGCGGACAACGGGCCGGTGCGCGGCACCATGGTCATCCGACCGTACGGCTACTCGCTGTGGGAGCGGATGCAGTCCGAGGTCGACGCCCGGATCAAGGACGCGGGAGCGCAGAACGCGTACTTCCCGATGTTCATCCCCGAGAACTACCTGACCCGCGAGGCCGAGCACGTCGAGGGCTTCAGCCCCGAGCTCGCGGTCGTCACGCACGGCGGCGGCAAGCAGCTCGAAGAGCCCGTCGTGGTCCGCCCCACCTCCGAGACGATCATCAACGAGTACTTCTCGAAGTGGGTGCAGTCGTACCGCGACCTGCCGCTGCTCATCAACCAGTGGGCGAACGTCGTCCGCTGGGAGATGCGCCCGCGCGTCTTCCTGCGCACCACCGAGTTCCTGTGGCAGGAAGGCCACACCGCGCACATCTCGTACGAGGACGCCCGCGACTACGCGTCGCGCATCCACCGCGAGGTCTACGGCGACTTCATGCGCAACGTGCTCGGCATCGACGTCGTGCTCGGCCGCAAGACCGCCCGCGAGCGGTTCGCCGGAGCGATCAACACCCTCACCCTCGAGGGCATGATGGGCGACGGCAAGGCGCTCCAGATGGGCACCTCGCACGAGCTCGGCCAGAACTTCGCCAAGGCCTTCAACACGCTCTACCTCGCCGACAGCGGCGAGCGCGAGTACGTGTGGCAGACCTCGTGGGGCGTCAGCACGCGCATGGTCGGCGGCCTGATCATGAGCCACGGCGACGACAACGGCCTGCGCGTTCCGCCGCGCCTCGCGCCGGTGCAGGCCGTCGTCATGGCGATCAAGGGCGACGACGCCGTGGTCGAGGCCGTGCGCGCGCTCGGCGACCGGCTCAAGGCGGCCGGCGTCCGCGTCGTCGTCGACGACAAGACCGACACCCCGTTCGGCCGCCGCGCGGTCGACTGGGAGCTCAAGGGCGTGCCGGTCCGGCTCGAGATCGGGCCGCGCGACCTCGAGGGCGGCACCGCGATGCTGGCCCGCCGCATCGCGGGCGGCAAGAGCCCCGTGCAGCTGGACACCGTCGTCGAGACCGTCACCGCGGTCCTCGAGGAGGACCAGGCGCTGCTGCTCGCGCAGACGGCGGAGCGCCGCGCCGCGCGTACCGTCGACGTCACCTCGATCGGCGAGGCCGTCGAGGCCGCCGCCACCGGGTGGGGCCGGATCCCGTGGGCGGACCTCGGGCCCGAGGGCGAGGCCAAGCTCGCCGAGCAGGGCGTGTCGGTGCGCTGCCTGGTCACCGCCGACGGCGGCGTCCCGGAGGCGGACGACCAGCCGGGCAACATCGCGATCGTGGCCCGCGCCTACTGAGGCACGGGTTTCGCGGTTCTGTGTTTTCTGCTTTTCTGCTTTTCTGCGTTTCCGCGTTCAGCGCGTTTTACGCAGGTCAGCGTGCGGACGCGGGCCCTGGATCCCGGGCGATTGGGATCCGCGGCCCGCGTCTGGCAGAATGGCCTGCTGAGTACCCGGAGCATCGTCGGACCCTCTCTCCGCATGACTTCGTGTCCACTGACCGACCGATCGCATGTCCCCACGTGACGACGCGGTCGCTCACCCACGTCAAGATGCAGGAGACACCACTCCCGTGGCAGTCAAGATTCGCCTGAAGCGCCTGGGCAAGATCCGCAGCCCGCACTACCGCATCGTCGTCGCCGACGCCCGCACCAAGCGTGACGGTCGCGCGATCGAGGAGATCGGTATCTACCACCCGATGGAGAACCCCTCGCGCATCGAGGTCAACTCCGAGCGGGCGCAGTACTGGCTCGGTGTCGGCGCGCAGCCGACCGAGCAGGTCGAGGTCCTCCTCAAGCTCACCGGCGACTGGCAGAAGCACAAGGGTCTGCCGGCCCCGGCCGAGGGCACCCTCAAGGTCGCCGCGGCCAAGGCCGACAAGAAGGCCGTGTTCGAGGCCGCCGCCAAGGAAGCCGCGGACGAGCCGAAGGACGGCGCCACCACGCCGAAGCAGAAGAAGGAGAAGAAGGTCGAGGCCGCCGCCGAGACCGAGGCTCCCGCTGCTGAGGCCGAGGCCGCCGAGTCTGCGCCGAGCGAGGGCTGACCATGCTCGAAGAGGCCCTTGAACACCTGGTCAAGGGAATCGTCGAGAACCCGGACGACGTCAAGGTCCGGGCGCGCAACCTGCGCCGCGGCCGCATCCTCGAGGTGCGCGTCCACCCGGACGACCTGGGCAAGGTCATCGGCCGTGGCGGCCGCACCGCGCGTGCGCTCCGCACCGTCGTGACCGCCCTGGGCGGGCGCGGCGTCCGCGTCGACCTCGTCGACGTCGACCAGGTGCGCTGAGTCCTCGCGCGCAAGCGCTTTGGGGCGGCCTTCCACATCTGTCCATCCGATGTGGAAGGCCGCCCCTTTTTTGTTCGACCCTCCGGGGTCCGGCTGAGGAGTAGAGCAGTGCAGTTGGTGGTCGCCCGGATCGGTCGGGCGCACGGCATCCGCGGGCAGGTCAGCGTCGAGGTCCGCACCGACGAGCCCGAGCTGCGGCTCGCGCCCGGCGCGGTGCTGGCCACCGACCCGCCGTCCGCGGGTCCGCTGACGATCTCCGCGGGCAAGGTGCACAGCGGGCGGCTGCTGCTGAGCTTCGAGGGCGTCGCCGACCGCAACGGCGCCGAGGCGCTGCGGAACGTGCTGCTGATCGCCGAGGTCGACCCGACCGAACTCCCGGACGACCCCGAGGAGTTCTACGACCATCAGCTGATCGGCCTGGACGTCTTCCTGGAGGACGGCACTGCGATCGGCGAGGTCCACGAGATCGCCCACCTGCCGTCGCAGGACCTGCTCATCGTGAAGCGCCCGGACGGGCGCGAGGTGATGGTGCCGTTCGTCGAGGAGATCGTGCCCGAGATCGACCTCGACGAGCAGCGCGTGGTCATCACGCCGCCGCCCGGGCTGA
Organism: Yinghuangia seranimata; assembly: GCF_029953285.1. Lineage (GTDB taxonomy): Bacteria > Actinomycetota > Actinomycetes > Streptomycetales > Streptomycetaceae > Yinghuangia > Yinghuangia seranimata. The sequence continues at coordinate 90,900 of NZ_JASAOI010000038.1, read as the reverse complement.
TCGAGCCGGACGAGGCGGAGGTCGCGTCGTCCCGCGACGCCGAGGGCGGCGATGAGGCCGAGGGCGACGAGGGCTCCGAGGGCGGCGCGGGGGAGTCGGCGTCGTGAGGATCGACGTCGTCACGATCTTCCCCGAGTACCTCGCCCCGCTGGACGTCTCGCTGGTCGGCAAGGCGCGTGCCAAGGGGCTGCTGGACGTGCGGCTGCACCAGCTGCGCGACCAGGCCCACGACGTGCACCGCACGGTCGACGACACGCCGTACGGCGGCGGCCCCGGCATGGTCATGAAGCCCGAGCCGTGGGCGGCCGCGCTGGAGGAGGTCGCGCCGGTCGGCGGCGACGCGGTGCCGCGGCTGATCGTCCCGACGCCGTCCGGTCGGCCGTTCACGCAGGAGCTGGCCGTCGAACTGGCGGACGAGCCCTGGCTGGTCTTCGCCCCCGCGCGCTACGAGGGCATCGACCGGCGGGTCATCGACGACGCCGCGACCCGCATGCGCGTCGACGAGGTCTCCATCGGCGACTACGTGCTCGCCGGCGGCGAGGTCGCCGTGCTCGTGATGGTCGAGGCCGTCGCGCGGCTGCTGCCCGGCGTGCTCGGCAACGCCGAGTCCGTGCGCGACGACTCGTTCGCGCCCGGCGCCATGGCCAACCTGCTCGAAGGCCCCGTGTACACCAAGCCCGCCGAGTGGCGCGGGCGCGCGGTGCCGCCCGTCCTGCTGTCGGGCAACCACGGCGCGATCGCCCGCTGGCGCCGCGACGAGGCCCTCCGCAGGACCGCCGCGCACCGCCCCGACCTGCTGGAACGCCTCGCCGCCGGGGACGTCGACAAGCACGACCGGAAGACCCTCGCCGAGCTCGGCTGGAGCGAGCGGGACGGCCGGTTTTCACCCGACGGCACCCCTGTGGCAGACTGAGTAGCTGTTGTCGTACGACCTGATCCGGCCCTACGCGTTCACCGCGTGCCGGAGGTGCCCCTGCCACAGGGGGAGTGCCACCGCGAAGGTCTGCGGCCCTTTTCACGTAGACACCACGACATGCCGTGGGTGACCTGTGGCACCTGCGAGAAAGCGACGCCAGCCATGGCCAACATCATCGACGGCCTCGACGCCGCCTCCCTGCGCGACGACATCCCGGCCTTCCGCGCCGGTGACACCCTCAAGGTGCACGTCCGCGTCATCGAGGGCAACAAGTCCCGCGTCCAGGTCTTCCAGGGCTTCGTCCTGCGCCGTCAGGGCTCGGGCGTCCGCGAGACCTTCACGGTCCGCAAGGTCAGCTACAACGTCGGTGTCGAGCGCACGTTCCCGGTGCACACCCCGGTGATCGAGAAGATCGAGATCGTCACCCGCGGCGACGTCCGCCGCGCGAAGCTGTACTACATGCGCGACCTGCGCGGCAAGGCCGCGAAGATCAAGGAGAAGCGCGACGCTTCCGGCCGCACCACGGTCTGAACCGCGTAAGCGGGTAGACCGGCCCACTAGGCTCGTCCGCGATGGACGACGCAGCGAGCACGGTCGAGACGGGGGAGACCCCGGCACCCGCCGAACCGGACACCGGCCGCGGCTCCACGGCGGAGACCTCCACGGAGGACTCCGCCGGCACCTCGAAGAACGAGGGCACGGAGCCGCGGCCGACGCATGCCCGCAACGGGGACGCCCCGGTGGTGAGCCTGGTCAAGCCCCGGGCGGAGGTCGCGCGACGGCCGACCGCCGCGGGCAAGGCGTCCGCCCCGGTGGTCACGCCGGCGCCTGCCCCGGTGGTCACCGCGGCGCCGGCCCGGGTGTCTGCCCCGGCACCCGCCAAGACGTCTGCCCCGGCGCCCGCTTCGGCGGTCGTCGTTGCGGAGGCTGTTTCGGAGGCGGAGTCGGCGGACGAGAAGGTGTCGCTGGTCAAGGTCGCTGAGCGGCCGGGTGCCGCGACCGGCGTTGCCCTCAAGGACGCCCCCGCGGACGCCGGCCCCGGGACTCGCGCCAAGACCGACGCCGACGAGGACGCCGCGCCTGCGGCCGAAGCCGAGGTCGACGCCGACGAGGACGACGACGCCGACGAGGACGCCGCGCCGTCCGGGCGCCGCAGGCGGATGCCCGCCTGGCTCGAACTGCCGCTGATGCTGGCGTTCGGGCTGCTCGTCGTCGTGGTCCTGCACATGTACGTGGCCCAGCCGTTCGTCATCCCGAGTGGTTCCATGGAGAACACCCTCGAGATCGGCGACCGCGTGCTGGTGAACAAACTGGCGTACGGCTTCGGCGACCATCCGCAGCGCGGGGACGTCGTGGTGTTCGACGGCACCGACGTCTTCACCTTCGGCGGAGACGGCGGCCACGCGTCCAATCCCGTCGGCCGCGCGCTCGAGGGGATCGGTTCGATGTTCGGGTTCGGGAACTCGGACGAGACCGATTTCGTCAAGCGGGTGATCGGCATCGGGGGGGACCACGTGGTGTGCTGCGACACACAGGGGCGCATCACCGTCAACGGGGTGGCGCTCGAGGAGTCGGACTACCTGTATCCGGGGGACGCGCCCTCGAAGATCAAGTTCGACGTCGTCGTGCCGCGCGGCGAGCTGTGGGTGATGGGGGACCACCGCGGCAACTCCGCGGACTCGCGCGAGCACATGGGACAGCCGGGCGGCGGTTTCGTGCCCGAGGACCACGTCATCGGACGGGTCGACTGGATCATCTGGCCGGTGAGCCGCATGGGCGGCGTCGACCGGCCCTCCACGTTCTCGCAGCCGGGCATCGACCGGCAGGACGGCGGACAGCCGGCGGGCCAACGCCGTGGGTAAGCGCGGCAAGCCGCGCGAGTCGAGGATCCCCGGGGGACGCGCGCGGCCGACGACGCCCGTGGCCCCGGACACACCCGCGTCCGTCGGGAACGACGCCGACGGCGGTGCGGTCGGACCCATGGGCCCGGTCGACCCGGCCGCGCGGCCAGGCTCGGCCGATCCCGTCGACATGGACGCCACCGCGCAGCTTCGCGCCGTCGACCCGGACGCCAAGCCCGTCGGCGACGCCGCGGACGGGTCGGACGCGTCGGCCCCGGAGTCGGGCGGGCGTGCGGCGGCGCGCGGGCGGACCGGCACCAAGCGCGGCTGGCGGCGCAAGGACAAGCCGGTGTCGCTGCTGCGCGAGATCCCGATGCTGGTCGTGGTGGCGGTCGTGCTCGCGCTCGTCATCAAGACGTTCTTCGTCCAGGCGTTCTTCATCCCCTCGGGTTCGATGCAGGAGACCATCGGGATCGGCGACCGCGTGCTGGTCGACAAGTTCACGCCCTGGTTCGGGTCCAAGCCGGAGCGCGGCGAGGTCGTCGTGTTCCGCGACCCGGGCGGGTGGCTCGGGCACAAGCAGAAGACCGACCCGCCGCCGGGGGTCAAGCAGCTCAAGCAGGCGATGGTGTTCGTGGGGCTGCTGCCGTCCGACGACGAGCAGGACCTCATCAAGCGGGTCATCGGGGTCGGCGGCGACACGGTGGCGTGCTGCGACGCGTCCGGCCGGATCACCGTCAACGGGGTGCCGCTCGACGAGCCGTACATCTATCCGGGTGACGCGCCGTCGAACCAGCAGTTCTCGGTCAAGGTGCCGCCGGGGCGACTGTGGGTGATGGGCGACCACCGCGGCGACTCGTCCGACTCGCGGGCGCACCAGGACCGGCCGGGGCAGGGCACGATCTCGGAGGACGACGTCGTCGGGCGGGCGTTCACCGTGGCGTGGCCGATCAGCCGCTGGCGGGGCCTGCCGGTGCCCAGCACGTTCGAGGGTGCCGGGAAATTTACCAATCCTGGCACTGCGATTGCGGTTCTCCCGCCCGATCCGGTCGTTATGGGGTTGGCGGGTGCCGTTCCGGTGATCCTCGTCCGGCGGCGTGTACGCTCGCGCCCGCGGGACCGGGAGTTCCAGGCGCGCCGCCCCGGCACGTGACGCGATCGCGCGGCGAGTCACCGTGCGTGCCGACAGTCAACGCATGACGATGGACGGATGACAGCGCGCCGGAGTGCCGGATGCCGTGGTCACAGGTACGAGGAGGCGCCGTGGGGGAAGTCGTGGTCGGAGCACGGTCCGCAGGTGGAGACGACGAGCAGGGCCGTCGGCCCGAGCAGCCGCAGGAGCTGCCCGAGCCGGGCCCCGCGGCCGCGTCGGGCGGTGGCGCGTCGGCCGCCGGAAGTGCCGGGCCCCAGGAGGGGGCCGGCGGGCCGTCCGTACCGCACCCCGGGAACGCTCCTGACGCGGACTCCGGCACGGCTCCGGGCGCAGGCCCCGCCGCGGGCGGTGCGGGCGACGACGCTGACGAGGCCGACGGCTCCGGCGGCGACCGCACGCAGCGGCCCGCCAAGAAGGGGTCGTTCTGGAAGGAGCTGCCGCTCCTCCTCGGCATCGCGCTGGTGCTTGCGCTGATCATCAAGACGTTCCTCGTCCAGGCGTTCTCGATTCCGTCGGAGTCGATGGAGGACACCATCAAGGTCGGCGACCGCGTGCTCGTCGACAAGCTGACGCCGTGGTTCGGCTCCGAGCCCGAGCGCGGCGAGGTCGTCGTCTTCCACGACCCGGGCGGCTGGCTGGAGGGCGCGCCGGAGGAGTCGAGCAACGGCTTCGTGCGCGGCATGCAGAAGGCGCTGTCGTTCGTCGGGCTGATGCCGTCGGCGGACGAGAAGGACCTGATCAAGCGGGTGATCGGGGTCGGCGGCGACACGGTGGTGTGCTGCGACCAGCAGGGTCGGATCACGGTCAACAACGTGCCGCTGGACGAGCCCTACCTCAAGCCCGGCGTCGCGCCGTCGGACGAGCCGTTCATGGTGAAGGTGCCGCCGGGGCGCCTGTGGGTGATGGGTGACAACCGCAGCAACTCGCGTGACTCGCGTGCGCACCAGAAGCTCGGCGAGCCGTTCGACGGCACCGTCGACCAGGACCAGGTGATCGGGCGCGCGTTCACGGTGATCTGGCCGCTGGACCGGATCCACTGGCTGGGCGTGCCGGACACGTTCGACCAGAAGGGTTTGTCGATGGCGCCGATGGCACTCGGTATGGCGGGCGCCGTGCCGCTGGTGCTGTGGCGCAGGCGGCTGTTGGACCCGCGGCGCGGGGACGCGACGACGGGGGCGCCTCCCGTGTGACACGGGGGCGTCGGGTGAGGTGACCGCGGAGGCCGGAATTCGCACGGGTGTGCGAATTCCGGCCTTCGTCGCGCGCGGCGGGCACAATCGGCAGATGACATCGAACGCCGCCGTCCCGCCGTCCGCGGGATCCGCCGTCCCCGGGGCGCCCGCGAGCCCGTGGCCGGAGCCGCTGCCGCACCCGGTGCCGGACTATCCGGCCGACCTGCGCGTGGACCTGGTCAGGAAGGCCGTACGGGTGGTCCTGCGGGACGCGTCGGACCGGATCCTGCTGTTCCACAACAACGTGTCCTCGAGCACACCGTCGGAGTGGTGGGACCTGCCGGGCGGCGGGCTCGACCCGGGCGAGACGTATGTCGACGCGGCGGTCCGCGAGATCGCCGAGGAGACCGGGCTGACCCTGGACCCGGCCGACGTCGGGCCGCCCTTGTGGCGGCGCAGCTCGACGTGGACCCGCGGGGAGTACCGGCGGGTGCAGCACGAGTACGTGGTCGCGGCGCGGATCGACGCCGAGGCGCCCGCCCTCAACACGAGCGGGTGGACGCAGGAGGAGGTCGACGAGTACGACGGGGCTCGGTGGTGGACCCTGGAGGAGATCGTCGCGAGCTCGATGAACTTCTATCCGGGCCGGCTGCCGGAGCTGCTGCCCGTGTTTCTGGCGGGCGAACTGGTGGACGAGCCGTTCGAGTGGTGGAACTGAGTCGTCGGGCTCGGCCGGTGGTGCCGTGCGGGGGAGCACGCCGGTACACAATGGGAAACGACAGCGAAGCGCAGGAGCGAGGGGCGCGCATGAGTGCGGAGGATCTCGAAAAGTACGAGACCGAGATGGAGCTTCAGCTCTACCGCGAGTACCGCGATGTCGTCGGCCTCTTCAAGTACGTCATCGAGACGGAGCGGCGCTTCTATCTCACGAACCAGTACGAGCTGCATGTGCGCTCGGCCGACGGCGAGGTGTTCTTCGAGCTCGCCATGGCGGACGCGTGGGTCTGGGACATGTATCGTCCCGCCCGGTTTGTCAAGAATGTCCGCGTATTGACGTTCAAGGACGTCAACGTGGAGGAGCTGACCAAGAGCGACCTGGAGATGCCGTCCGGTAACGACGGCTTCGGGACGTAGCGAGAACGAGCGCGAACCAGCGCGAACGGCTGTATCCGACCGCGGCGCCCGCTGATGCGGACGCCGCGGTCGGCCGTTTCCGGCGTGTGCGCCGCGGCGGGGGCGGTGGCGGCTGCGCCGAGCGGGTGAACCGCCGTCCACAGGTTGTGGCCGTCCACAGGTTGTTGATCTTGAATCTGCGCCCCGGCGCCTCCGCCCCGCATTGTCGGGGGCGGAGGTGGTCGAATGTCCGGGAACGGGGACGGCGACGGACGGAATGGGGCCGGAACCCCCACACGCGGCTCCGCGGCGCGGAACGCCGCCCTGGGGCGCTACGGCGAGCGGGTCGCCGAGCGCAGGCTGGTCGAGGCCGGGATGGTGGTCCTCGACCGCAACTGGCGGTGCGCCGCCGGTGAGCTCGACCTCGTGGCGCTCGACGGCACGGTGCTGGCCGTATGCGAGGTCAAGACCCGCTCGGCGCCGGGCTTCGAGCACCCGTGCGCCGCGATCGGGGTGGAGAAGGCCGCCCGGCTGCGTGCCCTCGCCCAGCGCTGGATCGCCGCCCACCCGGCCCTCGTGCGGCCGGGCTGCGAGGTGCGCGTCGACCTGATCGCGGTGGTGCGGGCCCCGCGCGGGGCTGCCCGGGTCGAGCACGTGAAGGGGGCGTGCTGACATGGCGTTCGCCCGCACCCGCTCGGTCACCCTGCTCGGCGTCGACGGCGTGGTGATCGAGGTCCAGGCCGACATCGAGCCCGGCCTGGCGGTGTTCAACCTGGTCGGCCTGCCGGACAGGTCGGTCAGCGAGTCGCGCGACCGGGTCCGCGCCGCCCTGGTCAACAGCGGCGAGGAGTGGCCGCCCCGGCGCATCACCGTCGGGCTGTCGCCGGCCACCGTGCCCAAGAGCGGCAGCGGCTTCGACCTCGCCGTCGCGTGCGCGGTCGTCGCGGCCAACGGCGCGCTCGACCCCGAGCGCCTGGCCGAACTGATCATGGTCGGCGAGGTCGGGCTCGACGGCCGGGTGCGCCCCGTGCGGGGCATCCTGCCGTCCGTGATGGCCGCCGCCGCGGCGGGCTGCCGCCGGGTCGTGGTGCCGGAGTCGGTCGCCGTCGAGGCCCGCCTGGTGCCGGACATCACGGTGCTGGGCGTCCGCTCGCTGCGGCACCTGTTCGCCGTGCTCCGCGGCCTCCCGGAGCCCGACGAGCCGGGCGGCGACGAGGCCTACGGCCCCGACCCCGAGACCGTCGGGCCGATGCTGGTCAGCGGCCCCGGCGTCCCCGGCGCAGCTGGGCCCGACCTCGCCGAGATCGCCGGCCAGGCCCGCGCCCGGCGCGCCCTCGAGGTGTGCGCGGCCGGCGGCCACCACTTGTACCTCCTCGGCCCACCCGGCGCAGGCAAGACCATGCTCGCCGAGCGCCTCCCGGGCCTCCTCCCACCCCTGGAGCCCGCAGCCGCCCTGGAGGTCAGCGCCGTCCACTCGGTGGCCGGCACCCTGCCGCCCGACCAGCCGCTGGTCACCGCACCCCCGTTCTGCGCGCCCCACCACTCCGCGACCATGCCGAGCCTCGTCGGCGGCGGCAACGGCCTGCCCCGCCCGGGAGCCGTCTCCCTGGCCCACCACGGCGTGCTCTTTCTGGACGAGGCTCCGGAGTTCAGCACCCGCGCGCTGGACGCGCTGCGGCAGCCGCTGGAGGGCGGCACGGTGACCGTCGCCCGCAGCGCGGGCACGCTGCGCTTCCCGGCGCGGTTCCTCCTCGTGCTGGCGGCCAACCCGTGCCCGTGCGGGCGGTTCGCCGGCAAGGGCATGGACTGCACGTGCTCACCCGTCATGCGCGCGAAGTACCTGGCCCGGCTCTCCGGCCCGCTCCTGGACCGGATCGACGTCCGCGTCACCGTCGACCCGGTCTCCCGCGCCGAACTCCTGGAACCCGCCGGCACCGGCGAGTCCACCGATGTGGTCGCCGCCCGCGTCCACGAGGCCCGCGCCCGCGCCCACGCCCGCTACGCCGACACCCCGTGGACGATGAACGCCGAAGTCCCCGGCCGCGAACTCCGCACCCGCTGGTCCACCGACCCGGACGCCCTCGCCTCGGCCGCCCGCGACCTCGAACGCGGCATCCTCACCGCCCGAGGCCTCGACCGCGTCCTCCGCGTCGCCTGGACCATCGCCGACCTCCGCGGCCACGACCGCCCAGCCCTCGCCGACGTCGACGCCGCCCTCGAATTCCGCACCGGCGTCCGCCGAGGCGCCGACACCACCATCGGCCTCTCCCGCAAGCACGTCCCGGACGCCACCGAAACCGCCCTGGCCCAACTGGCCACCCTCGACACCGACCGAGAACGCCGCGACCGCTACGAGTACGACGACGAGGAACTGCCATGAGGCCGCACCGCGAGACCCGTGCCGTGCACCCGCCCCCATCCGCGTGCGACGAGGAACGGGTGCGCCGCCGTGCGGCGGTCGCGGCATCGGCTCGCGCGGCACGCGTCGTCCGTTTGCAGGACTGATCGTTCGCCGGACCGATGTGCGGGCTAGGCCGCTTGCTCGTGCCTCTATCCGGCTGTCCGTCCGCTCGCCCGTCGGCCCGTCCGCTCGTCGGGCCGTTTGGCTGTCGGTCCGCCCCGCTCGCCCGCCAGTTCACCGTTGGGGGGCTCGGCGGGATTGTTCTCGACCTTTGTTGGAGGAGCCGTCATGGATGACGAACACGTCGCGCGGGCTGCGCTCGTGCGGTTGGGGGAGCCCGGCGACACGGCGCTCGGGGCTGCCGTGCGGGTGCATGGGCCGCAGGAGGTGTTGCGGGTGTTGCAGTCAGACGGGCCGTTGCCGACGGAGTTCCGGCGGCGGGATCCCGCTGGGTACCGGGTGCGGTTGGGTGGGCCCGCGGCGGCGGATGATCTGGCGACCGTTGCTCGGCTCGGTGGGCGGTTCGTCGTTCCCGGCGACCGGCACTGGCCCACGCAGCTCGACGATTTGGGGGACGCGCGGCCGATCGGGCTGTGGGAGCGCGGGCCGCGGCCCGCGCGGTTGGCGGCGTTGGAGTCCGTCGCGGTCGTCGGGTCGCGCGCCAGTACCGACTACGGCGACTACGTCACCGGGGAGCTGGCGGTCGGGCTCGCGGAGGCGCGCTGGACGGTGGTGTCCGGCGGGGCGTACGGCATTGACGGGGCCGCGCACCGCGGGGCGTTGGCCGGCGGCGGTCCGACCGTCGCGGTGCTCGCCTGCGGGATCGACGTCGCCTATCCGCGCGGCCATGACCGGTTGCTGGCCCGGATCGCGGAGGTCGGCACGGTGGTCAGCGAACTACCGCCGGGGTGTCCGCCGAGCCGGGTGCGGTTCGTCGAACGCAACCGCGTCATCGCCGCGTTGACCCGCGGCACGGTCGTGGTGGAGGCGGCCGTCCGCAGCGGCGCCCTGGTCACCGCGCGGCGCGCCCAGCGCCTGGGCCGGGTGGTGATAGGTGTTCCGGGCCCGGTGACCGCGCCGCAGTCGGCCGGCGTGCACCAACTGCTGCGCGACGAGGAGACGGTGCTGGTCACCGGCGCCGCGGAGGTGGTCGAGTGCGTGGGCCGCATCGGTGTCGACCTCGCGCCGCCGCCCGTCGGCCCGGCGCGGTTGTGGGACCGGCTCGACGCCGAGGCGATGCGGGTGCTGGAGGCGGTGCCGCCGGGGCGGTCCGCCAGCGAGCCGCACATCGCGCGGGCCGCAGGCGTCGGTCCGGGCCCGGTGGCGGCGCATCTCGCGGCGCTCCGCGAACTGGGCCTCGTCGAACCGGAGTCCGATGCGGGTGCCGCACGGTCCTGGCGCCGCGCGTCCGCCCCGCCGCTCCCGCCGGAGGACGGCGAGGCCGTCCGGGCCTCCGGCGCGCTCGGGCGTGCGGGCCCCGCGCAGGTGCGTGCACGGGCCGCGCCCACGTGACGTGGCGGTGCTTGACCGGGCGCGGCCGACTGATCACCGTTAGGGGATGACGCTCCCTGACCGTCCTGGCACCGCCGCACTGCCCGCCGAACTGGCCGACGCCGCTGAGCGCTTCACCCGGCATCTTCGTGCCGAAAGGGGGTTGTCCGCGCATTCCGTGCGGGCGTACGCGGGGGACGTCGCGGCGCTGCTGGAGCATGCCCGCCGCATGGGCGTGACCTCGCCGCGCGGCATCGACCTTGGCGTCCTTCGCAGTTGGCTCGCCCGGCTGACCAGCACCGGCAGCGCGCGGACGACGGTGGCGCGGCGGGCCGCCGCCGCACGGGCGTTCACCCGCTGGCTGGTCGCGAACGGCGTCGTCGAGGCCGACGCGGGTGCGCTGCTGGCCACCCCGAAGGCACACCGCACGCTGCCCGCGGTGCTGCGCCAGGACCAGGCGCGGGCCCTGGTCGAAGGACCGTCCGGCGACACGCCCGACCGTCCGGCCACCCCCACGGGTGACGCACCGGCCGGGACCGCCGCCGAAGAACCCACGCCCGCCCCCGATTCCGACACGCCCGTCGGGCTGCGCGATCGCGCGCTGCTCGAAGTCCTGTACGCCACGGGCGTGCGGGTCGGCGAACTGGTCGGCCTCGACATCGACGACCTCGACCTGGAACGACGCGTGATACGCGTCCTCGGCAAAGGCGGAAAGGAGCGCACGGTCCCGCTCGGCCTGCCCGCGGTGCGGGCCGTCGAGGCCTGGCTGGACAAGGGCCGTCCGGCTCTGCGCGGGGAGCGCAGCGGTGCCGCGCTGTGGCTCGGCGTGCGCGGGCGCAGGCTCGACCAACGGGCGGTGCGCGCACTCGTCCACGCGCGCCTCGCCGAGGTCCCGGGCGCGCCCGATCTCGGCCCGCACGGGTTGCGGCACACCGCCGCGACCCACCTGATCGAAGGAGGCGCGGACCTTCGTAGCGTTCAGGAACTGCTCGGTCACGCTACGCTCGCGACCACGCAGATCTATACGCACGTTTCGGTGGAACGACTCAAGGCCACGTATGCCCAAGCACATCCCAGGGCGTGACGGCACCACCACGACCGTGTCCGAGCCCGCAGCGGCCGGAGCGCGCGGTGGTGACCCGAACCGCGCGCTGGACGCCCTCTGGCGCGAGTTCAAGCTGTCCGGGGACCCTCGGCTGCGGGAGCGCCTCATCCTGCACTACTCACCGCTGGTGAAGTACGTCGCGGGCCGCGTCGGCGTCGGCCTGCCCGCGAACGTCGACCAGGCCGACTTCGTGTCGTACGGGATCTTCGGGCTCATCGACGCGATCGAGAAGTTCGACCTCGACCGGGCCATCAAGTTCGAGACGTACGCGATCAGCCGCATCCGCGGCGCGATCATCGACGAACTGCGGGCGCTGGACTGGATCCCGCGCTCGGTGCGGCAGAAGGCGCGCAACGTCGAACAGGCGTACGCGACGCTCGAGGGCCGGCTCACCCGCACCCCCACCGACACCGAGGTCGCCGCCGAGATGGGCATCGCGCTGGACGATCTGCACGCGATCTTCAGCCAGTTGTCCCTCGTCAACGTCATGGCCCTCGACGAACTGCTGCACGCCGGATCGGAGACGGGCGACCGGCTCAGCCTCGTCGACACGCTGGAGGACACCACCGCCGACGACCCCGTCGAGGTCGCCGAGGCCCGCGAGATGCGGCACTTGCTCGCGCGCGCCGTCAACGCGCTCCCCGAGCGCGAGAAAACGGTCGTCACGCTGTACTACTTCGAGGGCCTCACGCTCTCCGAGATCGGGCACGTGCTCGGCGTCACCGAGAGCCGCACCTGCCAGATCCACACCAAGGCCGTGCTGCAACTCCGCGGAAAACTCGCCGACATACGGTGAGTCCGCGGCCGGGGAGAGTGCCTACCCAGAGTCACATCGCCGGGTAGATCATCACACAGCGTTGTGATTCGGTCACTTTGAGGGCATAGGGTGTTCGACGATGCAGCGCACCGACCACCGCCTCCCCGGCCCCCGGCACGCCGCGGCGCGGGCACGGCGCGCCACCCGCTGGCACCGGCGCGGCAGGTCGGGCACCCCCGCCGACCCGGTCGCCGCCCGCCGCTCGCCCCGTGGCGGCGACCCGGCGCAGCGCCCGAACACCGCCCCGCCGAAGCCCCGGTCGCGCGGCCGCGTGCTGCTGCGCCGCGCCCGCCGGATCGCGTTCTGGACGCTGTGCGCCGCACTCGGCGTCGTCCTCACCACGGCCGGCCGCGTGTGGTGGGTCGCCCGGCACGACGCGCGACCCACCGTGGACGCGATCCTCGTCCTCGGCGCGAGCCAGTACGACGGCCGCCCGTCGCCCGTACTGCTCGCCCGCCTCGAACACGCCCTCGACCTCTACCTCGACGGCGTCGCGCCGCGCATCATCACCGTCGGCGGCAACCAGCCCGGCGACCGGTTCACCGAGGCCGGCACCGGCAAACGCTGGCTGGTCGGCCGCGAGGTCGCCGACGCCAACGTGCTCTCCGTCCCGGAAGGCCGCGACACGCTGCAGAGCGTCCGCGCCGTCGCCGCCGTCATGCGTCGCAACCACTGGCACAGCACCGTCATCGTCACCGACCCGTGGCACGCCCTGCGTTCCCGCTCCATCGCCCGCGCCGCCGGCCTGAACGCCTCGACCTCCCCGGTCCGCGAGGGCCCCGCGGTGGCCTCCCGCAGCACCCAGGCCAAGTACGTCGCCCGCGAGACCGCCGCGTACCTGCACTGGTGGATCTTCCGCCGCAGCTCCGGCTTCGGCTACGGCGTCGTCTGACCGCGCCCGCCTACGGCGTGGTCTGCCCCGGGATGTCCGCCCCGCTCCCTACTGTGGAGGCATGGCCGACCGGATAAGGATGCCCGCCCACGCCCAGGCGGCGTACGACGATGCCGACCGTGAGCGCTGGGTGCCCGAGACCGGGAAACGGGTCGGGCGCACCGCCTTCGAACGCGACCGCGCGCGCGTCCTGCACTCCGCCGCGCTGCGCCGGCTCGCCGGGAAGACCCAGGTCGTCGAGCCCGGCGAGAGCCCGCCCGACGGCCGCCAGGTGCCGCGCACCCGGCTCACCCACTCGCTCGAGTGCGGCCAGATCGGCCGCGAGCTCGGCCAGGCGCTCGGCTGCGACCCCGACCTGGTCGAGGCCGCCTGCCTCGCGCACGACCTCGGCCACCCGCCGTTCGGCCACAACGGCGAACTCGCCCTCGACCGGGCCGCGCAGCCGTGCGGCGGCTTCGAGGGCAACGCGCAGAGCCTGCGCCTGCTGTCCCGCCTCGAGCCCAAGACGTTCGCCGAGACCGGCCCCCTGGCCGGCCGCAGCGTCGGCCTCAACCTCACCCGCGCAGGCCTCGACGCGGTGCTGAAGTACCCGTGGCCGCGCCACGAAGGCGTGCGCACCTACGGCGTGTACGAGGAGGACCTGGAGGTTTTCGCGTGGGTGCGCCGCGACGCCCCCGAAGGCCGCCGCAGCCTCGAAGCCCAGGTCATGGACTGGTCCGACGACGTCGCCTACAGCGTCCACGACTTCGAGGACGCCGTGTACTCGGGCCGTATCGACCTCGACCGGCTCGGCGCCCCCGGCGAACGGGCCGCCGTCCTGGCCCTCGCCGCCGACCGCTACGCCCTCGCCCCCGAGGGCGAACTCGGCGAGGCCCTCGACCGCCTCCTCGCCACCGAGTTCTGGCCCAAGGGCTTCGACGCGTCACGCCGCGCCCAGGCCCGCCTCAAGAACACCACCAGCGGGCTCATCGGCCGCCTGTGCCTGGCCGCCGAACGGGAGACCGCCGCCTTCTTCGGCCCGACCCCGGGCGTCCGCTACGCCGCCGACCTCCTGGTGCCCCGCGCCGCACGCCTCGAATGCGCCGTCCTCAAGGCCCTCACCGCGCACTACGTCATGGGCCGCGCCGACCTCGAGGACCTCCGGACCCGGCAGCGCGCGATCGTCACCGACCTCGTGGCCATGCTGGCCGCCGGCGCCCCCGACGCCCTCGACCCCGCGCTGCGCCCCGACTACCTCGCCGCCGACACCGACGCCGCCCGCCTCCGCGTCGTCGTGGACCAGGTCGCGTCGCTCACCGACGACGCCGCCGTGATCCTGCACCGCGCCCTCGACCGGTGACCGGCCCGGGACACCGTGCTGAAAAGATGATCACGGCACACCGTCCAGTACCTCCGCCGGAGACCGCCTTGCGCATCGAACGTGTCGACCTGTCCGAGATCTTCCAGCTGCGTTGGGACGTCCTGCGCCCGGGCTGGCCGCGCGAGGCCGCCGAGTACCCGACGGACGCCGTCCCGGGCTGCTTCCACATGGCGATGTACGACGACACCGACACGGTCGTCAGCTGCGTGACGTTCTTCCCGGAGGACTACGACGGCCGCCCCGCGTACCGCTTCCGCGGCATGGGCACCGTCGAAGCCCTCCGTGGCAAGGGCCTCGGCGCGGACCTCCTGACGGCGGCCCTCGCCGAGTGCGCCAAGGAGGGCGGCACCCTGGCCTGGTGCAACGGCCGCACCTCGGCCCGCAACTTCTACGAGCGCCTCGGCTTCACGGCCCGCGGCGACGAGTTCCTGACCGCCGACACGAAGATCCCGCACTACGTGTTCACGGTGGACGTCCAGACTCAGGCCTGACCCCACCTCCCACCCCACTCGTCGAGGTACGGCAGCTCCGAGTACAGCGCGGACACCGCGTCGCTGCCCCGCTCGGCCTCCGGCAGTGCGTACAGCCCGAGCCGCCACACCAACTGCGGATGAGCCCCGACGCCCGCCATCCGCTCCCGCGCCGCCCCCGCGAGCCACCGGTCGAGCTCCTCCCGGCCGTCCGCCCAGCAGGCGTCGAGGTCGATCGTCGACTCGTGAGTCCAGCACAGGGCGACGCTCGCGAGGTGCAGGTCCGCCGCCCAGGTCCGCTCCCGGTCCCAGGCGTCGAGCCACCGGCCGAACGAGCCGGTGGCGACCGCGCAGGCGTCCAGCACATCCGCCACCTCGACGTCCCGGAACGGCCTGCGCAAAGTGTCTGCCCACCACGCGTCGAGGAGTCGGAGCACCGCCGCGGCCTCGTCCTCGGGCCACTGCTGCCAAACGGCGTGGGCGACGCCGCGGAACATCCGGGCCGGGTAGAAGAGCTTGTCGTGCGGGAGCATCCGCGCGACGTCGGGCAGGACGCGCCGGATGACGTCTGGCAACCGGTCGTCCCAGTACCACCACGAGGCCGCCGCCGACTCGGCGAGGTTGCTCGGCAGCGCGGCGTCGGGCGTGCTCAGCAGCTCCAGATCGGCCTCGTCGAACCGGAACGGGAACCCGCCGGGGCGCCGGACGTCCACAGGCGCACCGGCGAAGACGCGCTCGACCTCGGCAACGGCCGCCGTCAGCTCGGGCGAGGGGGAGTAGGCCATATCGGCTCCACGATGACTCCGCCTGACCGTCGCCGGGCGAAGATCGCGACGCTACCACCGGCCCCGGGCCCGTCCTCCTTCGGCGTCGGTCCGGCCACGTAAACTCGACCGCATGGCGGGCCGGATTCGGGACGACGATGTGAAGCGGGTCCGCGAGGCGGCCCGCATCGAGGACGTGGTCGGGGAGCACCTCCAGCTCCGCAACGCCGGCGGGGGCAACCTCAAGGGCCTGTGCCCGTTCCACGACGAGAAGTCCCCGTCGTTCAACGTCTCCCCGGCGAAGGGTTTCTACCACTGCTTCGGCTGCCAGGAGGGCGGCGACGTTCTCGACTTCGTGCAGAAGGTCGAGCACCTCACGTTCTCCGAGACGGTCGAGCGGCTCGCCGCGCAGTACAACATCGAGCTGCGGTATGAGGAGGGCGGCTACACGCCCGGCCGCCAGCAGGGCCAGCGGACCCGGCTCGTCGAGGCGCACAAGGTCGCGGCCGCGTTCTACACCGAGCAGCTCGGGTCGGCCGAGGCGATGGTCGCGCGCCAGTTCCTGGCGGACCGCGGGTTCACGCAGGCCGACGCGGAGCACTTCGGGATCGGGTACGCCCCGGCCGGGTGGGAGCACCTGGTGCGGTTCCTGCGCGGTCGGGGCTTCACCGCCGAGGAGCTGCTGACCAGCGGCCTGGCGAGTGAGGGCCGACGGGGTCCGATGGACCGGTTCCGGGGGCGGTTGATGTGGCCGATCCGCGACATCGGCGGCGAGGTGATCGGGTTCGGCGCGCGGCGGTTGCGCGAGGACGACAACGGGCCCAAGTACCTGAACACGCCCGAGACCCCGATCTACCGCAAGTCCCAGGTGCTGTACGGCCTGGACCTCGCGAAGAAGGACATCGCCCGCAGCGGCCGGGCCGTGGTCGTCGAGGGCTATACCGACGTGATGGCGTGCCATCTGGCGGGCGTGACCGGCGCGATCGCGACGTGCGGCACGGCGTTCGGCGAGGACCACATCAAGATCCTGCGCCGCCTGCTGATGGACAGCGGCGAGTTCCGCGGCGAGGTCATCTACACGTTCGACGGTGACGCCGCGGGCCAGAAGGCCGCGTTGCGGGCGTTCGAGGAGGACCAGCGGTTCGTCACGCGGACGTTCGTCGCGGTCGAGCCCAACGGCATGGACCCGTGCGACCTGCGGCAGGCGCGCGGCGACCAGGCGGTGCGGGATCTGGTGGACTCCCGGGTGCCGTTGTTCGAGTTCGCGATCCGCAGTCGGATCGAGGGCCATGACCTGACGACCGCGGAGGGCCGGGTCGCGGCGCTGGACGCGGCGGCGCCGATCGTGGCGGACATCAAGGACCAGGCGCTGCGCCACACGTACGCGGTGCGGCTCGACTCGTGGCTGGGCTTCCTGGACGAGCGGTTCGTCGTCGGCCGGGTGGGACAGCTCGCGCGCTGGAAGCGTGAGCGGGGGGCCCGCGGCGGGGCGGCCGGTGCCTCCGGCCCGGAGCAGCAGCGCCCGCACGGCGCGCCGGGCGGGAATCCGGCGGCGCCGACACGGGACGCGTTCCGGCCGGATCCGCGCGACCCGCGCCAGATGGTGCAGCGCGAGGTGCTGAAGCTGGCGTTGCAGTTCCCGGCGCTGGTGGCGCGGGTGTTCGACAGCTTCGGGCCGGACGAGTTCACGGTGCCGCCGTACGCCGCGGTCCGCACCGCGATCACCGACGCGGGCGGGGTGAACGGCCCCGCGGTGCACGGCGACTGGATCCGCGCGGTGCGGGAGAGCGCCGCCGACGACGGGGTGCGCGGCCTGGTCACGGAGCTGGCCGTCGAGTCGGTACGCACACCGGGCAACCCGGACGAGCTGTACGGCGGCGAGTGCCTGGTCCGCCTGCGCACGTTCTCCGCCGACCGCCGCATCGCGGACGTGAAGTCGCGGTTGCAGCGCCTCGATCCGGCGCACGCCGCCGAGGAGTACGCGGCGACCTTCCAGGAGCTGTTCGACCTGGAGAAGTACCGGCGTTCCCTGATCGACGGCGGCGCCGGAGCGTTGTGACGCGCTGACGCGCTGACGCGCTGACGCGCTGACGCGCTGACGCGCTGACGCGCTGACGCAGGCGCGGACGCGGAGGCGTTCAGCGCCGTCCGAGCGGCGCCCGCGACAGCAGCGCCGCCGGCAGGAAGGCCGCCGCCAGCAAAGCGACGCCCCACACGTAGCTGTGCTGGAAGGCGCCGGCCGCGTCCGCAGGGTCGCGCTCGGCCAGCGCGGAGCTGAGCACCAGGGACATGAACGCCGTTCCCGCCGCCGCGCCGACCTGCTGCACGATGTTGAGCAGGGTGCTCGCGACCGGCACTTCGGACAGTTCCAGCACGGACATGGCCGACGACATGGTCGGCATCATCGTCATGCCCATGCCGGCCCCGCTCACGAAGAGGGCCGCGCAGAGCCCCGGGTAGGACGGGTGCGCGCCGATCTGCGCCGCGAAGCCCGTCAGTCCGGCAGCGGACAGTCCCAGCCCGGTGAGAACGATGTTCCGCGGCCCGAACCGGCCGAGCAGCCGCGCCCCGACGGGCATCGTCACCATCGCGCCGAGCCCCGACGGCAGCAGCAGCGCACCGGTCGCGGCCGCCGACTCGCCGCGCACGGTCTGGAAGTACAGCGGCGCGAGCAGCATCACCCCGAAGAACGCGCTGATGAACAACGCCAGTGCCGCGGCGGCCGCGCCGACCGCGCGGCGGCGCAGCAGCCGTAGGTCGATGAGCGGCGCGTCGTGGTTCAACGCGTGTGCGACGAACGCCGCGACGAGCAGCAGTCCCGTGGCGGCGGGCACGGCCGCGCCGGGCGCCGTGAAGTCGCCGCGGTGCGCGCCGGTGGTCAGCCCGTAGACGAGCGCGGCCAGGCCGGGGGACAGGAGCACCAGCCCGACGCGGTCCAGTGGTTGGTACGGCCCCGGTTCGTCCCGCCCGAGGACGCGCGCGGCGACCACCAGGGCCGCTATGCCGAGCGGCAGGTTGAGGTAGAAGATCCAGCGCCAGGACGCCGCGTCGACGAGCCAGCCGCCGAGCAGCGGCCCGGACATCGGCGCGAGCTGCATCGGGATGCCGACGATCGCCATGACGCGCGGCGTGCGCTCGCCCGCGCGGCGGCCGAGGATCGTCATGCCGGTCGGCATGATCATGCCGCCGCCGAGCCCCTGGACGACGCGGAACACGATGAGCGACTCGACCGACCAGGCCAGGCCGGCGAGCACCGACCCGGCCAGGAACAGGCCGACGGACGCCGCGTACACGCGGCGCGTGCCGAACCGCGCGATCGCCCACGCGGTCACCGGGATGACCGCGGCGAGGGCGAGCGTGTAGCCCGTGGCCACCCACTGCACGGTGGTGAGCGGTGTCCCGAAGTCCTGGGACAGCCGGTCGAGGGAGACGGTGACGGCGGTGGTGTCGAGGCCCGCCATCGCCGAGCCGAGGACCACGACCAGCGCGGTGAGCAGGAGTTCGCGGCTCAGCGGCGCGTTGTCGGGAGAACCCGGGGAACCCGGGGAGCCGGCGGGCCCTGGTGGGCTTGCTGCCGCGGTGACCTCCCGGGCGGCGGCCTGCGCGCCGACGTCACCCGGCAGGACGCCGTCCGCTGCGTCGGCCGGTGCGTCGGTCCGTGCGGCGCCGCGGGCGGTGTCCACCGCCATGTCGGACGGAGCGCCGACCACACCATCACCCGGTCCACCCGGTCCACCCGCTTCACCCGGTCCGCCCGGCCTGGCGGCGCGGGCCGTCGTCGGAAAGCGCATCAGAAGTCCCCCTGAGTCCGAGTCCGAGTCCGAATCCGTGTCGGAGTCCGTGTCCGGGCCGCGTCACGAGCCGTACGGCTGCGCGGCCTTGGCGGTGCGCAGCGCGCGGGCCCACCACTGCAGTTGGTCGAGCATCGTCGTCGCGGCGGCGGAGCAGCCCGCGGGGTCGCGCGGGTCCGGGCCGTCGAAGGCGCCGGCCGCGCCGTGGAAGCTCACGGTGTCCCGCACGGTGACGGCGTGCAGTTCGGCGAAGACCTGCCGCAGCTGCTCGACGGCGCGCAGCCCGGCGGCCATGCCGCCGTACGCGACGAACCCGACCGGCTTGGCCTGCCATTCGGTGAAGTGCAGGTCGATGAGGTGCTTCAGGGCGGCAGGGAAGCTGTGGTTGTACTCGGGCGTGACGACGACGAACGCGTCCGCGGCGGCCAGCCGCGGGGACACCTCGGCGAGCAGCGCGGCGTCGTCGGCCGACGGCCCGTCGAAGCCCGGCATCGCGGCGGGAAGCGGGGTGTCGACGAGGTCGACCACGTCGACGTCGAAGCCGCCGTGCCGTGCGGCGTGTCCGGCGAACCAGGCGGCGACGGTGGGGCCGAACCGGCCGCCGCGGGTGCTGCCGACGACGACGGCGAGCTTGACGGGGGCTTCGGCGGCGTCGGACGCGTCGAAAGCAGCGGCGTCGGCGGCGACGGACGCGGCTGTGGCAGGGGTGGTGGTGGCAGGCATGGCGGTCTCCCGGTTCTGTGTACACCGTTATCGTTCGCGTACACCGTACACACAGCTGTGTACGCTGTACAGCCACTGATACGGTGTACGCATCACCGAGCGGAGGAGCGGTCATGGCAGACGACCAGGAGTCCATGTGGGAGCGGCTCGCCCGCCCGGCCAAGGCCCCGCGCACGACACTCACCCACGCCGCGATCGCCGCGGCCGCCCTGGAGATGGCCGACAGCGAGGGCCTGGACGCCGTCTCGATGCGCAAGCTCGCCGGCTACCTCGGCGTCACGACGATGGCGCTCTACCGGTACGTCACCAGCAAGGACGAGCTGTTCGAGCTGATGATCGACGCCGCGTTCGCGGAACGCTCAGCGCCCGCCACCGCGCCCGCGGACTGGCGCGACGCCATGCGCGCCCACGCCCGCCAGGCGCGCGAGATCGCGCTGCGCCACCCCTGGCTCGGCGAACTCGCCGCGCGCCAGGTGGTCGTCATCACCCCGAACGTCGTCGCCGCGATCGAACGCGACCTGGCCACGCTCGAGGGCCTCGGACTCGACGTCGACACCGCGATGGCCGTGCACCACGCCGTCACGTCGTACGTGCGCGGCGCGGTCGCCGCCGAGGTCGCGCAGCGCGAGCTGATGAAGCGCCAGAACTGGTCCGGCGGCGACGACTTGCGCGACGCGTACGGCCCGGCGATGAACTGGATGATGGGCACCGGGAACTACCCGGCCTACCAGCGCTACGTGTCCAAGGCCCGGCGCAAGGACGACCACGAGTGGCGGTTCGAGTTCGGTCTGGACTGCGTGCTCGACGGCGTCGCGGCCCGCGTCGGCGGCTGACCGGCGCCCGAACCCGGCCCCCGCGGGCCGTCTCCCGTCCCATCTCCCGTCCCACACGGACAATTTCGTCATCTCGGCACGGTTCGTACTCTCGGCTTACCGGTGCTCTGTGCCCCAGACTGGTGAGCGTGCAGCAGCACACCACCCGGCGTGCGGAGGCGCCCGGCCGGCCGCCTCCGCCGGATGCGGGGACGGACGCACCCGACCCGGCCACGGCTCCCGAGACGATGTCGGACGTCCCCGACCCGCCGCCCCCTCCGCGGACCGTCGCGGCGCCCGACCCTACGGATACGGCACCCGATCCGGCCGACGGCGCGGACACCGACGACACCTCGGACGCCGACACCCCCGACGCCCCCGACGCCCCCGACACCCCGGATCCCCCCGACCCGCTCGACGACTCCCACAGCCCGTCGGCCGACCTCCTGCGCCAGTACCTGCGTGAGATCGGCAGGATCCCGCTGCTCACCGCCGTCGACGAGGTCGAGCTCGCCCGCTGCGTCGAGGCCGGGCTGTTCGCCGAGGAGAAGCTCGCGCGCGCCCCCGACTCCCTCGACCCCGGGATGCGCGCCGACCTCGAACGCCTCGTCGCGGACGGCCGCGCCGCCAAGCGCCGCCTCATCGAGTCCAACCTGCGCCTGGTGGTGTCGGTCGCCAAGCGGTACATCGGCCGCGGCCTGAGCCTGCTCGACCTCGTCCAGGAGGGCAACCTCGGACTCATCCGCGCCGTCGAGAAGTTCGACTACACCCGCGGCTACAAGTTCTCGACGTACGCGACGTGGTGGATCCGCCAGGCGATGAGCCGCGCGCTCGCCGACCAGGCCCGCACCATCCGCGTCCCGGTGCACGTCGTCGAGCTCATCAACCGCGTCGTCCGCGTGCAGCGCCGACTGCTCCAGGAGCGCGGCGAGGAGCCGACCCCCGAGGACCTGGCCGCCGTCCTCGACCTCGATCCCGCCCGCGTCGTCGACATCCTGCGGCTCGCGCAGGACCCGGTCTCGCTGCACACCCCGGTCGGCGAGGACGAGGTGCTGCTCGGCGACATCGTCGAGGACGCCGACGCCATGTCCCCGGCCGAGTCCGCCGCCTACCTGATGCTCCGCGAGCACCTCGAAGCGGTGCTCTCCACGCTCGGCGACCGCGAGAAGTCCGTCGTCCGACTCCGTTACGGCCTGGCCGACGGCCAGCCGCACACCCTGGAGGAGATCGGCCGTCGCTTCGGCGTCACGCGCGAGCGCATACGGCAGATCGAGTCCCGCACACTGTCCAAACTGCGCGACCGTTCCTACGCCGACCAGCTCCGCGGCTACCTCGACACGTGACCACCAGGCGTCGCGGCGGCCCGAGCTCCGCCGTCGCGACGCTTCGCGCGGCACGGGCCGCCATGCGCCCGGCGCGTGCTCCTACACTGCGGCCATGGTCAGCATGCGCGGTCGTCTCGTCGCCGGGGTCCACTGCTCGCACCGGGCCGCCCGGATCGTCGTGTGCGACGGTGACACCGGCGACGTGTTGCGGCAGACGGTGGTGCGTTTCGCGGACGGCGCGCACGGCGATCCGGTGTCGTGGCTGCGGGCGTTCGGAGAGGCGGCCGGCGGCGGGACGCTCGACGGCGTCGAGGCGATCGGCGTCACGGCGCAGGGGCACGGGCTGATAGCCCTCGACGCGAACGGCGTCGTGGTCGCGCCGCCGCTGGCGCACGACGACATCAGCGCGTCGGGCGCGGCCGCCGAACTCGTCGACGAACTCGGCGGCCCGCACGAGTGGCTGGCGGCGACCGGCTCGGTGCCCACCGCGGCGACGGCGGTCTCGCACCTGCGCAGGCTCACCCGGTTCGAGCCCGACGAGGCCGAGCGGGTCGTCGCCGCGGCCCTGCCGCACGACTGGCTGACCTGGCAACTTCTGGGCTGCCCCGCCGAGTTGACCACCGACCGCTCGGACGCGTCGACGACCGGCTACTGGTCGCCCACGACGGGCGCGTGGCGCGAGGACCTCGCCGAGCAGGCGTTTGGTCGTGCGGTACGGCTGCCGCGCCTCGTCGCGCCGGGCGAGGCCGCCGGGCGCAGCCCCGAGAACCTCCTCATCGCGGCCGGAGCCGGGGCGGAGGCCGCCCTCGCGTTCGGGCTCGGGGTGGGCCACGGCGACGTGGTGGTGGCGGTGGGCGCGTCCGGCGCGGCGTTCGCCGTGCACGACGGCATGACTTCCGACCCGGCCGTGGCGTGCCTGGCCGACGCGACGGGGCGCGCGATGCCGGTGGTCCGCACCCTCAACGCGGTGCGGGTGCTGCGCGGGACCGCGGCGATGCTGGGCGTCGACACCGCCGGGTTCGACGAACTGGCGATGCGCTCGACGCCGGGCGCGTGCGGGCTGGTGATGCTGCCGTACCTCGACGGCGAGCGGGTGCCGCATCTGCCGCACGCCGCGGGCACGCTGACGGGGCTGCACCGGGAGAGCATGACGCCCGAGGCGTTCGCGCGCGCGTCCGTGGAGGGCATGGCGTGCGGGCTCGCCGACGCGCTGGACGTGCTGCGCGGCAGCGGCGTCGCGGTCGAGCGGGTCTTCCTCGTCGGCGTCGGCGCACGCTCGGCGGCCGTGCGCGCGGTCGCGCCGATGCTGTTCGGGGTGCCGGTCGCGGTGCCCGACCCGGCGGAGGCGGCCCGCGCCGCCGCGCTCGGGGTGGCCCGGCAGGCGGCGTGGGCGCTGTCCGGCAAGCCGGACGTGCCGGCCTGGCCGCGCCCGACCGCGCCGTTCGTCGAGGCCGCCGACGAGGACGCGGCGGTCGGCACAGCGGTCCGCGAGCAGTACGCCGAGGTCCGCGACCGCCTGCACCCGGAGGCCGCGCCCCGGCCGGACAGCGGCGGCACCACGGGGCGGCACCGCCGCGGCTGACCCGCGCGGCCGCGCCGCCGCCTCGCGGGCGGGGGGTCACAGCCCCTCGTCGTACCGCCCGTTCGCCGCGCTGGCGCCGTTGTGGCCGTTGTGGCTGTGCTGGCCGCCGAACTTCTCCGGCAGGTGCCGGCCGACCCGCTCGGGCAGGTGCTCGCCGATCTTCTGGACGGCCTTGCCGCCCGCGTCGCGGCCGAAGCCCGCGGCGGCGTGCCCGGCGCTCTGCACCGGCGCGCTCTCGACGAAGCTGCGGCCGGCCTTGCGGAGCTGCTCGTACCGGTCCCGGCCCGCCTTGGCGCCGAGCACGTAGCCGACCGCGAGGCCGGCGACGAAGGTGATGCGGGTGCCCATGGGGAGTCCCTCCGTGAGGTGCGGTCCCGTGTCGTAGGCCACGACTACCCGCCCGGGTGGCGGGACAACCGCCGCCGGGCGCGGCGCGGGGCTGCGGGGATCCGGGGTCGTCGGTGAGTCTGCCAGGGCCGCGGCCGGGGACCGGGACGCCCCGCCGACCGCCCCGGCGATCATGCCCGGCAAACCCGGTACGAGGCACCCCTCGGAGTGCGCTAATGTATTCCACGCAGCGAGCGCCGAGGCGAAGCCGGAGCGGTCAGCGCAATCCCCTGTAGCTCAATTGGCAGAGCAGCCGGCTGTTAACCGGCAGGTTACTGGTTCGAGTCCAGTCGGGGGAGCTCCCCTGAAGCACCGGAAGTACGACAAGCCCTGTGGCCCCAAGGCCGCGGGGCTTCCTGTCTTTCCGGCCCGTGTGGAGCCCGGCGACGGCATGTTCACACCTGCGGGGGACAGGCGAACACCCGTGAAAGCAGCCGGAAAGCCCGCTACGGGAATCCCGCCGAGCACCACGGGGGGATCAACGGCTATGCTGCCGGGGCCGATACCGGTGACGGTCGGCACGGGGCGGTAGCTCAGCCGGTTAGAGCAAGGGACTCATAATCCCTCGGTCGTGGGTTCGAGTCCCACCCGCCCTACTCGCACAGCCGAGTCGCGTGCCCGCGGGCACGCGTTTCCCCAGCACCGCTCGCCCGGCCGAAGCCAGCGGCGGTGCTTTGCGCGACTGTGATCACGGATTGTGTTTGCCCGGCTACTGTCGCGCTTCGCCCGCGAGCTTAGCAACCCTGTCCGCTTCGATCGGCCGCGTTTCACTCGTTCGGGCCTATGGCGTTGGGGTGGCGTTCGATCCGGGATGATCGTCTCCGGACCGGTGCCGGTTGTTCACCGGTTATTCCTGCCAACGGAAGCCGGCCCGGGTCGTCAGATCGGCTATCACGTTCTGGCCCTGTCCGCTCGGGTGGAACCAGTCCCAGCGGCTCAGGTCGTTCTTGCCGAACTTGTGCGCGTTGAGGACCCCGCCGTCGTACTTGCACTGGCCGGTCCACTCGCCGCACACCCGGCGCAGCACGTCGTTGTACGCCGTCACCCGGTCCCGGACCCGCTGCCGCCGCGCGATCACGTCCGGCTTGCCGGACTCGGGGTCCGCCAGCATCGACCGGCACACGCCCGCGGACCACACCAGGCGGGCCATCTGCTCGCCGTGCGCGACCTCCCACAGCCGCCCCACGTCCGGGACGCTCACGACCATCACGTGCACGCCCGGCAGGCCGTCCCGCAGGATCTGCAGCCCGGCCCGCAGCTGCCGCTCGTAGTCGAAGACGGACGTCATCGTCGTCTCGTCGTCGCGGCACGCGTCGTTCGCGCCGAGCAGGACCGTGACGTACTCGACGCGCTGCCCGACCGCGGCGCGGGCCTGGTCGGCGAGGTCGGTCATCCGCGCCCCGGTGCGCGCGTCGTTGAACACGGCCGACGAGGGCAGCCCGAGGCGCTTGGCCTGGCTGTCGACGTCGCCGCCGGTCGCCCAGGACTTCTCCGGGCAGTCCTTGAGCGGCATCGTGCAGGCGTCGAAGCCGCGGGTGATGGAGTCGCCCAGCGCCGCCATCGAGTGCGGCTTCGGGAACGGCCCCGTGGGCTTCGCCGACGGTTGGCCCGCCGGCGCCGGCGCCGACGTTCCCGCCGGGGCGCGGGACGTCGGACGCGCGCCCGGCACCGCGCCGTTCGCGGCCGCGCCCGCGGACGGCTGCCCCACGGGCCCCGCCGCCTGGTTCTGCTCCTGGGCGGCCGCCTGGGACACCGCCCGGGGCCCCGTCCCCGAGTCCGACGTGCACCCCGCGACCGCCACCAGCGCCGCGGCTAACGCCGCCGCCCCGCCCATCCCGCGCCGCGAACGCCCGGCGCCGTCCCGCCCCTTGCCCACGATCTCCCCTTTCGTCTCCGCCCCGGGCGGATTGACCGCCACAATGCCTGCCTATACCTCCTGCGCCGTCGCGCCGCGCCCCCTACTCTCGAAGTGGCTTCGTCCAGGGGGGTGTTGCGGTACGGAGCCGCTTATGACGGTATGTCATCCCTTCGAGTGAATGCGGGGGCGCGTAGGGGTGCGGCCGCCGGACACGGGGCAGGGTGAGTGCAGTGGCTCACACTTCCGAGACTGTGAGTGACGTTTAGAAGGCCCAGATCCGGTGCATCCCTTACTGCGCATACGGAGAGTGATTGTTTCGCGTGGTGCTTCCGTGAAGCGTGAGGCACAATGAATGGCGCAAACCGCTCGTAGGAGCACACCCGGCCATACGGACGATCGGTCCGGCGGCCAGTCGGAGGAGCAGGGCGACAGCAGAAGACGACGCACGACGGCACCCGCCGTCGCTTGGGTGACCAAGGCAGGAACCGAGGCCGCTGGGGAAGGCGAACCTCGTCCTTAGCCTGGAGGTCCCAGTGACGACACGTGGAGTCTTGTACGTGCACTCCGCGCCGCGCGCGCTGTGCCCCCACGTCGAGTGGGCCGCACAGGGCGTTCTTGGCGCGCGCCTGAGCCTGGACTGGGTCCGCCAACCGGCCGCTCCGGGGATGCTGCGTGCCGAAATGTCCTGGCACGGCCAGCCGGGCACCGCCGCGAAGCTGGCGTCCGCGCTGCGCGGATGGCACCTGCTGCGCTTCGAGGTCACCGAGGAGCCGTCCCCGGGCGCCGAGGGCGAGCGCTACAGCAACACCCCCGACCTCGGCATCTTCCACGCGGTCACGGGGGCGCACGGCGACATCCTCATCCCCGAGGACCGGCTGCGCGCCGTGCTCGGCCGCGCCGCGCGCGGCGAGGTCGACCTGCAGCACGAGATCGAGAAGCTGCTCGGCAAGCCGTGGGACGACGAGCTGGAGCCCTTCCGGTACGCCGGCGAGGGCGCGCCCGTCCGGTGGCTGCACCAGGTGGTGTGACCGCCCTCGCGGGCGAAGACGCCGAGATAGCTGAAACGAGAAGGGCCGCCCCCGAAGGGGCGGCCCTTTCCCGTGTCTCCGTGTGCCTTCGCGCCTCTCAAAGGCGCGTGCGCACTGTCCGCTGCCGCGGGCTGCGTCAGCCCACGCTGCGGAAGGCGACGACCACGTTGTGGCCGCCGAAGCCGAACGAGTCGTTCAGCGCGACGATCTGGCCCTCGGGCAGCGGACGCGCGTCGTTGCGGACGATGTCCACGCAGACCTCGTCGTCCGGGTCGTCCACGTTGATCGTGGGCGGCGCCATGCGGTGGTAGACCGCGAGCACCGTCGCGACCGACTCCACCGCGCCCGTGCCGCCCAGCAGGTGGCCGGTCATCGACTTGGTGGAGGTGACGCACACCTTGTCCGCGGCGGGCTCGCCGAGCACGGCGCGGATGGCCTTCAGCTCGGTGATGTCGCCCGCGGGGGTCGAGGTGCCGTGCGCGTTGACGTGGACGATCTGCTCGGGGGTGGCGCCCGCGTCCTCGATGGCCAGCGCCATCGCGCGCGCGATGTCCCGGCCGGTCGGCTCGGGCTGCGCGATGTGGTGGCCGTCCGAGGTCATGCCGGCCCCGGCGACCTCGGCGTACACGCGCGCACCGCGGGCCGCGGCGTGCTCGGCGCTCTCCAGGACCAGGCAGCCGGCGCCCTCGCCCATGACGAAGCCGTCGCGGGCCTTGTCGTAGGGGCGCGAGGCGCGCTGCGGCTCGTCGTTGCGCTTGGACATCGCCATCATGTTGGCGAACGCCGCCATGGGCAGCGGGTGGATCGCGGCCTCGGTGCCGCCGCAGAGCACGACGTCGGCGCGGCCCGAGCGGATCATCTCGAGCCCGTACGCGACGCCCTCCGCGCCGGAGGCGCAGGCGCTGACGGGAGTGTGCACGCCGGCGCGGGCGCCCAGCTCGATGCCCACGTTCGCGGACGGGCTGTTCGGCATGAGCATCGGCACGGTGAGCGGGCCGACGCGGCGCGGGCCCTTCTCCTTGAAGATGTCCCACGCGTCGAGGAGCGTGGTGACGCCGCCGATGCCGGACGCGATCGCGACGCCCAGCCGGAGCGGGTCGACGGTGACGCCGGTGCCGTCCTCGGCGGGCAGGTTCTTGTCGGCGAAGCCGGCGTCGCGCCAGGCCTCGCGGGCCGCGATCATCGCGAACTGGCCGGAGCGGTCGAGCTTGCGGGCCTCGACCTTCGGCATCACCTCGAGCGGTTCGACGGCGACCCGGCCGGCGAACTGGACGGGGATCTCCTGAGCCCAGTCCTCGGTCAGCGTGCGGATGCCGGACTTGCCGGCGAGCAGCGCGGACCAGGTCGAGGCGACGTCGCCGCCGACCGGCGTGGTCGCGCCCAGACCGGTGACGACCACGGTGCGCGGGGTCTCGGTGCGCTTGGTCGGGCTCACTGGAAGATCACTCCCACGAAGATTGGAACGAATGGTGGTTCTCGTTGTCGGCGGCTGGGCCGCGGTGGCGGCGGTCGCCGGACCCCGGGGGGAAAGCGGGGCCGAAAGGCGGTCGGGCCCCGGGGTGCCGGGGCCCGACCGGGCGTGTCAGCCCTGTGCCTTGAGGATGTAGTCGACAGCGTCGCCGACGGTGCGGAGACCCTTGACGTCGTCGTCCGGGATCTTGACGTCGAACTGCTCTTCGGCAGCGACGACGACCTCGACCATGGAGAGCGAGTCGATGTCCAGGTCCTCGGTGAAGGACTTGTCCAGCTGGACGTCCTCGACGTCGGTGCCCGCGATCTCGTTGACGATGTTCGCGAGACCCTCGAGGATCTCCTCCTGGCTTGCCATGGTGCTCCTTCTGAATGCTCGTACTGCGGGTGTGGTGAAACGGGACGTGAAGAACGACTAGGGAAGCGTAATGACCTGGCCGGCGTACACGAGACCGGCCCCGAAGCCCATGACCAGGGCGGTCCCGCCGCTGCGTGCCTCGCCGCTCTCGAGCATGCGCTCCATGGCGAGCGGAATGGACGCCGCGGAGGTGTTGCCGGTCTCGGCGATGTCGCGCGCGACGGGCACCTCGGCGGGCAGCTTGAGGGCCTTGATCATCGCGTCGGTGATGCGCATGTTGGCCTGGTGCGGGATGAAGGCGTCCAGCTCGGCCGCCTGCACGCCCGCGGCGTCCAGGGCCTGCTGGCACACCTTGGCCATCTCCCAGACCGCCCAGCGGAAGACCGTCTGGCCCTCCATGCGCAGCGTCGGGAAGACGGCCTCGCGGTCCTCGCGGAGCGACTCCCACGACTCGGTCTGCGTGATGGTGCCGGAGTTGGCGCCGTCCGAGCCCCACACGACCGGGCCGATGCCGGGGACGTCGGACGGGCCGACGACCACGGCGCCCGCGCCGTCGCCGAAGATGAACGCCGTCGAACGGTCGTCCAGGTTGGTGAGGTCGGAGAGCCGCTCGACGCCGATGACGAGCACGTACTCGGCGCTGCCGCCGCGCACCATGTCGTTGGCGAGGGTCAGGCCGTAGCAGAACCCGGCGCACGCGGCCGACACGTCGAACGCCGCCGCGCGGCCGCCGCCGGCGCCGAGCCGGTAGGCGATCTCGGTGGCGATCGCGGGGGTCTGCTTGAGGTGCGTGACCGTGGAGACGATGACGCAGCCGACCTGGTCGGCCGAGACGCCCGCGTGCGCGAGGGCCTTGCCGGCCGCCGCGATCGACATCTCGGCGACGGTCTCCTCGTCGTTCGCCCAACGGCGCGTCTTGATGCCGGAGCGGGACTGGATCCACTCGTCGGACGAGTCGATGCGGTCGATCAGCTCGGAGTTCGGAACGACCCGAACCGGACGGTAGCCGCCGACACCCCAGATACGGGCGTGCGGTGCACCGACGGCGGGACGGATGGTGGCGGTCACGCGAGGTCCTCCCGGGCGATGGTGGTGGGGTTGGTCACGCGGATCACACCGATTCCTGGCCGTGCTTCTCGACCAGGGCGCGCGCGGCGTCCAGGTCGTCCGGTGTCTTGAGGGCGAGCGTCTCGACGCCGGGCAGCGCGCGCTTGGCGAGCCCGGTCAGCGTGCCGGCCGGCGGGACCTCGATGATCGCGGTGACGCCCAGCTCGCGCATGGTCTCCATGCACAGGTCCCAGCGGACCGGGTTGGAGACCTGGCTGACCAGGCGCTTCACGATCTCGCGGCCGTCGCGCAGCACGGCGCCGTCGGTGTTCGAGATGTAGGGCGTGCGCGGGTCGCGCACGGTCACGCCGCGGACCAGCTCGCCGAGCCGGTCGACGGCGGGTGCCATGTGGTGCGTGTGGAACGCGCCGGCCACCGCGAGCGGCCTTACGCGTGCCTTCTCCGGCGGGTCGGCGGCGAACGCCTCCAGCTGCGGCAGCGTGCCCGCGGCGACGATCTGGCCGGCGCCGTTCATGTTCGCCGGGGTGAGGCCGTGCTCGGTGATCTTGGCGACGACCGCGTCGGCGTCGCCGCCGAGCACCGCGGACATGCCGGTCTCGGTCACGGCGGCCGCGGCCGCCATGGCCTTGCCGCGCTCGCGCACCAGCACCATCGCCGACTCGGCGGTGATGACCCCGGTGCCCGCGGCGGCGGTCAGCTCACCGACGCTGTGGCCCGCCGCGCCGCCCACGACGCGGTACGCGTCGGACGGGTGCGGGAACAGCTCGAGCGCCGCCACCAGGCCCGCGGCGACCAGCAGCGGCTGGGCGATCGCGGTGTCGCGGATCGTCTCCGCGTCGGCCTCGGTGCCGTAGTGGACGAGGTCGAGGCCGGTGACGGCCGACCACCAGGTCAAGCGGTCGGCGACACCCGGCAGCTCAAGCCAGGGCGTGAGGAAACCGGGGGTCTGGGCACCCTGTCCGGGCGCGACGATAACGAGCACGGATCAACCCTCTCGCTAGAAGGGGTTGTAGACCCCGTATCGGCGTGGACGAAGATCAGATGTTGACTTTGTGGGATTCCTACAAGCGGACGATTATCGCGCTACAACGCCCCGTCCGCCGTGGCCAGCCGGCCCAGGATCAGCGACACCTGGAGCGTGAACGCGGACCGCGCCTCGGTGGGCACCAGACCGGTCACGTCCATGACACGTCGCAGCCGGTAGCGGACCGTGTTCGGGTGCACGAAGAGCATCCGCGCGGCTCCCTCGAGCGACGACGCCTGCTCCAGGTACACCGAGAGCGTCTCCAGCAGCGCGGAACCCGCCGCGTGCAGCGGTATGTAGATCTCCTCCACCAACTGCCTGCGCGCCTCGTCGTCGCCCGCGAGTGCCCGTTCCGGCAGAAGATCGTCCGCCAGTACGGGTCGTGGGGCGTCCGGCCATGCCGCGCACGCCCGGTGGCCCGCCGTCGCCGACTGTGCGGATCCCACAGCGGCCAGCAGATCCGGCACGCTCGGGCCCACCACGACGGGGCCCGGGCCGAACTGGCCGATGAGCGAACGCGTCGCCTTGAGCGGGTCCTCCGCGCCGCCGAGGATCACGACCAGGCGGTCGCCCTGCACGCCGGTCAGCACGTTCAGGCGGGCGTGCCGGCTCGCGCGGTGGATGCTGTCGACGACCGCCTGCGTGTCCGCGTCCGGCGCGTTGCCGACCACGACCATGACGGACTCCGGCGAGCCCCAGCCCAGCGCGGCGGCGCGCGACAGGATGCCCTCGTCGGCCTCGCCGCGCAGCAGCGAGTGCACGACCAGCGCCTCCAGACGGGCGTCCCACGCGCCGCGGGCCTCCGCCGCGTGCGCGTACACCTGCGCGGTCGCGAACGCGATCTCCCGCGAGTACAGCAGCAACGCCTCGCGCAGCACCTGCGCGTACCCGGGCACGGCCAGCTCGTCGATGCGGGCCTCGACCACCTCGATGGTGACGCGCACCAGCTCCACGGTCTGCGGCAGCGTGATCGCCCGGGTCAGCTCGCGCGGCGCGGTGCCGAAGACGTCGGCGCTGACCGCGTACGGGGCCTCGGGGTGCCGGAACCACTCCGTGAACGCGGCGATGCCGGCCTGTGCGACCAGGCCGATCCACGACCGGTTGTCGGCGGGCATGTTGCGGTACCACGGAAGCGTCTCGTCCATCCGGGTCGCGGCCGCGCCGGCGAGGGTTCCGGCGGACTTCTCGAGCCTGCGGACGGTGGCGGCCCGCTTGGCGGCGTCGGAACCGGAAGATCGGGGGGTCACGGGGACCATGATGACCCCTCCCGCGCCGACCGTCGCACCCGGTCGTCGCGCGCCCCCGCGACAACCGCCGTATGGACCGCCCTGGCCAACCGCGCACCCCACACCGACCGAGGCCCCCCGAACAGCTCGACGGCCTCGCCCGGCCGAGGCTCACGAGCCAGCACACAGACGGCATCGGACGGCGTCCCGGTACACGCGTACCCGGCCTCGAACAACGCCTGGACCTTGGCCTCCGTAGCGGTCGCGACCGCATTGACAAGCGCCGCGTCGCCCAACGGCGCGGGCACCGCGACGAGGATGTTGATGGTCCCCGGAGCCGGATACGCAGAGACCGCGCCCGACGGAACAGCCTGAGTCGGCGTGTCGCCGTGCTCGGTCCCGACGGGAGCCGCCGCCCACGTCGGGACGCCGATGCCGGTCGTCACCCACGCCGACACGCCGCCGTCGTGCCCCTCCGTGTACGCCTCGACCAGCGCGGCCGTCATCATGCCGACGCCCGGCCGCTCCGCCAGCCCCAGCGGCGCGGCGATCTCATGGAGGTGCGCCACAGGGTCCATGCGCGAATACCCCGGCCTGACCTGCGCGTTGAGCACCCACTCGGGCGCCGCGAGGCCCCCGCCGAGGATCGCGCTCGACAACGCCCGCCACCCACCCCCGAGCCGCCACACGAGCGCCGGCCAGCCTTCGTGCGCGATGACGGCAGGCCCGAGCACGGCGGACGGATCGGGAGAGCCTGACAACGCCTCGCCCGCGATTCCCGCACCAAGCACGCCCGTGTCGGCGTTGCCCGGTGCGGGGAGCCGCGCGTGCCGCCCTCTGGCACGCGTCGGCGCGGCGCTCGCCTCCGCCGCGGGTGCGACCGCCCCGCCGTCGTGAGTGATCGCGCCTGGCGCCGGTCCCGTTCCGTCGAGGGGGCCTGAGCGCCGGTGATCGGCCGGGCCCGGATCGGCGTACTCGACGGCCGCCGCCGCGCTCGCGGCAGCGCCGGGCGCGTTGCCTGCGCTGTCAGGCGTCTGCGTCATGGCGGGCCGACCCTCCCGTCGGTACCTCCGCCTGTTCCGCTCGGACCTGCGCCGGGCGGATCAGGTGGACGCGGGGACGGCCGTCGGGGCCGGTGGTCACCTCTACGTGGGCGTTGTAGTGCGCGGCGATGCCGGCCGGGGTCAGGACCTCGGCCGCGGTGCCGGAGGCGGCGGCTTCGCCGTTGACGAGGAGAAGCATCCGTTCGGCGTACTGGGCCGCGACGCCGAGGTCGTGCAGCGTCGTCACAACCGTCAGGCCGTCGTCACGGCGCAGCCTGTCCACCAGTTCGAGCACCTGCTGCTGGTGGCCGAGGTCGAGGGCCGTCGTCGGCTCGTCGAGCAGCAGGACCGGGGCCTGCTGGGCCAGCGCCCGGGCGAGCACGACCCGCTGGCGTTCGCCGCCGGACAGGGTCCCGACGTCGCGCGTCGCGAGCGCGGTCAGGTCGAGGCGTTCGATGACCTGGTCGGCGACCGCCCGGTCGCGGCGCCCCGGCAGGGCGAGGTAGCCGAGGTAGGGCGTGCGCCCGAGCAGCACGTACTCGCGGACCGGCATCTGCGGCGGGACCACGGGGTTCTGCGGTGTGTAGGCGAGGGTGCGGGCGAGTTCGCGGGCGGGCAGGTCCCGGAGCCGTACCCCGTCCACGGTGACCTCGCCGGTGTACGGCAGCAGCCCGGCCACCGCCTTGAGCAGCGTCGACTTGCCGGCCCCGTTGGGCCCGATGACGGCGAGCCAGCCGCCCGCCCGGACCTCGGCGTCGACCCCGTGCAGCACCTCGCAGCGCTGCCGCGCGACCCGCAGACCCGTCACCTTGAGGTCGGTCACAGGCCGACCTGTCGCGTGGCCCGCAGCACGATCACGAAGAACGGCGCCCCCACGAACGCGGTGACGACGCCGATCGGCAGTTCGCCGGGCGCCGTCGCGGTGCGCGCGATGATGTCGGCGACCACCAGGAACGCGCCGCCGAGCAGCACCGACATCGGCAGGATGCGCCGGTAACTGCCGCCGACGAGCCGCCGTACCGCATGCGGGACGACGATGCCGATGAAGCCGATCAGACCGCTGACGGCGACCGCGGTGGCGGTGGCGAGCGACGCCGCGAGCAGCACGACGAACCGCACCCGGGCCGCGTTGACCCCGAGCACGGCGGCCTCCTCGTCGCCGACCGTCATGACGTCGAGCAGCCGCCCGTGCAGCAGCAGGACCAGCGTGGACACGGCCGCGTACGGCGCGACGAGCGCCAGTTCGTCCCACCCGATGCTGCTCAGGCTGCCGAGGATCCACGCGTAGATGCGCCGCAGCTCGTCGACGTTGGCCTGCTGGACGAACGTCTGCACCGCGGCGAGGAACGCCGACACCGCGACGCCCGCGAGGACCAGCGTGGCGGTGCCGTCCGCGCGGCCCGCGGTGGCGCCGAGCGCGTACGCCAGCATCACACCCGCGATCGCGCCGACGAACGCCGCGAGCGGCACGATCCCGACGCCGCCCACCGAGTCGGCGCTCGAGTACGCGATGACGAGCGTCGCCCCGAGGCCGGCCCCTGACGCGGCGCCGAGCAGGTAGGGGTCCGCCATCGGGTTGCGGAACACACCCTGGTAGCCCGCGCCGGCGACGGCCAGCAGCGAGCCGACCAGGACCGCGCCGAGGACCCGCGGCATGCGGATCTCCATCAGCACGGAGTACTGCACCGGCGTGAGGCCGTGGTCGACGTGCACGAACGGCAGCTCGTCGAGCAGCGCCAGCAGCACGCCGCGCACCGGCAGGTCCGCGGCGCCGACGAGCAGGCCGGCCAGCACGGAGCCGAGCAGCAGCACGGTGCCGACCGCGTACGGCAGGAACCGCGCGGAGCGCCGGGCGTCCCGGTCGGCTCCGCGCGGTCCGTCCGGCCCCGGCGCGGGGGCGCGCCGGGGCAGCAGTCGCGTAGGCATGCGGTCAGCCGGTCGCGCCGGCCTTCTCGACCGCCGCGCCGACGGCGGCGACGAGGTCCACGACGCGCGGGCCCCAGCGCGAGGCGATGTCGTCGTCGAGCGCCACGACACCGTTGGCCTGGACGGCCTTGGTCTTGTCCCAGCCCGGACGCTTGGCCACGGCCGCGGCGTCCTGCTGGCAGCACTTCGAGTCGGCCAGGAAGACCAGGTCGGGGTTGGCCTGCACGATGTACTCGGTGGAGACCTGCGGGTAGCCGGAGCCGTCCTTGTCGGCCGGGTCGGCGATGTTCTGCAGGCCGAACAGCGCGTACACCTGGCCGATGAAGGTCTTCGACGTGGCGCTGTAGCCGGTGCTGTCGACCTCGTGGAAGTAGGTCAGCGGCTTCGCGGGCTTCTTGGTCTTCGCGACGACGTCGGCGATGTCCTTCTTCATCTTCGCCGTGACGTCGGCCGCCTCCTTGGCGTGGCCGGTGGCCGTGCCCAGGGTGTTGAACTGGGCGTACATGTCGTCGAAGGTCTTGGCCGCGGGCAGCTCGACGACCTTGATCTTGACCTTCTCGAGCTGCGCCTTCACGCCGTCGGTGTCGTTCGTGATGACGACCATGTCGGGCGCGTACTTGGTGATCGCCTCGACGTTCGGCTTGAAGCCGGACAGCGCGGTCTTCGGCGCGTCGGCCGGGAAGTTCGACTGGTCGTCGACGGCGACGACCTGCTTGCCGGCGCCTATCGCGTAGAGCATCTCGGTGGCGGTCGGCGCCAGCGAGACGATCTTCTTCGGGGCGTCGCCCGTGGCGGGCGCGGCCGAACCGCCGGCCGCGGACGACGGCGCGCCCGAGCTCTTCTGGTCGGCCTTCTGGTCGTCCTTCTTGTCGTCGCCGCAGCCGGTCAGGACGACGGCCCCGAGCAGCACGGCGGCGCCGGAGCGCAACAGGACGGCGGACTTCATCGGTGGATCTCCCGCGGGAAACCACGGGGGAGGGGACGCAGGACCCGTGGACACAGCGCCCTTCCTACGAGGGCCGATGTCGTCGACGCAGGCGAGGCGACCTGGCTCGTCCCCGGCGCGCGGGCAGGGGCATCTCAGTTGCGGGACAGCGCCGGGATCACACCGGACTTCGCTGCACACTGCGTCAGTGGCGGAACGGTTCCGCCGAATCCAGGACGATACCAACCCCCGGAATCGGCATACGGTAGCGGGGAGGACGCCTACAGCGAGACCGCGAGGAACACCGTCATGACCGTGTACGACATCCGCCCCGCGAGCGGCCGATTCCGCACCGACACCGACTGGCTCCGGTCGCGGCACAGCTTCTCCTTCAGCCGGCACTACGACCCGGCCAACACGCACTTCGGGATGCTCCTGGTCAGCAACGACGACGTGGTCGCGCCGGGTACCGGCTTCGACACGCATCCGCACCGCGACATGGAGATCGTCACGTGGGTGCTGTCCGGCTCCCTCGTCCACCAGGACTCCGAGGGGCACAACGGCGTCATCCACCCGGGGCTCGCGCAGCGCATGAGCGCGGGCAGCGGCATCCTCCACTCCGAGAAGAACGACCACTTCGAGGCGGCCGGCCTCGACCCGGTGCGCTTCGTCCAGATGTGGGTCCTCCCCGACGAGGCGGGCATCACGCCCGGCTACGAGCAGCTGGACGTGACGTCCCAGCTCGACGCCGGCGGCCTCGTCCCGGTCGCCTCCGGCCGCCCGGGCCACGACGCCGCGATCCGCATCCACCAGAAGGACGCCGCCCTCCACGTCGCCCGCCTGGCCCCCGGTGAATCCGTCGCCCTGCCGACCGCCCCCTTCGTCCACCTGTTCGTCGCCAAGGGCGCCGTAACCCTCGAAGGCGCCGGCCCCCTGGACGAAGGCGACGCCGCCCGCATCACCGCCGCCGAAGGCCAGCACCTGACCGCGACCGCCCCGGCAGAGGTCCTGCTCTGGGAGATGCACGCCACCCCCGGCGCGGCCTGACCCGCCCCACCTTTGGTCAGGCTTGACGTTGTCCGCGTCCGACGCCGGGCCTTTCCTCGCCGCGCACCGGTCCCCGACGGGCAACGCCGCCGGCGCGCGAGAGCCTGCCTCCAGGGCGTCGGCGCCGCGCGGCCTGGCACAACACGCCGCGCGTGACCCGGCCTGCGCGCGGCGTGGGGCCTCGGCGTGACGCGCTCTCGACGCGGACCCGGCATCGCCTACCGCCTGCGCCTGCGCGAGGTCGTCAGGCCGCGGCGTGGGCCTCGGCCTGACGCGCTCTCGACGCGGACCCGGCATCGCCTGCCGCCTGCGCCGGCGCCTGCGCGAGGTCGTCAGGCCGCGGCGTGGGCCTCGGCGTGACGCGCTCTCGACGCGGACCCGGCATCGCCTGCCGCCTGCGCCGGCGCCTGCGCGAGGTCGTCAGGATCCCGCTGCGCGCGGTCGTCGATGAGGTCGAGCCGGCCTGCTGCGCCGAGGCCGGTCGGTTCGTCGAGGACGAGCTCGCCCGCGCACCCGACTCCCTCTACCCCGGGGCCGCGCCGACCGCGAACCTTGTGCCGGTAGTGGGCCCGCCGCTCGATCAGCCCGCGGTCGGTCAGGCGCTTGACCGGGCCGACCGCGTTCTGCGGTGCGACACCCCGGTCGCGGGCCGGTTCAGCGCCCGTGACACCCGGCCTGTCGCGTTGAGCGGGTGCGTCGCGTCGGGGCCGCAGGCCGGGGGCGATCTCGGGCGAGCCTTCCTTCCCTGCCTTTACAGTTGCGGCAAATGCCTGCGCTCGGGGGAGAGGCGGTCTCGTGGATCCGATTTCCATGACGGTCATCGCGGGGGCCGTGGGGGCGGCCGCCAATGGGGCTGCTGGGGAGGCCGGGAAAGGGGCGTGGGCCACGCTCGTCGGGCTCGTCGGGCGGCTGCGGGGCGGGCGCGGGGCGTCGTCGGCCGGTGCGGGTGCGCAAGGCGTGGCCGAGGCGTTGAGCGAACGGGCCGGCCGGGACGCCGGGTTCGCCGACGAGGTGCGCGGCTGGCTGGCCGAGGTGGACGGGATCGGCGGTGTCGCTCCTGAGCAACTTCCGCCCGGGGCCGTCGGGTTCGTCGACCGTGACGGTGAACGCGCCGCGATGACGGCGGTACTCGCACGCTCGGGTGTCGCGGGCCGTGCTCCGGTGGTGCTGCTCAGCGGGTTCGGCGGGGTCGGCAAGAGTGCTCTCGGCGTGGAGTGGGCACGCGACGTCCAGGAGCGGTTCCCGGGCGGGCGGTTGTACGCGGACCTGGGTGCGCTCGCCGGTCCCGGCGGAACCGTCGAGGTCGCGGATGTGCTGGCCCAGTTCTTGCGCGGGCTCGGTGTCCCGGACCCGGAGATCCCGTCGGGCGCGGCCGAACGCGCGGCGATGTACCGGTCGGTGACGGCGGGTTCGCGGGTGTGCGTGCTGCTCGACGACGTGTCGTTCGCCGCGCAGGTCGACGCGCTGCTCCCGGCGTCGGCCGACAGTGTGGTCGTGGCGACGAGCCACTGGCGGTTGGAGGAACTCGCCGCCGACGGCGCCACCGTGTTGCCGGTGGGCCCGTTGGCGGTGGAGCACGGGGTCGCGTTGTTGGCCGGGCTCATCGGGCGCGACCGCGTCGACGCCGAGCCCGAACGGGCCGCCGAACTGGTGCGGCTATGCGGCGGGTTGCCGATCGCGGTGCGCACGGTCGCCGGGGTGCTGGCGGTTCGGCCGGGTCGCAGTCTCGCCGAGCAGGCCGGGCAACTCGCGGACGAGGACGGCCGGCTGGCGGCCCTCGCGCGCGACGGCCGGCCCGTCGTCCAGCCGGTCTGGGACGCCGCGTACCGCGCGCTGCCCGAGTCCGCCGCGCGTACCTACCGCCTGCTGGCCCTGCATCCCGGGCCCGACTTCACGTCCGACGCGGTGGGTGCGCTGACCGGCGATCCGATGGCGTCGGTGCGCGGCGCGCTCGACGCGTTGTGCCGTGCGAACCTCCTGGAGGAGGGCCGCGAGGGCCGCTACGCCTTCCACGACCTGGTGCGGTTGCACGCCCTCGGCCTCGTCGGAAGCGACCCCGAGGCGGACGCCGCCGCGCGGCGGGCGGTCGCGTGGTACCTGGGGCGTGCCGCGGCCGCCGACCACGTGGCGCAGGGCGACCGCATGCGCCTGGCGGGCGTCGCGCCGGTCGGCGGCTTCGCGGGCAAGGAGGCCGCGCTGGCGTGGCTGGCCGCCGAGCGGCTCAACCTGGTCGCGTGCGTCCGGATCTCGGTCGAGCGCGGTTGGGACGACCTCGCCTGGCGCCTGTGCGAGCCGCTCTGGGCGTTGTTCCTGCACCGGGCGCACTACGGCGACTGGATCGACACGCACCGTGCCGGGATCGACGCGGCGGTGCGTGAGGGCGACGCCCGGGCCGCCGTGCGGGTGCGCTGCCAGCTGTCGCGCGCGTACGTGGAGCTCGGTCGCCTGGACGACGCGCGGGTGCTGCTGGCCGGGGCCGCCGACGAGGCGCTGGGGGCGGGGGACCGGCGGCTGGCCGCGTCGGCGTGGGAGTTCACCGGCAAGGTGCACCTCGCGGCGCACGCGCACGCGGCTGCCCCGGCTGTCGCTGCTCGCGAACTCGTGCAAGCACGACGTGAGTTCGAGCGCTCCCTCGCGGTCAACGAGGAGATCGGCAGTCGCCGTGGGGCGATGCTCCAGCGTTATCACCTGGCACAGGTCCGGGCTCGCGAGGGCGATCCGGCCGGGGCGGTTGCCGCGTTCGACGAGGCCCGCACGACCGCGGATGCGCTGGGGGACGAGCGCATGGTGGGTCGCATCGAGACGGGACGCGGGCTCGCGCTCGCCGCCCTCGGCCGCGCCGCCGAGGCGGAGGCCGCCTTCGTCGCGGCCGCCGACGTCATGCAGCGCCGCCACGCGTACGCCGACGAGGCGTCCGCGCTGGAGCCGTTGGTCGGCCTGGTCCTGGCGAACGGCCGCGTGAGCGACGCCCGCGGCTTCTTGATGCGCCTCGCCGACGCGTACCGCCGCTCGGGCAGCCCCAAGGCCACCGAGGCCCTCCGCCGGCTCGCCGAATTGCCCTAACGCCA
Organism: Yinghuangia seranimata; assembly: GCF_029953285.1. Taxonomy (GTDB): domain Bacteria; phylum Actinomycetota; class Actinomycetes; order Streptomycetales; family Streptomycetaceae; genus Yinghuangia; species Yinghuangia seranimata. The sequence continues at coordinate 50,744 of NZ_JASAOI010000038.1, read as the reverse complement.
AGCATTTTCGAGCCGAATCGAAATCACGCCCGGGTCGATTCCGATGAGGCACCGGAAAGTTCCTCCCGCGCGATGTGAACGCCAGCCGCGAAACCCATGTAACATCGCAGCGTTCACCATTGGGGGGAAACCATGTTGGACTCATCAGCCGTGGGCGTCCGCCCGCGGGCTGGCGCCGCCGCACGTCCTGATTCCGGTGGCGCCCGCGACTACGGCGGCCCGTGCCGCGCGCATCCGCGGGCTCCCGTGCCCGCCCACGTCCGTCGGCCGCACGCGTGTGCCCCGCCGCCGTATTCGGCGTCGCCGCAGGTCCGGCCGGGCCCGCCGGACCGACGCGGCCGTCCCGTAGCGGTGTAACCCGCCGCCTCTTCGCCTCACCGCGACCTCACCCGCATGCCGTCCCGGCATGCCGCTTCCGCGGAATTCCTCCTGCCCCGGCAGCATGCCGAAGCAGGCCCTGGTCAGGCTTTGCCGCCCCCGAATTCGGCATGCCCCGCGGCCTTTCACGCTGCCCGAAATCGGCGTGCCCTAATCCCCGTGCGCTCTTTGGAGTTCGCTTTGCGCCGTTCCCTTTCCGTCTCCGCGACGGCCTCACTTCTCGTCACCGCTCCCGCGTTCGTCGTCCTCGGAAGCGGTACCGCGCACGCTGCGCCCGCGCTGCACGTGCAGACCACCGCGCCCGCCGTGCTGGGCATCGCCGGCGAGTCGACGCCCATCACCGTCAAGGCGTCCGCGAGCGGCGGCCAGGCCACCGCGGAACTCGGCGTCAAGCTCACCGGCGTCGACCTCGGCGCCGCGCTCGGCGGCCTGAACTCCGACACCGTGCAGCTCAGCTGGCAGGACGGCAACACGTGGCGCCGACTCGACGTCGCCCCCGCCGGGTCCGACGCCGTCACCGCGACGCTGCCCAAGCGCGCCCTCGGTCCCGACGCGCAGACGCTCTCCCTTCGTCTGCGCGTCGCCCCCAAACAGGTCAAGGGAAAGACCGCGACGTTCGACCCGTCGGCGCCCAAGCCCAAGGACCCGGCCAACCCCTACGGGCGGATCGTGCTCACGACGACGCTCCGCCCGGTCGACCTGCCCGGCACGGAAGCCGCCACCGACCAGGACGACGTCCGGCTCGGGGCGCCGACGATCGCTTTGGTCGGACTCCCCGGCACGTACACCCCCGGCGGCCCGCCCAAGGAGTTCCGCGTCAAGGTCGACAACCCGACGGACTCCGAATACCGCGACATGATGGCCGTGTTCGGCTTCGAACTGGCGGGCGGCAACGACAAGTCGCTGCTGACCATGGAGTACGGCACGGACAGCGGCAAATGGCGGGCGGTCGTCGCGCGCGACGTCGCCGGGGGATGCGGGATGAGCAACACGCTGCCCAAATTCCTCGAGCTGGCACCGCACGCCGGCACGGAGGAGCGCCTGCGCATGACGGTCGCCGCGGCGGCCAAGCCCGGCGCGGGTGTCATGTCCGCCGCCCTCGACGTGAGCCCGGGCCCCGACGGGGCGATCGCGGAATTCTGCGGCGAGCACGGGCCGCTCACCATCGCGGCCGAGGGCGGAACCCCCACGACCACCCCGCCCGCGACGACCCCGGCTCCGGGCGGCGGCGCGACCCCGGCCGACTCCGGAGCGTCGACGCCCGACGCGGGCCCGCGCCTCGCCGAGACCGGCTCCGACAGCGGCACGGGCGGCTACATGGTGGCGGGCGCGGCGGCGCTCGCGGCGGCCGGTGCCGGCGCTGTGTTCGCGGTGCGCCGGCGCCGCGCGTGACCGTTCCGCCGACACCCGGTTCCGCCGGGTGACGACGCGGCCGCGAGGCCGCACACCGACCGCCCGGTCCTGTCCCGTGTCCCCGTCACGGGACAGGATCGGGCACGTTCTACCCGGATTCAGTACGACGTGAACGCGACGCGGACACGATCGCTCGCGACGTGCAGCACCGCCTCGGCCGGGAGCGGCTGTCGGCCGCCGAGCGTCAGCGCGTACGCCAGCGATGCGAACAGCGTTGGATCACACGGCGTTTCGCTGTGCGCCACGATCCGCGCGCCGCCCCGGGTGCGGATGTCGCACCCCTGGGCCACGACCGCCGCGAAGCGCGCGCCGGGGTGGTCGGCCAGAGCCCTGGCCGCCCAGTCCGGTGCCGCCGGGCCGCGGTGCAGCAGGACGTCGGCGGACTGGACGGCGCCGAGCACCGGTTCCTCGACGTCCGAGACCAAGTGCCGTAGGCCGGCGCCCACTTCGTACGGATCGGCGAGCCGCGCAGGGAAGCGCTCGATCCGGACGACACCGCTCCCGGGCTCCACGTGCGCGTGCACCCGGTGGGTGTGAACCGGCTCGATTCGCGCCTCCGGCCGGGCGACCGCGTACACGGCGGCGGGGCCGGGCGGTTCGGCGAGGCCGAGCACGTCGTACAGCACGGTCCGCAGCGCCGCGTGAGCGCCGTCGACATTGTCGAACCAATCCGTGCGCACCGGCGGCGGGTTCCGCAGCGCGTCCTCGACGTGCTCCCTGAGACCGGGGCCGGACGCCAGGACCGGGGCCTTGCGGGCGAGTTCGGCCATCGGGCTGTCGCCGGTGACCTCGCCGGGGTCGAAGCCGGCGAGCAGCACGGGACGCCCCAGCGCCGCCGCGTACAGCGTGACCGAGCCGTGGTCGCCGACGACCAGGTCGGACGCGACGAGGCCGGCCCGCCACCCGTCCCGCGGCGGCAGCACGACCAGGCCGGACTCGCGGGCCGCCGTCAGCCAGCCCGTGCACGAGTACGCGCCGTGCCCCTCCCAGACGTTGGGGTGCTGGACGAGCGCCACCCGGAAGTCGTCGGCGGGCAGCACCGCGAGGAGTTCGTCGACCAGCGCGGGGCGTCCGCGCAGCTGTGAGCCCGGTCCCCAGGTCGCGGTGACGAGGACGAGCCGTTGGTGGTCGCCGACGCCGAGCGCGGCGCGGTACCGGTCGCGCCACATGGCGCCGGCCCGCATACGGTCGAGGCACGGATCGCCGACCACGACGGCGCGCGGCGCGGCGTCGGGACACAGCCGTTCCAGGCGGGCCCGCTGCTCGCGGTGCCCGAGCAGCACGGTCCTCGGCACGACCCGCCCGTCGTGGGTGAGCTGCTCGGCCGCGAGCCCGGACGCGGTCGCGGCGTCGTCCGGGCGCAGCCGCCGGCTGTGCCCGGCGCCGTGCGGCATGACGATCACCGGCGCGTCCAGCCGGTGCAGGTCGCCGTTGGCGCTCGCGGTCAACGCCAGGTCGAACCGCGTCGCGACGGCCTGCTCCCACGGCAGCACACGCGCCCCGCAGGCGCGCAGGAACGGGGCGACGGCGTCCTCGTACGCCGAACCCGGCACCACCGTGAAGACCGTCTCGACCCGTCGGTCCCCGGCGAGGAGCGGCAGGACGTCGTCGATCAGCCGGTACGCGCAGGTGGTGGTGCGCACGGCGGCCAGCACCAGCCGGTCGGGCCGCACCGTGCGGCGCTCGGCCGCGTCGGGGCCGACCGGGACGCGTATCCAGTCGTCGCCGCTCACCGGCGGGTCCGGCCGTGAGCGCAGGCCGCCGCCCGAACGCCGGCCCGCGGGGTCGACCCGCCGCTAACACCCGCCCGGTACCGGCCTTCGTCCGCTACTGCACTTCCCGGCTCCCGGCTCCCGGCTCCCGGCTCCCGGCTCCCGGCTCCCGGCTCCCGGCTCCCGGCTCCCGGCTCCCGGCTCCCGGCTCCCGGCTCCCGGCTCCCGGCTCCCGGCTCCCGGCTCCCGGCTCCCGGCCAGCTTCGCCACGCTACCCGCGGGCCGCGCCGCGCGCCCGCGCGTGCCGCACGTTGGGCCGCACGCGCCCGAACCTGATCGTGGTGTGCCATGTCCCCCTCCGGCCCCGGCGTCCACGTGTCCTCCGTCTTTTGCCGACGTGCTGCGCGCCGTCGCTCCGCGAACGTCCGGACACCTTACCCACGGCTTGTTGACTGAAAGTCAACAACTGTGAGAGGTGTGGGGTGAACCGACGGCCACCCCGCGACGTAAGGACGAACCGGACGATGCCCACCGACCGCACGTACGACCTGGTCCTGTTCGGAGCGACCGGGTTCACCGGCGCGCTGACCGCCGAGTACCTCGCCCGCAACGCCCCCGCCGACTGCCGCTGGGCCCTCGCGGGGCGCTCGCGCGACAAGCTCGCCGCACTGCGCGACCGGCTCGCCGCCGTCGACCCCGCGTGCGCGGACCTGCCGCTGCTGATCGCCGACACCACCGACTCCGCGTCGCTGCGCGCCCTGGCCGCCGACACCCGCGTCGTCGCCACCACCGTCGGCCCGTACGTCACCTACGGCGCGCCGCTGGTCGCGGCGTGCGCCGAAGCCGGCACCGACTACCTCGACCTCACCGGCGAGCCCGAGTTCGTCGACCGCATGTACGTCGACCACCACGAGCAGGCCGTCCGCACCGGAGCCCGCCTGGTGCACGCCTGCGGCTTCGACTCCATCCCGCACGACCTCGGCGTCTACTACACGATGGCGCAGCTGCCCCATGACGTCCCGGTCAGGATCACCGGCTACGTCCGCGCGGGCGGCACGATGTCCGGCGGTACGTTCGCGTCCGCGCTGACCGCCTTCTCCCGGCTGCGCGCCACCCGCGACGCCGCACGCGCCAGGAAGCGGGCCGAGCCGCGCCCCGAAGGCCGCCGCGCCCGCGCGGTCGAGGGACGGCCGCGCCGGATCGCGCCGTCCGAGGTCGCCCCGCGCGGCGGCTGGGCCGTGCCGCTCCCGACGATCGACCCGCACATCGTCGCCCGTTCCGCCCGCGCCCTCGATGCTTACGGCCCCGACTTCACCTACACCCACTACGCGTCCGTGCGGCGGCTGCCCGTCGCCGTCGGCGGCGCCGTGGGCCTCGGCGCCCTCGTGGCGCTCGCCCAACTCGCCCCGGCGCGCCGCTTCCTGCAGTCCCGGCTCGCGCCCGGCGAGGGCCCCAGCGAGGAACGTCGCGCGAAGGCCTGGTTCAGCGTCCGCTTCGAGGCCGAGGCGGGCACTCCGGGCCGGAGCACCCGCGTCGTCACCGAGGTCGGCGGCGGCGACCCGGGCTACGGCGAGACCGCCAAGATGCTCGCCGAGTCCGCGCTGTGCCTGGCGTTCGACGACCTGCCGAAGACGTCCGGCCAGGTCACCACCGCCGTCGCGATGGGCGACGCGCTCCTCGCCCGCCTCCAGCGCGCCGGCCTCGTCTTCCGTCGGCTCGACGCCGAGCCGAAGGGCACGCCGTCCAAGAAGTGACCCGCAGCCCGGCCCGGGGCGCCCGCAGATGCGGGGCGCCGTGCCCTGCCCGTGAGCCGCGTCGCGTTCCCGCCATTTCCGCGCGTCGCCTCGCTCCCGGCCGTTTTTAGACTTGCTTCGAGTGCCCTCTAACTCTTTAGCGTCTGCGTAAGGCCGCCGCCGACCGCGGGCGGCCGACCGCCACTCTGGAGGCGTCTATGTCCGTTGCCCAAGACCTGTCGGGTCCGGCCCTGCCCGCCGACCCCGCGGTTCCCGCGGAGGACGAGGTCGGCCGCTACCCGATCAGCGAGGTCGTCGAGCGCACCGGGCTCAGCGCGCACACCCTGCGCTGGTACGAGCGGATCGGCCTGTTGCCGCAGGTCGGCCGCGAGGCGTCCCGGAGCGGCGGCGGGCAGACGGGCCGCCGGCTGTACAGCGAACGCGACCTGGCGTTCCTGGCGTTCGTCGGCAAGCTGCGCGCGACCGGCATGCCGGTCGCCGAGATGATCCAGTACGGCGAGCTCGCCCGCGAGGGCGCGCACACCATCGAGGCACGCCGGCAGATGCTCATCGCGCACCGAGCCGAGGTGCGCGAGCGGATCGCCGACCTGACCGCCTGCCTGATGGTCCTCGACTGCAAGGTCGAGCTGTACACGCGGCTGCGCGACGAGTCGGGCGTCCCGCAGACCGTGCCGACGGCCGACTGACCGGCCCGGGCGGCGACCCGCCGCCCGGGGCACGGGACGACGTGACCGCGCGACCACCCACACGCGACCACCGAAGACGACGGGACACAACGACGATGCGAACCACGACCCTCGGCGACAACGGCCCCGAGACCTCTGTGCAGGGCCTGGGCTGCATGGGCATGAGCGACTTCTACGTCGGCGCCGGCGCCGAGCGCGGCGAGTCGCTCGCCACCCTGGAGCGCGCGCTCGAGCTGGGCGTCACGCACTGGGACACCTCGGACATGTACGGCACGGGCGCCAACGAGGAGCTGCTCGGCGAGTTCTTCGCGGGCGGCTCGGGCCGCCGCGAACGCGTGCTGCTGGCCACCAAGTTCGGCATCGACCGGCATGCCGAGCAGGGCGGGCGCGACGTGCGCGGCGACGCCGCGTACGTCAGGGCCGCCGCGGACGCCAGCCTCAAGCGGCTCGGCGTCGACGTCATCGACCTCTACTACATGCACCGCCGCGACACCGCCGTGCCGATCGAGGAGACCGTCGGCGCGATGGCCGAGCTGGTGCGGGCGGGCAAGGTCAGGCACCTCGGGCTGTCCGAGGTGACCGGCGCGGAGATCCGGGCGGCCGCCGCCGTCCACCCGATCGCCGCCATCCAGTCCGAGTGGTCGCTGTTCGCCCGGGACATCGAGGACGGCGTGGTGCCGGCGGCGCGCGAGGCCGGCGCGGCGCTCGTGGCGTACTCGCCGCTGGGCCGGGGCTTCCTCAGCGGGAAGTACGCGTCGTTCGAAGAGCTGCCGGAGGGCGACACCCGCCGCCTCCAGCCGCGCTTCAACGGCGAGAACGCCCGCACCAACGCGGCGCTTCTCGCTCCCCTCCGCGCGATCGCCGAATCGCGCGGGATCACCCCGGCCCAGGTGGCCCTCGCCTGGCTGCAGCAGCGTGCCGAGGTGTGCGGTCTGCCGGTGGTCCCGATCCCCGGCACGACCAAGCGTACGCGTCTCGAAGAGAACGCGGCCGCCGCGGACTTCACTCTTTCGGATGACGAACTCGCGTCGCTGGAGCCGATCTACGGCCAGGTCACCGGCGACCGTTACCACACCATGCAGCACACGTACGTCGGCCCCGGCCGGATCTGAGCGGCGTCCGTCGGGACCGTGCGGCCCGCCCCGGCGGCGGGCCGCACGGTCCGTCCCGTCAGCCGCACGGGTCTCACAGAGCGCGACGCGCGTAGCCCCGATGATCACCCACCGTACGGAGAAGGTCACAACTCGGCCAAGTTCGCCGCCGTAGGGGTTGTCCGCCACCCCGCGCGGGGCGTAGCAACGGGAGATCGGCAGACGGAACGGTCACCCACGGGGGGTGCTGTGGCGGACGTTGTCCTGGACGGTGTCGGCAAGGTCTACCCCGACGGCACACGAGCCGTCGACACGCTCGATCTCTCAGTGACGGACGGGGAGTTCCTCGTCCTCGTCGGCCCCTCGGGCTGCGGCAAGACCACCGCGCTGCGCATGGTCGCCGGCCTGGAGGACATCAGCGAGGGCACCGTCCGGATCGGCGACCGCGTGGTGAACCGGGTGCCGTCCCGGGACCGCGACGTCGCCATGGTGTTCCAGAGCTACGCGCTCTACCCGCACCTCAACGTCCGCGACAACATCGGCTTCGGGCTGCGGTTACGCAAGATGCCGAAGGCCGAGATCGACCAGCGGGTGCTCGAGGCCGCCCGCACGCTCGGCCTCGAGGAGCATCTGCACCGCAAGCCCCGCCAGCTGTCCGGCGGCCAGCGCCAGCGCGTCGCCATGGGCCGCGCGATCGTCCGCCGCCCGCAGGCGTTCCTCATGGACGAGCCGCTGTCCAACCTCGACGCGAAGCTCCGCGTCCAGATGCGGGCACAGATCGCCCGCCTGACCCGCGACCTCGGCGTCACCACGCTGTACGTGACGCACGACCAGGTCGAGGCGATGACCCTGGGGGACCGGGTCGCCGTGATGCGCAAGGGCGTCCTCCAGCAGGTCGCGCCGCCGCAGGAGCTGTACGACCGGCCCGTGAACCTGTTCGTCGCCGGTTTCATCGGCTCGCCCGCGATGAACCTGTTCTCCGGCAGCCTTGAGTCACGCGCCGAGCCGAACGACCCGAAGGACGCCGCCGACGGCCCGCTGTCCGTCCGCATCGGCTCCCAGCGCCTCCACCTGCCGCCCGAACTGCTCGCCGCGCGGCCCGCGTTGCGCTACTACGTCGACCGCGAGGTGATCGTCGGCATCCGCCCCGAAGACCTGTACGACCTCGCCGACGAGGAAGCCCCGTTCGCCCGCGACCGCGACCCGGAGGGCGCGGTCCTGACCGCCGAGACCGACCTGGTGGAGTCGATGGGCTCCGAAGTGCACGTCCACGTGCGCCTCGACGCCCCGCCCGCCGTCACCGCCGACGTCCAGGAGCTCGCTGCGGACGTCGGGAACGAGGACCAGGTGCCCGACCCGCGCACCGCGTCCACCGAGGTGGTGGCCCGTTTCGGGCCGCGCACGCGGGTGCGCGAAGGCGACACGGCGCGGCTGCGGGTGGCCACCGACCGCATGCACTTCTTCGACCCGGAGACGGGCCTGTCCGTACGGATGAGGGAGAATTCGTGAGGCGATTCGTAGGTGCCGTGGCCGCCGCTTCCCTGCTCGCGGTCGGGCTCACCGCGTGCAGTGACGACAACGACAAGGGCTCCAACACGCCCTCCTCCGCCGCCTCGGGCCAGGGCTCCGGCCAGCAACTGCCGTCGCTGAAGGGCCAGACCGTCTCGGTCGCCGCCGTGTGGACGGGCGACGAGCAGGCCGCGTTCAAGAAGGTGCTGGCCGAGTTCGAGAAGCGCACCGGCGCCAAGACCGAGTTCGTGCCGACAGGCGACAGCGCGTCGGCGTTCCTCGGCACCCGGGTCGCCGGCGGCAACCCGCCGGACGTCGCGATCCTCGCGCAGCCGGGCGTGCTCAAGCAGTTCGCGCAGCAGGGCTGGATCAAGCCCCTCTCCGACGACGTGAAGAACACCGTCCAGCAGAACTTCTCGCCGCAGTGGCAGACCCTCGCCAGCTACCAGGACAAGCTCTACGGCGTCTACTACAAGGGCGCCAACAAGTCGCTGATCTGGTACAACGCCAAGGTCTACGACACGGCGGGCGCCAAGGAGAGCGCGACCTGGGACGACCTGCTCAAGAACGCCGCGCTGATCTCCGACTCCGGCACGCCGCCGTTCGCGATCGGCGGCGCGGACGGCTGGGTGCTCACCGACTGGTTCGAGAACATCTACCTCAGCCAGGCCGGCCCGGCGATGTACGACAAGCTGGCCAAGCACCAGATCCCGTGGACCGACCCGACGGTCGCCAAGGCCCTCGAGGTGCTCGGCCAGGTGTGGAGCCGCAACGACTGGCTGCCCGGCGGTTCGGGCGGCGCGCTGCAGACCGAGTTCCCGGCGTCCGTCACCCAGGCGTTCGGCGACCCGGCGAAGGCCGGCATGGTGCCCGGCGCCGACTTCATCGGCACCAACATCATCAAGAGCACCAAGGCGAAGATCGGCACCGACGCCAAGTTCTTCGGCTTCCCGGCCGTCGACAACGGCAAGGCGCCCGTGGTGACCGGCGGCGACGTCGCCGTCGCGATGAAGGACAGCGCGGGCGCGCAGGCGCTGCTCAACTTCCTGGCCTCGCCGGACGCCGCGAAGATCTGGGCCGAGCAGGGCGGCTACATCTCGCCCAACAAGAACCTCGACCCGGCCGCCTACCACGACGACGCGACCCGCAAGATCGCGGCCAACCTCATCGCCGCCGGCGACGACTTCCGCTTCGACATGTCCGACCAGGCGCCCGCCGCGTTCGGTGGCACCAAGGGCGAGGGCGAGTGGCGCGACCTGCAGGACTTCCTGCGCAAGCCCGACGACATCCCGGGCGCGCAGGCCAAGTTGGAGGCGGATGCCGCGAAGGCGTTCCAGGGTTCCTGACGGGTCTCCTCAGCGAAGGGACGGGACACCATGGCGGACGCCGCGGTACCGGCCCGCGAGGGCGGCGGCGCACCGGGGGACGCCGGACCCGGGACGGACGCGTCCGACTCCAAGGCCGCGGGGGACCAGCCCCGCGGCCCGGGGGCCGGCGCGCTGCTCGGCTGGCTGTTCCTGCTGCCCGCGCTCGTCGTGCTGGCCGTGCTGGTCGCGTACCCGATCGTGTGGTCGCTGGTGCGCAGCCTGTACGGCGCGGACGGCTGGTCGGACTTCACGGGGCTGCACAACTACAAGGAACTGTTCACCGACGACGACACGTTCACCGCGCTCAAGAACAACCTGATCTGGGTGCTCGTGGTCCCGGCCGTGGTCACGGCGCTCGGGCTGGTGTTCGCGGTGCTGACCGAACGGGTGCGCTTCGCCACGGCGTTCAAGCTGATCCTGTTCATGCCGATGGCCGTGTCCATGCTGGCGGCGGGCATCATCTTCCGCCTCGTGTACGACCACGACCCCGACAAGGGCGTCGCCAACGCGGTCGTCGTCGGCGTCCACGACGCGTTCTCCGAGGGCGCGCCCTACCCGGGCGCGCGGCCGCGCGGGAACGCCGGATTCGACGCGGCCGGCGGCGGGTTCGTCACCAAGGCCGCGACGCCCGCCGGCGGCACCGCGCTGCTGCCGCTCGTCGCGCTCACCGCCGACAAGGTGCCGTCCGACGCCCAGCCGGCGCCCCTCGCGCCGCCCGCGCCCGGTGCCGGCGTGTCCGGCGTCGTGTGGCTGGACTTCAGCCCCGGCAACGCCGGGACCCCGGGCCAGGTCGACCGCGGCGAGAAGGGCCTGCCCGGCGTGAAGATCGAGGCGGTGCGCGGCGGGCACACCGTGGGCTCGGCGACCACCCGCGCCGACGGCTCGTTCACGCTGCCGGCCTCCGCGACCAAGGGCGGCCCGGTGCAACTGCGGCTCGCCGAGTCGAACTTCGCCACGTCGTTCGGCGGCTACGACTGGCTCGGCCCCAGCCTGATCACGCCTGCGATCATCGGCGCGTACGTGTGGATGTGGGCGGGCTTCGCGATGGTCCTCATCGCGGCCGGCCTCGCCGCCATCCCGCGCGACGCCCTGGAGGCCGCGCGCGTCGACGGCGCCACCGAGTGGCAGGTCTTCCGGCGCGTCACCGTCCCGCTGCTCGCGCCGGTCCTCGCGGTCGTGATGGTCACCCTGGTCATCAACGTGCTCAAGGTCTTCGACCTGGTCTACATCGTGTCGCTCGGCTCGTCGCAGAAGGAGGCCAACGTCCTCGCGCTGCAGATGTACCTGGCCTCGTTCGGCGGCGGCAACAACCAGGGCCTCGGCAGCGCCATCGGCATCGTGCTGTTCCTGCTCGTGCTCCCGGCGATGCTGTTCAACATCCGCCGCTTCCGGAGGGAGAACCGGTGAGTGCCACGGTGACCGCGCCGACGGAGCCGACGGACGGCCCGGAGGTATCCGACGGCGGCATCAAACGCGGCCTCGCGTCCCGGATCGTCGCGCGCACCGGGGGCGGGCTGGTGTCCGTCGGGCTGGTCCTCGTCGCGCTGTTCTGGCTGATGCCGACGTTCGGCCTGCTGGTGTCGTCGCTGCGCGACCCCAAGGAGATGGACGGCTCCGGGTGGTGGAAGGTCTTCAGCTCACCCGGCCAACTCACCTGGGACAACTACGACAGCCTGCTGTCGAACGACGACATGATGCGGGCGTTCTTCAACACGATCTGGATCACCGTGCCGAGCACGGTCCTGGTCATCCTCATCGGCTCGTTCGCCGCGTACGCCTTCGCGTGGCTGGAGTTCCCCGGCCGCGACTGGCTGTTCCTCGTCGTCGTGGGGCTCCTCGTGGTGCCGGTGCAGGTCGCCCTCATCCCCATCGCCAAGCTGTACGGCGACACACATTTGTTCGGCACCATTACCGGCGTCGTGCTCTTCCACGTCGCCTTCGGCCTGCCGTTCGCGGTCTTCCTGCTGCGCAACTACTTCGCCGGCATCCCGCGCGACCTCCTCGAAGCGGCGCGCATGGACGGCGGCACCGACCTGACGATCTTCTTCCGCGTCGTCCTGCCGCTCGGCCTCCCGGCGATCGCGTCGCTCGCGATCTTCCAGTTCCTGTGGGTGTGGAACGACATGCTCGTCGCGCTGATCTACGCCGACACCGACTCCGCGCCGCTGACCGTCGCACTCCAGTCCCAGTCCCGGGCGTTCGGCTCCAACATCGAGGTCCTCGCGCCCGGCGCTTTCCTGTCGCTCATCGTGCCGCTGATGGTGTTCTTCGCCTTCCAGCGCTACTTCGTCCAGGGCGTCATGGCGGGCGCGGTGAAGTAGCCCCGCAGCCGGTCGATATAGGACGGGAACGTTCCGCATTCCGTCCTACAGTCGTCGCATGACGACTGAAGGTCCGCGCGTCCTCACCCGCCGCGAGCTCAACCGCGCCACCCTCGCACGCCAGCACCTGCTCGCCCGCGTCCGGATGCCGGCCCTCGACATGGTCGAACAGCTCGCCGGACTCCAGGCGCAGCACCCCATGTCGTCGTACTTCACGCTGTGGACGCGCATTGCCGACTTCGACCCCGACGAGCTCGTGCGCCTCATGACCGGCCGCGAGGTCGTCCGCATCGCCCTGATGCGCTCCACCATCCACACCGTTTCCGCCGCGGACTGCCTCGCGTGGCGTCCGCTGATCGCTCCCGTCCTCGACCGTATGACCCGCAGCTCGCACGGCAAGGGCTTCGCCGCCGCCGACCCCGAAGAACTCCTGCGTATCGGAAGGGAGTTCATCGACGAGAAGCCGCGCACCTTCGCCGAGGTCGGGGCGTTCCTCGGCGCGCGCTGGCCGGACGCCAAGCCGAACGACCTCGCCCAGGCCCTGCGCGCGTGGGCGCCGCTCGTCCAGGTCCCGCCGCGCGGCCTGTGGGGGCGGAGCGGAGCCGTCGCGCACACCACCGCGGAACACTGGCTCGGCCGTACCGTCGACGACGACCCGTCCGTCGACGCCATGGTGCTGCGCTACCTGGCCGCGCTCGGCCCCGCCTCCGTCAAGGACGTCCAGGTGTGGTGCGGCCTCACCCGCCTCAAGCCGGTCCTCGAACGCCTGCGCCCGCAGCTCGTGACCTTCCGGGACGAGGCCGGCCGCGAACTCTTCGACCTCCCCGACGCCCCGCGCCCCGACGCCGACACCCCCGCGCCCGTCCGCTTCATCGCCGACTTCGACAACCTGACGCTGTCCCACGACGACCGCAGCCGCGTGGCCACCAAGGAGTGGATGCGGTGGAACATGGCCCAGCTCAACATGCTCTACGGGGGAGTCCTCGTCGACGGCTTCTACCGCGCCGCGTGGCGCATCGAACGGACGAAGGACACCGCGACGCTCGTGGTCCACTCCGGCCCTGAGCCCGAGGACGCGCTCAAGCCCGCCCGCGACGAGATCGAGGCCGAGGGCCGGGCACTGCTCGCGTTCGCCGCGGCCGACCGCGACAACCACGAGATCGCGTACGCGTAGCGGAACGCGGAAGGGGCGCATCCGGAAATCGGATGCGCCCCTTCTCGGCCCTACGTGACGTACGTGTCTACAGCACCTTCGACAGGAACGCCTTCGTCCGGTCGTGCTGCGGGTTCGTCAGCACCTCGCGCGGATGCCCGGACTCGACGACCACGCCGCCGTCCATGAACACCAGAGCGTCACCGACCTCGCGCGCGAAGCCCATCTCGTGCGTCACGACGATCATCGTCATGCCGTCCTCGGCGAGCCCACGCATGACGTCGAGCACCTCGCCGACCAGCTCCGGGTCGAGCGCCGAGGTCGGCTCGTCGAACAGCATGAGCTTCGGCTCCATCGCGAGCGCGCGGGCGATCGCGACACGCTGCTGCTGACCGCCGGAGAGCTGCGCGGGGTAGGCGTTGGCCTTCTCCGCGAGCCCGACCCGGTCGAGCAGCCGCATCGCGCGCTCCCGTGCCACGGACCTGGTCTCGCGCTTGACTTGCACCGGCGCTTCCATGACGTTGCCGAGCGCGGTCATGTGCGGGAACAGGTTGAAGCGCTGGAAGACCATGCCGATGTCGCGACGCTGCATCGCGACCTCGGAGTCCTTGAACTCGTAGAGCTTGTCGCCCTTCTGCCGATAGCCGACCAGATGGCCGTCGACCCACAGACGCCCCGCGTTGATCTTCTCGAGGTGGTTGATGCACCGCAGGAAGGTCGACTTGCCGGAGCCGGACGGGCCGATCAGGCAGAACACCTCGCGCGCGTTCACCTGAAGGTCGATGCCCTGAAGCACCTGGTTGAGGCCGAACGACTTGTGCACGCCCTCGGCGAGCACCATGGGGTGGGTTCCGGTGGTCATGAGCGGGCAACCTCCGGACGGCGCAGGGAGAACACGAGCTGGCGGACGCGCTGGAACGGTGTAGGCGGAAGTGCCCGCAGCCGGCCCTTGGCGTAGTGCCGCTCAAGGTAGTACTGGCCGACGCTGAACACGCTCGTCATGACCAGGTACCAGAAGCACGCGACGAACAGCATCTCCATGATCGCCAGGTTGTTGGTGTAGACGTTCTGCACGCTGCGCATGAGTTCGGGGAAGGTCACGACGCTGGCGAGCGACGAGGTCTTGAGCATGTTGATGAACTCGTTGCCGGTCGGCGGGATGATGACCCGCATGGCCTGCGGCAGGATGACGCGGCGCATCGTCTTCGCCTGGCTCATACCGAGGGCGTGCGACGCCTCGGTCTGCCCCTCGTCCACCGACTGGATGCCGGCGCGCACGATCTCCGCCATGTACGCGGCCTCGTTGAGGCCGAGGCCGAGCAGCGCCGCGAGGAACGGTGTCATGAACGTGTTCATCGGCTCGCTGTAGATCCCGATATTGAAGGTCGGGAAGATCAGCGCGAGATTGTACCACATGATCAGCTGGACGTACACCGGCGTGCCGCGGAACAACCAGATGTAGAGCCACGCCACGGAGCCGGTGACCGGGTTCCCCGACAACCGCATGATCGCGAGGATGACGCCGAGGACCACGCCGAGCAGCATGGACAGCACGCTGATGTACAGCGTGTGCCACACACCGTCGAGGATGACGTCCTTGAACAGGTACTGCCGGGTCGTCTCCCAGTGGATGTTGGCGTTCGCGAACGCGTTCACCAACAGGGCGAGGATCGCGATCACCAGAACGGCGCTGATCCAGCGGCCGTAGTGACGAACGGGAATGGCCTTGATGGGCACGGGACCCGGGGCCTTGCTTATGGCGGCCGCGGGGCCGGACCCGGCCGACGAGTCGTCGGCCGGGCCCTTGTCGAAGGTGGGGGGCACGGGGCGATGCCTCTCAGAACAGGACGGGTCAGGAGCCGCCGTTGACGGTCGCGGACTGGACAGCACCCTGCTGGAGCTTGCGCGCCTCGAGGATCTTGGCGTAGTCGCCGTTCTTGATGATGTTGTCCATGGCTTCCTTCAGGACGTCGCGGAGGGCGGTGTCGTCCTTGCGCAGCGCGATGCCGTACGGGCCGGCCTCCAGCTGCTCACCCGTGACCTCGAAGTCCTTGCCGTTGCTCGCCGTCTGCGCGTTGTAGGCGGCGACCGGGAAGTCGTTCAGGTCGGCGACCGAGCGGCCCTGCTTGAGCTGCAGCAGCGCCTCGGTGTCCTTCTCGAAGGTCAGGATCTCCATCTTGCCCTTGCCGGAGGCGGCGCACTTGTCGTTCTGCTTGTTGGCGATGTCCTCCTGGGTCGTGCCCTTCTGCAGCGCGATCGTCTTGCCGCAGAGGTCGTCCAGGGTCTTGATGCCCTTCGGGTTGCCCTTCTGGACCAGGATGGACGTGCCGGCGTTGAAGTAGTCGACGAAGTCGACGCCGTCGCCGACCTTCTTGCCGTCCTTGTCCAGGCCGTCCTGGCGCGACTTGGTGTCGCTCATCGACGACATGATGATGTCGATGCGCTTCGACTGCATCGAGGTGATCAGGTCGTCGAACGCGCCGTTCTGGAACTTGAGGTCCACGCCGAGCTGCTTGCTCAGCGCCGCGCCCAGGTCCGGGTCCATGCCGATGATCGTCTTGCCGTCGGTGTCGAAGTACTCGTTGGGCGCGTAGGCGACGTCGGAGCCGACCTTGATGACCTTCGCGTCCTTGTACTGCTGGGGCACCTTCGCGTAGAGCGGAGCCGCGGCGCCCGACGGGGCGGAGCCGCCGCCGGTGCCGCCCGGCGCCGAGGAGCTGCCCGAGTCGCTCTTCTTGTCGTCGCTGCCGCAACCGGTGAGCAGGAGCGCTCCGGCCACAAGCACGGCTCCGGCCGCGATCGAACGGCGACGGGCCGAGAGTGCAGTCATCGAGGGTCCTCCAAAGGAAGCGGATCAGCGCCGGAAAGGTACTGAGACGTTCAAAGATCGACACGGACACAAGTTCACCCGTACCGAGATCATGTGGCAGTTTCCCATCATGTGGACTGTTGAGGGGATGCCCGTCATGTCAAATTCAGATAACACCTGACGCGCGTAGCGAATGATCGTCGGTTCGAGCGGTGCGGAAGCCTACCGTCCGGTAGTTCCCCTCCTGTCACCTGACCCGATATCAGAACCACCTGTACCGCTCATTCGGACCAGAGACACGCGGGAAAGCCGGAAGGCCCGGACCGCGCGAAAACGCGGTCCGGGCCTTCCGTGCACCGTTGTCCGGTCAGGCGTCGCCGCCCACCGTTCCGACGCCGGCCGCCTTCACGTCCAGGATCTGGTACCGGTCGATGGCCTTCTTGACCGTCGCCGCGTCCACCTCGCCGCGGCGGGCGAGCTCGCTCAGCACGCCCACGACGACAGACTCGGCGTCGACGTTGAAGAACCGGCGTGCCGCGCCGCGCGTGTCGGCGAAGCCGAAGCCGTCGGTGCCCAGCGACGCGTAGTCCGCGGGCACCCAGCGGGCGATCTGGTCGGGGACGGACCGCATCCAGTCCGAGACCGCGATGACCGGGCCCGGCTTGCCGTCCAGCACGCGCTGCACGTACGGGACGCGCGGGTCCTCCTCCGGGTGGAGCAGGTTGTGCTTCTCGCACTCGACGGCCTCGCGGCGCAGCTCGTTCCACGAGGTCGCCGACCACACGTCCGCCACCACGTTCCAGTCCTCGGCGAGCATGCGCTGCGCGTCGAGCGCCCACGGCATGCCGACGCCGGAGGCCAGGATCTGGGCGCGCAGCGCGCCGTCGCGGGGCTCTCCCGTCTTGAAGAGGTAGAGGCCCTTGAGGATGCCGTCCACGTCCACGTTCGCGGGCTCGGCCGGCTGGTCGATCGGCTCGTTGTAGACGGTGATGTAGTAGAAGACGTCCTCACCGTGCGGGTGCTGGTCCGAGGACCCGTACATGCGCCGCAGGCCGTCCTGGACGATGTGCGAGATCTCGTACGCGTAGGCCGGGTCGTACGCGACCACCGCGGGGTTCGTCGACGCCAGCAGGTGCGAGTGCCCGTCCGCGTGCTGCAGGCCCTCACCGGTCAGCGTGGTGCGGCCGGCCGTCGCGCCGAGCACGAAGCCGCGCGCCAGCTGGTCCGCCATCTGCCAGAACTGGTCGCCGGTGCGCTGGAACCCGAACATCGAGTAGAAGACGTACACCGGGATCATCGGCTCGCCGTGCGTGGAGTACGCCGAGCCCGCCGCGATCAGCGACGCGGTGCAGCCCGCCTCGGAGATGCCCTCGTGCAGCATCTGCCCGGACTCCGACTCCTTGTAGGAGAGCAGGAGCTCGCGGTCGACCGCCTCGTAGGTCTGGCCGTGCGGGTTGTAGATCTTCGCGGTCGGGAACATCGCGTCCATGCCGAACGTGCGGTACTCGTCCGGCGCGATCGGCACGAAGCGCTTGCCGATCTCGCTGTCGCGCATGAGGTCCTTCAGCAGCCGCACGAAGGCCATCGTGGTGGCCATCGGCTGCCGCGCGCCCTTCTTGATCGGCGCGTAGACCTCGTCGCCCGGGAGCTTGAGCGCCTTCGAGCGCACCACACGCTGCGGCATCGTCCCGCCGAGCGCCGCGCGGCGCTCCATCATGTACTCGATCTCCTCGGACTTGGCGCCCGGGTGGAAGTACGGCGGGATGTCGGCCTCGAGGTCCTTGTCCGAGATCGGCAGGTAGAGCCGGTCGCGGAACATCTTGAGGTCGGCCTTGGTCAGCTTCTTCATCTGGTGCGTGGCGTTGCGGCTCTCGAAGTTCGGACCCAGGGTCCAGCCCTTCACCGTCTGCGCCAGGATGACCGTCGGCTGGCCGGTGTGCTCGCGGGCGGCCTTGAACGCCGCGTACACCTTGCGGTAGTCGTGGCCGCCGCGGCCGAGCTTGACGAGCTCGTCGTCGGTCATGTGGGCGACCATCTTGCGCAGGCGAGCGTCGTCGCCGAAGAAGTGCTCGCGCGCGTAAGCGCCGGACTCCACCGCGTAGGTCTGGAACTGGCCGTCGGGCGTGGTGTTCATCTTGTTGACGAGCACGCCGTCGGTGTCCTGCGCGAGCAGGGAGTCCCAGGAGCGGTCCCACACGACCTTGATGACGTTCCAGCCGGCGCCGCGGAAGTACGACTCCAGCTCCTGGATGATCTTGCCGTTGCCGCGCACCGGGCCGTCGAGCCGCTGCAGGTTGCAGTTGATGACGAAGGTGAGGTTGTCGAGCTCCTCACGCGCCGCCAGGCCGATGTTGCCGAGCGACTCGGGCTCGTCCATCTCGCCGTCGCCGAGGAACGCCCACACGTGGCTGCGCGAGGTGTCCTTGATGTTGCGGTTGTGCAGGTAGCGGTTGAACCGCGCCTGGTAGATCGCGCCGAGGGGGCCGAGGCCCATCGAGACGGTCGGGAACTCCCAGAAGTCCGGCATGAGCCGCGGGTGCGGGTACGACGAGAGGCCGTACGGCGCCTGCGAGTGCTCCTGGCGGAAGCCGTCCAGGTGCTGCTCGGTCAGTCGGCCCTCGAGGAAGGCCCGGGCGTAGATGCCGGGGGCGGCGTGGCCCTGGAAGAAGATCTGGTCGCCGCTCTCGCCGTGGTCCTTGCCGCGGAAGAAGTGGTTGAAGCCGACCTCATACAGGCTCGCCGACGAAGCGTACGTCGCGATGTGGCCGCCGACGCCGAGTCCGGGCCGGTTCGCACGGGACACCATGATCGCGGCGTTCCAGCGCACGAACGCGCGGATGCGGCGCTCGATGTCCTCGTCGCCGGGGAACCAGGGCTCGCTCTCGGGCGGGATGGTGTTGATGTAGTCGGTGCTGCGCAGGGCGGGTACGCCTACCTGCCGCTCTCGGGCGCGCTCGAGCAGCTTGAGCATGATGTAGCGGGCGCGCTGGCGGCCCTGCTCGTTGATGACGGAGTCAAGGGACTCCAGCCACTCGCCGGTCTCACTGGGGTCGATGTCCGGGAGCTGGCTCGGGAGGCCGTCACTGATGATCGAGAAGCGCTCTCGTCCGGATGCCACGCTGTTCCTTCGCATATCGGTAGATGTTGCGATCATCGGCCTGGCCCGGAACGCCGGGATTTCCCGGTTGTTCCGCGCGTCGGCCGCCACTGAGCGGTGTCGCGCCGCCTCCATCGTGGTACCCGGACGTCGTATCCGTCATCTCTACCGATCGGTAATGAACCCGGCGGGTGCGCCTTTAGCGCCCGGACGTGCCCATCTCTGCCCTATCGATCTCGTGGATCCGTATCACTCTTTCTCCGGCTACCGCGACAAGGGGCGGCGTTGCCCTGACTCCGGCTGTCGCCGGACGCCACACGCGGCGGTTCTCGAATACGGGGTGACCGCACTCGTGAGCCACCTAGAAGATTACGCCCGCCTCTTTCGCGGACCGCACCGGCGTAGTTGTCTGGAGGGTGTACGGATGCCGCGATGGGGGACCAAGCGGGGCATCCTCGGCGGAAGGAGTGGCGATGCACGCGACGATCGGCGACCAGCTTCACGTCCATGGCAACGCAGTCGGACAGGCCGATCGGATCGGCGAGATCCTCGAGGTCCGCGGCCCCGACGGGGCACCGCCGTACGTCGTCCGGTTCGACGACGGGCACACCGGACTGATCTTCCCGGGCCCGGACGCCGAGGTGGAGCACGCCGCGGCGGCCGTGCCCGGTGCCGGTCCGGGGGCGCGCTCCGGTCGGTCCGCGGCCCCCACCGACGCGTCCCGGCACCGCGGCTGGTAGCCGCGGAGCCTCCCGCGCGGTGGGTGTACGCCGGAGCGCCCGGCACATACCTCCCCGCGGTGGTGTTTGGGGGGCGGCGTGACCTGGGTACTTGCGCGAACAGCCCGGCGCGTGTGGACTACGGCCACAGCTCCGGAACACTGCGGGGCCGAACATGGGAGGTCACTTCGTGAGCGCGACCGCGGACCACGCGGAGGAACGGTCCAACCCGGCTAGCCGGCTTGGCTTCCAGCCCGGACAGGTGGTCCAGGAGCTCGGGTACGACGACGACGTCGACGAGGAACTGCGCGAAGCCATCGCGGAGGTCACCGGCAACGAACTTGTCGACGAGGACTATGAGGAAGACGTCGCCGACGTTGTCCTCCTGTGGTTCCGAGAGGACGACGGAGACCTGGTCGACGCCCTCGTGGACGCACTGACCACGCTCACGGACGGCGGCCACGTGTGGCTGCTGACTCCCAAGACGGGCCGCGACGGCTACGTCGAGCCGAGTGACATCGGCGAGGCGGCGCCCACGGCGGGCCTGTCCCGCACGACGTCGGTGAGCGCCGCCAAGGACTGGTCGGGCACCCGACTGGTGGCCCCCAAGACGGTTCGCAGCGGGCGTCGCTGACGCGACGCCTCCGGCGGCCTACAGACGCATCCCGACGGGGGTGCGGTGGCGAACGCGTGGTGCTGAGGCACCGCCGGTTCGCGACCGCGCCCCCGTCGGCGTTCTCAGCTCCTGAGGCGGACCATCGCGCGGCCCAGGCCGCCCAGCCATCCGGCCGCGACGCGCAGGGCCGGGCCGCCCGGGAGTCCCGGGACGTGGTCGAGGAGCGGGGCGAGGGCGAGCAGCCCCACCACGTCGTCCAGGCGTAGGTCGCGCTTCATCATCAGCGGCGGCACGGCGCGGCGGCCGGCCGAGGCGTCCAGCAGGACCAGCGCGGAACTCGCGCGGACGGCAGGGCCGGGGCGCTTGCCGGGGGTCGCGGGGGTGACCGTCCAACCGTCCGCGTCGGAGGCGAACGACCAGCCGGCGTCGGGCGCGAGCAGTGAGACGCGCGCGGTCACGCCGTGCCGGGCGGCGATCGCCCCGGTGATGTCGGCGAGCGCGAGCAGCCCGGCGTCGAGGAGCTCGGGCGCCGGGTCGGGCGCGCCGCAGGGGGCCAGGTCGGCGGCGTGCACGGCAAGTTCGTAGGCGACGGCGCCCAACTGGGTGAGCAGTGGCACCGGGCCGACCTGGGAGCCGGTCGGGGCGAGGCCGATGCCCTCGGCCTCGACGGCGTCGAACGCCTCGGCGAGCCGGGCGCGGCCGTCGTCGAGGGCGGCGAGCAGTTCGTCGAGGGTGGCGTCGGCGTGTGCGGCGACCAGGGCGGCGTTGGCGGCGTCCGGGTCGAGCGGCCGGTCGGCGGCGGCCTTGTCCCCGCGGGCCTCGGCGAGCAGCCGGGCCAGCAGCGGCTCCTCAGGCCACGAGGCCAGGTGCGCCACAACGGCGCGGCCCGACCAGCCCGGCAGCCGCGACGGAGCGTCGACGTCGACCGCCTCGGCGGTGGAGCGGAAGGCGTCCCACGCGGCCAGCGCGCGGGCGCGCTGCGCGGCGACCGGCTCGGACGCGGCGCCGTGCGAGGCCCCGGTGCCGCCGGAACCGTCGTGAGGGCTGTTGCCGGGGTCGGGCACGGCGGACACGGACATGGCACCCATCCTTCCCTGGACATATGGCGGCCAAGCGGCGCCCCCCGGCACCGCCCCGGACAGCCGTTTGTCACGGGGTGCCAGACTGTGCGCGTGAAGCCCCGCCCGGGGCGCGACACCGGCACACCGCAGAGATGGTCGAAAGGACGCACAATGGCCGTCGAGATCGGCAGCAAGGCCCCCGACTTCGAGCTCAAGAACCAGTTCGGCGAGGTCGTCAAGCTCTCCGACTTCCAGGGTGACAAGAACGTCGTCCTGCTCTTCTACCCGTTCTCGTTCACCGGCGTCTGCACGGGTGAACTGTGCGCGCTGCGCGACGAGCTTCCGACGTTCGTCAACGACGACGTGCAGCTGCTCGCGGTGTCCTGCGACTCGATGTTCACCCAGAAGGTGTTCGCGGAGCGCGAGGGCCTGGAGTACCCGGTCCTGTCGGACTTCTGGCCGCACGGCGAGGTCGCCAAGGCCTACGGCGTCTTCAACGAGGAGAAGGGCTGCGCGGTCCGCGGCACCTTCGTCATCGACAAGGAGGGCGTGGTCCGCTGGACCGTCGTCAACGGCCTTCCGGACGCGCGTGACCTTAACGAGTACGTCAAGGCGCTCGGCGCGCTGTAAAACGCCGGGCCGTGAGATCACGGCGGGGCAAGGAACTCCTGACTAGGATCAAATCGTTGTCCCGCCGTACACGGCACACATTCCGGAGCCGCGCCCTCCGCGGCAGGCTCCACGATTTTATGGAGGACTCGTGGGAGTCAGCCTGAGCAAGGGCGGCAACGTCTCCCTGACCAAGGAGGCCCCGGGCCTGACCGCCGTCCTGGTCGGCCTGGGCTGGGACGTCCGCACGACCACCGGTCAGGACTTCGACCTCGACGCGAGCGCGATCCTGCTCAACAACACCGGCAAGGTCGCGTCCGACGCGAACTTCGTGTTCTTCAACAACCTCAAGAGCCCCGACGGCTCGGTCGAGCACACCGGCGACAACCTCACCGGTGAGGGCGAGGGCGACGACGAGGCGATCAAGGTCAACCTCGCCGGCGTGCCCGTCGAGATCGAGCGCATCGTGTTCCCGGTGTCGATCTACGACGCCGAGACCCGCCAGCAGTCGTTCGGCCAGGTCCGCAACGCGTTCATCCGCATCGTGAACCAGGCGGACAACAACGAGCTGGCCCGCTACGACCTGACCGAGGACGCCTCGACCGAGACCGCGATGGTCTTCGGCGAGCTGTACCGCAACGGCCCCGAGTGGAAGTTCCGGGCCGTCGGCCAGGGCTACGCCTCGGGTCTGCGCGGTATCGCGCAGGACTTCGGCGTCAACGTCTGACCCGGGTCCGATCCGCGGTAAACACGCGAAGTGCGACGCCCGCCGGCTGTGTGCCGGCGGGCGTCCCCCGTTTTGCGGGGGAAATCCCTTGAGCTCGGACGGGGCCGAGACGCGGAATACCGCCGCTGACTAGGCTTCGCCCGGGACTACGCGAAGCAGGAGGAACACATGGGGGTCACCCTCGCCAAGGGCGGGAACGTCTCGCTGACCAAGGCCGCGCCGAACCTGACCACCGTGCTCGTGGGCCTTGGCTGGGACGCGCGCGCGACCACGGGCGCCGCGTTCGACCTGGACGCCAGCGCGCTGTTGTGCGGTGCGGCGGGCAAGGTCCTGGCCGACGACTACTTCGTTTTCTACAACAACCTGAAGAGCCCCGAGGGCTCGGTGGAGCACACCGGCGACAACCTGACGGGAGAGGGCGAGGGCGACGACGAGGTCATCATGGTCGACCTCACGATGGTCCCGCAGACCGTCGAGAAGATCGTCTTCCCGGTGTCGATCTACGACGCCGAGACCCGCGGCCAGACGTTCGGCCAGGTCCGCAACGCGTACATCCGCATCGTGAACCAGGCGGACGCCAACGAACTGGCCCGATACGACCTGACTGAAGACGCGTCAAGCGAGACTGCCATGATCTTTGGAGAACTTTACCGATACCAGGGGGAATGGAAGTTCCGCGCGGTCGGTCAGGGGTACGCTTCGGGGCTGCGGGGGATCGCTCTCGACTTCGGCGTCAGCGTGCAGTGACGACGTGTCGGGGCCGGTCACCTTGGTGGCCGGCCCTTGCGTCGTCGGGGGGCTGTACCCGCTACCGATCGGACCTTCCGTTTCCCCGCTGATGAAAGGGACATTCCCTCCGTGTTGCTTCGTACCTTCGGCTGGTCGCTCGCCGTCACGGCGATCGGGCTGGCCGCAGCCGCTTACTTCTGGGGGGCGGAAGGATTCGGCGTCGTCCTGATCCTGTCCATCCTGGAGATCTCGCTGTCGTTCGACAACGCGGTCGTGAACGCCACCATCCTCAAGAAGATGAACGCCTTCTGGCAGAAGATCTTCCTGACGGTCGGTGTTCTGATCGCGGTCTTCGGGATGCGTCTCGTCTTCCCGCTGGCGATCGTGTCGCTCACCGCGGCGCTGAGCCCGATGGACGTCATCGACCTCGCGTTCCACGAGAACAAGACGATCGACGGCATGACGTACGCGCAGTACCTGGACGACGCGCACCCGGCCATCGCGGCGTTCGGCGGCATCTTCCTGCTGATGATCTTCCTGGACTTCATGTTCGACGGTGACCGCGAGCACCACTGGATCCGGCCGATCGAGAAGTTCACCGCGCGCATCGGCTCGTTCGACGTGCTGAGCACGCTGCTCGCGCTCGTCAGCCTTGTGGTCGTCGCCCAGACGCTGGCCCCCGCGCACAAGGAGGGCACCGTGATGGTCGCGGGCGTCCTCGGCCTCATCGCGTACCTCGGCGTCGGCGGGCTGTCCGACTACTTCGAGGAGCACGGCGACTTCGACGAGGACGACGAGGAGGCCGCCGAGTCGGCGGGCTCCGGCAACGGCGGCAAGGCCGCGGTCCTCGCGTCCGGCAAGGCCGCGTTCTTCATGTTCCTGTACCTCGAGGTCCTCGACGCGTCGTTCTCCTTCGACGGTGTGGTCGGCGCGTTCGCCATCACGCAGGACCTGCTGTGGATCACGCTGGGCCTCGGTATCGGCGCCATGTACATCCGTTCGCTGACCGTGTACCTGGTGCGCCAGGGCACGCTCGACGACTACGTGTACCTCGAGCACGGCGCGCACTACGCGATCGGCGCGCTGGCGGGCATCCTGCTGGTGTCCATCAAGTGGGAGGTGCCGGAGGTCGTCACGGGCCTCGTCGGCGTCGGCTTCATCGGCATCGCGCTGGCCTCGTCGATCTTCCGCAACCGCCGTATCGGCCACATCCCCGGCCAGAACGGGCAGAACGCACAGTCAGAGGTCGAGGCGAAGGTCTAGCCTCCCGCCCCCGGGCGACCGGATACCGGCCGTACCGCACGCGCGTCTCACAGACGCGCGTGCGGTACGGCTATTTTTGTGTGTACACCGTCACCGAAGGTGGCAAGGGCGGGGAGGCGCAATGCCGTTGTTCGGACGACAGACCGGGCTGGTGGGCGAGCCGGACACCGGCGGGCACAAGGTCACCCTCACCCGCAGCACCCCCGAGGTGTCGCTGACCCGGCAGGGCTCGGCGAACGGGACCCTGCGCGTCAACCTGCACTGGAACCAGCACTACGAGGAGCAGCCGTCCAAGCCGCGCGGCGGGCTGTTCCGGCCGCTGCAGGTGCAGGCGCCGCCGCTGCCGCAGAAGATCGACCTCGACCTCGGCTGCATGTGGGAGCTCGCGGACGGCTCGAAGGGTGTGGTGCAGGCGCTCGGGAACCTGTACGGCGACTTCAACCAGGCGCCGTACGTCCGGCTCGACCACGACGACCGGACCGGCTCCGCGTCCGGCGAGACGATGTTCATCAACCTCGACCAGACCCGGCTGATCAAGCGCCTGCTGATCTTCGTCTACATCTACGACGGCACCCCGGCCTTCGACCAGGCCAACGGCGTCGTGAGCCTGTTCCCGAACGCCGGCCGCCCGATCGAGGTCCGCCTGGACGAACGCTCGTCCGGCGCCCGCACGTGCGCCGTGGCCCTGCTGGAGAACCACGGCGACGACATGACGGTCCGCCGCACGGTCCGCTACATCGACGGCTTCCAGGCGGAGCTGGACCGCGCCTTCGGGTGGGGCCTGGTGTGGGCCCGCGGCTACAAGTAACCGCGGGCGGCGACCGGAACGGCTACTGGAACTGCGGCCCCTGCGGCGGGGAGTTCAGCCACTGGGTGGACGGGGCCTGACCGGGGGCGCCCTGCTGCGGCTGCCCGCCCGGGAACTGGCCCTGGCCCTGCTGCTGGGCGGGCGGGAACCCGCCGGGCTGCCCCTGCTGCGGGGCCTGGCCGGCGAACTGGCCGTGCGGCGGGGTGTTGCCGCCCGGGGCACCGCCGACGGCGTACTGCGGGCCGCCCGGCGGCATGTGGAGGATGCCCGGCGGGGTCGCCGACGAGCCGGCGGGCGTGGCGCCCGGGGTGCCGAGGCCCGGCGGGGGCGGGATCGGGGCGCCGCCGTACGGGGTCTGCGGGCCCGTGGGCGCGCCGGGGGTGACGGGCGGCGCCGGGGTGTCCGGGATGCCGCCGGCCGGCATGAGGGCCGTGGGGGCCAGGTCGGGCGTCGGGGCGGCGGGACCGGGCCGGGCCGCGGCGGGCTGCGCCGGAGCGGGCTGCGCCGGGGCCGGGGCGCCGAACGGATTGGCGGGCTGCGCCGGGGCGCCGCCGGGTGGCGTGGAGCCCGGCGTGGTCGGCGCCGGGGTGGGCCAAGGAGAGGGCGAGGCGGGCGTCTGCGGCGCCACGGGGGAGGGCGCGGGCGCCGGGGCCGGGGTCGGCGCCGGAGCGGGCGTGGGGGCCGGTGCGGGTGTCGGCGTCGCGACCGGGGCCGGGGCCGCGGCCTGCTGCGCCGGCGGCTCGTCCTCGTCGTCGACGTTGATGCCGTAGTCGGTCGCGAGCCCCGCCAGTCCCGAGTCGTAGCC
Source organism: Yinghuangia seranimata (assembly GCF_029953285.1). GTDB lineage: Bacteria > Actinomycetota > Actinomycetes > Streptomycetales > Streptomycetaceae > Yinghuangia > Yinghuangia seranimata. The sequence goes on along the minus strand of NZ_JASAOI010000038.1, from coordinate 24,117 downwards.
CTGGCCGACCGCGCGGAACTTCCACTGGTCGTTGCGCAGGTAGATCTCGCCGAACACGAACGCGGTCTCGGTCGTCGCGCCCGCGATCGGGAAGTTCAGCAGCTCCGCGCCGCCGCCCGCGTCGAACACCCGCAGGATCAGTCCGGGTACGGCGCTGACCCGACCGCCGTCGGCCGAGCCGGCCACGACGACGCGGGTGACGTCCTTCTCGAGTGCCTTGACGTCCACCCGGAAGGCGTCCGCGCAGCCGTTGGGCGACACGGTCTTGTCGCCGTGCACCACGGCGCCGGAAGGATGCCTAGGCTGGTTGTAAAAGACGAAATCGGCGTCGCTGCGCACCCGGCCGTCGGCGCCGAGCAGGAGCGCCGAGCAGTCGATGTCCGGCACGCCGGGGCCGGTGCGCCACTCCAGGACGACGCGGACCGACTCCGCGTCGAGAACCGTGTTCGCGCCCTTGGTCATCACCTGCGTCATGGGCCCCATCCTGCCGGTTCCGGCGCCCGGGGCTCAACGCCGACCCCGGCGGCGTGTCCCGCACGGCTCACGGGTTTTCAGCCGTCACCGACCGTGCACGCAGCGTGAACTCCAAGCGACGAGTGCGGGAATTCGCGAGGTTTCGTCCGTAACCCGACGCAAGCGACGCACAGCGGGATCACGTGTGACAGGGCTGTGACAAGCCCGTGAACGTCTTTCGCGTGTACCCGGAGGCAACTCCTGGCATTTTGCTTTTCGGTTACCGTATGTGTGCCTGCCGGGATCCCCGGTCGGTCGCGAACGCGCCAAGGGGCGCGAAACAGGTCCCACAGCACCACCACACCGCACACATCGGGACGCGCCCGGACCGGAAACCTCGACAGCAAGGGGGAACTAGATGCGCCACTTCGCCTACCTGGACGACCACGATCTGAGCCATTTGTTCCACCGCCCGCCGCAGGACTTCCACCGCGACAGCGAGCCGGCGGTGCTGGCCGCCGCGCTCGGCGCCACGCTGTACAGCCCGGCGACGCGCCGTACGCTCGCCGCCGACATCGCCAAGCAGGCCGCGCGCGGCGTCACGTCCATGGTCCTGTGCCTTGAGGACGCGATCGACGACGGCGACGTCGAGATGGGCGAGCACAACCTGATCGCCCAGCTCACCGAACACCTGGAGTCCGGCGCCGACGGCCCGCTGCTGTTCGTGCGCGTGCGCGCCCCCGAGCAGATCACCGACCTCGCCGAGCGGCTCGGCCCCGCGCTGGCCACGCTCACCGGCTTCGTCATGCCGAAGTTCGAGCCGGACAACGGCGCGCGCTACCTCAAGGCGCTCACCGAGGCGAGCCTCGACAGCGGCCGCAGGCTGCTCGGCATGCCGGTCATCGAGTCGCCGTGCATCGCCTATCTCGAGTACCGGCAGCGCATGCTCATCGAGCTGTCCGCGCTGCTGGCGGCGCACCGCGAGCAGATCCTCGCGGTGCGGATAGGCGCCACCGACTTCGCGTCGGCGTACGCGCTGCGCCGCTCGCGCGACCTGACGGCCTACGACGTGCACCTGGTCGCGGGCCTGATCGCCGACATCGTGAACGTCTTCGGCCGCTCGGACGGCACGGGCTTCGTCATCTCCGGGCCGGTCTGGGAGTACTTCCCGCAGGGCGAGCGGCTCTTCAAGCCGCAGCTGCGGCGCTCCCCGTTCGCCGAGGCCGAGGACCCGGACGAGGCGGTTGCGCTGCGCTCGCGGCTGATCTCCGCAGACCTGGACGGCCTCATCCGCGAGCTCGAACTCGACAAGGCCAACGGGCTGCTCGGGAAGACCGCGATCCACCCGAGCCACGTGGCGGTCATCCACGCCATGTCGGTGGTGACGCACGAGGAGTTCAGCGACGCGTCCGACATCCTCGCCGAGGGCGCGGCGGGCGGCGGCGTGCTGCGCTCCGCGTACACGAACAAGATGAACGAGGTGAAGCCGCACCGCGCGTGGGCCCAGGCCGTCATGCGGCGCGCGGGCGCGTTCGGCGTGGCCGCCGAGGACGTCAGCTTCGTGGACCTGCTCGCGGCCGCGTCGCACGCCGGTTCGGCGGCGGGCGGCGAGGAGCGAGGGCACGGGCCGGTGCGCGCGTCGGTCGCGCCGCGCCGCGACGAGCAGTCCTCCCCGGCCTACGTGGGCATGTGAACGAATGAGCGGGGCAAGTGTGGTGACGGGACGTCAGAGCAGCGCCGGCGCATCGGCGGCGGCCGTTCAGGGCTGGTCCGGAACGTGGGTGGCCGCCCGGCTGGGGCTGCGGCTCGGCTCCGAGCCGCAGCAGATCGGCCCGCGCATATCCACCGACCTGTTCGCGGGCGGCGACGGATCCGCCGAACTGCGCGGCCTGGTCGGCCTCGCGCTGCGCCGCAACCCGCGGCGCGCCCATTTGCTGGTGTCGACGGTGCTCGGCAAGCACGTCCCGCAGCTGCCGCACGTCGTGCACGGCGCGGGCCTCGAACTGGGCGCGCTGGTGCGGGAGGTGCTCGCGGACGACGCGGCGGGGGCGGATGCGGCGGGCGGCGAGGGTGCGGGCGAGGACGGGGCTACGCCGGTCGTGCTCGGCTACGCGGAGACCGCGACCGGCCTCGGCCACTGCGTCGCCGAGGCGCTGCCGGGTGCCGCGTACCTGCACTCGACGCGCCGCCCCGTCGACGGGCTCGCCCCGGTGGGCGGGTTCGAGGAGGAGCACTCGCACGCCACCTCCCATCTGCTGCTGCCCGAGGACCCGGCGCTGCTGTCGGGCACCGGGCCGCTGGTCCTCGTGGACGACGAACTGTCGACCGGGCGCACGGTGTTGAACACCATCGAGGCGCTGCACCACGTCGCCCCGCGCGGCCGCTATGTGATCGCCGCGCTGATAGACGTCCGCACCACCGCCGACCGCGCGGTCATGGCGGCGTTCGCGGACCGGCTCGGGGCGCGCCTGGACGTGGTGGCGCTCGGGCACGGCGTCGTCGAACTGCCGGACGACGCGCTGGAGCTCGGTGCGCGGCTGGTCGCGGAGGAGGAGTCGCGCACGGTCGCCGCCGCCGATGTTGCGGGTGACGCCCCGGCCGGTGTCGTCCGGCTCGACGTGCCGTGGCCCGCGGACCTGCCCGACGGCGGCCGGCACGGCTTCACCGCCGCCCACCAGGCCGCGCTGGAGAAGGCGCTTCCCGAACTGGGTGCCGGGCTCGCCGCGCAGCTGGACGGCGCCCGGCGGGTCCTGGTGCTCGGCTTCGAGGAACTCATGTACGCGCCGCTGCGCCTCGCCCGCGCGCTCGCCGAAGCGGCCGAGGCGTCCGGCGACGCCGTCGAGGTGCGCTACTCGACGACCACCCGGTCGCCGGTGCTGGCCGTCGACGACCCCGGCTACGCGATCCGCACCCGCCTGGCGTTCCCGGCCCACGACGACCCGGCCGACGGCCCGGGGGAGCGCTACACGTACAACGTCGACCCGGGTGCCGACCCCGCGCGGCGGTTCGACACCATCGTGCTCGTCGTCGACACCGTCGGCGACACGCCCGCGCTGCACGCGCCGGGCGGGCTGCTCGCCGCGCTGGCGCGGGTCACCGACCGCGTCGCGCTGGCCGTGCTGCCGTCGTATGTGCCCGCTGTCCCCCTTGCCGGATCCGCCGTTCCCGACCGTGAGGTAGCCGTATGACCGTTCGCGACACCGGAAAACTCCCCGAGCCGCTGGTCGGCCCCGGGTTCTCCTCCTATGCCGCGGACGAGGTCGCCTGGCTGCTGAAGGATCTGTCGGACGTCGAACTGGAGGCCCCGCTCGAGGAGCGCGAGGAGGCCATCCAGCACGGCGGCGCGCACTACGCCGAGTCGCTGCCGATCGAGTACCAGCCCTCGCCCGAGTACCAGGCGCTGTTCCACACCGCGCTGGACGAGACGGCCGAGCGGCTCGCGCACGCGGTCGGTGTGGTCACCGAGATCGTGCTCGCCGAGCGCGGCCGCGACGCGGTGCTGGTGTCGCTGGCCCGGGCCGGCACGCCGGTCGGCGTCCTCATGCGGCGCTGGGCGGCGTACGCGCACGGCCTGGACCTGCCGCACTACGCGGTCTCGATCGTCCGCGCGCGCGGCATCGACACGGTCGCGCTGCGCTGGCTGGCGCGCGAGTACGACCCGGCGCGCGTGATGTTCGTGGACGGCTGGACCGGCAAGGGCGCCATCACCCGCGAGCTGACCGAGGCCCTCGACGAGCTGTACGCGGCGACCGGCCTGCGGTTCTCTGACGAGCTCGCGGTGCTCGCCGACCCGGGGTCGTGCGTGACGACGTACGGCACCCGCGACGACTTCCTGATCCCGTCCGCGTGCCTGAACTCCACGGTGTCGGGCCTCGTGTCGCGGACCGTGCTGCGCGACGGGCTGATCGGCCCGGACGACTTCCACGGCGCGAAGTTCTACCGCGACCTCGCCGCCGCAGACGTGTCGAACCTGTTCCTGGACGGCGTGGAGGCGAAGTTCGCCGCGGTCGCCGAGGCCGTCGCGCGCGACTGGCCGGTGCTCGCCGCGTCCGACCGCACGCCGACGTGGGACGGCTGGCGTGCCGTCGAACGCATCGGAACCGAATACGGGATCGACAACGTCAATCTGATCAAACCCGGCGTGGGGGAGACCACGCGGGTTCTGCTGCGCCGCGTGCCGTGGATGATCCTTGCCCGGCGCGGCGTCGGCACCGAGCTGGACCACGTCCGCATGCTCGCGGAGCAGCGCGGGGTGCCGGTCGTCGAGGTCGACGACCTGCCGTACTCCTGCGTCGGACTGGTCAAGCCCGGATTCCGCCGCGACATGGGAGCCACGTGACCAAGGCCGAGAAACGCAGCACACACGTCGGACAGCGCACCGGGCGGGTGGTCGCCGCGTGCGACCTGGACCGCACCCTCGTCTACTCGCGCGCCGCCGCCAGGCTCGGCCTGGCGGAGGGCGAGCGGACGCCGGCCCTCGAATGCGTCGAGGTGCACGACGGCAAGTCCATCTCGTTCATGACCGGGCACGCCGTCGGCCTGATCGCCGAACTCGGGCGGCGCGCGCTGCTCGTGCCGACGACCACCCGCACGCGCAAGCAGTACCGGCGCATACACCTGCCGGGACCGGCGCCCGCGTACGCGATCTGCGCCAACGGCGGCCACCTGCTGGTGGACGGGGTCACCGACGAGGACTGGCACGCGGGCGTCCGCAAGCGGCTGGACGAGGAGTCCGCGCCGCTGGCCGAGGTCGTGGCGCACCTGGAGGACGTCACCGACCCGGAGTGGACGCGGAAGCTGCGGGTCGCGGAGGACCTGTTCACGTACCTCGTCCTGGAACGCGACCGGGTGCCGGCCGGGCTCGTCGAGGAACTGACGGGCTGGGCGGGCGAGCGCGGCTACGGGGTGTCGCTTCAGGGCCGCAAGCTCTACTTCGTTCCCGAGGCTCTCACCAAGGGCTCGGCGGTCGACGAGGTGCGGCGGCGCAGCGGCGCCGACACCGTGCTGGCGGCCGGCGACTCGCTGCTCGACATCGAACTGCTCAAGGCCGCCGACGCGGGCATCCGGCCCGGGCACGGCGAACTGGCCGACACCGACTGGCGCGCGCCGCACGTCGTCGCGATCGACGAGGTCGGGGTGCGGGCAGGCGAAACGATCCTGGAGTGGCTGCTGGGGCAGTTGGACCAGGCCGAGGCGTGACGCGTCCGCTGAGCTGACGCGGAAAAGCGGCGGCCGCCGGGGCTGATCCCCGGCGGCCGCCGCTTTTGTTCCTGTGGTCCTTAGACGTCCGCGCCGCGCACCGTGAGCAGCTCCGCACTGGCGTTGACCTGACGGCCCTCGATGTCGAACGTCAGCTGGAACCCGTCCCGCGCGGCGCGCACACGGGTCAGCGCGACCTCGGTGAAGCGGTCGAGCGCGTGGACGAGTTCGTTGATCGCGCCGCCGGTCGCCGACAGGCACAGCACCGTGCCGTCGCTCAGGATGACGGTGTCGCCGCCGAGCCCACGCGGCGCGGGCGAGGCGTCCGTGACCCGCAGCGGGCCGCGGCCCAGCGAGTTGAGCCAGCGCACGGCCTGCTCGTGCAGCAGGTCGCGCTCCTCGTCGTACGCGGAGTGCAGCATGCGGCGCAGGTCGTGCATGTCGGAGTTCTGCATCGGTATCACGGCGGCCGGGGCGGCCTTGGGCGTCCGCCGCAGCGCGGCCACGCACGGGGCGGCGGCGATCGCGACGAAGGCGAGCATCGGAATCAGCATCACGGGCATGGCACGTCCCCGAAGAGTCGGTTTTACTGCGCCGCGGTCGGGGAAGCCATGCCCGGAGGCCTCGACGAGAGGCGCCGCATGACGGTCCCGAGTGGTCGGGACCAAAGGCCCTGCCCTACCGCGGTTCTGAAGACCTTAAACGGCGAATCGCCGGGTTCGGCAGGGGGTGCCGGGCGGATTGTGCGAACGGTCGCCGGTGGTTGCCACAGGTTGACCCAGTGTCGTGAACTCTGGGGCATTTGTCCTAGTTTGCCCGTTGGGCTGTGGTGAAGATCACGAGGCCTGGTGAGGCCCTTGGGCGGCGCCTCGGCGAAGGCCGGCGGGGCCGACGCGGTGCGGCCCGGCGTCGACTGGGCCTCGCCGGCCGAGCGGCGCGAGACGCCGCTCTCCCTCCGGCTATCCGCCGCCGGCGCGGTCCTCGCGGATGCGGGTGACGACTTGGCCGACCTCGACGCGGATCTGCCGGGTCTCCGACAGGAACCGCCACCAGTCCGGGTGCGGTCCGTCCAGGTGCTCGCGGGCGGCGTCGAGGCGGAAGACCAGGGCGTCCAGGCGTGACGCGTACCGGTCCTCGGCGACCGCGCGGCCGGCCAGGGCGAGCCGCTGGGCGTCCCGCAGCGCGAAGCGTGTCCGCTCCACCTCCGCCTGCGGGTCGCGGGCGACCTCGTCGAGGTCGTGCAGCCGGTCGCGGACCGCGGCCATCGCCTCGTCGGCGTTGTTGAGCGCGGCGCGCGCGGTCGCCAGACGGCTCACCGCGTCCGCCCACTCCTGGCGCTTGGCGGACTCCCCGGCCTCGGCGATCCGCGCCTCGGCCACCTCGACCGACCGGGCGACGGTCTGCGGCACACCTTCCAGATCCGTCCAGCACGCGGCGCTGTAGCCGCGCCGCAACCGGCTCAGCGCGGGCTCGACGTCCCCCGAGCGCGACGTCACCGCCTCGGCGCGGGTACGCAGCGACGACAGCCGCTTCGTCACGTCGTCGCGCAGCCTCGGCAGCCGTTCGGCCTCGTCGTACAACGCCTGCGCGTCCGCCTCGACGCGCGCGGCCAGCGCCAACGTGCCCGCCACGCCGTGCGTGGCGGCACCCCGGTCCAGATCGGCGACCTCCGCCCGCAACGCCTCCAGCCGGCGGGCGAACGCAGGCGTCGCGAGACCCGCGCGCTCGGCCTGCTCCACAGCGTCGGCGGCGGCACGGGCCAGCTGCCGCGCGTGCTCGGTCTTGGGCGGCAGCTGCGCGAGCGCGGCGTCCGCCCGAGCGATCATCGGGCCGATCGAACCGGCGAACCGCTCCAACTCCTTGCCGACCTCGTCGAGCCGCCGCGCCACCGCGTCCAACTCGCGGCGCGCCGCCTCGTACTGGTCGGTCTCCAGATGGTCGCCCTCGAGCGGATGCCGGTCCATCGCGGCGATATATGCCGCGCTCGCCTCATCCACGGTGTCACTGAGCTGCGCGAACGTCCGCAACGCGCTCTCACTCGCCGGCGACGGCTCCACCGCGCGCACCGTCTCCAACGAGATCCGCAGGTCCCGCTGCGCGGTGTCGAGCCGCACGAACGCGTCCCCGGCGGCCTCCCGAGCCCCACCCGCCGCCACCCGCGCCGCCTCCCGGCGCCGCCGCCACGGCCTGGTCTCCCCACCCGCGAACGTCCCGGACACCAGCACCGGAACCAGCGCGACCACGGTCCACACGGGCCACACCACCATCGCCCCCGCGCCGACCCGCCGCCGTACCGCCCCGAGTGCCACACCAGCTCCCGTCGCCGCCCTGGGACTCCCACCCCCATCCTCCCAGGTCCACCCCACCCCCACCGGCCAACCACCCCCACCCCACCCCGATGAAACGCGTGCGCATGCACACACACCGATTCGGTACGCTGTCCCCCTTCGGGCGCATAGCTCAGTTGGTTAGAGCACTGCTCTTACAAAGCAGGGGTCGACAGTTCGAGTCTGTCTGTGCCCACCAGCGAAGAAGCCCCAGGGGAGCGTCCCCTGGGGCTTCTTGACGTCCACGATCGACTTCGACTCGGTCGGTTTCTCTCTATCTACGTAGTGCTTCGACGGGTTCGATCCGGGATGCTCGCCAGGAGGGGTACAGGCCCGCAAGTAGGCCGGTGAGGAGGCCGATTGCGGGGGCGGCCGCGACTGTGGCCGGGTGGACGACCGGGGTCCAGGCGCGGGCGGCGCTGGTGGTGACGACGGCAATGGTGCCGAGGCTGGTGCCGACCAGGCCGCCGAGGGCGCCGAGGGCGGCGGATTCGGCGAGGAACTGGCCGGCGATGTGGCGGCCGCGGGCGCCCAGGGCGCGGCGGAGGCCGATTTCGCCGGTGCGTTCCATGACGGCGACGAGGGTGGTGTTGGCGATGCCGACCGCGCCGATGACCAGGCAGATCCCGGCCAGCAGGAGGAAGAGGGTGCCCAGGTCGGAGGTGACGTTGTCGCGTAGGGTGCGCGGGTCCGGGGGCGGGATGGTTGTGAAGTAGTCGGGGTGGTCGGGGCGTAGCGCGTACGGGGCCTCGTCGGCGACCTGGCGTGCGGCGCCGAGTTCGGTGGTGACGAGCATGGCGGCGCGCTTGCCGTCTTCGGGCGGGCCCCAGATCTTCTCGGCGGTGGTGCGCGGGATGAGGACGGACAGCAGCAGGTCGGCCTTGCGCTCGGTGTCGGCGAGGATCCCGACCACGGTGAAGGGAACGTCGCCGATGAACACGGCGGGCTGGGTTTCCAGCGTGGTGATGCCCAGCCGAGCGGCCGTGCCTTCGCCGATGACGGCGACCTGTTCGGCGCGGGAGTCGTGGAAGGTGTCCCAGGCACGGCCCTCCGCGAAGGTCGCGCCCGCGGCGGGCAGCAGTCCGGCGGACGCGCCGACGACCTGGACGGGTTGGCCGCCCGCGTCGCGCCCGACCGGTGCGGCGCGGACGGTGGCACCGGTCGGCAGGCGTACCGGCCAATACACGCCGGCGCCGGTCACGCCGTTGAGCGCGCGGACCCGGGCGTCGGCGTCGGGGGTGAACGCGAGCGGCAGCATCGCCGCGTTCGTGCCGCCGGTGTCGTCGACGCCGATCTCGGTGGCGGTCAGCTCGTTGAACCGCTCGTCGATCTGGCCGGTCGCTGTCGCGGTCAGGCCGAGGACGGCGACGAACGTGCCGACGCCGAGGACGGTGCCCAGCGCGGTCAGGACCGAGCGGGCCGGGCGCTGCAGCATCCCTGCGGCGGCCTCGGTCAGCAGGTCTCGCATGCGCAGTCGGGACTTGGGGACGGACGGCGCCACCTCCGGCTCGGCGTGAAGGCCGGTCACGCGTAAGCCTGTTCGGTCAGCAGCCCGTCGCGAATGGTCAGTGTGCGGGTGCCGCGCGCGGCGACCTGCGGGTCGTGGGTGATCAGCATGACCGTCATCCCGGCGGCGTGCAGTTCGTCGAGCAGGTCCAGGACGTCGGCGGCGGTGGCCGTGTCCAGGTTGCCGGTCGGCTCGTCGCACAGCAGCAGTGCGGGGCGCGGCGCCAACGCGCGTGCGATCGCGACGCGTTGCCGCTCCCCGCCGGACAACGTCGTCGGCAGCGCGTGCAGCCGGTGCCCGAGTCCGACCCGGACCAGCGCGGCCCGGGCCCGCTCGGCGCGTTCACGGCGCGGCAGGCCGCCGTACAGCATGCCGAGTTCGACGTTCTCCAGCGCACCGCGGTGCGCGAGGAGGTGGAACGCCTGGAACACGAACCCGATGCGCGAGCCGCGTACGGCGGTGCGCTCGGCGTCCTTCAGCGCGCCGGTGTCGACGCCGTCGAGCACGTACCGGCCCGAGGACGGGCGGTCGAGCAGACCCGCGACGTTCAGGAACGTCGACTTGCCCGAGCCCGACGGACCCACGATCGTCACGAACTCCCCGCGCTCCACCCGCAGATCGACCGGGAGCAGGGCCGGGACCGGCGGCGGGCCTGGGTACGTGAGCCCGACGCCGTGGAAGGCGATGACCGGGCTCATCCGGCACCACCCGACGAGGTCCCCGGGCCACCGGCCGGAGCCCCGCCCCGCCCACCGCCGTCGGAGTCCGTGCGGGTGCGCTTGACGCCGACCACCACGCGGTCGCCCGGCGTCAGTCGCCCGCCGCCAGCCGGTGTGACCTGCACGAAGCCGTCCCCGGTCGGGCCGGGGCGCACCTCGACCCGGTGCTGCCCGCCGTCCGCCGCCAGCACGGTCACCACGGTGCGGCCGTCGGCCCCGGCGGAGACCGCCGACAGCGGCACGACCAGCACCTCACCGTCGGACGACGCCGCCTCGACGGTCAGCCGGACGTCCTGGCCCGCGAGTTTCGGGTCCAGGGGGCTGGTCGGCGCCACCACCATCTCGAACGTCCGTCCGGTGGACGCGCCCGCGCCCGCGCCCCGCCCGTCGGTGTCGTTCGGGACGGTGGGCGTGTCCGCCACCGAGGCCACCGTCCCCTCGGCCTCGACCCCGGTCAGCTCGGAGAGCAGCCTGACCTTCATGCCCGGCCGCACCAGGCCCTTCTCGTGCGGCGCCAGCTGCCCTTTCGCGACCAGTGCGCCGGCCGAGATCGTCACGGCCTTCTCCTTCACCTCGCCGCCGACCCGGGCGCCGACCGCGTCCACCCGGCCCGGGAATCCTTTGAGGAACACGACCTCGGCGGCCGGCACCATCGCCCCGGCCTTGGCCTGCAGATCCGCGAGGTCCTTTCGCGCCTTGGCCAGGTCCTCGTCGGCGTAGGCGGACTGCTGTTCGGCGGCCTTGACCGGGTCCGCCCCGGGACCACCGCTCGCGGGTCCCGAGGGCGGCGGGGAGGCCTGCTTCGCGGCGGCCCGCGCCGAGGCCAGCGCGTCCTTGGCGGTCTTGGCGGCCCGCTCGGCCTGCGTCACACGGTCCTGCGCGCCCTTGAGCTGTTCGTCGCCCGCGTCCGGCGACCTGGGTGGCTCGTATCCGAGTCGCCGGTACAGGTCCTCGACCGCTTTGCGGGTGCCGGTTCCGTACGAACCATCCTTGTCCGCACCGGATTTCAGTCCGAGAGCAGCCAGCGCCGCCTGCAACTGGGCGACGTCCTTGCCCTCGGCGCCGGGCTTCAGGTCCCGGTACACCGGCACCTCACCGGGCAGCACAAACACCGGCCGCCCGGATATCTCCAGCAGCACCTGCCCGGGCTTCAGCACGTCGCCGGCCGTCACCCGCACTCCGGTCACCACAGGCTTGCCGGCCGCGTCCTTGCCTCCGCCGCCCTGCGGCGCGACCTCCACCGTCTGCGCCGCCGCGACCTGTCCGCGCAGCACCACGGTGTCGGTCAGCCGCCGCGATTCGACCGGCGCTGTGATCACCGACGGAGCCGGCGGGTCCGCCTCCGCGGCCCGCTCCGCAGGCGACTTGATGAACCGCGCCGCGGCGACGCCCGCTCCGGCGAGCACGACGGCGATCACCACCACCCACGCGAGCGCGCGGCCACGCCTGCGGCGCAGGGGCTGGACGGGTTCCGACTCGGACGCCCCGGCAGGGGGTCCGCCGAGGCCGGTGCGGCCGGGTCGGCTCCGGAGGTCTGCCATGCTCTCGCTTCCGTAGCTGTGCGTGGTGTGCCCTCAGCGTTCCGGCGCGTCGGCGGTCGACGGTGCGCCGGCACTTCGCGCCGCGCCTGTCAGCGGCCGGCGAGTACGGTCAGCGCCTCGTGCTGCACGGTCTCCAGGTGATTCTTGTATGCCTGCAGGGCTTGGGCGTTCTGCTCGATGAACCGCTGCTCGTACGCGGATTCGACGGCGAACCAGAGGTTGACGAGGTTCACCGACTGCCGGCACTCCAGGTCCGCGGCGGCGGTGACGAGTTCCTGCTGGGGAACGGCGTCGCCCGCGGACGGGAAGGCGTCGTTGGCATCCCACGGAGACTTGTAGGAGAAGCCTCGCCCCTTCATGCACGAACTCCAGGCTGCGAAGGCCTTGACCACCCGGCTGTCCTCCTCCGCCAAGTCGCTCGCCTGGTGGACGAGTTGCTCGACGAGGTCCCGGCCGGCACCCGACGTGCCCTTGGCCAGTTTTGCGATCGCCTGCCCGGAGCAACCGCCACCCGCGGCCGCCTGCCCGATCGGCGCGTTCTGCGCCTTCCCGCTCCACGCCTCCATCTGCGCCGGAGTCACGGGGTTCGAGGGCGGTTTCGGCTCGGGCGGCTTGATCGGCGGGGGAATGCGGTAACCCCATTGCCGGACCTCCGCCTCGATGAATATTCCGTATCGCCGGGAATTGGCGGTGTCGTCGTCCTGCTGCTGCGCCAACGGGAGGATCTGCCAGTCGAATCCGAGACCGCGCATGCAGTCGCGCCCCAGTGTCTGTACGGCGAGCCATGTATTGCCCCGCTGCGCGAGCGTCTCCCGATATGCGTCGAGTGGCAGCTTGATGTCCTTCTCGGCACGCAGCACGGGCATCGGGCCCAGTGCCGGCTCGGCCTGCTTGTCCGCGCCGCCGCCGCACCCGGCGGACACCATTCCGAACACCAGCGCCGCCGCACCGACGGCCAGTCGCCTCACGCCGTCCCCTTCCCCCGGAGGGCGCGCCCCGACCAGGCAACCCTGACCGGGGCGCGCTGTTCGTTCAGCTCCAGATGATGGAGCTGGTCAGGTCGTTCATGCCGTTCATGTTGCCGATGTAGGGCTGGTATCCGCCCCAATATCCGCTGCGCCTACCCGAGCCGTCGAGGTTGTGGAGGTCGTAGTGGTCGTTCTGGCAGTACGACCAGGTCTCGAACGACGTGATCTTGTTGTTGGCGGTCGAGCTGCCCAGATCCGCCCACCCGGCGCTCTGGCCGGTGTTGCACGGGTTCCAGCTCCAGAAACGGTACTGGTCACCGCCCCGGTTGATGTGCTCGTACTCGGAACTCAGGTGCACGCCGCCGGCGCCGTAGTCGTAGACCGAGGCGGACGCCGGTGAACCGACAAGAGTCAGCGAGAACAGCGCCGCGCTCGCGGCAAGCGACGCGGCAATCCTTCGAGAACGCATGAATCCCCCTGTGCATATTCGGAAGGTCATGTTCCGGGATATGGCTCCGGCCGCCGAACCAGCGGCGACCGAAGGGATCTTGGCATTCATCCAAATGCCTTACAACCAGTTGGATGAAGTTGATCACGCGACGAAGGTCACAGCGGAAAGTTGCATTCCGGGTGTCGAAAGTCCGCCGCTGCCGGACATAGGCACGGCCGACTACTGCGATGTGGTTCCGGTGGTGAACACCCCTGCGATCGCGGCGGCGAGGGCGGCGTCGGCGGCTTGGGTGGCGGTGGTGTCGTCCAGGGGGTCGCCGGTGGCGAGGAGGCGGTAGTAGAGGGGGGCGGAGACGGCGCGGATGACCTCGTGGGGGTCGGTGTCGGTGGGGAGTTCGCCTCGGGTGACGGCGGCGTCGACGCAGCCGGCCCATTCGGCGATGCGGATCGCGTAGAAGCGGTTGAGGGCTTCGGTGGTGCGGGGGTCGCCGGTGGCGGCGGCGATGACGGCTTTGAAGAGCGGGCCCTGGCGGGGGTCGGTGAGGGTGCGGACGACGAGGCGGGCGTTGGCGCGGAGGTCGTCGCGCAGGTTGCCGGTGTCGGTGCGGGCGACGGATTCCTCGGCCATGTGCGCGAGGAGGTCGGCGACGAGTCCGGTGGTGGTGGACCAGCGCCGGTAGACGGTGGTCTTGCCGACGTCGGCGCGGCGGGCGACGTCGGCGAGGTCGAGGCGGTCGAAGCCGTGTTCGGCGAGTGCGTCGCCGGCGGCGCGCATGACGGCTTCGCGGACGCGGGCGGTCCGGCCGCCGGGCCGGGTGGGGCGGGGATCCGCGTCCGTGGCCATAACGGGACTCCTGTTCCATTAAGAGTGTCAAAGGTGTTACGGTGATCCTACCTTAACGGGACGCTAGAACCATTAAGGCGTGGGCGGCCCCTGCCCGCGCCCCGGCGTCCCGCGCCTGGCCGCACCCCGCACCCCGCGTCCAGTCCCTGCCCGCTCTCCCACGTCCCCTGCCTGCCCGAAAGGGAGTACTTGTCATGTCCGCGGTTCTGGAGAACCCCGCATATACAGCCGACGTCCCCGTCCGGATGACGGGGCGTCAAAAGCTTGTGCTCACCCTGCTCCTCGGCGCCCAGTTCATGGTCGCCGTGGACTTCTCGATCCTGAACGTCGCCCTCCCCGCCGTCGGGAAAGGCCTCGGCTTCTCGCTCGCGAACCTCCAGTGGATCGCCACCGCGTTCGCCCTCGCCGCGGCCGGATTCACGCTGCTGTTCGGCCGCGTCGCCGATCTGGTCGGACGCAAGCGGCTGTTCATCGGTGGCATGGCCGTCCTCGGCCTGTCCTCGGCGCTCGGCGGGCTCGCCACGTCGCCCGAAGTCCTGCTCGTGGCAAGGGTGGTGCAGGGTCTGGCCACCGCCGCCGTGACTCCGGCCGGGCTGGCGCTGCTGACCACCGCGTTCAAGGAGGGTCCGCTGCGTGAGCGCGCGCTCGGCCTCAACGGCGCGCTCATGTCGGCAGGGTTCACCGCCGGGGCGATCCTCGGCGGGCTGCTGTCCGATCTGCTCTCGTGGCGCTGGGCGTTCTTCATCAATGTGCCGGTTGCGGCGGTGATTGTTGTGCTCGCTCCGTCAGTGATCACCGACTCAAGTCCCGTACGTCGCCCGAGGCTTGACGTGCCCGGTGCGGTGTCCGTCACCGGCGGCCTGCTCCTGCTCGTGTTCGGGCTCACGCAGGCGGGGGAGAGCGGTTGGACGAAGCCCGCCACGCTCGCGTCGCTCGTCGCCGGACTCGTCCTGCTGGTCGCGTTTTGGTTCGTCGAACAGCACGCTGCCGAGCCGCTCGTCCCCACCCGCGTCCTCAAGCGCCGCAACGTCATCTGGGGCAACGCCGCAGGCCTCATCGCCTTCGTGACCGAGACGTCGCTCGTGTTCCTCCTGACGCTCTACCTGCAGGAGGTGCTGGGCTACACGCCGCTGGCCACCGGCCTCGCGTTCGGCGTGCTGGGTGTCGGCACGGTGCTCGGCGGCACCCTCGGTGGGCGCGCGGTGGGGCGGTTCGGCAACCGGGCCACGATCGTGTTCGGCGGCGTCGTTCAGGCGGTGGCGACGCTCGCCCTGGTCGCGCTCGGGACGTCCGGCGCGTGGATCTGGCTGCTGCTCACTGCGACGTTCGTCGGCGGCGTGGGCAACATGCTGGTGATCGTCGGCTTCATGGTCACCGCGACGTCCGGACTCCCGGACGAGGAGCAGGGCCTGGCCACCGGCCTCGCCACCATGACGCAGCAGGTCGGCATCACGCTCGGCATCCCGGTGATGAGCGCGATCGCCACGGCCGGCGCGGGCGGTTCGACCGCCACCGACGCGGTGCTGTCCGGCGTGACGACCGCGATCCTCGTCAACGCGCTGCTCGTTCTCCTCGGGGCCCTGCTGGCCGGGGCGTTCCTCGGACGGCGCCGCACCGACCGCGACGCGTGACGACCGCCGGAGGGCGGGCTGGGCCAGCGGCCCGACCCGCCCCCGCCGTCCGTTACATCGGCACGTCCAGCAGCAGCCGCCCGTCGCTCGTCCGGACCTCGACGTGGTCCAGCGCGGCCGCAGGCATGGACGAGCCGCCGTGGAACGTCAGCGGGTCCGGGTGCTCCGGCGTCCCGTAACCCGCCGGCGGCACCTGCCAGTTGCCGATCGTCTCGCGGCTGCCGTCCTTGCCGACGGCGATCATGTCGCAGCGCAACGGGCCGCGTACGCCGCTCAGTTGCAGCCCGATGTGGCTGCCCCAACCACGGCTCTCCACCGCGATGAACCCGGTCGAGCCGTCCACGCCGCCCGCCACACCCTGCCCGGGGTGCCGTTCGCCCGTCATCGGCAGGTCCGCGGACGGGTGCGCGGAGGCGTCCCGGTGCTCCGCGCCGAAGCCGCCGCCGAGGGCGACGCCGGACACGACCAGCACGGCCGCCGCCGCGGCGCCCGCCACGCTCAGCGCCACCCGCCGCCGCAGCCGGGTGCGCCGGTACGCGGCCAGGTCCACCGGCCCCCCGACGGTGCCCTCGACGGCGCCCTCGACGACGAAAAGGTCCGGCTCCTCACCGCGCGCGACCTCCTCGCGGACCGCGGCGCGGAACCGGGCCGCGGCCGCCTCGTCGACGCGCCCGCCCGGTGGCCCGAAAACGTCCGCGTCCGCCTCCGCGGACAGCGCCAGCAGCGCGGCCGTGTCCCCGAGTTCGCCGAGTTCGTGCCGGCAGCGCGCGCAGCCCGCGAGGTGTGCTTCGAACGCCGCGCTCTCGCCCGGATCCAGGAGGCCGAGCGCGTACGCCGCGACGTCGGTGTGCTCGACAGGGTCGGTCATGCCGGCCTCCTTTCACGCGGAACCACGGTGACAACGGTGCGGGTCGACGGAGGAATTCCCCTCTGTTAGCGGGTACGGACGCGGGGCCGCCCGGGTTCAACGCGGGCCCCCACGACCGCTGTACGCGCGCTCCGGGCATGCCGGAGGCGGCGGCCCGGCCGGGCCGCCGCCTCACGTGTCACAGATCCTTCGGTTGTTCGGCGCCCCGCGCGAGGGCGGGCCGCGGTACTTCTAGGGCATCTGCCCGGGCATCTCCCGGCCGCCGCCGGTCGTCGGACCCGAGCCCGCCGCGTGGCGGCCGGTGGTCGCGCCCGACTGCCATTCGGCCGCTTCTTCGCGGCCCATGGGTTCTTCCATGCCCTGCGACACACTCCATCGTGCGGTCAGTGCGTACAGGACGACGATGTCCAGGGCGATCACGATGGTCGACCACAGCGGGACGGCCGCCAGGAACGCGATCTGGCCGATGATGTTGAGGACAGCCAGCCCGATAGCCACGAACCGGGCCCACGTCTGGCCGGTCAGCAGCCCCATGCCCGCCGCCAGTTGGACGGCGGCGAAGCACAGCAGGATGACGCCCCACGTCGTGTAGCTCCGGAGCAAGAGATCGTCGCCGGAAGCCGTCACGAAGTAACCGTCGCGGAACAACGATGTCAACCCCTGCATCAGGTTGAGCACACCCAGGGTCAGCAGCGCGAATGCTGCGAACGCCACCCACCCTGACCAGGCGTTGAACCCGCTCGACTTGCGTGCCATGGCATGCTCCCTACTGCGTCCGTTCGGTCGCCTTCAACCCCACGGTAGTCCGATTTGTATGGATTTGCCCGGCGGATAGGAAAGGCGGCCCGAACAGCCCGCGGGAAGCGCCGACGGCCCGGTCCGCGGGGGACCGGGCCGTCGCTCGGGATGTATCGCAGTCGGGGCCGACAGATTGTCGAAGGAGGCGTCCGCGGCGCCGAAAAGGCGCCCTGGACAGGGGTGCGGGAGGAGACCCATCCGCTTCTCGCGGATCCTGATTGCGCGGTGCGCGGTCAACGAGGACCGCTTCCCCGCGTCTCTCTCGTGCGGGCTCCTCCCGGTCCCTCCAGTAGACCCCCAACCCGCCGCCTGTGCAAAGCGCTCTTACCGGATATTCCGGACGAATTCCCTGCGCGGCGGGTGGACGGCGTACGCGGATCAGTCGCCCTGCGGGCCGTCACCGTTGGACGACTGGCCCTGCGCGGTCGCCTGCTGCTCGGCGACCTTGCGCTTGACCTCGCCCATGTCGAGGTTCTGCGCCTGCGAGATCAGGTCGACCAGCGCCGCCTCCGGCAGCGCGCCCGGCTGCGCGTAGACCATGACGTTGTCGCGCACCAGCATGATCGTCGGGATCGAGCTGATCGAGAACGCCGCGGCGAGCTCCGGCTGGGCCTCGGTGTCGACCTTGGCGAACACGACGTCAGGGGTGTGCTCCGAGACCCGCTCGAACGTCGGTGCGAACTGGCGGCACGGTCCGCACCAGGCCGCCCAGAAGTCGATGACGGTCAGTCCGTCACCGCTGACGACCTCGTCGAAGTTGTCCTTGGTCAGTTCGACCGTGGCCATGTGCCTCTCCGTCCTGCGTGAATGCTGACGAGCAGTGGAACGATGCGGCGATCCCGCGCATTCCGGGTGCCCCTGACCTGCCCTGCACCCCATCGTGCCCGGTTCCGCGGCAAGCATGTGGCCGCTTCGCGATCAGGAGGCCCGTCCCGCCACGGCCGTCACTCCAGCCCCATAGTCTTTGCCACACAGCGTCACGCCCGCTGGTGCACCCCGCCTCCGGAGGAGTCCCGCCATGCGCTACACCCGCCGCAGTGTCGTCAACCTCACCCCGGCGGAGCCGGGCTGGGATCTGGAACTGAGCCGACCCGGCGTGGAGGCCGTCCTGTGCCCGGTCATCGGCTGGGCGGTGGTGGTCGTCGACACGACCGCCGAAGGCCTCGCCGAGACCGCGATAGAACCCGCGTTCGTGTACGACGGGGCGGTCTTCACCCCCGCCGAATTCGCGAACACCATCGGTGAGTTGGAGTACCAGCTCATCGAGCCGGAGGACTGATCGGACCGGCCGATCACCCGGCGGACGCGTTCGCGGCGTCCGCCGGGTCGGCCTCGGAATTCCCTCCGGCCGGAGGGTCGCCGCCCTCGCCGAACCGGGCCAGCGCCATCGCGCCCGCCACCGCCAGCACGAAGCCGACCGCCGCCACGGGGACGAAGCCGGGCCGGCTGTGGTCGCCGAGGAAGATGATCCCCACCGCGGCCGGCAGCACCGTCTCGCCGACCACCAGCGCCGCGGCGACCGCGGTCACCGCCCCGCCCTGCAGCGCCGTCGCGTACATCAGCAGCGTGACCGCCCCCGCCAGCAGCACCGTCCAGGCCGCCGGGTCGGTCCACAGGTCGCGGATCGCCACATCGGTCACCACGCGCCCCGCGAGCGCGATCAGGCCGAACCCGAGGCCCGCCGTCAGCCCGAGCAGCCGCGACCGCCACGGCTCCGGGCGCCGCGCGGCCCACATCCCGAGCAGCGCGATCACCGCCACCGAGCCGAGCAGCGCGTACCGGAACGCGTCGCCGGTCGCCGACGGCCCCTCGGCCCCCGCGGACAGCCCGAGCAGCGCGAGACCGACGCACACCGCACCCACCGCACCCCATTCACGGCGGCCGAGCGTCACCCCCAGCAGCGGCACCGCGACCACCGCGGTCACCGCGAGGTTCGCCGCCTGCGCCGCCTCGACCGCGAACACCGGGAGCTCCGCCAGCGCGACGAGCTGCGCCGCGAACCCGGCGAGGTCGAGCAGTGTGCCGGCGACGAACGGCCAGGTCTTGAAGACCCGCACCAGCAGCCGCGGGTCGAGCCCCTCGCTCGCGCTCCGCTCGGTCCGCCGTGTGCCGAGCGCCTGGAGCACGGTGGCCACCCCGTAGAAGACGGCGGCGGCGACGGCGGCGATGAGCGAGACGACCATCCGGTCACCGTACGGGGGCGCGGCCCGGATCACGCGGGGAGACACGGGAATGGGACAGTCCCCGGCGTACCGCCAGGCGTGCACACCTGCGCGAGGACGCCCGCAGGCGCGCGACGAGGTCCGCACGCCCGCGTCACACCGCAAGCGGGTCCGCGCGGCGGCGCTCAGCCGTGCCGCGCGGACCCGCCTCGCCCGCTACCTGTGCGTCAGAGACGTCACCGCCCGGTACGCCTGGTCGATCGCCGCGTCCGTGTACGCATAGGCGGCCGAGTCCGCGTTGGCGATCGCGATGCGCCCATAGGTGCGTCGTCCGATGCCGTACGGCAGCTCGTCGTCCGGCCCGATCGGGTCCCACAGCGACGAGTACTCGTACGCGTAGCCGTGCGGCCACCGGTTGACCGTGATCGCCGCGATGTCACGTGCCGGGTCGAACCCTCCTCCGCCGAGGGCCCGCGCCAGCATGTCCCGCAGCTCGCGTTCGTACGTCTCGAAGGTGGTCCGGTAGAGCTCCCCGCGCCCGGCCCGGTGCTGGGTGCGTGCGGGCAGCCCGAGCCCCGGCTTGGTGGGCGCCTTGGAGACGTGCACGACGACCGGCTCGGACGGGTTCTTGGAGAAGTGGTAGTCGCCGAGCGAGACGGGAAAGTCCAGCCCGAACCCGTCCCAGTACATGCCGGGCGTGTTCGTCTCGCCGAGCCCGAGCCGCGCGAAGGCCCGCCAGTTCGTCAGCACCACGTTCGTGTAGACGAGCGGCACCTTCACGCAGTACGCGAGCGCCGCCCGCTGCTCGGCGGGCAGTTCCGGCACGAGGTAGGGCACCATCGTGTTCCAGCACGCCATCACCACCGCGTCGCCCTGCACGGTGTACGTGCGGCCGTCGCGCGCATAGGTGACCTCGACCCCGCGCGGCCGGCCGACCGGCCCGTCGTGCGCGACGTGGACGGCCGTGCTGCCGAGCCGGATGCGCACGCGGTTGAACGGCCGGTCGAGCGCGCTGTAGTCGGCGCGCGCCGTGACGATGTCGCGCATGTTGTGGCCGGGGACGGAACCCGGCACGAGGCTCCGCACGAGCAGCCGCGCCACCGACGCGTTGCCGTCGGGGAAGTGGAAGATGTACGGCTCCTCGGACTCCAGCTCGTGCCGCGGCGTCTTGCCGAGCCCGGGGTACGGCGTCGGGGTGAGCGCGAGGCCGGTGAACCCGGGCTGCCAGGTCGCCCAGCAGTCGAGTGCGGAGACGGCGTCGATGCCGACGCCCCACAGGTCGTGCGTGCCGCGCTGGAAGAGCTGCTGCACCTCGGCGCCCATGTGCAGGACGTCGCGCAGGTACGCCTGGTAGCTCGTCTTGGTGAGCTCGGCCTTCTTCTCGTCGTCGGTCAGGCCCGGCATGGGGTCGGCCTTGTCGGTGAACAGCCTTACCAGGTCGGCGCGTCCGGCTTCGGTGAGCGGCGTGCGGGCGGCGAATCCGGCCGGGTCGTCGTAGGGGCTGCCGACCACGAGCGCGTCGGTGCCGTACGCCTCGCGGTTGAAGAACGTGCCGCGGCCGAGGCCCCAGCGCTCCTCGAACTTGTCGTCGTAGGCCTTGTAGAAGGCGTCGGTGTCGACGCCGATCGCCTTGATGAGGCCGATCGCCTCGCGGCTGTACGTCGCGGGCCCGTCGATCGACTGGGTGCCGCCGTAGCCGAGCAGCCGCTTGCCGCCGACGGTGAACTCGTTGCGGCGCGCGTGGCCGCCGAAGTCGTCGTGGTTGTCGAGGACGAGGATCCGCGCGTCGCGGCCGTGCCGCTCGCGGAAGAAGTACGCGGCGGCCAGGCCGCTGATGCCGCCGCCCACCACGATCAGGTCGTAGCGCTCGCCGGTGGGCACGGTGCGCCCCGGCTGAAACGATCCATCACGAACCGCGTGAGCGGTCTCGAACGATCCGGGCTGACTGCCGCGCAGCCCGGTCAGCGCCGGCGGGTACGGCCCGGGCGGCACCCCGTGCCGGTCGCCCGTGTCGGTGGTGCCGCCGTCGGACCCGGCCCCCGCGCCGGTGTCCGCGGCCGCCGCCCCGGCGAACCCGGGCAGCTGCATGGCGGCCAGTGTCCCTGCCGTGACCGCCATGCCGTTGAGGAAGTCCCGGCGCGCGATGCGCCGGTGCATGCCGAGCTCGCGGTCGCGCGCCGGGTCGGGCGCGCTCGGTTCGGGTGCGGAGAACGTCGTTGCTGGATTCGGTTCGTGGTTCGGGGCGGAAGAGGTCTCGGGCATGGTGGCCCTTCTCTCGTTCGTGATTCCGGTGGGATGGTTCCTGGCCGGGGAGAACGAACAGACCCTGCTGTCGCCGGATTCGGCGTCAGGCCTTGACGCGGTTGCGCCTCCCCAGGAGCTGGGAGCCGAGCACGACGAGCACCGAGATGATCAGCATCGCCGAGCCGATCACGTTGATCTGCGGGGGAGTTCCACGCTGCGACGCGCCCCAGACGTACATCGGGAACGTCACGGTGTCGGGACCCGCGTTGAAGTTGGTGATGATGAAGTCGTCGAAGGACAGCGCGAACGCGAGCATCGCGCCGGCCGCGATGCCGGGGGCGGCGAGCGGCAGCGTGACGCGCAGGAACACCTGGACCGGCGTCGCGTACAGGTCCTTGGCGGCCTCTTCGAGCGTCGCGTCCATGCCGAGCACGCGTGCCTTGACGGCCGTGACGACGAAGCTGATGCAGAACGTGATGTGCGCGAGCAGGATCGTCGTGAAGCCCGCCTCCATGCCGATGCTCAGGAAGAGCATGCCGATCGACGCGGCCATCACGATCTCCGGCATCGCCATCGGCAGGAAGATCATCGAGTTGACGAAGCCCCGGGCGCGGAACCGGTAGCGGGCCAGTGCGAACGCCACGAGCGTGCCGAGCACTGTCGCGAACACCGTCGCCAGGATGGCGATCTTGAAGCTCAGCTGGACGGAGTCGCACATGCCGGCGACACCGCACGGGTCGGTCCAGGCCTTCGTCGAGAAGTGGTCCCACTCGAAGTTGTACTTGCCGGCAGGGTCGTTGAACGAGAAGACGATGACGACGATGTTCGGCGCGATCGAGTAGACGAGCGTCGCGAGGCCCGCGATCACCACCAGGTTGCGGCGCAGCCACCTCATACCAGGTCCTCCGTCCCGGCCTTGCGGATGTAGAACGTGACGATCGCGAGGATGACCGCCATCAGCACGAACGACAGCGCGGCGGCCGTCGGGTAGTCGTGCACCTTGAGGTAGCGCGCCTGAATGGCGTTGCCGACCATGGTCTCGCGTGGATTTCCGAGCAACTGCGCGTTGATGTAGTCGCCGGACGCGGGGATGAACGTCAGCAGCGTCCCGCCGACCACGCCCGGCATGGACAGCGGCAGCGTGACCCGGCGGAACGTCGCGGCCGGGCTCGCGTACAGGTCCTGCGCGGCCTCGTGCAGGCGCGGGTCGATGCGCTCGAGCGAGGCGTACAGCGGCAGGATCATGAACGGCAGGAAGTTGTACGTCAGTCCGGTCACCACCGCCAGCGGCGTGGCCAGCACGCGGTCGCCCTCGGTGAGCCCGAGGTTCGCGGTGACGTCGGTGATGTGGACCGCGTTGAGGAAGCCCACCACCGTCCCGTGGTCGGACAGGATCGTCTTCCAGGCGAGCGTGCGCACCAGGAAGCTGGTGAAGAACGGCGCGATGACCAGCACCAGCAGCAGGTTCCGCCAGCGGCCCGCGCGGAACGCGATGGTGTACGCGAGCGGGTAGGCCAGGATCAGGCACAGCACGGTCGCCGCGCCCGCGTAGTAGAGCGAGCGCAGGAAGTGCTCGTCGTACAGGTTCCAGGCGTGGCTGAACGTGCCCCACGACCAGGTGAGCGTGAAGTTGTCCTCGAGCGAGCCGGAGGAGACCGACATCTTCGCCTGGTAGTACAGCGGGATCAGGAAGAAGAAGATCAGCCAGCCGATGCCAGGAAGCAGCAACAGGTAGGGCATGCGCCGCAGTTCGCGTACGACCGAGCGCACGGCGGCGACCGTCGCGGCCCAGGCGCGGGCGGCGAACGAGCCGTCCGGCCCGGCCCGTTCGGGCTCGGGGGCGGCCGGCCCGGGCGCGGCCTTGGCGAGCGTGGCGCTCACAGCGCGCCCTCCCCGGTGCCGGCGTCCAGGTCCTGCGCGGGGTCGAGGCCGAAGCCGTGCCGGGCGCTCCAGTGGAGCACGACCTCGTCGCCGGGGACCGGGCGTTCGTCGTCGCGGTTCTGCGAGAAGACCACCAGCTCGGCGCCTTCGTCGATGCGCACCCGGTACTCGGTGGACACGCCGATGAAGCTCGCCTCGGTGACGACCGCGCGCAGCCGGTTGCGGCCGTCGTCGGGGAGCCCCTCGGCCGATGCCCTTGCGAGGGTGATCTTTTCGGGCCGGACGCCCATGACCAGGCTGTCGCCGGCGGCGGTGCTGCGGGCGGCGGGGAGCGCCATGCGGGTGCCGTGGACGTCGAGGAGGAGGTCGTCACCGGAACGGCCGACCACCTTCGCCGGGAGCAGGTTGGACTGGCCGAGGAAGTTGGCGACGAACGCGGTCCGCGGGGACTCGTACAGCTCCGCCGGCGAGCCGAGCTGCTCGATCACACCGCCGTTCATCACCGCGATCGTGTCGGCCATCGTC
>NZ_JASAOI010000037.1 GCF_029953285.1 Yinghuangia seranimata | reverse complement strand
CTGTCAAGCCGCCCCCTCCACCCCGGGACAGGCCACCTGTTGATGACTGGTTCACCGCGGCTTGACAGCCGGTCGGCCGCGCGGACCATCAAAAGTCGGGAGGGGCGCCAGGACACCGCCGGCAGACAGGCCGGGGGACCGTGCATGGTCTTCGACGTCCACGCCGCAACAGGCGAGGCCGGCAACGAAGATGGCGGCTGGCTCGCACGCCGACGACGCGACTCCGCGACGGAGCGGGCCGCACCCCCGAACAGCCGGCCGCCGGCTCGCGCGTCGGCGGTGCGCCACCCGCCACATCCCAGGCCGAACCCACGCCGGGCCGCGCCGCATCCGTCCCCCGTCCATTACGCTGAACGGCGGGCCGTGACTGGCGCTGAGGTGGAGTACCACCGGGGAGCAGCCTGACACCGAGTCGGATGCCGTGCGCCTGGGCGATGCGTCGAACAGCCCAGGAGCATCCCGTGGTTGAGACCTCGTCCGAGACCCCCGGCGCGCGTCTGATGGACGGCACCGCCGTCGCCCGCCGCATCACCGACGCCACCGCGGCCGCCGCCGCGGAGCTCACCGAACGCACCGGGACCGCGCCCTGCATCGCGACCGTGCTGGTCGGCGAGGACCCGGCGTCCGTCACCTACGTCCGCATGAAGCGGAACCGCTGCGCCCAGGCCGGCATCGAGTCGCGGCACGTCCCGCTGCCCGCGTCGATCAGCACGGCCGGCCTCGTCGAGGCGGTCGAGGGGCTGTCGGCCGACCCGTCGGTGCACGGCATCCTGCTGCAGCACCCCGTCGGCGACCACATCGACGAGCGCGCCGCGTTCGAGGCGATCGCGCCGGGCAAGGACGTCGACGGCGTCACCATGCACTCGTTCGCGGCGATGGCGTTCGGGCTGCCCGGGTTCGTGTCGTGCACGCCGGGCGGGATCCTGCGGCTGCTGGACGCGTACGACGTCGACCTGGCCGGCCGGCACGCCGTCGTGGTGGGCCGCAGCGCGATCCTCGGCAAGCCCGCGGGCATGCTGCTGCTGGGCCGGAACGCCACGGTGACGTACTGCCATTCGCGGACGAAGGACCTGCGGTCGATCGTGCGCGAGGCGGACGTCCTGGTCGCCGCCGTCGGCCGGCCGCGGTTCATCGCGGGGGAGGACATCAAGCCCGGCGCGGTCGTCGTCGACGCCGGCTACAGCCCGGGCAACATCGGCGACGTCGCCTTCGAGACGGCGCGCCTGCGCGCGGGCCTGATCACCCCGGTGCCGGGCGGCGTCGGCCCGATGACGATCGCCGTGCTGCTGGCCCAGACGGTGGACGCGGCCCGGGCGCAGCTCGGCGTCGCCTGAGTCGCGGGAGTCGCCCGACCCCGCGGTTCGCGCGCACCGCCCCGCGCGGTCGGGCGCGGCTGCGGCCCTCGCGGCTGCCGCCGGCCGAGCGGCCGGCCGGCGCGGGCCTACCGATCGCGCGCTCACGCAGGCGGGGAGCGCGAGGCGCGAACTCCTCGCGCGGCTGCGGGCGCTTGGCGGCCGGCCCGCCCGGCCGCCGGTCCGGCGTCCGCCGCGCTGCCCGGGCGCGCGTGCGTCCGAGGTGCTCGTCAGACCGCGACGCTAGACGTGCGGCGTCAGACGTGCTCCATCACGATGACCGCCGTCGTCCCCGGCTCGAGCGCGCGGAACACGTGCGGGGCGTCGCCCGCGTAGGCGATGTAGTCGCCGGGGCCCAGCTCGACGGGGTCGTCCGCGGGCCCGACGAGCGCACGCCCCGCGCCGATCCACACGTGTTCGACGGACCCGGGGATGTGCGGCTCCGAGGTGCGCGCGTCGCCCGGCTGGGCGGTGATGCGGAACAGGTCGCGGCGGGCGTTCGGCGGGCAGGACGCCAGCAGCGTCACCGCGTAGTCGGCGCGCTCCGAGTACGTGGCCTGGCCCTCGCCCGCGCGCACCACCCGCACCCGGGGGCGCGGCGGGTCGACGAGGCGGCTGAACGGGACGCCCAGCGCGGTGCCGAGCGCCCACAGCACCTCCACGCTCGGGTTCCCGGCGCCGGACTCGAGCTGGGACAGCGTGGACTTCGCGATCCCGGCGCGGCGCGCGAGCTCGGTCAGGGACACGCCGGCGCGCTCGCGTTCGCGGCGCACGGCGGCGGCGATCTGCGCGACGACGTCCTGCGGGGAGGAGTGCACGGGGCCCGCGGCGCGGCGGTACGCGGGGCCGGCGACGTCGTCGTCCCAGGAGTGCGGGGCGGTGTTGCCTTCGGGGTCCGTCGGGGCCGGGTCCGTGGCAGGGCTCGCCGCGGCGGCGTCCGGGGACGCGGTCCCGTCCGCGGCGCCTCGGGGCGCTTCCGGCGCCGGGGCGGCCTCCGCCGCTCCCCGGCCCCGTCGGGACCGCGTCCGTCCGCGCGCCGCCGTGCCGTCGTCGTCGTGCGTGCGGGCCGGTGCCTCGGGGCCATCCACCATGCGTTCGCTCCAGCGGTCTAGGTGTTCGCCTTGACGAACACTCACTCTGGCGTTCATTCTACGGGCCATGCGTTCGATATGGCGAACACCCTCGTGGGCCCCCTGGCACACCCTCGACCGCGCGACCGTCCGCGACATCGCCCTGGTCTGCGTCGCGGACGCCCTTGTGGGCGCCTCGTTCGGCGCCATCGCGGTGTCCGGCGGGCTGGCCTGGTGGATCCCCGTGGCCATGTCCGTGCTCGTCTTCGCCGGGGGCGCGCAGTTCGCCGCCGTCGGCGTCGTGCTCTCCGGCGGCGGCCCCGCCGCGGCCGTCGCGACCGGGCTCGTCCTCAACACCCGCCTGCTCGCCTTCGGGTTCGCCGTCTCCGACACCCTCGGACGCGGCCCGCTCCGCCGCGTGATCGGCGCCCACCTCACCACCGACGAGAACGTCGCCTTCGCCCTCCAGGAGACCGACCCGGCCCGCCGCCGCGCCGTGTTCTGGACGTGCGGCATCGCGCTGTTCACCGCCTGGAACCTCGCCGTCGTCGCCGGCGCCGCCGCCGGGAGCGCCATCGGCGACACCGACGCGCTGGGCCTGGACGCCGCGTTCCCCGCCGTCCTGCTCGCCCTGGTGTGGCCCACCCTGGCCGCCGAACCGGCCACCCGCCGCGCGGCCCTCGCCGGCGCCGCCGTGAGCCTGGCCGCCGCGCCGTTCCTGCCCGCAGGCGTCCCCGTGCTGCTCGCCCTGAGCGGCCTCGCACTCGCCCTGGGCCGACGCGCGCCCGGCAAGGACCAGGCCGCCGCCCCGGCCTCCGACGCCCCCGAACCCGCCGCGCGGGACGCCGAGACGCCGCGCCCGCACACCCCCGCCGAGCCCGAGGCCCTGCCCGCGTCGTCCCCGGCCCAGGCGCCGCCACCGACCCTCCAGCCGGGGCGTGCCACCCCGGCCACCCAGTCGGCACCGCCCGCACCGCCCGCACCGCTCGCACCGTCCGCGTCCCCGAGGAAGGCCCGCTGATGCTCCCGCTCTACGCCATCGCCGCCCTGGCCGCGGGGACGTTCGCGTTCCGCCTCGCCGGCCCCGTCCTGCACGGCCGCGTCCAGCTGCCCGACCGGGCGCAGGCCCTCCTCGCCGTCGCCGCGACCGTGCTGCTCACCGCGCTGGTGGCGAGTTCCGCCGTGACGCAGGGGCACGGCTTCGCGGGGTACGCCCGCCCGGCCGGGGTCGCGGTGGCCGGCGTGCTCGTCCTGCGGCGGGCCCCGTTCCCGCTCGTCGTCATCGCGGCGGCCGCCACGACGGCGGTGCTGCGCCTGCTCGGCGTCGCATAGCGCGGACCGAGCCGGGGCGGGGTCAGCCCGCCGCGCGACGGGGCCGCACCAGCATGACGACGTTCGCCGTGCCGACCGTGGCGCCCGCGTCGTCCGTCAGCACCACCGGGCAGTCGACCTCCAACTCCTCCCGCCGCCCGGCGCGTCCGCGGACGTCAGCGAACGCGGCTTACGCCGGCAGCGCGCCCCAGACCTGCGCCCCCTCGGTGATCCGGAGCGGCCTGGCCCGCGTCTCGGTGCGGTGGGTCGCGGCGTTGTGGCTGGTCAGCGCGCCCGTCCTGCTGTCGAGGACGAGGAGGTTCGCGCCCGACCAGCTCGCCGCGACGGCGTGGTCGAGGTCGTTGTCGGCGGGGGTGAGGCCGACGGGCCCGAGGTCGGTGCAGGTGCCGCCGTCGAGGTCCAGGACAGCCAGGCGGCTGCCGTCGGCGGCACGCACGATGCCCGCGTAGCGTCGGCCCGTCGCGTCGATGACGCCCCGCCCGGCGACCGGGCCCGCCGCGCACGCGGGCAGCGGCGCCGAGCGGCCCTTGGCGGTGTCGTACACCTGCGTGCACGGCTCCCGGGCGCAGCCGTTGTCCTTCCACACCACGCGGGTGCCGGCGGCGGCGAGCGCCTCGCCGTCCTCGGTGACGGTCGCCGCGGCGGCCGTGCCCTGCCTGTCCATCACGACCAGCGCCGGGCGCGGGGCCGCGGCGGTGGCCCGCTGCGCGACGACGCCCTGCGGGGTGTCGGCGACCGGCTCGAAGCCGCACGGCAGCACCACGGCGTGCCGGCCCGGGCGGCCGTTCGGGGCGAAGTCGTTCATGGCGAACTGCCGCCTCAGCGGCTCGGGGACCTGCTCGCCCGCGCACGCCTGGTCGGGCGGCGCCTGCGTGACCGCCCACACCACCGTGCCGTCGGCGCCCGCGAACCAGCTGCTGGCCGGCGCGAGCAGCACCGCCTCCTCCGGCTTGCCGACGACGACCGAGATGAGCGTGCCGTCGCGCAGCCCGACCAGGTCGCCCGCGGGGAGCTGCCTGCGGCCCGCGAAGTCGGCGGCCAGGCGGCCCGCGGCGACGTCGACGCCGTCGGGGCGCGCCACGACCGTGCGCGGCTCGGCGTCCGTCCGGTCGAGGACGAGGATGTCGCCGTCCACCTCCACCACGATGCCGCGCGGCGCTGTGCTCTCCGCGTTCCCCGCGTTCCCCGCGTTTCCGCCGCCGCCTCCGCCGCAGCCCGCGAGAGCCGGGCCCGCGAGGACCGCCGCGGCTATTACGCACACCGTTCGGCGCCTTTTCCGGGCACCGCTCCGCCACCCACCCTGCCGTTTCACCGCTATTCCCTTTCGCGCCGAAATCGGATTCCGGAAATCACCCGCGGGACCGGCGGAAAAACCGCCGGTCCCACGGCTCAGGTCACGGCTTGGGCGTACAGGCCGACCTCGCGGTGCACTCGGAGAAGAACGGGAATGCGGTGATCGCGTTCAGGGTGCCCATCGTGTACAGGAAACGCGCCCCGCAGGAGGCGGTGTCCTGGTACTTGTCGATGACGAACCTGCGGCGCTCGATCTTGGGCGTGGTGTAGCCGTAGCTGTGGCCCGGCACGTTGATGGTGTTGGCCACCGTCACGCCGGTGGTGGTGCTCCACTGCACGTTGTAGCTGGTCTTGGCCTCGACCTGGCCGATGCCCCAGCTCAGCGACCCGCCGCCGGAGAACTCCCAGCCCGTGGTCTTGGACTTCGTGGTGGTCAGGTCGTAGCGCAGGATCGCGTTGCTGCCGCTCGAGTTGTACTTGCCGGCCGTGTTGCCGACCGCCTCGTAGGAGAGCTTGACCTGGGTCACCTTGTACCAGGTGTCCGGCGGGCAGCCCGTCGGCGACTGCTCGCTCGCGCTCGCCGACGGGGCGAGCAGCAGGCCGGCGCCGAGGGCGAGCACGCCCGCGAGTGCTCCGTACCGGGTTTTTCCGCGCATCTTTACGCTCCTCCCGTTACCCCCGGCCGCGGCCGGCCGGGTGCTGCGACGAGGAAAGCGAATTCCCGAGATCGAATTTCGGGATTTGAGCTTCGCCTGAGCTTTCGAATGCCCGCCGAAGAAAAGGATCAAGACGGCATCCGGCTTTTTGGAATTCGCGCCCGCGGGAGAAAAATTCCAGAATACGGCGGCCCCTTGATCACCCTCCGCGGACATCCCGAACGACGGTCCTGGCATCGCAAAGTGGATGATCGCCGCCCCCGCCGCCGCCCCCGCCGCGAGGCCCGTCCCGGGCCGCCCGGCCGTACCCGGCGGCTCATCGGTCGCGCCCCGCGCGGCGGCCCCGCTACCGTGCGGCGCCGTGCCCGACACCTACCAGCGCGTCGTCGCCCTCACCGGCGCCGGCATCTCGACCGACTCCGGCGTCCCCGACTTCCGCAGCCCCGACGGCGTCTGGGCCCGCGACCCCGGCGCGGTGCGCAGCGTCACCCGCAAGGCGTTCCTGACCGACCCGACCGCGCGCCGCAGGTTCTGGGACATGTGCGCCGACGCCTACGACCACGCGCCCGCCCCGAACGCCGCGCACCGCGCCCTCGTCGACCTCGAACACGCGGGCCTGCTGCGGGGCGTCGTCACGCAGAACGTCGACGGCCTCCACCAGGCGGCGGGCTCCACACCCGCGACGGTCCTGGAGGTCCACGGCACCGTCGCGACCACCCGCTGCGTCTGCGGGCACCGCCGTCCCACCCCCGAGGTCCTCGCCCTCGTCCGCCGCGCGGGCCCCAGCCGCCCCGAGCCGGCCTGCCGGGACTGCGGGGGCCTCCTCGTGCCCGACGCGGTGTTCTTCGGCGACCACCTCGACCGCGCGGTCTTCGGCCACGCCACCGCGCTCGCCCGCGGCTGCGACCTGCTGCTCGCGGTCGGCTCGTCGCTGGTCGTCGAACCGGCCGCGGGCCTGTGCGCGGCCGCCGTCGAGTCCGGCGCGGACCTGGTCGTCGTCAACGCCCACCCGACGCCGTACGACGACCTCGCCACCGCGGTCGTCCGCGAGCCCATCGGCACCGCCCTGCCCCGCCTCGCCGCCGACCTGATCGCCGGACGCGGCGTTCGGCCGGCCTGAGCCGGCGCGGGCGCCCGCCGCCGGGACCCGGGCGCGGGGTGCTCCGTATGGCGGACAGTGCGGGGCTGCGTCGCGAAAACAGCCCGGGGCGGGGGGACAGTGGGACCACGGGGCGCCCCCGCCGGGCGTCGGCGACCGGGCACGGCCCGGCCGCCGACGGCCCGCGGAGGCCGCGCCCCGTTCCGTTCGTACCGACTCACCGTTGCGGAGGCCCCGTGGCCGTCCTGTTCCAGATGACCGTGCCCATGAGCACCGACCAGTACGACACCCTCAACGCCGCGCTGCAGAAGCACGCGCCCGGCATCTTCGCCGGCTGTCTCGCGCACGTCGCCGTGCCCGTCGACGGCGGCATGCAGATCAGCGACCTGTGGGAGTCCACCGACGCGCTCGAGGCCTTCCAGGCCCGCATGATGCCCATCGCGGCCGAGGTAGGCGTGGCCCCGCCGCCCGGGGGCCAGGCGCCCGAGCCGGTCGTGAGCCAGGTCCACGCCTACTGGCTGCCCGGCGCCTGACCGGCCGGCACCGCCACACCGCCCGTCTCCGCGAGCCCGGCCGCGACCCGGCCGGGCTCCGGCACGTCCAGGGCGGGGCCCGGCCGGGCGTCCGGCACCGGGCCCGCGGCGGGAGCCGCGTCCGCGTCCCGCTTCGGGACCGTGAACAGCGGCAGGAAGATCTGCACCAGCGGCCCGATCCCCAGCGCGTACACCACCGTGCCCACGCCGGCCGACCCGCCCAGTGCCAGTCCGGCGGCCAGGACGCTCACCTCGATGCAGGTCCGCACCAGGCGCACCGACCGCCCGGTGCGGGCCACCAGGCCGGTCATGAGCCCGTCGCGGGGGCCCGCGCCGAACCGCGCGCCGATGTACATGCCGCCCGCCACCGCGTTCAGCACCACCGACGCGACCATGAACACCGACTGCCACGCGAGCCCGTCCGCGTCCGGCAGGACCGCCAGCGACGCGTCGACGGACACGCCGATCACCACGACGTTGGACACCGTGCCCAGGCCCGGCCACTGCCGCAGCGGCCACCACAGCAGCAGCACCGCCGCGCCCACCACCACCGTGACCGTGCCGAAGCTCAGCGGCGTACGCTCCTGCAGCCCCTGGTGGAACACGTCCCACGGATCCAGGCCGAGCCCGGCGCGGATCATCAGCGCCATGCTGAACCCGTACAGCCCCAGGCCGGCGTACAACTGCACGAGCCGTCGCCCCAACAACCAGTCCACCTGTCCGCGCCCCTCCCGCACCCGGCTCCCCGAAAAGGGGCCATTGGTGAGAGACTCTCGCCAAGCGGCCCCTTAATCCACGGCCAATCGCACAGGAGTGGACTGATGAGCACCCAGCACCTCACCGTCAGCAGCGCCCGCCTGGCCGACCTCCTGCGCCCCGCCACCACGGCCACGGCCGTCCTCCCCGCCGCGGCGCGGCCCGGACCCGGCGGCACGCCCGCCTACCGCGCGCTCGCCGAACGCATCCGCGCGCTCGTCCTCGACGGCCGCCTCCCGCTCACCGCCCGGCTCCCCGCCGAACGCGGCCTCGCCGACCGCCTCGGCGTCTCCCGCACCACCGTCGCCGCCGCCTACGACCTGCTGCGCACCGACGGCTACCTGATCTCCCGCCGGGGCTCCGGCTCGTGGACCGCGCTCCCCACGCACCACCCCGAGCCGCCCACCCGCGCCCTGGTGCCCACCACCCTGACCGGCACCATCGACCTCGCCGTCGCCGCCCTCCCCGGGCCCGGCCGCCACCTCCACCGCGCCGTGGCCGACGCCGCCGACGCGCTCCCCGCGTACACCGCCGCGCACGGCTACCACCCCGCCGGCCTGCCGCTCCTGCGCGAGACGATCGCCGAGCGCTACACCCGCCGCGGCGCCCCCACCACGCCCGACCAGATCATCGTCACCAGCGGCGCGCTGTCCGCCTGGGTGCTCGTGCTGCGGACCCTCCTGCACCCCGGCGACCGCGTCGCCGTCGAGTCACCCACCTACGCCAACGCCCTCGAAGCCATCCGCGCCCAGGGCGGCCGCACCGTGCCCGTCCCCATGGGCGAGCACGGCTGGGACCTCCCCGCCTGGCACGACGCCCTCCGCGCCGCCGGACCCCGCGCCGCGTACCTCATCCCCGACTACCAGAACCCCACCGGCCACCTCGCCGACCCCGACACCCGCCGCACCCTCATCGACCTCGCCCGCTCCACCGGCACCACCCTCGTCGCCGACGAGACCTGCGCCGACCTCGCGCTCGACGTCCCGCGCCTCCCGCACCCCGACCACCCCGCGCCGATGGCCGCGCACGACCGCAGCGGCACCGTCGTCACCATCGGCTCCGCCGGCAAGTCGTTCTGGGGCGGCCTGCGCATCGGCTGGATCCGCGGCACCCCCGACCTGGTCCGCCGCCTCGTCAGCACCCGCGCCGGGCTCGACGTCGCCGCCCCCGTGCTCGACCAGCTCGTCCTGCACTACCTGATCGCCGACCACGCCGACGCCATCCTCGACGAACGCCTCCCCGGCATCCGCGACGCCCGCGACCACCTCGCCGGGCTGCTCCGCACCCACCTGCCCGACTGGACGTTCCACACCCCGCCCGGCGGACTGTCCCTGTGGGCGCACACCGACAGCCTCTCCACGACCGTCCTGGCCGAGGCCGCCGGACGCCACGGCCTGCGCGTCGCCCCCGGCACCCTGTTCGGCACCACCGGCGCCTTCGAACGCCACCTGCGCCTGCCCTACACCCTCGACCAGGCCACCCTCACCGAGGCCGTCCGCCGCCTCGCCATCGCCGCCGCCGAGACCGGCCGCACCCGCACCGACGCCGTCCTCGCCCCCGCCTTCACCGGCTGCGTCGCCTGACCCCACCCGCCCCGCTGCGCACGGCGTCCGCCGGACGGGCGCCGACGCGCGGCCGAACGGGTGACCACTGCGCCGAACGGCGGTCGATCCGCCGCCGCCACCCACGCCCGCACCCGCCCCGCACCCCGGCCTGACCAGCACGAACACGACAACACCCCAGGTCACGGCGGTGTTGACACCCCGCCCGCCCCGCCCGCTACGTTCGCTCCCGTCCACCGCAGGACGACCGACCGGGAAAACCTCCCGGGAACCGTGCGCGCCACCGGGCCCACGGCGCCCCACGGCACCCGCCGCGGGCCGCCCGACGCCAGACCCGGCCCCGCGCGCACGACCCCGGGGGAGCGGGCCGACGCGGCAGCACCCGTGCGCCTGCCGCGCCGCCCGCGAGCGCCGACCCGCCGGACGGTGCGACCCGGGGGGACCCGGCCGCCCAGTAGACAACGGCCCCGCGACCGCGCAGCCAGCCGGTCCGGCGCCGGCCCGAAGGACGGCCGGGCCCCACCCGACGAACGCCCGACGAGAGAGCGGAACACAGACGCCACGCATGAGCCGGCCCCGAACCGGTCCGGACACCCGCGCGGCGCGGCCGGTCAGCCGGCCAGGTCGTCCGGGTCGATGCCCTGGGCGCGGGCGAGCGCGAAGAGGAGGCGTTCAACGCCGTCAAGACGACCGTCGAGGCCGTTCAAACGCCCATCGAGGCCGTCAAGTCGCCCGTCGAGGCCGTCAAGACGCCCGTTGACGTCGTCAAGGCGCCCGTCGAGGCCGTTCAAACGCCCGTCGACGGCATCCAGCCGTTCGGTCATGACGCGTTCGACGGTGTCCAGGCGCTCGGCGATGCTGCGGTCCCCGGGCGCGCCGATGGCGTCGGCCAGGGAGTCGATGTTCCGGAACCCGGTGATCTGTGCCTCGCTGATGGTCTTGAGCTGTTGGCTGTACTCGGCCAGGGTACGGCCGGTGCGGAACGCCTCCGCCTCCAGAACCTGGATTCGTTCGTCGTGCGTCGCTGTGTCTCGCGTCATGGGGCCATGCTGTCGGAACGCCAGCCCCCGCCACCCCTGCTTCGTGACAGCGGGGCCCGGCGCGCGGTTGCTCCGTGGGGGCGCACCAGAGCGAACACTCGGCGCCCGGTGTTCCCCCCGAGGTCGCCCAGCGCGACGGCCCGTGCCGAAACGTTGTGTTCAGGTCGCTCGTTCGCGTGACGCATCGTCGTCGAGGGCGCTGCGGTGCCGCGGCGGCGGGGACGGGCGACTGTCGGGTCGCAAGCCGGGTAGGGGTCGGCCACAGAGGGAGCGTGGGGCGGCGCGCGGGACCGGCGCCTCGTGTCTCAGGGTGGGCGCGCAACCACGGGCAAGCCCGCGACGTTGTACGGTCGCAGCCGACGCAATCCCATGAAGGAGACGATGTGAGCACGCCGCACCAGCCCGCTACGTTCAGCCTCGGGGACCTGGGCAAGGTGCTCGTCATCATCCCCACCTACAACGAGGCCGAGAACATCGCCGAGATCGTGGGCCGGGTCCGCGCCGCCACTCCCGAGGTCGACGTCCTGATCGCGGACGACAACAGCCCCGACGGCACCGGCGCCATCGCCGACGGGATCGCCGAGCACGACCCGCACGTCCAGGTCCTGCACCGCAAGGGCAAGGAGGGCCTCGGCGCCGCCTACCTGGCCGGGTTCCACTGGGGCATCGACCGCGGCTACGACATCCTCGTCGAGATGGACGCCGACGGCTCCCACCAGCCCGAGCAGCTCCCGCGCCTGCTGGAGGCCGTCCGCGACGCCGACCTGGTCCTCGGTTCCCGCTGGGTGCCGGGCGGCGCGATCGTCAACTGGCCCGCGAGCCGCAAGTTCATCTCGCGCGGCGGCAGCTTCTACTCGCGCACGATGCTCGGCCTGGAGCTGCGCGACATCACCGGCGGGTTCCGCGCGTTCCGCAAGGAGACGCTGCTCGGCATCGACATGGACACCGTCGCCTCCGCGGGGTACTGCTTCCAGGTCGACCTGGCGTGGCGCGCGGTCAAGAAGGGCTTCCGCGTCGTCGAGGTGCCGATCACGTTCGTCGAGCGCGAGCGGGGCAACAGCAAGATGAGCCGCGCGATCCTCGTCGAGGCGCTGTGGCGCGTCACCGCGTGGGGCGCGGGCCGCCAGGCCGAGCGCGTCAAGAAGATCGGCAAGCCGCGCGACGCCGGGGCCGACGCCCAAAGTGGCGCGGGTGACAAGGCCGCCGGGAACACCGAGCGCGGCTGAAGCGTCACTACATACAGCAGAAAGAACAGGCCCCGGTCCCGGAAGCGGTTCCCACCCGCCCCGGGAACGGGGATGTCCGGCCACGCGGCGGGCACCCGCCCGCCGCGCCCGCCGGACCGGAAGGAGACCCGTCCCCGATGCGTCGCGCAGCCGTCCTCATCCCGCTCGTCGCGTTCCCGATCGCCGAGATCTACCTGATGAGCCGCGTCAGCACCGCGATCGGCGTCGGCAACACCGTGCTGCTCCTGCTCGCGGGCGTGATCGCCGGCGCGCTGGCGATCCGCTACGAGGGCCGACGCGCGCTGCTGAAGCTGCGCGCCTCCACCGAGGCCGCGATGCAGGCCGCCGGCTACCCCGCGTCCGGCGCGGGCCCCGCACCGGTGCCGGGCGGCACCCCGGCCGATCCGGGACGCGCGGCGGCGGACGCCGGGCTGGTGGTCCTCGGCGGCGTGCTCCTGATGATCCCCGGGTTCATCTCGGATGTGCTGGGCCTGCTGTGCGTCCTGCCGTTCACCCGGCCGCTGGTCCGCCGTCTGATCGGCGGCACGGTGGCGGGCCAGGTCGTCCGCCGCACCAAGGTCGGCGGCGCCGCGTGGCAGGTCCGCGAGCAGGTCCGCATGCACGCCCAGGACGGCAAGGTCGTCCAGGGCGAGGTCATCGACCCGGACGACGCCCGCGTGTGGCGCCCGCAGGACGACGCCCCGGGGCCGGGTCGTCTCACCGGCTGACGGATACGAAAAGCGGAAACGAGAACGGGGCCGGGCGGAGACGTCCGGCCCCGTTCCGCTGTCCGGGGACGGTCACGGCCGCGAGCACGGCGAAGCGGGGCGCCGGGGGGACAGGACCCCCGACACAGCCCACGCCCGCCCCCAGGACGTACGAAGGCCCGGGCCGCTTCGGAGTCGTGCTCCGTGCGGCCCGGGCCTTTCCGCGTCGTGGGCGGGGCGGGTGGGTCAGGCGGTCTTGCGGTTGTCGCGCGGGTCGTGGTGGAGGTCGATGCCGCCGGACCGGAGGACGGCCAGGCGTTCGGCGAGGACCTCTTCCAGCTCCTCGCGGGTGCGGCGCTCCATCAGCATGTCCCAGTGCGTACGCGCGGGCTTGTTCTTCTTCTCCTCCGGCGGGGCGCCGTCCACCAGCTGGGCGACCATGCCGCAGCTGCGGCACTCCCAGACCGGGGGGATCTCCGCCTCGACGGAGAACGGCATCTCGAAGCGGTGGCCGCGCGGACACGCGTATTCGACGGTCCGCCGCGGGGCAAGGTCGATTCCACGGTCGGTCTCGTAGCTGGTGGCGCCGAGGCGCGTGCCGCGGAGAGCTCGCTCACTCATGAAATCGTGCCTCCTGGGCTTGATGTCCACTGGACAGCCGTGGCTGCCTCGTTCGTTCGATCAACGTGCCGCAGGCCCCGAAGATTCCCGGTTGTGCCGGGCAACACGAACCCGGGACGCTGCATCGCCGAGGTAACTACCCGTATTCGGGCTTTTCATCACATCTCGGATGCGCGTTGTGTCTTTTTGGGCCTCAATGCCCGCGCAAAACGGTCGGTTCACGGACGCAAACACCGCCACAACCACCGGCGTGCAGGATACATATCGGTCAGATCCGATCGCCCTCACGCCCGGTCCGTCAGCTCCGCCCACACGACCTTCCCCGCGTCCGTCGGCCGCACCCCCCAGTCCGCCGCCAACGCCGCCACGATCATCAGCCCCCGGTGCCGCTCGTCCCCCTCCGCCGCCGTGATCCGCCGCGGCAGCCGCCCGTCGTGGTCCGCCACCTGCACCACCAGCCGCCCCGACCGGTGCCGCAACCGCAGCTCCATCGGCGTACGCGCGTGCTCCACCGCGTTCGCCACCAGCTCCGTCACCACCGAACAGGCCGCGTCCACCAACCCGTCCAGCCCCCACCGCGCCAACGTCCCCCGCGTGAACGACCGCGCCTCACGCGCCGCCCGCGGCGACGGCGGCAGCTCCAACGACCCCGAACGCTCCCGCACCCCGCACGCCCGCACCAGCAGCAGCGCCACGTCGTCGTGCTCGCGCCCCGTCAGCATCGACCCCAGCAGCCGGTCGCACGCGTCCTGCACCCCGTCCCGGTGCCGCGCCGCACCCCCCATGTGCGCGGCCATGTGCCCCGTGAACGCCCGCAACCGGTCCGTCAACGACGCGTCGTGCCGCTCCACCAGCCCGTCCGTGTACAGCAGCAGCCGGTCCGCCGCCGTGAACGCGATCTCCGCGTCCTCGAACGCCGTCCCCTCCACCCCCAACGGCACCCCCAGGTCGTCGTCCAGCAGCCGCACCTCGCCGTCCGCCGACACCAGCGCCGGCGGCAGATGCCCCGCGTTCGACCAGCGGATCGCCGCGTGCCCCGGGTCGTACACCGCGTACACGCACGTCGTGATCTGCTCGTCCGACCCCATCCCCGCCAACAACCGGTTCAGATGCCGCATCACCTGCGCCGGCGGCAGATCCATCACCGCGTACGCCCGCACCGCCACCCGCAGCTGCCCCATCACCGCCGCCGCCGACAGCCCGCGCCCCATCACGTCCCCGATCACCAGCGCGACCCGCCCCGCCGACAACGGGATCACGTCGAACCAGTCACCACCCACCTGCGTGCCCCGCGCCCCCGGCAGGTACCGGCACGCGACCTCCAGCGTGTCGATGTCCGGCAGCTCCGGCGGCAGCAGACTGCGCTGCAGCCGCACCGCCGTGTCCCGCTCCCGCCGGTACAACCGCGCGTTCTCGATCGCCGACGCCGCCTGCGCCGCGATGCCCAGCGCCAGCTGCTCGTCCCGCTCCGTGAAGATGTCCGGCTTCGAGTGCGAGAACGCGAACGACCCCAGCGGCTCCCCACCCCGCGACACCACCGGCACCGCCATGTAGCTGCGCACCGGCAACGCGTCCGGCGACCACGCCACCGGCGCCTGGTGCCCGCGCCCCGGATAGTCCGCCAGGTCCCCGCACCGCACCACCGACGCCGCCACGTGCGCGCCCGTCAGCCGCACCATCGGATCCGGCAGCAGCGGATGCGCCGCCGACGCGCGCGACGACACCGCAAAGCGGATCCCGTCCGCGCCCTCCGCCCCCGCCTCGCAGTCCGCGTCCCGGTACAGCAGCAGCCCGTGCTCCGCCACGATCACCTTCGTCGCCGCGTCGGTCGCCGTCTGCACCACCGCGTCCAGGTCCAGACCACTCGTCAGCTGCTGGCCGACGCGGTAGAGGGTCTCGACGATGTTCGTCTCCTGCTCGAGCCGCTGCTGCTTCAGGCGCAGCTGCTCGGCCTGGGTGCGCACCCGGCCCCGGTACGTCGCCACCGTGCGGGCCTGCTCGACGGTGGTGTCCTCCGTCGCCGCGAGCAGCTGCTCCAACGCGTCCAGGCGCGCCGCCGCCAGCATGCCGTCCCGCGGCGTCGGCGCCGGCGTCGCGGGTGCCGGGAGCAGCGCCAGCCGGGACGCCGCCGCGAGCGAACGCAGCAGCTCCGCCGCCGGCGCCGGGATGTGCCGGCCGGTGAACAGCACCACGGCGAACACCTCGCCGTCCGGCAGCGTGCCCGCATAGCCGAGCACCGTGCGGACGCCGTGCAGGCCGGTGTGCGGGTCGGGGATGTGCGCGATCGCGTAACGGTCCGACTCGACGTCGCACGCCCCGTCCTGCGACGCCTCGGCGAGCGGCGCGGGCCCGCCCGACGGAGCCGACAGGACCGACGGAACGACCGGGCTCGACGCCGCGGGCGAGGTGGGCCCCGGCAGCACGACCGCCGGCGGAGGCGCGGGGACGGCGTACGCGCCCCGCAGCGGCACACCGGACACCGTCCCGCCACCGCCCGGACCCCCGGCGACGGGACCCGGCCCGAGCCCCGGCGGAAGACCGGTCACCGTTCCCGCGACCAGGTCGGCGGAGGTGGCGGCGACCGTCGCGGTGCCGGTCACGGCCGACACGCCGGGCAGCGAACCGGGCGTCGGCCCGGGGATGGCCACCGGGGCCGGGCCGCCCGACGTTCCCGACGCGGCGCCGACGCGCGGAGCCCCGGCGAAGGTCGCGGGATACGCCCCGGTCCCGGACATCCCACCCGGCCCGGCCCCACCCGCCACCGGCACGGGAAGCCCGCCCCCACCCCCACCCCCGGGCGCGGCAGGAGCACCCAGCACCCCGAGCTGCCGCAACACGGCCTCGAACGCGGGATGCAACGCCCCGTCGCCCCCCGCCGCACCGAGCGGCCGCGCCCCGACGCTCGCGGAGAACGCGGTGACCCCCTCGGTGGGCGGCACGACGTCGTCGTCGGCCCACGGCACGGACGGCGCGAACCGTGGCCCGGCGGCCGGTACTTCGGCGCGCGGGGACACTGCGGCGGCTGGAGGGGCGGGCGGGAGCGGCTGGGGAATCCCCGCGATCGGAAGGCCGGGCGCGGCGTCGGCACGGCGCGTGGGGTCCTCGGCCCCCCACCCGGTGCTGTCCGCCGACGCAGCGCCGATCGGGCTCGCAGCGGCCGGCAGATCGGCCGACGTCGGCCCGACGGGGTCGACATCCCCAACTGGGCGTGGCGGCTGCGGGATCCCCGTCGTTGACACGCCAGGCGCGTCCCCGGACGGGCCCGCAGCGGGCACATCGGCCCATGTCGGCCCGACCGGGGCGGAATCCTCGCCTGGGCGTGGCGGCTGAGCGATCGGGGTGGGGACGCCAGGCGCAGCGTCGTCCGGGCGCGTGGGGTGTTCGGCCCCCCACCCGGTGCTTTCCGTCGACGGATCGCCGATCGGGCCGGCGGCGGCGGGTGCCTCGGCCCACGTTCGCCCGGCCGCCGCGGAATCCCCGCCTGCGCGAGGCGGCCGCGGGATCCCGAGGGGGACGGGCCCGGAGCCGGCGATGGTCATGTCCACCGTGCCCGCGGCGGGCCATGCGGCGCTGTCGGCCGACGTGCCTGCGGATGCGTGGCCGGGTGGTGGTGGCCCTGGCGTCGGGCCTTCGACGGCGGGCAAGGCGGAACCGCCAAGGGACGGCGGCTGCGGGATCCCGACGGGAGCGGGCGCGGAGCCGGCGGCGGTCACGCCCATCTCGCCGGCGTCGGTCCGTGCGGCGCTGTCGGGCGACACGCCTGCGGATGCAGGTCCGGGCGGTGCCCCCGGCGTCGGGCCTTCGGCGGCGGGCGAGGAGGAGCCGCCGGCGGGCGGCTGCGGAATCCCGGTGTCCGGAGCGCCGCTGGTCGGGCCTGCGGTGACAGGCACGTGCCCCCACCCGGGCGTCATCCCCGCCTGTGGCGAATTCCCCGGTGGGGCAACGCCGTTCGTGGTGCCCTGGGCGGGGGTGCTCGGCGGCCGGGGCACGGGCGCGGGTGTCGGCTGTGCGTGCGGCGGGCCTCCTGGGGAGCCGACGCCGTTGGTGCCCTCGGCGGGGCGGCCCTGTGCGGACGGCGCCGCGGTGCCCGGGTCGCGGGACGGCTGGGGGAGTTCCGTGGACGCGGCGCGCGGGTCCGGGCGGAAGCCCCCGGGTGCCGGCGGCTGCGGTACGGCTCCCGCCGCCGGTCCCGTCGCCCACGACCCGCTCGAGGTCACGTCCGGCACCGGCGGCGTCCAGTCGACCGTGTCCGCGGTGGGCGGTTCGGTCAGCGCCGCCGCGTGCACCCACGGCGGTTCGCCGGTGCCGGTGGGCGGGAACGGGCCCGGTGGGGACAGGGGTTCGGGGATGCGGGGGAGTGCGGCGCCCGGGCCGTCGGAAGGGCCCGCCGTCCAGTCGGCGCGTGGAGACGAAGCCGGGGTCGGTGCGGGTGCCGTAGCCGGTGCCGGCAGCCGCACGCGTTCCGGTGCGCCGGGGTGCCCCGGTCCGGGCGCCGCGCCGTCGGAGCCGAGGAGTTCGAGGACGCGTCCGCCTAAGTCCGCGCCGTCCGCGCCGTCCTCGCCCGTGCCCTGCTCCGCGCCGGGGGCGGCGTGGCCGGTGAGTCCCGGCCGCGCGGCCGTGTCGCGCGCGGTCACGTACACGCGGACGAGTGACAGCTGGGCGCGTTCGGTGACCGGGTCGCGGAACGCGGCGCGCAGGTGGTGGGCTAGCGCGCGGGCGGCCTCGTCGGGCGTGGTGGCGGCGGCGGTCGCCTGGCGCAGGTCGGAACCGCACACGACCAGGTCGCTGGGGGTGAGGTTCGCGAGGTCGAACACGGGCGTCCACGTCCAAAAAACGGCCGCGGTGCGGCGCGCTGTCGTCGGGCGAGCGGGGTTGCGGGCAGGTGGTGCTCAGGCGGTGCCGGGTGCCGGCTCACTCTTGCGAGTGAATATTTCGGGCTCGGGGCATGCGTGCGCGCCGCCCCCGGGAGCCGTCGGTTCCCGCGGCCGGGGCGCGCTGTGCCGCACCATCATGGCGTTCCTCGCGCGCGCATGCGGCGGGTTCGGCTGATTCATGCACGGATGGGCGTACGCGGGCGCGTACGGGTGGATCCGTATACACGCGACCGCCCCGAACCGATCAGTACCGATCAGTCCGGGGCGGAAGCGGTCGGCCGCTGGCGGACGCGCCGCACGCAGCATCCGCCAGCGGGTCAGTGCCGCGTCACGGCGCCTTCGCCAGCGACAGCGGACCCCCCGTCCCCTCGACGCTGCCCGCGGAACCCGCCCCCGCACCCGCGGCGCCGGAACCCGCGGCACCCACAAACCCCACAGAACCCACAGAACCCCCGAGACCCGCCGCCGCGCTCGCCACCGGCTCCGGCAGCAGCGCCAGGATCCGCGCCCGCTCCCCGTCCGGCGTGTCGTCCTCGAGCG
This sequence comes from Yinghuangia seranimata, assembly GCF_029953285.1. Lineage (GTDB taxonomy): Bacteria > Actinomycetota > Actinomycetes > Streptomycetales > Streptomycetaceae > Yinghuangia > Yinghuangia seranimata. The sequence continues at coordinate 204,982 of NZ_JASAOI010000037.1, read as the reverse complement.
GGTCCGGCGTGTACGGCGTCTGGATCCGGATCACCGGGCCCGCCCCGACCCGCGCGTACCCCCGCCCGGCCGGCATCCCGTCCCCGCCCGTGATCCCCGGCGCCGACCCCAACGCCGCGTGCAGCGCCTCAGGCTCCAACGGGCCGAGCGTCAGCCGCGTGTGCGTCTCGCCCAGCAGCCCCGAGGGGAGCCGCTCCAGCTGCCCCGGACGCGCCGTCGCCACCAGGCTGATGTGCGTCGTCCGCCCCAGCCGCACCGGCAGGTCCAGCAGCTCCAGCAGTTCGCCCTCGCCGTCCTCGCCCAGCAGCTCCGCCGGCTCGTCCAGCAGCACCCACAGCGGCCGCCGCGCGTCCTCCGGCACCGGCGTGCCCGCCGCCTTCGCCGCCCCGATCGCCTCCGCGCGCCGCGCCGCCTCGTGCCGCAGCCACGTCAGCGTCTCCCGCGCCCCCTGCGCGCTCGCGTCCACCCGCAGCACCCCGCGCCGCCCCGACAGGCACGCGAAGTCGCCGGACCCGGTCGCGTCCACCACGATGACGTCGCCGTCCCGCAGCGCCTGCACGGCGATCGTGCGCAGCAGCGTCGTCTTGCCCGCCGCCGGGCCGGCGACCGCCAGCAGGTGCGGCGCGTTCGTGCGGGTCCCGGTCCGCCAGATCACCGGCGGCAGCTGGTGGGACGGCGGGCCCGGCTGCGTCGGGTCGAGCGCCACCGGGATCAGCCGGTCCGTCGACGTCGCGTCCGTGAACCCCAGCACGATCTCGCACACCGCGGTCGCGTAGTGCTGCGCCGGCACCGGGCCCGGCAGCGGCGGCAGCGCCGCCACCGTCAGCCGGTTGTTCTCCGTGTCCCACCCGTACAGGTACTCGCGCGCCCGCCCCGCCTTCGCCTCCACGACCCGCTCGATCCGCTGCCGCGCCTCGGGGTCGTCGTCCGCGAAGTACGGCGAGTAGCGCAGCTCGAGCCGGGTCAGCTGGTCGCCCTCGAACTCGTGGTGCTCGAACGCCTGCTTCCACTGCCCGCCCGGCACGAACGGCCCCGCCGGGTCGTGCGCGTCGGCCAGGTGCGGCACCAGGCCGTTGTAGATCGCCTGCAGCCGGCCGTCCCCGGGCGGCGGGCCCGGCTCCGGCGCGGGCCCCTTCTCCCGGCCCATCCACGCCGCGCCGGCCATCACCCCGCCGAGTGCCAGGAACGGCCCGAACGGCAGGAAGTACAGCAGCACCAGCGACGCCGCCACGCCCACCAGCGCGGCCTTCCGCTTGTCCGTCGGCGCCTCCTTCCACCAGGTGCGCGCCCACGCCACCTCGCGGCGCAGCCCGCGCCCGAGGTGGATGAGCGGCGCGAACATGTCGCGGGCGTGCCCGCGCACGCGCTGCGCGGAGCTGCGTCCGGAGGCGAACGTCGCCTTCGTGGCGGCGAGTCCGCTGCGGGTCGCGGAGGCGACGCGGCGGGTCAGGGCGGGGGCGGTGGGCGGCAGGGGGGACGGCACGGGGGTGCTCCTGTCAACGTGCGGGCGTGCGCGTAGGCGCACGCGGTCGACGCGAGGGGGTACGCAGGAGGCCCCGGCTCGTCGTCGAGTCGGGGCCGCTGCGGTGCGGGAGGTGGTGGTGCGGGACGGGCGGGCCGGGCGTGGGAGGCCGGGCGCGCCGCGGGTCAGAAGTTCAGGCCGCCGAGCAGGCTCGCGAGGCTGTTCCCGCTGGCTTTGATGTGCGGGGCGATCGCGGTGCTGGCCAGATAGAAGCCGAAGAGCGCGCACACCAGGGCGTGGGAGATCTTCATGCCGTCCTTGCGGAAGAACAGGAAGGCGATGACGCCGAGCAGCAGGACTCCGGAGATGGACAGAACCACGGTGAACTCCTGTGTGCGGTGCGTCCGGCGGGCCGGCGCACGTCGTGCGGATGTGGGACGGGGACAACTTCGGGACAACGGGACAACGGGGACGGTGGAACGACGCGGGATCACGAAGATCACAGAAAGTGCATCTATCGTGACAAACCGCAGCGCGATCGGGGTAGTGGCAAAAGGGTGTATTTGCCGCTTATCACACTCGTGCCGTAGTCCCGCCACCCCTCCGGCCCAACCCACCGCCGAACCCACCGGCCCCCCACGACCCTGAGAAGATGCGGCCACCCGAACCCGGCCCGACGAAGGAGCACCCCGCGTGGCGGTCTTGCTCGTGGTCCACCACACCCCCTCGCCCAACCTCGCCGAACTCCTCGACGCCGCCCTCACCGGCGCCCGCGACCCCGACATCACCGGCGTCGACGTCCAGGTCCGCCCCGCCCTCCTGTGCTCACCCGTCGAAGCCCTCCAGGCCGACGCCTACCTCCTGGGCACCCCCGCCAACATCGGCTACATGTCCGGCGCCCTCAAACACTGGTTCGACCAGCTCCTCTACCTCGACACCGGAGCCCTCCACCACAAGCCCTACGGCCTCTACGTCCACGGCGGCAACGACACCGCCGGCGCCGTCAAATCCGTCGAGAACGCCGCCCAGGCCATGGGCCTGCGCCGCGTCCGACCCCCCGTCGAATGCATCGGCACCGTCACCAAACAACACCGCGAAGCCTGCACCGACCTCGCCGCCCTCGTCGCCGCCGAACTCATGGACGCCTGACACCGGCCCAACGGGCTACGGGGGAACCGCATGCTCGAACTCGTCTGCGCACTACGCCTCGCACCACCCGAGGTCCGGAAGGCACTCGTCGCACGCTTCCGCCCGCAACTCACCACGCTCTTCGCCGACACACTCCACCTCGACCCCCGCACCGCGGCCGCCGCCCTCGCCGACGAAGACGGCACCGCAGCGCTGTTCGACGCCCACGGCGCCTGGCGCCCCGACATCGTCACCCGCCTGACCACCCTGGTCCGCCCCGACAACGCGGCCGCCGTCCTCCAGGCCGTCGCCGCCACCGACGCGACCGCCGTCGCCCGCATCTTCGACCACATCGACCCGCACACCCCCGGCTGGCACGACGACGGCGGACTCGCCGACGCCTGCGCCGCCTACGCGCCCACCGACCCGATCACCGTCGCCCGCAGCCCGTTCCCCCACGCGGTGCGCCTCGCCGCCGACCACGGCGCCCGGCTGATGCCCACCCCGGTCGTGCTGGACCTGTTCACCGCCGCCCTCCGCCACGGCCAGGGCCGCCACCTACCCGGCATCGCCGCCGGTGTCGAGCACCTCCACCCCGGGATCAGCGCCCTCGTCCGCGACGCCCTCGCGGCCCCCGACCCGGCCGCGCACGTCGCCGCCCACCGCGACCCCGACGCCTGGCCAGACCCCCGCACAGCGGACCTCCTCCGCCAACTCCGCTGCGGCGGCGCTGACCCGCGCCCCACGCCATCCCTGGACTGGGACCGCCTGTGGGCCGACTACCAGCGCTACACCCGCGCCCACAACCCGGCACGCCGCGGGGAACTCACCGCCCTCGCCGCACACCCGGACTGCCCGCCGCACATCGTCGCCGAAGCACTCCGGTACGACGCCCTCGCCACCATCGACGCGGCCCCCCACCTGCCGTTCGAGACCCTTACCACCCCGGACGCCGCCCGCGGACCCGCACTCCTCAGACACCTCCTGCGACGCGGCATCCCAGGCCGTTGGTGGCCGCTCGACCGTGTCCTCACCGAGGTAAGCCCCGCACTGACCGTCCTCGCCGAGATCCCCGTCGACGACACCGAAGCCCTCGCCGCCCTCGCCGACGCCTGCGCGCCCTGGGACGGCGACCCGGCAGCCCTCCTCACCGCCTACCGCCTCGTCCCGGACTTCCCGGGCACCGTCCGCGAACTCGTCGCCGACGTCGCCGCCCACCCCGAACCTCTCCGGCCCTTGACCCCACCGGAGCCCGCCCTACGCGCCCTGCCCGGACCGAGCAACGCCCGGCGCGCACTGCTCACCCTCCTCGCCTGCGCCACCGAGGCCACGGCCGCCGCCACCGCGCCCTACCTCGACCCGCTCATGGCCCAGCAGCTGCTCAACTGGGCCCCCGACCGCCCGCCCGCCGTACGCGCCGCCGTCCTGCGCGCCCACGCGCCCGGGAACGACCCCGACGGCACCACCCTCATCGCCCGGCTCCGCGCCGGCGAACCGCCGCACCGGCTCATCTCCGACTATGTGCGCGACCACCTCGTCCTCCCGTGGGACGCCCTGGCCCGCGCCGCCGACGACGACCTGCTCCCCGAGGCCGCCGTCGGATACCTCGCCGACGAACGCACACGCAGCCCCCGGTTCCGCATCGCCGAGATCAGCCGCGCACCCCTGGACCGGTGGTCCCCCCCAAGCCCGCCGCACCTCCACGCCGCCCCGGTCGACATCGTCACCCGCGCGCGCCGGCTGAGCCGCTACACCGCCCGGCTCGCCCGACAGCAGCAGCCATACGCCGCCCCCCAGGCATCCCCGGACCCGCGCCTGTACGCCCGCCTGCGCGCCCTGACCCGCACGCACCTCGGCGACGACGCCGACGCGTGGGCCGTCGCCCTCCACCTCTTCCCCGACTTCGCCGGCACCCTGCCCGAACTCCTCGCCGTCGCCCGCGACTCGGTGCGCTGACCCGCACTTTGGTCAGACAGCCGCCTCGAGGCCGAAGAAGCGGAGCATGCCCGCCGCGCCCTCGTCGGAGAGCAGGGCGTCCACGGCCGCGGCGCTCTCGCGGGCGGCCTTCGCGGCGCGGGGGAACATCGGCTGCTCGTACCGCCGTACGGCCTCCTCGACGTCGCCCGTCGCGGCGAGGGCCAGGGCCAGTTCGGCGCCGTCCAGCATCGCGAGGTTGGCGCCCTGGCCGACCGGGGGCATCAGGTGCGCGGCGTCGCCGAGGAGGGTCACGCCCGGAACCGGGTCCCAGGTGAGGCCCACCGGGAGCACGTACGTCGGACGCGGCACGACCGTGTCGTCGCACGCGTGCACGAGCTCGGCGAACTGCGGCGCCCAGCCGGCGAACAGGTCCGCCACGAGGTGCCGCGCCCGCGCCGGGGCGGCGTCGGCGAGGCCGGAGGCGGTGAACCAGTCCTCGCCGCCGCGCAGCGTCGCGTAGACGCGGATGCGGCCGTCGCCGTTGGCCTGCGCCGACAGCACCTTCTGCGGGCCGATCGCCCAGTAGTTGCCGCGTCCGACCAGCGCGGCGAGGTGCGGGTGGGTGCGCGCGGCGTCGGGGATGCCGAGCTCGACGGTGATGGTGCCGCCGTGCGAGGGGCGGACGTCGGTGAGCAGCGGCCGGACGCGGGAGTGGGCGCCGTCCGCGCCGACCAGCAGGTCGCAGTCGGCGTGCGTGCCGTCGGAGAAGTGCAGGCGGTGTCCGCCGCGGGGGAGCGGCGTCGCGTGGGTGAGCCGCCGGCCCCAGGCGACGGTGTCGGGCGGCAGCGAGTCCAGCAGGATGCGGCGCAGGTCGGCGCGGTCGACCTCGGGGCGTTCCAGGGGCGCGTCGTCGGCGGTGTCGTGGCGGAACAGGACGGTGCCGGACGGGTCGACCATCGCCATGTCCTGGCCCTCGCGGCGCGCGACGGCCAGGAACGCGTCGGTCAGGCCCGCCTCGTCCAAGGCGCGCTGCCCGGTGCCGGGGTGCAGGTCGAGCATGCCGCCCTGCCCGCGGGCCTCCCTCGAGGCCTCGCGCTCGTAGACGGTGGCGGGGATCCCGTGCAGGTGCAGCACGCGGGCGAGGACGAGGCCGCCGGGGCCGCCGCCGGCGATCGCGATGCGGGGGTGGTCGGGGCGGGGAGTCGGGCGGGTCGCGGGCATGGCTGCCTCCCTCTCGGTCGAACTCGGTCGGCGATACGGCGTACTCATCGATACACTGTATCGACAGATACGATGTATCACACGAGGCGGGCGAGCACCCGCACCACGACACCGCACCAGCGGAGAGGCCCATGACCACACGCAGACGCACCGACACACCCGAGCCCGAACCCGCCACCCTCATCTGGGAGCGACCCGAACCCGCCGAACGCCCCAGCCCCGCACCCCTCAGCCGCGACCGCATCGTCCGCGCCGCCATGACCCTCGCCGACACCGACGGCCTCGACGCCGTCTCCGTCCGCAAAGTCGCCGCCGCTCTCGACGCCGGCCCCATGCGCCTCTACGGCTACCTCTCCACCAAGGACGAACTCCTCGACCTCATGGCCGAAGCCGTCCACGCCGAGATCGCCGACGCCCTCGCCCACGACCCCCCGGCCGCCGACTGGCGCACCACCCTCCACGCCCACGCCCACCACATGCGCGACGCCGCCCTACGCCACGAATGGTTCGCCGACCTGCTCGGCGGCCGCCCCCACCTCGGCCCCGCCGCACTCACCACCCTCGACGCGGCCCTCGCCGCCGCCGCCCGGCACCCCGGACTCGCCGACCCCGACGCCGCCTTCGGCGCCGTCGGCACCCTCCACGCCTACACCGCCGGAGCCGTCCGCCGCGAAATCGCCGAACGCCGCGCCCACCGCGCCACCGGCCTCGACAAACGCCAATGGCAGACCAGCGTCGGCCCCTACCTCACCCGCATGCTCGCCACCGGCCGCTACCCGGCCGTCGCCCGCATCGTCGCCGGCGCCAAGACACCCGACCCCGCCACCGCCTTCGACACCGGCCTGCGCCACGTCCTCGACGGCATCGCCGCCGTCACCGGCTGACCCGAGCGCGCGCTGCGATCAGCCCCGCCGCGCCCACACCGGAGGAGCCGCCAACGCCGCACGCACCGCCGCCGGCGACGGCCGCCCCACCGACTCCGGAACCGCCTCCACCGGCACCCCGAACACATGCGCCCACGCCCGCCGCCACCCCAACCGCCGCGCCTCCCGCGCCGCGGCCCGCCGCGCCACCTCGTCACGCGCCGACGCGTCGTCCGCCAACCACGCCGGACGCGCCCGCAGCAACTGCTCCACATACGCCGCCGCCCACCGCCCCCGCCGCGGCCGCAACTCCGCCACCAACCCCGCGTCCAACCCGAACAGGTCCGCCACAGCCTCGTCCGACAACCGCGCCACCGCACGCTCCGCGTCGCGCAGCACCGCGTCCGCACGCTCCTGCGCGACCTCCCACGCCCGCTCCTGCTCCCGCGCCCACATCGCCGACACCCGCGTCAGCTCCTGGTCGCCCCGCAGCATCAGCAACCACCCCGGCGGCACCTGCGCCAGCTCCTCGAGAGTGGTCCGCGCGATATAGCCGTGCAACGCCGGAATGTGCTCCGCCACCCGCAACGCCGGCACCCCCAACCGCCCCGCGACCTCCGCCGGACGTACAAGCAGCGGCAGCGCACGCAACGCCGGGCCCAACGCCTCCAGCGCCATCGCCTCCACCTCGGCCGGCTTCAACCGCGCCTGCGCCACCAGCTCCGCCAGCGCCAACGCCCGCGTGTCGTCCCGGAACCGGCGCAGCCGCGGCGCCAAACTCCCGTGCGCCGCACCCAGCGCCACCGCCCACAGAACCGTTTCGACCGGGTCACCTGCCGTACCCGGACGGCGCATGCTCAGCAACTGCCGCGCCGAGTAAGCACGTTCACGGTTCCTGGCACGCGTACGCGCGGCCTTCGCGGCAGCCTGCGACCGCGCGACGACCGCCGCCGCCGCGCGCAGCTCGATGTCCGCCACGACGTGGGGGAGCAGCGCGTCCACGTCCGCCGTCCGGTAGTAGCAGACCTCCAGGTCCCGGCCGTCCCGCCGCAGCCACTGCCGCTCCACGACCGGGAGTTCGGCAGTACGCGCGACCCGCCGGAACCGCTCCCTGCTGATGTGCAACCGCGCCGCCGCCTGCCGCGCGCTGAGCGGCTCCTCACGGTGCAGCGCGTCCAGGAACCGCCGCTGGTCCGCGGCCGCCCGCGCCACACACTCGGCGTCGAACGACCCGTCCTCGTGCTGGTCCAGCAACCCCGCCCGCGCAGCCAGCCTGACCTGCCGAGGGACCAGCCCCAGAGCCTGGCCCACCCGTGCGGCACCCATACCTCGTCGGGTCACGGCCGGCCCCTTCCGTCGGGTGACACCGATCGGGCCGACGATAGAACGGGTCCGGGGCCTCGGGTAGGCGAAGCCCTGAAATCCGCCCGAAAGTGCCAGGTCCCGCGGCACCAACCAAACACGCCGCTCACGGCCGGCACGGCCCCGACCTGCGGCGGGTACGCCTCGCAGTGGAGGCGCCACCGACGGGCACCGGCACGGCGGCGGTCCCGCGGCGCGGCCGGGGCGTGCGGCCGCCGTCCCGGCGTGGGGGAGAGGCGCACGCTTGGATGGACGCATGAACGACTCTCGGGGACCCGCGGACGCCGCCGCGGACATCGACAACGCCGGCGACGACGCCATCGACATCGCCGGGGTCGCCCGGCGCCTCACGGACGCCGACGCGGGAGGCTGGACCGACACCGGCGCACGCGCCCTCGTCGCGGACCTCGGCTGGACCTGGCGCGACACACCCGACGGACCCGTCGCCGACACCGGCCACTGGGGCGGCGCCCCGGGCTCCACCGCGCGGCTGCGGCCCGTCGACCGCCTGACGGAGCGTCACACGTCGGGGGAGACCTACCTCGAGCTGGCGGTCCCGCTCGCGGCCTCGCCCGCGGGCGAACCCGCCCTGGACGCCGCGCTGTTCCGCGCCGTACGCGGCCTGCTGACCGACGTCCTGGGGGAGCCCACCGTCATCGGCAGCCACGGCTCGCTGGGCCCGATGTACGGTCCGACCGCCCCGTGGGGCGCCCCGTACCTGCGCTGGCGCGGCGAGCCGGACTCCCTCGAACTGCGCGCCGGGCGCGGGGGACCGGAACTGGTGCTCATGCCCACCGGCCCGATCGAGAACTGGTTCTGGCGGCTGGGCGTGGGCGAGGAGTACTCGATCGACGGCTACTTCGGCGCCAACCGCGACCCGCGCAACGGCGGCCTCGGCTTCCCCGGGGGCTGGTACGCGCAGAGCTGGGACACCGTGGTGCGGTCGGTGGGCGGGTTCCTCGACACCGTCGCGGCGGAGACCCTCGCGCTGGGACACGGCATCTCCATGCCCGTGTACGGGCGCGGCGCGGGCTCCGGCGCCCCGCTGCTGTTCGACATCGACGCACGCGGCAGCCTCGGGCTGGCGACGTTCGCCAACGAGTACGCGCCGGAGCTCGACCTGCGGGCGCTGGGCTGGGGGCAGCCGGCCGACCATCCGCGGCTGCTGGACGAGGTGTGGCCGGACGCGTACGACCCGCGCTGGCGCGTCGACGCGGGCGGGCCAGGGGCCGCCGACGGGCGCGCACTGGCCGAGATGCTGGTGGCGACCGCGCGGGCGGCGGGCGTGGCGGAACCGCGGGACCTGATCGTGGGCGGCGAGGCGGAGTCGGTGGGGCCGTACGACGTGCGGTTCTACGGGCTCGGGCTGCCGACGGGCTGACGGGCGGAGAGCCCGCTCCGCCGGGGGGGCCGGGGGGGGGGGGGGCCCGGGGGGGGGCCGGGGGGGGGGGGGGGGGGGGGGGGGGGCGGGGGCGCGGGGGGGGCCCCCGGCCCCCACGAGGAGGGTTCGAGGAGGGGTGTCGGAGGAGGGCTCGTCCGGGGCTCCGTCCGCACTACTTGACATAATGTGCATTATCGGCGAACCGGGGAAGGCGCGAACAGGCTGGTGTGGAGCGGGTTTCGGCGCCTTCCGCGGTTCGCCGATAATGCGTTCCGGCGTGGGATCGCAGGCCCTGGGTGCACGGCCGTTGCGTGCGGGCCGCACCTGCAGCGAACAGCGAACCGGATCGCGCGTTCCGGCGTGCGTCAGCGCGCAGGCGTGGCGTGGCGTCGGCGCACACAACACAGTCGGCCCGGCGCCGACCCGCGCCTGCGCACAGATCCCCTGGCTCATCCGGCCCGCCCCGGAGACGTCCGAAACGATCTTGAAGGGGTCCGGCCCACCACCCGCCCCCAACCCGGGCGTTCACCGCGCGCCCCGCGCCGTGCTGTGTCACGATGGTGCGAACAGGCCCTCCCCGGAGGGCTTTTGAGGTTCCCTGCAACCGTGTCGTGTAATGCCGATTACACGACACGGCTTTCGTGTGCGTGCCGTTCGGCCCGTTCCCGCAGGATCGCCGCGCTCTCCTCGTCCGCCGGCAGGAACGCCTCCAGGTGCAGTTCCGCCAGCGTGATGTCCAGCGACGTGGCGAACGACGTCAGCGTCGTCAGCAGCCGCAGCTCCCCTCCCCCCGTCCGCAGCCGCATCGGCGCCGCGAACCCCAGGTGGTCCGCCCCCGGTTCGTCGAGCGGCGGCAGGTAGCCGCTGAGCTCCTCGATGAACGCGTCCAGCCGAGGGTCCGGGTTCCGCGCCGCGTGCGCGCGCATGTTGTCCGTGACGTGCCTCCCCCACTCCGCCGCGTTGACGACCCGGCGCGCCATGCCGTCGGGGTGCAGCATCAGCCGCAGCATGTTGACCGGCGGTTCCAGGAGTTCGGCCGCCGCGCCCTCGGTCAGGACCTCGAGCGCCGGGTTGGCGGCGATCACTTCGCCGTACGGCCGCAGCACCATCGCCGGGTACGGCATGTGTCCGCGCAGCACCCCCTCGAGGGCGTCCCGCACCGGCCGCAGCAGCGGCTCGTCGATCCTGGACTCGGGGTACGCGGGCGCGTAGCCGGCCGAGTGCAGCAGCAGGTTGCGGTCGCGCAGCGGCAGTTCGAGGGACTCGGCGATGCGGATGACCATCGCCCGCCCGGGCCGGGCGCGGCCGCGTTCCATGTAGCTGACGTGGCGCTGCGTGGTCCCCGCGCGGAGTGCGAGCTCGAGCTGGCTGAGGCGGCGGGAGGCGCGGCGGCGGCGCAGTTCGCCGGGGAACGCCTCGTGCGTGTCGTGCGAAGCGTGTGCGTCGCGCCTGTCGTGCGGGTGTACGGAGGTCCTGGTGGTCACCGCACAGTTCTAGCGCGTCGAGCGCGGCGATACCCAGGTGGGAATTGAGGGCGTCCCGTGCCGGACGCAGGATGTGGTTCGTCGACGAGGCGGCCCCACCGGCGCCGGCCCCGTCCCCCTCTTCCCGACGTTCCCTTCCCCCGAGGAGTGGATTTCCCATGCCTGTCAGCCCTGTTCGCGAGTCCTGCGCCCTCGCCGCCCCGGTCACGGCCGTCCCCGACACCGACCGGAAGGCGGCCTCCACCATGCGCAGCTACCACCTCTCCCCCGGCGCCGCCCCCTTCGGCCTGGCCCGGCGCGAGCACGCGGTGCCCGAGCCCGGCCCCGGCCAGGCGCTGGTGCGGATGCGCGCCAACGCGGTCGGGTTCCGCGACACGCTCGTCCGCGAGGCCGACTATCCCCTCCCCCTCGCGGAGGGTGTGGTGGCGGGCTGTGAGGGCGTGGGCGAGGTCGTCGCGGTCGGCGCGGGCGTGTCGGGGGTCGCGGAGGGCGACCGGGTGGCGTTGACGGTGTTCCCGCACTGGCTGGACGGGCCGTTCGCGGTGGCGTACGCGGCGCAGCTGGGCGGCTCGGTGGACGGTGCGCTGGCCGAGTACGCCGTGGTGGCGGAGTCGGCGCTGGTGCGTCTGCCGGGGCATCTGTCGTACGAGGAGGCGGTGGCGCTGCCGCTGGGCTGGCTGACGGCGTGGAATGCGCTGACGGGCGGTCGGCGGGTGCTGCCGGGCGAGACGGTCGTCGCGCTGGGCACGGGCGGGGTGAGCCTGGCGGTGGTCAGGCTGGCGGCGCTCGCGGGTGCGCGGGTGGTGGTGACGTCCGGTGACGTGGCGGGCAAGGCGGGGCGGCTGCGGGCGCTGGGTGCGCACCATGTGCTGGACCGGAGGGGCGACTGGCCCGCGGAGGTGCGGGAGTTGACCGGGGGCCGGGGCGCCGAGCTGGTGGTGGACGTGGCGGGTTCGGTGGCGGAGTCGCTGCGTGCGGGCGCGCTGGGCGGTGAGGTGGCGTATGTGGGCTACCGGGTCGGGGACGCGGTGACGGGTCCGCCGGTGGACGCGCGGCTGCTGTTCGACTCGGGCGTGGGGGTGCGCGGTGTCGCGGTCGGGAGTCGGGCGCAGCTGGTGTCGCTGATGGGTGCGGTGGAGGTGCACGGGCTGCGGCCGGTGGTGGACCGGGTGTTCGGGTTCGGCGAGGTGGACGGGGCGTTGGCGTGGCATGCCTCGGGCCGGGCCTTCGGGCGCGTGGTGGTGTCGCACGAGGGCTGAGGCGCGGGGAGCCGTCCCGAGGCTCAGGGAAGCAGGTCGAGTTCGTCCGGTACGGGCACGGGTCGGGCGGCGGGTCGTGGCCCGAAGACGGCGCGGAGTGCGGGTTCGGCGTACCGGGCGGCGAGGGGTCCGGTCGTGACGAGGATGAGGACGTAGGCGGTGGCGAGGGGGCCGAGGCGGCTGTCGGTGCCGGCGGCGACGGCGAGGCCGGCGATGACGATGGAGAACTCGCCGCGGGCGACGAGTTCGCCGCCGGCGCGGTAGCTGCCGGGTTTGGCGATGCCGGCGCGGCGGGCGGCCCAGTAGCCGGTGGCGACCTTGGTGACCGTGGTGGCGACGGCGAGGAGCGTCGCGGGGAGGAGCACGGGCGGCAGGTCGGCGGGGTCGGTGGAGAGGCCGAAGAAGACGAAGAAGACGGCGGCGAAGAGGTCGCGGAGCGGGGTGAGGAGGTTCTGGGCGTGTTCGGCGACCTCGTCGGAGATGGCGATGCCGACGAGGAACGCGCCGACGGCGGCGGAGACCTGGAGTTTGTCGGCGAGTCCGGCGACGAGGAGGGTCAGCCCGAGGACGCCGAGGAGGAGGAACTCGGGTTCGTCGCTGGAGAGGGCCTTGGACACGAGGGGTCCGTGGCGTAGTGCGATGTAGAGCACGGTGGCGATGGTCGCGAGGGCGATGAGGACGGTGACGGTGCCGCCCAGGAGGCCGACGCCCGCGAGCAGTGCGGTGAGGATGGGCAGGTAGAGGGCCATGGCGAGGTCCTCGAGGACGAGGACGCTGAGCACGGTGGGGGTTTCGCGGTTGCCGAGGCGGCCGAGGTCGGCGAGGACTTTGGCGATGACGCCGGAGGAGGAGATCCAGGTGACGCCGCCGAGGGCGACGGAGCCGACGGGGCCGAGGCCGAGGAGGAGTCCGGCGAGGAGGCCGGGGGTGGCGTTGAGGACGAGGTCGAGGGCGCCGGCGGGGGCTCCGGCGCGGAGGTTGGTGACGAGTTCGCCGGCGTTGTACTCGAGGCCGAGGAGGAGCAGCAGGAGGATGACGCCGATGTCGGCGCCGACGGAGATGAAGCCGTCGCTCTGGGCGAGGGTGAGGATGCCGCCGTGGCCGAAGGCGAGTCCGCCGAGGAGGTAGAGCGGGATGGGTGACATGCCGATGCGGGCGGCGAGGCGGCCGAGGACGGAGAGTCCGAGGATGACGGCGCCGAGTTGGATGAGCAGTGTGGCGGGGTGCATGGGCTGGTGCGCGGCTCCGGGTCGGCGTGGGGTCGGGCGGTGAGGGCGTTGGGGGCGTTGGGGGCTAGTCGGCGGTGAGGAGTTCGGCGAGGGCGGTGGCTTCGGCGGGGGTGAGGCGTACGCCGGGTCCGCAGGCGTCGGGGTCGTCGATTTCGAAGATGGCGAGGCTGCGGCGTCCGTCGCGGGCGGCGACGATGCTGAGGGCGCGGCCGCCTTGGGTGGTGAGGATGTACTGGGTGCCGATGCCGGGGAGCGGGTTGGAGGTGATGGGGACCTGAGGGGTCATGGGGGTCTCCTGCGCCTGGTGTCTTGTTTGCGCGTATTAACCGATTTTGCGGCTTTCTGGTCAGGGTAGGCGTCGGGGCGCGCGGGTCGGGTGATCCACGGCCGGGTGGGGTCCGGTTGTGATGGGATGCGCTCGGTGAGTCGTCCGGTGGGGCGTTGGTCGCGGGTGCGCGGGGGTGGTGGCGGTGTCGGGTGGCTTCGCGGACACGGGTCCGGACGCGGGCACGGGTGCGGGTGCGAGCGCGGGGGTCCCGGTCGACGAGGGCGGCGGGGACGGGGCGTTCTACGTCCCGCTGGGCGGTGAGCGGTTCTCGGCGTCGGAGCTGACGCAGGGGCCGTGGAGCCTGGAGCAGCAGCACGGCGGCCCGCCGTCGGCGTTGCTGGCCGGCCGGATGGAGCGCCTGGCGCCGCGCCCGGAGCTGGTCCCGGCGCGGATCACGGTGGAGTTCCTGGGGCCGGTGCCGGTGGGTGAGGTGCGGGTCGGGGTGCGGGTGGTCCGGGACGGGCGCAGTGTGCAGCTGGTCGCCGGGGAGCTGAGTGTCGACGGGCGGGTGTGCCTGTCGGCGCAGCTGTGGCGGGTACGGGCGGCGAAGGTCCCGGGCCTGCCGGCGGGCGCGTTGGCGCCGGCGGCGGTTCCGGCGGGTGTTCCGGCGGAGCCGCAGGGCCCGTTGGCGCGGCGGTTCGGGTACGGGCGGGCGTTGGACTGGCGGTTCGTGTCGGGGTCGTTCCGGTACCCGGGTCCGGCGGTGGCGTGGGTGCGGTGCCCGCGGGCGTTGGTGGCGGGTGAGGAACCGCGGCCGTTGGAGCGGGTGGTGCTGGTCGCGGACACGGGTTCGGGGATCGGTGCGGAGTTGGATTCGCGGCGGTTCGTGTGGCCGAACCTGGATCTGAGCATTCATCTGCTGCGGACGCCGGTGGCGGAGTGGTTGTGCCTGGATTCGGCGATGGAGCTGGGTGACGCCGGGGTCGGTGTGGCGCGGACGCGGTTGTTCGACGAGGCCGGGTTGTTCGGGTCGGTGGCGCAGTCGTTGTTCGTGGCGCCGGTGCCGGGCGCGGAGGACTGAGCTCCCCCGCCGGAGGGTTCGGGCGGTACGGCTGGACGGAAAGGGACGGGTGTGGCGGCGCCGAGGGAGCTGAGCCGGGTCGAGGTGGGCGCGGCGGTGCGCGAGTACGCGGACGTGCTGGCGTTACGGGTGGCCATGGGGGCGTTGGCGGCGTCGACGGCGTCGGCGTATGTGCGCGATGTCGAGGAGTTCGCGCGGCTGGTGGGGTCGTCGGTGGTGTTGGACGACGTGGAGTCGTCCGATGTGGAGCTGGCGGTGGTGCGGATCGCGAACGCGCCGGACCTGCGGTTTTCGCGGGGGCGGAAGATCGGGGCGGACGGGGAGGACGTGCCGGGGCGGGGGCTGCACGCGCGGGCGCGGTGGCTGGCGTCGGTGCGGGGGCTGTTCCGGTGGGCGCGGCAGTCGGGGTATGTGCGCGCGGACCCGATGGAGCTGGTGGCGGCGGTGCGGGTGCCGACGCGGGCGAAGGGCGCGCGGCTGGGCCTGTCCGTGGAGGAGGCGGTCGCGCTGCGGGAGTCGCCGCCGGCCCTGCCGGGGGCGGTGTCGGGCCGGGTGCGGGCGGATCAGCGGCTGGCGTTGCGGGACGAGGTGATCCTGCGGCTGCTGACGGAGACGGGTCCGCGGGTGTCCGAGCTGTGCGCGGCGAATGCGGACGACGTGCGGCCGTTGTCGGGCGACGGCGGCGGGTGGGTGCTGCACATCCGGCGGGGCAAGGGCGGGAAGGCGCGGGACGTGCCGCTGTCGGAGGCGCTGGTGGCGGCGCTCGCGGCGTACCGGGAGGGTGAGCGGCCCGCTCCCCCGGCGTCGGATCCGGTGGAGGTGCGGGCGGACGCGGCGCGGGCGCTGGTGGTGACGGTGCGGGGTCGGCGGATGTGTCCGCGGGACGTGCAGCGGATGGTGGCGCGGCATGTGCGGTTGATGCCGGCGGGGTTGCGGCAGGCGGTGACGCCGCACGGGTTGCGGCACACGGCGGCGACGGTGCTGTTGCGTCAGGCGGGGGCGGACGTGGGGACGGTGGCGGACATCTTGGGGCACGGGGACGTGTCGACGACGTCGGTGTACCTGGACGCGTCGGTGGTGGCGGCGGCGGAGGCGTTGGGGCGTTCGCCGCTGGCGCGGTGAGGTAGGCGCTGCCGGAGCCCGTGGGCCTGCTGGCGGGCGCGCCGGCCGGTGCGCTGCTGGACCCGTGTACGGGCGCGGCGGCGCGTCCGTACGCCGAGGCTGTACACGGGTCCGGGCTGTGCCGCGCTCCCCCGCGGTGCCGTGTGGCGCAGCGGGTGGGGTGGGGTGGCGGGTTGGCGGGTATCGGGTCGGGCGTGGGGTGGGTCCCCTGCGTGTGTGGAGGTTGTCGTGACGCATCCGCCGAGTCCGCCGGAGCCGACGGGGCCGCCCGGGCCGTGGCCGCCTGATCCGTTCCCGTCGCCGGGTCCCGCGCCGGGGCCTGCTCCGTTGCCGAATCCGTATCCGGATCCGCTGCCGCCGGATCCGGCGCCCGAGCCGTTGCCGGACCCGGATTCGCGTCGGCCCGGGCGCTGACGGGCGCTGGTGGTCAGCCGGGCGTGGCGCTGAGCTGGCGCATCATGCCGAGGGCGTCCCAGTCCCACCAGCCTTCCTTGATCCTGCCGTCCTCGATGCGGAAGGTCGTGCAGCCGCTCATCGTGACGGTCCTGCCGGTGGCGGGCATGCCCATGAAGTCGCCGGTGTGGGTGCCGGTCCACGTCCAGCGGGTGGCGACCTCGTCGCCGTCGGCGAGTTGGCGGTCGATGGTGAAGGCGAAGTCGAACGCGGCCATCCAGCCTGCGCACTCTTCGCGTATCGCCTTGGCGCCGATGGTGTCGGTGGCGTTGATGGGGTCGTGGTCGTGGTAGTCCTCGGCGAACAGGCGTTCCATGCCGTCGAGGTCGCCGCGGGTGACGCAGTCGAACATCTCGCGGCACAGGGCCTTGTTGAGCTGGTCGTCGCGGACGATGTCGAGGTCGGTGAAGGTCGGCGGTTCCTCGCACAGGGCGACCATTTCGCGGAAGATGCGGTCGGTCTCCGGGAGGGCGGAGTTGCGCATCGCCTCCTCGTAGGAGGGGAACTCCACGATCTCGACGACGTGGGCCTTGTCGGAGCGGTCGGAGCCGACGATGGCGTGCGTGGCGGTGCGGCGGCCCTGGGTCTGGTCGAGCCAGTTGTCCAGCAGGCGGTTCATGTCGTCGAGGTGTTCGGTCTTGCAGTCGATGAGTTGGACGAAGGTCATCGCGCACCTCCCGGGGCGGGTGTCCCCCCTGGGGTGTCGTTGCCACTCTCCGCCCGTGGCGCGGGCATCTCACGGGGATCGCGCGGGGGCCCCGGCCGCGTGTGGCGGCCGGGGCCCGGTGTGGCGGCGCTGGCTGGGTGGGCCGGCGGGTCGGCGGACGGGGTGTCCGACGGTCGGCCGGCGGGTCAGCGGATGGGGACGCCGGAGATGGTGCGGGCGATGACGAGGCGCTGGATCTCGCTGGTGCCTTCGAAGATCGTGTAGATGGCGCTGTCGCGGTGCATGCGTTCGACGGGGTACTCGCGGGTGAAGCCGTTGCCTCCGAGGATCTGCATGGCGTTGGTGGTGACCCACTTGGCGGTCTCGCCGGCGTAGAGCTTGGACATGGAGCCTTCGGCGGCGTCGAACGACTGTCCGGTGGTGGCCATCCAGGAGGCGCGCCAGACGAGGAGGCGGGCGGCGTCGATGCGGGTGCGCATGTCGGCGAGGGTGAAGGCGACGGCCTGGTTGTCGATGATGGGGCGGCCGAACTGCTCGCGGGTCTTGGCGTAGTCGAGGGCGTACTCGTAGGCGGCGCGGGCGATGCCGACGGCCTGGGCGCCGACGGCGGGGCGGGAGGACTCGAAGGTGGCCATGGCGGCGTTGCTGCGTCCGGCGCGGCCGCCTTCGCGGGCGCGGGCGAGGCGTTCGTCGATCTTGTCCTTGCCGCCGAGGATGCAGTCGGCGGGGACGCGGACGTTGTCGAGGATGACCTCGGCGGTGTGGGAGGCGCGGATGCCGTGTTTCTTGAACTTCTGGCCCTGGCGGAGGCCGGGGGTGCCGGGGGGTACGACGAAGCTGGCCTGGCCGCGGGCGCCGAGGGTGGGGTCGAGGGTGGCGACGACGATGTGGATGTGGGCGATGCCGCCGTTGGTGGCCCAGGTCTTGACGCCGTTGAGGACCCATTCGCCGGTGGCTTCGTCCCAGGTGGCGCGGGTGCGCATGGCGGAGACGTCGGAGCCGGCGTCGGGTTCGGAGGAGCAGAAGGCGGCGACCTTGACGTCGTCGGGGGTGCCGAACATCTGGGGGGCCCAGGTGGCGACCTGTTCGGGGGTGCCGCTGGCGACGACGCCGGCGGCGGCGAGGGTGGTGCCGACGATGGAGAGGCCGAGGCCGGCGTCGCCCCAGAAGAGTTCTTCCATGGTGAGGGGGATGCCGAGGCCGGTGGGGTCGAAGGCCTGGGTGGAGAAGAAGTCGAGGGAGTACAGGCCGATCTTGGCGGCCTCCTGGAGGATGGGCCAGGGGGTTTCCTCGCGTTCGTCCCATTCCGCCGCGGCCGGGCGCAGGACGTCGGCGGCGAAGGTGTGGACCCAGTCGCGGACGGTGCGCTGGTCGTCGGTGAGCTGGAGGGAGAATGCGCTCATCGGGTCTGGCTCCCTGCGGTGGTTGGTGGTGTGATGCGCTGCGGTGGTGTGGCGTGGGGGTCGGGACGGACTCCACGCTGTTACCGATGGGTAACCCGCAGTGTGTTACTCCTGGTAACCTCTGTCAAGGTGTAGAACGCATCCTGAACACGAAAAACGAACACGCACGCGAACACGATGACGAACGAGAACCACCAGGCGCCGCGGCCACGCGACGCCACGATCCAAGGGTCGGCGAAGGGGCGCATGACGCACAACGAGTCCACAGCCGTGACACCGTCCGGGACAGCCGCGGGCGCGGCTCCCCCGGCCACCGGGCGCTCGGCGCTGCGCCGCCTCGAGCTCCTCGACGCGGCAGACCGCGTCGTCATGCGGGACGGCCCCGACGCCTCGATGAACACCATCGCCGCCGAGGCCGGCATCACCAAGCCGATCCTGTACCGGCACTTCGGCGACAAGGACGGCCTGTACCGGGCGCTCGCCGAACGGCACACCGAGGAGCTCGCGCTCGTCATCCGCGCCGCGGTCAGCCCCGAGCACCACCACACCCCGCGCGCCCGCGTCCAGGCGACCATCGACACCTACCTGGCCCACATCGAGGCCAACCCGCAGGTGTACCGGTTCCTCCTGCACCGCGCCGGCGCCGAGTCCGCCGACGTCCACGGCCACGTGACCGCCTACCAGCGCCGCGTCGGCGAGGAACTCGCCCGCTCCTTCGACCCCACCGGCAGCACCGGCGTCCTGGCCCGCGCCTGGGCCCACGCCATCGTCGGCATGGTCCAGGCCTGCGGCGACTGGTGGCTCGAGGAAAACCCCTGCGAACGCCCCGAGCTCACCGTCTACCTCACCGAACTCCTCTGGGGCGCCCTCCCCACCGCCCTCGCCGCCGCCGCGGAAGCAGCCGAGGACCAACGGGGCTGACCCCCGCGCCACACCCCGGCGGGGCGGCCCCCCAGGCCCGCCCCGCCGGGGTGTGGCGTCGAGGCGCCGAGCCGCCAGGAGCACCGACGCCGCCCGGCCCCTGGCAGGATCGCCTCCCATGAGTTCCGAGCGGCCCGATCGGTGGAGCACCCACATGGTCGACCTGGGCCCGGCGATCGTGGTCAAGCGCTACACCGACACCGCCCGGGAACCCGGGCGGGAGCGGTGCGTGCGGGAGTGGCGCGCGCTGACCCTGCTCCACGCGCACGCCCCCGGCCTCGCCGCCGAACCCCGGCGGGCGGACCCCGACGCCGCCGTCCCCGCCATCGCCATGTCCCGCCTGCCCGGCGACCCCCTGCGCGGGCGCGTCCTGGACGCCCGGCAGCTGGCGGCGTTCGCGGACGCCGTCGGCACACTGCACCGGGCGGTCCCGCCACGGATCCTCCACCGGCTCCCCCGCAGACCCGGCCTGCCCGGCGAACTCGCCGCGCAGGTCCGCGCGTGGTCCACCGGCCCGCCCCCGCGCCCGGACGACGGGCCCGTGTCCCGGGCGAAGGAGCAGGGCCTGGCGTGGCTGGCCCGCTCCGGCCTGGAGCACGGCGGGGAGCCGCCGGTGCCGGCCGTGTTCGGCCCCGGCGACGGCAACCTGGCCAACTACCTGTGGGACGGGACGTGGGTCCGCGTCGTCGACTTCGAGGAGTCCGGCCGCAGCGACCGGGCGTTCGAGCTGGCGGAGATCACCGAGCACGTGTCGGCCTGGGTCGACCACCCGCTCGACGTCACGGCGTTCCTGGAACAGGCGGACCTCACCGCGGCGGAGACGGCCCGGCTGCGCGACTGCCGGCGGCTCCTCGCGCTCGTGTGGCTGTTCCTGCTGGCCTTCGACGACCCGGACCACCCGCGGAACCCGCCCGGCACCGCGGAGCGGCAGGCCGGGCGTTTGCTGGGCCTGCTGGGCTGACCGGCCCGGCCCCGGCCGGGCGGATGTCGCCGCGGCGGGGGTGACCCGCGCGCCGCGGTGGCGGCCGGACCCTGACGTGGGGCCCCCGCCACCGCCGCGTCCCGCCCGCCCGGCCGACGCGTGTCCGGTCCGCGGTCGCGCCGGGTGGCGGCCGTCAGGTTTGCGGGCGGTAGCGGATCGGGTGGTCTTCGGGGACTTCGACGACGCAGATGCGCAGGCCGTCGGGGTCGGCGATCCACATCTCGTCGAGGCCCCACGGCTCGCGGGCCGGTTCGCGGAGGATCACGGCGCCGCGTTCGGCGAGGTGCTTGTGGGCGGCGGCCAGGTCGCGGACCTGGATCCACAGCTGGGTGGCGGGGGTCGGGCCCGTGTCGGAGCCGGAGGAGACCTCCAGGTAGCCGCCGCCGAGGAAGAACACCGTGCCGCGGTGCGGATCCGTCCCGAACTCGCGGTACACCGCCAGTCCCAGGACGTCGCGGTAGAACGCGCGGCTGCGCTCCAGGTCGGTGGGCCGCAGGAGGATGCGGCTGCTCAGGACGTCCATGCTGGTCTTTTCGCCCGTAGCGGGCACGGTTATGCGCGCCGGGCGCGGCCCCGGGGGCGTTACGCTGCCGCGAGCGGCGCCGGGCGGTGCCGCCGAAAGGGGGCCGGTGTGGCGTACGGGGCGGTTGCGGGCTCGGTGTTCGGGCTGGCGTACGGGGACGCGATGGGGGCGCCGACGGAGTTCCTGTCGTACGCGGAGATCATGCGGCGCCACGACGTGCCGGGCCCCCGCGAACTCCCGGTGCACGGGGGCGTGGCCATGGTCACCGACGACACGCAGATGGCGCTCGCCGTCGCCGACGCCCTGGTGTCGGCGCGCGAGGACGGCCACGCGCTCACCCCGCAGCGCCTGAACCCGCGGCTGCGCGGCCGGTTCCTGGCCTGGTGGGACTCCCCCGACAACAACCGCGCCCCCGGCAACACCTGTTTGAAGGCGTGCCGGAATCTCGCGACCGGGATGGCGTGGGAAAAGGCCACGGTGCGCGGCTCGAAGGGCTGCGGCGCGAACATGCGCGTCACCCCCGTCGGGCTGCTGGACGGCGTCTCGGAGGCGGACCGGTGCGGCGCGTCGCAGCTGCAGTCCGCGCTCACCCACGGGCACCCGACGGCGCTGGCCGCGTCCG
Source organism: Yinghuangia seranimata (assembly GCF_029953285.1). GTDB lineage: Bacteria > Actinomycetota > Actinomycetes > Streptomycetales > Streptomycetaceae > Yinghuangia > Yinghuangia seranimata. The sequence goes on along the minus strand of NZ_JASAOI010000037.1, from coordinate 183,634 downwards.
ACCTGACCGCGGCCGCCGTCCACGCGCTGCGCGCCGGGGTCGGCCCGCGCGACCTGCCGGCCTACCTGCGCGCGCACGCCGCGGCGCAGCGGGAGGTCTACCACGGGGACTGGCTCGGGGACGAGCTGTGGCGGGGCCCGTTCGGGACGACGCCGGAGGCGTTCATCGCGCGCGGCTGGGACGAGTGCCTGGGTGTGCTGGACCGCCTCGACGCGGCGCTGCTGCGCGCGGACCGGCGCAGCGACCCGTGCCAGGCGACGGGGGCGGGGTGGATCGCCGAGGAGGCGTTCGCGACCGGGCTGCTGTGCTTCCTGCTGTACGAGGACTCCCCGGTGGACACGGTGGCCCGTGCGGCCGCGACGTCCGGCGACTCGGACTCGATCGCGGCGCTGGCCGGGGCGTTCGCGGGCGTCTGGCACGGCGTGGACGCGTGGCCGCAGGAGTGGTCCGGGGTGATCGAGTACCGGGACGAGCTGGAGCGGCTGTCGGGCGCTTTGTCCGGTGTGCCGGGCCGGTGACGGTGCGGACGGTTCGGGTGGTGCGGGTGGTCTCCCCGATCGCGGGTAGCGGCACGGGTCAGGCGGGATCCCGCGGACGCGCTCCGGGCCCGGGAGCGTTCCGGGCCGCGGGTCGGCGCCCGTCAGGGCACCCGGCGACAGGCACGGGCACGGGCACGGGGCGGACGTCGGTTCGGTCCCCGCGTCGGGGTACTCACGGGTGACGGATTCACGGACAGGTCGGGGCACAGGGCGGCGCATGGCACACGGCACGGCAGCAGCGGGCAAGGCGGCGCACGGGCGGCATGCCGCAGGCGACGGCGCGGTGTTCCTCGACGCGCTGGCCGGCGTCGCGGGGATGGCCGCCGGGGTGGCGGGTGCGGTCGGCGCGATCGAGGAGGCGGGGCGGCACGCCGGGCGGTGGACGCTGCGCCGGGCGCGGCGGCACGGCTGGTCGCCGGGCGGCGGGCGCGTGGTCCCCACGGCGGCGCGGCCGGCGCCACGTCCGGCGGCACGCCCCACGACGCCCGGGCCGGGGAAGGGCGTTCCGGCGGGTCTGGAGCGGGCGGTGGCGCGGGTCGCCGCGCCGTGGACGCACGCGGTGCCGGGCCGGGCCGCGTCCGGCGGCGGTCTGCTGGGGCGGGTGCACGAGCTGGACCACCGGGCGTTCGCGTGGCTGGCGGAGCACCACGTCCCGTGGGCGAACCGGGCGTTGCCCGCGCTGTCGCGGTCGGCGAACCATTCGCGGCTGTGGGTCGTGGCGGCCGGGTCGATGGCGTTGTCGGGCGGGCGTTCGGGGCGTCGTGCGGCGTTGCGCGGGCTGGGGTCGGTGGCGCTGGCGTCCACGGTGACGAACGTGGTGCTGAAGAGCTGGACGCGGCGCCCGCGGCCGGTGATCGACCTGGTGCCGGAGGTGCGCAGGCTGGCGCGGCAGCCGTGGACGACGTCGTTCCCGTCGGGGCACGCGGCGTCGGCGGCGGCGTTCGCGACCGGGGTGGCGCTGGAGTCGCGGTCGATGGGCGCGGCGGCCGGGGTGCTCGCGGGCGGGGTGGCGCTGTCGCGGGTCTACACCGGCGTGCACTACCCCGGCGACGTGCTGGCGGGCGCGGCGCTCGGCGCCGGGTTGGCGGCGGTGACGCTGCGGTGGTGGCCGCGGCGTCCGGTGGAGGCGGCGTTCGCGCCGGCCCCTCGGGTGCCCGTGCCGCTGCTGGCGGACGGCGACGGCCTGGTGGTCGTGGTCAACGCGTCGGCGGGCCCGGAAGGGGAGATCGCGCCGCGGCTGCGGGAGCTGCTGCCGCTGGCGAAGGTCGTCGAACGCGGCCCCGGCGCCGAGGCCGGTGATTCCCCTGACGGGGCGCGGCAGCCGTCCGACGCCGCGGCCGAGGACCCGGACGGGCACCCCGACGCGGGTTCGGACCTGATGGCGATGCTGCGCCAGGCGGCGTCCGAGGCCGTCGTGCTGGGTGTGGCGGGCGGCGACGGGACGATCAACGCGGCGGCGAAGATCGCCCTCGAGTACGGGCGTCCCCTCGCCGTGTTCCCCGCCGGGACGCTCAACCACTTCGCGGGCGACCTGGGGCTGCAGCGCCTGGAGGACACGGCGCGGGCGGTGCGGGCCGGGGAGGCGGTGCTGGTCGACGTCGCGGAGATCGCGCGGGACCGCACGTTCGACTTCGGGCCGATGAGCGCGACGGAGCCGGAGGTGTTCCTCAACACCTTCTCGATCGGGGTCTACCCGGACCTGGTGCGGGCGCGTGAGGCGATGCAGGGCCGGATCGGGAAGTGGCCGGCGATGCTGGTCGGCCTGGTCGCGGTCCTGCGGGACGCCCGGCCGGTGAAGCTGCGGGTGAACGGGCGGGCCCGGTCGGTGTGGCTGCTGTTCCTGGGCAACGGGGCCTATGCGCCGCCGGGGTTCGCGCCCGCGTACCGGCCGAACCTGCACGACGGGCTGCTGGACGTCCGCCTGGTCGACGCCGCGAAGCCCGCGGCCCGGACGCGGCTGGTCGCGGCGGTGCTGTCGGGCACGCTGGGCCGCTCGCGCGTGTACGAGGCCTCGACGGCGCGTGCGATGCGCCTGACCGAGATCCAGGCCGGCGCCCCGCTCGCGGTCGACGGCGAAGTCCGTCCGGGCGCGTCCCAGTTGCGGATCGCGAAGGGCCGCCGCCTGGTGGTGTACCGCCCGGCGGGCGCGCGGCGGGCGTAGCCGGCGCGGACGCCGTCGTGCCGTCGGGCGCAGGCCGCCTCCGGGCGGGCGTGTGGACGCTGGCCGCCGCCGGTGCCACCGGTGGCGCGTCCGTCCTCGGCACCTCGGTCACCGGTGACGGGTTCCACACGCTCGGCGCCGGCATCGGCGCGGGGCTGCTGCTGCCCACCGCGGTGTGCGCGGGCACGCTGCGCGACCTGCGCGGTCTGCCCTCGGTCGGCCGCCGAACGGCGGCGCCGAAGCGAACACCCCTGCCCGTGACCGCGCGTCCTGGCGCCGCGCCCCCGAAGACCGCGCACGGGCCGCCTGCCGGGCCCGGCGGGCCCGCCAATCCCCTGGAAGTGCGCCCGTGCCGCACCTGATCCGCACCCTGCACACACGCCGCCTCCGGGCGGCCCTTCCGAGATGGTGGTGACCATGGGCGAGCTTGTCGAACGGGTGGACGAGGACGACCGGGTGCTGGGCGTGGTCGAACGCGGCGACGCCATCCGGAACCGGTGGCTGCACCGCATAGCGACGACCGTGTGCCGCGACACCGAGGGCCGGATCCTCGTGCACCGGCGGCCCGCGGGCTCCTCCCGCTTTCCCGGGCACTACAACTGGCTCGTCGGCGGGGCCGTGGACATCGGGGAGTCCTACGAGGCGGCGGCCGCGCGAGAGATCAGCGAAGAGCTCGGCGTGCGGACCGACGCGCGCTTCCTCGGCAAGTTCCTGTGCGACGGCGCGATCAGCCCGTACTGGCTCGGCCTCCACGAAGCCGTGCTCGGCGACACGATCACGCCCGACCCCTCGGAGATCGCCTGGCACACGTGGCTCGCCGACGAAGAACTTGCCGCCGCCGTCCAACGGTGGGACTTCGTGCCCGACTCCCGGGACGCCTTGGTGCGGTACGCGGCGTTGCGGCGCCCGGCCGACGGGCCGGCAGGCGCGCCGGACCAGGACGGTTCGGACAGGCCCGCCGGCGCGTCCCACTGACCGGGTCGCTCCTTCGTCCGGTACGGGCCCGGGGCGGCGGCCATCCGCGGACGAGCCCGCCGTCGCGGCCGGGCGGACGGTCAGGAGCTCTTGCGGGCGATCAGGTACGCCTGGGGGACGGCGGAGACCAGGTCGCTGTCGTGGAGGCGGACCTCGTGGCTGTGGACGGTGAGCCCTGCGGCGTCCAGGAGGCGGGCGACGTGGTCGGGGTCGCGGCGGCGGAAGTCGAGGGTGACGGGCTTGCCGAAGGGTTCGGCCAGGCGCAGCGGGACGTCGCCGGCCTGGAACGCGACCAGGGCGTGGCCGCCGGGGGCGAGGACGCGGTGGAACTCGGCGAACGCGGCGGGGAGTTCGTCGTCGGGCAGGTGAATCGTCGAGTACCAGGCGCACAGGCCGGCGAGAGCGCCGTCGGCGATGTCCAGGGCGGTGAGCGTGCCGACGGTGAACGGCACGTGCGGGAAGGTGCGTGCGGCGAGGGCGGCCATGCGCGGGGACAGGTCGACGCCGGTGACGTCGAGCCCGAGGCCGTGGAGGTAGGCGGTGACCTGCCCGGGCCCGCTGCCGACGTCGGCGACGCGCGGCGCGGACCCGTCACGGGAACCGGAACCCGCGTGCGCGGCGTGGACATGATCGGCGAACGTCGCCAGGACCTGCTGGTCGTGGGGCGTGTCGTCGAGGATGTCGCGGTAGCGGTCGGCGTAGGGCTCGGCGATGGCGTCGTAGAAGGCGCGGGTCTCGTCGAGGTGTCCGGGCGTGGGTGCGTCGGTCATGCGGAACAGGTCCTTCCGGGGTGCGGGGAAACCGGGTGCGGGCGGGGCCGCGTGTTGGGCAGAGTGGGCGGGATGCGGCGGTCGGGCCGCGAGGTCCGGTGCCCTCGGGGTGTCGGTTCGGGGCAGGGAGGGCGGAGGGCATGGGGGGCGGCAGACACGTGGTGGGCCATGCCGCCGCGGTACGCGCGGCGCGGATGCTGGCGGCGGGGCGGATCGCGGTGGGTGTGGCGCAGATGATCGCCCCGCAGGCCGCACCCCGGCTCCTGCCGGCTCGCCCGGCCGGCGCGGGCAAGGAGGCGTCCACCCTGACCCGCGGCCTGGGCATACGCGACACGGTGGTCGCCGCAGGCTGGTGGCGGGCCCTGGACCGCGGCCACAACGCCGCCGAGTGGGCGTGGCTGCAAGTCGCCGCCGACGTGGCCGACGGCGCCGGCACGATGGGCCGCTGGCGAGCCTTGGACCCCCGCGAACGCGGATGGATCGTCGCCCTGGGAGCACTGGCCGTCGTGGACACAGCGGTGGCGGTCGCCCTCGGCGGCCTGGACGAGGACTGACCGACTGATCCGGTCGCTTTCGCGGTCACGGCCGTCCCCGCCACCACGGCTGCCGCCGGCGCACGTCTCCGCCGTGAACGGGCATCCGCACACGTGGGAGACCACAGCGGGGCGGACCGCCGCGCCGTCCAGTACGCGCCGAGCGGGTCGAGGGGCGCGCCGGCCCGTTGGGGGCGATCCGATGCGGGCGCCGATCGGCTCGATGGCGGCGGCTTTCGCGATGATCGCGCGGGACCCCGCGGTTGCGCCCACGCGCATGCGCCGCATGCCCGGTGAGCGCCCCACCCGCGTCCGTCCCTGTGCCTCATCCGTGCGCGCCCTCGTCTCTGGTGCGTATGCCGCCGCGCGCCGTGGACCGCCCGCTCGTTCGCCGTCACGACCCACTGCCAGTTGTCCCCGTCTGCGCCCGGTGGGTCGTCCGGGCCGTTCTGTCAGGGGAACTCCTGCCGTCCCGCGCGGGGCAGAGCGCGCGCGTGGGGCGTCGGGTTGGGTCACAGCGTGACCCTAGGGGGCGGCCTGGCGGGGGCCTCGGTGGGCCTCGGTGGGGGTGCGTGCCGGGTGTCGCCGCAGGTCCGGTCGGGCGGGTCGAGGAGTGTGGGGCCTGCCGGGTCCCACCGGCGGGGCGCAATCTCGGTAGGCTGGCGCGACGTATACGGATCCTGCGCGGGGCGTCGGTTCCGGTTCGGGCTCGGGGTGTGCCAGGCGTGCGGTGCATGCGGGGCGGTGCCGGCGGGCGGCGGGCCGGTGGCGGGCGTCCGGGCGTGGGGTCCGCTGGAACGGCCGCCCGACCCCGGTGGGGGTCCGGGGCGGCGGGCGAGACCGCTGGAGGGTACACATCCGATGACAGGTACTCCCGTCCCGGGCCAGGGCGCAGGGCCCGCGCGCGGGCCTGAGGCGTTGCCGCCGAGGGCCAAGCTGGCGGTGACCGCGAGCCGGGTGACGGCTGCGATCTCGCGGCGTGCGGGCAAGGGCAGTGGTTCGGTGATCGGCGGGAAGATCGCGCTGCGGATCGCCCCGGACCTGCTGGCTCAGCTGGCCGATCACCTGCAGGTGGTGCTCGTGTCGGGCACGAACGGCAAGACGACCACGACGCGGCTGGTGGCGGAGGCGATGCGGGCCGCGGGCCCGGTGGTCTCGAACGCGCTGGGCGCGAACATGCCGGCCGGTATCACGTCGGCGCTCGCGGGTGCGGGCGACGCGGTGTACGGCGTGATCGAGGTCGACGAGAAGTACCTGGCGGGGGTGGCGCGGGACGCGGATCCGCTGGCGATCGTGCTGCTGAACCTGTCGCGCGACCAGTTGGACCGGGCCGCGGAGACGCGGATGCTGGCGGAGAAGTGGCGCGAGGGCCTGCGCGGCACCGAGGCGGTGCTGGTGGCGAACGCGGACGACCCGCTGGTGGTGTGGGCGGCGTCGTCGGCGAAGGACGTGGTGTGGGTCGCGGCCGGGCAGATGTGGCAGGAGGACTCGTGGTCCTGCCCCAGTTGCGGCGGTGTGATGAACCGTCCGGGCGACGACTGGTTCTGCGGTGACTGCGACTTCCGGCGTCCGCAGGTGACGTGGTCGCTGGTGGGCGACGAGATGGTGGACCCGGACGGGGCGGTGTGGCCGTTGGAGCTGCAGCTGCCGGGCCGGGCGAACCGGGCGAACGCGACGACGGCGGCCGCGGTGGCGTCGGTGTTCGGCGTGGACACGGCGGCGGCGCTGGCGCGGATGAAGAACGTGACGGCGGTGGCCGGGCGTTACGACGTGGTGCCGTACCAGGGCCGGAACCTGCGGCTGCTGCTGGCGAAGAACCCGGCCGGGTGGCTGGAGACGTTCTCGCTGATCGACCCGGCGCCGGCGCCGGTGATCCTGTCGGTGAACGCGTTGGACGCGGACGGCAAGGACACCTCCTGGCTGTGGGACGTGGACTACACGAAGCTGGCGGGTCGTCCGCTGGCCGTGCTGGGGCAGCGCCGCCTCGACCTGGCGGTGCGGCTGGACGTGGCGGGGCTGACGTTCACGGTGCACGAGCACTTGGCGGACGCGGTCGCGGCGTGCCCGCCGGGGCAGATCGAGGTCATCGCGAACTACACGGCGTTCCAGCAGCTGCGCCGGACCATCAAGGAGGCGCAGGCGTGACGATCGGGATGAGCAAGCTGCGCCTGGTGTGGATCTACCCGGACCTGCTGAGCACGTACGGGGACCAGGGCAACGCGCTGATCGTGGAGCGTCGGGCGCGGTTGCGCGGGATCGACGTGGAGCGGGTCGACGTGCGGTCGGACCAGGCGGTGCCGACGTCCGGGGACATCTACCTGATCGGTGGCGGCGAGGACCGTCCGCAGCGGTTGGCGGCGGAGCGGCTGCGGAAGGACCCGGGTCTGGGTCAGGCCGTGTCCCGGGGTGCGACGCTGCTGGCGGTGTGCGCGGGCTACCAGATCATCGGGCACGAGTTCGTGGACGACCTGGACCGGGTGGAGCCGGGTCTGGGGCTGCTGGACGTGAAGTCGGGCCGCGGTCCGGTGGGCCGGCGGTGTGTCGGCGAGGTGCTGGCGGACGTGGACCCGCAGTTGGGGCTGCAGCCGCTGTCCGGGTTCGAGAACCACCAGGGTGTGACGCACCTGGGGGCCGGGGCGAAGCCGCTGGCCCGGGTGACGGCCGGGTTCGGGAACGGGACCGGGGACGGCACGGAGGGCGCGTGGTCGGGCCGGGTGCTGGGCACCTACCTGCACGGGCCGGTGATGTCGCGGAACCCGGGGCTCGCGGATCTGCTGCTGACGTGGGCGACGGGTGTGCCGCTCACGCCGCTGGAGGACCGCTGGCACGAGCAGCTGCGGTCGGAGCGGCTGCGGGCGGTGCGGGCGCAGGCGGGCTGAGTCCGCTGCCGCGAGGTTGAACGGGGTTCCGCCGGCGGGCGGGTGAGGGTGCGTCAGGTGCATCCTTGCCCGCCCGCCGGCGTTTTCGGCGGCCGGCGCGTGCGGCAGGGGTTGGAGGACCGTGCGCGCCGGGGGCTTCGGGGCGGGGCCCGGAGGGGTTAGGACGCCTGGGCGGTCGCGTGGGCGGTTGCCGGGGCGGCGTCGGGTGCCGGGTAGCGCTGGCGGAAGGTGAACGCCTCGGGGCCGGGGCCGTGTTCGCGCAGGTGGGTGAGGCGTTCGGCGCCTTCGTGCTCGGTGGGCAGGTGGCCGGCGGGGATCCACCACAGGACCTGGGAGCGTTCGCCGACCTCGGCGAACCAGTCCTGGCGGCGGCGCAGGAAGTCGAGGTGGCCGCTGCGGTAGACGTAGTCCCACAGGCTGTCGGCGTCCTCCCACACGGACATCGTGAAGATGTACTCCGGGCCGAACGCGGCCGGGGTGACGGTGGCGTGGGGGTCGTCGGGGTCTTCCTGGAGCCGCCACACGAAGCCGGGCGAGGACTCGGCGAGCGCGTTCATCTCGGGCAGGGCGGCGACGAAGTCGGCGAGTTGCGGGGAGTCGACGGGGGCGCGCAGGCGGGCGATGTTGAGCTGCGCGAGGTGGTGGCCAGACGGGTGCGTGGGCGCGGGCGTGTTCGGCATGGGCGTCATGTCATCAGCTCCCGCACCAATATGTCAATGGAGATTGTTTTTAGAAGTGGGCCTGCCCCCGCCCGTGCAGCCCCCGGTCCGAGCCCTGTTCGCATGGTCAGTCGTCGGCCGGCTCCAGCGCCACACAGCACCGCCCCGCCGCCGCGTCCATCCGCGCCCGCCACCCCGTCGCGCCCGCGCCCTCGAGCACCCCGTCGAGCAACGCCAGGTTCATGCCGCACACCAACGGCGGGAACTGCGCCGCCAAGCGGTGGAACGGGCAGTTCCGCAACAGGATCCGCCCGCGGACACCCACGGACCCGGCGTCGGACCCGGCATCGCCCCCAGGCGTGGCCCCAAGGGCGGTGGCGGCGTCGCTGCCCCCGTCCGCAAGGCCGCCCGCAAGGTCGGCCTTGTCCGCCGGGTCGTCGTACGGCTCGTACCCCTGCTCCCGCAGCGCCCGCAGCACCCGGACGCGCTGCGCCTCCACCGACCCGCCCGCCCCCGTCCCGCCCTCCGCCGCCGCACCCGACCCCGGAGACCGGTACGCCTCCCCCACCAGGCGCCCCTCCTCGCGCGCCGACGCCGCCACCGCGGCGTCCGCGCGCAGCAGGTCCAGCGCCCCGGCCAGCACCAGGCCCGCGGTGTCGTACGCCCGGGGCGGCACCGACACGCTGGCCTCGGCGTCCCTCGCCCGCGCGTACAGCTTCGCCGGTCGCCCGGCCCCGGGACCGCGGCGGCCCTCGGGGCGCGCGAACGAGGTCTCCAGCAGTCCCGCCTCGACGAGCCGGTCCAGGTGGTGCGCCGCGAGGGTGCGCTGCACGCCGACCGCCTCCGCGGCCTCCCCACGCCCGACCGGCGCCCCGGCGGCGGCCACGAACCGGTACAGCGCGCGGCGTACCGGGTCGGCAAGCGCGCCGATGGCGTCCAGCGCCGCGTCGGCGGCAGCCAGATCGGGCCGCTCCTCGCCCCGCGCGGCGGTCTCCGGGCCCACGCCCGGGCCCGGATCGGGAGCGGCGCTGGCAGCGGTGTCGGTGTTCGGGATGGTCAGGTCCACCCTCGGAGTCTAGGCAGGCGCCCGCCCCGACGAGGGCCGCCGGGGTGGCCGGGCACGCACGGAGGGAACGCGCGAGGCACGGGACGGGCCCGGGACACCGCACGCCGTCCCGCGCATCCCGCGCATCCCGCGCCCAAGCCCTGACTGCCCCGCATTGCACACGGGGGAAAGGCCGTGACAGCCGCCGCTGAGCGTCGTTGATCGAGCATGACCAACAAGCGGCGCGTTCTGGCGGTCCTGGCCCTCACAGGGGCCGCTCTCTCCTTCTGCGGCATCGCCCAGGCTGACGATGTCGCCCACACCGGCGGCACGAACGTCGCACTCCGCAGCCCGGAGGCCGAAGGCTACGACCACCACCTGACCCTGTCGGACGCATATGGCTTCGAGTTCCACTGGAGCAAGTAGTGGCCGGTCATCGCCCGCTCCGGCGGAGTGCGTCGCGCGCGTGACCTGGTGCGTCGCGCGGCGTTGGACCCGGCGTGAAGATCACCAAGGTCTGGTTCCTCACGTTGGCCGCCGCCGCAGCGGTGCTGTCGGCGGCGGCGCCCGCCACCGCGACGTTCCACAGTATCGACGTCTCGCACCACGACGGCTACTCGACAGTGGGCTGTTTCGGCACCGAAGAGGGCGACGAGTCGTTCGGGCTGCGTCTGCGTTAGACCCTGCTTGGGAACCTGCTTGGGAACCTGCTCCTGATCGATGGCCGCCGGGTTCCGCGCTACTGCCTGATCCGCCCGTCGGTCCGGTCGCGTAGCGGGTCCGCGTAGCGGGTCCGCGTCGCGGTCGTCGGCGGTGCGGTAGTGCGGTGTCACGTCCCGTCCGGCCATGACGCGTCGGAACCAGTTCTGCTCGATCCGGGCCCTGTGGCGCACCAGGCCGAGCAGCGACAGGTCGGACGGTTCGGCCGAGCGGCGCGGCGGCGCGGCGGCGCCCGAACGGCCCAGCGGCGTTTGCCGGTTCCCCCCGGGTGGCTTCGGATGGGAGGCAGCCGGCGGGACGCCGCCGCACCGCCCAGGAAGGAACCACCATGCAGGACCCCATGTACGTGCGCACCACCTACGCGACCGGCGACCCCGCCCGGATCGGCACCGCGCTCGACGCGATCACCCGCGACGCCCCGGGCCTGCTGCGCGGCCAGCCCGGCTACCAGCGCTTCGGGCTGTTCGCGGACCGCGAGGTCGGCAAGATCATGATGGGCTCGTGGTGGGAGAGCGAGAGCGCCCGCGACGCGAGCGACGCCGCCCTGCGGGACCGCCGCACGGAGCTGCTGCAGCCGTTCGCCACCACGGTCACCACCGAGGCGTGGCAGGTCGTCTCGTACACCGACGCGCCGCGGTTCGGGCCCGACGCGGGCGCGCGCATGGGGCGCGTCGAGTTCGCCCCCAAGGACGCCGGGACGTTCGCCCGGACCTTCGTCGACGCGGGCCGCCCGGGACTGGAGGCCATCGACGGCCTCGTCGCCGCGACCCTGCTCATGAACGCGAAGGCCGGCCGCGCGATGATCAGCACGATCTTCCGCGACCAGGACGCCCTGGCCTCCGCCCGGGGCCCGCAGGCGGCGGTCCGCGGCGACGGCTTCCAGCGCATGCAGGCCTCGCTGATCGGGCTGGAGGAGTACGAGATCGTGGCGATGGACATGCAGGAAGCCTGACCGTCCCCCGTCCCCCGTCCGCCGCGGGGCGGGGCCGAGCTCGCGGCCCCGCCCCGCGGCGCGCTCCGCCCGCTCCCAGAGACCACGCCGCCGTCGGGCGGGACGGGCTCACCCGCATGGGCCACCTGCGTTGCCGCTCACCGCGCGCGGGCGTCACATGGGAAGGCAGCCGGCGCTACGCCGCGCCGGCCCGACAGAAGGACGAGCCATGCAGGAACCCATGTACGTGCGCACCACCTACGTGACCGGCGACCCGGCGCAGCTCGGCGCGGCGCTCGACGCACTCTCGCGCGAGGCGCCGGACCTGCTGCGTGCCCAGGCCGGCTTCCGCCGCTTCGGGCTGTTCGCGGACCGCGAGGTCGGCAAGCTGCTGATGGGTTCGTGGTGGGAGAGCGAGAGCGCCCGCGCGGAGAGCGACAAGATGCTGCGGGAGCGCCGGATGGAGCTGCTCCAGCCGTTCGCCACGACGGTGACCACGGAGGCGTGGGAGGCCGTCTCGTTCACCCCGCAGCCGCAGGTCGGGCCCGGCGGATGGCTGCGCACCGGGCGGGTGGAGTTCGCCCCGTCGGACGCCGCACTGTACGTCTCGACGTTCAACGAGATGGGCCGTCCCGGCCTGGAGGCCATCGACGGGCTGGTCGGCGCGACGCTGTTCATGAACGGGTCGGCGGGCCGGGGCATGGTCGGCACGCTGTTCCGCGACAAGGCCTCGATGATCGCGTCCCGGGGGCCGCAGGCGGCGGTGCGCGGCGAGGGGCTCAAGAAGGCGAACGTCACGCTGCTGAGCATCGAGGAGTTCGAACTCGTCACGATGGCGCGCGCGGACGGATAGACGCCGTGTCCGCGACACGGACGCGGATACGGAGGCGGATGCGGGGCCGGGCCCGTCGTGGGCCGCGGCCCCGCATCCGTGTGTACGCCGTCTACCGTGTGGCGCGCTTCAGTTCGCACGTCCCGTTCTCGCAGCTGCGCCGCAGCCGGCCGGCCGAGATCGTCTCGACGAGGCCGATCGCCCAGCACATCGGGCAGCCGCGCAGCGCGACCAGCCCGACGGGGGCGAGCAGCAGGCTCACGACCCCGACGACGGGCAGCAGGGCGAGCGACGCGACCAACGCCCCGAACCCGACCGCGCCCCGGGCGAGGTGACGCGGGACGGACGCGCTCGCGAACCCGCCGCGCGCGGGTGTGCGTTCGGCCGGCACGGCGGCCGACGTGGGGTCCGCGGACCCGGTGACGGCCTCGCGGCCTTCGGCCCCGGCCCCGACCACGCCCTCGACGGCGGCGACGGTACGGGCCTTGACCGGGAGCTCCTGCACGCGCTCGCGCATGCCCGCCTTCGCGGGCCCCGCGTCGGGGGCGGGCCCACGGGCCGTCCCGGCACCGGTCCCGCCGGGGTCGTGGGCCGCGGCGGACACCGCGGCCGGGCTGTCCAGTGTGATTTCACGCATCGATGCCTCCAGTGCCGGTCGCGGTCGCCGTCTCCGTCTCGCCGTGCAGGCAGTCCCGCAGCGGGCGGCGGGGGTCGGCCTCCCCGCCTGCCCGTGCCCCGTCGCGGGGGCCGGTCCCGTCCGGCCACGGTTCCTCCCGCAGGGCCTCGCGTACCGCCGAACGCGCGCGGTGCAGGCGGGACTTCATCGCGGGGGTGCTGAGCCCGAGCCGGTCGGCGACGGTACGCCCGGGAAGGCCCTGGATGTCGCGCATGATCAGCACCTGCCGCTGGTCGGCGGGCAGGGCGGCGACGGCGGCCGCGACGCGTTCGGCGTCCAGCCGCACCAGCACGTCCTCCTCCGCCGACCGCGCGGTCCCGCCGGTCCCGCCGGGGCCGCCCGGGCCGTCGAACGCGCCGTCGGCACCGACGCCGTAGACCTGTTCCCGGTGGACCACCGAGCGGGCCCGGCGCAGGCATTCGTTCCGGACGATCCGGAACATCCACGACGCCAGCGCCCCGGACGCCCGCAGCATCCCGATCTTGCGGTAGAGGATGATCAGCGCCTCCTGGGCGGCGTCCTCCGCGTCCTGGGGCGTGGCGCACAGCGAGTGCGCGAACCGGCGCACGTGCGGGTACGAGCCGTGCACGAGCGCGGTGATCGCGTCGGCGTCGCCCTGCTGCGCCGCGCTGACGAGGGTCGCGCCGGGCCAGGTGTGCCGGTCAGCCACGCGAACGCCTCCGGCGGCGGCGCAGGGTGAGGGTGCACGCGCACAGCAGCACTGCGGCGGCCGCGGCGGCGATGACGACGGCGGTCATGGGGTCCTCCCGGAGACGGTGGCGGACGCCTGTCGTCCGCACGCCTATGAGAGGCGCGCGGGTACCGGAAGGATTCAGCCCGGTCCGCGCCAGCGTCCCACGCCCGCCGTGACGCGGCGGGGGCCGGTGCCTGTGGCCGTCCCCCGGGCGAGGGCGCGGCGGCTACACCTTCCCCGTCACGACGCCCAGCGCGAGCCACGGCATCGCCGGCGCGACGAGCGCGCAGGCCCACCGCGCGACGCGCTGACGGCGGCGCCAGAGTTGGCCGGCCGCGAGGACCAGGCCGATCTCGGCGAGGAACCCCAGGGCGAGGACGACGGTTTCGGGGCGTACTCCGCCTCCGCACGACCCCGGCTCGCACGAGTCGGGGGGCAACATCGAGAAGAACAGCAGGCCGACGGGGTACCCGCTGCTCAGGAACCCGACGACGCAGGCGAGCACAACAGCGAAATCCGCGGTCGGGTCGCGTCGTTCGCCGCGGTCGAGGGGGATATCCGGAACGGGCCGGGCCCACCAGAGCTGTGTCGGCGGCGTGTACGGCGTCGGGGGCTTCGAAGGCCTCGGGGGCGGCGGTGTCGTGGAGGGCATGTTCCGAGCATCGTGACGCCGCAGGTGCGGTGGCATCCGCGTTCGTACTCACCCGCGAGGGGCGGGACCCCAGGCGCCCCCAGGCATTGCGAGGCTGACCTGGGGCGTACCGGGGCTGCGCTGCCTGAAACCGGGCGCCGGGGTTCAGCGTCGTTCGCGTGGGTGGCTCTCGACGGCGTCCGCGCGCGGCGCGGCGCGGCACGCGGAGGGGCAAGGCCGCGCACGTTGGCGGGCCAGGGAGTGCCAGGGACGGCCGTCAAGCCCCGGCGCAGGCCCCCGGCACCCGGCAGGACTTCCGGACTGCTCCCCCGCGTCGCAGGCGCCCTGGACGCCGTCGGGGGGTCACGCGTCGTTGCGGGTGACCCATATCTGCCGGTCGCGGTGCTCCACCTCGACGTACCAGCCGAGCGGGCGGACGAGGGCGTCGACGTCGGCGGCCGTGAGGGTGCGGCGGTCGGCGGCGACGAGGCAGACGCTGGGCGGCGGGAGCGGCGGCTTGGACGGGTCGGCCTTGGCGCGGCGTTTCGCGTCGGTGGCCTCGACCTTGGCGATGGCGGCGCGCAGGTGGGAGTCGGCCCAGGCGCGCCATTCGGCGTCGGTGCCGCGCAGTTCGTGGCGGAGCCGGCGGCGGCTCATCCACAGGCTGTTGGACGAGGTGCGGTTGACGCCCTTGCTGCCGCCTCCCCCTCCGGGGTTGACCACGTTCCCGAGCAGGCCGATGAGGTAGACGGCCGCGACCAGGACGAATCCGACGATGAGCGCGAGGACGATGAGCGGCTGGGAGTAGAAGTGCGCGCGCACCTTGGCGGGCGACCGGCGCGGCGTCGGGCCGAGGTTCTCGGCGGGTGCCGCGCCGGACGCCGGTGTGAGGGCCGGGGTGTACGGCTGCCCGGGCCGGGTTCCGGCGGGGCGGGGTGATGCGTACGGTGCGGCGGGCCCGCCCGGTTCGCCCGGCGAGGCGGGCGGGGTCGGCTGGGTGGTCGGCATGCGGCTCATGCTGGCAGTGGGGGCGGGCCCGCGGTTCGGCGTTGGGTCAGCGGTTGGTCAAGCCTCGGGGACGGTCCGCGGCGCGGTGGGCCGGTGGACGGTGCCGTGGGGGTCGGCGCAGTGCGCGTCGGCTTCTCCAGGGGCGTCGGCGATCTCCCAGACGCCGGGCGGGGCGTGGTCGACCTGGAGGGTGGTGTGGTCGATGTCCCAGCGTGCGCGCAGCAGGCGCTGCAGGGTGACCTGGACGGCGTGGCAGTCGTGCCCGGGGTCGACGAGGACGTGCGCGGACAGGGCGGGGAAGCCGGAGGTGATGGTCCAGATGTGCAGGTCGTGGACTTCGGCGACGCCTTCCTGGGCGGCGAGTTCGCCGCCGATGAGGTCGGGGTCGAGGCCGGCGGGGGCGGCTTCGAGGAGGATCTTCCAGGACTCGCGGACGAGTCCGACGCCGGCCTTGAGCATGAGGCCTGCGACGACGAGCGAGGCGATGGCGTCGGCGCGGGCGAAGCCGGTGGTCAGGACGATGACGCCGGAGATCGCGGTGGCGATGAACGCCCACAGGTCGTTGAGGATGTGCTGGTAGGCGCCCTCGACGTTCAGGCTGGTGCGGTTGGCGCGGCTGATGAGCCAGGCCGCGGCGACGTTGATCACGATGCCGGCGACGGCGGTGACGACGACCAGGCCGCCCGCGACGTCGGGCGGGGAGATCAGGCGGCGGACCGCCTCGTACGTGAACCAGACGACGAGGAGGAGCAGCGTGATGCCGTTGACCTGTGCGGAGAGGATCTCGGCGCGCTTGAGGCCGTACGTCCAGCGGCCGCGCGCGGGGCGTGCGGCGAGCCGCATCGCCACCAGCGCGAGGACGATGGAGACCGCGTCGGTGAGCATGTGGCCGGCGTCGGTGATCAGCGCCAGGGACTGCGCGATGACACCGATGACGACCTCGACCAGCATGTACAGGCCGATGAGGGCGAGGGCTGCGGTCAGGTAGCGGCGGTCCGCGTCGGCGCTGACGCCGTGCGAGTGGCCTGCGTGACCGCCCGAGCCGTGGTCGTGGCTGTGACCGTGGCCCCGCTTGCGGCCCTGGTTCTGCTCGTGCTCGTGGTCGCGCTCGTGCTCGTGCGCTTGGTCGGCGTGGTCGGCGTGGTCGGTGTGCTCGTCGTCGTGCCGGTGCCCGCCGGGGGCGCCGGGTGCGGTGGCGGAGGTCATCGCGCGGTGCCTCCGCTCACGGCCGAAGCGGGTACGGGCGCGGGGTCACTCGGTGCCACAGCGGTTTCGGGGCCGGTGTGCTCGAGGTGCGCGAGCGTGACGTCCAGGAGCAGGCGGACGTGGGCGTCGGCGAGCCGGTAGTAGGCCATCCGCCCGGCGCGCCGCGCGGTGACGACGCGGTGCGCGCGCAGCAGGCGCAGTTGGTGCGAGACGGCGGACTCGCCCTGCCCGCACGCGGCGGCGAGGTCGCACACGCACATCTCGCCCTCGAGGAGCGCGACCAGCAGTTTGAGGCGGCCGGGGTCGCCGAGGAGCGCGAAGACGGCGGCGGTGTCGGCGACGTGCGACTCGGCGGGCAGCGCGGCCCGGACGGCACGTACCCGCTCGGCGTCGACGACCCGGATGCCGCACGTGGCGTCGGCGTCGTCCCCCACGAGCACATCTGAAGAGGTCTTCATATGTCCTACCGTACGGGTGGGGGGTATCCGACGCAACGGTGACGCGTGCGACACACCGGTCGACAACGGTCAGCGACGCCGGGCGGTCACCCGGCCCACGCTCGGTCAGGAGCCGCCCACGGCGCGCCACGGCTGTCGCGTCGGCGCCGACCCGGCGTCGAGCGGACGGACCCGTCGACGCAGCGGCGCGGCCGTGGCTTTGTTCACGGCAGGGCCACGGCCCAGGCGAGGGAATGCTGGTGAAGCGCCTGCTCGTGCAGGCCTGCTCCGCCGACCCCGAGACGGCCGGCCGCGCACTGGTCGACCTGACGAGGCACCTGTTCCCGGATTACGAGGTCAACGCCAGCGCCCCGCTGCTCGTCCCGTTCCTGCTGCGCCTGGCCGCCACCCCGGCGACACCGTGCCGCGTCCGCGCCTTGCGCCTGGCCGCCGCCGTGGCCCGCCACGGCGACTACGGGGCGACCCGCGACTCGTTCCTGGTCACCGACCGTCCGGGCTGGCGTTTCTCCTGCGACGGCTACCTGATGACCTGGACCATCGAAGCGTCACGCCTGGCCATCACCGCCGACACCGACCTGCTCCTGGCCCTGCTCCACGATCCCGCCCCGGACGTGCGGACCGCCGCCGCCGACACGCTCGCAACCGTGATCGACCACGCCGACCTCGTCACGGCCGCCCTGCGGGCCCGGCTGGCCACCGAGCAGGTGCCCGCGGTCCGCGCCGCACTCGTCCTGGCCTGCGCGGAACTCGCCCGCAGCCACCGCGGCCCCGACACCGCCGACTGGCTCGGCGCCCTGTGGCCCGACCCGGACCAGCCGGCGGACACGCGCGTCGCGGCCGCCCTCGGCTGGCTCTGCCTCACCGACGACCCCGTCCCGGACTCCCTGCGCGCCGTGGTCGACTCCTTCGTCGTCGCCGACACGGAGAAGGTCCTGGACGAGGTGCCGTGGTTCGCCCGTCACCACGGTCTGCTGAGCACCGTGCGGCAACTCGTCCACGGCCTACGGTTCGCCTACCCCGTTCCCCCGCTGCCGACAACGCCAAGCACCCCACCCGGTGACGACCTCCCGTGTTGGTGGCCCGACGACGACCTGCCGCCACCCTTCTGAACCGCCGCCCCTGTACCTCTGCTGCCCCAACCCGCTTCTCCCTCGCGCGAGCGAGCCGCAGCACCCGAAGCCGGTGACACCACCACGGCCGCCCGACCACAGGCGTTTCCAGAACTCCTGAACACCCCGGCCGCCGCCGGGGCCCGAGCGTTCCCCGAAACGGGGCGCAAACGTTCTCAGTTCACAGGCTCCGGCTCAAGTTCTGGATGCTGTTGGTGATCTTCGGCTTGTCAGGCCGCGTGGATAACCTGCCAGGGTGAGCGAGAGAGATCCGTTGGTGCCGGTGCTCGCCGGCCTTGTCGTGGGGATCGTGTCGTGGCTGGAGGGTTGCGACGACCACGAGGTGGACCCTGACTCGGCCGTGAAGATGCTGGAGAGCGTGGCCTGGGTCCTGGAGGACCTGCCGGCCGAACAGCAGGAACGGCTTGTCCACGTGCTCAATGAGATGGCCGACGGCTCACCGAACCCGGACTGGGGCTACCGGTTGCGCTTGTTTCCCTATGCGTGCGGACTGGTAGCGGACGAGCCCGCGAAGCCGACAGGCTGAGCTCCTGCGCCCCCGCGTGCTTGCGAGGCCCGTAGTCGATGGCCGTAGCCAGCGTTTCGCAGAAGCGGAGAAAACGGCTGTGTCGGCCTCGGGTTCTAAGCTCGCGCACCCGCAGCGCGGCAACCCCGGTGTGCGCAACTCGTCCGTGAGCGGGCCGCTGCTGTGGCCCGCGGACGAACCGTGGCCGTGGTGCACGGCGTCATCCGAGCATGACGGGCCCAATGCCTACCAGCCGTTGCTGCAGGTCTTCGCGCGAGACGCACCCACCATGTTCTTCCCCGAGGGCTGCGACCTGCTGCCACTGCTGTGGTGCCCCAACGAAGCCTGCTCACCGACAGGAGACGCTCTCGCAGGATGCCCACGGCCGCTCGCGCGTTGGCGGGCCAGTACCCACGTCACGAGTGTCCTGGAGTCGCCGCCGCAGCCCGAGGTGGTCGACGAAGGTTCAGGTAGTACGCGAACAGCGGCGCCCCCACGCGAACGCCGCCGCACCAACGCAGGTCAGAACCCTGCACCGGCTACCGCAACCAGCACCGAACTCGGCATCGACGTCCACGTCGTTCGACGCGGCCCCGACGACCGGACACGCGGGTTCAAGGTCATCGCCTGGCGCTGGATCGTCGAACGCACCCTCGGCCGGCTCATGCACCACCGGCGACTCGCCCGTGACTACGAAACCGAAGCGCATCGCTCCGATCGACCTCATGAGCCGACGCCTCACCCGCGAGAACACCCCGAACAGGCGCGGCGCCTGAACCAGCTCTGACATGTCGCCGACGTCCGCCGCCAGCCTCCCGGCCACCAGGTTGACCGACGACGGACCGTACCGCGAGGCCGCCCAAGTGTCCCGAACGTGGCCTGGCAGGATCTGCGGGTATGGGGCAGACCAGGTACTTTCCGGTGTTCGAGTCCGACGACCTGGGAGCGGCGCACGATGCCGCCCAGCGGCTGCTGGCCCTGGCCGATACGGGCGATGTGCACACCACGTTGTGGGCGGACGCGCCGGAGAGACCGGTGCTCGACGGGCTGCTGGGCATCCTGTCGGAGCCCGATACACCCGTGACGATCTCGCAGTGCGGTGAGGGAACGGCGCGTCCGGGCTGGTGGGAGCTGGAAGCGATGTACTGGTCCAAGCAGGGCGTCGAAGCGCCGTTCCTCGACGCGGCCGGCCATCTGATCGCCGCCGTCGGATGGGAAGTCGCGTGGCCTGAGGTCCCTGAACTCGGCCTGCCGCGCCGGGACGAGTACTCCGAGGTGCAACTGATGCTCAACTGCGCGGGCATCTACCGGTCGCAGCCCGCTGTCGGACACCGGGTCTACGTCCACGTGAAATGGAGCATTGCCGAAGGCGACCGGCGTGCCGAGTGGCTGGCCGAGCAGGCGGGGCTGCGAATGCTGGGCCCGGGCGAAATCGGTTGGTAGCCGCCAAGAATCGCCACCAGACCCCAGAGCAGCGATCTGCTCCGGCACCGAACGTACCCCCGAGGGGGAAACGCTCTAAGTGGCTGCGACCAAACGCGGACACCAGCCCGGGCCGGTCGCGGTCCGTCTCGGACCGGGCGAGGACGTCGCCGAGGCGACCACCATGCAGATCCGCGTGGTTGTCGAGAGGCTGGTAACCGCCGGGCAATTCTTACCTGCTGGCCGACCTGCCGGTCGAGGTGCTCGGGCGAATGCGCTCGGACCGCGTCCTTCGGCGCCCGACACCGAAGTACGCCCATCCACCTCGAGGTGGCTGACCGCCCAAGCACGGCGGCGAGTTCATGTTCGGCAAGCCCGACACACGGGGCGAACCCCAGGCCGTCACCACTACCGAAACCTCCCGCTATGGCACCGCGCGGGCAACGGCCTGGGACCGGCTCCACCCGCGGCTGACCCGCCGATGTGCGTGGGTCCGCCACAGCGACGAACTCCCGATGATCTCCGGGACGGTCATCCGGCACCTCCAAGTCGACCTGCCCAAAGGCGGCACCCCGAAGCCGGTCTGGCTGTGGTGCTCCAAGACGGATGCGACGCCTGCGGACGTCGACCGCTGCTGGCAGGCGTTCCTACGGAGGTTCGACATCGAGCACACGTTCCGTCTGTTCAAGCAGACCCTCGGTTGGACCGCGCTGCGGCTCCGCGATCCCGAATCCGCCGACCGCTGGACGTGGATCGTCATCGCCGCGCATGCACAGCTGTTCCTCGCCCGATCACTCGCCGCGGCCCAAGGCCGCCTCAACGGTCAAGCGACAAGCTTGTCGGGAAGAGGTGGCGAAGCTTCGGAAGGCCCTGGGGGTCGCGCAGGGTGAGAACCTCGTGCTGCGTCGGAGGCTCGCCCGCTACGAGGGCTGAGAGAAGGAAGCGATACGCTGGCTACTCCATGCCCTCGGCGGCCAGCAGGGCGTCCATCCACTCCACGGGCATGTGGGCGGAGGCGCCGGCTTCCTCGGCCACGTTGCGCTGCTCGTCGGCGAGAAGCGGCGCAAGGCACCGCAAGGGCAGGCTGGGATTGCCGGCGGCCGCGGCACGGACCCGCGGCTCGACGTCGGCGGCGAGCTTCTCCAGGATGTCCGCCGGCAGGGCGGCCGTTGCGGCTGCGGCTCGCAGCTGTGCCCGTTCGGACGTCGCGAACCGCAGGTATGCCTGCGACGGGAAGTCGGACCGTCCCAGGATTCCGGGGCGGACCTTGCGATGATCCCCGTGTTCCCAGACGATCCGCTCAAGGTCCTCCGCCGACGGGGATGCTGCGCAGAGGGCAGCGACCTTCTGCACCTGAGGGTCCGGATCGTTGAGCAAGCGCTTCACGGCCTCCTCGGGGAGGTCATCGGACCATGAGGCCACGCCGCAGCGCAGGAAGGCCAGGGGGGAGCCCGCGAGCGTCAGCCGCTCGTCTGGAGATACCTTTCGCAGCCAGTTCAAATCGCGGCTCATCCAGGCCGCCGGGAGAAGCCCGTCAACGATGAACCACTCGTCGTCGTCGTCGGCTCCGGCGCGTACTTCCTCGTACAACCGTTCGCGGGTCTCGGCGGGGGTGTGCGGCGCGACCAGAAGCGAGTACCGCACCAGGGCGTTGCGTTCGGCGGCGAGCTCATCGCGCAGAGCCTGCGGCAGATCGGGGTTGCCCACCACGGCGGCGCGTACCTCCTCGTCGGGGTCGCGGGCGAGCGCCGCCGCAAGTGCGGGCGTGAGGCTGACGTGGGGTGCTACGAGCGGCCGCGTCTCCGCCATGGCGAGCAGCCTCGGGCGGAGGTCCGCAGGCGGGACGGGATGCCAGGGCGAGCAGGCCGCCTTTCGGACCAGGGGCTCAGGATCCGACAGCAGGGCTCGGCGGACGTCCGCCGTCGGTGTCTTCCACCAGGTCGCTACGGCGACCCGAACCTCCACGACCGGATCAGAAGCCAGCCTTGTGCGCACGTCATCCGGTGTGTTGTTGTGACCGGCGACCTCGGACCGCACCTCAGGGTCGACGTCAGCCGCCAGATGGGTCAGCAAGGCGACGGATATCTCGCAGCCCGGCTTGGCCGGGGGCCATGCGAACCGCCGGACTGCCGTACTGCGCACCTTGGCGTCAGCGTGGGCGGCGAGCCGCCAGCGGACCGGGGTGGGAAGGTCCCTGTTACGGCCGAGCGCGGCCGCTACCTGGTTGTTGCCCGTCTCCAGGAGAGCGGTGGCGAGTTGTTCGGTCATCTGCTGACGACGGCCGGCGATCTCCGTCGCTGCCCAGGGCTTCCGCATGAGGCGGTGCAGGACGCGGTCGGGCGCGGCAGGACTGCGTGCCACCCCCTTGAGAATGCGTCGCCGGGCCTCGGCCGTGACCGTCGGTAGATCCATGAAGCCAGACATTATCGGCCGCGGATGCTGCTGTCCGAGACGAGCGCACACCGGCAAGGTGCCATCCGTGAACAGCATGCCGCCGACACGTTGAACTGCAGACCGGTGTTCACGCGGCGCAGCTGCCGTCGGCGCGGCGCGGCGCACGCCACCACGGACAGCGCCGCAGCGGCGACGACAGTGGTAGGCGCGATGAGGGGGATCTGTTCCTTCGGAGCCTTGCGGCGTGGATCACCTGTCGTAGCGTCCGGTACCCCGCCGAGGCCTGACGGCGTCGGGCCAACGACCATGCGTCCACTGGCGATTGAGTTCCCTGCGCAATGGCGAGATGTTCACGAGTTGGGGCTCTGGCTCAGGTTCCGTGGTGCCCTCTGCGCCCGGCAACTCAGAGTCATGCGTGCGGGTCGCCGGTTGCCAAACGTCGCTGCGTGATGAATGTGTCGTCGGCGTCGTACCGATCGATGCGACGCCACCAACGTTCGTGATCGAATCCGTCGCAGTGGTTGTAGGGGTGGGCGATGAGGCGCAGTCGCTGCCATTCGCTCACGATCATCGCTTTCTGCCACCAATCGGGCTGCTTCACCTTCAGCAGCATGTGGAGCAGTCCCGCCGAGTCGGCAACCAGGCTGACCAGGGCGTTGATCGCGAAGGCGGTCTCGCCGCTCTCACCCACCCGGTCGGACACTCGGCCAAGTTGCGTGTGCAGGAACTCCTCAAGCACACGGACGTCTTCGCGGGTGATGTCCTGGGCAAACACGAGCTTCCGCTCCGACGATGTGCTGGTCATGTGCGGAGTACTCCTGTGTTCGTGTCGTATGCAGCTGGCAACCGCAGAGTGCCACGCCATCAGAACGCGCTTGCAGGCAACGACGGCGGCGGCTTCGGCGAAGAGCGGCGCCCGGTCGCCGCAGACGATTTCGATGCCGGGTCGCTCCTTCAGCCAGGCGGCGACCGTGGACGTCTCACGATCGGGCCGCATGTCGATTGGCCGGTGCGTTTGGAGGTCGATGATGACGGCACCGCAGGTGCGACCCTTGCGGGTGGCGTACTCATCGATGCCGACCGCACGCGGGGTGGCCAGCCCCGGTTCGGGAAGCACACAGACCAGGCGTAACAGAGTGCTGCGGCCTATCGCGACACCGAAGACGCGTGCCAGACGGGCACCACCGCGGCCCGCCAGCGCAAGCCCGACGGCCATCACCACCGACCTAAGGCGCTCGGTGCGCTGACCGTACCGCCGCGTCAGCCCCGCAAACTGTTCGACGAACGTCCACCGCGGGTCATGTCCCTTGCTGTGGTGTAGGTGATCAGTCGGTGGTGAGGGCGGGGTTGTCGGGATAGAGCCCGGTCATGCTCTCGCTGGAGAGGTAGCGACGGGGGAAGGCGATCCATTCGTCGTGGTGTTCGGCGAGGACGGCGGTGGCCAGGCGGGTGACGGCGTCGGTGTTGGGGAAGACCTGGACGACGTCGGAGCGGCGTTTGATCTCGCGGTTGAGGCGTTCGAGGGGGTTCGTCGACTGGATCTTCTTCCAGTGCTGGTGGGGGAAGTCGGCGAACGCGGTGAGGTCCTCCTTGGCGTCGAGGAGCATGTCCTTGACCTTGGGGAACTGGTGGCCGAGCAGGTCGGCGACGCTGTCGAGTTGGGTGCGGACGGCGGTGGCGGTGGGCTGGGCGAAGATGGTGCGGATGGTCGCGGCGACCATCTCGGCGGCGCCGTTGGGGATGACGGCGAAGACGTTGCGGACGAAGTGGACGCGGCAGCGCTGCCAGGCAGCTCCGATCATCACGGCGCGGACGGCCGCGACCAGGCCGGCGTGGCTGTCGGACAGGACCAAGCGGACCCCGGCGAGACCGCGCGCCCGCAAGGAGCGCAGGAACGCGGTCCAGAAGGCCTCGGTCTCGCTGTCGCCGACCTGGACGCCGAGGACTTCCCGGCCGCCGTGTTCGGTGACGCCGGTGGCGATGACCACGGCCTGGGACACGATCCGGTGTTCGACGCGGGCCTTGACGTAGGTCGCGTCGAGGTAGAGGTAGGGGAACCGGGTGTGGTCCAGCGGACGGGTGCGGAACGCGTCGAGCTGCTCGTCCAGGCCCGCGCAGATCCGCGAGACCTCGCTCTTGGAGATCCCGGTGTGCGAGCCCAGCGCGCAGACCAGGTCGTCGACCGAGCGGGTGGACACCCCGTGGACGTAGGCCTCCATGACCACCGCGTAGAGGGCCTGGTCGATGCGCCGGCGGCGCTCCAGCAGGCTGGGGAAGAAGCTCCCCGCCCGCAGTTTCGGGATGGCCAGCTCCAGATCGCCGGCCTGGCTGGTGACGGTCTTGTCGCGGTGGCCGTTGCGGTATGCGGTGCGCGTGTCGGTGTGCTCGCCCCATTCGGCGCCGATCTGCGCGGTGGCCTCGGCCTCGATCAGTTCCTGGAGCAGACGCTCGGCCGCGGAGCGGACGAGTTCAAGACCATCAGCGGAACGTAGTGACTCAAGCAAGCGAAGTAGGTCATGCTGGGACAAGGCCATCGTGCACCTCCAAGGTCGAACTGCCCGTTCACCTCGGAGAGTTGCACGATGGCACTCGCGCGTTCAGGGAGCGCTCACCGGCAGCCGATGCACACCACGGCACACAAACAGCGCACACCCCCGTCAAGATCCGCTACACCACGCAATGGGACGCCATCCCACCGCGTGCAGCCTGCGTGCACGCACCACAGAACCTGAGCCCAGAACCCGAGTTCTGGGTTCTGGCACAGATCTTGGGGAGCGGTCGCGGAGGGGATAGGTCCGTTCGATTTCAGGTATGAGCGGCGCCCTCGGGGACCGTCAGCGTCTGCCGCGGTCCATGCCTCCACTGAAGACGGAAGACAGTTGCGGTGACGTATGCGTTTTCCGATACGCCCGCGATACATCGACGCCCTGGCATCAGCTCGTCCGCGACCCGCTCCTGTGGGCGCTGGACGGTGATCCGCCGTTGCGCCGATGGACGCCGAACTCGCCGTCCTGACAGCGGTTCACCGCGTCGCGACAGGGCGTGCGGCGCACGTCAGATACCGGCGGGGTGCAGTGCACGCCGATCGCGAGTCAAGCGCGTTGCCCGCTCCTGGTGCGTGTCGGGAGCACACATCGAACCAGAGGGCGCGGACGATCATCCCGGAAAGCCGACTGCCCTGCACGGCTCCCACACCACCCGGCCTGACCGCGCGCCCGTCCGCGGCGGGACGGACGCTACGGCCGGTGCGTCCTTCCGGCAGCCGGTTGCGGATCAACAGGTGGCGAGGAAGTCGTCCCACACCTGTCCGTCGTTGGCCCAGATCGACAGCCAGCGACGTAGCGGCATGGCGTGGCGCAAGCCATCGTGGGGGGTCTCTCCCCAGTCCGATACCCAGCCGTCGGCGTCGTAGAGGAGGACTGGGTTGTCGACCGCGGTGAGCGAGAGCTGCCACTCCATCGTGCAGCCGCCGTTGGCCAGGTGCAGCCAGGATGCAGGCGGCATGTAGTCGTGGTCGGCGGCGCGGTCCGTGTGGACGGACGGCCAGTCGGTGACGTCCCCGGGCCTGCGGTTCCCGCGGCGCAGCGACACCAGCCCGGAGTCTGGGCCGAAGCCGCCATCACCGATCTCGGTGTAGACGCGGCGCAGCAGGTCCGGCAGCGCGTACCCGATCAGCTGCTCGGCCGCCGCGACGTCGGCCGCGGACGCCGGCGCGAACACCGGTCCGCGCGCGGCGCCGGCGAAGAACGCCGCCACCTCCTCGGCCAGCGCCGGGAGTTCGATGTCCGTTTCGCCGCCAGCGGTGCGCGTCGCCGCGTGGCCGAGCCACCGCGCCATCCGCTCCGGACCGTACCGCTCGGCGATCCACCCGCTCGGGAGCCACTCCCGGTCGAAGCGCTGCCCGGGGCACCAGGCACGCATGGCCAGCTTCGCCAGGAGCACGTCGTCATCGGTCTCGTCCTGGACAGGGGACGGCAGCCGTTCGCGGCGGCGCGGCTCCTCGTCGGGCTCTTCGAGGGAGGTCTGGGTGCGGGTGCTCATGGCGCCGGACTGTACGGACGCGCACCGACGGCGGTGCGCCGCACACGCGCCGCGGGACACGCCGAATCCCGTGGAAACGCCCACGTCCAGCTTCTACAGCAGCCCATCCGACGGCGTGGGGTCACGCGTTCGCGGCGAGCGGGTGGCTCTGTCCACGAGTTGCGGCTCTGGCTCAAGTTCTGTGGAGCAGCCAGGACAGAGCGTTGCGCGACGCCGGCTCGCGAGGGCTTCCGGCGCCTCTGCAGGCCCACCCTGCTCGGGCGAAAGGCCGGGATCCAATGGGGTCTATTCAGGACTCCGGTCGCGAGTCACGCGTGCGGCTGCCGCTTTCACCGCCTCTTACTCCCATTGGTTCGGCCATAGGGCCTCGGATGCCCCGGCGACACCTGTTGAAGCGACGGGGCGAGCATGTCACGTCCCGACCAACGAGCCCAGAGCCACGGTCGGCGATACCGCACAGTTCACACTCCACAGAACTTGAGACAGAGCCCGAGCAGGCCGCGGTCGACGTTCACGAGAACGGGAGGCGTCTCGTGGCCCCTCCCACCGGACCGCCGGAACCAGGAATTGGCCGTACGCCGACATCAGCGGGCTTCATAGGGTGGTCTGATGTTCGATCATTTGGAGATCGTGGTGGTGCCGCCGGGACCCCGGTTCGCTGCCCAGGTGCGGTTCCGGGTCAACGGCGAGGACGTGGTCGAACAGGCGGTTCGCGAAGGCGGCCGCGGACCTTACGCGGCTGATGTGCTGCCGGCCGGCCGCCCCAGCCCTCTCCGGACGATCGACGAGGCACGCCGCCTGGAACTGGGGGAACCGGAGTGCACCGGTGGCTGCTGCGGCTTTTTGACCGTGGTCGTCCAGCGGTTCGGGGAGATCGTGCAGTGGTCGGACTGGGGGATGCCGCGGGAGTCCCCGCTCGACCCCGATCCCTACCCATTGCCGGAGTTCCACTTCGACGCGAGTCAGTACGCCGCCGAATTGGCTCGCGCTGAGGCGGACCGTTCGTGGCAGGTGCGACCGTAGCCCAGCACTGCGCGACCCCCGGTTCGCAGCTCGAGCGACCGGACTGGAACACGCCCACCGTCCGACCAATCCGGATGCCCCGCCCGTGCGCGCCGGTGTGATGGACGTCCGACAGCGAGACCCATGCCGGGAGACCTCATGCGTACGCGCGCCCGCCTTGCCGCCGCCGTGGTGTCGGCCGCCCTTGCCGTGATCGCGGGAGCCGCGGCTCCGGCCGTCGCCGCGCCACCGACCGCGGTCTCGCAGGTGCCGGGCCCTGTCCTTGACGAGGTCCTCAACGACGTCCTCGCGGCCAGCGACATCAACGTGGGCGTCATGAACAGCGCGAACGTGTGCGGCAACAACGCCGCAGTGGCCGACACGGTGATCGCGAGCGGAGGTCTCCTCGGCGACGGGATGCCGCAGGAGGTCTGCTTCGTGCTCCGGGACGAGGAAGAGACCGGCTGACCGCGTCGCCGACGCTGCTCCGTCGCGGCGGGGACTGCGCCCGCCCGCACCGTCCCTGACCTGCCTGCCGGCGGCGGCCTGTCGCGTGCTGTCGGGGCGGCGTGACAGCCGCCTGTCCGCGCAGAAAACCCGGCAGCTGTCGGAAGGGCCGCGGGGTGTGAAGGCGCGCGTGCCCGGGCTCGCCCGTACCGCCTGGTGGCGGCTGGTCACGAGTCGTCAAAACCCGAGCAGCGACCACGCTGGGACCGCAGGACGGCGACGCGAAGCACGCATTGCGCCTCCACACCGCCTCCCCCTCCCGATAGTTGCCGCGGTTTGAAGCGCGGCCGGGCGGCTGTCAAGGCGCCCCCAACAGCACGCGACAGGCCACCTGTCGAAGACCGGTCCACCGCGCCTTGACGGCCGTTCGGCCGCGCGGACAATCCAAAGTCGGGAGGGGGAGATGGCCACCGCCGGCAGACAGGTCCGGGACGGTGCAGGTCTTCGACGTCCATCCCCCAACAGGCGAGGCCCGCAACGCACCTGGCGGCTCGCTCGCACGCTGACGGCGCGTCACGCGGCGGAGTGGGCCAACCTTGTGCCGCAGAAGTCCCCCTGACCCACCACTGCAGGAGCCTCCCCGTGATCAGCCAAGGTGTTCGGGCCTCAGCCACGTGTGGTGCGTGCGGAGGGGCCCTCGCACTCGACCTTGGGCAGACGCTGTTGGGTACCCGTGTCGAGTGGGGGACGGAGGCCTGCTGCCGCACCTGCGGCGAGGCCTGGGCCGAGTGCGGCCGCGGCGCGCACTCCACGCCCGAGGACATCCGCCAGGCCCTGCTCTCCGAACACGGCCCCACCCGCCTACGCCTGGCTGCCCCCGCCCCCGTCAACAGGACGGCCGTGCTGCGCGCCCTTCGGCAGGCGTACAGCCGCACGCTCACCGAAACCCGCGCCCTCGCCGACGCGTTGGCGGGCACCGGTATGACCGGCACCCTCGTCGAGATGGAACGCACGGCGGCGTTCCTGCGCCACGGCGGCGTCGCCGTCACCCTCACGCAGGTCCGCACAGAGGCCCTGGACCGGTAGCGCGCCGACGGCTCGGCCACGAGACCGCACCCCAGCCCCGCCCACGAGCCGGATCCCATGCGACGTTGCCGCGCACGTCCAGGGCGACAGCGTCCTCGTCAGCAACACGGTTACCGCGACGCTCCCAGGGCACGACAGCGCTGAGGCGTCGCACGCATCTCCCAACCACCGGGCCCGGCCATCGCCGGTACTCGTCCGCGCCATAAAGGCGTCCGCGAAAGCCGACACCTCCATGCCGGGCCGCGCCGCGGCCCTCACCCGGAGCGCCGCCGTGATCGGGGGCGTCCGACCCGCGTCCGGCCCGCGCCCGACCCGGGCCAGGCCTCGTCGGCCCCGCAGGGCGGCACCCGCGCGCTCCCGGCTGCGTCGCCGTCGGGCTTGTGTTCGGGCAGGCCGTACCGGTCGGCGCGGGGCCGGCCCTCCGGCGTGCGCGGGGCCAATCCTCCGGCGTGCAGCGCGACCATGTGCCGGCCTCTACCCCCGTCGGGTCGTAGGGCGCCATCAGCCGATCGGTTGATGGGCGTTCGAGCGGGTCGGCCGATGTCCGTACCCCGGCCCGGCGGCGAATCTTGGGGCATGCCGATCATCGAAGTCACCGGACTCCGCAAGGCCTACGGATCCACCACCGCCGTCGACGGCGTCGACCTGTCCGTCGCCGAAGGCGAGATCTTCGGCCTGCTCGGCCCGAACGGCGCCGGGAAGACCACCACCGTCGAGTGCGTCGAGGGCCTGCGCGTCCCCGACGCGGGCACTGTCCGCGTCGCCGGGATGGACCCCGTCGCCGACCGGGACCGGGTCCGGGCGCTGCTCGGGGCGCAGTTGCAGGAGTGTGCGCTGCCCGCCAAGCTCACCGTGCGCGAGGCCCTCGAGCTGTACGCCGCCTGCTACCCCCGCCCCGCCGACTGGCGCGACCTCGCCGAACGCCTCGGCCTCACCGGGCACTTCCACGTCCCGTTCGCCAAGCTGTCCGGCGGCCGCAAGCAGCGCCTGTTCATCGCCCTCGCCCTGATCGGCGCCCCGCGCGTGGTGGTGCTGGACGAGCTCACAACCGGCCTGGACCCCCACGCCCGCCGCGAGACCTGGGACCTGATCGAGGACGTCCGCGACCGCGGCGTGTCCGTCCTGCTGGTCACGCACTTCATGGCGGAGGCCGAACGACTGTGCGACCGCGTCGCCGTCATGGACGCCGGGCGCGTCGTCGCCCTCGACACCCCCGCCGGCCTGGTCCGCCGCTCCGCGCGCGGCACGGTCGTCTCGTTCACCCCGTCCCGCCCGCTCACCGACGCCGAGACCGCCACCCTGCCGGGCGTACGCGCCGTGCGGGTCCGCGGCGACGGCCAGGTCACCATCGAGGGCTCCGACAGCACCGTCGAGGCGGTCGTCGCCCTGCTCGCCCGCCTGCGGGTGACGGCGCATCAGCTCCGTGTCGCGGACGGCACGTTGGAAGGCGCCTACCTGGATCTGACGGACGCTGGGCCCGGCCTGGACAGCGGTGACGAGACGCCGTTCGAGACGCCTGCGTCGGCCGCCGCGGCAGGACAGGCCTGACCCTCAAGGCCGCCGCCGACGCCCCCGCGCTCGCGCCCCGCACCACCACCCCCCACCGCACACCCGCTTTGGAGCCCCCGTGTCCCGCGCCCTGTCCCCCGCATCCGCCGCGATCCTCCGCACCGAGGCACGCCTGTTCGCCCGCGAGCCCGTCAACATGTTCTGGGTGCTCGCCTTCCCGACCGTCCTGCTCGCCGCGCTCGGCGCGATCCCCGCGTTCCGCGAGCACAAGCCCGAGCTCGACGGCCAGAGCGTCATCGCCCTGTACGTGCCGGTCTGCGTCCTGAGCGCCCTGCTCGTCGCCGGCCTGCAGACGATGCCGCCCGTGCTCGTCGGCTACCGAGAACAGGGCGTCCTGCGGCGCCTCGCGCTCACGCCGGTGCGGCCCCGGCAACTGCTGGTCGCCCAGGTCGCGGTGAACGGCGGTGCCGCGCTGGCGTCCGCACTGCTCGCCGTCGTGGTCGGGCGCGTCGCGTTCGGCGTGCCGCTGCCCGGCCAGCCCGCCGGATACCTGCTCGCCCTGGCGTTGGCCACCCTGACCGCGTTCGGCATCGGCGCGATCATCTGCGCGCTGTCCCGCACCATGAAGATCGCGCAGGGCGTCGCGTCGGCGTTCTTCTTCCCGATGATGGGCACCGCCGGCCTGTGGCTGCCGGTGCAGGTCTTCCCGGAACCGCTGCGCGCCATCGTCGACTTCACCCCGTTCGGCGCAGCGGCGGAGGCGCTCAACCAGGCCGGGACCGGCATGTGGCCGTCGTGGTCGCACCTGGGGGTCATGGCGGCGTGGGCCGTGGTGCTGTTCGCCGCCGCGGCGCGCTGGTTCCGCTGGGAGTGACCACAGGGGCGCGTACGCCGACGGAACGCGCCGGAACCACGGACACGACACAGCCCGCACAGACGACGCACACCACGCACACCACGGAGACGACAGGGTCGGGCCACGGGCGTGTACACCGGGCAGGAGCCGGTGCGCGCCCGCGCCGCCGTCCCAGGGAGACTGGCGCCCATGCCCGCACCGACCACGCCCGCCCGGCAGACCGACCCCGTGGACGGTGCGCCCTCCGACACCGCGCCCTCCGACACCGCGGCGGCCGCACGGCAAGCGCTCGACACAGCGGCCGCCCAGCAGGAAACGCCGCCCGCCCCCGGGCTGCCGGCCGACGCGCGCGTCGCGGACGCCCAGGTCGAGGAGCGCTGGGCGCTGTTCTTCCGCTGGGGCCCGTACCTGCTGCTCGCGGCGGCCACCGCCGTGGCGGCCGCGACCCGCACGTCGATCACCTCGCCCACGCGCTGGTACGGCGTCGCGGCCCTCACCGCGGCCGCGCTCGCGCTGCACATGTGGTGGGCGCGCACCAACGCGGCCACCAACGCGGCCACAGACGCGGCCGCCGGCGCGACGACCACCCCACCCGCGCCCGTCGCCCGCGCCCCCCACCGCCGCGCCGCCGCCTTCTACTACGCCGCCCGCTACGCCCTCGCGTTCGCGCTCACCTGGCTCAACCCGTTCTACGCGATCTACGCCGTCCTCGGGTACTTCGACGCCGACCGCCTGCTCCCCGCGCGCCTGGTCCGCGCGGCGCTCCTCGCCACCGCCGTGACGATGGCCGGCTCGCAGGCCGGCGGGCTGCCGCCCGGAAGCCCGGTCGCGTGGGTCGCGTTCGGGGGCCTGTTCGGGCTCAACGCGTGCCTGACGCTGGTGCTGTCCCACCTGTCCGCGCAGGAGACCGAGAACACCCGCGCCAAGGCCGCCATGATCGGCGACCTCGCCGAGGCGAACGCCCGCCTGGAGCGGGCCCTGTCCGAGAACGCCGGGCTGCACGCGCAGCTCCTCGTCCAGGCCCGCGAGGCCGGCGTCGCCGAGGAACGCCGCCGGCTGGCCGCGGAGATCCACGACACCATCGCGCAGGGCCTGGCCGGCATCGTCACGCAGCTCCAGGCCGCCGACGACACCGCCGACACCGACCCCGACACGGCCCGCACCCACGTGCGGCGCGCCGCCGCGCTGGCCCGCGACAGCCTCGGCGAGGCCCGCCGCTCCGTCCACGGCCTGTCCCCGCGCGCGCTCGAACACGACGCGCTGCCGGACGCGTTGCGCAAGACCGTCGCCGCATGGGCGGACGAGACCGGCGTACGCGCCGACCTGACCGTCACCGGCGACGTCGAGCCCCTGCACGGCGAGATCGAGGCGACCCTGCTGCGCATCGCCCAGGAGGCCCTCGCGAACGCCCGCCGTCACGCGGCCGCGTCCCGCGTCGGCGTCACCCTGTCCTACATGGGCGACGAGGTGACCCTCGACGTCCGCGACGACGGCCGCGGCTTCGAGCCCGACGCGCTGGCTCCGCCGGGGCCGGGCGGCGGGTTCGGGCTCGGCGGCATGCGCGCCCGCGCGGAACGCCTCGCCGGGACCGTGGAGATCGAGTCGGAGCCCGGGCAGGGCACGGCGGTGTCGGCCCGCGTACCGTTGGTCCGCCATGCCTGAGACCGACCAGCACGACAGCCCGCACCGCGGCGCCTCCGACGCGCTCCCGCCCCGCCCGCACGGGACCGAACCGGCCCCCATCACGCTCGTCATCGCCGACGACCACCCCGTCGTCCGCGACGGCCTGCGCGGCATGTTCGCCGCCGCCCCCGACTTCGAGGTCCTGGCCGACGCCGCCGACGGGCCGGCCGCCGTCGAACTGGCCGAACGCCTCGACCCGGACGTCGTCCTGATGGACCTGCGCATGCCCGGCGGCGGCGGGGTCGCGGCCATCACCGAGCTCGCCCGGCGCGGCGCCCGCGCCCGCGTCCTGGTGCTGACGACGTACGACACCGACTCCGACACCCTCCCGGCCATCGAGGCGGGCGCCACCGGCTACCTGCTCAAGGACACCCCGCGCGACGAACTCTTCGCCGCCGTGCGCGCCGCGGCCGCCGGACGCACCGTCCTGTCCCCCGCGGTCGCCTCCCGGCTCGTCCAGCGCGTCCGCACGCCCGCCGCCCCGGTCACGACACTCAGCACCCGCGAACGCGAAGTCCTCGAACTGGTCGCCCGCGGCACCTCGAACCGCGAGATCGCCCGAGCCCTGTTCATCAGCGAGGCCACCGTGAAGACCCACCTGACCCACATCTTCGCCAAACTCGACGCCAACGACCGCGCCTCCGCCGTCGCCGCCGGCTACACCCGCGGGATCCTCGGCTGACACCAGCCCCGTTGCCTTGTTCCCGCGACCTCGCCGGTCCACGTCCCGGGCTACGGTGTCGGGCGGGCGTCGCGCCCAGCGCGCGTCGGATGATGCTTCCGCCACGGAGGACGCGTGTACGAACTGTCCGCGGTGATCGCGGATTTCGAGCTGCTGTGCGGCTGCGCCGCCGAGGCCGGCGATGTGCCGGTGCCGGTGGCGGCGTTGCGGGACGGCTTGGGGCTGGTGCCGGCCGAGGACGTGCCGCTGCACGGGGTGTCCGTGCCGGGAACGCGGCCGGGCGGGCCCAGGTCGGGTGAGCCGCTCACGTCCGTGCCCCCCGCGCTGGAGGCGGTGCTGTCGCGCTGGTCCCGGCGCGGGCCGGTCGCCTATGTGGAGGCCGAGTTCTTCGGCGGTGCCGGATCGCAGGCCGCTGTCGTGTGGCGGGCCGGGGTCCGGCAGTGGGGCCCTGCGTACGACGACGAGTTCACGGGACCACGCCCGCACTGGCCGATCAACCACGCACTGGCCCTGCTCGGTGCCGTCCGGGCCGACCAGCCGTCCGGACGCGACGGCGCGGCCCCGCGATACGTCGACCTGTTCCACCGCGCCGGGCTGGGCTGGGAACGCGGCAGTGACGCCTGGCGCGCCGCCGGCCGGGCCGTCAGGGCCTCGGGCCACGCGGCGGCACTGGCACAGCGGGAGGCGCGGTTCCTGGCGGCCGCCGACACCGAACGCCGCAGGCAGGTCGACGAGCTGCCCGCCGTCCTGGACGGCCGGACGATCATGGACGTGCTCGGGCTCCCTCCCGGGCCGGCGGTCGGCGCAGCGGCGCGGTACCTCAAGGAGTTGGCGCAAGAACACGGTCCCTTGACCCGGGACGAGGCGGTCTCGGCACTACGCGCCTGGCGTCGGCGCGGCACGGCATGATCGGGCGATGGCCAACCCCCACCTGACCGACGGCAGCGTGTGGCTGCTGCGCCACGGCGACCGCGACGTCGCCCGCCTGACGGTGACCGGCGCCGACATGCCG
Organism: Yinghuangia seranimata; assembly: GCF_029953285.1. Lineage (GTDB taxonomy): Bacteria > Actinomycetota > Actinomycetes > Streptomycetales > Streptomycetaceae > Yinghuangia > Yinghuangia seranimata. The sequence goes on along the minus strand of NZ_JASAOI010000037.1, from coordinate 149,148 downwards.
TGGACGTTCGCCGACGTCGAACCGCTCCCCGCCTTCGACGAGTTCCGCGCCGTCTTCGCCGACCAGGAGCAGGCCCTGGAGGCGGGCGACGACGAACTGTTCGACGCCTGCTACGACCGCATCCGCGCCGACCTGACCCTGCTGTTCCCGGACGGCCGCCCGGTCGCCGAGTTCCTCCTGCACGTCCACGCCGACGGCACCGCGTCATGGCGCTGGACCGACGAGCCCTTCGACGACACCGAAGACTGACGCCCCGGGACGGGCACACCGGCGGAACCGGGGCACGACATGCCTGGGCACCGCAGCCCCCAACCACGCCGAACCGGGCCCGGGCGTACGCGGTTCCGTGCTTCCGCTTGCTCCGCCCTCGGCGGAACCTCGCGCCCGCGTCCGCCGGACCGGGCAGGGATGACGGTGACCGGCCGCTGCCGCGCCCGGGCCGGGGTGGGGCGGCGACACGCCGGAGGCCGCGATATCCCGGAGGCGCCATGCCCACGCCCGCTCCCTACGACGCCGTCGCCGACTGGTACGAGACCGAGTTCCTCACCCGCGACCCGTCCTCCGACGGCCATCCGCTCGGCCTCGGCCACCTGTTGGACGACCTCCTCGGCCCCGGCACCGGACCCTGCCTGGAGATCGGCTGCGGCACCGGCGTCCACGCGGACCGTGTCCGGGCGCTCGGGTGGACGCCGTTCGGGCTCGACCTGTCGCACGGCATGCTGCGCCACGCCCACACCCGCGGACGCCTGCCGGTCGTGTGCGGGGACGCGGCGCGGCTGCCCGTCGCATCCGTCGTCCTGCTGGCCGCCGTGGCGGTGATGGTGCACACCGACATGCCCGACTACCCGCGGGTGCTGCGCGAGGTCGCCCGGGTGCTGCGCCCGGGCGGGGTGTTCGTGCACATCGGCGTCCACCCGTGCTTCTGCGGCGGGTTCGCCGACCGCAGCGACCCGGACGCGATCCTCGTGCGCCCCGGCTACCTGGACGGCGCGTGGACGCGGAAGTCGTGGACCGCGCAGGGCGTCCGCGACAAGGTCGGCGCCACCCACCTGCCGCTCCCTGCCCTGCTGGGCGCGTTCGTGGACGCCGGGCTGCGCCTGGAGCGGTTCGCGGAGAGCGGCTCGCCGACGCCGATCGTGTTCGCGGTACGGGCGGTCCGGGCCCGCCGGTGACCCGGACTCCGGCTTCGGAGCCGCCTCGTCGCCGTGCCCGCCGCCGGGCGGCTACGCACGGACGGGGGCGGTGGTTCACCCGGTCGGCGTGGTGGGGAACTCGGTTGCCGCGTCGGGCGGGCCGGACGTAGCCTCCTGGGAACGCGTCGACGGAGAACGAGTAGCCGCCGGACCGGGCAGGTAGGAGAGAGCCGCCCCTCGTTGCGAAGGCGGACCTGTCCCCGGTGGTGAAGACCCTCCCGAGTGCGGGGAGGAACGGCCCGGCCCCGGGCCCCATGCCCCGCCGGCCGGCCCCCGTCACCGGGCCGCTCGAAGGCCCCGCCACGCCGTCGACCGTCACGGTCGAGGGCTGGCGGCGGCGAAAGTGCGGTGGCACCGCGAGTCCCCTTCTCGCCCGCACTCCCAAGGGATCAGCACGCACCCCCGCGAGGCCTGTGATGATCTCCCGTTCTACTCCAGCGAGTTCCGCGACTCCGTCGGCTCCCGAGCCGCCCGGGCCTTCCGCGGCTCACGCCGCCCACTCGGCTCATTCCGCTTCCTCCGCTTCCTCCGCTGCCGCCGCCAGGACGCTGGCCGCCGATCTGCCGGCCCGTGTCGGCGAGCAGGTGGTGCTGCGCGGCTGGCTGCACCGCCGCCGGGTCCTGAAGTCGGCGACGTTCCTCGTCGTCCGCGACCGCACCGGGCTCGCGCAGGCCGTTGCGGTCGGCCCGCACGCGGCCGGGCTGCCGGACCTGACCGAGGAGACCGTCGTCGAGGTCGCCGGCACCGCGACCGCGAACCCGCAGGCGCCCGGCGGCGTCGAGGTGACGTCTCCGACCGTGACGGTGCTGTCGTCCCGGGCGGCCGCGCCGCCGTTCGACCTGTACCGGCCGAGCGTGTCCGCGGCGCTGCCGACGGTCCTCGACCACGCGCCGGTCGCGCTGCGGCATCCGCTGCTGCGCGCCCCCCACGCGATCGCGGCCGCGTCGACGGCCGGGTTCCGCGCGGTGCTGGACGCGGCCGGGTTCACCGAGATCCACACGCCAAAGATCGTCGCGTCGGCGACCGAGTCGGGTGCGAACGTGTTCGGTGTCGACTGGTTCGGATCACGCGCGTTCCTGGCGCAGTCGCCGCAGTTCTTCAAACAGGCGATGGTCGGCGTGTTCGAGCGCGTGTACGAGACGGGGCCGGTGTTCCGCGCCGAACCCCACGACACCGCGCGGCACCTCGCCCAGTACACCTCGCTCGACGCCGAGCTCGGGTTCGTCGCCGACCACCGGGACGTGATGGCCGTCGTCCGCGAGGTCCTGGCCGGCATGGCCGCCGCCGTGGCGGAGCGGGCCGGGGCGGAGTGCGCGCTGCTCGGCGTCGATCTCCCGCGCGTCCCGGAGGAGATCCCGCACGTGCACTTCGCCGACGCGCAGGAGCTGCTCGCCGCGCACACCGGCGAGGACCCGCGCGGCGAACCGGACCTCGCGCCCGCGCACGAGCGGTGGCTGTCGCAGTGGGCGGTGCGCGAGCACGGCAGCGAGTTCCTGTTCGTCACCGGCTACCCGATGGCGAAGCGGCCGTTCTACACGCACCCCGAGCCGGGCCGGGAGGCGTACTCGAACAGCTTCGACCTGCTCTTCCGCGGCCTGGAACTGGTCACCGGCGGGCAGCGGCTGCACCGGTACGAGGACTACGTTGCGGCGCTCGCGGCCCGCGGCGAGGCGGCCGAGCCGTACGCCGGCTACCTGGCGGCGTTCCGGCACGGGATGCCGCCGCACGGCGGGTTCGCGCTCGGCCTGGAGCGGTGGACGGCGCGGCTGGTCGGGGCGGAGAACGTGCGCAGCGCGACGCTGTTCCCGCGTGACCTGCACCGGTTGACGCCGTAGGCGCGGGGCGGTCGGGGGGTCCGTCCGGGACGGGACGGGCGGACCCCTGCCGGCCGCCGCCAGCGGTGAGTGGTCGTGCCCGACGAGGCCCGACGAGGCCTGCCGACCTCCCGGCTCCCGTACCCCCAGGTCCCGTACCCCGCCCCGCCCTTCGGCCGCGAACCCGTCCGCCGACGCCCCGGGTTTGCGTTCGAGCGCGCTCGAAGGCCTAGCGTCCCCGGCATGACGACGACACAGACCTGGATCATCACCGGCGCGTCCCGCGGCCTGGGCCGCGCCCTGGCGGAGGCGGCGCTGGCGGCGGGCGACCGTGTGACGGCGGCGGTGCGGCGGCCGGAGAGCGTGGCGGACCTTGCGGCGGCCTACCCGGAGCGTTGCCTGGTCGCGGAGTTCGACGCCCGCGACACCGCTGCGGCCGACGGCCTCGTGCGGGACACCCTGGAGCGTTTCGGCCGGCTCGACGTGCTGGTCAACAACGCGGGCCGGGCCGTGGTCGGCGCGGTCGAGGAGCTCGGCGACGCGCCGCTGCGCGAGTTGATGGAGCTGCACCTGTTCGGCCCCGCCGCGCTGGTCCGCGCGGCGCTGCCCGCGATGCGCGCGCAGGGCTCGGGGACGATCGTGCAGATGAGCAGCCAGGGCGGCCGCATGTCGTTCCCGGGCGTGTCGGCGTACTCGGCGTCGAAGTTCGCGCTGGAGGGCTGGTCGGAGGCGCTGGCCGGGGAGGTGGCGCCGTTCGGGGTGCGGGTGCTGATCGTGGAGCCGAGCCGGTTCCGGACCGGGTTCAACGCCGCCGACGTGCTGGAGTTCGCCGAGCCGTCCGAGGTGTACGGGGAGCTGCTCGACGGGGTCCGGGCGGACATGGCCGGGGCCGACGGCGCCCAGGAGGGCGACCCGGTGCGGGCGGCGGAGATCCTCGTCGGGCTCGCGCACGGCGACGAGGTGCCGTTGCGGCTGCCGCTCGGGAGCGAGGCGGTCGAGCGCATCTCGGGCGCGTACCGGCGCGGCCTGGCCGAGGTCGAGCGGTGGGCGGACACCGCCCGCGGCGCGGACTTCGCCGGCGTCCCGGCGTCGGCCCGGGCGATCTAGGGTTGACGGTCATGCCCACCGACGACCTGATGACCAGGGCCCTGGAGTCCTTCGGGGACGACGACGCCCTGTCCGTCGAGGCGCTGCTCCGCCTCACCGACACCGCCGCGGCGACCGAGGCGATGACGATCGCGGAGGTCGCCGACCTCCTCGACCTGTCGCCCCACACGCTGCGCTACTACGAGCGGGCCGGGCTGGTGGACGTGCCCCGCGACGCCAACGGCCACCGCGTGTACGACACCGAGGCGGTGCGGCGGCTGGTGTTCCTGACCCGGATGCGGCTGTCCGGCATGCCGATGCGCGACCTCCAGCACTACATCGCGCTCGTCGACGCCGGCGAGCACACCGAGCCGGAGCGCCTCGACATGCTCATCGAGCACCGCGACACGATCCGCCGCCGGATGCGCGAGCTGACGCTGTCCCTCGCCGCGACCGAGTACAAGATCGCGACGTACGGCGGGTCGGCGGGTCCGGACGTTCCGGACCTGTGACGGCCGCCCCGCCGTACGCGGCGGAGAGCCGCCCCGCCGGCCGGCCTCGTCGTGGACGCGGTGCCCCCGTGTCCGGTGAGGCGGGTCGACGGTCGTGCCGACCTGCGGCTGGGTGATGATGGACGTCGGCGAGGAGCGGCACTGTTCCGAAAGGGCGGCGGGTGAGCGGGCACGACGCTGAGCCGGGTGCGTACGACCCGCCACAGCCGCGGTCGGCCGCCGACCGCCTGCTGTCGGTGTTGGACGCGTTCGACTTCGACCATCCCGCGCTCACGCTGACGGAGATCAGCCGCCGTGCGGACCTCCCGTTGCCCACCGCGCACCGGGTGGTCGCCGCACTGGCGCGCTGGGGTGCCCTGGAGCGGGACGGGTCCGGGGCGTACCACATCGGATTGCGCCTGTGGGAGGTCGCCACCCTCGCACCCCGGGGACTGGGCCTGCGGCAGGCCGCGCTGCCGTTCCTCGAAGACCTGTACGAAACCACCCACGAGAACGTCCAACTGGCGGTCCGCGACGGTTTCGAGGTCCTCTTCATCGAACGCATCTTCGGCCAGTCGGCGGTCGGTGTCCGCACGCGCGTCGGCGGACGCTGGCCGCTGCACGCCACCGGCGTCGGCCTGGCGCTGCTCGCGCATGCCGACCGCGCGGTCGTCGACGAGGTGTGCGGCAGCCTGCAGGCTTCCTACACCCCGTACACGATCACCGACCCCGTGCATCTGCGCCGCGTGCTGGCCGATGTGCGGGCGACGGGCTGCGCGGTGAGCGACCGCCAGATCACCGACGACGCGGTGTCGGTGGCCGCGCCGGTGTTCGGACCGCACGGCGACGTCGTCGCAGCCGTCTCCGTTGTCGCGCCCGTGCGCACGACCCAGCCGCACGCCCTCGTGCCGGTGGTCCGGCTCGCCGCCCGGGGGATCTCGCGGGCACTGGGCCGCCCGCAGCGCTGAACCCGCGCGACCTCGGCGGCGTGCCGCGCCGGGTCCGGAACCGGGTTTCGCGCCCGGAGCGCCTCGACGGGCGCCGTGGTCTTTCGCTGGGCGGAAGTTCCGTTGCGGTGAGGGACGGCCCGCCGCGAGCCTGTCCGCGACATCCCCGGAACTCGTCGCCGCTGGAGGCACCATGACGGAGTTTGTGCGCAATCAGTGGTACGTCGCGGCGTATGCCGAGGAGGTGGCTCGGGACCTGCTCGGCCGCACGATCCTGGGCGAGCCCCTCGTCCTGTTCCGCTCCGAGGAGGACGGTGCCGTGGTCGCGCTGGCCGACCGCTGCGTGCACCGCCGCTACCCGCTCTCGGCGAGCAGCCTGGAGAACGACACCGTCGTGTGCGGCTACCACGGCTTCACGTACGACCGGACCGGGGCGTGTGTCCGGGTGCCCGGGCAGACCCGCATACCGCGCACGGCGCGGGTGGCCGCATACCCCGTCGTGGAGCGGGACTCCCTGGTGTGGGTGTGGATCGGCAGCCCGGACCTCGCCGACCCGGCGGCCGTGCCGCGGGCGCGGCACCTGGACGCCCCGGGCTGGGCGACCGTCCGCGGCATGGAGCCGATCGACGCCGACTACGGTCTGCTGGTCGACAACCTGCTCGACCTGTCGCACGAGACCTACCTGCACAACGGCTACATCGGCACACCCGAGGTCGCGGAGAGCCCGATCACCACCGACGTCGACGAGGACGCCCGCGTCGTGCGCGTGAGCAGGCGCATGGCGGACGCCGCGTGCCCGCCGTTCTACGCCCGCTCCACGGGCATCGCCGGCCGCATCACGCGGTGGCAGGACATCGAGTACTTCGCGCCGTGCCTGTACCTGCTGCACAGCCGGATCTCCCCGGTCGGTGAGCCGGAGCGGGTGTTCCGTACGGAGATCACGTACGCCATCACCCCGTCGGCCCCCGGCACGGTGTACGACTTCTGGGCGGTGTCCCGCGACTTCGCGACGGACGACGCCGAGCTGGACGCCTTCCTGTACGACTTCAACCGCGAGGTCGTCATCCAGGACGTCGACGCGCTCAATCTGCTCCAGCGGACGCTCGACACGGAGCCGGAGGGCTACCAGGAGCTGAGCATCGGCATCGACACGGGCGCCCTCGCGGCCCGTCGCATGCTGGCCGCCCTGGCGGCCGCCGCCGTGCCCGGCTCGGCCGCGGTGACGCCGTGAGCGAGCCGACCCTGGAGCCGACCCTCGAACTGACCGTCGCGGCCCGCACCGCACCGGCCGACGGCGTCGTGGCCCTGACGCTGCGCCGGTCCGACGGCGGGGCCCTGCCGGGGTGGACGCCGGGAGCGCACGTCGACGTGCTGCTCCCCGACGGGATGACCCGCCAGTACTCGCTGTGCGGCAGCCCCGACGACCGCGCGGCGTGGCGCGTCGCGGTGCTGAAGGAGCCCGGCGGCCGCGGCGGATCCGCGTACGTCCACGCCCGGCTCACCCCCGGCGCACGGGTGCGCGTGCGGGGGCCGCGCAACCACTTCGTCCTGGAACCCGCGGCCCGCTACCGGTTCATCGCGGGCGGCATCGGCATCACGCCCATCTTGCCGATGCTCGCCCAGGCACAGGCCGCCGGAGCCGAGTGGACCCTGCTCTACGGCGGACGCACGCGCGGGTCGATGGCGTTCCTGGACGAACTGGAGGGCTACGGCGATCGGGTGCGGATCGCGCCGCACGACGAGAGCGGACTGCTCGACGTCGCCGACCACCTGCGAGGCGCGGCCCCGGGCACGCTCGTGTACTGCTGCGGGCCGGGGCCGTTGCTCGACGCGGTGGGCCGGTGCCGGCCGGACGACGCCCTGCGGATCGAGCGGTTCCGGCCGGCCGCGGACGACGCGGCCCCCCGCACCGGCTTCACGGTCGTCCTGGCACGCTCCGGGCGGACCCTGCCCGTGGCGCCGACGGCGTCGGTCCTGGAGACCGTGCGGGCGGCCGGGATCGAGGTGCTCTACTCCTGTGCCGAAGGCACCTGCGGCACCTGCGAGACCGACGTGCTGGACGGTGTGCCGGACCACCGCGACAGTGTGCTGACAGCGGCGGAACGCGCGGCGGGCGACACCATGATGATCTGCGTGTCGCGCTGCACGGGGCCGCGCCTCGTGCTCGATCTGTGAGTGATCATCTCCGGAGAGCCGCGCCGCGCCCACCGTTCAGGCCGGTTGGACGACTTCAAGCCGTCGGCGGCGTGGACGAGTTCACGCAGGTGTCACGTGCGCGTCTACCTCGCGGGCTCCTCACCCTGGTCGCGGCCGGCTGCCTCCTGCTGCTCGGCGTCCAGGCCGCTCCAGCGTCCGCGGCCATCGGCGCATCTACGGCCGTCTACAGCGAGGGCGCGTCCGCCCCGCCGCCGCGCTCCCCGCTCTCGGCCTGTCGTTTGCGCTGGTAGTGGGCCTTGCCCTTGGTCGCGTTCCCGCACGTGCCCATGTCGCACCAGCGGCGGCGGCCGCCTCGGGAGGTGTCGATGAACAGCCAGCCGCAGCGGGGGCCGGGGCAGACGCGGGTGCGTTCGTGGGGCAGGTCGCGCAGCAGGTCCAGGGCCTGGAGGGCGAGTTCGTCGGCGAGGTAGTCCAGTCCCGACGCCTCGGCGGCGGCCGCGAGCCGCGCCGTGTCGCCGTGGACGGTGAGGCGGGCGCGGGCGGCGGCGTGCTTCCAGTGCCGCTCGACCCGTTCCAGTGCTCCGGCCGGGGGCGGGGCGTCGTCGTGCGCGAGGAGTGCGGTGACAACGTCGTGGAGGGCCTCGCGCAGGTCGCGGGCGCGGTCGAGGGCCTGTGCGGCGGCGCGGGGCTCGGCCTCCGCCGCCCGGGCCAGGCGGGCGAGGACCGCCGGGTCGAACCGGCCGGTGAGGGCGGCCCATTCCAGCAGGCGCGGGTAGCCGTCGAGCCAGTCGATCGGCTCGGGGCCGCGGGCGGTGACGGTGTTGAGCAGGTCGACGACGACGTGTCCGCCGACCAGGTCGCGGGGCCGGAAGGTGTGCGCCTGGATGGTTCCCGTCACGTAGGTCCGCCTCTCGTGGGCTTGCGCCGCCTCATTCCAACCAGTGTACTTGGGTTATCCGGTTGGAATCCTCTTTCGGTGGAAGGACGCCATGGCAGCCGCCGTCGATCTCATCGCCGCCCCCTGGAACATCGGCCTGCGCCCGCCCGCACCCGGGCGCGAACCCGGCACCTGGCGCGCCCCGAACGCACTCCTCGCCGCCGGCCTCGAAGCCCGCCTCGGACCCGCCGCCCTCGTGGAACTCGACCGCCCGCCCTACGCCGTCGACCCGCAGCCCGCGACCCGCGTCCGCAACGGCGTCACCCTCCGCGAGCACACCCTCAAGCTCGCCGACGCCGTCCACACCACCCTCGCCGCGTCCCGATTCCCTGTCGTCCTCGGCGGCGACTGCAGCATCCTGCTCGGCTGCCTCCTGGGCGCCCGGCGCGGCGGACGCTGCGGACTCGTCCACCTCGACGGCCACAGCGACTTCCGCCACCCCGGAAACTACGACGCCGCCGCCTCGCTCGGCTCCGCCGCCGGCATGGACCTCGCCCTCGCCACCGGCCGCGGCGAACTCCTCCTCACCCACTGGCCGGACGTAGGCCGGCCGCTGGTCGCCGACGACGACGTCGTCCAGATCGGCGACCGCGAGGACGACGACACGCCCCCGGTCACCCGCTTCACCGCCCAGGAGATCCAACGCACCGGCGTCGCCGACATCGCCGAACGGGTCGCCGCCCGCCTCGACGACCGCGCGCTCGACCGCGTCTGGCTCCACATCGACCTCGACGTCCTCGACGAACGCGTCCTGCCCGCCGTCGACTCCCCCGGCCGCCCCGGCCTGGACTTCCCCCAGCTCACCGACCTCGTCGCGGCGCTCATCACCACCGGCCGGATCGTCGGCCTCGACGTCGCCATCTACGACCCGGACCTCGACCCCGACCACGCCTACGCCGCCCCCATCGTCGACTGCCTCGCCTCCGCCCTCACCCCCCTCCTCACGACCACGGAGGCCCGCGCGTGAAAACGCTGCTCGCCGACGGCCCCAGCCCCCTCCACCCGTCCGAAATCGAGCAGTTCGGACGCCTCGCCGGGCACTGGGCCACCGAGATCACCTACCACCCCGCCGACGGCACACCGCCCCGCCGGGTCAGCGGCGAATGGGAGTTCGGCTACGCCCTCGAAGGCCGCGCCGTCATCGACGTCTGGCGCTGGCCCGCACCCGCGGACCTCCCCGCCGGCGGCAGGACGCAGGACCAGGAGTGCGGCCTGTGCGTCCGCATCTGGGACCCGCGCCTGCAGCTGTGGCGCTTCACCTTCCACGGCACCGCCCGCGGCGACGTCGTCCAGATGTACGCCCGCCAGATCGACGACGAGATCGTCATGGAACGCGCCGCCGGCGCCACCCTCGTCCGCTGGACCTTCGGCGCCGTCACCGCCGACACGTTCCACTGGCGCAACGAACGCTCCACGGACGGCGGCCACACCTGGCACCTCGACCAGGAGGTCCACGCCCGCCGACTGCCGTGAGCAGGCGCCACGGGCGGCGGGTCGCGTGGGGAACCGGCTGCGGTTAGGCACACGACCAGCGACGTCGTTGCGACCACGACCGGGAGAGCTGACCGCATCACCGCCGAGCACTCCGGCCAACCGGGGCTCGCCGCGAAACCCGTGCCACGCTCGACGGGCGCCGTCCCCGCTCTGCTCCGTCGCACCACCGCGCAGGCGACGGCCGAACGCGACGGAGTCGGTTCAGCCGAGCCACCTCCCCCGCCGAACGTTCAAGCCGCGCCACTGCTCCGCTGTCGCTACGCCACGAGCGTCTCCGGCAGCCTGAACAGCGCCGGCACCCCTCCCGCGCACTCTCGCCCGGGGCGCCTCCGGCGTTGGCGTCCGACGCCGCAACCGGCGCAGCGCAGCCTGATCTTCGGGAGCTCCGGTGCCTACGCCGTCCTGCGCGGTTCAGTCCGCCACGCCCGGCAGCGCGACGTCGGCGGAGACGTCCTCCCCACCGGGCTGCGCCGCGGCCTGCGGGGCTTTGGTCGGCTGGAGCAGGTTCGTCGACGCGATGTCGCTCGCCGTGGCGGGCAGGCCGCCGAGGTCGGGGTTGACGACGGCGACGGCCTGGGCGGACCCGGCGGCCGCGGTGAGCGCCGCGGCGGTGGCGACCGTCCCGAGCAGGACGCGGGCCGTCGTCCGCGCGACCGTGCGCGCGCCAATAGAGGAGGTGCTGCGTGCGATCTCGTTCATGCCCGGGTGAACGATCCCGCCCCGCCCGCGTAATGGCCCCGCCCCCCACACGTGCCCCCGCGCCCCGTCGACCGGCCGGGTCGACCGCGCAGACGCGCCGCGACCGCACGCGGTGTCCCGGCACCCGCCTCGCGTTCCGGCCGACGGCTTCGACGCCGGCCTCCGCGCCGTCTACGGCGCCCCGCTGTTTCGAACACCCCTGCCACACCCACGAATTCACCAGGAGAGAGCGTCTCGTGCCTCATGCCGTCCTGCCCATGCGTTCCCCCGCGGCCCGCGATGCCGCCCGTCGGCTTCCGGGCGCGGCGGCGGCCGTCCTCGCCCTGGCGCTGCTCGCGGCGTGCGGGAACGGAGACGCCGCAGGCCGTGACCCGGCCACCCGCAGCGCGGTCGCGACCGGCGTAGCGGTGACGCCGTCGCCCGAGGGCGCGGCACCCGGCCCGAGCGGCCCGCCCGCGGCGTCCTCTGTGTCGGCCAACCCCGCGACCGCAGGCGGCGCCCGCAGTTCCACCTCCAAGCCCCCCGCGTCCACGGCCGCGAAGTCCCCGGCGGCGTCCACGGCGTCGCAGACGGCACAGGCCCCGGTCCCCGCCCCCGTCCCCGACGTGCTGGGCGCCGCGTACGCCGACGCCGCGGCCCGGTTGACCGCCGCCGGGTTCACCGTCGTGCGCGTGGACGCCGTGTCCGCGAAACCCCAGGGCACGGTCACGGCGACCAGCCCCGCCTCGGGCACCCAGGCGGCGAAGGGCACCCGGGTGACCGTGACCGTGGCGAAACCGGACACAGCCGTCGTGCCGGACATCATGAACAAGAGCTACCGCGACGCCACCGCGACGGTGCGGGCCGCCGGACTCGTGATGGACCAGGACTCGGTGGACCACGCGGCGAACCCGGTCTGGAACCGGTGCTACGTGGTCGCCTTCACCCCGCCCGCCGGCACGGTGGTCGCGAAAGGCAGCCTCGTCGACATCACCCGCGTGTACGGCTGCGGCTGAGGCACGACGTCGGCGGCGGGTCGACAGGGCGGCCCGACCGGGCACCCCCGTCAGCCCGCCGCCGCGCCCGGCCCCGGACACCACACCACACCGGCGGCCGTCCCGTTCACGCGGCCGCACGCCGCACGCCGCCTACTGCCGCTGGAGCGTGCGCCCGACCCCCGTCACGACCGTCGTGACGAGCACCCAGCCCGCGATGGTCAACGTCATCGCGACCGCCTTGTCCGTGCCCGTCGTGCCGCGTCGCCCGTCCGCAGGTCCAGTACCCGTCCCTCGCGGTAGGCGTGCCACAGCGACTGCTCCGCCGCGGACCACCCCGCCGGCGGACGGTCGTCCGCCTGACCCGTCGTCATGCGCACCATCATCGCGGGCGCGGCCGACGCGCCCGCGCGCCCTCCCGCCCGAAGCCCGTTGGCGCGGCCGTGAGTTCACGGTCCGGGGCCCGGCCGTCCGCATCCGACGGGAGACTTCGGGCCGCGGCCGGGCCGAGGCGGATCCGCCGGGGAGGGCGGCCCTGCCGAGCATGCGGTACGCGTCACGCGCCGGCGACGGCCACGCGGGTCGGGGCGCATACCGGTGGCTGCGTGCCGCGGCTGTTGATGTTCCCGCGGGCTGTGGCCTCGCAGACGCGTCTTGCAGCACGCCGGCTATCTGTTCTATAAGTTATAGAGCAGATAGCGGATCGGTGGAGTCGATGTGATCCTGAACCTTGATCTGAGCAGTGAGGTCCCGATCTATCAGCAGATCCGGGACCAGGTTGTGGCGGCCATCGCCGCCGGGGAGCTCGTCGCGGGCAGCCCGCTGCCGTCGACCCGTCAGCTTGCGGGCGACCTCGGCATCAACTTCCACACCGTCGGCAAGGCGTACGACCAGCTGCGGCACGAAGGGCTGCTGCTGATCAACCGCAAGAGCGGGGCGGTCGTGCGGCGCGATCCCCGATCGGGCCCGGCGGAGCCGGGGTTCGCCGAGGAGTGGGCGGGTCGGATGCGCACGCTGCTGGCCGAGGCGGTGGCCCAGGGCCTGGACGCAGCCGCGGTGCTCGCGGCGTGCGGAGCGGCGCTGGACGACTTCGGGACCGGAGCGGCGCACATACCCAGCGAGGGGGAACTGCAGTGAACATGGCGGTGGTTGTGTCCGGGGCGCTCGTCCCGGCGGTCCTTCTGGTGTTGGCGTGGCTCATGCCGTCGCTGACGCCGCCGGACCTCCCGTTCGGCGTACGGATTCCGGCGGCCCGCCGGAACGAGCCGGCCATCGTCGGTCAGCTGCGGCCCTACCGGCGTTGGCTGGTCGGCTGGGGCGCGGTCGTGCCGGTGGCGGGCTGCGTGCTCGCCGGCTTCTTCCCCGACGGGGCGGGTGCCGAAGTGGTGGGGACCGTCCCGGCGTTCGTCGTCCTCGCCGTGTACGTGACCGGCTACACCCGGGCCCGCCGGGCGGTGCTGGCCGCCAAGCAGGCCGGCGGCTGGTACGAGGGCCTGCGCCAAGGCGTGGCCGCCGACACCTCGTTGCGGACGAGCCGGCAGCCGTTCCCGTGGCTGTGGGCGCTCCCGTCCGTCCTGCTGACCGCGGCGACGGCGGCGATCGGCGCGGCCCGCTACGACGACATGCCGCAGCGCCTGCCGATGTACTTCGGCTTCGACGGGACGGCCGTCGGGTTCGCGGACAAGTCGGTCGGCGTAGCCTTCGTGCCCGTCTTCGGCCAGGTGGCGCTGACGGCCCTCATCACGGCGACGGTCTGGGCCGTCCTGCGCGGGCGGGCCGACCTCGACCCGGCCCGGCCGGTGGCGAGCGCGGCGGGGCACCGCCGGTACGTCGCCCGGATGGGTGCGGCGCTGCTGGTGCTGGCGGCCGCCCTCGACCTGTCGATGCTGCTGGCCGCGCTCAGGATCTGGGACGGCGCCGGCGAGATCCCCCCTGTGCTGCCGCTCGCGCCCGTGGCGTTCGGGCTCGCGGTCCTCGTCGTCGCGGCCGCACGCACCGCCCAGGACAGCGGCCCGGCCGCCGCGGACGGCCCCGACGAGAGCACCGTCGAGCCGGACAGCGGGCTCGTCCACGCCGACGACGACCGCCACTGGAGGGCCGGAATCGTGTACGTGAACCGGCAGGACCCCGCGCTGCTCGTCCGCAAACGGTTCGGGATCGGCTGGACCGTCAACGCTGGCAACCCGCGCGCGGTGCTGCTGCTCCTGACGTCCGTCGCCCTCGTCGTCGCCCTCACCGTCGCGTGGCGGGCGCCCGAGCACACCACCATCGCGGCCACCGACCGCGACGTCACCTTCACCGTGGACGGCACGCTCACCTACGGCACCGTCCACGTCCCCGCCCACCGGGCCGGACAGCGCCTGGCGGCGGCCCTCCTGCTGCCGGGCAGCGGAACGACCGACCGCGACGGCAACCAGCCGCCCGCAATGGTCGTCGACACCCTCGCCCTCACCGCGAACGCCCTGGACGCGGACGGGGTCATGTCCCTGCGGTTCGACAAGTACGACTCCGGGCGGACCGGCCCCGGCGCCTACCGGGACGATCCGGGCCGCATCGACATGGCCGCCTTCACCCGGCAGGCGGAAGCCGCGTACGCCGTCATGCGCGACCAGCCGGAGTCCGACCCGCGGGCGCTGCTGATCATCGGCCACAGCGAAGGCGCCCTGCACGCGCTCCTGGCCGCGCACGACGTCAGCCCGGCCCCGGCCGGCCTGGCCCTGCTGGCACCGCAGGACCAGCGGCTCCTCGACCTGATATCCCGGCAACTCGGCGACCAGCTCGACCAACTGGCCGCCGCCGGCCGCGTCGACGCCGCCACGGCCGCGTCCAACAAGGCCGGGATCACCCGCGCCGTCGCGGACTTCCGCGCCGAACGCGCCGCCGACACCAGCGGCCTGCTGCCCCCGTTCGCGGACCTGCTCAACGGGCTCTTCTCGCCCTACAACAGCCGCTTCGTCCGGACCGACGACGCCACCGACCCGCTCCAGGCCGCCCGCGGGATCCCGCCCGGCACCCGCGTCGAGGTCACCTGCGGCACCGCCGACTCCAACGTGCCCTGCGACACCCTGCCGCCGTTCACCGCCGCGCTCCGCGAGACCGGCACCGCGTCGCTCGTCGAACGGCGCCTCGACGGCGTCGACCACCTGCTCCGCCCGGCCGCCGCACCGCCCCAGACCAAGGTGCTCGACCCGTCGGTCCTCGACGCGCTCCACCAGTTCGACCAGCCCTGGCGCCGCCGCGCCTGACAGCGGCGCGGGACGGCCGGCGGCCGCGGGGCGGCGCGGACCACACGTCGTCACCCGCGCGTACGGCCGCGACCCAGCCGCGACCCAGCCGCGACCCAGCGCACGACGCCAACGGCAGGTCGACGGGCGGGCCGACCGGGCACCCCGGTCAGCCCGCCGCCGCGCCCGCCCCCGCCCGGTCCCGCGACTCCTGGATCTCCCCCAGGTGCTCCTCCGCCCACCGGCACACCTCGGTCAGCAGCGGGGACAGCGACGCGCCCAGCGGGGTGAGCGAGTACTCGACGTGCGGCGGCACCACGGGGAACGACACGCGGCGCACGATGCCGTCGGCCTCCAGGCTGCGCAGCGTCTGGGTGAGCATCTTCTGGCTGATGCCGCCGATGGCGCGCTTGAGCTCGGCGTGCCGCAGGGCGCGGCCGCGCAGCGCGTAGAGGACGAGCGCGCTCCACTTGTCGGCGACCAGGTCGAGCACGGCCCGCGAACCGCACTCCGGGTCGAAGACGTTCGGCTCCATATGTCCCCCTTTGTCACAGGCACTGAATAGTGCGTACTCCCGCTGAGGACGGTACACGCCTTACGGTCACCGCATCACTCCTCACCGAGAAACCCGGGGGAACCCCGCATGTCCGCGAACGCCCGCCTGACCGTCCACACCCACACCGCCGGCGAGGCCGGCCTGTTCGTCAACGCCTACCTCGTCGAGACCGCCGACGGCGTCGTCGTCATCGACACCAGCCTCCTCAACACCGACATCGCCGAACTCGCCGCCCGCGTCGCCGCCGTCGGCAAGCCGCTCCTCGGCGTCTTCGTCACCCACGCCCACCCCGACCACTTCAACGGCGCCCACGCCCTCGTCGCCGCACACGGCGCGCCCGTGTACGCGACGACCGCCGTCGCGAAGACGATCCGGGACATCGCCGACGCCAAGCGCGCCCAGTGGGGCCCGGTGTACGGCGACGAGTGGCCCGCCGAGACCGCGTACCCGACCGTCGAACTCGCCGACGGCGACACCGTCGTCCTCGGCGGCGTCACCTTCACCGCCCGCGAGGTCGGCCCGGCCGAGAGCCACGCCGACAGCTACCTCCTCGCCCAGGCGGGCGACGGCCGGCCGGTCGCGTTCATCGGCGACCTGGCGTTCCACCACGTGCACTCCTACACCGCCGACGGCCACAGCACCCGCTGGCTCGAGGCCCTCGACACGCTCACCCGCGAGCTCGCCGACGCCGCCGTCCTGTACCCGGGGCACGGCGCGCCGGGCGGCGTCGAACTGTTCGCGGCACAGCGCCAGTACCTGCTCTTCTACCGCGAGGCCGTCCGCGGCATCGCCGCCGGAGCCCCGGCGCTCGACGACGCGGGCAAGGAACGACTCGACCGCGCCGTCCGCGCCTACCTGCCCGACGCCCCGCTGACCTGGATGATCGGCCTGGGAGCGGACGCGGTCGCGGCCGAGCTCGCCGCAACCGCCGCAACCGCCGAAACCGAGGAGACCGTGGGGACCGCCGGGGCCACCGCCCCCGCGGCCCCCGTCGGCGGGCCGGACACACCGTGACCGCGCACCCCGCCACCACCGCACCCGCGGACGCCCGCCCGCACGACGCACACCCCCCGCAGAGCACGCACCGCACGCACGTCCCGCACAACGCACACACCGGAAAGAGCACCCTCATGAACATCGCCGTCCTGGGCACCGGAGAGGTCGGCCGCCGCCTCGCCACCAAGCTCGTCGCCGTCGGCCACCACGTCACCCTCGGCTCCCGCACCGCCGACAACGAGGCCGCCACCACCTGGGCCGCAGACCACGGCCCCGACGCCGCGCACGGCACGTTCGCCGACGCGGCCGCCGGCGCCGACCTGGTGGTGAACGCGACGCCGGGTCTGGTCTCGTTCGCCGCCCTGACCGCGGCGGGCGCCGAGAACCTGCGCGGCAAGACCGTCGTCGACGTGTCGAACCCGCTGGACTTCTCCACCGGGTTCCCGCCGCGCGTCGTCCAGCCGGACGGCGCGAGCCTCGCCGAGGAGCTGCAGCGCGGCTTCCCCGAGGCCCGCGTCGTCAAGACCCTCAACACGATGAACAACGCGGTCATGGTCGACCCGGGCCGCATCAAGGGCCACCACACGGTGTTCCTCAGCGGCGACGACGCGTCCGCGAAGGCCGACGTCGCGGCGCTGCTGGAGTCGTTCGGCTGGGCGCCCGCCCAGATCACCGACCTCGGCGACCTGACGACCGCGCGCGGCGTCGAGCAGCTGATGCCGCTGTGGCTGAGCCTCTACGGCGTGCTGGGCCCGGTCGACTTCAACCTCGGCGTCGCCCTCGCCGAGCAGTGACCACACCGGGACCAAAAGGGTGAAGCGGTCATAGGCTGGACAGCGGAGGTGGTGAAAATGTTGTCCGCCACACCGCTTCAACCCGTCATCCCCGTCGCCGACCTCGACCGCGCCAAGCACTTCTACGAGGACGCCCTGGGCGTCAAAGTCCACGACGAGCACCCCGAGGAGGTCGGCTTCGACTCGGGCGGCCAGCGGTTCTCGATGTACGTCACGCCCACCGCGGGCCAGGCCGCCCACACCCTGGCCACCTGGGAGGTCGACGACCTCGACGCCGAGATGGCCGGCCTGCGCAGCCACGGCGTCGCCTTCGAGGACTACGAGATGCCCGGCCTGAAGACCGTCAACGGCGTCGCCGAGGCCGAGGACGGCATGCGCGCGGCCTGGTTCAAGGACAGCGAGGGCAACATCCTCTGCCTCCACGAGAAGCACGACACCTGAACCCCGGCCCCGGCCCCGAGCGGGCTTTACGGGCCGGGCGCCACCCGGGGCACAACCCGCCCCTCCCCCAGAGCCGCGGACCACGGCGACACCCCCGGTCCCCGGGCGCGCACGATGCGCGCCCGGGGACCGGGTTCGGCGCGGTGACCTGCTTGAATGCCCGCGTGAGCCCTGACGTCCTCCTCCTCAGCGTCTTCTGCGACCCCGACGGCCACCACGGCAACCTGCTCGGCGTCGTACGCGACGGCAGCACCGTCCCCGGCAAGGAGGCCCGGCAGGCGCTCGCCCGCGAACTCGGGCTCAGCGAGACGGTGTTCGTCGACGACGCCGACCGCGGCGCCGTCGACATCTACACCCCCGGCACGCGCCTCCCGTTCGCCGGCCACCCCCTCGTCGGCGTCGGCTGGCTCCTCGGCCTCGACACGCTCGAACTCCCCGTCGGGAACATCCCCGTCCGCCACGCCGACGGCGTCACCTGGATCACGGCACGCGCCGCATGGGCCCCGCCGCGCACGCTGCGCCGGTACGACAGCCCGGCCGAGGTCGACGCGCTCGCCGTCCCCGAACCGGGCGAGTGGGTGTACGCCTGGGCCTGGCAGGACGAGCCCGCCGGGCGTATCCGCGCCCGAGGCTTCCCGGGCCGCGGCGACGGCGTCGACGAGGACGAGGCCACCGGCGCCGCCGCGCTGCTCCTCGCCGACCACCTGGGCCGCGCCGTCGAGATCACCCAGGGCAGAGGCTCCCGGATCCTCGCCGCCCCCGGCCCCGACGGCACGATCGACATCGGCGGCCGCGTCCGCATCGCGGCGGACGGCGCACTCTAGCCGCGGGCGTTCAGACCTTCGGGGCCCCGCCGCCACCACACAACCAACCAGCTGGATTTCTGGTCACGAAATGGTTACTCTCTGCGATCAGTCGCACACGAGCGGCTACTGATCCCGTGGAGGCGGAAACGTGAAGATGCGCAAGCAGTGGGCCCTGGGCGCGGCGGTCGTCGCGATGTCGACCGGGGTGCTGTCGGGTACGGCCGGCCCGGCCGTCGCCGCCGACTCCGGCGGGGCCGGGCTGCGGTCCATCGTCGCCCAGCAGTTCACGCTCCGGCTCGCGAGCGACGCCAAGCAGGTCGCGAACATCCGCGGCGCCGGCACCGCGGACGGCGTGCCGCTCATCCAGTACCCGTGGTCCGGCGCGGCCAACGAACGCTGGGAGGCCGACTCCGCGCTCGGCGGCTACTACCGCTTCAAGTCCGTCAGCAGCGGCAAGTGCATCAACGTCGCCGGAGGCGGCAACGCCAACGGCGCCCAGGTCATCCAGTACACCTGCGGCAGCGCCGACAACGAGCTGTGGAAGTTCGTCCCCGTCGGCACCGGCTACCAGGTCGTCGCCAAGTCCAGCGGCAAGTGCCTCAACGTCGCCGGCGGCGTAGGCGTCGGCAACGCCCTCATCCAGTACGACTGCACCAGCGGCGGCGCCCCGAACGACGTCTGGCTGCCCGTCTGGGAGCCCAACAACCTCTGACCCCACGCGTGTTCGGCCCCGGCCCTTCCTGGACCGGGGCCGACACGCGTCCGGCGCCGCTACGCGTAGTACATGGCGCACATGCGGTCGTCCAGGATCGCGAGGGACAGGGCGGCGAGGACGTCGAGCGGGCTGTCGGCCTTGGGCATCGTGTGGTTGAACAGCCAGGAGTCCGGACTCGTGGAACGGGCCAGGTGCGCGTAGCCGTCCATGCCGACGCTGCTCATCCACATCTCGTCCCAGTCCCCGAACAGTCCGGGCGCGACACCGGTGCGCCAGCTGCTGTTCAGGCTGCGCGGTTGACTCCACTGCGTGCCGTCGAACCGCGCGTGGTAGATCTGCCCGTCCGTGCCGGTGTGGACGCAGTGCGGCTCGGACCCGTGGGGCGTGAGGCCCACCGGCTGACGCAAAACCCCGGACGGCCCGGCCGCTCCCGCTCCCGCCCCATCCGCGATCTTTAAGAGAGATTCACCAATCCGGTCGAAAATCTTTCGCTTGTTCTGTCCTATCGAGGCCAGGCACGCTTCAGACGAGCGAAGCCCGCGACACGAACCGCCCACTGTCGGCGGCCTCAGGAAGGCAGAAACCATGAACGGACACAAGGACCTTCTTCTCGGCGGGGACCTTCCCGTCGGACGGCTGGGGTACGGCGCCATGCGGCTGACCGGCCCCGACGCCTGGGGAGAGCCGGCGGACCGCGCCGCGGCCGTAGCCGTTGTACGCAAGGCCGTGGAACAGGGCGTGACCTTCATCGACACGGCCGACGCCTACGGCCCCGGCATCAGCGAGGAGATCATCGCCGAGGCCCTGCACCCCTACCCGGCGGGAGTGGTCATAGCCACCAAGGCCGGGCAGAGCCGGCCGAGCCGGCGCGAGTGGAAGCCGCTGGGACGCCCCGAGTACCTGCGCCAGCAGGCCGAACTGAGCCTGCGCCGCATGAAAGTCGAGCGCATCGACCTCTTCCAGCTGCACCGCGTCGATCCGCAGGTGCCCCTGGCAGACCAGGTCGGGGCCCTCAAGCACCTGCAGGAGCAGGGAAAGGTCCGGCACATCGGGCTGTCCGAGGTCACCGTGGCCCAGATCCGGGAGGCCCGGACGGTGGCAGAGGTCGTCAGCGTCCAGAACCGCTACAACCTCACCACCCGGCACCACGAGGAAGTGCTGGAGTACTGCACGCGGGAAGGCCTCGCCTTCATCCCCTGGGAGCCCATCGCCGAGGGCTCACACGCCCACGCCGCCGGGCCCCTGGCCGCCGTCTCCCGCGACCTGCGGGCCAGCCCCGCCCAGGTCTCGCTGGCCTGGCTGCTCCATCACTCACCCGCCCTGCTGCCCATCCCCGGCACCTCAAGCGTCACCCACCTCGAAGAGAACCTGGCCGCCGCCGACATCGAGCTGACCCCCGCGCACATGGACCTTCTCCAGACGTCCGCGTGACCCCCGATCATGCTTGACCTGGACCAGCTGCGGGCCCTGCAAGCCGTGGCACGCGAGGGATCGCTCAGCCGCGCGGCCGAGACACTGCACCTCACCCCGTCAGCGGTGTCCCAGCGCCTCACCAAACTGGAAAAGGACATCGGGCAGCCCCTCCTGCAGCCGCACGGCCGAACCGTCCAACTCACACCCGCGGGACAACTGCTCGTCCTGCGCGCCGCCGAGATCCTCTCGCTGGTCCACCGCACCCACGCCGAGCTGGAAAACCATCAAGGCCTCGTCACCGGCGAACTGTCCATCGCGGCCTTCCCCACCGCCATCCGCGGCCTGCTGCCCCCCGCCCTCCGGTCCCTTGCCCGCGCCCACCCCGAACTGCAGCTTCACATCCACGAACAGGAACCCGAACAGTCCCTACCGCTCCTCACCCGATCCGTCGTCGACGTCGCCGTCGTCCAGGACTGGGGAAGCCGACCTCTGCCGCTCCCCGCGGACATCCAGACCCGAGACCTGCTCCACGACACAGCCGACCTCGCCCTGCCCGCCCACCACCCGCTCGCCCACCACGCAAGCCTCCGGATCACCGACGTCGCCGACGAGCCCTGGATCGCCTGGACCCCCGGAACCCTGTGCCACGACTGGCTCCTGGACACCCTGCGAGCCCACCACCACAAGCCCCGCATAGCCCACACCGCCGCCGAATACCCGACCCAGCTCGCCCTCGTCCGAGCCGGCCTCGGCATCGCACTCACCCCACGCCTAGGACGCGACCACGTCCCCGACGACGTGGCCGTCGTCCCCGTCCGACCGGCCCCGATCCGCCACATCTACGCCGCCTACCGACACGACGACGAACAACGCCCCACGATCCAAGCCGCCCTGACAGCACTGCACGACGCAGCGGCCCAAGCCCGCACCCGGCACCGCTGGGAGCCATCGAACTGACTCCGGCCCGGATACGCGTCCACCCGAGTACTCGATCGACAGGCCACCGAACGCACAAACCCAGCCGGAGCCCGGCGCCAGCCCCGCGACAGCCGGCCGTCAGCATGCCCCACCGCCGCGCCTGGACCCGTCGGGCTATCCGCACACGACGTATCGCGGGCGTATCGAAAATCGCATACGCCGCCGCAACAGTCTTCCGTCTTCAGTGGAGGCATGGACCGCGGCAGACCTGCAACGGTCGGTTTGTCGATCGGGAAGGGATCGTGATCATGGGCTCGGATTCCGTGCGTGCTATCGACCGGCGGCGGCTGCTCAGGTGGGGCGGGTTGACGGCCGCCGGCGTGGCGGCGGGCGGCGCGGTGGCGGCCGCCGCGCCGCTGGGGGGCGCCCGACCCGGCCATGCCGTAGCTGCGGGACAGCAGCCTCCGGCCCCGACCGACCCCGGCATCCCACCGGACGCCCGGCCCGACGGAGCCTACGACCGGTACGTGGCGAAGCTGGCCGCCGAGGGCAAGTTCTCCGGCGTGGTCCTGTTGTCGCACCAGGGCCGGACGGTGCTGTCCCGCAGCTACGGCATGGCCGACAAGGAGAACGGGGTCCGCAATCACGAGGGCGTCGCCTTCAGCCTCAGTTCGGCGGGCAAGCCGTTCGGCGCGGTGGCCGTCCTGCAGTTGGCGCAGCAGGGCAAGCTGAAGCTGTCGGACACGGTGGGCACCCACCTGAAGGGCTTCGCCAAGGACATCGCCGAGCAGGTGACCATCCACCACCTGCTTGCCGGCGCCTCCGGGATGGACAGCCCGGCTGAGGACGTGCAACGGGTCTTCCAGAGCCGGGACGAGGTGCACAAGTACTACGAGCAGCGGGCCCGGCAGGCGAAACTGGTGGGCGTCCCGGGCACCCCCGACACCGGTCACGCGGAGGCGGAGGTCACCATGTCCGCGCTGATCGTGGAGGCCGTGGCCGGCACGACGTACTGGGACTACGTCGAGGAACACATCTTCAAGCGCTGCGGCATGACCGGCTCGGCTTTCTTCACCAGGCCGCAGTGGCTCACCGACACGCACATCGCGCACCCGTACATGACGCTGGCCGAAGGCAGCCAGGTGGACGCCGTCCGCAATCTGGACAAGAGCAGCCCGTCCCCGAACGTACTCGGCAAAAATCCGGGCCGCGCCTTCATCGACGCCCCCGGGGACGGCGGCTTCGCCACGGCCCCGGACCTGGTCCGGTTCGCACGCGGGCTGGGTGACGGCACGCTCCTGGACCGGCCCTGGGCCGACGTGCTCACTGGGGCCAAGATCCCCCACGGACCGGCGTCGTTCGGCGCGTACGGGATGACGGTCTCCATCGTCAACGGCCAGTGGAAGTACCAGCGGGCCGGAGGCAATCCCGGTGTCGCCGCCAACTGGACCATCTATCCGTACACCGGCTGGGTCGGCGTCATCCTCGGCAACATCGACGGCGTGCCGCTGCAGGACATGGGCGAGCGGGAGACACAGGCCGTCACCGGGGCTACGCCCGGCGGCGGGTCAGGTGGCGGGTCAGGTGGCTGAGGTGATCCGGCGGCTGACCACCCAGCGCGCACTCCAGCCACACTGTCTTGCCCGGCACACCCGGACGGACCAGCACACCCCACGCGTCCGCCAGCAGCACGACGAGGTTCAGCCCCCGCCCGGAGACGTCCGCCTCCCCCGCGCTGCGCACCTCCGGGAGGCCGTCCCCGCCGTCCGCGACCTCCAACCGGAGTCGGCAGCCGCCGAGTTCACAGCGCACGGTGATCGCGCCGGCGAACGTCCAGGCGTGCAGATACGCGTTGGTGACCAGCTCGCTGACGAGCAGCACCGCCGTCTCCCGGACGGTCGGCGGGATCCCCCACGCCGCCGCCTGCTCCCGCACACGCACCCGAGCCACGGACGCGCTGCGCGCCTCGCACGGAAACCGCCACTCCACCACCGAGCACCACCCAAAAGGCCCTTGATACCGAACAGATTCAGCCGTTCCGGGGATCTACGGTGGCGCGCCGCGCCTAGCCTGAGGAGTCACAGAGCGGGTACGGCATGTGACGTTCCGCGGGTGTTCCGGAGGGGGAGACATGGACGGCAACGGCCAGCCGCCGATGGCATGGCGCTACTGCGGCAACCAGATCAAGCTGTGGCGGACCCGGGCGGGCGTCACACGCGAACAGCTGGGCAACGAGGCGGGATACGGCTGCGAGACGATCCGCGCGATGGAGTCCGGGCGTCGGCGTCCGACGGTTGGGGTGCTGCGGGTTGCAGATGTGCTGTGCCGGGCCGACGGCATGCTGGTCGCTGCGGAGGAGTACCTGCTGCCGGAGAAGTACCCGGTGCGCACTCACGAGTTCATGGACGCCGAGGCCAGCGCCATCTGCGTCAACTGGTTCGAGCCGCTGTTGATCCCCGGGCTCCTGCAAACGGCCGACTACGCGCGGGCACTGATCAGCGACTCGTGCCCGCCCCTCGACGACGAGACCATCGAGGGCCGCGTGGCGGCACGGCTCCAGCGACAGGCCAAGCTGAATGAGAAGCCCATGCGGCTCTTCAGCTTCATCCTGTACGAGGCCGCGCTGCGAACCGGGGTGGGGGGCACGGAGGTCATGCGCGCGCAGCTTCACCACCTGCTGGAGGTAGGCCTTCAGCGCAACGTCTCAATCCAGGTGCTCCCGGCAGACGGTCGGGCCGCTTTGGCGCTTATCGGGCCACTGGTGCTCCTGGAGTCGCCGACGCACGAGTATTTCGCTTACGTGGAAGCTCCGGAAACGAGTGTCCTCTACTCCGATGCCGAGAAACTGAGTGCCCTGACCCAACGCCATGGCATGATCCGCATGCATGCGCTTAGCGTTGAGGAATCGTCGCGGTTCATCGGGGATTTGGCGGAGGAACTATGACTGCACTGACCTGGTTCAAGTCCTCCTTCAGCGATGACCAGGGCGGTGCCTGCCTCGAAGTCGCCCTCTCGCCCGAAACGATCCACGTCCGCGACTCAAAGCTCGCCGACAGCCCGCAACTCGCCCTCACCGCCGGCGCCTGGTCCGCTCTCCTCGACGCGCAGCGGCCGATAGCCCCGTGACGCTCTTCTTCCGCTCCCGGACCTTCGAACTCGCGCCGAAGCCCTGGGCCACCATGTCCTGGGTCGAGATCCCCGCCGGGCTCACGTTCGTCCTCTACGAACCCACCACGGTCACCGCGTTCGGCAGCCCGGTCTCCGCCGAGTCCGCCGCGCAGGCCACGCGTTGGGCCAACGCCTACGAGGCCTTCGACGCCGAACTGCGCGACGCCCAGTCCGAAGTCCGCTACGCGCACGGCATCCGCACGAAGCCCGGTTTCATGGCCGACAACCGCACCGTGCGGCTGCGCCGCTACGACCTCGTCCCCGGCCGCCGGACCCGCTCCGTCGAGGCCTGGGAGCACTGCGCGGCCCGGATGCGCGCCGCGGACGCCGCGTACCAGCCCGTCCGGGACGAGATCGAGGCCCGGCGCGCTGCCGGTTCCCCGTCCTGACGCCTCGGGTCAGCGGTCGGTCCCCGGCGCGGGGAGCACGACCACGCCGAGCGGCCGGGCGCCCGCAGCCACGCGCTGCGCCGTGCCCGAGTCGACGTCGACGACCGTGATCCCGTTCCAGTACCCGTCGCGCGTAAAGCCTCCGGTCACGTACGCCGTCTTCCCGTCCCGGCTCACCGCGACGTCCTCGTGGGCGCCCTGCAACCTCACCACCCGCTCCCGGCCGTCCTTCTCACGGATCGTCAGCGACGGCGGCCCGTCGACCGTCCCGTCGCTCCCCGTCCCCACCACGAGCAGCCGCCCGTCGGGCGTCTCCGCCACGCCGTGCTGGTGCGTCCCCGCGCCCATCCGCTCCACCGCGACCGCACCTGTGCGCGGGTCCAGGACCGCCAGGCGCTCACCCTCGAACGGCAACGCCAGCCTGCCGTCGGCCCGCACCGCCGCGTAGTGCGGCTTCAGCCAGCCCCCGAGACCGCCGGCCGTCCCGTACGGCGCCACGGTCATCCGACGCGCCGCGAGGTCCCCCGCGCGCACCGCCGTCACCGTGTACGAGTCGTGGTCGACGCTGTACGCCTCCGACCCGTCCCGCGCCACCTCGACGTCGAACGGCCGCCGCCCCACCTCCGCCGTCCCCACCACCCGCAGCGACGCGGTGTCGACGACCTCCAACACCCCGTCCCCGCCCGGCACGTTCACCCCCACGTATGCCCGCGCCCCGTCCGGCGACAGCGCGATCCCCATGCCGCCGCCCCGGTACTCGCCGGTGCGCACCGGCCCGGTCTTCGTCGCGTACGGGATCCGCGCCACCGTCGTCCGCGTGCCCGTGTCGACCACGGCCACGCCCTCGGCCGTCGTCACCCACGCGCGCCCGTCCGCACCCAGCGCGATCCCGTACGGCGCCGTCCCGACCCCGACGCTCCCGGTCGCACCGCGCGCGGGGTCGACGAACGTCACCGTGTCGGAGCCGAAGTCCGCGACCAGCAGCGTCTCCCCGCCGGGGACGGCAACGGTGGCGGGGGCGGATGTGCCCGGGGACGCCGCGGCACCCGCCGCCGCGCCCGATCCCGCGCTCGCCGCCGCACCGGGCCGCGCAGCCGTACCCGGACCGCTGCCCGAACCCTGGTCCGCTGCCGAGCACCCCGCCGCCAGCACCGCCGCTGCGGCCAGCACGCCCCAGGCGCCCCGGCGTCCAAGAAGACCGCGACCGCGCCCGGATCCCCGCGTCATGTCTGCTGCCATGTCCTTGCGCTCCCTCGACCGGGTCCACTGCCGTCTCCCCAGCGTCACCCGGCCCGCGTGTGGCACGGCTCGCCCGCGAGGCTGCGTCTGGATCCCCGACCGGTCGACACCGGGGTCAACCGATCGGATGACCCCCGTCGGGCCACCTCGTCTACCGGTTGCACGTCGGGGCGCATCAGACGGAGTTCCCTCGACAATTCCGGCATCGCCGCCCCGGCCGGGAAATGGCACGGTGGTGATCCACATCGCGCGGCTAGCATCCCGATCTTGAGCGGCAGCTGGCTGTTCGCGACCGATTTCGTGTCGCAGGTCGGCTGCCGCCGTCCCCCATTGAGCAAGTGAAGGACTCCCCATGCGTTCCATGCGTTCTAAGCGCACAAGTGTGGCCGCGGCCGCGATCGTCCCCCTCGTGCTGTTCGCCAGCGGCTGCAAGTTCGGCTCCGACGACAAGAAAGACGACACGGCGAAGAACTCCGCCGCGACGTCCGCCCCCGCCGCAGTGCCGGC
This sequence comes from Yinghuangia seranimata, assembly GCF_029953285.1. GTDB lineage: Bacteria > Actinomycetota > Actinomycetes > Streptomycetales > Streptomycetaceae > Yinghuangia > Yinghuangia seranimata. The sequence goes on along the minus strand of NZ_JASAOI010000037.1, from coordinate 122,190 downwards.
CGCCGGCTCACCGGCCCCGGCCTCGCCGTCCGGCGCTCCCGGAGGCAACGCCGCGGCGGGTGGCAAGAAGCTCGCCACGTACGACCAGCTCAAGGCCGCGCTCATCACCCAGAAGGAACTCCCCGCGGCAGGCGGCTGGACGATCAAGCCGGGCGAGAAGACCACGATCGAGCAGCCGGTCAAGTCGTCCGACCCGGCCTGCCAGCCGATCCTCGACGCGTTCACCGGCAGCGCCCAGAACCCGGCGGTGGCCGAGGCGTTCCAGATCATGCAGACCACCACCGACAAGGGCAGCGACGTCATCTGGCGGCTGGCCACCTACAAGGACGGCTACGCGGCGAAGCTCATGACCGACGTCGCGGCCCTCATGGCCAAGGACAGCTGCCTCGAGATGAAATCCACCGACGTCCGCGGCCAGACCACGGAGTGGCAGGTCAACAACCAGTTCGACGCCGTCAAGATCGGCACGGACGGCTCCCAGTACATCAACCTGACATGGGGCGCCCCCAAGGAGATGCACGACCCGACCAACGGCCAGGTCCGGTCGGCGCGGTTCCAGCTCGTGCGCTCGGGTGACACGCTCATATACATCGACGTCGAGCCACAGAGCGGCCAGTTCGGCCCGGAGTTCGTCAAGCCCGAGGTGATCAAGCTCCAGCTCGACAAGCTCGTCGCCGCCCAGAAGGGCTGACCGAGGCCAAGGGGGCGGCGCATCGTACGCACACGACGCGCCGCCCCCCGGCTCCCGCGCAACCCACCCCGCCCGCACCGGCCCGCACCCGCAGGCGTGCGCCCCGTCCGCCCGCGGGCCGTCCGACGACCGCAGGACGCGGGGCCGCGCCGCGCACGGGCGTGCGATTGTCACCCCGCCGGCGCCGTGGCGTGACCTGCCGTGCCTACCGTCTCCAGGCAGGGGGCGGCGGCCGGCGCCGTGCCCGTCGTGACCGGGGGACGTAGGTATGGAACTGCCCGTGGTGCCGTTCTTCTGGTGGTGCGTGCGCGTCGCCCTGGTCGGCTTCGCCGCCGGCGGCGTCGTCCTCGTCCTCGGGCTGTTGTTCATGTGGAAGGGCATGCCGGTCGTCGACCGGCTCCGGGAGCGCTGGTTCCCCGCCGATGAGGACGACCGGGACCAGGAGGACGACGACCCCGACGACGAACCCGAGGACCCCGCGCCCCGCTTCCTGACCTGGCAGGCCGTCGACGACGACCCCACCGAACGCCCCAGGTGACCGCTCGCGGCGTCTAGGCTCCCACCATGTACGTCGTCGACTTCGTCGAGTTCCCGACCGACTCGGCCGCCGCCTCGGGCCGGTTCTTCCAGGACGCGTTCGGCTGGACGCCCACCCCCTACGGTCCCTCCTACACCGACATCTCCGGCGCGGGGATCGGCCTCGGCGTCCAGGAGGACCCCGACGAGCAGCCCCCGGCCCCGCTCGTCGTCGTCCGCACCGACGACCTCGCGGCCGCCCAGGCAGCCGTCGAAGCGGCGGGCGGCGTCGTCACCGTCCCGGCGTTCGACTTCCCCGGCGGCCGCCGCTTCCACTTCCGCGAGCCGGGCGGCAGCGAGCTGGCCGTGTGGCAGCCGACCGGCTGACCCTGCCCCACTCCCCGCCCGAGCCGCGTCCGCCCGCAGGGGGTGCGGTCACCAGCCGCGCACGGAGATCCCGCGGGCCCGCAGCGCGCCCATGACGCGGCGCCAGTCCTCGCTGCCCTCGGCCGTGGCCATGTTGACGACCGAGAGCTCGGCCAGCGAGGGCAGTGCGGCGAGGACGTCCAGGTCCGCGTACGCGGTGACCGCGTCCACCCGCAGGTTCCGCAGCGCGCCCAGTTCGGCGAGCGGCGCGAGGCTGCACGGGTCGACCAGCACGTTGAGGTCGAGCTCGACGAGTCCCGTGCACCGCCCGATCCCGTCCAGGCTCGTGATGGCGAAGTGCCGGCCGAACTCCCACCAGTCCGGGGAGAGCGTGTAGACCTCCCGGTCGCCGTCCAGGCACAGGTCGTCCACCCGGGCCAGGTCGTCCGCGGTCAGCGGGAGCGTAAGCACGAACGCCTCCAGCTCCGGCAGGTCGTCGATGCCCAGGCGCTCCTCGAGGTCGTCCCACGCCGGGCCCCCGGCCGACACCTGGTGGGCGGTGTACTCCTCGCGCAGCGACGACAGCCAGTAGTAGTCGTCGACGCGCTCCCTCCAGACCTCGTCGAGGAGGGCCAACTGAAGATTGCGGTCGGGCAGTTCGACCCGTTCGGCATTCGTCACCGGGCAACCGTAGCCCCGCCCTCCGACGTCAGCCGGCGCGCGGCGCGCACCCCGGGCGGGCCCACCGGCACGGGGGCTTCCGTGAGCTCCCTGACCATCTCCTTGGCGTAGTCGACGGCGTGCATCACGGCGCCCGCGGCCAACAGCCCGGCGGTCACCAGCAGCCACCCGCCCCGGCCGCTCTCCAGCGGCAAGGCCGGTACGGCCTGCGCGGGCACACGCCTGCGGGTCGGCCGCGTGTGCACGACCCCGCCCGCGATGTGCGCCGCGTCCGCGACGGCGTGCGCAACTGCGGCGGTCGCCAGGAAGGCCGTTCCTCCGGCGAGCCAGCCTCCCCGCGTGATCTCTGCCCTCATCGTCCTCGCCCCCTTGGCCGGGTGGGCTATTTCAGCGGAAACATCACGCTTGGCATCAATCCTTCCTCCGTAGGGCGCCCGACACCAGAGGCACCCGTCCCGGCCGGCCGGGCTGTTCGGCCTCCCCGCCCGGGCCGGTCGGCCCCCTCGTCACGCCCTCGTCGCGTCCGCCGCGTCTTCCGGAGCGCGGCCCGGAACGACATGCCCCGGTCCTTCCACATCAGGCCGACGGCGGCCCCCAGGATGATCACCACCCGGCCGGCGCCGAGACGATGATCATGAACGGGACCGCGCACAACAGCAGCGTCGCAGCGAGCACCAGGACCTGGTTCAGGAAGTCCACCGCGTCCAAGCGCCGCCACAGAGACTCGGCCCACGACCCCGCCCGCCACACCGGCCACACCGGGCACGACCCACCACCCCGCCCCGTACGAGAGTTCCCGCCCATCCGGAAAGCGCGGCCCGCCCCGGACGGAGGGAACTCCCCCAGCCCCACCCCCGCGCCGCTCGCCAAAATCGCCGGCATGAGACACCTGACGCCGCAGCCCGCCGCGACACCGTACGAGCTGCGCTACGGCCGGTCCATCTGGTCCCTGCTCACCACCCTCGGCATCGCCGCCATCGCCGCCGCGGCCGCCGTCTCGGCCCCCGTCCCCACCCCGGTCTCCGTAGGCATGTGGGTCTTCGTCGGCATCTGCGGTGTCCTCGGCATCGCCATCCGCGTCACGCGCCGCGTCGCACTGCGCGCCGACGCCGCCGGCCTGACGATCCACCGCTTCGTCACCCGCGACCGCACCGTCCCCTGGCAGCACGTCACAGCACTTGTGCTCTGGCGGCAGGACTCCGGCGTGCGCTGCGTCGGCATCCTCGCGACCCCCGCGTACCGCGCCGCGGCCGGACCCGGCTTCGGCGACACCTGGTACAACCGCGCCGCCGAGAAACAGGCCGGATACAACGTCTCCCGCCTCTCCACCGGCTGGGACGGCGACCTCGACGACCTGCGCGAACTCGTCCGCACCATCGCCGCCTTCGCCCCGCACGTGCACATCGTCGACAACGCCCACCGACCGCCGATCACGGCCTGACCACACAGGCCCGGCCCCGCCGACGCACCCACGCGCCGCCCTCCTCCGCGGCCCGACCCCGCGAGCCGCCTCTGCGGTCACTCCCGCGGGTCACCCCCGCTGCGCGCCCCGCGGGTCCTCGTCCAGGCGCGCCCACCAGCGGTCCGCGCCGTCCCGGCAGTCCAGCCACGTACGCACGAACACCTCGGCCGCCGCCCGGCCCGGCCAGTCCGCCGGCAGCAGCACGCCCGGCAGTCGCGGATCCCGGTCGAACGTCAGCCGCCACGCGTGCACCAGCCGGGTCCGCAGCACGAACGCCTCCTCGTCGCCGTCCGCCCGCACACCCGCGAACCGCTCCAGGAAGTCCGTGTGCAGCGGCCGCACCGCGTCCAGGTCCCACGCCTGCGCCGCCAACGCCAGATCGGCCCGCGAACCGCCGGAAGCCTCCCCCGAACCCGCTCCGGAGTCCTCCGCGGAGGCCTCCACAAAGCCGCCCGACCCGTCCACCGACTCCCCCGCCGTACGGCACGTCAGCCACGTCGCCCCGCCCGCCAGCCCCAGCTCCGCCAGCAGCTCCCGCAACGCCGGAACCCCGCCCGCGTCCGCCGCGATCCACACGCCCTGCCCCAGCGCCCCGAACCCCTGGAACGCCAGCTGCTCCTCCACCGCCGCCCGCTCGGTACGCGCCGCCGCCGGCACCCGCAGCAGCAGTTGCTGCCACGTCCCCTCCCACGGCGTCTCCTCCATCGCCCGCCGCAATCGCGCCGTCCAGCTCGCCAGCAGCCGCACCAGCCGCGGCGTCATCACCAACCGCGTGAACCGGCCCGCCGGCTCCGTCGTCAGCCAGCCCTCGTGCGTCAGCCGCGTGATCGCCCGCCGCGCCGCGGTCTCCTCCACCCCGCACGCCCGCAGCGCCTCGACCACCGCGGCCGACCACACCCGGTCAGTGCCCGCGTAGCCGACGTACTCGCCCAGCACCGTCAGCAGCAGCGTGCGGGCACTCGGACTGCCGTCGCTGCGCCGCCGCGTGCGCGGGCCGCTCGCGGCGCTGGGGGTGCTCGGGGCGGTGGTCATGTCCACTCCTGGCGGGCTTCCTGACGTGCATGCGGGACGGGGCGGGACGGGGTGCGTGCGCGGGGTTCCCGGACGGGCACGCCGGGCGGCGTCCCGGCGGGGCGGTGCCGCGGGCCCGTAGATGATCTCGGATCGCGCGCGGGTTGTCAGCCACCGTCGCGTGCCCCCGCGGCCCTTGACCCTTCACCCCGCCCGCGATAGGACGTACCCAATAGGACGTACCTCGTCACCCCAAAATCTTGTGTCCAACGAGAGAGGCCCGCACGTGCCCACCACCGCCCCCGGCCCCACCCGCTTCGGCGCCTTCCTCGCCCCCTACCACGGCATCGACGGCAACCCCACCCTCCAGATCCGCCGCGACCTCGACCTCGTCGCCCACCTCGACACCCTCGGCTTCGACGAGGCCTGGATCGGCGAACACCACAGCGCCGGCTACGAGACCATCGCCTCCCCCGAGGTCTTCATCGCCGCCGCCGCAGAAAAAACCCGCCGCATCCGCCTCGGCACCGGCGTCAACTCCCTCCCGTACCACCACCCCCTCGTCCTCGCCGACCGCATCGTCCAGCTCGACCACCAGTCCCAAGGCCGCGTCATGTTCGGCGCCGGACCCGGGCAACTCGCCTCAGACGCCTTCATGATGGGCATCGACCCCCTCCGCCAGCGCGGCATGATGGCCGAAGCCCTCGAAGCCGTCGTCGCCCTCCTCCGCGGCGAAACCGTCACCAAGCACACCGACTGGTTCACCCTCACCGACGCCCGCCTCCACCTCGCCCCCTACCAGCGCGACGGCATCGAAATCACCTGCGCCTCCACCGTCTCCCCCTCCGGATCCGTCCAAGCCGGCACCCACGGACTCTCCCTCCTCTCCCTCGCCGCCTCCGACCCCTCCGGCTTCGAAGCCCTCGCCGGCAACTGGGACATCTACGCCAAGACCAGCGCCGACCACGGCCACACAGCCGACCGCGACACCTGGCGCCTCGTCGTCCCCATGCACCTCGCCGACACCCAGGAAGAAGCCCGCCGCCAAGCCGAGTACGGCATCCTCCACCTCGTCCGCTACATCGAGGGCCTCTCCGGCATGACCATGCCCTTCGGCACCAGCGCCCGCGCCGCCGTCGACCAATGGACCACCGACGGCTTCCCCACCTTCGGCGTCGCCATGATCGGCACCCCCGCCGACGCCATCGCCCGCATCGAAGCCATGGCCGAGAAGTCCGGCGGCTTCGGCACCCTCCTGCTCCTCGACCTCCCCATCGCCGAACCCGCCGCCAAGCGCCGCAGCTACGAACTCTTCGCCGAATACGTCGTCCCGCACTTCACCGGCGCCAACAAGCCCCGCCACGCCTCCATGGCCTGGGCCAACGCCAACAGCGGACAGTTCATCGGCGCACTCCGCCAAGCCGTCGAAGCCGCCTTCACCCAGCACGCCCAGGCCGAGAGCGACACCGCCGCGTCCTGACGCCCCGCCACCCCTACCCCCCACCCCACCCCGACCACCAGGGAGCACCCATGCGCGCAGCGGTCCTTCGCGGCGGCACCTTCACCGTCGACGACATCCCCGAACCCCAGCCCGGGCCCGGCCAGGTCCTCGTCGAGACCGCCGCCTGCGGCATCTGCGGATCCGACCTGTCCGCCTACAAGCACACCGCCGAATTCCTGCAGGCCTCCATCGACTCCGACACCCCGTCGTTCATCTTCGACCCCGACGCCGACCTCGTCATGGGCCACGAACTCTCCGCCCGCGTCGTCCGCACCGGCCCCGGCGTCGACGGCTTCGAGGAGGGACAGGTCGTCGTCGGCCTCCCCTGGGCCCTCGACGGCGGCGGGACGCTGCGCACCATCGGCTACTCCAACCAGTTCCCCGGCGGCTTCGGCGAGCGCATGGTCATGCAGGCCGCAGCCCTCGTGAAGGTCCCCGACCACGTCCCCGCGCCCGTCGCCGCACTCACCGAACCGCTCGCCGTCGGCTTCGGCAACGTCGCCCGCTCGGGCGCGGAGAAGGGCGGCGGCGCCGTCGTCATCGGCTCAGGACCCATCGGCCTCGGCGCCATCGGCGGCCTCGTCGAACGCGGCGTCGCACCCGTCATCGTCTCCGAGCCCTCGCCGCGGCGCCGCGAACTCGCCCGCCAGTTCGGCGCCCACATCGTCGTCGACCCCGCTGAGCAGGACCCGTTCGCCGCCTGGCGCGAGGCCTCCGAACCCGGGCAGCCCCTCACCGTGTTCGAATGCTCCGGCAAGGCCGGCATGTTCAACGACGTCCTCTACAAGGTCCCGCGCGGCGCCACCGTCATGCTCATCGGCGTCTGCATGACCATGGACTCCTTCCGGCCGGTCGTCGGCATCTACAAGGACCTCACCGTCAAGATGTGCCTGACCTACCCGCCCGAGCAGTACCCCGCCACCCTCCAACGCATCGCCGACGGCACCGTCGACGCCGCCGCCCTCATCACCGGCGAAGTCGGCTTCGGCGGCGTCGCCGCCGCCATCGACACCCTCGGCCACCCCGACGACCACGTGAAAGTCCTGGTCAGGCCCCACCTCGACGGCGACGGCGTCCACACACCCGACCTCACGCGGGGCTGACGCGCCTCCCCGCACGCCCCCCACTCCGGCGCGCACCCAGGGCCGGGTGCGCGCCGGAGCACGTCACGCACCACCCCACACCACCGCGCGCCCGGCCCAAGACCCCGAAACCCCCGGAGACCCACACCGAGTGACGCATTCGGCACCCACGGTCGCGAACGGGTGGGTACGCTGCTCCGAACAGCCGCAAACGCCCCCGGGGGCACCATGAGTCACACGCCGCACCACATGTCGCACATGTCCTACGCACCGCAGGGCACCACCCACCCCGCGGCCCCCGGAGACCCCCTGGGCACCACGACGATGCCCGCCACCGACCTCCACGCCGACATGCAGATCTGCCCCGCACTGCCGACTCTCCCGCCCCCACCCGCCCAGCCCGACCCGCCCCGCGTCGGACCCGCGTACCGGCTGCCGATCCCGCCCAACGACGCCGCCGTCCCCCACGCCAGGCACGCCGTCCTCGACCTCGCCGCCTCCTGGGGCCTTCCACCCGACCACGAACGCGCCGACACCGTCCGCCTCATCGTCTCCGAGCTCGTCACCAACGCGGTCAAGCACGCCGGAGTGCTCTCCCCGCAGATCGACGTGTTCCTGCACCTCACCGCATCCGGCGCCCTCGGCATCGGCGTCCACGACCGGCACCCGTTCCGCCCCAAGGCCCTCCTCGAAACCGTCGACGACGACAGCGGCCGCGGCCTCCACATCGTCAAGTACCTCGTCGACGAATGCGGCGGCACCGCCGGCATCGAACCCGACCACGACCTCGGGGGGAAGACGGTATGGGTGACGATCCCCCTGCCGTGACCGGCAGTTCGACCACGGGGTGTTCGGGCAGCCGCGCGGGGGCGGCCGGCCCGGGTCACGCCGGGTGTGCCGCGACCCCGACGCGTACGACCGGCGGCGCCGGCCACAGCGAGCACGCACCCGCCGACCACCACGCCGCCCGCCGCGGCCGGCCGCGCCCGTCGAACTCCCCTCCCGCGTATGACTGCACCTCGCATCGCCTGCCTCCTCCTCTCGCCGGCAGCGGGAAGTCCGCCATCTCGGCGGTTTCCCCCTCCTGTTGTCGGTGCGTTTTTGGGTGTTGAGTGAAGAAGGTGGGGAGCAAGGGCCCGTTATTCTGAACGAACATGGTCCCACCGCCGACCGCCACCACCCATCCCGGTGCCCAACCGCCCACCCCCGGCGAGCGATTCGTTCAAGACCGGGCCCGCATACCGCTCCCAGACTCGGCACATGACCACCGAACGAGCCTTCACCCCCGCCCTCGGCCGCCTCGCCCCCACCAACCTGTACGACCCCGTCATCGCCCTCACCCGCGAACGCCTGTGGCGCAGCCTCGTCGCCATGCACGCGGCCCCCCGCCCCGGCGAGACCGTCGTCGACGTCGGCTGCGGCACCGGGTCCCTCGCCCTGCTCCTGCACCGCCTCCAGCCGCACGCCCGCGTCATCGGCGTCGACCCCGACGAGAACGTCCTCGCCATCGCCCGCAAGAAGGCGCGCTCCGACGAAGGCGGCGGCCTCGCAAGCACGTTCGACGGCACCCCGGCCACCCCCGTCACCTGGCTGCACGGGATGGGCGACGCCCTGACCGAGGCCCTCGACGGCGTCGTCCCGGACGGCAGCGCCGACACCGCCGTGTGCAGTCTCGTCCTGCACCAGTGCCCGATGCCGATGAAGCGTGCGATCCTCGCGTCGATGTACGCCGTCCTGCGCCCCGGCGGCAGGCTCGTGCTGGCCGACTACGGCCTCCAGCGGACGTTCACCATGCGCCAGGCGTTCCGCCTCGTCCAACTCACCGACGGCGTCGCCGACACCCAGCCGAACGCCGACGGCGTCCTCCCGTCACTGATGATCGAGACCGGCTTCGACGCCGTCCGCGAGGCCGAGGTCGTCGCCACGGTCACCGGATCGATCTCCGTCTACGTAGCCCACCGCCGCTGACCGACGTCGCGACCGAGGGAAATCCGAGCCGCCTCCGCGCACTTGGGACATCGCACGCGCCTGGCCGCCCGGTTCCACCCGCCGCTCGGCCGCCTACGGCACGATGACACCGTGCCCACCACCCCTCCCCCCATCGAACTCAGCGACGACGAACTCCGCGCCGTCACCGGCTACGCGGCCGACTGCGCGCGCAGGACCCTGGCGCTGTACGAGGAGACCCACCCAGGTGACACCCGCCCGCGCGACGCGGTCGACGCCGCAGACGCGTTCGCCGCCGGCGGCCGCCGCACCAACGCCCTGCGGCAGCACGGCTGGGCGGCGTTCAAGGCCGCGCAGGAGGCCACCACCCCGGCCGCGGCCGACGCCGCCCGCGCCGCCAGCCACGCCGCCGGCGCGGCCTTCCTCCACCCCCTCGCCAGCCCCCATCAGGTCAAGCACATCCTCGGCGCAGCCGCCCACGCCGCCCGCGCCGAGGAACTGGCCTCCCCCGACCACGACCCCGACATCGCCTCCCACAGCCTCGCCCTCGCCCGCGACCACGCGCCCTCCGCCGTCAGAGGCGTCCTCAAGCGCCTGCCCCCGGCCCCGCCCGGCGGCGGCCCCGCCGGCGCCCTGATCCGCGACCTGGACGCCGCCCTGCGCGGGTGAACTCGCCGCCGGCCACCTGCTGCTGGCCGGCGGCGGTAGGACCCGCACACACCACGCCGTTGCGCGCTCGCGCGCTGTGCGATTCGCTGGTCGATCACAGGCACCGGCCGTCACCCGGCCGGTAGTTGATGCGGACACGGGGGCATGCGATGGAGCCGTTGGCTGTCGGGGATCCACCGCGAGTGGACCGGTTCCGGCTGGTGGGCGTGCTGGGATCCGGCGGGATGGGCCGGGTGTTCCTCGGGCGGGCGCCCGACGGGGCCGCCGTGGCCGTGAAAGTCGTGCACCCGCATCTGATGGTTCGCGGCCGAAACGAGTTCCAGGACCGGTTCGTCCGCGAGGTGCGGTCCGCCCAGGCGGTGGACGGGGCGTTCACCGCCGCGGTGGTGGCCGCCGACCCGCATGCCGACGTGCCCTGGCTGGCGACGGAGTTCGTCCCCGGCATCCCCCTGGGCGACGCCGTGGCCCGGTTCGGGCCGCTGCCGGAGGAGTCGCTGTGCGCGCTGGCCCGCGGGCTGTTCTCGGCGCTGGCGGCGATCCACGCCGCCGGCCTGGTGCACCGGGACATCAAACCGTCCAACATCATGCTCGCCGTCGACGGCCCGAAGGTCATCGACTTCGGCATCGCCCGCCTCGCCGACGCGACCGGCCTCACCCAAACCGGCCACACCGTCGGAACCCTGGGCTTCATGGCGCCGGAGCAGTTCGAACACTCCGACGTCCCGCCCGCGAGCGACGTGTTCTCCGCCGGGGCGGTGCTGGCGTACGCGGCGACCGGCCGCGCTCCGTTCCCCGGGGACTCGGTTCCGGTGCTGCTGCGGAACCTGACCACCCAGCCGCCCGACCTGGACGGGGTCCCGCACACGTTCCTCCCCCTGCTCGAGGCCGCGCTCGCGAAGGACCCCGCCGAGCGGCCCTCCGCCTCGACCGCCCGCGCGGTGGTGCCCGTCCCGCCCACGCAGGTGGGCCCCGACACCGGATGGCTGCCTCCCGCCGTCACCACCGCGATCCTTCGCGCCGCCGCGGACGTGCTCCGGGCCCCCGCGGCCGAACCCGCCACGGGGGCCGGGGAGCACTCCGTGGCAACCATGGACGCGTGGCCGCCGGTCCGCGCCGATGCGAGCCCGCCTGACCCGTCGGCCCCGCAGGCGCAGCCACGCGCCGAGGGAGGCCCCGCCGACCCGGAGAACACCGAAGACGAGGCGGACCCGGTCCCGGACGACGTCCCGGGCGCCCAGCCCGGAGACCACAAGGCGCTGCGCGGCTTCGGCCGTGTACTGACGGCCGTCGGCGCCTACGTCCTGTTCGGCTGGTTCGCCAACCACGGCGATCCGCCGCACGGCATGGACCCCGTGATGTGGATCTTGTCCGCGATCTCCGGAGTGCTCGGGGTGTGGACCGGACTCGACTCGATCTTCGAGGCGTACCACCCCGACGCGTCCGCGACCGGGGGCCGGGTCTTCATCGCGTTCGTCCTCGCCGTCGCCGGCTTCGTCTGCTTCGCGGCAGCCGTGACCTGACAGGGCGCAACCACAGCTGACCCGGCGGCGGCCCGCACGCACCCTGACGCGCGACCTCAGCACGAGGATTTCCGGCCCCCGGTTGGTCTCCTTCGTGGAGGCGGCGGCCACGACGGTCTTCTCCGCGCGGCAGGCGCTCGGGTGGGCGGACCGCTCCCGCCGCGACGCCGCACGGCAGTCCGCCGAAGCCGCCACGACCGACCCGCGCGTACGGGATCTGCTCACCGAGGCCGAGTTCGCCTGCTCCACCGGCGCCTGAGGGCTGATCCCGCCCGTCCCCGCACTCGTAATGCCCGTGCCTGCCCGCTTCGGCCGGGCCGTCATGTGTGCTGCGACACTCTCGAAATTGACTGAACTTTCAGTAAGTGCGAGGGTGTGAACGCGGCAGGCCGGGCCGACCCGTCGGAGACTGGGGCCACGGGCCCGGCGCCCCGCCGCGTAGCGCCCCTCTGCACACGCCGTGCCCCCGCGCGGCGGCACGACCCGTTGGAGGTATCCCGTGACCGACCGCCGCCTGCGGGTCCCCGCCGACGATGTGCCGCACGCCCGGACCTGGATGTCCTGGCCCGCCAGCCGCTCCATCTGGGGCCGGCACCTCGCCGGCGTACAGCGGGACATCGCGCTCATCGCCCGCACCGTCGCCCAGTTCGAGCCCGTGGTCATGTGCGCGATCGACGAGGACGCCGCCTACGACGCCCGCGCGCAGTGCGGCCCCGGCGTCACGGTCACCTCCGAGATCCCCACCGACGACCTGTGGATGCGCGACACCTGCGCCGTCTTCCGCACCGACGGCGCCGGACGCATGGACACGGTCGGCCTGAGCTTCAACGGCTGGGGCAAGAAGCAGACCCACCGCAACGACGCCTACGTCGCCAAGTACGTCGCCGAGTACGCCGAACTTCCCTTCCAATGGGCCGACTTCGTGGGCGAAGGCGGCGCGGTCGAGACCGACGGCGACGGCACCGTCATGGCCACCGAGAGCAGCCTGGTCAACAAGAACCGCAACCGCGGCATGTCCAGGGCCGAGGTCGAGGCCGCCGTCCTCGACGCGTACGGCGCCGACGCGATGATCTGGGTCCCCGGCATCAAGGGCCGCGACATCACCGACGACCACATCGACGTGACCTCGCGCTTCGTCCGGCCGGGCGTCGTCATGGTGCAGCTCCCGCCGCCGAGCCGCACCGACGCCTGGGCCCGCGACGCCCGCGAGCAGCACGCGATCCTCTCCCAGGCCACCGACGCCAAGGGCCGCCGCCTCCAGGTGCTCACCGTCCACGGGCCGGAGGACACCCGCTCACGCAGCCGCGACCTGGTCGACTCGTACCTGAACTTCCACCTGGTCAACGGCGGCCTCGTCACCGCCCAGTTCGGCGACCCGCGCGCCGACGCCGCGGCCAGGGCCGCCCTCGAGTTCGCCTTCCCCGGACGCACCGTCGTCCAGCTCGACGTCGACCGGCTCATGGGCGGCGGCGGGGGCATCCACTGCTCGACGATGCAGCAGCCGGCCGGATAGCCGGGCCACGCCGCCAAGCCCGGGGCCGAACCGCCCCGGGCCGATTCAGGCCGCCCCGTCCGGCACCGGCGGCCGCCGGGACACCCCGCCCAACCCCGTCCGCCCCGCCTCTACGGAGACCCCCGTGACCGCACCCGGTGTGCCCCCGGTATCGCAGCCCACGTTCCCGTCCCTCGCGCCGGACGACCCGGCCGAGGTGGGCGGCTACCGGCTCGCCGCCCGCCTCGGGGCCGGGGGCATGGGACGCGTCTACCTGGCGCACACCCCGGGCGGGCGCCCCCTCGCACTGAAGGTCGTCCGCCCCGAGTACGCGCACGACCCCGAGTTCCGCGTGCGGTTCGCCCAGGAGGTCGCCAACGCCCGACGCATCCACGGGCTCTACACCGCCCAGGTCGTCGACGCCGGTCCGGACGCCGAACTGCCGTGGCTCGCCACCGCGTACGTCCCGGGCCCCTCCCTGCACCACGTGCTCGCCACGCACGGACCGCTGCCGCCCCGCACCGTGCTCCTGCTCATGGCCGGCATCGCCGAGGCCCTCCAGGAGATCCACCGGGCCGAGGTGGTGCACCGGGACCTCAAGCCCGCGAACGTCCTGGTCGCCGCCGACGGCCCGCGCGTCATCGACTTCGGGATCGCCCGCGCCGCCGACGCCGTCGCCCTGACCCAGGCCGGGATACGCATGGGCACGCCCGCGTTCATGGCCCCCGAACAGGCCCTCGGCCGACCCGCCGCACCGGCCGCCGACGTCTTCGCGCTCGGCGTGCTCGCCGCCTTCACCGCCGGCGGCGCCCCACCGTTCGGCACCCGCGCGGACACCGCGCAGGCCTACCGGCTCCTCCACGAGCAGCCCGACCTCACCGGCGTCCCGCCCGAACTGCACGACATCCTGCTGAGCTGCATGGCGAAGGACGCCGCCGCCCGTCCGACGACCGCCCAGGTCATCGCCTACGCCCGCGACCACCCCGCGCTCGGCGGGCAACTGCGCTTCACCGACGACTGGCTGCCGAGCCGGGTCAACGACGAGATCAGCCGCCGCTCCGCCGTGCCGGGACCGGCGCGGAGCGGCGCCGACCCCGACGCCGCGACCCGCCTCGTCGGCGAGCCCGGCGCGGCGACACTGCGGGTGCCGGCGGACGCGGCGGCCGACGCCGCGGGCGAACGCCCCGACGGCTTGCCCAGAGCCGCGCGCGGCAGACGCAAACGCCGGCGCATCCCCGTCACGGCCACGCTCTTCGTGCTCATCGTCGCCGCCGTGGGTGGCATCGCCGGGCTGCTGCTGCTCGACGAACTCGACCCGTCCGCCGACGAGCCGACGTCGGCGCACTCCCCCGCCGCCGCGCCCGGCGCACCGGGCACCACTCCCCCAGCCACGTCCCCGGGCCCTTCCGGGGCGGCGCAGAGCCCGCCCGGCGTCCCGCCCACGACCGCACCGAGCGGACCCGCCTACGCCGAGCTCTACGCCGACCGCGTGCTGACCGCCCCCGGCGACGGGTACGACTTCGACATCGCCTCCGGCACCGTGACTCCGGCGGAGTCCTCCACCTGGGCGATCGGGCGCAACGCCGAGGAGTTCCTCATCCCGGCGGACGCCGACGCCGCCGTGGTCCCCGCGGGCGCGGCCGCCCCGACGCCGGACGAGTGCACCGCCGCACTCGACCGCGGCCCCACCGGCGTCGTGACGTTCCAGGACGCTGCGGCCGGGCGCTCGTTCTGCGTCCGCTCCCGCGCCGGACGCGACCTGGCCGTCGTCCGCGTGCTGGCGACGTCCGGCGACGGCCCGGTCAAGGTCGCGCTGACCGCCTACCGGCCGCGCCGCTGACCTCCGCCCGTCACGATCGCAGGATCGGCAGGACCGCGGCCGGGGTCAGGCCCATCGTCTCGCGCATCCGCCGCGTGAAGTGCGCCTGGTCGGCAAAGCCCCCGGCGGTCGCGGCGGCGGCCAGGGAGTGGCCCTCGCACAGCGCCTCGGCGGCGCGGCGGAGGCGCAGCCACACCCGCCACCGGGCGAGCGGCATGCCGAGCTGGTCGCGGGCCAGCGCGCGCAGGCGTTGCGGGGAGATGCCGACGGCCGCGGCAAGGCCCGGCATGGAGGTGTCGGCCTCCGCGGACGCCAGCAGGTCCAGCGCGCCGACCAGCCGCGGGTCGAGTCCGCCTCCGGCCGGGGTCGCGGCGCGCACGTCGCCTTCGTGCAGGTCGGCCAGCTCGGGCGCGGCGGTGATGCCGTCCGGGCACCGTGCCCTGAGCCCGGCCGCGAAGGCGCTGTGCGGCTCGACGTAGAACGCGCGGAGTCGGGCAGCCCCCTCGACCATCCGGTGCGGCGTCATCGGCGCGACGACGAGCACCGGCGCGGTGTGGAGCCGCCCGGCGGCGTCCAGCAGCCCGGCCTCCCCCTCGACGGCGATCAGGACCTGGTACGCCGCGTGGGCGTGCAGCCCCCCGGCGGCCGAGGGCCCCTCGTAGACGGCGTAGCCGTCGCGGATGACGAAGCTCGCGGCGGGGTCCCCTCCCCCGTCGCGGCCGGGCGTCACGACCTCGGTGTCCGCGCTGTGCACGCCGCCGATCCTGTCAGCAGTTCCCTGTCTTGCCTTGCTGCTGCGGGGTTTGGGGGGTGGATCGGAGATGCGAGCGAAGGCCAGTTATAACGCTGTATATACGGTGTTACAGAGCGGCC
The DNA here is from genome assembly GCF_029953285.1 of Yinghuangia seranimata. Taxonomy (GTDB): domain Bacteria; phylum Actinomycetota; class Actinomycetes; order Streptomycetales; family Streptomycetaceae; genus Yinghuangia; species Yinghuangia seranimata. Next base: position 106,560 of record NZ_JASAOI010000037.1, on the reverse strand, counting down.
GAAGCCGCCGAGCGCGGCGCCCCCTCAGCCGCGCTCGGACCGGCCTCGGACCGGCCTCAGATCAGCTCCACCAGCGTGATCACGGCCAGCAGCGCCATCACCACTCCCGCCGCCCGCTTGACCAGCCGCATCGGCACGTACTTGAGCAGCGTGCGTCCGGCGGCGATGCCCAGCGCCGAGACGGTGATCAGCGCCAGGCCGGCGCCGATCGCGACCGAGAGCGGGTCGTACTTCGCGGCGAGGTTCGCGGTGCCGATCTGGGTGATGTCGCCCCACTCGCTGAGGAAGATCAGCCCGAAGCTGGTCGCCACGGTGGCGCCGAAGCCCATCGCGCCGCGCTTGGCCGCGCGTGCGACCTCGGCCTCCTCGTCGTCCTCGTCCTCGTCCTTGCCGAACAGCAGGACGGCGGCGCCGATGGCGAACATCGCGGCGACGATCGACTTGACGACCGCGTCGGGCGCGAGCTTGAGCAGCCCGCCCGCGGTGACGGCGATGACGACGTGCAGCATGAACGCGAGCGAGACGCCGATCCACACCCACAGCGGCCGCAGCCTGGTGCCGAGCATCAGCGACGCGAGCATGGTCTTGTCCGGCAACTCGGCCAGGAAGATCACGACGAACGCGGTCGCGGCGGCGGTCAGACTCATCCGGAAACCCTCAGCCTCTCGGTCACGGGCCGAGAGCGCGCACAGAGGCGGGGTGCCTTCGACCCGGGTGCGCGTACGCAGGCGGCAGGAGCCGTGCGCGAACACACCTCTACGGTCGAAGGTCTCGTCCACCCGGTCCGGCGCGTCGGCGCGGGGCTCGGGCTCGGCGGCCGGGCGCCGACAACGGCGCCAGTATGTCGACCAACCGACAGAGCGGGACTACTCCCCTTCAGCGATCACTGTACCGGGCGCGGACACCACGCTCCGAACCGGCCCGGACCCGAGGGCCCCGCGCAAGGCGGCGCGGCTCACGCGGGCCAGGTCCCGGTCAGCCGCTTCACCGCGGTCGCGCCACCCCGGTCCACGGCGGCTCTGACGGCCGCGAACAGCGCGCCTTGGAGCGCGGCGGCGAGAAGGACCGCGCGCCAGGTGGACTCCTCGTCGTCGGCCTCGGGGGCGTCCCCGTCGTTGCCGACCAGCTGCCAGACGTGCCGGAACAGCACCCCGGCGAGCATGCCGCTCCCGGCTCCCAGGGCGAGGCCGAAGGGCTTGTAGGCGAGCTTCGCTGCGTTCATCGTCGACCTCCGGGCAGACGGTCGCGTCGGCGTGGATGGCACGCTCAGGCGGCTGCCCTGCATGGCGGCGCCGACACCTCGCCCGGCGTGGACGCGCCGACCGCCGCCGGGCACCTGGCCCGTCCGCCCCCGCGCCCCAGCCCGGAGCGGCCGGGTCAGGACGGTCGCCGGCGGACCCGTACCGAGTGCCGCCGTCCGCCCGCCCCTGCCTCCCCGGCCTCCCCGGCCTCCCAGGTGGTCACGTCGGGCGTCGGGCGGCCGGTGGTGCCGGCGTCCGCGCGCGTCCCGCGCGCCCTTCCGCTCGCGGCCAACAGCGCGAGCACCCCTATGGCCACCACGAGGATGCTCACCAGCACGATCACGGTCGTGGACGTCGGGTCGTTCACCAGCGCGAACACCAGGCCGAGCACGACGAGCACCGTGATCGCGAGTCGCCGCCGGTAGGTGTTCACCCACACACCGGCCTTGCCCGCGTTCACCCCGTGCGCGTCGGCCCAGCGTGCGGCGAGGTCGGCCACGTGGTCGGCGTCCGCGCGGACCCGGCGGGGCAGCCGTCCCGGCCCGGACAGGTAGGCGCCCAACGCGACCATCACACCGAGGACGAGCGCGGTACGGACGCTCGTGTGCAGGAACCGCAGCAGCGTGTCGAAGATGGCGCCGGCAGCGGCGTCGGACAGCGTGTCGTCGGGCAGTTCGTCGAGATAGATCGCGCGGCCCACGTCGAGGCCGATCACGACGAGGAGGCATGCCCCGGCGGCGCACAGCGACACGGTCACGAGCGCTCGGAGGCGGCGCCGCGCGAGCAGCACTCCGCCCGCGGCGAGCACGGCGGTGAGCGGGGGCAGCCAGTTGCCCGCCGCGTCGAGCAGGCGCGCGGCGAGCCGGGCCTTGCCCAGCTGGTCGGACTGGACGAGCACCAGTTGCTTGTCGACGTCCGGAATCGCCGCGGCGGGCGCGATGCCCGAGTCCACCAGGTTCTGTTTGAGCGTGTCGACCGCTTGGCCCACGTCCAGCGTGACCGTGCCGCCGTGGACGCCGAGCGCACCGCGCCCCTCGCCCGTCAAGGCGTCGACGAGGGCTTCGTGGGCGACGCGGTTCGCATCCGTCCACGCCTTGGCGAACGCCTCGCTGCGTACGACCCGGTCGGCCGCTTTGGAGACCGCGTCGTTGACCAGCGAGTCGACCTCGGACCCCAGCCCCTTGACCGTCGAGCCGACCACCGACGGAAGGTTCTCCTGGTCCTGGAGCCAGTCGCCGAAGTCGGAGGCGACCTTCTTTCCGTCGACCTTCACGTCGACCGCCTTGGTGATGCGGTCGACCGCGGCGTCCTGGACCGCCGGGTTGTGGGCCAGCGGCGCCATCGTGGCCACGTACCGGTCGGTGTCGAGGACGAAGTCGTGGAGCCACACGGCCACCAGCGAGATCGGCACGAGCAGCACCGCCAACGTGATCAGCACGGCGGAGGCGCCACTCATCGCGATGCGTGCGGCCCGCGAAGTCTCCCGCTCGGGACGGCCTTCCGGAGTGCCCGCGGTCGGCTCGGCCGGTGGCTCCGGGGCATGGTTCATGTCGCTCCAAGAGACGTGGCGGCAAGGCATCCGCTGTCCCATTCGCGCACACCGCGGCGGCCGCGGCATCTTCCGGTACGCCGTTCGGATCAACACCCGTTCGCGGCGACCGAACCGCTCGGCCCGGAGGGAACCGCACGGCCGCCCGCCGCGTCAGACCGGAACCGCGCCACGAGCGCGGGACCGAGGACGAACGCGCCGCGGTACTCGGGCACTTGGCACGCGCACCGGCAGCAGGGCGACGGCCGGGGACGGCCGACCGACATCACCCCTCAGCGGCCCCGCGCGGGCCGTGCACCACGCCACGGCCGCGGCGCCCGACGCCGGAGGACGATGTGTCTCACCACTCCCCCACCCGCCCGCACGCACCGCACGCCATCGCGTCCGCGCCTGCGCCTGCGCCTTCGGCTGCGGCCGCCGGAGGGCGCCGCGGCCGTCCCGCCGTCGCGGTGGCCTGCGCCGCCGTCTCCGCGCTTGTGCTGACCGCGTGCGGCCACAACGACCGGACGACGGACCCGCGCGGGGCCGGGCCCTCCCCGACCACGCCGGCGCCCGCAGTGACGGTGCCGGGCCAGGTGCCCCCGGCGACGGGCGCCGCAGGCAACCCGTCGGGAGGGGCGTCGGACCTGCCCTTCCCGCCGCCCGACCCCCGCGCCCCCGAACCCCAGAAGGTCGCCGACGCGCTTCGGCACGCCGCCGATCGCTGGGAGGCGAGCCGCCGCTCGGGGGCGCCCCCGACGTTCGTCGTCGTGACCGGCGCCTACGACACGAGCCCGCTGCCGCCGGCCGAGAACGGGCGAGCGAAGGCCTCCCTCGGCAACGGCTGCGTCACCGTCCCTTCCGCCGTCGTCCTCGCCCTCCCGGCGCCCCCGGCGACCGGCGAGGTGGTGCGGACCGACGGCGTGCGGTTGACCCGCCCGTTCGTGAGCCCCGGCAACGCCGTGAAGGCGTGGCTGCCCGATGCCGGCCGCATCGGCTGCGGCACCGCCCAGGCGCCGAACCTCACCGTCACGGCGATCGAGCTGATCACGCGCCAGGTCACCACCTCCGAGGGCCGCGCGACCGTACCCGCCTGGCGGTTCGCCTTCGCCGAGACGGCCGCGACCGCGAGCGTCGTGGCCCTCGCCGGCGACCGCGACAGCGCCGGAAGCGCGGCCCCCGGCACGTTCGCCGTGCAGCAGCCCGACGCATTCGGTGTCACCACGGCGCTGCAGCCCGACGGACGCACCCTCGTCGTCACGTTCGTCGGCGGCCCCGACAACCCGTCACCCTGCGGCTGGGACTACACCGTCGCCACCGACCAGCGGGCGGGCGTGGTCGCCATAGGCATCGTGGGGAAGGCACACGCCGCCGACGCGCTCTGCACCATGGTCGGCTACACGCGCACCGCGTCGATCACACTCGACGCCCCGCTCGGCGACCGCGTGCTGCTCGGACCGTCCGGCCGTGTGGTGACGCTGGGGCCGACCGGCTGACGTGTGTTGTGCGTCCGAAATGCCGCCGCCGACGAAATACCCAGCCCGCGCAATAGAGTCCCCGGCATGCGGGACACGATCGAGTCGCTGGTCCCGGCCGCGCGGCGGTCCGACGACGAGGGCCTGCGCGCGGTCGACGCCGCCGAGTTGGCGCGGTTCACGCTCGACACGACACACCCGTGGTGGCGGCGTTGGCCGTGTGCCCTGGCCCTGCGCGGCCGAGTGCCGGACGCGCACGCCGCCGCGCTGCTGGCCGTCGTCCAGGACACGGGCGGCGTCGGCGAGATCCGCGAAGCTGCGGCGAGCGCGACACCGACTCACGCTGGCGGCTAGAGGGCCTGTGCGCCGAACCGGCCGAACTCCCCCTGACCGGCCCGGCCCTGGACACCCGCCTCCACCGCGCCGCCGAAGCCCTCCACGCGGCAGGCCTCGCCCCGGCCGCCCCGGTCGAGATCGGCCGCCACGACGGCTCCGGCTCGGGCACGTACCACGCCTTCGTCCTCGACGGCGACGACGAGCGCGAGGTGTACATCAGCACCCTCGGCCCCTACGCGACGACCTACGAGGACTTCGAGGAGCCGCCCGCACGCGCCGCGCTCGAGTCGGCCGGCTTCCGCCGGCTCGGCGACACCCTCGGCGTCGTCCACGCCGAGGGCCTGTGCGTCTACTACTTCGGCCGCCGCGGCCCGCTGACCGTGCGCCAGCTGCTGTTCTACTGGCAGGACTGACGTCCTCGCGGACGACAGACGTCCACCCAGGGCATGGGTGGACGTCCGGGCGCGGCGTTCCGCTTCGGGCGGCGTGCGGCGTCCTACATGTCGCGCTCGGCGACGGCGATGGCGATCCCGAGCGCCTCGGTGATGTGCGTCGCGGCGGACATCACGCGGGCGGTGCCGACGATCGGGGCGATCGCGACCAGCACGTCCTGCAGCTGTTGTGCGGTCATGTGCTCCCGCATCGCCGGTTCGAGGTGCGCGAGGTACGACATGGCCGGGGCGTCCATCGCCGCCAGCGCCGCGATCCGGGTGAGGATCAGCATGTCGGGGGCCAGGCCGCACCGCTCGATCGAGTCGGCGGTCATGGCCATAAGGGTGTCCAGGACGGGGGTCTCGGATGATGTGGTGGGCATGCCTGACCATCTCCAGGTGTGTGTTCTGGTTCAGCCTGCGGGGGCGCCGGTTGGACGCTCTCGTCCGACGGTAAGCAGCCGCCGGACCGCCCGCACCAGGAGTGGTCCACCCGAGTGGACGCCGTCACGGCCCTGGCACGATGACGACGTGCTGCCGCAGTGTCGGGACGGCGATGGATCAGGGGGCGTTCGGTGGGTGAAGCAGGCTCTGACGAGCCGGAGATCGAGGAAGTGTTCCGGCTGGACTGGCTCGGGACCCTCCCTTGGCACGAGGACGACGATCCCCGCGTCGGTCAGTGGCTCTCGGTCGGGGTCGACGCCGCCGGGGAGTGGTGGTTCGACGCCTACTACTGGGCCCGATCCCGGTTCACGGGCGGGGCGCCCCGCGTCGCCGAGTTCGCCCGGTGGCTGTCGGGTCCGTTCCCGGCCGTCACGGATCCCTTCTGCGCGGATTTCCTCGTCACGGACCAGGAGTTCGTGACGGCGGCGAACGGCCATTCGTACCTGTACGACCTCACCCTGTCCCGCACCCGCGAGCAGATCGGCGGACCGGAGGACCTCGTCGTCTGCGGTGACGCACCAGGCCTCCAACTGGGCGCGGCGGTGGTGTACGAGTCGGTCGACCGGCCGACGCTCGAACGCGCCACGGCTGGGCTGCTGGCGAGGGCCCAGGGCTCGGCCTGATCGGTCGGCGTCGGTCGGCGTCGGTCGGTCAGTCGTCTGATTCGCCGTCCAGGAGCCAGGCGATTCCCTGGACCGGGTCGGCGACGACCAGCTGTGCGGCGTACAGCGGCCGCACTCGGCGATGGGGGTAGTGGTACTGCCAGGTGAGGCAGTCGAGCCGTGCGACGAACGCGGCAACGGCGCGGGGGTCCAAGGGTTCCGCCATGCCGGCCATGCGTCCGAGCAGGCGCCACACGGCCAGTCGGCCCTGTGCGTCCGACGAAGGAGGCCCGTAGGCGGAGGTGCCGCCGAGGACGCTGACCAGGAGCGGATACGCGGCCGGGAACCCCACGCCTACCGCGGAGGCGTGCCCTTCCGGCGGGTTGCTCCAGTGCGGTTCTCGGGCGTATGCCTCCACCACCACGTGCAGGTGTCGGGAGAGTGCCTCGGCGGCGGTGCCGCGCATCCGGAACAGCTCCCCGAACGCGAGGTCGTGCGCCCGCTCGTACGGCACGGGTTCCAGCGGCGGGCCCGGGTCCGCGGTCACCTGCAGCGGCATGTGGACCACGTGCTGCATGTACGGCGTCTCCCGGCAGCTGCCGTTGCGCGAGCTGTAGTCCCACGGGAACCCGTCCGGATCCCATGCGGCGGCCTCCCACGGCTCCAGCGCGAACGGAACGCCGAGGCCCCACGAAGGGTCGAGCCGCGGCTCGGCGGTCAGGTCGTCACCCCGCATCACCCTGCCGTGCGCGACCAGGACACGCAGCCAACGCTCGGTCAGAAAAGGGTCGATCTCGTCCCAGGTCCGAACCGACGCCAGCACGTCCGTCAGCCAGGTCTCGCCGGCCACGGCATACCGGTGCTCGACGGTCCACGCCGCGGCCTCGCGCGGCCCGTCGCCGACGATCACGCGCGCGATGCGGTCACGCAGCTCCACCCGTTCCCTTTGCTCCGGGCCGCCCTGCGCCGCCGCGTCTTCGACGTCCAACAGCCACGCCGTCAACTCGTCCCAGCGCCCGTGGTCCGCGAGGTCGTGCAGCCGTGCGTATTCGGCGATCGGTGGGAACACACCAGCCCCTTGGTCTGACAGCGGCGAAGTCCGCCAGGCGCCGCCGCACGATGGCGAACCCACCGCAGGCTAGTTCGGCGCCCCGGCCGCTCGCTCGCGATAATCCGGCTGGCGCAGTGACTGCGGCGCAGTCGCGTCCCCACCGCGGCCTTGCTTGGAAACCCGTTGGACCCGCCGCCAGTTGGTCTGGTTCGGTGTCCCCCGATGGTCCCCAACGCGGCCGTGCCGCTGCTCGAACACCTGCCGGCGCAGTGCGCAACGGAACTGCTGGCGCGCCTGGACGCCCGCGCGAAGCGTGATTTCCTGGCTTCGGCGCCGTTGTCCGTGCCGGTCACGGACCTGGTGGTGGAGCACGGCGGCCAGGCCGACCACTTGGCGCTGGTCGGGAATGCGGGCGTTCCGGCCGACCGCGTCGGGCGGCTGCTCGACCTCGGCGACCCGGAGGTCGCACTCGCGGTCTACCGAAGCTTCCGGGTCTCCCGGCACTTGCAGCAACGCGTGGCCGCCATGCTGCCGCCCGAGCGGCTGTTCCCCGTCGTCGACCCGGAGTACCGGCGCAACCCGGACGTCAACCAGGCGCTGTACCCGCTGGTGGAATCACGCGACCCGGACGTCGTCACCGCGGCCGTCGCCGGGCTGGTCCCGGGCGTCATGCTGCCCGGCGCGCGCACCGCCGTGCTGCGCGGATACGCGTCGTTGCACGAGACCGCCGGACCGCGGGCGGTAAGGCGGCTGGTTCGGGCACACCCCGAACTGACCCCCGGCCGTGACGACGTACCGCTGGTGGTCTGGCGGGCGTTCAAGGCACCCGACGACCCCGACGCGGTGGCCGTGGCCCTCGCCCACCTCGGTTCCACCGAGCACCTCGCCGACCGGATCGAGCTCGTGAACGGCTGGCGGGATGTCGTGTTGCTGCTACTCGCCCCACGTGAGCCGCTCGACTGGACGGTCCTCCGCGAGCGCCTGTACCCCGCCAAGCGCAGCCACTACGCCTGGCTGCTGGCCCGAGAGCCGGACTGCCCCCCGGACTTCCGCCCACGCCCGCCCCGCGCCCTCCTGCTCGAACCCCGCCGCCTCGCCGTCCTGGACGCGCGCCCCGCAGCCGAGGCACTCGCCGACCTGGTGACGAGCGCAGGCGCCGTACGCGACGCCGCCGCCACAGAGATCGGCGACGTGGTGCGGGCCACGCTCAGCGACCGCACGGAGGCGTGGATCGTGGCCCTCAGGCTGCTGGAGGACTTCCAGGGCAGCGTCCGGGAACTCCTCCACACGGCATCGGCCGCGACCGCGTAGGCCTACCGGACGACGCGCCTCACGGCCGGTGCGCGATGGTCGTACACGCTGTCGGCTGCGGCACATACGATCCGGCGCGTGAGTGACACGATCGTGTACGTCCTTGCCCTGGATCTGTCGGCCGACGAGGCGCGAGTACGCCGTGCGGAGATCGTGCGCTGGCTGACCGATCAGGGCACGCTCATCCTCAACCCGCGACACGTACGCCCCCGTGACTCCGGAGAGTTCCTTGCGGGTCCCGGCGCTGAGGCTCGGGCGACGGACGAATGGCTGAGCGGTGGCCACGAGGCGGACGTCCTGTGCGGGCGCGACGTCTATAGCGCAATGGAGTCGTTCGAGCCGCCGCCATGCCCCGGTTGCGGCAGCCAGCTGGCCGTGGAGGACCACTTGGAGCTTCTCCGCGTGTGGGAGCGGGACGGGGAGCCCACGGTGACGTGTGACGCCTGCCGGGGCTCCGCGCCCCTCGGTGATTGGGAGTCGGAGTACGGCGCCTACGTGGCCGAGTTGGCCGTCTCGTTCGAGAACTGGCCGGGGCTGAAGGGCGAGTTCGTCGCCGAGCTCGGATCGCGCCTCGGCGGGCGCTGGCGCACGGTCATGTCCCGATACTGAGCAGACGGCCTGAAGACAGAGGCGTGCCCTCAGGGGATAGGTGTGCCATCTCATGACCCTTGGTTCCTCGCGGTCAGGCTTGGCGGGCGTAGGACGCGAGGCGATCGGCGAGGGCGATGACGAGGTCTTGCAGTTCAGCGGGGCGCTCGATGACGAACGGCCGGTCGAGTGCGGCGAGTACCGGAGGCAGCCAGTCGAGCCGCTCCGCCCGCAGCTCGACGCGTAGCCAGCGCTCGGCCGCCAGGTCCTCTCCTGCCGGGGGCGCGTACTCATGCAGGCTCGCGACGCTGGCGGGAAGGTGGGCGCGGATCTGCTCGACCGTTCCGTGGATCCGCAAGGTCACCTCGTGCCGGTACTCGGCCGTGGCGAACCCCGACACTACGCGCTGTGCCGGATCGAGACCCGCGGGCGCCTCGAACGAGCCGGGCAGGGCCCTGGCGTCTGTGATGCGATCGAGCCGGAAGGTTCGGTCCTCGCCGACCTGGGCGTCCTGGCCGGTGACGTACCACCGGCCCGCGTGGGCGACGATCCCGTACGCGTGCAGCGTGCGTTCGCTGCGCCGTTCGTCGCGGTCGGTGTAGCGGATCGAGACGGGTCGGCGGTGGCGCACCGCGTCGGCGATGGTGAGCAGGACCTCGGCGTCCGGGGTGTCGAGGTCGTCGAACCGGTCCGTGAAGGCGAGAGCTTCCAGGAGTGCGTCGAGCCTGCGGGCGATGTGCTTGGGCAGCACCCGCCGGATCTTCGCCGATGCGGTCTCGCTCGCCGTGCGCTCCGTCGTCGTCAGCCCCGCTCGGCGGCCGGCGACCAGGCCGAGCAGCACGGCCAGCGCCTCGTCGTCGCTGAGCATGAGCGGGGGCAAGCGGTACCCGGGGGCGAGCCGGTACCCGCCGTAGCGGCCGCGCACCGATTCCACGGGCACGTCCAGGTCGATCAGCTGGTCCACGTACCGCCGCACGGTGCGCCCTTCGACGCCGAGCCGGTCGGCGAGTTCGGCGACCGTCCGGGTGCCGCCGGACTGCAGCAGCTCCAGGAGTGTCAGCACGCGGCCGGTGGGTCGAGGCATGTTCGCAGCCTAACGCGAATACAGGACCGATTCTGTCCACTATTTCTCCTAGCCTGCGACGTGCACGCCTTCAACACAGCCAAGGAGATCCCCATGGACTTCGTCTCGATCCGCATCATCACCAGCGACGTGGCGCGCCTCGTCGAGTTCTACGAGCGAGCCACAGGGGCGCGGGCCACGTGGGCCACCGAGGACTTCGCCGAACTCAGGACCACGGGCGCCACCCTCGCGATCGCTAGCACCCGCACCGTCCCGCTGTTCGCCCCGGGCTCCGCCCGCCCGGCGGCCAACCACAGCGTGATCACCGAGTTCCTCGTCGACGACGTGGACCGCGTCCACGAGAACCTGACCGGCTTCGTCACCGACTTCGTCACCGAGCCCACCACGATGCCCTGGGGCAACCGGTCGCTGCTGTTCCGTGACCCCGACGGCAATCTCGTCAACTTCTTCACCCCCGTCACCCCGGCGGCCATCGAGAAGTTCACACGCTGACGCCACGCACAGCCGCTCACGCGGGAGCCCTGAGATCCCAGGGCTCCCGGTGAACGCGGCCGCCGAGTGACGCGCGCCCGCGAGCTGGAGCGCCCCTGCCCCGGCGCATCCTCCGCGGTGGAGCCCGATCCAGGCTGTGTCAGGCGGTCAAGCGGGCGCGGAGTGCGCTGAGTTCGTCGCTATTCAGGCCGTTTTCGAGGAGGAAGTCCGGCATCGCCAACGAGGTGATGGTCGAGGTGAGCGAAGCCTCGATCGAGGTGCCGTGGCTCGCCAGCGTCTCGGTGACCGCGGTGAGCTGATCGCGTGCTCCGAGTTCATCGAATCGAGGCTTCATGCAGTCGAACGTCCGCAGATAGTCCGCGATGATCTCCTCCGGCCCGGCTTCGGCCAGCGTGAGCAACACCAGCGACAGGATTCCCGTGCGGTCCTTGCCGCCCGCGCAGTGGATCACCACACATCCCGGCGCGGCGTTGGCAACCGCGCGTACGGCGGCCACGATTGTCTCCGGGTGCTCCGCCAGCAGCGCCGGGAAGTAGAGCGGAGAAGCCAGGTTGTCGATCTTCGACCAGCGCTCGTGGAACGGAGTACCCGCCTCCGGGTCGAGCGGCACCCGGGTGAGGGCGATCCCTGCCGGTCTCTCCGCGAGATCCGGCTCGCACTCGTCCTGATGGCGCAGATCAACGATGGTTCGAACCCCGTACGCCCAGGCGGCCGCCCACCCCTGGGCGCTCAAGCGTGTCGGCGCCTCCATGCGCACGACCGCACCTCGCCTCATCCTCCCCAAACCGCCCAAGTCCCGGATGTTGACGCAGCCATCCCACGAAAGCTCCCTACTACCGACCGTGCCCATCAGTCGCTTCGCCCCCCGCCCCGAGTTCACTACCTGGTAGCACGAGTCTTGCCGCCGCCCCGTCTCGGCGACCAAGGTCCCGACGCTGACTCGTCCGCGTCCATGACGACCGCCTACCCGACCGGACGCAGCCGGCCTCAGGAATGCAATCAGAAGGCGGCCCGGACGTCGTCCCGCACCTGCCCGACCCGGGCGCCACCACCGGCTCCTCCGCCGACCGGCGGGTGGCCTCAGCGACGACCGGCACGGTCGCGAGGTCGTGCAGCGCGAACAGCGTGTCCTGCGCCGCGTCCACGCGCGGGCCGCCGAGCTGGTCGGCGCGGGCGGCCCTGGCCGCCACCGGGCTCCGCATGCAGCCGGGGCCGCGTCTGTCCGGGTGGTGGACGGGCGTCGTCGGTGTGCGGCGGCCCGGCGGTGGGAAGCGGTGGCGGTGTCCTGTCCCCCGTCGCACGGAGCCGGCCATGCGCCTTCGACACGTCCTCGTCCCCGTGATTGCGGCGACCGCGGTCCTGGCCTCGCCGGCCATGCCGGCCGCGTTCGCCGGGGAACCCCCCGCGAGCACGTCCAGGCAGATCGACCCCGAGGACGTTCTGTCCCAGGTGTCCTCGGACCTCGACTTGGGCGTCTTGGGCTCGGTCTTCGACTCGCTCGGCCCGCTCGGCACCCCTCCGATCGGCGTCGGTGTCGACAATCAAAGTTTGGGCGGGCTTATGGGTGAAGTCCTTCAAATCCTCTGACCGCCCGCCCACACGACGGCGCCCCAGCGCGGTGTGTGAGGACTGAGTCGGACCGGCGCGCTGTCCGCGTGGATCGCCTGTGGATCAGGCGTCGTCTTCGATCGGTTCGTCCTGCGTCGCCGTCGAAAGGTGGGCCGGGTGGCGTCGGCGGCGGCCTGCACGGTCCCGCAAGCGGCACAGCGGCGACCGTGCAGGCAGCGGTGTTCATCGCGGCTGCTGTTCGGCGATCACCGCCCAGTCGTCCGCTGCGTGGCCGTCGGCGATTGTCCGGTCGAAGACGTCCCTGAGCAGTTCGCCGAACGGCAAGGGGACTGCTTGGCCGGCGGCTGCGTCAAGGGCGAGGTGGAGGTCCTTGCGGCCGAGTGCCGCGGTGAATCCGGCCGGCTGGTATGTCCGCTGCGCGATCATCGACCCGTATCCGGAGTAGACGGGTCCGGGGAAGAGCGTCGACGCCAGCAGTTCGACGAACCGGCCCGGGTCGGTGCCGGCCGCGGAGGCGACGCTGACCGCCTCCCCGAGCGACTGGATCGCGCAGGCGATCAGGTAGTTGCCCAGGATCTTGGCGATGTTTGCCTGCTCGGGCAGCTCCCCTAGGCGCCAGGTGCGGGATCCGATCACGTCGAAGAACGGCTGGACCCGGTCGATGAGTTCGGGCTCTCCTGCCGCGAGGACGTTCAGCGAACCGGCCTCCGCGACGCTGACCCGGCCGAACACCGGGGCGGCGACATAGCCGATCCCGTGCGCGACGTGCGCCTCTGCGGCACGGCGGGCCAGCCCGACACTCACCGTTGCGACGTTGACGTGGACCGTTGCCTGTCGGGCCTGGCCGAGGACGCCGGAGTCGAGAAAGACCTCCGCGACGGATGCGTCGTCGGAAAGGACCGAGAACACCACCGGACACTGGAGGGCTTCCGCGACAGATGCAACGCGGTGAGCACCGGCTTGCGCGAGCTCTTCCGCAGGCCCCGCCGAGCGGTTCCACACCACGGTCTCGTGGCCTGCCCGCACGAGATTGCGCGCGATCGCCCGCCCCATCCCGCCCAGTCCGATGACAGCAACCTCGCCCATCGCCCAACCTCCACATGAACCGCCTAAGACGGTTCCATTGTGGCGCGGGTCGATGCCTGTGTCGAACCGGTTAAGCTGGTTCAGGTAGCGGTCTCTGGTGGTGCGGAAGGTGGTGACCGTGGAGGGCCGTCAACTGTTCCGGCTGGACAACGAGGTGCTGGCGTTCCGCTTCACCGCCACGCTGAGCGACCGGGCCGGCGCGGCGCCCCGGGAGCGGCTCTCCAGCGGCGGCCGGCTGAAGCTCTGGCTGCATGCCGCGGAGCTCGGCGTCCCCGACGTCTCACCCGCCGAGCTTCAGGACGCGCTCAGCCTGAGGGAAGCGATCTACCGTGCCGGTCTGGCCGTCACTACCGCCCGGCGACCCGATCCGGGTGACGTGGCGATATTGAACGGGGCCGCGACCGCCGGACAGCCCAGGCTCGCGCTCGAGAACGGGCTCGCGGTGTGGCACCTCGGCGAGCAGGCACCGGTACGGGATGCGCTCGGCGTGCTCGCCGCCGACGCCATACACGTACTCGGAGGCCCCGAGCGCGACCGGATCAGGGCATGCGAAGGCCCCGGCTGCGCGGGCTTGTTCCTCGACACCAGCCGCGGGGCGAACCGCCGCTGGTGCTCGATGAACACCTGCGGCAACAGGGTCAAGAAGGCCCGACTCGCCAACAAGTAGCCGACGCCAGGCAGCCGCTCCCCGAGCTGTCCGCTACTGCCTCGCGCTCAAGTCACAGGCGGGTTGACAGCTGCGGACTCCACCAGCACCCCGTCGACAACCTCACGGCCCGCAACACCTGGTGCGGTGACCGGGACGGTTCACCGGGTCGAGGCGGTCCAGCCGGTGGGGAGCGTGTAGTTCCAGCCCGGGCGCCACGCGGGTGGGGCTGCGACGAGGTCTTCCAGTGAGGCGCGGGCGAGCAGGCATTCCAGGGCCCATCGGTTGGCCGAGTGGACGATCACCAGGATCCGGCTGCCGTCCCGGCGCGCGGCCAGGTCGTGGAGGAACTCGTCGGTGGCCGCGAGGACCTGACGGTAGCTCTGACCGCCGGCGCGTTTGTGGGGCACGGAAGGGGTGGGGCGCAACCAATGGATGCCGTTGTCGTTGTCGGGGTCATGAGGATCCCCAAGGCAGTCTTCCCCGCCGCCCTCGCGGCGGCGGCCGTCCTGGCCGGCGCCGCGCCCGCCTTCGCCGGTACCAGCGACAACGCAGGCATCCGGCAAGCCGTCGACGAGATTCACACCGGGTCGGGGGACAGCAGCACGAACTTCAATATGAACATGCAGCCCAGCTCCGCACAGAACGACTTGGTCCCCGTCGTCGTCGACGACCTACTCAGCGGATGACGGTCGCTGGGCAAGTACGGGTCGACGGGTCCGGCTCGGAGTAGTCGGCCCGTCGGCCCCGCGAGGACGCTTCGCGGTGGTGCAGCCGCTTGGGGGCTTCGGGCGGAGGCGTGAAGCGCACGCGGGCGAGCCGGACAGGTTCGTCCCACGGGTCGCCGTGGCCGCTCACCATCCAGCCGGGCCAGAGAGCGCCGCCTCTCCGGTCGTGGGGTGCGAGGCGGGATACGGGCTCCACCAGTCGATCTGGCGCCGCGCGACGTCGACATGGGTGCTCGGCCCGCGTCAGGCCTCCTCCCCCGTCGGGCTGCCCGTCGTTGTGCGGAATCGGGTTCGGTAGGCCGACGGGGTCACTCCCAGCCTGCGGGCGAACGCCCGTCGCATGGACTCGTCGCTGCCGAACCCGCTGCGTCGGGCCGCGCCGGTGACGGTGTCGCCGGATGCCAGCAGGGCCTGGGCGGCCTCGATGCGGGCGGCTTCCACGTAGGCGGCCGGGGTTGTGCCGAGTTGGTCGTGGAACAGGCGGGTCAGGTGCCGGACGCTGAGGCCCGCGCGGGCGGCGAGGGCCGTGGCGGAGTGGTCGGCTGCGGGGTCGGCGGTGACCGCGTCGACGACGCCGCGCAGCAGGTCGTGGCGCGGCGGAGGGGTGCGCAGCGCGGTGGAGAACTGCGACTGGCCGCCGGGGCGTTGCATGAACACGACGAGGTCGCGGGCGACTTCGCGGGCCAGGTCGGGGCCGGTGTCGGCTTCGAGCATGGCGAGGGCGAGGTCGATGCCCGCGGTGACGCCGGCGGAGGTGAGCAGGTGGCCGTCGCGTACGTGGATGGCGTCGGGTTCGACGCGGACCAGCGGGTGGCGGCGGGCGAGGGCCGCTGCGTGCCGCCAGTGGGTGGTGGCGCGTCGGTGGTCGAGCAGTCCGGCGGCGGCGAGGGCGAACGCGCCGGTGCAGACGGACGCGACGCGGCGCGGCGGGCGGGGCGCGTCGGTGGTGAGCG
Organism: Yinghuangia seranimata; assembly: GCF_029953285.1. Taxonomy (GTDB): domain Bacteria; phylum Actinomycetota; class Actinomycetes; order Streptomycetales; family Streptomycetaceae; genus Yinghuangia; species Yinghuangia seranimata. The sequence continues at coordinate 90,995 of NZ_JASAOI010000037.1, read as the reverse complement.
CGTGCAGGGCGGGCAGCAGGCCGTCGGGGGGCGGGCCTGAGGGCAGGTCGGCGGAGCCGGGGACGACAACGGTGTCGACGGGTCCGTACGCCTCGAGGGCCGACGGGTCGGCGGGGGTGTCGACGGCGAGGCGTCCGGACGGCGTGAGGACGTCGGCTCCGTCGGGCGAGCAGACCGTCCAGCGGTACGGGGCGCCGAGCGCGCGTGCGGTGGCGAAGACCTCGAGGGGGCCGGTGATGTCGAGCTGGCGGACGCCGGGGAAGGCCAGGAAGACGATGTGGCGGTCGGCGCGGCCGCGGGTGCCTGCGGCGGGCGTTGCGGCTGCGCCTTCGACAGGGCGTGTGCGGCCGGCGGGGCCGGGTCGCGTCGTGCGGTCGGGTCGTTCCGGGGCGGGCATCCCGTCACCGTAGTGCGCGCTGTGGCGGTGGCCGGGCGGCGGCCCCGGCTCGCACGTAGCGATCGCGACCCGTGTCCGGATCCGAGGGATGCATGGCCGTACGGTCATCGTGCCGACGGGGTGCCGGAGGCGAGGCTAGGGGTGTTCCGCCAACCGGGGACGAGGTGTTCGCCCCGGTCGGCCCGTTCACCGGCAACCCGGGAGCCTGCCATGTCGACGACCTCCTCCTCCGTCCCGTCCGTTCCGTCCGAGGTGGGCGGCATCAAGGTGCCGGACAGCCGTCTCGCCGCCGAGGCCACCGAACTGGTGCACGACGTCGCGGGCGAACTCCTGTTCCATCACTCGCGCCGCGTCTACCTGTTCGGTGCCTGGCAGGGTGCCCGACGGGAACTGGCATTCGATCCCGAACTCCTGTACGTCGGAGCGATGTTCCACGACCTCGGCCTCGTCGACCCCTACCGGACCACACACCGCCGTTTCGAGATCGACGGCGCCGAGGAGGCGGCGACGTTCCTGCGCGGCCACGGCGTGCCCGAGGAGTCGGTGCGGCTGGTGTGGGAGGCGATCGCGCTGCACACGACGCCGGAGATCCCGTACGGCATGCGCCCCGAGGTCGCGCTGGTCACGGCCGGCGTCGAGCTGGACGTGCTGGGCATCGGCTACGCGGACCTGCCCGCCGAGGTGCGTGCCGCGGTCGTCGCCGCGCACCCGCGTCCGGACTTCAAGCGGCGCATCCTGGCGGCGTTCACGGACGGCATCGCCCACCGTCCGCAGACGACGTTCGGGAACGTGAAGGCGGACGTGTTGCAGCGGTTCGTCCCGGGCTTCGTGCGGGGCGATTTCGTGGACGTGATCGAGGGGTCGGGCTGGCCGGAGTGAGCGGCGCGCGACGTCCCCCGCGAGCGTGCGCCCCAAAGGCCGAGGACGCGTCAGCCCGAGCAGGCGCCCCGCTGGTCGTCCTGCCACTCGCAGACCGGGCACAGCGTGGCACCGGGCCGGGAGGCCGGGTACTCGGTGGGCTTGCCGCACCGGACACAGTCGGCATACGGCGCCCCGGCCTCGTCCGCGGTGGCGGGTTCGGGGCGCGGCGCGGCGGGGGCGCAGTAGGCGGTGTCGTCGCCGTCGGGCGCGGGCGGCGTGTCCTGGTGCATGGGGTCGACCTTAGGCCGTGTCGACGGGCGCGTCGTCGCGGGGGCTCGTCGTGTCGTGACCGGTGATTGTTTCGCGACGCCGTTCCCGCGATGCTGGCGTCACCGCCCGAGCCGTGGCGTGAAAGCGCCCCGGCCGGAGCGGGTACCGGCTGTGATCCACGTCATGGTCGGGGCCGCTCCGGGACCGATGAGTCCGGGGCGGCGCGGCGGTCTCTATTGCCGTAACGCACGCGAAAGACACCCGAGGAGCACATTCCGATGCGCGTAGTGGTCAGCGAGTTCATCAGCCTGGACGGCGTCGTGCAGGCGCCGGGTGGTCCGGACGAGGACCGCGACGGCGGATTCGCGAACGGCGGCTGGACGCACCCGTTCTTCGACCCCGAGGTCGTCGGCGGCGCGTTCGCCGACGCCGTCTCCAAGGCGGACGCCCTGCTGTACGGCCGGCGCACCTGGGAGAACATGGCGGGGGCGTGGCCGGAGCGGGCGGGCGACCCGTTCGCGGACCGGATGAACGAGCTCCCGAAGTACGTCGTCTCCGACACGCTCGGCGACGCCGACCTGCCGTGGAACACGAAGGAGCGGATCCCGGTCGAGGCCGCCGCCGCACGCGTCCGCGAGCTGCGGGATACCGAGGGCGGCGACCTGGTGATCATGGGCAGCCCGTCGCTGGTCCGGACGCTGCTCAGCGCGGGGCTGGTCGACGAACTCCGCCTGATGGTCATGCCGGTGCTGGTCGGCGGCGGTAAGTCGATCTTCCCCGAGGACGGCGGCCTGCGGACGCTCGAGCTGGTGTCCACGGTGATCAGCGAGGCGGGCGTGCACGTGGCGACGTACCGCGCCGTCCCCAGGCCCGCGCGCCCCCCGTCGAGGCCCCCGGCCGTCCCCGGGGCCGGCGCCCTCGACGACCTCCGCGGCCCCTCAGGACACGGCACCGCGATCATGAAGCCGCACGGTCACGGAGACACCGCTCCGTTGTCGTCGCCGGCCAGGGCCAGGAGGCTGACCAGGTCGTAGGCGACGTGCGAGGCGGCGATGGAGGTGATGTCGGCGTGGTCGTAGGCGGGGGCGACCTCGACGACGTCGCCGCCGACGAGGTTGAGGCCGGCCAGGCCGCGCAGGATTTCGAGGAGTTCGCGGGAGGTCATGCCGCCGGCTTCGGGGGTTCCGGTCCCGGGTGCGTGCGCGGGGTCGAGGACGTCGATGTCGATGGAGACGTACAGCGGGCGGTTGCCGATCCGGGCGCGGAGCGCGTCCACGGTCTCGTCGATGCCGCGCCGCATCACATCCGAGGAGGTGACGATGCCGAAGCCGAGCCGGCGGTCCTCGTCGAGGTCGCGCTTGCCGTACAGCGGCCCGCGGGTGCCGACGTGGCTGAGTGCTTCGGTGTCGACGACGCCATCCTCTACGGCGCGGCGGAAGGGCGTGCCGTGGGTGTACTCGGCGCCGAAATAGGTGTCCCAGGTGTCGAGGTGGGCGTCGAAGTGCAGGACCGCGACCGGGCCGTGCCGCTTGGCGACCGCGCGCAGCAGCGGCAGTGCGATGGTGTGGTCCCCGCCGATGGTCACCAGGCTGCCGGCGGCCGCGAGGAGTTCGCCGGCCTCGTGCTCGATGGTCTCGATCGCCTCGTTGATGTCGAAGGGGTTCACCGCGATGTCGCCGGCGTCCGCGACCTGCTGCGTGCCGAACGGGTGCACGTCCAACGCGGGGTGGTACGGCCGCAGCAGCCGCGACGCCTCGCGGACCGCGGTCGGGGCGAAACGCGCGCCGGGGCGGAAGGAGACCCCGGTGTCGAAGGGGACGCCGACCACCGCGACATCGGCGCGGGGCACCTCGTCCAGGCGCGGCAGCCGGGCGAACGTGGCGGGTCCGGCGTAGCGCGGGATGCGGGAGGAGTCGACGGGGCCGCGGGGGTTGCTCATGAGGGGGCTTTCCGGGTCGGTCCCGGGGCGCTGCCGCGCCCCGGGACGGGTGTGCGAGGTGTCAGGCCGCCGGGGCCGGCGTGACGTCGGCGGGTCGGCTGTGTGCGTCGTCCATGCTCAACTCCGGTGTGGGCCGCCGGAATCCGCGGGTCATCCAGATCAGGTACGCCACCCCGGCCGCCAGCCAGCACGAGCCGATCGTGAGCGCGAGCGGGCTGAGGCGGGTGAGCATGTACGCGGTGACGCAGGCGCCGAGGGCGGGCAGCACGACGTACCCGAGTACGGGGACGCGCTCGATGTGCCGGTGCCGGATGTAGTAGGCGATGACGCAGAAGTTGACGACGGTGAAGGCCGCGAACGCGCCGAAGTTGATGAAGGAGGTCGCGGTGGCGAGCGAGAGTTTCAGCCCGACCAGGCACATCGCGCCGGTGGCCAGGAGGCTGTAGACCGGTGTTCGGGTCGCCGGGTGGAGCGTGCCGAAGATCCGCTTCGGCAGCACGCCGTCGCGGCCCATGGTGAACAGCAGTCGGCTGGAGCTCAGTTGCACGGCGAGGCCGGACGCGAAGCCGCCGATGATGCCGGCGATGTTCGTCCAGTCCGCGAAGGTCTGGCCGCCGACGTCGACGGACATCGTGTAGGCGGCGACCTCGGGGTCGTCGAACGCGCCCCCGGGGTGTACGAGTTGCATGATGTAGGCGACCGCGGTGAACAGGATGCCGCCGAGCGCGACGACCAGCACCACGGCCCGCGGGATGGTGCGTTCGGCGTCGCGCGTCTCCTCCGACAGCGTGGTGACCGCGTCGAAGCCGAGGTACGAGTACGCGGCGACGGCTGCGGCGGCCGTGATACCAGTGATGCCGCTGTCCGCGTTCCACACCGGGGCGGTGTAGGACGCCGGGTGGTGCTCGGCGAGGTGGACGACGCAGTACGCGGCGAACAGCAGGACCAGGAAGACCGCCAGCCCGGTGAGGAGCTTGTTGACGCGGTCGGAGAGCGCGACACCGACGATGTTGACCGCGGTGGTCAGCACGGCGTTGACGAGCATCCACGCCCAGACCGGTACCGAGGGGAACTGGGCGTTCAGATATACCGATTGCAATAGCCAGGCCACCATCGGCAGGAAGAGGTAGTCCAGGAGGACGCTCCATCCGACGAGGAACCCGACGGGGGAACCGAGCAGCCGTCGCGAGTAGACGTACGCGGAACCGGAGGCGGGGTAGTGCCGGGCCATCTTCGCGTAGCTGAGCGCGGTCAGGCAGATGGCGCAGGTGGCGAGGAGGAACGCGGTCGGGGCGGCGCCGTCGCTGTCGGCGGCGATGATGCCGAAGATGGCCATCACCATGCTGGGCGCCATGTAGGCGATGCCGAAGGCGACGACCGAGAACAGCGACAGGGTGGGCGTGAGTCTGCCCGGTGCGTCGCTCATTCGCCCGCCGCCTCGGCGGCGGGGCGCCGGAAGACGGCGGGGGCGGCCGGACGCAGGTCGGCGGGGGTCTCGGGGGAGATGGCCGGGCGCCAGGTGGCCGGGTCGATGTGGCCGTTGTAGAGCGGGAGTTCGAGGGGGCTGTCGCCTTCTCGGAAGTGGTCCCAGGGCCAGGAGTCGCCGCCGGTCCCGAACTTGCGCGCCGCGGCGACCTGGTCGAAGTCGACGACGCTGAGCAGGGTGGTCTCCTCGGTGCCCGCCGCGGCGACGCGGATGCCGCCTTCCGGGTCGACCAGCAGGCTCTTGCCGACCGCGGTCGGGGAGGCGCCGTTGACGCTGGCGACCCACACCTGGTTGACGATCGCGTTGGCCTGGTTGACCGGGATCTCCTGGGCGCGTCCTGACGTCGAGGTCTGCACGACGTTGACGACCAGTTCGGCGCCCATCCAGGCGAGGTGCCGGGTGACCTCGGGGTACCAGGCGTCGTAGCAGATCGACAGGCCTATCCGACCGGTTCCGGGCATGTCGAAGACGACGAACTCGCGTCCCACGCACATGGGTTCGTACGGGCGCCAGGTGAAGATCTTGCGGTAGCGGGCGACCAGGCGGCCGTCCGGGTCGTACACGACGGCGGTGTTGAACACGCGTCCGTCGGTGTCGCGTTCGAGGACGGTCCCGGGGATAAGCCAGACGCCGAGCTCGCGGGCGAGTCCGGCGAGCGCGCGGCCGCGCGGACCGTCGAGGGGTTCGGCGTACTCGGCGTAGTACTCGTCCTCGGTCATGGTCTCGGCCCCGAGCGAGCAGAGGTGCAGCTCGGGGTAGACGACGAGTTCCGCCGCGTTGGGGGACTTCATGCGTAGGCGCAGACCGGCCGCGAAGTCGTCGAACGACTCGGCCGCCGCTTGGACGAGGGCCAGTCGCAGATGTCGGCTCATGGGGCGTGGCTCCTTGCTCCACGGCCGCCGCGGGATGGTGCGGGCGCGGCGGCGATGGGAGGTGAGGGTCGTGGGACGGGGCGGGAGGGACCTCACGAAGTTTCCTTATAGGAATCATCTGATTTCTATGAGGAAACGCGTCGGCAAGTATTTGGCTGGCGGTGGCCTCTGTCAAGATGTGCGTGGAGTCACGGATCGAGGTGGAGGCACGATGAGACCGGTCAGCCCGCAGGCGTCGGACGCGCCGGTCCGGATCGGTGCCAAGCTGCGCGGCAGCCGCCTGGCCCAGGGGATGACCGTCGAGCAGGTGGCCGCCGCGACCCGGCTCAGCAAGGGCTTCATCAGCAAGGTGGAGCGGGACGAGACCTCGCCGAGCGTCGCCACGCTGGTCACGCTGTGCCAGGCGCTGTCGCTACCGATCGGCTCGCTGTTCGAGGAGGCCCCGAGCGCGACCGTGGAGCTCGCCGACGCGCCACTCATCAACATGGGCGGCACAGGCGCCGTGGAACGCCTGGTCACCCCCCGGGCCCAGGCGAAAGTGCAGGTCCTGCGCTCCACCCTGGAACCCGGCGCGGACGGCGGCCGGCAGCTCTACACCATCAACTGCGAGGTCGAGGTCATCCACGTCGTCACCGGGCGGATCACCGTGGTGTTCGCCACCCACGAGGTCGCCCTCGGCCCCGGCGCCACCCTGACCTTCCCCGGACGCGAACCCCACACCTGGCGCAACACAGGCGAAGAGACCGCCGAGGTCCTGTGGGTCATCACCCCCGCCGCCTGGAGCGGATCGAACTGACCGCTGGGCGTGTCGACGGCCTGCGGACGCCCCACACCGGGCCCGGCCCGGCCGCGGCCTCCGGTTCCGCAGGTTCCAAGCTCCGGCCGACGGCCTCCCCGCGCCCTACGGGCCCAGGGCGGCGCGGATACGGGCGATCTGGGCGGTGACCAGGTCGTCGGCGGCCATCGTCGGGGTCTGGCCCAGCGGGTCGAAGTGCCGGAACGCCGCCAGGACGTCGCCGATGCGGACGATGGTGTGCCCGGTCGCGGACCTCGACTCGGGGTCGCCGGGGATACCGAGGCGAACGCCCGCGCTGAAGTCCCCCACTGGTGGTACCTCGACCCGTTCTGGCTCGGACCACGACGGCGCGCCCACGCGCTCCCGGTCTCCGGGGCTGCGGTCCCAGGTCGGCCTCGCCTCGCCTCGGCCCGGCGTCCGCGAGGCGGTTCGTCAGCCCTTCGTCGGGTCCGCCGAGCGGGTCAGGCCTGCCGTGAGGGCGATCAGCTGGTCCGTCAGCTGTTCGATGCGGGCGCGGGACCGGGTGACCTCGGCGGCCGCTTCGTCGCGGGCCTGTTCGGCCGCGGTGAGGCGGGCGTGGAGTGCGGTCAGTTCGGCGCGGGCCTCGGTGGTCTCGGTGCGGGCTCGGTCGGCGTCGGCGGTCGCCCGGGCGGCGTCTGCGTGGGCTTGGGCGGATGCCGATTCGGCCGTCTCGCGGGCCTGTTCGGCGTCGGTGCGGGCGCGTTCCGCGGTGGCCGCGCGTTCTTCCGCGGCGGCTTCGGCGCGTTCGGCGGAGTGGCGTGCAGCCTCGGCGCGTTCGGCGGCCGCTCGGGCCTGGTCGCGGTCGGCGGTGGCCTGTTCGGCCTGGGCGCGGGCGGTGTCGGCGGACTGCTGGGCGGACACCCGGGCCTGCTCCGCCGCGTCGGCCTTGGCCGTGGCGTGGGCGGCGGCGTCGCGGGCGGCGGCGGCATGGCCTTCGGCGGCGTCGCGCGCGTCGCGGTCGGTCTGGGCCCGGGCCTGGGCGAGGTCGCGTTCGGCGCGTGCCGCTTCGGCGGCCTCGGCGGCCCGGTCGGCCTCGAGGAGGGCGCCGTCGCGGGCGGTGGCCGCCGCGTCGGCCTCGGCGCGGGCGGCGGCCGCGAGTTCGGTGGCCTCGGTGGCCTCGGCGCGCGCCAGGTCCCGTTCGGCGCGTGCCGCCTCGGCTTCCGCGTGGGCGGCCTCCTGGGCTTCGCGCGCGGCCTCGCGTCCGGTGTGGGCGGCGGCGATCTGCCCCGCGGCCTCTGCCCGTACCTCGGCGATGTGGCGTTCCACCCCGGCGGCGCTGAGCTCGCCGGACAGCGCGTCGGCGAGGGCGTCGGCGAGCTGCTCCATCCGCTCGACCATCTCCCACGTGCGGGCCACCTGTCCGGGCAGGCCCGGCGCGTACCGCTGGCGCTGGCGGGAGTTGCGGGCCGCCTTCAGGCACGCGCCGTCGTTGTCCTGGCAGTACCGGAACGGCCGTCCGGCGCCGGGCTTCTGCGGGACGGGGCGCGCGCAGTGGGCGCAGGGACGCACCTGCTCGGTCGTAGGTTCCACGAGCGTTCACCCTACGGGGAAAGGCGGCCTGATCAGCGACGGGACGTGCGGTGAGCGCCGACGAGCCGCCGGGCGGTCAGACCGTGTCGAACAGTTCGTCCAGGTGGCGGTCGAGGATCGCCAGCGCCTGCTCGCCCGTGCGTTGGCCGCCCAGGACGCTCGAGCCGAGGCCGTTGACCATGGCGAGCAGTCCGGCGGCGGCGATCGCCGGGTCCCGGCGAGGGCTGATCCGGCCCGCCTCTTGGGCGGCGCGCAGTTGCTTTGCCAGGAACCCCTCGAGCAGGTCGGGCTGGGCCGTGCCGTGCTGCGCCAGTACCTCGGGGTCGCTGAGGACGAGTGTGTAGTAGGCGGCGTACGTGCGGGTGATGCGTCGGCTTTCCGCGTCGGTCGGCAGGACGCAGGAGAGGATCGCGGTCACGATGCTGCGCGGTGTGGGCGGGGTGCCGGCGGCGCGGATCCAGGCGTCCATGCGGGCTTGCAGCTGGCCGCCGAGGCGGGCGAGCGCGTCCAGGAGCAGGGCCTGTTTGGTCGTGAAGTAGTACTGCACCAGCCGCAGGGAGACCCCGGCTTCGGCGGCGACGGCGCGCATGCTGGCCGACTGGAGGCCGTCGGTGTCGGCGATGCGCAGCAGGGCTTCGGCGATCTGCCGCCTGCGTTCTTCGTGGTCGACGCGCTCGGGCATGGTCAGGACTCCCTCTCGTGGTACACCCGTATCATGCCTGTGATACACATGTATCATGAGGATCGGCGAGTTCAAGAACGACCGTGCCCGTGACCGTTTCCAGACCGCCTACGACCACGCGCTCGACGAGCTGTGGCCAGGCCCGCGCACCGCGCTCGACATCCCGACCCGCTACGGAACCACCCGCGCCTACCGCGTCGGGCCACCGGCCGAGGACCCCGTCGTCCTGCTGCCGGGGGCCGGAGGCAACTCCCTGATGTGGCACGCATACGTCGGCCTCCTCGCGAAGCACCGCACCGTTGTCGCGGTCGACACGGTCGGCGAGCCCGGTGCCAGCGTGCAGACCACGCCGATCGCCGACGGCGACGACGCCGCCACGTGGTTCGACGACGTCCTGACCGGGATCGACACGAACGCCGCGCACGTCGTGGGCTGTTCGTACGGCGGATGGCTCGCCCTCACCCACCACCTGCGCCACCCCGGCCGGACGGCCTCGCTCACCCTCGTCGACCCCGCCGGCTTCGCCGAGTTCGGCACACGCTTCTACGCCTGGCTGATCGCCGGCGGCCTGGCCGCAGCCGCACCCCGGCGCCTGCGCCCGCGCCTGGCCCGCCTGGTCGGCAACAGCGCGATCCTGGACACCGAACTCATGCGTCTGATGCGGGCGTCCATGGGCTTCCGCCGCGCCCTGCCGATACCCCCGGTCTACTCCGACGACGAGCTGCGACGCCTGGACATCCCCACGCTGGTCCTGCTCGGCGAGCGCAGTGCCCTGCACGACGCGCGCAAAGTCGCCGAACGGATCACGGCGACCGCCCCGTCCGCGCGCGTCGAGATCGTGCCCGGCACCGGGCACGCGCTCCCCACCGACGCGCCTGAGCTGGTCGCCGAACGGATCCTCGACATGGCCGGACGCTGACCCCGCCACGCCCGGGTCGGCCCGACGGGCACCGGCCTATTCCGCCGAGCCTACGACCGACCACTGCTCCAGCTCGAACAGTCGTTCATGGCTGACCTCGGGTGCATGCCAACCGCGGCTCCGGGCGTGGGCGGCGAACTCGGCGGGCAGCGCGACGCGATAGGTCCTCACGTAGTAGCCGAGCTCTCCGGGCCACCACCACGTGCCGTCGGTGCGGATGCCGCGACGCCCCGCGACACGGTCGTTGCCGCTGAGCACGTCCGGGGCGCTGCTGGTCGAAATGGCCAGCCATACGCCGCCGTCCAGGTAGGCGGCGAGCTCGTCGGCGTACTCACCCTGCCGGCCGACCGCATCGTGCAGCGACTCGCCGTCAGGCTCCCCGTCGGGCAGTTCGCGGAAATATCCGAGGTCGCGGACCACCGGGCCTCCTGCGTGGGCGGTGTCGTGGGACGCGTCGCAACGTACGACGTCCCGCGTGTCCCGTCTCCCGAATATCGGCGCAGGGGCGGTGCGCAAGGGCTGGTCCGCACGACTTGCAATCGGTACCCGGGTGCAGGCTTACCGTCGGAGAGGAGCCCCCGCCCTCACCGGCGCGGGCGGTCGACGGAGGGAGTCCGCGATGGCGCAGACCTGGGTGCCGGAGGCGTGCACCCTGCCGACACGGGAGCAGCCGCTGCGGGCGGCCGGGTTCGACGCGCTGTTCGGGGCGTTGCTGGCCGAGGTGGCACGGCCGGAGCCGACCCGGGCGCGGCTGACGCTGCCCTTGGAGGTCGAGGCCCGAGCGCGGGACCTGGCGCAGCGGGAGGCCTGTTGCTGCTCGTTCTTCACGTTCACGTTCGGCCGTACGGACGCCGACACGGTCTGGATGGACGTGGCCGTCCCGGGGCCGTACGTGGCGGTGCTCGACGCGATGGTCGGGCGCGCCGAGGCGTCCCGGACGGGGGCGGCATGAGCGCCGAGACGTCCGCGAGCTCCTCGACCTCCGAGACCTCCGCCGGCCTGCGTTCCGGGCAACTGGCCGACGCCGCCGGGGTGAACCCGCAGACGCTGCGCTACTACGAGCGCCGCGGCCTGCTGCCCGAGCCGGAGCGGACGCTCGGCGGCCACCGCGTCTATCCGCCGGACGCCGTCGCGCTGCTCCGCGTCATCAAGGCCGCCCAGCGCCTCGGGTTCAGCCTGGACGAGGTCGCGGAACTGCTTGAGGCCGGACGCCACCACCACGGCCGCGACAGCGGCGGCCTCCAGGCGCGGGCCGCGGCCAAGCTCGCCGAGATCGACGCCAGGATCGCCGACCTGCAGGTGATCCGCGCCGCGCTGGTCGAGGCCGTCGACGCGGGCTGCGACGACCTGACCGCGTGCGCGACCAGCGACTGCTGCCCCCTGCCCTTCACCGAACTCGCCATCGAGGAGCGCCGCGCCCGGCGTGCCTGACGCGGTGGCTCAGCGGGATCCCGCAGCACCGGGTACGCCGCAAGTCGCCCCGCCCGTCCCCCCGTTGGCGCATCCACACCCCCACCGACGTCCACCCCGCGACCTGCCCGCCTTACCCCGCGCGGGCGACGTGCCGTCACCCGCCCCTCTGCGATCTTCGTTTCGGGCGGGCCGAGCGGCTCGCGAACGGGAGGACTCCGATGCACCAGGCGACAGTTCCGGCCCCCTGCGGCGGCACGGCCGAGCCCGCGACGCCGAGGCCCCCGGGCCGCCTGCGCAGCGCGTGGCGGGCGGCGCACGAGCCGGTCGCGGGGGTGCCGGACTGGGCGCGGCGTACGGCGTATGCGGTCCCGTTCGTCGTGCTCCCGTCCGGGATCTGGCGGCTCGGCGTGCTCTTCGCCGACGACAAGCGCGGCGGGATGCTGCCCGACTGGGCCATGAACATCTACGTGGCCTGCCTGACGATCGTGTCCGAGCTCCTCGCGTTCACCGCGGTCGGGCTGGTCGCCCGCTGGGGCGAGGTGTTCCCGCGCTGGGTGCCGTTCCTGCGCGGACGTCGCGTCCCGACCACCGCAGCCGTCGTACCGGCCGCCATCGGCGCAACAGTCCTCACCTTCATGTGGACGATCGTCATGCCGCTGCTGGAGATCACCCAGACCAAGGCCAACGGCGACCCGCTGCCGGACGACTTCCCCTCCAAGGCCGGTGGTTGGCGCGCCGCGTACTTCTACGCCTCCTACCTCCCCCTCACCCTGTGGGGACCGATGCTCGCCGTAGTCACCGTCGCCTACGCGCAACGCCGACGCCGCTCCCGCGCAGCCGGACTCGGTTGAGCGGACCCGCGGAGGTCCCAGCCCCACGAGGGATCCCCCTCTTGACTTTCCTGGTGGGAAAGTCGCACGCTTGTTTCCTACTAGGAAAGTGGGGATCCATCATGGACGACATCGATCCGGACCAAGCCCGCACCGCCCTCGAGGCGGCTGAACGCGCCCAACGCCAGGTGGCCGACGAGATCGGCCTGCCACGCGCCTACTGGTGGGCGATGGCCGGCGGCTGGCTGCTGCTGGGCGTACTCGGCACCGTCGCCTCGCCGTGGCTGGCCGGCGCCGCGACCCTGCTCTTCGGCGCGGCCAACGCCGCCCTCGCGCCCCGCCTGCTCGACGGACGCCGCCGCACCAGCCGCCTCCAGGTCGGCTCGGCCCTCGCCAGCCGCCGCATCCCGTGGCTCGTCGTCGGCATGCTGGCCACCCTCGTCGCCCTCACCGTCCTCGCCGCGCTCGCCCTCGACGCGGACGGCGCCGACCACGCCGGCATCTGGGCGGGGCTGCTCGCCGCGGCCGTCATCGGATTCGGCGGACCCGAGATCCTGCGCGTCCTGCGCCGTTGGGCGCACGCATGACCACAGCGCGGTTCGACGAGCTGATCCACCCCAGCACCCGCCTGACCCTGGTCGCGACCCTGGCGGCGGCCGACTGGGCCGAGTTCGCCTACCTCAAGGACCGCGTGGGGCTGTCCGACTCGGCGCTCTCCAAGCAGCTCACCACCCTCGAACAGGCCGGCTACGTCACCACCGAACGCCGCCTCACCGGCAGCCGCCAACGCCTCCGAGCGCGCCTCACCCCCACCGGCCGCGAAGCCTTCAACGGCCACATCGCCGCCCTCCAGGCCATCCTCGCCGCAGCCACCCCACCCGAACCCCCACCCGCCTGACACCCTGTTCGCGGCCCCATTAAACGAACCCGAGCAAATATGCCCTTTCATAATTTGACATAGATGCCACAGCATGCCCGCGAGCGGAATTTGACAAGGGCGACAAAATGCGCCCCGGCGCATTTGACACGACCGAATCGATATGCCCTTGGGGTCCGCCGAAAAGCATGATTGACAGGCTTGCAAATAATCCTTATGGTCCCGGTCGCTGGTTCTTTTCCGCTCGCACCGGGGGTGTTCATGACCGCAGCGCCGGCCCCGCCGAAGTCACGGCGGCGGTTTATGGGTACGGCCGTGGAAACCGTTCCGGGTCCCGGCCCGAATCCGCCCCCGGCGGCCACCAAAACCGTGCTCAGCAGCGAAGCCACATATTTGCCGGGTCGTCACATGTTCGCCTTGTGGACCTGGTCCGGACGAGGCGTGGGGGCTGCCCCTCCGGTCGGCGATGTCGAGACCGTGGCTTTGGTCGTCCCGACGTCGGACCTCGGCGGGTTCGAGGTGGCCGATGTCCCGTGTGTGCTGATCGAGCCGGACGCGCTCCTCGACGCCCCGCTCGACCGGCCCGGCCGGTCGGTTGAGGTCTGGCGGACGTGGATCACAGGCGGCGAAGCGCCACTCCCGATCGCCGCGCATGCCGTTCCCGACGCCACCGGGGTGGCGGTGATGTCGGCGGAGCATGCCGCGGCCGTGTTCCGGCACACCGCCTCCACGGCGAGCGAACTGGCCGCGACCCTGAACGCGAGGCTGCGGCCGTACCAAGTACGCGGCGTCAGCTGGCTGCGCGAGACCGTCGCCGCACACGGCGGGGCGGTGCTCGCCGACGAAATGGGCCTCGGCAAGACGCTGCAGACCATCGGCCACCTCGTCCCGCAAGCCGAGTCCGGGCCGCAGCTGGTGGTCTGCCCCACCACCCTCGTCGGCAACTGGGCACACGAAATCGCCCGCTTCGCACCCGACTTGCGCACGATCGTCTGGCGCGGCGGACCACTCGAACCGGCGGACCCCGGGACGGTCGTGCTCACCGGCTACCCGACGCTGCGCCTGCACGGCCCGGCCATGACCGGACACCACTGGGTCACCGCGGTGTTCGACGAGGCGCAGGTGCTCAAGAACCCCCGCACGCAGATCTCCAAGGCCGCGCGGAGCATCGCGGCGAACGCACGAATCGCCCTGACCGGCACGCCTGTCGAGAACCGCCTCGAGGAACTCTGGGCGCTGCTCAACCTGGTCGCACCCCATCTGTTCGGGCACCGGACGCAGTTCCGGCGCCGCTTCGCGCGGCCCGTCGCGGAAGGTTCCACTGCCGCCGCCGCCCGGCTGCGCGGGGTGATCGAGCCGGTTGTGCTCATGCGGAAGAAGGCGCAGGTCGCCGGCTCCCTCCCGGCCAAGATCCACGCCGATCTGATCTGCGACCTGACGGAGGAGCAGAAGCATTTGTACGACCGGCTGTTGGAGCAGGCGGTCGACGACGGCTTCGGCAGCGGCGTCCAGCGCCAGGGCCGGGTACTGGCAGCCCTGACCGCGCTCAAGCAGGCGTGCAACCACCCGGGGCTGATCACCGGCGACCTCGACGAGACGGCCGGGCGGTCCGGAAAGCTCGACCTCTGCACGGACATCGTGGCCGACAACCTCGACGCCGGCTCGCCGACCCTGATCTTCACCCAATACCGGCGGACCGGCGAGCTGCTGGTACGCCATTGCGCCGAACAGTTCGGCCTGACCGTGCCGTTCTTCCACGGCGGCCTGAACCAGGAGCAACGCGCCGACATGGTCAGGCGGTTCCAGGCCCACGACGGACCGGAGGTGCTGGTGCTCAGCCTGAAGGCCGGCGGCACCGGGCTGACCCTCACCCGGGCGGCCGACGTCATCCACTTCGACCGATGGTGGAACCCGGCCGTGGAAGCCCAGGCCTCCGACCGCGTCCACCGGATCGGCCAGACCCGTACCGTCACCGTCACCACGCTCACCTCGGCGACCACCGTCGAAGAGCACATCGCCGCCATGCACGCGCGCAAATCCGCGCTCTCCGACGTCGCCGACATGTCCGGCGTCGCCGAACTCGCCCGCATGGACGACGACCGACTCATCGCGATCCTGCGCCGGAAGCGAGACAACTGACCATGCCCGACAACGACTTCGGCTACACGGCGTGGGGAAAGGCCTGGGTCCGGCTCGCCGAGCCGTTGAGCCAGACCCGCCCGGATCCGCACCTGCCGCGCGCCCGCAGACTCGCCCGCGACGGACACGTGCAGGTCGCCGTCGAAGGCACGACGGTACGCGCCGCCATCCAGCACGGCCGCAACAGGCTGACAGCCGACATCGAGGTCGCGCCGATGCCGAAGGAGGAACTGGCCGAGATCTCCCGGCGGTTGTCCGGCGGTCAACCCGCCCTCACCGACGAGCTGTACCGCGCGATCGTCGCAGCGGGCCACCCGCCCGCCCCGAAGCTCGCCCGCGTCGAATGCTCCTGCCCGACCAGCGCCCCTCGATGCGTCCACGTGCTGGCCGTCTACTACGAAATGGCCCGGCGCATCGACGACGACCCACGGATCGCACTCTCCGTCCGAGGCTTCTTCCGCGCCCCACAGGGCACTACGGACGTATCCACCCCAGTCGCACCACAGCGCTGGATCGCCCTCAGCGCCCTCGACCCAGCCGACTATTTCAGCCGGTCCGCGTAGCCGCGCCCAGGCATGCATCCCGCACCCGCGCAGGACGGCCGTGCCGGCGGCAGGGCTCAGTGCAGATGCCGCAGAAGCGATCCCAGCGCGGCTCGCGCTCGTCGTCGGGTCAGCGCTTCGCTTCCTTGAAGGTGAAGTCGTAGAGGTACGCGTCGCTCGCGGCGAGGTCCGGCATGCTCGACGCCGTGCCGATGGTCGGTGGCACCCAGATGAGCTCCATGGAGATGTTCGTCCGCGTGTACGACGTCACGGCGAAGTCGGGTGTGTCGTCCTTGAAGGGGCTCTTGCCGTCCCAGGTGATGGCCTGTCCGGGCTTCATGGTTTCCGTCCAGGCGTTTTCGCGCAGGCAGGGGACGAGGGCGCCGCCGTCGCCGTAGCGCCAGACGGGGCCGACCTGTTCGGGGCGGAGCTTGCGCGTGACCGTGGTCTTGGCGCCGTGCTTTGCGGACTCGGCGACCGCCTTTGCGGTGGCCGCTTCGGCGGCGGCCTCGTTGGGGCCCCAGCCGTAGGTCTTGGACGGGGTCTCGTCCGTGGACTCGGCGCAGACCTTGGCCGGGTCGGCCGCGAGCCCGGCGGCCGAGGAGACGATCTCCGCCGCGCCGTTCTTGTCCTCGTTGAGGCCCAGGAAGCGCCTCCCGTCGACGTTGTCGACCATGTAGCTGGCGAACGCCAGCTTCCAGGCGGGGTCCGCCGCCGTGGCCCGGAAGACGTAGACGGGCTGGTCCTTGGTGGCGCGGTCGACGACCATGAACCAGCGGTCGCCGTTGGCCGCGGGAGCGGTGCGGTAGACGAGCGGGTCGTCCAGGTCCTCGAGCGCGCCGCCCATGCGGTACTCGGGCTTCTCCAGCCGCCAGCTCGCCTTGACGATGCTCAGCATCGGTTCGGCCAACTGCTTAGCGGCGGCCACCTCGTCGAGCTCGCCCGACGGCGTGGTCGGCCCGAGGTCGACGGCCCGCACGATCCGCAGCGCCTCAGCGTCGGTCGGCGCGGGGGCCTTCGGCGTCGTCGGGCTCGCACTCGCGGACGCCGACCCGCCCGGCCTGGACCCGGTACCGCTCGGCGTCGCCGACGCCGACCCGCCCGCGGCCTCGACGGCCTTCCCCGCCACCCCGGTCCCGCAGCCCGCCGCCGCGATCACCACCGCACCGGCCAGCGCCCCCACGCACAGCCCACGACGCACCGAAACCGTCTCCGACACCCGCACTTGCCCCACCCCCACACACACAGGCATCCGCGCGCCTCACGCCGCCCAGGATGCTCGGCGCGACCAGACAGATCCGACGCACGCCGCCTAACGAAAGCCGTCCATGATCACACAGCCCGGTTGGCCGAATCCCACTGGGCCTCTCCCCCACCGGCCGGCGCCCGCCTACGCGACGCCGAAGGACGCCGCACATGCCGCCGACGGCCATCGCACCCGTTCCCCGGTCCTGACCCGGCACGCTGCCCCACCCGCCCCGAGGAAGTACCGAACTACCCACCCAAGCCGCGTAGTTCGCTGATCCGCATCCGCCGTCGGCACGGATGTGCCAGTCTCCGTTCCAGGGGCGACGCCGTAGGGGTGCGGTGTCGGGCGGCGTGAGCCGCGCGGGGTGTGGGGGTGGGATCGTGGAGGCACTGCAGGCCGGGGATCCGCGCGAGGTGGGACCGTACGTCCTGCTCGGCCGACTCGGCGCGGGCGGCATGGGACGCGTGTACCTGGGGCGCGGTTCGAGCGGGCGTACCGTCGCGGTGAAGCTCGTACGGCCCGATCTGCTCCAGGAGGGCGGGCCGGAGTTCCGCCGCCGGTTCGCGCGCGAGGTCGGCGCGGCGCGGGCCGTGGACGCGGAGTTCACCGCCCCGGTAGTGGACGCGGATCCGGACGCGGACGTGCCCTGGCTGGCCACGGCCTACATCCCGGGACTGGCGCTCGACGAGGCGGTGGCGCGGTTCGGACCGCTGCCCGAGGCGTCGCTCCGCCATCTCGCCGCGGGGCTGTTGACCGCGCTGTCCGGGATCCACGCCGCCGGTCTCGTGCACCGGGACCTCAAGCCGTCCAACATCATGCTCGCGGTCGACGGGCCCAAGGTCATCGACTTCGGGATCGCCCTGCTCTCCGGGGCGACGAGCCTCACCCGTACCGCGCAGACGGTCGGCACGCTGGGGTTCATGTCGCCCGAGCAGTTCGAACGGTCGGACGTCGGCCCGGAGAGCGACCTGTTCTCCTGCGGCGCGGTCCTCGCCTATGCGGCCACCGGTCGCGCCCCGTTCGCCGGTGACACGTTGCCGGTCCTCATCGCGAACCTCACCATGCGCGACCCGGACCTGGACGGCGCCCCGCCCACCCTGCTGCCGCTGCTGCGTGCGGTTCTGGCCAAGGACCCCAAGACCCGGCCGACGTCGGCGCAGGCCCGCGCCCTCCTTCCGGCCGCGCCGACGATGGTCGGCCCGGACACGGGGTGGCTACCCGCGGCCGTATCGCACGCGCTGCTGCGGATCGCGACCGTCGCTCTGGACACCGAAGGCGCGTCGGCTCCGCAGGGGGTGCCTGCCGCCCAGCTCCCGACGCTGACGCGACCCGAGACACCACCGCTGTCCACCGACCCGCGCCCGGCACCCGGTCCGGACCCGGACACGGACGCGGGCACCCCCGAACCTCCCGCGACATCAAGCCGGTTCCTCACCCGGCGGCGCGCCTTGTGGCTCGGAGCGGGTGCCGCGGTCGCCGCCGCGGCGGGCGGCACAGCCGTGGCGCTCATCGGGTCCGGCTCCTCGTCCTCGCGGTTGCGCTGGAAGGTGGAGGCGACGAACGGGGCCTTCGGGTCGCCGGTGGTCGTGGACGACGTCCTGTACGTCGCCACCGACGAGGGGGCGGTGTTCGCCCTGGACGCCCGGACCGGACGTCGGAACTGGTCCGTCACTGTGGGTTCCTCGTTCTTGACCACCCCCACGGTTGCCGACGGCACGGTGTTCGTCGGCACCGGCGACAAAAAGGTGTACGCCCTCGACGCGAACACGGGTGCCGGCAAGTGGAGTTTCACCACAGGCGGCGCCAACTACAAGCCCACCGTGGTCGGTAACGGGCTGGTGTACGTGGGCAGTTCCGACAACCTCCTCTATGCGCTGGCCGTCTCCGACGGCACCAAGCGATGGACCGCCCCTTCTGCCCGGTCCGGGCCTCCGACGTCGGCGACACTGGCCCTCAACGGCAACGTGCTCTGCGCGAACGGATACGGCTTTCAGGCGGTGGACGCGCTCACCGGCGGCCGGAAATGGAGCCGCGACGCAAGCGACTCCTACGTGCTGACGACCGTCGGCCCGACCGTCTACACGACGGACGGACTGCTCTCGGCCGTCGCGCTGGACGTGGCCACCGGCGCCGAGAAGTGGAAGTACCACGTAGACGGCGAGAACCCCGAACTGAGCGGGATGGCCGTGGCCGGCGAGCTCGTCTACCTCTGCGGCGAGAAGTTGTGGGCGCTGGACGCGAACTCGGGGGCCCAGCGCTGGACGTTCGTCCCGGACGGCCACTTCCGGCGTGCGCCCACCATCGGGTACGGCATCGCGTACGTAGCGAGCGAGGGCGGATACCTCTACGCCCTGAACGCGGCGACCGGCGCGAAGCTGTGGTCGTTCCGCTCGGAAGCGCACGCCCTGATCCAGTGCGTGCCGGCGCTGACGGGCGAACTCGTCTACTTCGGAAACCCGACAGGCCTGTACGCGCTCAACATGTGACCGACACGCCGTCAAACGCGGGGCCGCGGCGCCGGAAATGCGGTTGGCCCCGAAGGGCGGGCTTGGCATCATCGGCCTTTCCGCCGTTCGGGGGAGGCGCCGTTGGATGTGTTCGTGTGTGGGCGGTGCGGTGCGGAACTCACCGTCGCCGTCGAGCGGGTCGCGCTGCCGGTGCATGCACACCAGCGCTACGGCTGTGACCTGATGCCGGTGCTGATGGAGTCGGGGACGTACGCCGTCGACCCGGAGCCGTCGGGGTGGCCGTGGCGGCCCTGGGCGGAGGTCACGGCGGACGAGGCCGCGGCGCGCGGTCTGTTCGCGCCGGTACCCGTCCTGTCGTTCGGCCCCGCGGGCGCTGTTGTGGTCGCGCCTTCTGATACGCGCGGGACCGTGGTGATCCCGGAACGCCGTGGTGGGTTCTGCTGCGGCCTGGACGGCCGCGACGGCCCCAACCTCGCGTGCGAGGGGTGCGGGCAGGCCGTGGCGACGCTGCTCGACGACCACGCGCGGTGGCGGGCGGTGTGGCTGGACCCGGAGGCGGTCAGCCGGATCCCGGACGTCGCGCCCTCACGCCCTCCGGACACGTGGGACACGCTGCTGCGCGACCGGCCCGGCACTCCCCCGCGCGACGGGCTCGGCTGGTGGGAGCCGGAGTGGTACGCCGCGGTAGGCTTCGCGTTGGCGCATCTGCTCGCGATGTCAGGCGGTGTGCCGGTGGGGGTCCCGGACGGCCTCGTCGCCCAGACGTTCCGGCGCGCGCTCCGTGTGCTCCTGCCCGCGGGACCGCCGCGGCTGACCCTGGCACTCGCCGGGCCGGGTCTGCCGGAGGAGCCGGGCGCCGGCCTCCTCCTCGTCCCTCAGCACCCGCAGACGGCCGGGACATGGCGGCCGGAAGCGCCGCCCAAAGCGCCCGAACCCGATGTGGTACCAATACCGTTCGATGTGTGGCGGCACATGGCCTTCCCCGCCGGGAAGGCGCCGATGCCGGTCAGCGGCCGACTTCCCGACGGTGTGCTGCGCGACGACTATCCTTCGCTGCCGCCACCCACGCAGTTCCGCCCGGACGAGCGGCTGTTCTTCGCCACCCTCGCCCGCCTGCCCGAGGTCCGGACGCCGTGGCTGCGCGCGTTCTACGACCGGCACCACGAACGCCCTTACGCCGTCGGGTTCTAGCCGGGGTCGGCCCGACGGCGCAAACGGCTGGTAACGGGCGACTTCCCTCCAACGCTTTGGAGTTGTCGACCCCGGCCGCCCCTTGTGATGCCACGGACACCTTGTTACCGTCCGGTACGCAAAACGCACGGCACATCGCGCACCACGACGACGCACGTACCGTCCACGTGGGAGGAAGCACGATGGCTCCGTCTCTGCCCGCCATCGCGGGAATCGCAAGCATCACGCGCACGAGAGGATCCGGACGCGGGCGCATGCGGCGCGCCGCCGCGCATGTCGCGGTGGTTCTCGGCGTCTGCGCGGCGCTCACCGTCGGCCCGGCCTCGGCCGCCCAGCCGGGCAACTCCGCTGCCCTGCGGGAGGTCATGTTCGTCGGGAACAACTGGGACGGCACCGCCGACGTCATCGCGTCCAGCGGTGACTTCGCGAAGGTCGGCCGGATCAACGTCATCCCGGACAAGGCCCAGCGGCTCACCGAGATCTACCTCAACCCCGTCAAGCTGGCCTACTTCCTCGGCGTCCGGTACGGGCCCGGCGAGGGGCACGACCAGTTCGCCGACGACATGTACACGACGCCGGACGGCTCCTCGGTCGTGGTCTCGCGCCCGAGCTTCGCCGACGTCGTGTCGATCAGCCTGGCGACGGGACGCATCAACTGGCGCTTCCCGGTGGCCGGTTACCGCGCCGACCACATGGCCGTCTCACCGGACGGCACGCGCGTGGCGGTGTCGGCGTCCACCGCGAACCGGGTGCACGTGCTCGACATCAACACCGGCGCGCAACTGGGCTCGTTCGCGACCGGCGACAAGCCGCACGAGAACGTCTTCAGCAAGGACGGCCGCTACATCTGGAACATGTCGATCGGCGACGTCACGTCCTCGTTCGACGCCCCGTGGCTGGACTGGACGAAGGGCGACCGCCACATCACGGTGGCCGACGCGACGACGTTCCAGCAGGTCAGGATCATCGACATGCGGCAGCGCCTGGACGCGTTCGGCCGCGGAGACCTGTCGGACGCCGTCCGTCCGGCGGTCTTCACGCCCGACGAGGCCACGCTGTACTTCCAGGTGTCGTTCTTCAACGGCTTCGTCGAGTACGACGTCGCCTCGGACGCCGTCACCCGCGTGAAGACGCTCCCGAAGAACCCGGCGACCAGCGAGGACCGCACCACCTGGGTCAACGACTCGCGCCACCACGGGCTTTCGATGAACCCGGCGGGCACCAAGCTGTGCGTCGCGGGGACGATGGACGACTACGCGACCGTCGTCGACCGCGCGAGCCTGCAGGAGGGGCCGCTCGTCCCGGCGTCCAAGCCGTACTGGGCGACCGTCAGCGGCGACGGCAAGGCGTGCCTGATCTCGGAGAGCGGCGCCGACCAGGTGACCGCGATCGACTTCGCGACCGGGCAGAAGATCACCTCGGTGCCGGTGGGCGACCACCCGCAGCGGGTCCGCCTCGGACACGTCCCGGCCGGCTGGACCGGCCCGTCCGGCGCATAGCGGGTCAGCTGTCGAACCGTGCGCGGGCGGCAGGTCGTCAGCCCTGCTGCCCGTGCCGGGGTCGCGCCGCGGACGTGTCGGCCGTCCACCGCGCGCCGTCGGCGTCCGTCTCGCGGATGCCGACGTGGTAGTCCTGCACGAGCGACCAGCCCAGGGCCCCGGCGGCGAGCGTCGTGGCCACGCCGATGGCGGCCAGGGTCACGCCCAGCGAGGCGCTGCGCGGCGGCCCGTTCCAGTGCGACGCGTACACACCGAGGGTGATCGAGAACAGCGCGAGGGACACCACGTTGAACCCGGCGTGCGCGCGGCCGACCCACTGGGCGGGTGACTTGGACGGGACCACCAGCAGCAGGTCGACGGCCCCCGGCAGCGCGGCCAGCACGGCAGCGCCGACCCCGGCGACGTTGAGCGCGATGGCGAAGTTCAGCCAGAACTGGTGGCCGGTGCCCGCGTACACGGCGTACCCGACCAGGCTCCCGATGTAGGCGGCCACGGGAAACCCGACGAGCATCGGATGGATGGGATGCCCGGCGATGGCGGCTTTGCTCTTCATGACGCCTCCCGGCTTCAAGGGGCCTCGCCCGGCGGCTGCCCGGGCCCGAAAGGTGTGACACGGCCGCGGCGACTCCGGAAAATCGCGGGTCACGGGCGCGGAGGGACGGAATCCGCGATCAACCGGCCGCCGCCGTGGTCTTTCGCCGTCCGGCGGTCCGGGCGGGTCCGCGGGCACCCGTCGGACCACAGCGCCGCCTAAGCTGGGCCGGGTGCACGAGACGATCACGTACGTTGAGATGACGGCCGAAGCCGACCTCCGCCCGTCCGCCCCCGTCGCCGGACTGGTCCTCGAACAGTTGGACGGCGGCGCGCCGCTGATCGCGCCGACGTTGGCCGGGATCGGAGGGCCGTACGGCTGGAAGAGCGCGAGCCGCACCGAGGAGGACTGGGCCGCCTGGTTCGCCGGGAATCCCGATCGGCGCTTCTGGCTGCTGAGTTGGCAGGGAAAGCCGGCAGGACTGGTGATCTACGACGTCCGCAACGGCTCCGAGGTGGAGATCGAAACCTTCGGTCTGCTCCCGGAGTTCGTCGGCAAGGGGCTCGGCGGCTACGCGCTGACGCTCGGCATCGAGCGGGCGTGGCGGCAGCTCCCGGAGGTGAGCCGGGTCTGGCTGCACACCTCGTCGAAGGATCACCCGAACGCGCTGCCGAACTACCAGCGGCGCGGGTTCCGGGCGTTCCGGACGGAGCAGCCGGCCCCGGGCGACGCCCGCGCCTGACGTCCGCCCCAACTCCCCTCCCCCATACGAGGGAAGCACCGTCACGGCACGCGCCCGATTTTCCGTATCCTCGGGCCGTGGTGAGGACATGAGGCCCCTCGGACCGGACGACCCGCGCGGCGTCGGCTCGTACCGCATCCTGCGTGTGCTCGGCGCGGGCGGCATGGGGCGCGTGTACGTCGGGCGCAGCCGCACCGGGCGTGCCGTCGCGGTGAAGCTGATCCTTCCGGGCCTGGCCGACGACCCGGGCTTCCGCGCCCGGTTCCGGCGCGAGGTCGAGGCGGCGCGGCGGGTCGGCGGCGCGTGGACGGCGCCGGTGCTGGACGCCGACACCGAGGCGGCGCAGCCGTGGCTGGTCACCGGCTACGTCCCGGGCCTGTCGCTCGGCGAGGCGGTCGCGGAGCGCGGTCCGCTGCCCGAGGCGACCGTGCGCACGCTCGGCGCGGGCCTGGCGGCGGCGTTGGCGGCGGTGCACGGGGCGGGCGTCGTGCACCGCGACCTGAAGCCGTCCAACGTGATGCTGTCGCCGGACGGCCCGCGCGTGATCGACTTCGGCATCTCGCGCGCGGTGGACGCGAGCGTGCTGACCGGCACCGGACTGACCGTCGGCTCCCCGGGGTTCATGTCGCCGGAGCAGATCGAGGGCCGCGACGTCGGACCGGCCACCGACGTGTTCTCCCTGGGCACCGTCCTGACCTACGCGGCGACCGGCGGCGGGCCGTTCGGGGACGGCGGTTCGCAGGCCGTGTTCTTCCGGATCCTCTCCCAGGAGCCGCGGCTCGACGCGGTCCCGGACGGGCTGCGGCCGCTCGTGGCGGCCTGCCTCGCCAAGGACGCCGCCGACCGGCCGACGCCCGACGACGTGCTGCGCGCCCTCAGCCCGGACGGCGACGTCGAGGCCCTGGTCGCCGCGGGCTGGCTCCCGCCCGAGCTCGCCAACGAGGTCAGCCGGCGTGCGGTCGCGCTGCTCGAACTCGAGGACGAGCCGGCGCCGCAGACATCATGGACGGCACCGGTCTTCGGCGGCCCGCCCGCGTCGGCACCGACACAGGCCGCGACACACGGGCAGGACGCGCCGCCGTACAGCGCCCCGCCCACCTACCCCGCATCGCCCTACGAAGCCCCCACGGCACCGCCGTTCGAGGCCGACAAGCCCGCACCCGCGCCCCGGAAGCACAACCGGAGGCTCTACGGCGTCGCCGCCGCAGCGGTCGCCGTCGTCGCCGCACTGGCCTCCTTCCTCCTCACCCGCGACCAAGGCGACCACAGCGACAACGCGACGCACACCTCGGGCCCACCGATCACCGGCGGGCCGACCACACCCACCACGCTCCCCCACCCGACCGGCGAAGGCACGCTCCCCGGCGCCTTCGTCGGGACGTGGACCGGCACGATCACCACGCAGGACGGCCTGCTGCCCCAGCAGCTGACCCTCACCCTGCACGCGGGCCGCACCGGAGACGTGGTGGGCAGCACCAAGGTCACCGTCGTCGGGCTGGACTGCACCGGCGACGAGAAGCTCGTCGCGGTCAGCCCCACCGTCGTCACCGTCGCCGACGTCCCGAACAGCGGCGGCACGGGCAACCCGCTCTGCACCAGCGGCGGCGAGGCGACCATCCGACTGCAGCCCGACGGACGGCTGTTGTACTCCACCGTCGCCGCCGGCACCGGCAACCCGTCCGGAACCCTCGCCAAGTCCTGACCGCGGCGACGGCGGGCCCGATCGGGCGCCGCTCCGCAGCCGTGGCTTCCGCGACCTTCACCGTGGTTGAAAAACTCAACCACCGACTTGAGAATCTCAACACCCACCGGGGTAAACTGGCCGTATGCGCTCGTACAACCAGTACTGCTCCATGGCCCGCGCGCTGGACGTGGTTGGCGACCGCTGGACGCTGTTGATCGTCCGCGAGCTGCTGACGCAGGGGCCCTGCCGGTTCTCCGACCTGCGGCGGGGGCTGCCCGGGATCGCCAGCAACCTGCTCGCCGACCGGCTGCGCGAGATGGAGGCGGCCGGGGTGGTCGTCCGGCACGACGAGCCGCCCCCGATCGCCGCGACCCTGATCAGCCTGACCGCGCGGGGTGAGGACCTCGGCGGCGTGGTGCGCGAACTGGTGCGCTGGGGCGCGCCGTTGATGTTCACCCCGGCGGACGGCGCCGAGTTCCGCATGCACTGGTTCTCGCTCCCGGCGCGCTACCTCTGCCAGGACGGCGCGCCGGACGAACCGGCCGTCACCGTACGCCTCGGCGACCTGTACGACGGCTGCGACATCACCGCCGACGGCGGCCGTGTCGACGTCCAACCGTGCTCGACCGAGCGCCGCCCCGACGCCGTCGTCACCGCGCCGCCGCAACTGCTCGTCGCACTCTTCACCGGAACGACCCCGCTGCGCGCGGCCCAGGCCGAAGGCCTGGTGGTCGACGGCTCGCACGCGGCACTCGAACGCCTTCTCCCGAACACCGGCAAGGGGACCGACCGATGACCAAGACCCGCACCGCACCCAACCGGCACCTGCTCGACCGCGTGGCGGAGGACTACGAGGGCGAGCCGGACGTCGTCTTCGGCACGATGTTCGCCAGCCCCGGCCTGCGCACCGGCGGCAAGATCTTCGCGTTCCTCGGCCACAAGGGCGAGCTGATCGTGAAGCTCCCCCGCGAGCAGGTCGAACGACTCGTCGAGGCCGGAACCGCCGAGCAGGTGACGATGGGCACCCGCACGATGCGCGAGTGGATCGGCGTCCCGCCGCAGGACAACGACGCCGAGACGCTCGAACTGTGGCGCAAGGTGGCCGCCGACGCCTACGAGTACGTCGACGGGCTCCGCGAGAAGGACTGAACAACCCCTCGGCGCGGTAACCGCGTTCCGCTGCAGACAGTGACCCCCGGTCGGGATGATGGTGCCGTGGGGGGATCGGGGACCGGGGGAACGCGCGGCGTCTATGTCCTGCTGCTGGCGGCGACCGCCGTGGTCGCGCTGTGGGTGACGTGGCGGTTCCAGGATGCCCCGTTCGCCGCGACGGCGACGACGGTTGTGCTCGCCGGGCCGGCGTCGTTCCTGGGGTGGAAGGCCTACCTCGACGGCCACCGCGGCGCGGCGGACACCGGGGCCCGGGCCGCGCTGCTCGCCAAGGCCGTCCTCGCGGCCGAGACCCGCCAGCGCGCCCAGCTGACCGGCGACGGCGCGCACCGCATCGACCTCGGGTTCCAGTTCCGCGCCGAGCCGGCCAACAACGCCGCGGGAGCGGCGGCGACCGGCCACCTGAGCGGGGTGACCGCGTACTACAAGACGGTGCGGCCCGCTCGCCTGGTCGTCACCGGCGCTCCGGGTGCGGGCAAGACCGTGCTCGCGATCGACCTCGTGCTCGGCCTGCTCACCGACCCGGCCCGCACCGACGCCGACCCGGTGCCGGTGCGGATGTCCCTGGCCGGCTGGGACACCGACATCCCGCTGGAGCAGTGGCTGGCCGAGCAGGTGCACCGCCGGTTCCGCGACCGCGGCCTGACGCCGGCCGACGCCCATGCGCTCGTCGAGCAGCGCCGTATCCTGCCGGTCCTCGACGGCCTCGACGAGATGGACGGGGCCGCCACCCCGGTGCCGCGCCGCCGAGCGGTGGCGGCGCTGCGGCAGCTCAACGCGTACCAGGACGCCGCGGGAAGCGCGCCGGTGATCCTGACCTGCCGCGCCGAGCAGTACGACGAACTCGCGGCCCTGGACGTGCGCATGCGCGAGGCCGCCCGCATCGAGATCGCGCCCGTCACCCCCGCCCAGGCCGACGCCTACCTGACCGCGCGCAGCACCGACCCGACGCGCTGGGCCTCGGTCGTCCAGACGTTGTACGCCGCACCCGGCGGGACGCTGGCCCGCTCGCTCGCCACGCCGTGGCGGCTGAACCTGGCCGTGACGGTGTACGAGGAGCGCGACCCGGAGACACTGCTGCCGGTGCGGCGGCCGGACGACCTGCTCGCGTTTGCCTCACCGAGCGCGGTCAGGGACCACCTGCTCGGGCTGTACCTTCCGGCGGCCTGTCGGCAGCACCCCACGCACGCCGGACGCTACGGCCCGGAGGAGACCCACCGCTGGCTCGCGGCGCTCGCCCGCCACCTCGCCGCGACGACGCCGGCCTCGGGTACCGGGCCCGGCACCGACCTGGCGCTGCACGAGCTGTGGCCGGTGGCCGGTGCGCGCCGTGTGCGCAGCGCCGACGCGGCCATCGCGGCCGCGCTCGTGCTCGGGGCGGGCGTCCCGGTCGTGCCGTGGGGCTCCCCGGCCCCGCCCTTGTGGCTGTTCGTCGGGGTCGTCGTGATTGCGGCCGTCGTGCTCGCCGCCGTCCTGCTCGCGGGCCGGTCCGAGGTCGAAGGGCCCCGGATACTCCACCGCCGCGGCCGACGAGGGCAGTTGTGGCAGCTGCTCACCCTCGCACTCGTCGGCGGGTCCGGCTTCGGATTGGCGTCCGGTTACCGGGGCGGGTGGGCGCTCGGGCTGCCCGTCGGGCTCGGCATCGGGGTCGCGGCCGCGCTCGGCGGGTTCGCCCAGGGACTCGGGGAAACCCAGCCCACGGACCCCCGCCGCCCGGTGCGCGACGATCTCGCGTTCGGGCTCATGCTCAGTGTCGCGTTCGGGCTCACGTCGCTGGTCGCGTCGGACTTTCCGGCCGGGCGGGTGTTCGGCTTCGCGGCAAGCCTGGTGGCGGGTCTGTATGTCCTGACCGGCGCCGGCCGCCGCTACCTCGTCTTCCTTCTGTGTGCCCGCGGACTCCCCTGGCGCCTCGGCGCGTTCCTCCACTGGTCTTACGGCGCCGGCCTGCTCCGCGTCTCGGGGGTCGCCTACCAGTTCCGCCACCGCGAGCTCCAGGCCTGGCTGGCGGCGCACCCGGACCCCGTCCCCTGACACCGCTGAGACCCCTGAGAACGCCGAAGCGGTGCCGTCGGACGAACCGCCGGCACCGCTTCGACTCCCCACCTCAGGAAGCGTTGAACTTCTTCAACGCGTCGGCGATCTGGTCGTGGTCCACCGGGAATCCGGGGAACCGGGCGAGGCGCTCCAGCGGGATGGCGCGGACCATCTGGCCGGCGTGCGGGTCGAACAGCATTCCGGCCATGCCGCCGCCTTCGCCGTCGACGTCGAGCGCGGCGCGCAGCCACGCCCCGGCCTCGGGGTGGGCCAGCCACTGCTCGGCGGTCGAGTCGTCGCGCAGCGGCAGGACGACGTGGTCGCCCGCGAGTTCGACGGTCGTCTCCTGGCGGATGTCGCGGGACGAGGCGCCGGCGCGGATGCCGAAGACGCCGCCCTCGACGACCCAGCGGCGCACGGCCTCGTGCCAGTACGCGAAGGCGCGGTGGCCGAGCTCGACGGTGACGGTCTTGCTCTCGCCGGGCTCGAGCGCGACGCGGGCGAAGCCGCGCAGCTCCTGCTCGGGGCGGTAGACGCTGGCCTCGGGGTCGGTGACGTAGACCTGCACGGTCTCCGTCCCGGCCCGCTCGCCGGTGTTGGTGACGGTGACGGACACCTCGACGCGCGGCTCGGCGCCGTCCGCGACCACGGTGGCGGTCAGGCCGCTGTGCTCGAAGCTGGTGTACGACAGGCCGTGCCCGAACGGGTAGGCCACGGCCAGCTTGCGGGCGTCGTACCAGCGGTAGCCGATGAGCAGGCCCTCGCCGTAGCGGACGGTGCCGAACGCTCCGGGGAACGCGCCCAGGGCCGGGTTGTCCTCGTACCGGACGGGGATGGTCTCGGCGAGGCGGCCGGACGGGTTGGCGGCGCCGAGCAGCAGGTCGGCGACCGCGCCGCCGCCGGCCTGGCCGAGCAGCCAGCCCTCGAGCAGCGCCTGGGCGCGGTCCTGCCACGGCGCGACGGTGACGACCGAGCCGTTCGACAGGACGACGACGACGCGCGGGTTGGCGTCGGCGACGGCGTGGAGCAGGTCGATCTGGTGGGCCGGCAGGTCCATGTGGCTGCGGTCGTAGCCCTCGGACTCGTACGAGGCCGGGAGGCCGAGGAACACCACGGCGACGTCGGCGGCGGCCGCGGCGGCGACGGCCTCGGCGACCAGCTCGGGGTCGGCGTCCGGCGACTCGACCTCGAAGCCCTGCGCGAAGACGACCTCGCGGCGGCCGTCGAGCGCGGTGCGCAGCGCGTCGAGGGCGCTCTCGAGGTTGGTGGGGTTGACCTGCGAGGATCCGGCGCCCTGGTAGCGCGGGCTGCGGGCGAACTCGCCGATGACGGCGACGGTGCCGCCGCTGTTCGGGTCGAGCGGCAGGATGCCGCCCTCGTTCTTGAGCAGCACGGTGCTGGCCGCGGCGGCCTCGCGGGCGAGCGCGTGGTGGGCCTCGCGGTCGAAGGTGCGGCCGGTGGGGAGGCTGTCGCGCACCCGGTCGACCAGCGTGAGCACGCGGGTGACGGCCTGGTCGACGTCGGCCTCGGAGAGCGTTCCGGCGGCGACGGCGTCGAGGATGAGCTTGGTGCCGGCGCCGCTGGACGACGGCATCTCGAGGTCGAGGCCCGCGGCCACCGACTCGGGGCGCCGGCCGGCGCCGCCCCAGTCGGAGACGACGAGGCCGTCGAAGCCCCAGTCGTCGCGCAGGACCTCGGTGAGCAGCTCGCGGCTCTCGGCCACGTAGGTGCCGTTGACCTTGTTGTAGGAGGACATCACGGTCCACGGCCGTGCCTTGCGCACCACGGTCTCGAAGGCGGGCAGGTAGATCTCGCGCATCGTGCGCTCGTCGATCTCGGCGGAGACCGTCATGCGGTCGGTCTCCTGGTTGTTGGCGGCGTAGTGCTTGACGGAGGCGCCGACGCCCTGGCTCTGCAGGCCGTTGACCCACGCGGCGCCGAGCTCGCCGGCGAGCGCCGGGTCCTCGGAGTAGTACTCGAAGTTGCGGCCGCACAGCGGCGAGCGCTTCATGTTGACGCCGGGGCCGAGCAGCACGGAGACGCGCTCGGCGCGGGCCTCGCGGCCGAGGGCCTCGCCGACCCGGTTGACCAGGTCGACGTCCCAGCTGGACGCGAGCCCTGCGGCGGGCGGGAAGCAGGTGGCCTCGACGCTGTCGAGCATGCCGAGGTGGTCGCCCTCCTCCGGCTGCTTGCGTACGCCGTGCGGGCCGTCGGACAGCATCACGGCCGGAACGCCGAGGCGCTCGACGGCCTGGGAGTTCCAGAAGTCGGAGCCGTCGAGGAGCGCGGCCTTCTCTTCCAGGGTGAGCGCGGCGAGCAGCGCGGGGATGTCCAGGCGCGGGACGTCGGTGGTCATGCGTCAACTCCGAGTTTTGCCGGTGCAAGGCGGAGCGGCCGCGCCGGGACGGGGGTCCGGGCGGCCGGTGCCGCTCACTATAGGCATGAATACCTACCACATGGTAGGTATTCGCGGTCATGAGATCATCTCCACCGGACAACGCCCAGGTCGGAACCGGTGCACCGCACCGGGGCCCGGCCCGGGGCGGCGGACGGCCGGCCCCGGCAGGCGGGGCGGCGGGCACGGGAAGGCGTCAGGGCACCATGGCCGGCGAGGCACGCCGCAGCTACGCGAAGGGGCGCGCCAAGCAGCGCGAGATCATCGAGCAGGCGATGGCGCTGTTCGGCGAGGCCGGCTACCGCGGCACGTCGATGCGCGAGCTCGCCGCGCGGTGCGGCATGTCGCACCCGGGGCTGATCCACCACTTCCCGAGCAAGGAGGCGCTGCTGCTCGCCGTCCTCGAGGCGCGCGACGAGGAGGACGCGCGGCACCTGCTGGCCGACGACGCGGTCGGCGTCGAACGCCTGCGCCGCACCGTGGACGTGGTCGAGCGCAACGCCGGACGCCGGGTCATCGTCGAGATGTTCACCGCCCTGGCCGCCGAGGCGACCTCCCCCGACCACCCCGCGCACGCGTACTTCCGCGACCGCTACCACCGCACCGTCGGCACCGCGGCCACCGACTACGAGCACGCGCGCACCGCGGACGCGCTGGCCCCCGGCATCGAACCCGCCTCCGCCGCACGCCAGTTGATCGCCCTCATGGACGGCCTTCAGGTGCAGTGGCTCTACGACCCGGCCACCGACATGGCGGGCACCGTGCGCGACCACATCCGCGCCCAGCTGACCGACCCGCTCTGACCCGACCACGCCTGTGGGCGCCGGACGTCGCCCGTGAGCGGAACGGGAGCGCGCTGGCGGAGGTGTCCCGGGCGCTCGACGCGGCGCTGACGGAGCTGGCCGCGCGAGCGGTCTTCCTGGACGACGTGCGGTCCGCCAAGACCGCCGAATTCACGCTCGACTGCCAGGAGTTGGACGCCCTGCTGGCGCCGGCCGAGCAGCTCGACGCGCCCGTGTTGGACCAGTGCAAGGCGATCCTGGCGGCGTTCAACACCGCCCGGGCCACCGTGGGCGCCGTGGAAGCGGAGATTCCCGCTCTCCAGGCGGCCCTGGACGCGGCGGCGCAGCTGTTCGACGCCCGCTTCAACGACGCCCACACGTTGGCGTCGGCCGGTCACGAGGTGAAGTTCTACGGCCCGGCGGCCCTGTTCGCGCTGTCCTCGATGAAGCACGAGACGGTCTCCTGGACGTTCACGTACCTGGAGGACCCCGCCCGGGAGAGCCGGTTCCGCCGCACCTATCCCGCCGACACGCCGCAGGACACGCTGCTGGCGGCGTACAAGCGGGTCTCCGTGGACGGCCGGACGTACCAGTCCAAGCCCGGCTACCAGCGCGTGGACCGGGTCAACTCGGCGCAGTGACCCGCGCCGGCGGGACCCGCCGGTCACGGCGAGCGCGGGGCTTAGCGCGGGGCGGCCGAGGGAAAAGGTGTACAGCCCTCGGGACGCCGATGAGAAAGCAGCCGCGATGACCTACACCGTCGATTTCCACACCGTCTCCACCGTCGGCCTGGAGTCGTCGCCCGTCGCGACCGCGCTCGCCGGTCTGCGGGCGAACGAGGCCCGCTATTTCAAGAACAAGTACGACCACGACTTCACGGTGGAGCCGGCGAGCGACGCCAAGGAGGCGGTCGACTGGGTGCACCGGATCCTCATGGAGGAACGCGACATCGTCATCGCGTCCCGGCCGCTCGAGGCCACGTCCTTCCAGGTCGAGGACATCCGGATGGCCTACGTCTTCTACGAAAGCGGGCTGTCGATCAACGTGATGTACACCATTACCGACGCCGGGAAGCGGGCGGTCGGGTTCAAGCTCTCCGACGGGATGGAGGTCCCGGAGGAACTCGCCTCGCGGTTCAAGTTCGCCCGGCAGAAGTCGAAGCTCGCGGGGACCATTCGCGGCTCGTTCTTCGTCATCAAGAACGAGTACTGAGCAGGACGTCCGCGCCCTGCGGCATAACACCCGCCCGCGCGGGGATCTTGAACGTGACGGGGGGCCGGAACGAGGCTGCCCGAGGAGTGGACCGTGGGCGACGACAACGGGTTCGTGATCGTCGGGGCCGGGCTCGGCGGCGCAAAGGCCGCCGAGACCCTGCGCGACCAGGGCTACGCGGGACGGATCGTCCTGGTGGGCGAGGAACGCGAGCGGCCGTACGAGAGACCGCCGCTGTCCAAGGGCTATCTGATGGGCGACAAGACCCGCGAGGAGGTCTACGTTCACCCGTTGGAGTGGTACGACGAGCACGACGTCGACCTGCGCCTGGGCGTCACCGCGACCGGCCTGGACGCCGCCGCACACGAACTCACGTTCGAGGACGGCTCGCGGCTCGGCTACGCCAAGCTGCTGCTCACCACCGGCTCGTCCCCGCGCAGGCTCCCCGTCCCGGGCGCGGACCTGGACGGCGTCCTCTACCTGCGGCGGCTGCCGGACAGCGACCGCATCAAGGAGGCCGTCGCGACGGCCGACCGGATCGTCGTCATCGGGGCGGGCTGGATCGGCCTGGAGACCGCCGCCGCGGCCCGCGCCGCGGGCGTCGAGGTCACCGTCCTGGAGGCGGCCGAGCTGCCGCTGCTGGGGCCGCTGGGGGCCGAGGCCGCGCGGATCTTCGCGGACCTGCACACGTCCCACGGCGTCGACCTGCGCTGTGGCGTCGGCGTCGCGGAGATCCTCGGCAGCGCCGGGCACGCGGCGGGCGTCCGCCTGGACGACGGCTCCCGCGTCGCCGCCGACACGGTCGTCATCGGCGTCGGCATCACCCCGAACACGGGCCTGGCCGAACACGCCGGGCTCACCGTCGACAACGGCGTCCGCGTCGACGCGCAGCTGCGCAGCTCCGACCCGGACGTCTTCGCCGCCGGCGACGTGGCCAGCGCGTTCCACCCGGTGCTCGGCAAGCACATCCGCGTCGAGCACTGGGCGAACGCCCTCAACCAGCCGCAGACCGCGGCCAAGGCGATGCTCGGCCAGGACGTCCGCTACGACCGCGTCCCGTACTTCTTCACCGACCAGTACGACCTCGGCATGGAGTACCAGGGCTACGTCGACCCGGGCGGCTACGACCAGGTCGTCTTCCGCGGCGCCCGCGACTCCGGCGAGTTCGTCGTCTTCTGGCTCGCGTCGGGGCGCGTCCTCGCCGGCATGAACGTCAACGTCTGGGACCAGACCGACGCGATCCGCGACCTGGTCGCCGTCCGCGCCACCGTCGACCCGGACCGCCTCGCCGACCCGAACGTCCCGCTGTCCGACGCCGTCACGACCTGACCGTCGTGCCTCGGGGGCTACCGCGTCCGGAACATCTGGAGCGGCGGCCGGAACAGGGCTTGCCCCAAAGCACGCCGCCGGTCCAGGACGATAGCCGGTGCCTTCCTTCGCTGGTGGTGCTCAACAACGGCAACGGCCTTCCGCGGTCGGCAGCGACAGGTCCGCTAAGGCTTGACGACGTCGTCCAGCCAGTCGAACGCCAGGCGGTCGTAGCCGGAGCGGTTCGTGGTCTGGCAGTGGCTGTCGTAGCCCTGGCCGCGCGGGAGGCGCAGGAGGGTTTTGGGGCCCGGGAGTTCGTCGTGGAGTCGGAGGGCCTGTTCGCTGACGGGGTCGTTCTCGTTGGCGACGACCAGGCTCGGGCAGGTGATGCGGTCGACGACGTCGGAGACCCGGTAGCGGGCCATGTCGAGCACCAGTTCGCCGAGGCCGTCGACGCCGTGCACCCACAGGGCGCGCTGCACGAACTTCCAGCGCCCGACGGGGCTGGTCGCCAACGGCTCCAGGAACGCGCCGAGTTCGGCGGTGTCGCCGTCGGCCACGCGCTCCGTCAGCTCCTTCGGGAAGTGCGCCATCATGTCCCACTGCCCCGGATCGGCGATCAAGGCCTTCACCCGGGCGTCGCCCGCGACCCCGCGCGGCGCGAGGAATCCGCCGAGGCTCCACCCGGTCACCGCGAGGCGCTCCGGGTCGACCTCGGGCCGCGTGCACGCGAAGTCGAGGACGCGGGACAGCACCGCCTCCCAGTCGGGGCGCAGCGACAGCCCCTGTTCGACCAGCGGCTGCCCCTGGCCGGGGCCGTCGACCAGCAGCGACACGTAGCCGCGGCGCACCGCAGGGATCGCGTGGGCCCAGTACATCTCGTGGATGTTGGAGTCGTAGCCGTTGACCGACACCAGCGTCGCGCGCGGCGCGCCGTTGCCGTCGTCGGCGAGGCACAGATAGCCGGGCAGGACCGTGTCCTCGTACGGCACCTCGACCGTCACGACGGGAGGTGCCGACAGCCGCGCCATGCGCGAGAAGCACTCCCGCTCCCGGGCGAACGCCGCCGTCAGGCGGGGGTCGACCGGCT
The DNA here is from genome assembly GCF_029953285.1 of Yinghuangia seranimata. Classification (GTDB taxonomy): domain Bacteria; phylum Actinomycetota; class Actinomycetes; order Streptomycetales; family Streptomycetaceae; genus Yinghuangia; species Yinghuangia seranimata. Next base: position 56,065 of record NZ_JASAOI010000037.1, on the reverse strand, counting down.
TGCCGAACAGCGGCTGGTACGACGTCCGGAAGTAGGTCGTCGCCCGCCAGAACGCCTCCGCCGCGCTCCGTCGATGCCCCCGCACCAGGCTCGCCTCGCCTTCGGCCGCCACGAGCTCGGCGATCCCGGCCCACGCGGCGTACCAGGAGTCGGTGTCGCCGGGTCTGACGCGTTCCACGGCCGCCTCGACCTCGCCGGTCTCGGCGCCGCCGCGCGTGACGAGCCCGAGCGCGCGGGTGACGAACATGTCGAAGAGCGGGTCGCCGGTCCGGGTCACGGTCGCCTCCGGGTGTCCACGAGCCCCACCCCCTATTGTCCCGGCCCCTCCGCACCGTCGCGCGCCGAGCCCCCACGGCCCTGTCGCCGCGCTGCCCCATCCGTTCGCCGCCCTCGCCATCGACTTCGCCCGCGCCCCGCTCGGCACGCCGTACCTGTGGGGCGGCGACGGTCCCGCCGAGGGCGGCTTCGAACGAGTTGTCAGGCTGTTTCCAGCACGGGTCGAAGGGTGTCTCACGAGCGGCGGCCCAGGAAACGCCGGACCCGCTTCAGCCCGCGTTTTGGACCGCCGGTGGAGCGCGCCCTTTCCAGGTTCGCCCGCACCACGGCAATCATCGGATTTCCTCGGCTGAGCACGCGCTTGGCGTCGGTGAGGGTCTGCTCGAACAGCGGGATCGCCCGGCCGAGATCCCCCGCCGACTCGTACGCCCCCGCAAGGTTGTTGCGCGAGACCAGCGTGTCCGGATGGTCGGGGCCCAGCACCCGCACCCGGTCCGCGAGGGTCTGCTCGAACAGCGGGACCGCCCGGCCGAGATCGCCCGCCCACTGGTATGCGGAGGCGAGGTTGCTGCGGCAGGTCAGCGTGTTCGGATGGTCGGGGCCCAGCACGCGCTCCATGTCGGCGAAGGTCTGCTCGTACAGCGGAATCGCCCTGTCCAGGTCCCCCGCCGACTCGTACACGCCGGCGAGGTTGCCGCGGCAGGTCAGCGTGTTCGGGTGGTCGGGGCCCATCACGCGCTCGGTGTCGGTGAGGTTCTGCTCGTACAGCGGGATCGCCCGGTCCAGATCCCCCGCCGACTCGTACGCCCCCGCAAGGTTGTTGCGCGACATCAGTGTGTCCGGATGCTCTGGGCCCAGGAGCCGCACCCGGTCCGCGTGGCTCTGCTCGAACAGCGGGACCGCCCGGTCCAGATCCCCCGCCGAGTGGTACACGTACGCGAGGTTGTTGCGCGAGACCAGCGTGTCCGGATGGTCGGCGCCCAGGATTCGTTCGGCGTCGGTGAGGTTCTGCTCGTACAGCGGAATCGCCCGGTCCAGATCCCCCGCCGACTCGTACACGCCCGCAAGGTTGTTGCGCGAGCCCAACGTGCCCGGATGGTCGGGGCCCAGCACCCGCACCCGGTCCGCGAGCGTCTGCTCGTACAACGGGACCGCCAGGCCGAGATCCCCCGCCGCGTGCAACGCGCCCGCGAGGGTGTTTTGGGAGTCCAGCGTGTCCGGGTGGTCGGCACCCAGCACGCGCATGCGGTCCGCGAGGGTCTGTGCGTACAGCGGGATGGCCTCGTCCAGATCCCCTGCCGACTCGTACATGCCCGCAAGGTTGTAGCGCGAGGTCAGCGTGTCCGGATGGTCGGGGCCCAGCACCCGCGCCCGGTCGCTGAGGACCTGTTCGTACAGCGGGACCGCCCGGCCCCGGTCCCCTGTCGCGTAGGTCGCGCTCGCGAGGTTGTTGCGGGCTCTCAGTGTGTTCGGGTGGTCGACACCCAGCACCCGCTCGGCGTCGCGGAGGGTCTGTTCGTACACCGGGATCGCCCGGCCGAGATCCCCCGCCGCGTGCAACACGGCCGCGAAGTTGTTGCGCGAGACCAGCGTGTGCGGGTGGTCGGCGCCCAGCACCCGCTCGCGTGTGGTCAGGGCGCGCTGGAAGCCTTCGAGGGCGGGGCCGAGCTCGCCGTGCTCGTGTCTGTAGACGGCGGCTTGGTTGAGCGCCAGGGCGGTGTGGGTGGTGTCGTGGTCGGCGGTGTGGTGGGCGGCGAGGGCGTCGGTGTGAGGGACAAGGGCCCGGTACCGGGGCCAGTTCGCGGGGTCGCCGCTCTCGTGGGGGTAGGCGGCGGCGAGGAGTTCCGCAGCGGTGTCGCGGGCGCGGTCGATGTCGTCGGCGCTGCGGTGGGGGTCGTCCGGATCGGGGGTACGGGCGAGGGCCTGGACGAGGCGGTGGACGGACACGGTGCCGTCGTGGTTGTCGGTGACCATGTTGTAGGCGACCAGCCGGCCGACCGCGGCCACGAGCACGGGCGGGTCCGCCACCCCGTCGAGGAGGTCGCGGGGGATCCGGTCGGGGCCGTACCAGGCCAGCAGGCGCAGCAGTTCCCCGGCGAGGGGGGTGTCGGTGAGACGGTCGAGGGTCAGGCGCCAGATCCGGGCGATGGTGCGGGCCGAGTCCCCACCTTCGGCGGTGGCGGCGAACATTTCCGCGGGCCAGCGGGCGAGCATGTCGAGGTAGGCGCCGGGTGTGGTGCCGGTTTCGGCGCAGTAGGCGGCGGCCTGGTCGACGGCCAAGGCGAGGTACCCGAGTTCGGCGCAGACCGCGTCGGCGCCTTCGGTGTCGCGCGGACCATGATGGGTGAGGATGCGGGTGAACAGGTCCAGCGCGTCGGCGGGTTCGAGGACACCGAGGCGGATGGCGGTGGCGTGACGGTGCCAGCCGCTGGCCACACGGGTGGTGACCAGCACCCGACCGCCGGAGACCCGGTCCAGGAGCGGGCGTATGTGCGAGGGGTCCTCGACGTTGTCCAACACCAGCAGCCACCGGCCGGGGTGATCCGCGAGCCACCGCACCGCGCGTTCGGCCTGCAACTCGGCGGGCAGCCCCGTCAGTCCGGGCTGAAGCGCCCGGGCCAGCGCGGCCACGCCGGCGTCGACCGCGGCCGCGGTGTCCGCGGTGACCCACCATCGCACCGACTCACCCCGTCCCGCCGCCCACCGGGCCGCGAGCGCCGATTTCCCGACCCCGCCCAGCCCGTGCACCGCGTGCACGACCACGTCGCCTGGGTCGGCGAACGCCGCGTCCAACGCCCCGAGTTCGCCGGACCTTCCCACGAACAGCCCCGTCCGGATGTTCGACACACCACGCCCTGGGGCGTCGGAGGGGATCGGCGCGTACGCCTCGGCCGGGAGCACGAACGCCTGCTGCGCCTGGACGAACTGCGTCGACGAGTTGTTCACGTTTCCGCCGGCCACGATCGCGCCGTCGGTCGCGTGCAGGCCTGCGGACGCCGCCGGTTGCCCAGGCACGCCGTCGGGTTCGCGGGTCATGGGCGGAAGTCCGTGTGCGAGTCCGTGACGTCCCCGCCGGCGACGATCGCGCCGTCTCGGCCCGTCAGTCCTTCCGGGCTGCTCGTCGGACCCGCCGCAGAGGGGGGTGTGGGGGGTGTGCCGGTGTACCGGGTCGAAGAACCGGTCACGCTCCCCCTCGCCACGATCGCCCCCCGCTCACCCGTCACCGGCTCGACCGGCGCGGGCGCGGCAGATGGCGGGGCCGGCACGGGCGCGGCGGACGGCGAGGCCGGCGCGGGCTGCACACGCAGTTGCCACAGCGAGGTCCCCGCCGCGGCGACCCCGGTCACCGCCCCTACCGCGCCCCATCCCTGACCGGCCCCCTCCGGGTGCGCGGCCGCTACCCACACCACCAGGCCGACTGCCGCACCGGCACCCAGCACGGCAAGCCCCCACCAACACGCACGCACCCACCCCGTCATGCCTCCATGCTCCCCGCACCGACATGATCACGTCCGCCAAACCGGGACAAGGGGCGCCAACGTCCGGTTCGCCAGGAGATCTTCCGGCGAGACCGCCGCCTCGAACGACCGTCTTGGGCGCGGGGCCGACGGCAGACTCCCGGTCCCTCGGTTACCGGCCCCGTGTCTGCGGTGGCGACGGCCGGGGGCGTTGGCACTGTTGACGCACTCCTGGTGCGGCAGTTGCCCACTGGCATTGATCAGGAACCGGGACTCGCCCGGTCCGCCTCGGTGGTCCTGGCCGCCTCGGCTGCTTCCCGGAAGGTGCTCTACTTCGCCGGGGCGGTCGCCTTCCACCTACGCGCCGGCGACCGCAAGGGCGCGTCTCCGGCGGCGGCTCTCACCATGGCCTCCGTCGCCCTGACCCCGCTCGGGAGCTAGGTGGTGTCGAGGGCCAGGAAGGCGCGGATCCGGCTGACGGTCGTCTGCCATTGGCGGGAGAACCCCGGGCGGGCCTCGAGGGCGTCCCAGGCCGGGAGCAGTGCGGGGGCGACGTCGGTGCCCGGTGTCCATAGGTGGAGAAGATGGTCGACGACCGGCCGGAGGCGGCGTAGTGCGGTCGGGTCGGCCGCGCCTGTGCAGGCCTGCTCGGCGACTCTGCCGGCCGTGGTCAGGAGCCAGTCGTGGTGTGCCAGGTCTTCGCAGAGGGCGGCCAGGTCCGCAGGGTCGAATGCGGTATCCGCCGGCAGGTGCAGGCTCAGCGTCCGCAGCGTCTCGTCGACGACCGTGAACCGCCCGGACAGCACGGGTGCGTCCGGGTCCCTACGAGCCGACCAGCGCAGCCGGGTACGCCGAGTGCGCATCGTCGGCCGGTGGTCCAGGGCAGGCGCCCTCTGCAGGTCCATGAGGAGGGACTCGCACACGGCCCCGGTGTCGAGCGTCACGCGTACGAGGCCGGCGTCGGCGTCGGTGTCGGCGTCCGCGATGAAGCCGTCCGCCAAGGCCGGGGCGTCCGCCTTGCCGAGGACCTCGACGTCACCGAGCCGAGCGAGGTAGTGCCCCCATGGCCTACGCCGTTCCGCGTTGCAGACGAGGCGGGCCCGGACCGAGGCCTGAATGACCCGTCCGCCCACCAACCGGGCGCGGGCGAGGACGGTGCCGAGGCCTCGCCCCCGGGGCCCGGAGGCGACCGCCAGCGGGCAGTCCACGGCGCGTGCCAGGTCCGCGGAGACGGCCCGGGCCATCGGCCGTTCCGCCCAGCGCACGCGCTCCCCCGGCACCAGGTCCAGGAGGCCGGGCACCGCGCCCTCGGGCAGCATCGAGGAGTGCATCAGCAGCCCGGTGTGCACCTCGCCCACGACAAGGTGTGCCGTCACGCGCTGCCCCCGTCCGCGAGGCCGGGGAGGAAGGTGTACATGATGCGTGCGGTCACCTCGCGCGGCAGCGATATGTGCTCCGCCGCGCTGTGCTGGGCGAGTTGGTCCAGGACGGCGGGTTCGACGGCTGTGGCGTCGAGGAGGACCCGAACGGCGTGCTCGATCGGCAGGAACGTCGTCGGCAGCACGGAGAAGGTCCGGTACGCGGCGAACGGTGCCGCGTGCGGGTTGAGTTGGACGAGAGGCGGCAGGTCGTCCCAGGCCTGCGGGTAGGTGCCGGTGTCCCATGGGCGCGGCGCCAACGGCGCTGCCCCCTTGTCGCGGATCAGTCCGAGCCGGAGCAACTGCCATACCGCAGCCAGGAACGGGGAGGACCACGTGCGTTCGCCGTCGGCGTCGTCCCATAGCTCCACATCGGTGAAGATCGAGTGACGACGCGCGGTGAACTCCCGAGGCGGCGTCCACGCCGCGTGTCTGGCCATGGCTTCGGTGGCGGCGGAGGACGGCGACCGGGTTCCGTTGCTGAGCCACCCCGACTCCTGGGGAGGCGGTCGCGAGCCGTTACCGCCTTCCTCGGGGGGCGCGACCATCCGGGCGGCGACCATTCCCGCGATCGGGCGCCCGTCCGCGACGGCGCATGCCGACTCCCGGGCCAGGTAGTCGATGGTCAGCCCCGCTTCGGCGGCGGCTCCTACCAGAAGGGGGACGACCTCGGCCGGTGCCGCGAAGCGGTGGAAGTAGTCGTCGACGAGGAAGCACGTGCTGATCCGGGATCGCCCCGGCGGGCTCAACACCGCGGCCGCGGCGGGCAACATCGCGGCCACGGATCGGAATTGCCTCCGCAGGACGTCCGGCCCCGAAGCGAAGTCCTCCCGGTACAAATGCCCGACCTCCACCGACAGGTGCGACATCGGCACGGACTCGGTGCGCGGCTCCGCGGACGTCTCGCTGTACCAAAGGCCTCGGTCGTGCCCCGTCACAGGTCCCTCCACTGCGCGTCATCGCCCAGGGCTGCCGCCAGAGTGTTGAACGCCTGCATGGTGGCCGCGTTGGCGGTCTTCGGGTCCAGTACGTCCTCGTCGGTGAAGGTCTGCTCGCGCCATTGGAGCCGTCAAGGCGACAACGCCTGGCCCGGGGTTGGGCCCGCGGCCGGGAGCGTGTCCGCGCCCAGGACGCCTCCCGGGTCTCGCAGCAGGCCGTCCATGGCTGCTGCGGTTGGGGGCCGGTCGGGGAACAGACGCGTGGTGCCGGTCATGTCGAGCAGGCTTGTCATCGCGGGGCTGGGGCTGATGGTCACCGTCCCGCCGGACTCGGCGGCGACTCGTCGCGCGTGGACAAGGACGTGCAGGCCGCTCGAGTCGCAGAACGTCACCTGCTCCATGTCCAAGTGCAGGGTGGTCGGCTCGGTGCGTAGCGCCCGGTCGACAGCCTCGCGCAGTTGGGAAGCGCTGTCGCCGTCGATCTCACCCACGGCGACGACCAGCGCGACGCCGTCCGCGGCGGCGTAGTCCACCGTGAGGTAGTCGACCTGCACGGACGCCCAAGGGGCGCGCCGATACCCCTTTCGAGGCTGTCGTGCCATCAGTCCTCCCAGATTCGAGGACCGAAACGTTCGGGTCCTTGCGGTCTGGCCTTTCCACACTCCGCCGCGAGGCACTCCCCCGTCAAGATATTCAGGAAAGAAATTTCCCGTATTCAGATTCCAGAACGGTGGATCTAGCATGGACTCATGACCAGGCCCGCCGAGCAGCCGGCCCGCTGGACATTCCTGACCAGCCACGCCCGCGTACTGGCCGCTGTCGCCGACAACCCGTACGCGCGGATCCGCGACATCGCTGAGGACTGCCGTCTTACGGAACGTGCCGTCAGCGGGATCCTCAGCGACCTCGAAACCGCCGGATACCTCTCCCGGACCAGGGTCGGGCGCCGCACCGCCTACACCGTGAGCCCGGACGCCCCGCTACGGCACCCCGCCGACCAGGAGCGCGGCCGCACCGTCGCCGACACCCTGGGGATCGTCGGCGCCGACCAGCGGCACTCGTAGCCCGCGTCCTGAGCGGACACGGGCAGGCGGCACGGAGCCGAACAAACCAGCGTCAGCCAGGCAGCGCGAACCCCCTTAACGAGCACGGGTGTTTGTACGGCGAAGCCACGGGCAGCGACAACCCCGGTCCCTTCCCCCTCCGTGAGGTGACGCGCATGCCCCTGCCCAAGGATCACCGCGGCCCGATCGGCTCGCTGCGTCGTCGCAGCGATGTCCGGACTGAAACAGCGGTCACAGCGCCGCCGCTTGGACGGGCGTGGCGGTCATTCTGCTGGGTGCGACGATCGCCGGAGTCGCCTTGCCGCTGGCCGCACCATGGCTGTCCTGGACCGGACTCGGCATCACCGCATTCGGCGCGGTGCTCGGCAAGCTGATCTCCGTGCTCGGCTTCGGCATCCCGCCGGGCTACCACCAGAAGGGCGACGTCGAGCTGCGCGACGCCGTCTTCGGCGAGGGTGGCCGGGCCGTTCCGGGCTCCCGGCCGGGCCGGGCTCGGGGTAGCCGCGTCGTTCGTGGGCAGGTGCTCAATACAGCCGGGCAAAGATCGCCGTTGGTCGGCACTGGCGCCGTCGGCCGTCGAGTGGTCTTGCCCGCGGACCGCTCGGGGACCGTCTCGGGGCCGACAGGGGCGGGCGGTGAGGCGTCATGGCGGCGCGACCTGTGTGGAGCGGGGTGGTTTCCCTCGGGCTGGTGACTCTGCCGGTGAGCTTGTACAGCGCGACGAGTGAGCACACCACGCATTTCCACCAGCTCCAGCGGGGTACGTCGGACCGGATCCGGGTCCTGCGGGTGAACGAGCGCACCGGCGAACCGGTCGAGTTCGACGACATCGTCAAGGGCTACGACCTCGGTGACGGCGAGTACGCCGTCGTCGAACCCGGCGAGCTCGACGCGATCGCCCCGGGCAAGTCCGAGCTGCTGGAGGTCGACGGCTTCGTCGACCTTGAGGAGATCGCGCCGATCTTCTTCGACCGCACCTACTACCTCGCTCCGAAGGGCAGGCCGTACGCCAAGGTGTACGAGCTGCTGCGCGCCGCCCTCGCGGAGGCGGGCAAGGCCGGGATAGCCCGGTTCGTCATGCGTGCGAAGCAGTACCTCGTCGCAATACGCGCCGGCGAGCGCGTCATCGCGCTGGAGACGCTGCACTGGGCCGACGAGGTACGCGACGCCGCAGACGAACTGGACCTGCCTCGGCCTGCCGCCCCCTCGACCGGGGAGAAGCGGGCCGCGCGGGAACTGATCGACGCCATGACGATCCCGTGGAAGCCCGCCGACTACCGCGACACGTACGAGGAGAAGGTCCGCGACCTGGTCAGCGCCAAGGCCGAGGGTGGTGACGTCGTCGTCGCCGAACCCGCCCCCGAGGCCACCGAGGCCGGCGACCTCATGGCCGCGCTGCGCCGCAGCGTCGAACAAGCGGGCGGAAGGTCCCGAGCCACGGGCAAGGCACGACGTGGTGGCTCGCGCCCCAAGAGCGCGGACCGGCGTCCGAAGGCCCCGGCGGCGAGTGCCGGCAAGGCCCGTCGCACGGACAAGCGCCGGAAGCGGTCGCCGTCCGCCGAGGCCCTGGAGGAGATGTCCAAGCAGGAGCTGTACGCGCGCGCCGGCCGCCTCAACATCTCCGGACGTTCGCGGATGACGCGCGACGATCTCCTGAACGCCGTCAAGAAGGCTGACTAACACCACCATGCCCGTGCGCCAACCTGCCCTGCGCACGGGCCCGGTTCGCCGACGTCCAAGCACGTGCCGCCGAACCGTCCGCACGCGTCGACGCCCAGGCGGCCCGCATGCCGGCCGGCCTGCCCTCGCGCCCTGCCACCCCTCCGGCGGGCGCCCAGCCTCCCGCGACTGTCGACCGGACGCTTGCGGGGCACCGGGGCGAGGTGGAGCATGACGTCTAGACAGCGTGATCAGGCTTGGACTCGGGGCGGGCAGGCGGCCGTGCCGCGCCGAGGACGTGCTGCGGTCCGCCCCGAAGGGGTGAGGACGATGGATCTGCTGAGGATCTCCTCGTATCCATGGCGGTCGTGGATGGTCGTCGAGCTGTTCGGCGAGTTGGACATCGCCTCCGCCGCCGCGCTCGGCGACGCGCTGGAGGAGGTGCTGGAGGCGCGGCGTGGCGCGCGGGTCGTCGTGGACCTGTCCGGGCTGGACTTCTGCGACGCCAGCGGCCTTGGCGCCCTGGTCGCCGGATACCACAGCGCCCGCGAGCAGGGCGGCGAACTGCGTCTGGTGTGCCCCGAGGGCCTGACACGGCGGCTGCTGCGGATCACCGAGCTGACCGACCTGATGCGGGTCGCCGACACCCTGGGGCAGGCCGTCCCCGACGAGCAACCACAGGCGTCGTCCGCCGATCCGGGATCCCCGGCAGAAACGGGCACAGCCGCCCCGGCGTTCGCGGCCGACCCTCAGGTGCCGACGCACCGCAGCGACCGGCAGCGCGGGCTGTCGACGCTCCACCGCTAGCCCGCGGCGGCCACCCTCGCCCAGACACCGGAACGCACGGCATCGGCGACCTCCTCGTCACCGACAGAGGTCCGTTGCGCGGCATGCTCACCGACCGCGACGCCGTGGTCCGCGCAGTCGCCGACAGCAGGGGCCCACGCACCACCACGGTGGGCGAGATCTGCAGCAGCCCGGTGGTCGCGCTCATGCCGGACGACCCCGCCGGCAGAGACACCGAACTGTCCCCCACTTCATACCGGACCGGGTTCAACCGCAGGAGTTGAGCGGGGTATCCGAGGCGTGGGAGGCGTAATAGGTGGTCAGGTCCTGCTCCGGCGGCAGCGCGGGCGCGGACTTCTCGGGCTTGGCGCCTTCACCGCCGGTGGTCCAGCGGCCCGGCGGAGCATTCGGGTTCAGGACCGGAAGGCGGACCTGCCGGTGCTGAACTCATGACCCATCGTGTACACGGCTGCGGCCCAGCCGACACCGGTGATAGTCCATCCGAGAACGCTGAGAGCTGCTGAGACGAGGAACTTCCCGGTGACGCCCGCGTCTTCCGGGTCCATGACCGGGTTCCGGACCGCCTGGGTGACCCACGCGGCTGTGGGATGCGCCGTGGCGTCGATCATGGTGTCGCAGCCTCGGGCATGCCCACGACGCGGGGCGGCGGTTCCACTGCGTCGCACCCGCTACATGGCCTCTCATCTGTGCGGATGGCTTTTCGGCACCCACACCATCACCGCCTGCCGGCGCAGCCGGTCCGTCATCACGTCGGGTGCGCCCTGCGAGACGCGGCGCGGCGCGGCGCCATTCGTCATCAACATGTCCGGAAAATGCTAGAAATGGCGGGATGGTAAGGCCCTCTCGACAGTCCCGCCCCTCGCAATCGCGGTCTCGACGGCCGCGTCTTCCGCGCAGCATTGCGGCGCAGGTGTTCCTGCTCCAGGTGGTGGTCGTGCTGGTGTTGGTCGCCGCCGTCGTCGCGGTGTTGGTGTGGCAGGCGCGCCGGGACGCCGAGCGGGAGGCCCGATACCGTTCCGAGGCTGTCGCGCAGACGTTCGCGAACGCGCCCGGGACGATCGCGGCGATGCAGGGTCCCGATCCGTCGTCCGTGCTCCAGCCCGCCGCGGAGGCGGCCCGGGTCAGGACGGGGGTGGACTTCGTCGCCGTGGTGTCGAATGACGGCACCCGCTACGCGGACCCGAATCCGCAGCTGTTGGGGCAGCGCATCGTCGATCCGGCGCTGCAGGCCGTTCTGCGCCTCGACGTGGCGGTCAGCACCACCCACTCCACCGACCGCGGTCTGTCGGTCGTCACCGCGGTCCCCGTTCACGACGCGCAGGGCACCTCGCTCGGATTGGTCGCGGCCGGCATCACGGTCGGCCGGGTCAACAGCATGGTGGCCGGCCGGGTCTGGGTGGTGATCGGCGGCGGCGTGGCCGCGTTGGCGCTGTGCGCAGGCGGGGCCGCGCTGATCAGCCGTCGGCTTCGGCGTCAGACGCACGGCCTGGACCCCGCCGAGGTCACCCGGATGTACGAGCACCACGACGCGGTCCTGCACGCCGTCCGCGAGGGCGTGCTGATCACCGGCGGCGACGGGCGGATCGTGCTCGCCAACGACGAGGCGCGGCGCCTGCTCTCCGCGCCCGACCCGGAAGGCCGTACGGTGCAGGAGCTGCACCTGGAGCCGGGCCTGACCCGGCTGCTGGAGTCCGGTCGCGAAGCAACGGATGAGGTGCACGCCGCAGGCGGCCGGCTGCTCGCCGTCAACAAGCGCCCGACCGATCCGTACGGCTCGGCGGGCAGCGTGGCGACCCTGCGGGACACGACCGAGCTGCAGGAGCTCACCGGGCGCGCCGAAGTCACCCGGCGCCGATTGAGCCTGCTGTACGAGGCGGGCCTGCACGTCGGTACCACCCTGGACATCGCCCGCACCGCGGACGAACTCGCCGAGATCAGCATTCCGCGCTTCGCCGACATCGTCACCGTCGACCTGCTCGACCCGGTCCTGACCGGCGAGGAGCCGCCGCCCGCAGGCACCCGCATGCGGCGCGTCACCGCACGCTCGGCAGGCTTCGCGACACCTCCGCCGCTGCAACCGGCCGGAGACATGATCGTCTTCCCGCCCACGACCGCGATGGCGACCGCGCTCGCCCGCGGACGCGCTGTACTCCAAGCGGACCTGCACACCTCGGGTGTTCGGCGCGCGCCCTACCCGGACCAGGCGCACGGCCTGCTGGACGCGGGCGTGCACTCGCTGCTGACCGTGCCGCTCCAAGCCCGCGGCACGGTGCTGGGCCTGGTTACCTTCTGGCGCGGCCCCGACTCGCCGCCGTTCGAGCACGACGACGTCTCCTTCGCCGAAGAGATCGCCGCGCGCGCCGCCGTCGCGATCGACAACGCGCGCCGCTACACGCGCGAGCACACGATGGCGGTCACCCTCCAGCGCAGCCTGCTGCCGCGCGGCCTCCCCGAACAGGGCGCGCTGGAGGCTGCGTACCGGTACCTCCCCGCGCGCGCGGGCGTGGGCGGCGACTGGTTCGACGTGATCCCGCTGCCTGGGGCACGCGTGGCGCTGGTCGTCGGCGACGTGGTCGGGCACGGCCTGCACGCGGCGGCCACCATGGGACGGCTGCGCACCGCCGTGCACAACTTCTCCGGCCTCGACCTGCCGCCCGACGAAATGCTCGGCCACCTGGACGACTTGGTCAGCAGCATCGACCGGGACCAGCCGGAGCACGACGGCGACGAGGCCCAGATCACCGGCGCGACATGCCTGTACGCCGTGTACGACCCCGTCTCCGGACGCGCGACGGTGGCCCGCGCGGGGCATCCCGGCCCGGCGCTGGTGACGCCCGACGGCACCGTGGCGTTTCCGGACGTGCCGGTCTCGCTGCCGCTCGGCCTCAACGGCAGCCGGCCGATCGACAGCATCGACCTCGACCTGCCCCAGGGCTCGCGCCTTGTGCTCTACACCGACGGACTCGTCGAGGGGCGCGGCCGCGACCTGGGCACCGGCCTGGAGATGCTGCGCGCGGCGCTGGCGTCGACCGGGCCGGACGCGGATCCGGAACAGACGTGCGACGCGGTCATCACAGCGATGCTGGGCCCGCGAACATCCGACGACATCGCGCTCTTGGTCGCCCGCACCCGCGTCGTCGCCCCGGAACGTGTCGCCGTATGGGAGGTGTCCTCGGACCCGGCCGCCGTGTCGACGGCGCGCGCCGAGGCCGACCGGCAGCTGACAGCCTGGGGGCTGGACGGCATGGCGTTCACCACCGAACTGGTCCTCAGCGAGCTGGTAACCAACGCGATCCGGTACGGCAACCAGCCGATCGGCGTGCGCCTGATCCACGACCGCACCCTGATCTGCGAGGTATCCGACGGCAGCAGCACCGCCCCGCACCTGCGCCGCGCCGCGACCACCGACGAAGGCGGCCGTGGTCTGTTCCTGGTGGCCAAGTTCGCCACCCGCTGGGGCACCCGGTACACCCTGCAAGGCAAGGTGATCTGGGCCGAACTCCCCATCCAGGAAGGCATCGACGCTTCCGGCGAGGACGTCACCGATGCCCTGCTCGACCAGTGGGACGACACCGGGTGGTGACAGCGGCGGCGCGGGTACGCGTCGGCTGCGCCGGCTGAAGATCGGCGAAGGCGTCGTTCCGTCTTCGGCGTTGCCCAATCGCCCGGAAGCGATCACGGCCGGCGCCACTGCCCGCTAGAACTGACGTACATCTGGGGGAAGTCAGGGGAGGGGATCGGGCGTGCATGGGACCGGTGGCGGCAGTGAGCACGGATTCCGGCTGGGGGTCTCCGTTGGGGACCTGCGCGGCGGGGGCCGGGTCGCATGACGCCAACGCTCCTGCGCCGGCTGACACGCGCCGCATCCGGTGTGCCTCTGATCGCCTGCCTGACTCTGGTTGCCGCGTGCGGCAGCTCGGGAACGGCGGATTCGGCGCCCCCGGGTACTCCGACGGGGGACGCGCCCGCGGTGACGGCAACCGGCTCAGCCCCGGTGCCGGGCAAGCCCGGCCCTCAACTGCCGCTACACCGACGCCCGTTACAGCACCAGCACCGCCGCCGAAATCAGCCCCGACGACATCACCGCCGGCAGCCTCACCCTCCTCGGAACCGACGCGCCCAAGTCCCTCCCCGGCTGCTCCTGAGCCGACCAGGGGTCCACCCCGGGTAGGCCCAAGAACCGCCACCCGCACCGTCCCCAGGGGTCCGGTGCGGGCCGCGCGTGTCGCTCGGCGGTCTGACGTGCCGCGCGGGCGGAACTCAGCGTTGGAGGCTTCGGCCTCCGAACGAGCCGGTTCCGTCGGCCTGCGTCCAGTGGGCCTCCAGGGCGGCCTGGTCCATGGCGGCCCAGTCGGGGGCGTTCAGGACGAGGGCGTCGCCGAGGCTGCGTCCCAGGTCGACGATCGTCCGGCCGACCGCGGCGCGGCCGGCGTCGTAGGCGTTCAGGGCGTCCTGCCAGGTGGCCGCGCCGGCGATCGCCGACTCGAGGACCGTGGCGTCCTGGAGGGCCTTCACGGCACCCGCGCCGGTGTGCGGCCGTGCGACGGTCGCGGCGTCGCCGACCAGGAGGCTTCGTCCGGCGGTGTAGCGGGGCGCGGTGAAGTCGTATATCGGCTGGAGGAAGAGGTTGTCGGGGCCCGGTGCCAGAACCATCGCGCCCCAGTAGGGCGGCAGGAGTTCGTCGGCGACGTGGACGAGGTGTGCGTACAGGGCACTGGGGACGGTGCCGGGCGGGAGGCTCGTGGGGGTGTCGAACGACAGGCCTTCGACCGGAGGGGGAACGGTGTACATCACCCAGTTGACGCGCTGTCCCCTGACCTCGTCGGGGACGCGGTAGGCGACGAGGTGGCCGCCGGGGAAGACGACGTAGACGAGTTCCGTCTCGGCCCACAGGTCGGGCTTCATGAGTTCGTCGACGCCGCAGGTGCCGCGCCAGGCGAGGTATCCCGCGTAGGCGGGCCGCACGTCGGGGAAGGCGGCGGCGCGTACCGCGGAGCGGTAGCCGTCCGCGCCGATGACGAGGTCGAAGCGTTCGGTCCCGGACGCGGTGTGCACGTCGGCGTGGCCCGTTCCGAGCTCGACGGCGTCGACCGTACTGGCGTACTTGAACCGCACGTCGTGCGGGACGCGGGCCCGCAACTCCCGCCACAGCGGGCCCCAGTTGTAGGTGCGGAAGGGAGCGGGGAGCACGCCGACCGCGCGCCCGAGCGGTGTGTGCGCGTCGTCGCGCGTGTACCAGCGGCGGTGGGTGACCTGCAGCCAGGGCACGTCCGCGTCGATGTAGCCGGCCGTTTCGAGTTCCGCGTAGCGGGAGTTGTGCATGGCCAGTCCGGCGCCTCGGTCTTCCAGGCGCTCTCCGGCCCGTTCGTAGACGGTGATTTCGTCCGCTCCGCCGCGTAACGCGGCCAGCGCGGCGGCGCACCCGCCCACGCTGCCTCCGACGACGGCGACCTTTCCCCCGTGCATCTCTCCACCTCTTCGCGGTAGTTGGTTCGGTCCACCCGCATCCTCGCAGGAAGGGTCCGCACGACGGGCACCGCGTCGCGCTGGGCGGATGTCAAGATCCCGCCGTCGGCTCCGACTCTCCGGTGAACGGCGCCGCGAACGCGGCAGCCGACGATCGAGAGAGCGGGAGCAATCGTGCAGAACCTTGTGCAACAGGCCGTCGACCAGCTGGTGGAGTCGGGTGCCGAGCTGGGCGTCCAGGTCGCGGTGTACCGGCACGGCGAGCTGGTGGTGGACGCGGTGGCGGGCGTCGCCGACCCCGGCAGCGGCCGCCCGGTCACCTCGGACGTCCCGTTCTACAGCGCCTCGACGGCCAAGGGCGTGACCGCGACGGTGGTGCACGTCCTCGCGGACCGCGGCGCCCTGTCCTACGAGACCCCGATCGTGGAGCTGTGGCCCGAGTTCGGCGCCCACGGCAAGGGCAAGGCGACCGTCCGCCACGCGCTGACCCACTCCGTCGGTGTCCCGGCGGTGCCGTCCGACCTCACGGTCGAGGACCTGGCCGACTGGGACCGGATGTGCGCCGTGATCGCCGGCTCCGAGCCCTGGTGGGAGCCCGGGACCAAGACGGGTTACCACGCGATGACCTGGGGCTTCGTGATGGGCGAGATCGTCCGCCGGGCCACCGGCAAGCCGATCTCGCAGGTGCTGGTCGAGGAGGTGGCGGGGCCGCTGGGCGTCGCCGACGAACTGTTCTTCGGCGTCCCGGAGTCCGAGCTCGGCCGCCTCGCGCGCCTCAAGGACGCGCCCGGCAGCGCGGAGATGATGGCGGCGATGCCCGCCGACATGCCGCTGCTCAAGGCCACGCCGCCTGCCGTCACCCCCAGCGCCGCGTACGGCAACAACCCCGTGGTGCTCACCTCGGACATTCCCTCGGGCGGCACGATGTCCGCCCGCGCGGTCGCCAGGATGTACGCGGCGCTCATGGGTGAGGTGGACGGTGTCCGGCTGGTCTCGGACGAGCGGCTGCGTGAGATCACGGCCCTGGCCACGGCCGACGTCGACCAGATGGTCGGCTTCCCCATGCCGCGGGCGCTGGGCTACAACCTCGGCCGGCCCGGAGCCGACCCGCAGGCGACCCTCGGCGTCTTCGGCATGCCCGGCATGGGCGGCAGCGCGGCGTACGCCGACACCGCGACCGGCATCGCGTTCGCGCTGACCAAGAACCGGTTCTTCCCCGGTCCGTCCGCCGCGGTCGATCAGATCGGCGAGCTGGTCGCGAAGGCCGCCGCCGGCTGAGACTCCCCCACCCACCAGGCCGCCCCCGCGACAGTGCGTGGACAGGAAGGCCCTGTGCACGCTCAACGCGCGCATTCCCCTGGTGTCGACCTAGCGTGAATTGCGTCAACCCCTCGGCTACCAAGGACCAGATATGCCCACGATTGCGACGCAGGACGGGACCACGATCTTCTACAAGGACTGGGGCGCCGGACGCCCGGTCGTCTTCAGCCACGGATGGCCGCTCAACGCGGACGCCTGGGACCCGCAGGCCAACCTGGTCGCGTCGCACGGCTTCCGCGCGATCGCGCACGACCGACGCGGCCACGGCCGGTCGTCGCAGCCGTGGGACGGCAATTTCATGGACCAGTACGCCGACGACCTGGCCGAGCTGATCGACCACCTGGACCTGCGGGACGCCGTGCTGGTCGGCCATTCGACCGGCGGCGGCGAGGTGGTGCGCTACCTGGCGCGGCACGGCACCGACCGGGTCGCCAAAGCGGTGCTGCTGGGCGCCGTGCCCCCGCTGATGCTCAAGACCGACGCCAATCCCGACGGCACGCCCATGGAGGTGTTCGACGGGATCCGGGCCGGTGTCGCGTCCGACCGGTCGCAGTTCTACAAGGACCTGTCGGAGGCGTTCTTCGGGTTCAACCGGCCTGGTGCCGCGGTGTCCCAGGGCAAGCGCGACGAGTTCTGGTTCGGTGGGATGCAGGTCGGCATCAAGGGCGCACTGGACTGCATCAAGGCGTTCTCCGAGACCGACTTCACGGAGGACCTCCCGAAGATCGGGATTCCGGTGCTGGTCGCGCACGGCGACGACGACCAGATCGTGCCGATCAAGGCGTCCGCGCTACGCACCGCCGAGCTGCTCCCGAACGCCACGCTGCGCGTCTACGAGGGCGCCCCGCACGGCCTCAACGGTGCGTTCGAGCAGGCCTTCAACGCCGACCTGCTGGCCTTCCTCACGAGCTGACGCAGGCAGCAGGCAGCGAGCCGGTACGCCCCGACCGCACCAGCGGTCGGGGCGTACCGCCCTGCCGCCCGGCCACGCTGCCCGCACCCGAAACCTCTCCCCACATCACCCACGCCGTCCGGGCGAACAGCACCACGGCGACACGGAGCCGAGCCGCATGACCGACGACCGAATACCGCAGGCCGGGCACGAGCCCGAATCCGTACCCACGCACGACGAGCGGATCGTCGACCTGGCCGGCGCCACCGGCCGCATTCCGGTCGTGTTCATCCATGGCCTGTGGCTGCTGCCGAGCAGCTGGGACCGCTGGACCGACGTGTTCGAGAAGGCGGGCTACGCACCCGTGGCGCCCGGCTGGCCGGACGACCCGGCGACCGTGACGGAGGCGAACGAGCATCCCGAACTCTTCGCCGGCAAAACCGTCGGGCAGGTCGCCGACCACTACGCCGCGCTCATCGGCAGGCTCGAGCGCAAGCCCGTGGTCGTCGGCCACTCCTTCGGCGGCCTGATCACCCAGATCCTCGCGGGCCGGGGCCTGGCCCGTACGTCGGTCGCGATCGACCCGGCGCCGTTCCGCGGCGTCCTGCCGCTGCCGATCTCATCGCTGCGGTCGGCGAGTCCGGTGCTCCGCAATCCCGCGAACCGCCACCGCGCCGTGCGGCTGACGTACGACCAGTTCCGCTACGGCTTCGCCAACGCGGTGCACGAGGACGAGGCCGGGGAACTGTACGAGACCTTCGCCGTGCCCGCACCCGGAGCGCCGCTGTTCCAGGCCGCCGCGGCCAACCTCAACCCCTGGACCGAGGCCAAGGTCGACGCCAGGAACCCCCGGCGCGGCCCGATGCTGCTCATCTCGGGCGAGAAGGACAACACCGTCCCCTGGGCGCTCACCAACGCGGCGTACAAGAAGCAGAAGCGCAACGAGGCGGTCACCGAAATCGTCGAGCTGCCGAACCGCGGCCACGCGCTCACCATCGACAGCGGGTGGGCCGAAGTCGCGCAGACCGCGCTGACGTTCGTCCGCCGGTTCGGCTGAGCGCGGGCCCGCCCCGGCCGCCGGCCGGAGGAGACCCGTCCGCTACGGGGCCGCGATCACGCGCTCCGGGAGTGCGGCCGGCGCCGTTGCCGCCCCGTCGCGGAGACGGCGCCAGTCGCTCGGCGACATGCCGTGCACGCTGCGGAAGGCGCGGCTGAAGTGCGAGGCGTTCACGAACCCCCACCGGCGGGCGACGGTGAAGACGCCGTCGCCCATGCGGTTGCCGTCGGCCAGCTCGCGGCCCGCTTCCTCGACGCGACGCTGCTGGATCCACCGGCTCACCGTCGAGTCCTCGGCCGCGAACAGCTGGTAGAGGTAGCGCAGCGAAATGTGGTGCGCGGCCGCGATCGACAGCGGGGACAGGTCGGGGTCCGCGAGGTGCTCGTTGATGTAGCCGCGCACCCGGCGGATCAGCTCGGTCTTCGCCGGACTCTCCGCCCCGTCGCCCGCGCGGCCCGTGCGTTCCGCGACCAGCGTGCCGACCAGGTCGACCACGTGGCCGGCCAGGCGATCGCCGACCGTGCCGTCGCACGTGCCGACGGAGGCCGCGAGATTCGTGAGGAACGGCGCGAGCATCGCGGCCACGCCGTGGTCGGCTCGGATCGCGGTCCCAGCGACCGCGCCGAGCGCCGTGTCGGTGGTGGTCACGACCCGGCGCGGGACGCGGAACGTCTGCACGCGCACGCGCTCCCGGAAGTCCAGGACGTACGGACGCGAGGTGTCGAACACGACCATGTCGCCGGGCGTGACCTCGGCCGTGCGGCCGTGCTGCCGCACCGACACCGTGCCGGCCGCCGGGAGCGCCACGACGACGAAGTCCCGTCGGTCCGGTGTGATCAACCTGGGCGTGCGGCACACGCGGTGCGGGTCAGCGTCGATCGTGGACACCTCGAGGTATCCGCACCGGTCCGCGGTGATCCGCCCCTCGAACGGACCGTCGCCCGGGTAGGACACGTGCACCGGCGCGAATGTGCGGCTGACCGCGGCCGTCCACCGCTCGGCCGCGACGGCACCGGGGACGGAGACGGTATCCACCACCAAGCCCACCTGCCCTCCACTCATCCCTCGGACCCGCCCCAGGGCTGGGGTGCGGCGCCGAAGCCGCGCCGGTCATGCGTGATCACCCGCCGGCCCGCCTCGACGAGCGGGCGCGCCTGGTGCTCCCCCGACCGCCCGCTCAGCAGCCGGCCGCGCACCGGCACCGCCGGGTCGACCCGCCCCTTGTCCTCGAGGTAGAGCTCAACAGGCTCACCGTTCTCACAGCCCACAGTGACCAACGACATGGCCCCAGCGTGGCGGGGTGGGGACACACTCGAATCAGGGAAAGTCCCCAGCACCGGCCGGGCCCGGCTTGCGCCGCGCGGGGCTGTGCCCGGGGGCGCGGCGAGCGGGACCGGCCGCCGTCCGCGACGGAGGTGTCTTCGGCCCATGATCTTGCTGGGCAGGGATGCCGAGCGCGCCGAGCTGCGCCGGTTGCTCGCCGACGCGCGCCAGGGTCTCAGCGGCGTGGCGGTGCTGCGCGGCGAGGCCGGGATCGGCAAGACGGCGCTGCTCGACGACGCGGTCGCCGCCGCGTCCGACTTCCAGGTGACCCGCGTGGCCGGGGTCGAGGCCGAGCGCGAGCTCGGCTTCGCGGCCCTGCACCGACTGCTCCTGCCCTTCCTCGACCGGCGCGACCGCCTCCCCGTGCCGCAGCGCGTCGCGCTGGAAACGGCCTTCGGACTGCACGACGCCCCGGCCCCCGACCGGTTCCTGGTCGGCCTGGCGACCCTCACCCTGCTGGCGGGGGCGGCCGCCGAGGCGCCGCTTGTGGTGGTCTGCGACGACGCGCAGTGGGTGGACAGCGAGTCCATCGACGTGCTCGCGTTCGTCGGGCGCAGACTGTACGCGGACGGCATCGTCATGCTCTTCGGCGTCCGCGAGGACCCCCGGAGATCCGTGCCGCTGACCGGGCTGCACGAAATGCGTATCCTCGGCATCGACGACGCCGACGCGCTGGCCTTGTTCACCGCGCACGTCGACAGGCCCGTCGACCGGGTGATCGCGGACCGTCTCGTGGCGTCACTGGGCGGCAATCCGCTGGCCATCCGCGAGGTCGCCCGCGGCATGACCCCCAAGGACCTGGCGTGGGGCGGGCCGCTGCCCATCGACCGCCGGCTGGAGGCCCGCTTCCTCGGCCGCGTGCGCGAACTCCCCCCGACGGCCCAGATGCTGCTGCTGGTCGCGGCGGCCGAGCCGAGCGGCGACCTGGCGCGCGTGCGCGCCGCGACGGTCCGCTTGGGAACCACGACACCCGACGACCTGACCGACGCCGTCGAACTCGCCGAACGTGCCGAGTTCCTGACCGTACTCGGCGACGGCCGGGCGGTGTTCCGGCACCCGCTCATCCGCTCCGCGGTGTACTCGGGTGCGCCGCAGACCGAACGCCGACGCGTGCACGGCGCGTTGGCCGCCGTGACCGACAGCGGCACTCCCGAAGACGCCAACCGCCGCGCATGGCATCTGGCTGCGGCCTGCGACGGGCCGGACGAGAGGGTGGCCGCCGAACTGGAGGCGGCCGCGGCACGTGCCCGCGGCAGCGGCGGATACCTCGCCCAGGCGGCGTTGCTGCAACGCGCCGCCGAACTCTCCGAGACCGAGGCCGCGCGGAACATCCGGCTGCTGTCCGCCTGTGGCGCCGCGCTCACCGGCGGAGCACCGCGCCGCGCCGAAGCGCTCCTCGGCCTGCTCACCCTCGAGGGCGGCAGGACACTGCTGGACGCCAACGCCGACCGCCTGCGCGGCTGGGTGAACGTCATGCTCAGCCGCGACGGCGCCGTGGCGCTGCTTCTCAAATCCGCGCAATGCCTGCTGGACCTGGACATCGCGGCGGCACGCGAGACGCTCCTGGAAGCCTTGGACGCGGCCATGGTCGTACCGCGCATCGGCCCGGGCGCCACGGCCCTCGACGTCGCGCGCACCGCGCTCGAGGCCCGGCCTTCGTCGGACGCGGCGTCCGCCGCCGACCTCCTCCTCACCGCGCAGGCGACCCTCATCGAGAAGGGGTATGTCGCGGCGGCGCCCATGATGCACGACGCGGTGGCCGCCATGCGCGCCGACGGCGCCGAGCACAATGGCGCCGCACGCTGGACGCTTCTGGGCATGGCGACCGCGCTCGACCTGTGGAACATCGAAACGTTCGGCGAGTGCGCGCGCCGGTCCGCGAGTGCGGCGCGCGGCCAAGGCGCGCTGCGCATGCTGCAGATCGCGCTGGCCGGGCAGGGAATGTGGGAGGTCCACCACGGCAACTTCACCGGTGCCGAGGCGTACTACGCGGAGTTCCGCGACGTCGCCGACGCGATAGGCGCCGACGAGCAGTTCTCCCACGGCAGCGACGTCCTGCTGCACGCCTGGCGCGGCGACGAAGCGGCGACCCTGGCCGCCGTGGCCGTGCACGACGGCCCCGACACGGAGCGACCCGGCGGTCTCCAGGTGCAACTCGCCCGCTCCTCGCTGGTCGTCCTCCGGCTCGGGCAACGTCGCTACGCGGAAGCCCAGAAAGCCGGCTGGCGCATCTTCGACGAGGATCCTTTCGCGTACGCCGGAGCCTCGCTTCCGGACCTCGTCGAAGCAGCCGCACGCAACGGCGACTTCACCGTCGCCCGGGCCGCGCTCACCCGGCTCGACGAGCGCGCACACGCCAGCGGCATGCCGTGGGCGTGCGCACTGCTCGCCCGCAGCCGCGCGCTGCTGGCCGAACCCGACGAGGCGGAACCGCTGTTCCGCGAGGCCTTGGACATCCTCGCGCCCACCGGCCTCGTTCCCGAGCGGGCGCGCAGCCACCTGCTCTACGGCGAGTGGCTCCGCCGCAGGCGACGCCGCCAGGATGCCCGCGACCAACTCCGGGCCGCACACAGCCTGTTCGCCGACATGGGCGCCGAGGCCTTCGCCGAGCGAGCCTGGTTGGAACTCCGCGCCACCGGCGAGAACGCCCGCCGCCGCACGGTCGATACGGCATACGAACTGACCCCTCAGGAAAACCGTATTGCACGGCTCGCCGCGGACGGAGCGACCAACCAGGAGATCGCGACCGCGCTCTTCCTGAGCACGAGCACCGTGGAATACCACCTGGGCAAGGTCTTCAAGAAGCTGGGCGTGACAACGCGAAGGAACCTGCGGAACACGCTGAAGGATTGACGTGTCGCCCCATGCCCCGAGCCCACCTCGATGAGCCATCGGCGGGTGTCGCGCACACCGCGCAGGTCGTGCCGGTGGATCGTGAGCCGTCCGAGGCGTCGCCGGCGGGCCTGGCCTTCGTACAGGGCCAGCAGGAGCGCGACGTCCGCCGTTGCGGCTCTCGCCGCCCCTCGGCCGAGTGCGGGGTCCGGGCCGTCCTCTCCCAATACATCACGGCGGTCCTTTTCGTCATGCTTGTCATCGTATGGCCGGGGGCGTGTCGGCGAGTCCTGGTCAGCCAGGTGCGGACGTGGCGAACGTGCGGCCTGAGGGCCATGTGGCCCTACGGAACCACCCCCCAAAATGAGAACGTGTTCCTGTTCCCGGAACACCGGGTGTGGCAGAGGAAGGGGCGGGGCGGTGTTCGTTCTCGATACGCGCTTCTGGATCGTGCTGGTGGTTGTGATCGCTGGTGCCGCGGCCCTCGCGGCGCTGGCGTCCGCGGCACTCGGCGGGCCATGGCACCGCCCGTGGGAAGTGCATCGCCACTACCGCGTCTACCGGGTCCACGGGGGCAGGCACGCGGCCGCAGCGCACCACCGCGCCCAACGCGCTTCCCACAGCGAGTAGTCGTCGGAGCGGGCCTGGGCGGCCTGGCCCCAGCCCGCGTTCTTCCAACCCGGATGAGATCGACCCGACACGGTCGTCCGCGCGTAGCCGGGTCCGGCAGCGCGGGTGACTGCGCCGGACAGGTGATCCAGAGGCGTGGCGGCGGGCGGGTTGTGCGTGGTCGACGCAGTATCGCGGTGAGCGCCTCATGCACGGTGAGGCCGAACGGAACCCGGTGAACCATGCTCCGTACGACTGCCGTGGCCGCCGCGACGGCCGCTGCCGCCCTTGTCGTCACCCCGGCCCAGGCGACCCCCAAACCCGCCCCGGACAACGTCGCCGTCGCGTTCCGCGCCGACGTCGTCGCGGGCGGAATGCCGCGTCCGGTGGTCGAGGACCAGGACTGGTCGACGTACGCGGTCCTGTACGACGGTTCGGGCAAGCGCATCGGCGACGCGTCGATCAGCTGCACTGCCGACAAGGTGAAAGAGAAGCGCGTGCTCGCGCACTGCGTCCACACCCTGAGCACCGACCAGGGCGTGCTCATGATGCAGGGAACCCACCACTACAAGGACCAGACCGTCGTGCCGGGGGTCGCCGACCCGATGCGGCTGATGGTCACCGGCGGCACCGGCACCCATCTGGCGGCGTCGGGCGAGATGAACGTCACCGAGGTCTCGGGCGGTTACACGTACCGCGTCGCCGCGCCGTGGGCCGCGTCGTGACCGCCGTCTTGTCCCCCACCACCGCGTCCAGGAGGCGGCCCGCATGACCGACACCCAGACCGCCGCGCACCAGACGGGCATGCGGCTGCGCGAACTCGCGTTCGGGGCGGTGACCGCGGCCGCCGTCCGGGCCGCGCTCCGGCTCGGCGTCCCCGACGCGCTCGGCGAGAACCCCGAGACCGCCGACACGCTCGCGGAGCGCACCGAGGTCGACCCGAGGTCGCTGCGCAGGCTGATGCGCGCGCTCGCGTCGCACGGGATCTTCGTCGAGCAGCCCGACGGCCGCTTCGCGCACAACGAGATGTCGCGGCTGCTGCGGGCCGACGCGCCGCGCAGCATGCGCTACGTGACGCTGTGGGCGACCGAGCCGTGGACCTGGCAGGTGTGGCCGATGCTCGACGAGGCCGTGCGCAAGGGCGGCAGCGTCTTCCCGGACGTGCACGGCAAGGGCTTCTTCGACTACCTGCACGAGGACGCGCCGGAGTCGGCCGAGACGTTCAACCGGGCCATGACGCAGTCGAGCCGCCAGGCCGCCGAGGACGTCGCGGACGTGCTGGACCTGACCGGCGCCCGTTCCGTCGCCGACATCGGCGGCGGGCAGGGCCTGATGCTGGCGACGCTCCTGGAGCGCAACCCGGCGCTGCACGGCTCGCTGATGGACCTGCCGGCGGTGGTCGCGCAGGCGGATCCGCGGCTGCGTCCGGGCGGTGCGCTCACCGACCGCGCGACGCTGGTGCCGGGCGACTGCCGCGACGAGATCCCGATCCGGGCCGACGTGTACATCGTCAAGAACGTCCTGGAGTGGGACGACGAGAGCACTCGGCGCACGCTGTCCAACATCGTCGCGGCGGCCGAGACGGGCGCGCGCGTCGTGGTGATCGAGAACCTCGTGGACGACAGCGCCTCGCAGCGCTTCACCACCGCGATGGACCTGCTCCTGCTGCTCAACGTGGGCGGCGCGAAGCACACCACGGACAGCATGCTCACCGCGATGGACCGGGCCGGTCTGATCACCGGCGACGTGCACGCGGTGAACCCGTCGCTGCACATGTTCGACAGCGTGGTCGCCAAACCTCGCGGTGGTTCGGCTGGGTGAATAGGCGCCCGAGATCCGCCCGAAGGGCGCAGGCAGCGCCCCCGAAAGCACCATCTGTGGTCGCGGCCCGGGAGACCTGCCCGGATGGTGAAAGAGGTGCTTCGCGGTCCCCGAGTTGACGACCCGTCAACTGCCAAGCGAGCACCGAAGGGAATGTGGATCATGCGTCGTGTACGCACCCTGGTCGCCGGTACCGCCCTCGGCTTCGCCGCGCTGACTCTCGCCGTCCCGTCCGCCTACGCGGACGCCGCCCCCGCCCCCCACGACAAGTCGTCGAGCGAAAGCGACGGCGGGTACTGGGAGGCCACGAAGGGCGATGACGGGAAGAAGGAAGACGGCAAGAAGGAGGAGCACGGCAAGGAGGAGCACGGTAAGGGCGAGCACCCGCACGGCGGCCCGCACGCCGGTATCGGCATCCTCGACGACGGCGCGGGCCTGGCGACCGGCGCCGCGCTGATCGCCGGTGGTCTCGGCTTCGGCGCGTACGCACTGCGCCGTCGCCCGACCTCGGGTGCGGCCGCGCAGGCCTGATCCCGCGTCAGCACCAGTGGCACGCGTGCCGTGGCCACCGTCCCCGAACCGGGCGGCGGCCACGGCACGCGGTCTTTGCGCGCCTCGGCGCTCAGCAGACCGTAGAACCGAGAGGCGACACATGTCCCAACCGGAGGCCACCCGCATGGGCCGCGGCAAGCTGGTGGCCATCGCCGCCGGAGCGGTGTTCCTCGGCGTGACCGTCATCAACAACCACATCGAGACCGAGAACGGGCCGCCGCAGCCGGCGGCCGCCGCGCAGTCGGCCGCTCCGGCACCCGCCGGTTCGGCTCCCGGCGCCGCGGGCCAGGCCCGCCCCCAGGCCCTCGGCTCGTCGCCGCCGGTGCGCATCCGGATCGCGCGCATCGGCGTGGACGCGCCGTTCGTCGGCCTGGGCCTCAACTCCTCCGGCGTGATCGACGTCCCGCCGGCGACGGACCGGAACCTGGCCGGCTGGTACAAGGACGGCGTGACGCCCGGTGCGCGCGGCGCCGCGATCGTCCTCGGGCACGTCGACACCATGGCGGGGCCCGCGGTGTTCTGGAATCTGGGCAGCCTGAAGCAGGGCGACGAGGTCGTGATCGACCGGGTCGACGGCAAGTCCGCGAAGTTCGCGGTCGACTCCGTCGAGGTCTTCCAGAAGGACGCGTTCCCCGACGACCGCGTGTACGGCCAGACCTCCGACGCGCAGCTGCGCCTGATCACCTGTGGCGGCGGCTACGACAAGAAGCGCAAGGACTACCTGGGCAACGTGGTGGTCTTCGCGCACTTCGTGCCCGGCGGCTGATCCGCACCCGAGCACCTACGCCCGCGGCCCCGGACGAACCGTCCGGGGCCGCGGGCCTTTCCGTGCGCGAGCCGGGATCAGATGCGCAGCGCCAGCGCCGTGACGACCTCGCGCAGCTCCCGCGCGGGGTCGGCGGCGCCGGACGGCGCGTGCCACGCCACGAACCCGTCCGGGCGTACGAGCACCGCGCCTTCGGCGGCGACGCCGTGCAACTCGGCCCAGTCGACGCCCGGTTCGGTGGTCAGGTCGGCCGTCTGGGCGCCCGTGTCGTCGGAGCTGCCGACCGCGTACGCCTGAAGCGGCGCGCCCAGGTCCGCCGCCGCGCGACGCCACGGCTCGCCCGCCGCGCCCGCGCCGGTCAGCAGCACGAACCGCGACTCGTACAGGTCGAGCAGCGACACGCGCTCGCCGCCCGCGCGGCGCACCCACGCGTGCGGGGCCCGGGTGCCGGTCGCGCCGTTCGGCGGCCGGAACCCCTCGGGCAGCACGGGCGCCTGGTCGGCGCCGACCACCGCGCCGCGCGTGTACCAGTAGCCGAGCACGACGCCCAGCACACCGGGCTGCTTGCCGCCGCCGACGGGCGGCGCCGCGTAGCCGGGGTGGCTGTGTTCCGCCGAACGGGTGGACGCGCGCGCGGCGGTGGCCTGCGCGACCGGGCGGCGTTCGGCCTCGTACGTGTCCAGCAGCGCGTCGCCGGCGCGGCCCTCGAGCACGGCGGCGAGCTTCCAGGCCAGGTTGTGCGCGTCCTGGATGCCGGTGTTGGAGCCGAACGCGCCGGTGGGCGACATCTCGTGGGCGGAGTCCCCGGCGAGGAAGATCCGTCCTTCGCGGTAGCGGTCGGCCACCCGTTCGGCGGCGTGCCAGGGGGCCGTTCCGGTGACCTGCACGTCGAGGTCGGGGACGCCCATGGCCGCGCGGATGTGCGCGACGCACCGCTCGTCGGTGAAGTCCTCCAGCGGTTCGCCGTTCTCCGGGTGCCACGGCGCGTGGAAGACCCACCGCTCGACGTTGTCCACGGGCAGCAGCGCGCCGTCGCCCTGGGGGTTGGTCAGGTAGCAGACGATGAACCGGCGGTCGCCGACGTACTCGGCGAGCCGCTTGGACGTGAACGTGATGCTCACGTTGTGGAACAGGTCGCCGGGCCCGGACACCGGGATGCCGAACCGCTCGCGGACGGGGCTGCGCGGCCCGTCGGCCGCGATCAGGTAGTCCGCCCGCACGGTGCTGCGTTCGCCGCTGGCGCGGGACTCCAGCACCGCGGTCACGCCGTCGGCGTCCTGGGTGACGTCGACCAGCTGGGTGCCGAACCGCACCGGCGCGCCGAGTTCCTCCGCGTACCGCGCGAGGACCGGCTCCAGGTCGTTCTGGCTGCACAGGC
The DNA here is from genome assembly GCF_029953285.1 of Yinghuangia seranimata. GTDB lineage: Bacteria > Actinomycetota > Actinomycetes > Streptomycetales > Streptomycetaceae > Yinghuangia > Yinghuangia seranimata. The sequence continues at coordinate 28,429 of NZ_JASAOI010000037.1, read as the reverse complement.
ACCACGAGCTCGGCGAGAACTTCGCCAGTCCGCCGCCCGGGTCGATCTCCTTGAACAGCCACTCCTGGTCGTCGCCCGCGATCGTGTGGGCCTGCAGGATGCCGTGGTTGTCGGCCAGGACGGCCGACGCCGCCCGGATGCGCTCCTCCACGCCCGCGGTGCGGAACAGCTCCATCGTGCGGACGTTGTTGCCGCGCCCGCGCGGGTGCTGGGACGTGCCCGCGTGCCGCTCGACCACGGCGTGCCGCACCCCGAGCCTGCCGAGGAACACGGACGCGGACAGGCCCACCAGCGACCCGCCGACCACCAGGACCGGCACCCGCTCGTCGTATTCGGGCTCCATTGCCTCCACCTTCGGGAATCCCCCGGACTTCGCCTGACGTCCTCGTGTGCCCGAAACACGCGCCGATGCCGCGCGACACGCCCTCTTGTCACTCACATGCCACGAAAAGGTGCCACGCGGCGCAGTCGCCTCCAGGCTCGAACACGGGGCCCACGAACGAAGGATGGATATGGACACGACCGTCCGAAGGCCGGCCGCGGCCGTCGACACGAGCGATCGCCTCACCGACGGCGCCAAGCTGCGCGTCCTGCTCATGCTCGAGATCCACGACGGCTCGCAGGAACGATTCCTCGACGCCTACGAGAGCATCCGCGCGCAGGTGGCCGCGGTACCGGGGCATCTTCGGGACCAGCTCTGCCAGTCCATCGAGGACCCGACCCAGTGGCTGATCACCAGCGAGTGGGAGGCCGCCGACCAGTACCTGGCGTGGGTGGACAGCCCCGAGCACCAGGAGATGGTCCGGCCGCTGCACGGCTGCGTGCGCGGCACCCGGTCGCTGCGCTTCGCGGTGGCCCGCGAGACCGACATCCGCGGCGGCCACCCGGCGGCGGAGCCCGGCGGCGCGAAGGCCGCCGGGACCCGCCCGGCGGCCGCGCCGAAGCCGCCCGCCCCGGCCGCCGACGGCGTCACGCGCTGCGCGCTGAGCTTCACGGTCAAGCCCGGCAGCGAGGCCGAGGTCGCGCGGATCCTGGCCGAGTACGAGTCGCCCGACCCGCACGTGAACGCCACCACCACGCTGCGCCGCACGTCGGTGTTCATGCACGGCAACCGCGTGGTGCGGGCCATCGAGATCCAGGGCGACATGCGCGCGGCTCTGCAGCACGTCGCCAAGCAGCCGCAGGTGCGGGCCGCCGAAGAGGCGCTCAATCCGTACCTGGAGGAGGCCCGCGACCTCGACGACGCCGAGGCGGCACGGCAGTTCTTCATGAGCGCCGGCCTCGCCGAGGCGTTCCAGGGGACCTCGCCCGGCCCGGTGTCCGAGTTCGCCGCGACGCGCGTGGCGTACATGTACCCGGTACGCCACGGCCGCGCCGAAGCCGCCGCCCGGCTGCTCGCCCGCCACGACGAGGCCGCGCTGGCCGACCCGCGCGGCCCGCTCGCGGCCAGCTCGGTCTACGTGCGCCAGGACATCCTGGTCCGCGTCGTCGACCTGCGCAGCCCCGCCGACGCCGACCCCGCCACGGCGCTCGGCGTCGACCGGCGCGACCCGGGCGCGCTGGCCGAGCTCCTCGACGCCGACGGCGCGAGCGACCTGGCGGACGACGCCGGGCTGCGCCGCCTGATGGCCGCGTGCGCCATGAAGCCGGTCACCGACCGGCGTGCCACGCCCGGCTCCTGACCCACCGTCCGCCCCGGCCCGCACGCACGCGGGCCGGGCGGACACGCCCCTCCCCCGGTGGCGCGCCGGTGCGCGCCACCCGTCCCCACGGAGGCGGAACACCCATGACCGCACAGCCCAGCCGTACCGAGCAGCAGCCCGACCGGCAGACCGAGCCGCGGCCCGGTCAACCGGGCCGCGCGCAGCCCGCGAAGCCCGTGCGCGTGGTCAGCCTCGACGAGGTCGCCCCCAACCGGCGCCGCGGCGGCGACCTGCGCGTGATGCTCAGCCCCACGACCGTCGGTTCGACCTGCGGCTTCATGGGCCTGGCGATCCTCGCGCCGGGCGAGACGATCTCGGAGCACTACCACCCGTACTCCGAGGAGTTCGTCCACCTGGTGTGCGGCGAGCTCGAGGTCGACCTCGACGGTGTCACCCACACGCTGCGGCCCGAGCAGAGCCTGATGGTCCCGCGCCACATGCGGCACCGGTTCCGCAACACCGGGCCGGCCGAGGCCCGCATGGTCTTCCAGCTCGCCCCGCTCGCGCCCAAGCCGGAGCTGGGGCACGTCGACACCGAGACGCCCCCGGTGCCCGACGAGTCCCATCCGGACATCGGGGGCGGGTCGTGAAGCACCGAGTGGCGATCACCGGCGTCGGCGTGGTCGCGCCCGGCGGCGTGGGGGTCCCGGCGTTCTGGGACCTGCTGACCGCCGGGCGGACCGCGACCCGCGGGATCACCTTCTTCGACCCCGCGCCGTTCCGCTCCCGCATCGCGGCCGAGTGCGACTTCGACCCGGCCGCGCACGGGATCACCCCCGAGCGCGCGCAACGCGCGGACCGCTACGTGCAGTTCGCGCTGGTCGCGGCCGCCGAGGCGGTACAGGACCGCGGCCTCGACCTGGCCGCGGAGGACCCGTGGCGCGTCGGTGTCTCACTGGGCACCGCGGTCGGCGGCACGACCCGGCTCGAACACGACTACGTCGCGGTCAGCGAGCGCGGCGCCCGCTGGGACGTCGACCACCGCGCCGCCGAGCCGTTCCTGCACCGGGCGTTCTCGCCGGCCGCGCTGTCCTCCGAGGTCGCCGAGGAGTTCGGCGCGCGCGGCCCGGTGCAGACCGTGTCCACCGGCTGTACGTCCGGCCTGGACGCGATCGGGTACGCCGCGCACGCCATCGAGGACGGCCGCGCCGACGTCTACCTGGCCGGCGCGGCGGACTCGCCGATCTCGCCGATCACCGTCGCGTGCTTCGACGCGATCAAGGCCACCTCGACGCGCAACGACGACCCGGCGCACGCCTCACGGCCGTTCGACGCGGGACGGGACGGCTTCGTGCTCGGCGAGGGCGCCGCCGTCCTGGTGCTGGAGAACCTCGAGCGGGCCAAGCGGCGCGGCGCGCGGATCTACTGCGAGATCAGCGGCTTCGCCACGCGCGGCAACGCGTACCACATGACCGGGCTGACCCGGGAGGGCCTGGAGATGGCCGAGTCCATCGGCCGTGCCCTCGACGACGCCGGGCTCGACCCGACCGACGTCGACTACGTGAACGCGCACGGATCCGGCACGCAGCAGAACGACCGGCACGAGACCGCCGCGGTCAAGCTGGCGCTCGGCGAGCACGCCAGGACCATTCCGATGAGCTCCATCAAGTCGATGGTCGGCCACTCGCTCGGCGCGATCGGCGCGATCGAGGTCGCCGCGTGCGCGCTCGCGATGGCGCACGGCGTGGTGCCGCCCACCGCGAACTACGAGACGCCGGACCCCGAGTGCGACCTCGACTACGTGCCCCGCACGGCGCGCGAGGCCACCCTCGACACCGTGCTGTCGGTCGGCAGCGGCTTCGGCGGCTTCCAGTCCGCGGTGGTGCTGGACCGCAGGGCCGCGCACGAGGGCACCCGGCGGGAAAGGACGCGGCGATGAGCACCGGACCCCGGCACGCCGTGATCACCGGCATCGGTGTGGTCGCCCCCAACGGCAACTCCACCGACGTGTTCTGGAAGGCCACCCGCGAGGGCGGCGTGCACCTGGAGCGGATCTCCCGCGAGGGGTGCGCCGACCTGCCGCTCGCGGTGGCGGGGCTGGTGAAGGACTTCGAGCCGGCCGGCACGGTCGAGGAGCGCTTCCTCGTCCAGACCGACCGGTTCACGCACTTCGCGCTGGCCGCCGCCGACCAGGCGCTGGCCGACGCCGCGTTGGACGGGCTCCCGGAGTTCTCCGTCGGGGTCGCCACCGCCAGCAGTTCCGGCGGCGGCGCGTTCGGCCAGCGCGAACTGCAGAACCTGTGGGGGGTGGGCCCGGGCTTCGTCGGCCCGTACCAGTCCATCGCCTGGTTCTACGCCGCCAGCACCGGCCAGATCTCCATCCGCGGCGGCTTCAAGGGGCCGTGCGCGGTGCTCGCCGACGACGAGGCCGGCGGCCTCGACGCCATCGGGCACGCGGCGCGGTCGATCCGGCGCGGTGCGGACGCGATGGTCGTCGGCGCCGCGGAGGCCCCGATCGCGCCGTACTCGATGGTGTGCCAGCTGGGCTACCGCGAGCTGAGCCTGGCGGTCGACCCGAGCCGCGCGTACCTGCCGTTCGACTCCGCCGCGTGCGGCTTCGCGCCCGCCGAGGGCGGCGCGATGCTGGTGCTCGAGGACGAGGACGCGGCGCGGCGGCGCGGCGCGCGGATCCGGGCCCGGGTCGCCGGGCACGGCGCCACGTTCACCGGCACGGCCGACTGGGAGGAGTCCCGGCACGGCCTGGCCGCCGCCATCCGGATAGCGATGGAGGAGGCCGGCGTCGGCCCGGGCGACATCGACGTCGTCTTCGCCGACGCGCTCGCGGTGCCCGCCGCCGACCACGCCGAAGTGCTGGCGCTGGCCGACGCGTTGGGGCCGTACGCGGCGGCCGCCCCGGTGACCGCGCCGAAGGCCGGCATCGGCCGCGCCTACTGCGGCGGGGCGATGCTCGACTGCGCGGCGGCGGTGCTGGCCATGGAGCACGGCGTCCTCCCGCCCACGCCGGGCGTGTTCGCCACCGAGCTCGACATCGACCTGGTCACCGGCCGCGCCCGCGCCGCGGAGGCGCGCACCGCGCTGGTGCTCAGCCGCGGCCTCATGGGCTGCAACTCGGCGCTGGTGCTGCGGCGCGACGCCGACGCCACCTGAACCACCTGAACCACCTGAACCGACCGACCGCGCCCGGCGGCCACCGGCATCCGGTGGCCCGGTGCGCCCGACGACAAGGAATCCGCCGTGAACAGTGCCTTCGACCACGCGGAACTCGCCCGGCTCATGAAGGAGACGGCCGGCATCTCGGCCGATCCGATGGAGATGGAGAGCCGGCCCGACGCGACGTTCGCCGACTTCGGCCTCGACTCGCTCGGCCTGATGGCCGTCGTCGCCGAGATCGAGCACGGCTACAGCGTCCCGCTCGGCCCCGACGCCGAGCGCTGCAAGTCCCCGCACGAGTTCGTCGCCCTGGTGAACTCCCAACTGACGTCTGGAGTCTGACCCGATGGCAGGACACACCGACAACGAGATCCTGATCAGCGCCCCGTTCGACCTGGTCTGGGACATGACCAACGACATCGAGCACTGGACCGACCTGTTCACCGAGTACGCCTCGGTGGAGGTGCTGGCCCGCGAGGGTGACAAGGTCACCTTCCGGCTGACCATGCACCCGGACAAGGACGGCAAGGTGTGGAGCTGGGTGTCCGAGCGCGAGCCCAACCGCGAGATGCGGACCGTGTGGGCGCAGCGCGTGGAGACCGGGCCGTTCGCGTACATGCACATCCGGTGGGAGTACCACGAGGAGCCGGACGGTGTGCGGATGCGCTGGGTGCAGGACTTCGCGATGTCCGAGACCGCGCCGGTCGACAACGCGTGGATGACGGACAACATCAACCGCAACTCGCGGACGCAGATGGAGGTCATCCGGGACAAGATCCAGCAGCGCGCGCGTGACCTCGGCCTGCCCGAGCCCGAACCCGCGCTGTAAGCGGTCTCCGACCCCCGGTCGGGCCCGCGCCCGCGTGGGTGCGCCACCCGCGGGGGCGCGGGCTTCCGGCCTCCGTCTCGAAGGGAACCAACGAGTGAACAGCACGACCGAAGGCACCGGCCGCGGCTCCGCGAACCGCACCGCGTCCGGCCGGGTGTACCGCAGTCTGATCGTCGCCCGCATGCGGCCCGGCGCGTCCGAGGACATCGCCGGCATCTTCGCCGCCTCCGACCGGGGTGAACTGCCGGACCTGGTGGGCGTCACCGGGCGCAGCCTGTTCCGGTTCGGCGACGACCTGTACCTGCACCTGATCGAGGCGGACCGCCCGCCCGGACCCGCGGTCGCGGCGATCACCGGGCACCCGGCGTTCCGCGACGTGAGCGACCGGCTCTCGGTGCACATCAGCGCGTACGACCCGGAGACGTGGACGAGTCCCAAGGACGCCATGGCCGACGAGTTCTACCGGTGGGACCGGGCGTCCGGCGGCTGACCGGCATCCCACACTCGCGAACCCGTCCAGGCCAGACAGCCGGAGGAACCCCATGGTCGAGATCGACAGCCGACCGGCCGCCCCCGACGGGGTGGCGGCGGCCGAGTGGGTGCGCTGCGCCAAGTGCACCCAGCTCGTGTACGGCAAGCGCTTCGCGCGCACGCTGCAGGTGTGCCCCGACTGCGGCGACCACGCCCGGCTGACCGCGCGGGAGCGCCTTGACCAGCTCCTCGACCCGGGCTCGGACGTCCCGTTGGACGCCGAGCCGACGCCGCACGACCCGCTGGACTTCGTGGACGCCCGCCCGTATCCGGAGCGGCTCGCGGAGGCCCGTGCCGCCACCGGCATGTCCGACGCGGCGCTCGCGGTACGCGGGCGCATCGACGGCCGTCCGGTGGTGGCCGCCGCCATGGACTTCCGCTTCCTGGGCGGCAGCCTCGGCTGCGCGGTCGGCGCGCTGATCGCCCGCGCGGCGCGGGAGAGCCTGCGCGAGCGGATTCCGCTGCTCATCGTCTCGGCGTCGGGCGGAGCGCGGATGCAGGAGGGCGCGCTGTCGCTGATGCAGATGGCGAAGACGGCCGCCGCGATCGCCGAGCTCGACGAGGCGGGCATCCTGGTCGTCTCGCTGGTGACGGACCCGACGTACGGCGGCGTGGCCGCGTCGTTCGCGTCGCTCGCCGACGTGATCCTGATCGAGCCGGGTGCGCGGATGGGCTTCGCCGGGCCGCGCGTGATCGAGCAGACCATCGGCGAGCAGCTGCCGGAGGGCTTCCAGACGGCGGAGTTCCTGCTCGCGCACGGTCTGGTCGACGCGGTCGTGCCACGGGCGCAGCTGCGGCGCACGCTCGGGCATCTGCTCGGGGTCGGGTGCGCGGCGGCGCGCGGGGCGGACGGGACGGGCAACGGGTCGGCGTACGACACGGACGAGGCCGACGGCCCCCGGCACGGCGACGACGGACACGACACGCCCGAGTTCGCGGAGGGCTCGCCGAACGGCGTACGTCCGGCCGGGTCGGGCGGCGGTGCGTCGACGGGGCACGACCCGTGGGAGACGGTGCGTCTGGCCCGCCACCCCGCGCGTCCCACCGCGCTGTGCTACGCCAACCGGCTGCTGGAGGACTTCCACGAGCTGCACGGCGACCGGATCGGCTCCGACTGCCCGGCCGTCGTCGGCGGCCTGGGCATCCTGCACGGGCAGCCGGTGGTCCTGATCGGTCATCAGAAGGGCGGGGACGACCTGGCCGAACGGCAGCGCCGGCACTTCGGCATGGCCACCCCGGCCGGGTTCCGCAAAGCCGCGCGCCTGATGCGCCTGGCCGCGAAGCTCGGCCTGCCGGTCGTCACGCTGGTCGACACGCCGGGGGCCAACCCGGGCCCGGACGCCGAACGCGGCGGCCAGGCCATCGCGATCGCCGAGAACCTGCAGCTGATGTCCGGTCTCCCGGTGCCGATCGTCACCGTGGTGACCGGCGAGGGCGGCAGCGGCGGCGCGCTCGCGCTGGCCGTCGCCGACCGCGTGCTGATCAGCGAACGCGGCGTCTACTCCGTGATCAGCCCCGAGGGCTGCGCGGCGATCCTGTGGAAGGACCCGGCCGCGGCGCCGGTCGCGGCGGCCGCGCTGCGCATGGGTCCGGGAGAACTCCTCGACCTCGGGATCGTCGACGCCGTCGTCCCCGAGCCGCCCGGCGGCGCGCACACCGACCCCGACAAGGCCGCCGAACTGCTGGGCGACGCGCTGCGCCCTGTGCTCGAGGAACTGCGCCGCCTCACCCCCGAACGGCTGATCCGCGAGCGCCGGAACCGCTACCACCGGTTCGGGACCGCGCCGGACCGGGAAACGGAGGTGTCGCCGGACGCGTCGCCGGACGCGTCGGCCGACCCGGCGCCGGAACCTGCCCCGGCCCCGGACGCCGGTCCCGCGCCGGAGCCGGCGGCGGACGCGCAGCCGGACCCGGACCCCGACGACTTCCCCGTCGGCGCCCACGAAGGAGTAAGGACATGAGCTCAGCCAACGGCAGCGCCGACCGGCACCGCGGCGGAACCCCGCCGCACCCGAACGCCGCGCGGCCCGCCGACCCGTCCGCCACCGCGACGGACGACCGCGCACCCGCCACCGCCGGCCCGGTGGTGGGCACGGAGAGCTCCCGCCGCGACGCGGACGCGCGGCAGTGCGGGCACATGGTCGACGAGATGCCGGCGCGGTCGGCGACCGGTCCGCCGCGGCGCATCCACCTGGAGACCGGCGGCACCGTCGTCGACATCGAGTGGGACGTCGCGCCGGCGCCGCAGGGCCCGGCCCCCGCCGTCCCGGAGGCGGGCGGGGCGCACGTGGTCGCCGAGGCCTCGGCGCCGCCGCGCGCGCCCGAGCCGCCGGACGTCGCGCTGATGGTCGTCCGCGCCCCCACGGTCGGCACGTTCTACCACTCGCCGGACCCGGGCGCGAAGGCGTTCGTGGCGGTCGGCGACACCGTGCGGGCGGGCCAGACCGTCGGGATCCTCGAGGTGATGAAGATGATGACCCCCATCACCGCGGAGTCCGCGGGACGGGTGGTGGACGTCGTCGCGCCCGACGCCCAGCCGGTCGAGTTCGACCAGCCGCTGATCGCCCTGGAGCCGCTCGAGTCCAACGGAACGGGGTGACTGTGGTGCTCTCCACCGTGCTCGTCGCCAACCGCGGCGAGATCGCACTGCGCGTGGTGCGCGCGTGCCGGGAGGCGGGCGTCCGCAGCGTCGCGGTGTACTCGACCGCCGACCGCGACTCGGCGGCCGTGCGCTTCGCCGACGCCGCCGTGCACATCGGGCCTCCGGCGGCGCGGGCCAGCTACCTGAACATCCCCGCGATCATCGAGGCCGCCCGGTACAGCGGCGCCGACGCCATCCACCCGGGCTACGGATTCCTTTCCGAGGACCCGGACTTCGCGGAGGTGTGCGCCGCGCACGGCATCACGTTCATCGGCCCGCCTCCGGAGGTGCTGCAGCGGCTCGGCGACAAGGCCGAGGCGCGCGCGGCGATGGCCGAGGCCGGGCTTCCCGTGCTGCCGGGCAGCATGGACGCGCTGAGCTCGCCGCGTGAGGCCGCCGACATCGCGGACCTGGTCGGCTATCCCGTCATCCTCAAGGCGGTCGCGGGCGGCGGCGGGCGCGGCATGCGCGTGGTGCGCGATCCGGAACAGCTGACGTTGGCGTACAACGAGACGCGCACTCACGCGCGGGCCGTGTTCGGCGACGAACGCCTGTATCTGGAAAGGTACTTGGACAACGCCCGGCACATCGAGGTCCAGGTGCTGTGCGACATGTACGGCGGGGCGGTCCACCTCGGCGAGCGGGACTGCTCGGTACAGCGGCGGCACCAGAAGCTCATCGAGGAGGCGCCCGCGCCCGGGCTGCCGCAGCACGTGCGCGAGGCGATGTGCGAGGCGGCGCTGGTCGGCGCCCGCGCGGTGGGCTATGTGGGCGCCGGGACCTTCGAGTTCGTAGTGTCCCCCGCCCACGAGTTCCACCTGATGGAGGTCAACTGCCGTCTGCAGGTGGAGCATCCGGTCACGGAGATGACCACCGGCATCGACCTCGTGCACCAGCAGCTGCGCATCGCCGGGGGCGAACCGCTGTCCGTCCGGCAGGAGGACGTCGCGGTGCGCGGCACCGCGATCGAGTGCCGCGTCAACGCCGAGGACCCGGAGCGCGACTTCGCGCCGACACCCGGCAAGCTGGTCGAGTTCACGCCGCCCGGCGGCCCGTTCGTGCGGGTCGACACGCACGCGTTCCCGGGCTGGACGGTCAGCCCCGACTACGACTCGCTGCTCGCCAAGACGATCGCGTGGGCACCGGACCGGGAGCAGGCCGTCGCGCGGATCGACCGGGCGCTGGACGAGTTCCGCATCGAGGGGCCGGGCGTACGCACGACCATCGGGTTCCTGCGCCGCACGCTGGCCGAGCCGCAGTTCCTGGCGGCCACGCACACCACCACGCTCGTGGGCGCGATGACCGCGCCGCGCGAGGACGATCCCTGTCCGCACGACGACAAGGCAGACCAAGAGCCATGCCCCACCGCCGTTTCCGCCCTTCCGCAGGAGTCCTCGCCCTCGCCCTCGTGGGGTCCGGCGTCCTGATCCCGGCCTCGGCGCATGCCAGGGGCGTCGTCCACCGCGTCCTGCCGGGGGAATCCGTGCAGGCCGCGGTGGACGCCGCCGCGCCGGGCGACGTCGTCGAACTCGCCGCCGGGACGTATCCGGGCGGCGTGCTGATCGGCACGGACCGCTTGACACTGCGCGGGCCTTCGAGCGGGGAGGCGGTGATCGTGCCCGCGGGCGCGTCCCCGTCCCCGTCCGGCAGGTCCGCGTCCGCGCCCGCGCCCGGTGTGAACGAGATCGCGCCGCCGTGCTCGGAAGGCGGTTACGGTGTCTGCGTCCTGGGGACGCCGACGCGTGATCTCGTCGGGGTGCGGGTCGCGTCGTTGACCGTCACCGGGTTCGCGAAGAGCGGCGTGATGGGCCGGTACACGGACGGCATGACCGTCACGGGTGTGCGCTCGCGGGGCAACGGCGAGCACGGCATCGGCCAGGAGTTCTCGGTGCGCGGGTCGTTCACCGGCAACGTCGCCGACGACAACGCCCAGTCGGGGCTGTTCGTCGGCGACGCGCCCGACGCGCGGGGCACGGCCGTGCGCGGCAACCACGCCGAGGGCAACCGGATCGGCGTGCACGTGCGCCGCGGCCGGAACATCGGCATCACCGGCAACGAGACGACGGGGAACTGCGCCGGCATGTTCGTCGTCGGCGACGAGACCCACCCGGTGACGGGCGACGTGGAGATCACCGGGAACACGATGGTGGCGAACAACCGCTACTGCCCGGCGAACGCCCGCATCGCGCACATCCAGGGCTCGGGCATCGTGCTCACCGGCGCGCAGCACGTGCGGATCGCGGGCAACCAAATCCTCGACAACCAGGGGGACTCGCCGATGTCGGGTGGCGTCGTGATGGTCCCGAGCTTCACCGGCGACGGCACGTCGGAGCAGACCCTGGTGGGCAACACGATCCTGCGGAACGCTTCGGCGGACGTGGCGGAACGTGATCCCCGGGGCGTCGGGAGCAATACGTACACGTCCAACGTCTGCGGCACGACGCAGCCCGCGGACCTGTGCTGACGCGCCGGGCCGCGGCGAAGGCGGGCGCGCTCGCCGGTGGGCTGGTGCTGTCGGGGTGGGCGCCCGGGCGGGCGTTCGCCGCGGCGGCACCCGGCCCGCCGACGCGGCGTCGATCGGCCGAACCACGCGCGCTCCCGCCGCCGTTCACGGTGCCGCTGGCGGTTCCGGTCGACCTGGCGCCGTCGCGGAGCACGGCGGACACCGACCACTACCGGCTGTCGGTCGGCCGGTCGACCACGGAGATCGTGCCGGGCGTGGCGACGCCGGTGCTGACGTACAACGGCACCTTCCCCGGTCCGACGCTGCGTGCCCGGACGGGGCGGCGCACCGTGGTGACGACGACGAACCTGCTGGACGGGCCGGTGTCGATGCACCTGCACGGCGGGCAGGTGTCCGCCGACAACGACGGGCAGCCGATGGACCCGGTCCAGCCCTGGTCGACCCGCGGGTACACGTACGAGAACACGCAGGCCGCCGCGACGCTCTGGTACCACGACCACGCGCACATGGCCGAGGCGGAGAACGTCTACCGGGGCATGGCGGGCTTCTATCTGCTCGAGGACGACGGCGAACGGGAACTTGGGCTGCCCACGGGCGAGTTCGACGTCCCGCTCATGATCCGCGACGTGCACCTGGACGACAACGCCGAACTCGTCTACATCCACGACGACTTCGCGGGCCGCAGCACGCACCTGGTGAACGGCGGGCCGCAACCGTACTTCGAGGTGGCCGCGCGCAGGTACCGGTTCCGCGTCCTCAACGGCGCCAACCTGTGCTTCTACACGCTGCACCTGTCGACCGGCGACGACCTGGTCCAGATCGGCTCCGACCGCGGCCTGCTCGCCGCTCCGGCGCCGCAGAAGTCGATCATGCTCTCCCCCGGCGAACGCGCGGACGTCGTCGTCGACTTCGGTCGTTACCCGGTCGGCACGAGGGTGGTCCTGAGGAGCGCGAGCCGCAACGCCACGCTCGACCTCATGGCGTTCGACGTGACCGCCGAGGCGTGCGACCCCAGCCGCGTCCCGGCGTCACTGGCCACGCTGCCGCCGCCCGGGGCCGCGTCGGTGACCCGCGACATGGTCTTCGAGAAGACCGGCGACACCTGGACCATCAACGGCAGGACGTACGACCCGATGCGCGTCGACACCGAGATCACGTGGGGCAGCACCGAGATCTGGCGCGTCGTCAACAAGGACCACGTGGCGCACAACATGCACCTGCACCTCGTGCACTTCCGCGTCCTGGACCGCAACGGGCGTCCCCCGGACCCCGGCGAGTCCGGCCTGAAGGACACCGTGCGCGTCATGCCCGGCGAAACCGTCCGCATCCAGGCCACGTTCGACACGTGGACCGGCCGCTACCCCTACCACTGCCACCTGCTCGACCACTCCGCGATGGGCATGATGGCGACGATGGAGATCACCCGCTAGCGGGAGGCGAGGGTTTCGTCGACCCAGTCGCTGGCGAGGACCTCGTCGAGGATGAGGCTGCCGGCGCCGAGCATGCAGGCGTCGCGGCCGGTGACGGCGGTGGCGATTTCGAGGCCGCGGGTGGCGAGGGGCAGGCAGCGTTCGTAGATGGCGGCGCGTACGGCGGCGACGAAGGGCTCGGCCGCCGACAGGCCGCCGCCGAGCACGAGCACGTCGGGGTTGAAGAAGTTGACGAGCGGCGTGAGGACCTGGCCGGCCAGGCGTCCCGCGCCGCGGACGAGGGTGGTGACCTCGGGCACGCCGTCGTTGACGAGGTCGACGAGTTGGCGGGAGTACTCGACCTCGAATCCCCGGGTGCGCAGCGTCCGGCACAGGGCGGCTCCGCTGGCGTGCGCTTCGAGGCAGTCGGAGTGCCCGCACGAGCAGGTGGCCGGGGTGTCGGCGATGACGGGCACGTGGCTGATGTCGCCGGCGGCGCCGCGCCCGCGGTGGAGGCGGCCGGACGCGATGATCCCGCACCCGATGCCGGTGCCGACCTTGACGGCCATGAGGTTCTCGCATCCCGGCCAGCCGTTGCGGTGTTCGCCGACGGCCATGAGGTTGGCGTCGTTCTCGACCATCACGCGGACGTCCATGAGTTCGGCGAGGCGCTCCCCGACCGGGTACTCGTTCCAGCCGGGCATCCGTGAAGGGGCCACGATCCTGGTGGTCGCGGGGTCGACGGGGCCGGGCATGCCCACCCCGAGTCCGAGCAGCGGAAGGTGCTTCACCTCCGCCTGATCGAGCGTCATATAGGCGTACTGCCTGAGCCGTTCGGTGACGACCTCGGGCCCGTCGGCCACCTCGCCGGGGAGTTCGTGGGAGTACACGACGCGACCGGCCAGGTCCATGACGGACATGCGTACGTGGTGCGTGCCGACGTCGGCCGCGACGACGACGCCGGCCTCCTCGTGCAGCCGCAGTCGGCGCGGCCGGCGGCCGCCGCGGGAGGCGCCCTCGCCGTCCTCGCGCAGCAGTCCGGCTTCGATGAGCTCCTCGACCCGCAGCGACACGCTCGACGGCGCCATACCGCTCAGCCGGGCGAGTTCCGCACGCGAGCCCCCGCGGCCGCGGGCCACGAGTCGCACCAGGTCTCCGGCGGTTCCACCCAATGTTCCACTCCCCGTCCGAGGCATGCGCAGGCGTTAGGCATTGACAGGAATAGCACAACGCGTTGTCTTCAGGAAGTCATTGACTTCATTCGAGATACGGATCTATGGTCGCCGCTATCTTCGATTTCGAATGAAGCTGGAGCAGCAGTGAACTCTGTGCCCCGCTCTTCCGTCGCCAGTGCCTTCATGGTTGAGGCTCAGGCCATCAACAAGTCTTTTGGTCGCACCAAGGTGCTCACGGACGTGACCCTGAACGTCGGCGCGGGCGAAGTCGTTGTCCTCATCGGCCCGTCGGGCGCCGGCAAGTCGACGTTCTGCCGGTGCCTGAACCGCCTGGAGAACGTCGACTCGGGCCGGGTCCTGCTCGACGGGGAGGAACTGCCCGCCGAGGGACGGGGCCTGGCTCGGCTTCGCGCCGAAGTCGGCATGGTGTTCCAGCAGTTCAACCTGTTCGCGCACAAGACCGTGCTGCAGAACGTCGCCCTGGGGCCGGTCCGCGTCAAGCGCCTCCCCGCCCGGCAGGCCGAAGAGGAGGCTCTGGCCCTCCTCGACCGGGTCGGCATCGCCGACAAGGCCGGCCACTACCCGGCCCAGCTGTCCGGCGGCCAGCAGCAGCGGGCCGCCATCGCCCGCGCACTGGCGATGCGTCCGAAGGTCATGCTCTTCGACGAACCGACCAGCGCGCTCGACCCCGAGATGGTCAACGAAGTCCTCGACGTCATGGTCGACCTGGCCCGCGACGGCATGACCATGGTCGTGGTCACCCACGAGATGGGCTTCGCGCGCCGCGCCGCCGACCGCGTCGTCTTCATGGCCGACGGGCGGATCGTCGAATCCGCCGACCCCGAGTCCTTCTTCACCGCGCCGCAGACCGAGCGCGCCCGCGACTTCCTGTCGAAGGTGCTGAGCCACTGAAGGCACGGCTCGGCACAGCTCGGCACAGCTCACCGCACAGCTCACCGCACAGGCACATCACTTCCGCATGTCCGCAACGGACCCCACGCACCCAGGAAGGCCTCGATGTCCAGAACCCTGCCGCGCCGTCTCGGCACCGCGCTTCCCGTCGCCCTGGCGACCCTGACCCTGGCCGCCGTCACCGCCTGTTCCTCCGACTCGGACTCCGCCGTCCCCGGCGGCCAGGACAAGAAGCCCGCCGAGGCGAGCGCGGCGGCCGCCGTCGGTGTCGCACCCGACACCGCGATCCTGCCCGGCTCCACCATGGAGAAGATCAAGAAGCGCGGCTACCTCATCGTCGGCGGCTCCCAGGACGCCCCGCTGTGGTCGCAGCTGAACCCGATGAACGGCCAGGTCGAGGGCTTCGACGCCGAGATGGGCCGGCTCCTCGCGAAGTACATCATCGGCAAGCCCGAGGTGAAGATCGTCAGTTCCGCCACCGAGACCCGCGAGGCGCTGCTCCAGAACGGCACCGTCGACGTCGTCTTCCAGACGTACACGATCACGCCCAAGCGGGCCGAGCAGGTCGCGTTCGCCGGGCCGTACTACTCCTCCGGTCAGGCGATCCTCGTCAAGAAGGGCACCACCGGGATCAAGGCCCCGGCCGACCTGAACGGCAAGACCGTCATCGCGGGAGCCAACACGCCCGCGGTCACGGCGATCCAGCAGCTGGCACCGAGCGCGAAGGTCGTCACGTTCGCGAGCGACCCCGAGTGCCTCCAGGCACTGCGGCAGGGGCGCGGCGAGGCCTACGTCCAGGACCAGGCGCTGCTCGTCGCGGACGTGAAGCAGTACCCCGACACCACCGTCGTCGGCGAACCGTTCACGCAGGACCCGTACGGCATCGGCCTCAAGCACGACGACACCGCGTTCAAGTCCTTCGTGAACGACTGGCTGCGCGCCATCGGCCAGAGCGGCGCCTGGCAGGCGGTCTGGAAGCAGACCATCGGCACGGTCGTCGAGGGCAACCCGCCGGCTCCGCCCGCGATCGGGTCCGCCGCGGGGTCGTGACGACCGCGTCCGCCCGCACGCCGCCGGAGCAGGCGGCAGGCGGGCGGGCGGCAGACGGCCAGACGGGCGGGCGGACGCTCGCCGATCCGCCCCCCTCGTGAAAGGGCAAACGATGGACGTCGTGTTGCGGCACTGGTCCGCGTTCACCGACGGCATGACCACGACGCTCGAACTCACCGCGCTGTCCTTCGCCGGCGCCCTGCTGATCGGCATAGTCGTGGCCGCTATGCGCGTGTCGCCGGTCCCCGTGCTGCGGGGCGTCGGCACCGTGTACGTGGAGTCGTTCCAGAACACCCCGCTGCTCGTGCTGCTCGTCCTGTTCGTGTTCGGGCTTCCCGAGGTCGGCGTCATCTTCCCGCTGTTCACCACGGCGGTGATCGCGATCGCGTTGTACGAGGCCGCGTACATCGCCGAGGCGGTCCGGTCCGGTATCAACACCGTGCCCGTCGGACAGGCGGAGGCGGCACGCGCGATCGGCCTGGGCTTCGGCCAGTCGCTGCGCCTGGTGATCCTGCCGCAGGCGCTGCGCGCGGTCGTCCAGCCGATCGGCAACATCCTCATCGCGCTGACCATGAACACCTCGCTCGCGGCGGCGGTGGGGGTCGTCGACCTGACCGCCGCCGCGAACCGCGTCAACCTCCTGGAAGCCCAGCCCATACCGGTGTTCGTCGGCGCCGGGCTCGGCTACATGGCGGTGTGCGCGCTGGTCGGCCTGCTCACGAACCTGATCGAGCGCAAGGTGGCGATCGTCCGATGAGCACTTCCCGCGTCCTGTTCGACGAACCCGGTCCGATCGCCCGGCGCCGCATACGCGTGGCGACCGTGGTCGTCTCGATCGCGGTCGCCGGGCTGATCGCGCTCGCGGTACGCCGGTTCGCGGACCACGGGCAGCTCGACGCCGACAAATGGCGGCCGTACACCACGTGGCCGATGTGGCGGTACCTGCTCCAGGGCGTCCGAGCCACGGTCGAGGCGGCGGCGGTCGCGACGGGGCTGTCCCTGGCGGGCGGCATCGTCCTCGCGCTGGGGCGGCTCTCCCCGCACCGCAGGTTCCGGTGGCCCGCCGTCGTCTACATCGAAGTCATGCGCACCGTACCGGTGTTGCTGCTCGTCTACATCGTCCTGTTCGGACTTCCGCACTACGGCGTCAACCTGCCGCTGTTCTGGAAGCTCGTCGCACCGCTGTCGGTCTCCAGCGCGGCGGTCTTCGCGGAGATCTTCCGGGCCGGGATCCTCTCGCTCGACCGCGGTCAGCGCGAGGCGGGGCTCGCGATCGGCATGACACGGCGGCAGACCATGTGGATCGTCGTCCTGCCCCAGGCGGTGCGCAGGCTGCTCCCGTCCCTGGTGAGCCAGTCGGTGGGCCTGCTCAAGGACACCTCGCTCGGATTCATCGTCAGCTACTCCGAACTGCTGTACAGCGGCCGGATCCTCGCGACCTACAACCGGCTGCTCATCCAGACGTACATCGTCATCGCGCTCGTCTACATCGTCATCAACGCGTCGCTGTCGAAGTTCGCGCGGACCCTGGAGGCGCGTCAGGGTGTGCGTCCGGCCGGGCGTCGCCGCCTGCTCGGCTTCGTACGGCCGCGGCCGTACGTCGCCGGAAGCCCGCACCTGCGTGCGCGACCGGAGCATCCGGCACCGCAGTCGGAAGGGCCGGAACCCCAGAACAAGATCCCCGCCTGACCGGCGAATGGAGGCCACTGTCATGCGTCACGCGGAACTCGCGGAAGTCGTGCGGTCCGGATTCGTGGAAAGCCGTCACTACGGAAGCCTGGTCGGGCTGACACCAGACGGCCTGACCGCACTGTCCCTGGGGGCGCCGGACGACGCGATCCTGCCGAGGTCGTCCGCCAAACCGTTCCAGGCCCTCGCGTGCCTGCGCGCCGGGGCACCGCTGCGCGGCGAGCAGGTCGCCATCGCGGCGGGCAGCCACACCGGTCAGGACTTCCACGTCGAAGCCGTCGAGGCCGTCCTCGGCGCGGCCGGCCTCGGCACCGCCGCGCTGCGCTGCCCGCCGAGCCCGCCCGAGGACGCCGCGACGCACGAGGCCCTGGTCCGGCGCGGCGAACCCGAGTCCGCGGTCCGCATGAACTGCTCGGGCAAGCACGCCGCGATGCTGTCGGCGTGCGTCGCGTCCGGCTGGCCGGTGGACGGCTACCTCGACGCCGACCACCCGCTGCAGCTGCTCGTACGCGCCGGCATCGAGGAACTGTCCGGCGAACAGGTCTCGCACACGGCGGTGGACGGGTGCGGGGCGCCGGTGTTCGGGATGACGTTGACCGGGCTGGCGCGCGGCCTGCGCGCACTCGCGGTCGCCGCCGACGGACACGAGCGCACGGTCGCGTGGGCGATGCAGTCGTATCCCACGTACGTCGGCGGAGACGGGCACGTCAACAGCACCGTCATGCAGCTGCTGCCCGGCACTGTGGCCAAGGGCGGCGCCGAAGGCGTCATCGCGGCCGCCACCACGAGCGGTCACGCCGTCGCGGTCAAGGTCATCGACGGCAGTCCCCGCGCCACCACCGCGCTCGCCCTGGCCGCACTGCGGGCGCTCGGCGTCGACACCTCGCCGGCCTCGGACCTGGCCTCGGTGCCCGTCCTCGGAGGCGGCCGACCGGTCGGCGAGGTGCGGGTGACCGCCGCGCTGTCCTGAGGTCGGGCGACATCCCCCACCACGCGGCCGTCGTCGTGCGGCACCCGTACCCATCCGAGCCCGAGGAGCCCTGAACGTGAATGCCGTATCCGGCACCGAACCCCTCTACGAGATCTGCGTCGACAGCGTCGCGGGCGTCCTCGCGGCGGAGCAGGCGGGCGCACACCGCGTCGAACTGTGCTCCGACCTGTTCGAGGGCGGCATCACCCCCAGCATCGGCCTGGTCGAAACGGCCCTGCGCGCCGCCGAGCGCATCCGGGTGCACGTGATCGTGCGGCCGCGCGGCGGCGATTTCGTGTACGACGAACACGAGGTCGACGCCATGGAGCGCGATGTCGTCGCGATCCGCGAGGCCGGCGCCCACGGACTGGTCATCGGCGCGCTGACCCCCGACGGCGACATCGACCACGACGTCGTCGGCCGGCTCATGAACGCCGCCGAACTGCGGTCCGTCACCTTCCACAGGGCGTTCGACATGGTCCGCGACCCGTTCGCCGCCCTGGAGGAGCTCATCGACCTCGGCGTGGACCGGGTGCTGACGTCGGGCCAGGACTCCAGCGTCCTCGAAGGCGCCCCGCTCATCGCCCAGTTGGTCCGTCAGGCCGCCGGACGGATCGTCGTGATGCCGGGCGGGGGGATCACCGCCCGCAACGTCGCACGCGTCCTGGCTGCCACCGGCGCCGCCGAACTCCACTTCGCCGCCGGGACCACCGTGGAAAGCCCGGCGGTGCACCGCAACCCCTACCCCTATATGGGCGGTGCGCTGCGCCAGCCCGAGTTCGCGCGCCAGACGACGTCGGCACGCGGGGTCGGGGACATCATCGCCGCGGCGGGTTCCGGGACGAGGTCGTAGGTTCCGGGAGCAGGGGAATGCCCGACCGCAGGCGCAGGCTGCCGGGAAGGTCCACGGTGCAGCGGCGGCTGGCCACGACGATCCGCTGCATCGCGAGCGTGCCGGTCGTTGTGCACGACCCGCATCGCAACGACGTCATCCTGGCCTCGCGGACGACCGCGACCATCCCCCGGATCTCGAAGGCGACGGTGAGGGCGAGGTCCAGGGTGCCGACCCTGGCGCCGTCGACGGTCAGGTCGACGCAGGGGCGGTGCGTGGACGTGACCTTGTGGGTCGCCATCGCGACGACCTCCTCGCTGCCCGGGGCCGCGCGGGTGCGCTGCGCGGCCTCGGCCAGCGAGCGGTGTTTGATCCACCCGGCCGCCGCGAGGTCGAGCAGGTCCATGCTGAGGAAGCCGTTGACGACCGAGGCGACTTCATGTTCGACGGTCTCTCCCGCGGAGTCCGTCAGGCCGCGGGCGGCGCGCCCGAGCATGGCGGCGACCTCGTTCTCGCGGGCCGCGGCGACGAGCGCTTCCGTGGCGGTCTCGCCGTCGTCGCCGAACAGCAGGTCGCGTACGGACGCGGGCGGTGGTGGCGATGGTGGTGCGGCGGTCATCGGTCCGTCTCCTCGATGGATTGTTCACCGGGATCCCAGCGGGGTTCCAGCTGCACCGTCCGGCTCGACTCGGGCGGGTCGCCGACGTCCTGCACACCGTCCGAGGCGAAGCCGGGGCGCATGACGGCGCGGACGTGGTTGCGGGTCCACCGCGGTCCCTGGCGGCGGAAGAACAGCAGGTAGCCGACCAGCCCGGCGGCCAGGAGCCCGCCGGCCGCCAGGCCCCCGACCATCAGGCCGGGGGCCGTGCCGCTTCCGGTGTGAGCCGCGGCCGCCGTGGACGTGGACGTCGGCTCGCCGTCGGCCGTCACGTCGAAGGAGGAGGCGGCGTAGGCCTTTTGGCCGCATTGCGCGCGTACGGCGTGGCTTCCCTTCGCCGCGCGCTCGGGGACCGTGAGCCGGGCCTTGAAGCTGCCGTTCGAGGCGACCAACGCCCGGAACGGGGCGATCCCTGCGCTGTCCCAGGAGAAGTCGACGCGGTTCTCGGGGGCGCAGACCGCGAAGCCCGAGCCGGTGACCGTCAGCGTGATGCCGACACGTCCGCTCGGCGGATCCAGGACGAGTACCGCGTGCCGGCCGGTGTACGGGGCGGACGTCGCGCCTCGGGACGGGGACGGCGAGGGAGACACGGTGGAGTGCGGGCTGGTGTACCCGGACGTCGGCGGCGGCGTGGTGTAGCAGCAATACGTGGTGGGCGGTGGCGGCGTGGTCGCGGCTTCCGCGATCCCCGGGGGGCCGACGCAGAACAGGAGGATCAGTACGCCCAGAACCCGCGAGCGCGCGATCAGCCGTCGGCGACGCCCTTTGTCCTCACACATTGCCCATGGCTGTTCGACTCCCGGCATCCGTGTTGGAGACTCCACGGAAACACGGGACCGGGTGCGTTGCACCCGGATACCCCGCTAACGGATGACGCAATTGCGCCGGTCGGCGGGTGCGGCGGTCCTCACCGTGGCGGCTGGACGGGTTTCCCGGCTCCCCAGGCCCAGGCAAGGCGTTCGGCGCCGGACTGGTTCGTCGTGGCCAGCCACGGCCTCGTGGGAGCGCCGGTCAGGGTCTGCATCGAGTAGGAGTCGCCGGTACGCAGACCGGGCCAGTAGACGGAGCCCATCCTGAGCTCGCGCAAGGTGTCGGTGAAGGCCTGGATGTAGTTGATGTAGTTGTTGTCGGGAGCGGGCTTGTTGTAGTCGAGGCCGGTCGTCATCGGGGCGCCGAACTCGTCGGCGACGGTTCGGTTCGCGCAGTCGCCGATGCGTTCCTTGGCCCCGGCCGCCCACTGCTCGTAGGTCGCGAAGTCCACCCAGTAGCCGTAGAGGTGGAACGAGAGGTACGTGCCCTTCAGCCGCGGGTCGGCGCAGACGGAGGTGACGTGGTCGTTGTAACCGGCGCCGCTGACGAAGACCCTGTCGCGGGGGACGGACCTGTAGGTGTCCAGCCATGCCGCGGCGGTGTCCGCCCACTGGGTGTCGGTGTAGCCGAAGGGCTCGTTCATCGGCTCGAAGTAGACCTGCTTGTCGTGCTTGTACGCCTTGACCACGGTGTTCCACATGGGCCAGAACGCGGCGGGGTCGTCGATCAGGCCGTCGTTGCGGGGCCCGGTGCCCTCCCAGTAGGAGAGGATGACCTTGAATCCCTTGTCGGACGCCGCGTCGATCACCCCGCGGTACGACTTCCAGGCCGGGCTGTCGACCGTGTACGGGTTGATCGGCAGCCGGACGGTGTTGGCGCCGAGGTTCGCGCGGAAGGCGGAGATCACCCGGCTCGCCTTCGCGTACGTCTGCTGGTAGCCGTCGGAGGCCGTGAGCCCGGACAGGACGAGACGGTCGTCGGCGTAGTTGTCGCGCGGATCGGCCCAGTTGACGCCCTTGAACATGGTCGTGTCCGTGCCGGGCCGGGTCGTCGGGATGCTCGGCGAAGCGGAGGCGGGCCTGACGGCCACGGCGGAGCCGACGATCACGGTGGCGACGGCGGCCGTCGCTACGGCGGACCGACGTCGCCGAGTGGATCTGATACGCGCGGGAGCCTCTTTCAACGGTGTGCCCTTTCAGGAGGTGGGGTTCAGCCGTCGGTGAGGCGACGCCGCGAACGCATCCGATGCTCCGGCCGCGGCGGCGGCCCAGGAGAAACATGAACCAAAGTTCGGATCTTGTCCATAGGGCCGGCGGTTCGCTCACACGGCCGCGAGCCATACCGCGACGCGTTCGGCGATCACGACGGCCGTGAGGTTGGTGTTCGCCGACGGAATGGCCGGCATCACCGAGGCGTCCGCCACCCACAGGCCCTGGGCGCCGTGCACCGCGCAGCGCCGGTCGACAACCGCGCCGCGGCGCGGATCCGGCCCCATGGCGCAGGTGCCCACCGGGTGGTGGTAGCTGCCGACGCGGTCGCGGACGGACGCCGCGATGGCGCTCCGGTCCTCGTCGCCGATGGCGGCACCGGGCGCGAGTTCGGGGCCGTCCACGAAACCCGCCAACGGAAGCGTCCGGCTGAGGCGGCGCGCTTCCAGCGTCGCGTCGACCATGCGCGCCAGGTCGTCGGGGTGTCGCAGGTGGGCGACGTCGATGAGCGGGGCCTCGGTGGGATCCGCGGAACGCAACCGCACCGACCCGCGGGAACGGGGCGCCATCAGGCCCGTGACGATCCCGAACACCCCTCCGGTCGGGCTGGCCGCGTCGTCGAACGGCCCTGCCGCGAACAGGTGCAGGTCCGGCGGTCCGTCCCGCGGCGCCCGGGCGGAGCGCATGGTGAGCAGGGCCTGGAACACCGGGCCGCGGAAACCCGGCGCGGTCGGCAGGTCGACGGCGACCAAGGGGTGGTCGGCGAGGTTCGCTCCGACGCCGGGCAGGTCGAGCGCCACCGGCAGGCCGAGCGCACGCAGCCGGTCGGCGGGGCCGACGCCCGAACGCCACAGGATCGCCGGGCTGCCGTACGAACCGGCGGCCAGGACCACCCGTGCCGCCTCGACGACGGCGCCGCCCACCAGGCGGACTCCGCACGCCCGGGTGCCCGAGAGCTCCACCCGGTCGACGACCGCGTCGGCGCGGACGGTGAGGCCGGAACGGTCACGGGCCGCGGCAAGGTGTGTGAGGGAGGTGCTCATGCGCAGGCCGTCGCGCACATTGCGCGGCATCGGCCCTATTCCCGCGGCACCCGGCCGGTTGTGGTCCTCGACCACGGCGTGCCCGGCCGTCTCGGCGGCCCGTACGAAGGCGTGCTGGAGCGGCGAAAGCTCCTGGGGCGAGGGTCGTCGCACCGGAATCGGGCCGTCGCCTCCGTGCCACCGGTCCGCGAAGTCGGCGTCGGCCTCGACCGCGCGGAAGACGGGCAGCAACTCCGCGAACGACCAACCGGGGTTCCCCGCGGCGGCCCAGGCGTCGTAGTCGGCGGGCCAACCGCGCAGCAGGAACGCGGCGTTGGTCGCGGAGCAGCCGCCCACCAGCCTCGCCCTCGGCAGCGGCACCGAGCGTCCGGCTTCGTCGGGTTCCGACACGAACCCCCAGTCGTGGGCGACGGTCGGCCGCGTGCCGTCGGCGACGTCGGCCGGGAGGTCCGCCACGGACGGATAGTCGGGGCCGGCCTCGACCAACAGCACGGAGCGGCGCTCGTCCTCGCTGAGCCGCGCCGCGAGAACACAGCCGGCCGATCCGGCACCCACCACCACGACGTCGTAGGCCACGGTTCCCACCGTCCATGCACCTGGTACGCCCAGCGTCCCTCTCCGTGCGGGCCCGCCGCAACGTCCGCCAGACGGCCGGCATCGCGGCGGCCCGATCCGGATCCGACTAGGCTGCGGAGGGGAAGCGACCGACCGCGGATGACGGCGGGTTCGGACCGGGCCCGAGGGCCCGGGACGGGAAGGAGTCGTTGTGGGCCGCACGGACCGTCAGGGCGACCGTGTTCGACGCGTCGCCCCCGGCGACAGAACACCGGGGCCCGTCACTCCGGGCATGGACCGCCAGGAGGCCTTCGCGTCGGAAGGCATGTGGTCCGGATTCGTCCGCACCGAGGCGGGGGCGGTCTCCGGCTGGCATCACCACGGCGAGCACGAATCCGTCATCTACGTCCTGTCCGGCGCGCTGAGGATGGAGTTCGGCCCGGGCGGCTCGCACACGGTGGACGCCGGGCCCGGCGACTTCCTCCACGTGCCGAAGGGTGCGGTGCACCGCGAGAGCAATCCGTCGGCGGAGGCGGCCGACATCATCGTCGTGCGGGCCGGAACCGGCGAGTCCACGGTCAACACCGACGGACCGGCACCCGGCTGAGGCAGGCGGGCAGCGACTAGTCGGCCGCCCCTGGGCGTTCGGTGATCCGGCGCAGGGCGTCGCGCAGGGCGTCGGTCTCCGGCCCGCTGCCGAAGACCTCCTCGTCCGCGCGCCGGGCCGCGGCCACGCACCGCCGCAAGGCCTCCCGGCCCGGATCGGTCAGGGCCAGGCGGCGCTTGCGGGCGTCCCCCGGGTCGGGGGTGCGCACCAGCAGCCCGCGCGCCTCCAGCGTCGCGACCAGTTTGGACGCCATCATCCGGTCCATCCGCGCGAAGTCCGCGGCCTGCTGCTGCGTCGGCGGGCCCTCGGCGGCGCCCAGCAGGGACACCGCCGACAGCAGGTTGAACTGCGGGTACGTGACATCCCCGAGCCCCGACTCGCAGACCTGCCGCCACACCAGCGCGGCGTGGTGCAGCCAGTAGCCGGGGCTGTCCGCGGGACCCCGCCCGGGCTCACTCACCGGCGCGCCGCCGCGACTCGGCGACCAGCGCGGCGAACGACGCGGGCATCTCCCGGCGGATCCTGCGCCCGTAGTACGCGCGGAACGCGAGCGACACCGGGCCGTACGCCACATAGCGCTTGGACAGGCGGACCCGACCGTCGCCCGCGTCGTCCACGCGGTGGTCGATCACGAGCTTGCCGCCGGGCAGCGGCGTCTCCACCTGCCACAGCGCGCCGGGCTCGACGGCGCTGATCCGGATCGGCGACCGCGAGGTCCCCTTCTGCTTGCTCCACCCGGTGGCCCCGACACCGAACGGGGCGTCGAGCCGGGTCTCCTCCTCGCGCGGGTCCCACTCGGGGAACCGCTCCATGTCGGTCCAGGTGCGCCATACCGATTCGTGGTCCGCGGACACGACCGTCTCGACGTCCAGCGTGTAGTGCATTTCGTCGCCCCCTTCGCGGCATCCTGTTGTCGTGACAACAGTATCTGTCGTCGCGACAACAAACAAGCCTTTCCGCGGACGTGCTCTGGACGGCGAAGAGGATCCCGGGACGGCGGTGAACGCCGTCCCGGGATCCCGTCGTGCCGTGTCAGGCCGGGTCGTAGGAAGGTTCCAGGTTCTGTGCGCTTTCTGTCGTGGCGGCGGGTTCGCCGCGGGTGTTGGAGGCGCGCATCGCGACGGCGGCGGCCGCCACGAGGCAGAGGGCGCTGACGAGCAGGGCCCGTTGGAATCCGGCGGTGAGCGCCTCCGGGGGCGGGGTGTGGGCGGCCAGGAGGTGGTCGGTGCGGCTGGTCGCGATCCCGCTGAACACCGCCAGGCCGAGCGCCGACCCGAGTTGGAACGAGGTGGTGATCAGGGCCGCGGCCAGTCCGGCCTGGTCCTCCGGCACGCCCGCGTTCGCGGCCGTCTGCACACCGGCGTACAGCAGTCCCAGCCCGGTCCCCATGACCACCAGCGGGCCGAGGAGGTTGCCGAGATAGGTGCCGTCCACCGGGATGCGCGACAGCCACAGGATGCCGCCGGCGGCCAGCAGCGCGCCGGAGACGATGATCGGACGGGTACCCGTACGGACGAACATCTTCGTCGCCACGGTCGAGCCGAACCCGATGCCGACGCTCACGGGCACGTAGCAGAGCCCGCACTCCAACTGGGAGTAGCCCAGGACGTTCTGCATGTAGAGCGTGACGAAGAAGAACATCGAGTAGAACCCGGCCCAGGCGATCACCTGGGTGGCGTCGGCCGCGGCCAGGCCCTTGATCCGGAAGATCGACAACGGGACCAGCGGATCGGCGCGCCGCTGCTCGTTGACCAGGAACGCGGCCATGAGCACCGCCGAGCCAGCCAGCCCGCCGACGGTGCGGCCCGCGCCCCAGCCCTCGTCCGGCGCCTTCACGAGTGTGAAGATCAGCAGCAGCATCCCGGCGGTGACGAGCAGCGCGCCGACCGCGTCGAACCCGCCCGGCGTGGACCGGCCGTGATCGGCCTTCAGGACCCGGAAGGCCCCGAAGAGCACCAGCGCGCACATCGGGAGGTTCACGAAGAACACCCACCGCCAGCCGAGTTCCTGGGTGAGCACCCCGCCGATGAGCAGCCCGGCCGCCGATGCCAGCCCGCTGATCCCGGCCCACACGCCCAGCGCCTTGTGCCGGTCGGAGCCCTGGAAGGTGGTGGTCAGGATGGACAGCGCGGCCGGCGACATCATCGCCGCGCCGAAGCCCTGGGCGAGCCGGCCCCCGACCAGCAGCCCCTGGCTGTCGGCCAGCCCGCAGGCCAGCGAGGACGCCGCGAACAGCGCGGTCCCGGCGACGAGCAGCCGCCGCCGGCCCAGCAGGTCCGCGGCCCGGCCGCCCAGCATCAGGAACCCGCCGTAGGTGACCAGGTAGCCGCTGACCACCCACTGCAGGTTCTGCACCGAGAAGCCCAGGTGCGTACGGATGGTCGGCAGCGCGACGTTGGCGATCGCGCCGTCCATGACGTCCAGGAACGTCACCGCGCACAGCAGCGCCAGCGTGGCCTTGCCGCGTCCGGTCGCCAGGAAGGACTCCTGCGGCGGGCCCGTCGACACGGTCATGGCGTCGCTCACGACCCGGCGGCTTCCATCACCGGGCCGACCTCGACGCCGCCGCCGACGCGCAGCGCCGGGCAGTCCTTGGCCAGCGCGAGCGCGGCGTCCATGTCCTCGGCGGACACCACCGAGTAGCCGATCATCCGGGAGGCGCTGCCGCCGACCTCGCCGAGCGAGGCGTACTCGGTCACCGCGTGGCCGAGTTCGACCAGGTCCGCGCCCATGCCGCCGAACCAGGCCTGCCACTCGGCGGGCGTCTCCGCGTTGGGCAGGTAGTCGGCGGGCACACGGTAGGAGAAAACGTACTTGGCCATGATCTGAGGTCCTGTTCTGTGTCCCGGGCGCCCCGGAGCGGAGCAGCCTCTAACCGGGTTGACTCCAGGCCGGATGTGAATTGGGCGCGCGGCCACCGCCCAATTCGCGGGCCCCGCGGCGTCTGCACCTATGAGCGCGCCGAACGCGCCCCCGCGGAAACAGGAAAGGCGAGGATGCATGCCGATGGAGACGGACACGACGGACCTGATCGCCAGGGCCCGGGCCGGCGACCACAACGCGTTCCGCGACCTGGTCCAGGGCCACTCCCACGAGTTGCAGGTGCACTGCTACCGCATCCTCGGGTCCCTGCAGGACGCCGAGGACGCACTCCAGGAGACCCTCGTGTCCGCCTGGCGTAACCTCGGCGAGTTCGGCCAGCGGTCCTCGCTCCGGACCTGGCTCTACAAGATCGCCACCAACCGGTGCCTGAGCATGCTGCGCGCCGACAGCCGGCGCCCCCGCACCGCGCCCCCGCCGCCCGAGGGCGCCTTCCCGGAGCCCAACGCTTCCGGTGACGCCCCGCCGTGGCTGGAGCCGTACCCCGACGTGCTGCTCGACCACCTCGTCGACCAGCACCCCGGCCCGGAGGCCCGCTACGAGACGACGGAGGCCATCTCGCTGGCCTTCATCACCGCCCTGCAGCTACTCCCCCCACGCCAACGCGCCGCACTCGTCCTCCGCGACGTCCTGGGCTACCACGCCACCGAAGTCGCCCAAATGCTCGGCACCACCCAGGAGTCCGTGCAGAGCGCCCTCAAACGCGCCCGCGCGACCGTCGACAACCACCTCGCCGACTCCGGCGGCGGCAGCGGCACCGGCGACAGCACCGGCGGTGGCGGCACGGGGGGCGACGGCGGCGGCCGTAGGCCGGCCCGCCAACCCGACACCGCGGCCGAACACCGGCTCGTCGCCCGGCTCACCGATGCCCTGGAACGCGCCGACCTGGACGCCCTGATCGACCTGCTGGTCACCGACGTCCGCATCTCCATGCCCCCGGCCATGCTGGAGTACCACGGCATCGAACCGGCCCGGCGCTTCTTCGCCGCCGCCACCTTCCGCCCCGGCCACACCTACCGCGTCGTCCCCACCCGCGCGAACGGCCAGCCCGCCTTCGGCCTGTACCTGGCCGACCCCCACGCGGGCGTCCACCGCGCCTACGCCCTCCTGGTCATCACCACCGCCGGCGACCACATCACCGCCATCACCGGCTTCACCACCGACGTCATGACCCGCTTCGGCCTCCCCCGGACCCTCCCCGAAACGGACTGAGGGTCCGGGGTTACGAAGAGGCGACCTGGATCCGGCGAGGACAGGGGCGGTCCAGGTCGCCCAGTCGTGGGGGGGGGGGGGGGGCGGGGGGGGCGCCCCCCCCCCCGGGGGGGGGGCGGGGCCGGGGGGGGGGGCCGGCC
>NZ_JASAOI010000036.1 GCF_029953285.1 Yinghuangia seranimata | reverse complement strand
GGGTAACCCATGTGGCCACCGGCACCCGGCGCGCACGGGGGGGGACCCGGTCGCCCAGTCGTGGGTGCGGTACGCCGCGTGGTGTACCGCACCCACGGTCGTTCGGGTCAGTGCCAGGGGCGGTGGCCCGGGCCGGTGGGGTGGGTGCCGGTGACGCTCGTGACGAGGGAGTACAGGGTGGTCTCGGCCGCGATGAAGAGGCGGTTGCGTTTGGGGCCGCCCCAGGCGATGTTGGCGACGGGTTCGGGGATGTTGAGGCGTCCGATGAGGGTGCCGTCCGGGTCGTAGCAGTGCACGCCGTCGGCCATGGCCGCGGCCCAGAGGCGGCCGTCGGCGTCGAAGCGGAGGTTGTCGTAGCGGCCGGGGCCGTCGGGCGGGAGCTCCGCGAAGACGTCGCCCTTGCCGAGGGTGCCGTCGCCGTGGACGTCGTAGACGCGGATGCGTCCGGCGCGTGTGTCGGAGACGAACAGGCGTGACTCGTCGGCGGAGAACACGAGGCCGTTCGGGGCTTCGAGGTCGTCGGCGGCCAGGCGGACCTCGCCGGTTCGCGGGTCGAGGCGGTAGACGTTGCAGGCGCCGATCTCGCTCTCGGCGCGGTGGCCCTCGTAGTCGCTGGTGATGCCGAAGTCCGGGTCGGAGAACCAGACCGTCCCGTCGGAGCGGACCGCGGCGTCGTTGGGGCTGTTGAAGCGCCTGCCCTCCCAGCGGTCGGCCAGGACCGTGACGGTGCCGTCGTGCTCGGTGCGGGTGACGCGGCGGTTGCCCTGCTCGCAGCTGACCAATCGGCCCTGGCGGTCGAGGGTGTTGCCGTTGGTGTGGCCTGCGGGCGACCGGAACTCACCGACGGCGCCGGTGACTTCGTCCCAGCGCAGCATGCGGTCGTTGGGTATGTCGCTCCAGATCAGCTGCCGCCACGCGGGGACGTAGATCGGTCCCTCGGCCCAGCGGCATCCGGTGTGGATCACCTCGAGGGCGGCGTCGCCGAACATGCAGCGGCCGGTGCGGAACCGGTCGTCGAGGGCCTCGTACAAAGGGCGTTCGATTGCCACGGGGGTCTCCCAGTCGTCTCGAACTTCATTCGACGGGAGAGAAGTATTGCAGGATGGTGTTCGGTAAAGGCAAGCTCCTACCGAAGGGCAGGTGGTTCCGTGGACCGTGTCGACCGCAGACTCGTGGAGTTGCTCCAGCAGGACGCCGCGCAGTCCTACAGCGCGCTCGGCCAGGCCGTGGGCCTGTCGACTGGGGCGACGCACGAACGGGTGCGCAAGCTGCGCGAGCGCGGCGTCATCCGGCGTACGACGGTGGAGGTGGACCCGGCGGCCGTCGGGGGCGGCATCCTGTCGTTCGTCCTGGTCCGGTCGACCTCGTGGATGGGCGACTCGGCGGAACTCTTCGCCGCGCACCCGGAGATCCAGGAGGCCCACATCATCGCGGGCAGCGCCTCGGTGCTCGTGAAGGTCCGCACCGCCACGACGGAGCAACTCCAGGACGTCCTGCGGCGGTTGTACGAGATCGAGGGCGTCGGCAGCACCGAGGCGATCGTCGTGCTGCAGACCTTCTTCGAACGGCCGGTCGCGCCGAGGGAGCCTGACCCGGGGATCGACTAGTCGCGCCCGGACGGTACTTCAGCGAGGGACGGGGACGACGCCGGCGGCGGATGCCCGCCCGGAGCGTGTGGCCCCGGGCGGACATCCGCCGCCGGTCGTCCCGCGTCAGCCCCACAACTGCGCGGGGGCCTTGCGGCAGGTCAGACGTTCACGCCGTGCGCGGCGAGGTAGGCGTCCGGGTTGATGTCGGAGCCGTAGTCCGGGCCGGTGCGGACCTCGAAGTGGAGGTGCGGGCCGGTCACGTTGCCGGTCGCGCCCGACAGGCCGATCTGCTGGCCGGTGGTGACGTGCTGGCCGACCGAGACCGAGATCGAGGACAGGTGGCCGTACTGGGTGTACTTGCCGTCCGGGTGCTTGATGACGACGTTGTTGCCGTACGCGCCGCCCCAGCCGGCCTCGACGATGACGCCGGAGGTGACGGCGTGCACCGAGGTGCCCGTCGCGGCGGCGAAGTCGTCACCGGTGTGGCCGTGCGACCACAGCGAGCCCTGGTTGCCGTAGTTGTGGTGCGCGGCACCGGGGACCGGGCGGACGTAGCCGGACGCGGACGCCGTCTCGGACGCGCCCGAGGTGTCGGCCTTCGTGCTGCTCTTCGCCGGGGCGGCCTTGGCGGTGGCCGCCGAGGTGTCGGCCTTGGGAGCCGGCGCCGGCTTGGCGTCCTCGGTCTGCTTGGCGGGGGCCTGCTGCGTCGGGGCCGGGGCCACGACCGTGGTGCCGAGCGCGAGCTTCTGACCCGGGAAGATCAGGTTCGGGTTGCCGCCGACGACCGAGCGGTTCAGGTCGTACAGCTTCTCCCAGCCGCCGCTGATGCCGTGCGACTTGGCGATCTTGAACAGCGTGTCGCCGACGACGACCGTGTACGCCGCCTTGGTCTCGACCTTGGGGGCCTCGGCCTTCGGCGCGGGCGCCTCGGTCTTCGGGGCCTCGGTCTTCGGCGCCCAGGTCTTCACCTCGGCCTTGGGGGCCTCGACGACCTTGGCCTGCGGCGCGGCCGGCTTGGCCTCCGCCTTCGGCGCGGCGGCCTTGACGGCGGAGCCGGTGTCGACCTGCGGCGCGGCGCCGCCCTTGGTCAGGCCCGCCTTGATGGAGCACACCGGCCAGGCGCCGGGGCCCTGGCTGGCGAGCACCTTCTCGGCGATCGCGATCTGCTGGCCCT
>NZ_JASAOI010000035.1 GCF_029953285.1 Yinghuangia seranimata | reverse complement strand
AACCCAGGGTGCTGCCGCGGAAGTCGACGACGGCAACCTGGTTCAGCTTGCCGTTCATCGTCTGCGCGGTGCCGTTCAGGGTGATCTCGGAGAGGGTGATCCCCGGGGTCGTCTGGGTCATGTTCAGGACACCGGGCTTGATGTCACCGCTGGCGTTCTGGTTCAGCGTGACCTCGTTGTCCTTGATGAACAGGAAGGACTTGAGGACGACCTTGGTCTGGTCGGCGACCTCGGCCATCGCGATCCCGGTGGTGTTCGGGTCGTTGACCGTGATGGTGCCGCTGAACGAGCCGTTCGCGTCCGTCTGGACGATGGTCGGCGCGTCCGTCGACTGGCCGGCGCCCGCGACACCCGCGATCGCGACCGACGCGTTCGGGGCGAAGTTGGAGCCGGTGGCGGTCACCACGGTGCCGGCCTTGCCGCTGGCCGGCGAGATGTTGCCGGTCCGCGGCGGGATGCCCGCGACGGTGTACGCCGCAGAGGCCGACTGGCCGCTGTTCGACACCTTGACCTGGTGGGCGCCCGGCGTGGCCGAGGCCGCGAGGGTCGCCGTGCCGGTCAGCACACCGGAGCCGTCCGCCGCGACGGTGTTGGCCGAGAAGCCCGCCACGTCACAGGCGTTGCCGCCCGCGTCGCAGAGCTCGACCTTGTACGGGCCGGGCTCGGTCCACTTGGTGCCGTTCAGGTCGATCGCCTGGCCCGGCTGCTTGCCGGGAGGCGTCGCCGTGAGGGTCGGCTGCGGGACGGGGGCCTTGACCGTGAACGACGCCACGACGCCGCCACCCGCGTACGTGCACTCGGCGACCTGCTTGCCGAAGCCCGGGATATCGGTGCTGTTGGTCGATCCGGTGGGCGTGAAGTTGATGGCGCCCAGGCTCGCGCCCGCCGGAATCGTGAAGGTCGTGGTGAACGGCGCCGGGTCGATCGGCACGTCCTTCGGGATCGGCAACGTCACCTCGGGACCGGCCAGGTCCACGGTGCCGGTGGCCGCACCCGACATGGCAAGGTGCAGAGTGCTCTGCGCCTTGGCCGAGTCGAAGGCGAACGGGCTGGTGATCGGCGGCGGGCCGAGGTCCACGTTCGCGGTCACGACCGTGCCGGTCGGACCGGTGACCGGGGTCAGGTCGACCTTGATGTCCTGCGGTCCCACCTTGGTGCCGACGACCGGCACGACGCAGGTGGCGGTCGGCGTGACCGTCCCCGCGCTCGCAGCCGGCGCCACGGCCACCAGGCCCGCGGTGCCCGCGACCACCACGGCGCCAAGGCCCGCGGCGATCTTCTTACGGGATACGAACATTTGAGGTGCTACTCCCTTCCAGGGGCTGCTGCCGCCGCCGGGGGGCGGGGCAGTCGAACACCACACCGGAGTTGAGCCGGAGAGCGCACTACCATGGCCTTAGGCGCTCCGGTGCCGTCCTGGGACGGTCGCCTCGTATTTCCGTCGCACACGGCCGAGGCGGCCGTCTCGCGGTCTTCACGCCCCCGGGTTGGTAGAGGTGCGCGAGACCGACGTGCGGGTGGAACCTGTTTCAAAAACCAGGCGTGCCATTGATGCCTTTACGCGCCTCAGATGTCAAGGCTTTAGCTGCCTCGCGTTAACAGTTGCGTAATACACCATCTGGCCCGACAAGTCCGATCTTGGAATACCGGTTCCGACAAGCGCGCACGGTGCCGCCGAGCCCGCCCCTCGGGGGCTCGGCGGCACTGATATGCGCGTTTGAAAATCAGGCGGTGTTACGGGAGTTGCGCACCCTGCGGGTCGCGACGAGGACGGCGCCGATACCGAGCAGGCCGACGGTGCCGCCGACCAGGCCCATGGAGAGCGCGTCGTCGAGCGGGCCGGTCTTGGGCAGGCTGCCGGACGTGGTGCCCGACGTGCTGGTGCCGGACGTCGTCGTGCCGGACGTCGTCGTGCCGCTCGTCGTGCCGGACGTCGTCGTGCCGCTCGTCGTGCCGGACGTCGTGCCGGACGTCGTCGTGCCGCTCGTGGTGCCGGACGTCGTCGTGCCGGAGGTTCCGCCACCGGTGACCGTGATGCTCGCGACCACGCCGTTGCCGGCCGTGATGACGCACGGGGTGTCGCCGTACGAGGTCTTGGTGACCATCTTGTCGATCGTCAGGTCGATCTTGCCGGAGGCGCCTGCCGGAATGGTGAGGTCGCCCTCCCACGGCGCGAGCTTCTGCGGCGTGTCCTTCTTGACCTCGATCTCCTGCTCGGGACCGGTCACCGTGGCGGTGCCGCCCGTCGACAGCTTGAAGGTCGCCGAAGGCGTCACCTTGGTCTTGCCGACGTCCAGCGGCGACTTGATAGGCGCCTCGCCGGTGGTCATCTTCACCTTGACCTTGGCGCCCGCGGCGGCGCTGGCCGGGTTGACGTCCACCTGGATGGACTGCGGGCCGTGCTGCTCGCCGACGACCGGGACCGTGCAGCTGACGGTCGGGTTGATCGTGCCTGCGGACGCCTGCGGCGCAAAGGCCAGCACCGCGCCGGTCGCGAGCGCCGCGGCGCCTATACCGCCGGAAAGGGACTTGAGAGCCCTGGCCATGGAGTGGTTCTCCCTTCGGGGACTTGCCTGTCGTATCGACGGCCGAGAACGGACTCGACGGCCCGTACGAACGCACAGGCCCTGGGCACGCTGACCTGGGCTTCAGTCGCTCGAAGACCCCGTCTGCACCGCACCCCGAGAGACATCAAGACTGTGCCAGTCATTGATGGCATGTCAGATCCTGGGGTGACGGTACGACAAGAGGCATCAGCGAACAACAGTCATCGACAGAAAAAACGCCGGTGTCGGGAAACGGTTCGGCATCGCCCGCAAGCAGGGAAATCGCCGTATCGACAAGACGCTTGACATGGAATCGGCCAACTGGAGCGGATCGACACGTGTCACCAAATCCGCGCCCGCCGCGGCCACCGCCGGTTGTGGCGCGACACCTTGACACGCCGTCAGTCAAGCCGGGTGAATTGCTGTTCAACCGGCGGTCAGTAGTGCGGCCGGTCGGGGGGCAAGGCGAACGGCACGGCACCGCGGAAAGGAAGCGCTGCACCATGGAACGACGGCGCACCGGGCTCCTCACGGCCCTCGGAATCCTCGCGGCCGTCGCGGGGGCCGGGATCGCGGCACCGGAGCCGGCCCGCGCCGCGGCCGTCACCGACACGGTCCGCTGCGTCACGTGGCCCGCGCACGGCGGCGACTTCGACTGGCAGCCGCAGATCGAGCTGAGCGTCGCGCCGCAGAAGGCGGCGTACGCGATCGGTGACGAGGTCACCGTGACGTGGCACTGGAAGACCCCGCCGCGCAACCCCTCTTCATGGCTCGTGGTCGCCGCGGACACCGCGACGCCGAGCGGCGTGGTAAAGACGACCGGCGCGCAGACCGGCGACATCGCGATGACCGGTCCGCGCAAGAACCCGACGTCGTGGGGCGGTCAGCCGCTGGCGGCGTCCGACATGACCGGGAAGTTCAAGGTGACCGCGGCCGGTCGCATCGACCTCTCCCCCGGCGTCTACGCCTTCACCACATGGCAGGCCGTCGGTCCGTCGACGTGCACGCCCACGGGAACACCCGCCGTGGCCACCAGCATCCAGTCCGGCACCACGCCGACCCCCGGCGGCGGCGGTACGCCCACGCCCGGCGGCACCGGCAGCCCGACCCCCGGAGGCACCGCGTCCCCCGGCGGCACGCCCGCGCCGGGCACGCCCGGGGCCACCGCAACGCCGGGCGCGACGCCGTCGGGCGCCGCCCCGAGCACGTCGGTCTCCCCGGGCGGCACGGGACCGGGCGCGGGTGCGGGCGCCGGCGTTCCCGGCGGCGACGCGGCACCCGCCGCGCAGCAAGGCCCGCCGCCCGGTTCGCTGTTCATCCAGCCCCGCACGTCGGCCGACACCTCGGCGCCGGCGGACGGCACGGGCCCGCTGACCGGCAGCCTCGCCCCGTTCTCCGTGGTCGACCAGCGCGGCAGCACGCTCGGCTGGTCGCTCACCGGCCAGGTCGGCACCGTCACCGGCCCGAACGGCAGCGCGCTGCCCGGCGACCGCATCACACTGATGCCACGCTGCGGCGCGACCGCGAAGTCGCCGAGTGCCGTGCAGAGCGGCAGCGTCGGCCCTGCCGCGCTCGACCCGGGCCTGCTGTGCCAGCAGGGCGCGAGCACCGGCGCGGTGACCGGCGGCGAGTTCCAGGTGGACGTGGGCCTGGTGCTCGACGCGCCGCGCCAGGGCGTCGAACCGTACGCCGTGACCGTCACGTTGAGCCTGACCTGAGCCGGACCTGAGCCAAGCCTGAGCGGGGTCCGGAGGGTAAAGGACGGTTGGAACGTCCGTGCCGCCCTTGACTTCCGGGCCCCGGCACCGCTGAATTAGCGGAGCTCATTTCTGTAACACGTTTCACTGCGGGTGCGGATCCGGTGTGTGGGGCACCGGACCACTCGGCCGCGGCCTTCCCCTGACACCGCGTCGCCCGTGCCGCCCGCAGCCTTCTTCCGCACACCCCGGGACGGGCCGTCTTCCTGTCCCGAGGAGGGAACTCTCTCGATGCGCAAACCCGCGAGGACCCTGGCATCGGTCCTGGGGACCGCTGTCATGACCGTCGGGGCCGTCGTCGCGCTGGGGTCACCTGCCGCGCATGCCGCGACCGTCGCGTACAACGTGCACTGCACGCCGCCGAGCGTCGGCGGCGGCCCGTTCGACTTCAACGCCCAGGTCGACCTGAGCGTCAGCCCGGTCAAGCCGAAGTACGCGGTCGGCGACCAGGTCACCGTCACCTGGACGTGGAAGGCCGCCGCGAACAACCCGTCCGGTGTGACCGTCAACGCCGACTCCGTCCAGCCGTTCGGCACCGTCAACGTCTCCGGCGCGCAGGGCGGCACGGTCGCGGTGTCCGGACCGCAGAAGAACGCGTCGACGCCGAGCGGCCAGCCGCTGTGGCTGTCGAACATGACCGGCACGTTCACCGTCAGCAAGCCCGGCACCATCAGCCTGTCGCCGGGCAGCTACAAGAACGTCGCGCACCAGGTGGGTACGTGGGAGACCCCCTGCAACGCGACCGGCACCCCCGGGGTGTCCACCACGCTCGACGTCGACGGCTCCATCCAGCCCGCGACGCTCGGCGTGAGCCGCTCCGCGATCCGCCCGGGCAGCGCGCCCGTGCTGCTCACCGGGGCGAACTGGCCTGCCGGCGGCGCCGCGCCGCTCGTCGAGCTGTGCGCGGCGGACGGCACCGCGTGCGGCACCTCGAAGGTGGCCGCGAGCGGTGTGGCGGTCGACGCCAACGGCAACCTGACCGGCCGTGCCGGGGTGCTCAACACCACCGGTGAGGGCGACTACAAGCTGCGCGTCACCTCCGGCGCGACGTCGGTGTCCGTCCCGCTGAAGGTGCGCAACGACGCACCCGCGTGGGCCGAGCCGGTCGCGTACTCGGTCAACTGCAAGCAGGTGACGAACAACGCGAACTACGGCTGGACGCCGAAGGTCGTGCTGGAGCTGAGCCCGGAGAAGCCGTACTACAGCATCGGCGACCAGGTCACCGTCACGTGGCGGTGGAAGGACTACCCGCGCAATCCGCAGATGCCGGGCGTCATCCTGCTCGCCGACACCGTCACGCCGTCCGGCGTGGTGACCCTGACCGGCGCGCAGACCGGCACGGTCGTCGTCAACGGTCCGAAGAAGAACCCGGGCGCGGGCGCGCCGCCGGCCGTCGTCCAGGCGTCCGACATGACCGGCACCTTCCCGGTCACCGCGAACGGCCCGATCAGCGTGAGCCCGGGCGACTACTCGCTCAAGCTCATCGCACAGACCTCGACGTGCACCGCGTCCGGCACGCCGGGCGTCTCGTCGACCGCGCAGGTCGGCATCCCGGCGCCGCCCGCGCCGACGCTGACCGCCACCCCGGCGGCCGTGAAGGCGGGCGACGCGGTGACCGCCGGCGGCATCAACTGGCCCGTGGGCGCGGACACTCCGCGTCCCGCGCTGTGCGCCGCCGACGGTTCGGCGTGCGACGAGGCGGCGTTCTCCGCCAACACCCTGACGGTGGCCGCGGACGGCAAGCTGTCGGGCACCGCGACGCTCAAGCCCACGGCGCCGCAGGGCGCACGGCTGTTCAAGGTGTCCGTCGGCACGGCGTCGGCGACCGCGCCGCTCGAGGTACAGCCGCCCGCCGCGAACAACCGCGCGGTGACGCTGACCCCGAACCACGGGCCGCTGGGCACCGTGGTGACGGTGAAGGGCACCGGCTACGCGCCGAACGTCGACATCTCGGTGGCGGGCGTCGACAAGGACCTCAACCCGACCTTCGACCTGGCGTTCCTCAAGTCGGGGCCGGACGGCACCTTCACCGCCCAGCTCACCGTGACCAAGGCGCAGACCGACCAGATCGCGGCGGCAGAGGGCACCGACATGAACAAGGCGGCGGCCGCCAAGTTCACCGTCGAGACCGGCGGCGACACCGGCGGCCCGGTCAACCCGGGTCCGCTGGCCATGACGCAGGCCAGCCCGGGCATCACGCTGTCGCCGATCACGCTCAACGGCACCGCCCAGACCATGACCGGCAAGCTCAACACCGTGACGGTGCAGGACTTCCGGGGCAGCCAGCTGGGCTGGTCGCTGACCGCCAAGGTCACGCCGTTCACGTCGCCGACCAACGGCGCGATCCCGAGCACCGGGCTGCGCTGGACGCCGAAGTGCACGGTGACCGACCCGGATTCGCCGAGCGCGGTGAGCACCGGCTCGGCCGGCCCGGTGAACGGCGCGCTGCTGTGCAGCACGTCGGCGGTGAGCGGACCGGGGCAGGTGACCGGCGGCAAGTTCGCGGCGGACGCCGACCTGGCGCTGTCGGTGCCGAAGTACCAGATGGCGGGTCAGTACACCGCGACGGTGACGCTGACGCTGGTGTGATCCCGGCCTGACCCGGCCCGTGCCGGGAGGCCTCACGAGGGTGCGGAGCCCGTCCTTTGCGGACGGGATCCGCACCCTCCGTGTTTTTGCAAATGCCCCGCGGAATTGGTCCGGCGCGCCGAGCCGCCTTAAGTCGACACGTGTCACCGCAGGTCAGCGCCTTGCACACCCCCCGATCCGCGTGTTACCCGCAGTAATTCGACTCTTGACTTCCCTGGAAATACACGGCTCAATGTCCCAGCCCCACTTCTGTAACACGTTTCAGTCGTGCGGCCGGACGGCTCCCGAACAGGGGTCGGGAGCCCCCGGCCGTACCCCCGGATTTCCTGCTCCTCCAGAAGGGAGCTCCACCCCCATGACCTCACTCGGCAGGCGGCTCGCAGCCGGCCTGGGCGCCGGGGCGATCGTGGCGAGCGGCCTGCTGGCCGTCGCACCCGCGGCGTCCGCGGGCACGGTCACGCCGACCGTCGACTGCTTCGTCGAAGCGCTCAACAAACACTTCGTCGGACCGCAGTCCATCGACGTGACGATGTCGCCGAAGCCGGCCGATCCCGGCGGCTCGGTCACCGCGTCGGTGACGCTCGGCGCGAGCCCCGCGACCAGCCCGGTCGCGCTCAGCGGCGTGCAGGTGACGCCGACCATCGAGTTCACGCTCGGCGGCGGCGCGTCCGGCACGGTCTCCGTGACCGGCGCGACCACCACGATGGACGTCGCGCAGAACGCGCCCATCACGCCTCCGCCGTACACCGGCTCCGTGACGATCCCCGCGACCGCCTCGGGCGACGTGACCTTCACGCCGACCAAGCTGGTCACCAAGGTCTTCATCCCGGCGTACAACCTCACGCAGATCACGCCGTGCGACATCACGTCCGGCGGCGGCGCGGTCGAGACCGTCCCGGTCAAGACCCCGCAGCCCGAGGTCCCGACGCTCAGCGCCGACCCCGGCACCGTCGAGCCCGGCACCGCGACCACCCTCGCGGGCCTCAACTGGACGCCGAACGCCCCGGCCACCGCCGCGCTCTGCGACGCGGCCGGCGCGAACTGCAACGCGGCCGGCATCTCCGCCAACACCCTGGCGGTCGGCGCCGACGGCAAGCTGGGCGGGACGGCCACCGTCGCGGCCGGCACCGCGGACGGCTCCTACACCGTGCAGGTGAGCCAGGGCGCGAAGACCGCCACGGCGCCGATCGCGGTGAAGAAGAAGGAAATCCCGGTCCCGCAGCGGAAGATCACGCTGAGCAAGACCGACATCCGGCCGTGGACCTTCGTCAAGGTCACCGGTGAGAACTTCACCCCGAACACGCTGATCGCCATCATCGGCGTCAACGGCACCACCCCGGTCGCGAACTTCTCGGCGGCGTGGGCGGGTTCGGACGGCAAGTTCACCACCTGGATCCTGGTCACCAGCACCAAGGTGAACACGATCACCGCCGCGGAGATCGACTGGACCTTCAAGTTCGACAAGGTCGCTCTCGCGCCGATCGCCGTCCACTGGTGATCGTCCCGGCGAACACCCCTGCCGCAGCGCTGAACTGACGCCCCGCCAAGGGAGCGCCGGAACACACCGCGGCGACCGCTACACCCCGGAGCCCGGCCGCCCGTCGTCCTCGACGGCGCGGTCGGGCTCCGCCAGTTCCGCCCACACCGTCTTGCCGTGCCGCCCGTGCCCGTGCGGCCGCACGCCCCACTCGCGCGCCAGGCGGCGCACGATGTGCAGGCCGTGCCCGCCGGCCCGCGGACCGTCGAACGGACTGCGCGGCTCGGGCCGCGCGTCGCTGCGGTCGTCGACCTCGATGCGCACCGTGCCGTCCTCGCGCACCATGCGCAGTTCGACCGGGCCGCCGCCGTGCAGGCAGGCGTTGGTGACCAGTTCGACGGCCACCAGCAGGATGTCGTCCGCCGCGGGTGCACTCGTGCGGCCGTCCGACGGCAGCCACCCGTACGCCCGCATCGACGTACGCAGGAAGGTCCGCGACCGGGCCACCGCGCCGGACGCCGACGTGAACGGAAGCCGCCGCACCTGCCGTCCCATCGGCCCGGGGTCGCGCGCGTCGCCGCTCCCCGTGGCACGCGACCGCATGGCGCTCATTGACCGCTTCCACCTCGCTCGGGCTGGTTCGCAGAGTGGATAGTGCCCGTTCCGCGGCGTCGGACACCCCCGGACCCGGTCGGATCTACCCGCGCAGAACGGCACCGGGCCAGACACCGCAGGTCAGCGCGGGAACCGGAGCCCGGGAACGCATTGCGGCGTGATCTCCGCGCGCGCCATGCTAGGGGCTTGTCCGGTGGATGGTGGGCCACTTCGGACCGATGCGTGGTGCGCGGACGGGCTTTTCCCTCGCCCGCTCCGCCGCGCGGCGCACGGCACCGAGCCGCTGTGCGCCTCGGCCGTCGCCGCCGGATGTCCGCGCGGTGCCGTCCGGTGCCGCACGGGCAGCCCGCCCGTCCGCACGTCGCGCGAGGACCCTATGACAACTGTCGACCAGCGGGCCCGCCACCGAACCGCCCACCTCAACGCGGCCCCGGCCTCGATCCCCCACGCCCGCCGGCTGCTCGCCGAAGCGCTCGCCGACTGGGGCGTGCCGCCCGGCACGGACCTCGCGTACGACCTGCGGCTGATCGTCTCCGAACTGGCCGCGAACTCGGTACGCAACGCCGACCGGCTCTCCCCTTCCTTCACCCTCACGATGGTGCTCGGCGACGGCCACATCGGCGTCGGCGTGCACGACGCCGACCCGCGCCCGCCCGCCACCGCACGCGACGCGCTCGGCGCACTGGGCGTGGTCACCGAGGTGGTCCACGACGCGGACGGCATCACCGACGTGCAGTCCACCGAGGACGGCGGCAAGACCATGTGGGTCGTGCTGCCGCTCGGCGACCGGCGCTGACCCGGAACGGACGCGGCCCCGCACTCCCGGCACGGATGCGGGGCCGCCTCGTCGTGCGACCGGGGCTCAGCCCTGCGGCGGCTCGAACTTGGTCGTGCGCTCCATGCCCGCGGCGCGGCCCTTGGCGGAGATGACCAGCGCCATCTTGCGGGACGCCTCGTCGATCATCTCGTCGCCGAGCATCGCGGCGCCCTTCTTGCCGCCGGCCTCCGACGTGCACCAGTCGTAGGCGTCGAGGATCATCTCGGCGTGGTCGTAGTCGGACTGCGACGGCGCGTACACCTCGTTCGCGGCGTCGATCTGGCCCGGGTGCAGGACCCACTTGCCGTCGTAGCCGAGCGCGGCCGAGCGGCCGGCCACGCGGCGGAACCCGTCGGTGTCCTTGATCTGCAGGTACGGGCCGTCGATCGCCTGCAGGTCGTGCATGCGCGCGGCCATGAGGATCCGCATGAGGATGTAGTGGTAGGCGTCGCCCGTGTCGTAGCCGGGCGGCTGCTCGCCGACGACCAGCGACTTCATGTTGATCGACGCCATGAAGTCCGCCGGGCCGAAGATGATCGTCTCGATGCGGTCCGACGCGGCCGCGATCTCGTCGACGTTGACCAGGCCGCGGGCGTTCTCGATCTGCGCCTCGATGCCGATCCGCCCGACCTCCAGGCCGACCGTCTTCTCGATCTGTGTGAGCAGCAGGTCGAGCGCCTTGATCTGCGACGCGTCCTGCACCTTGGGCAGCATGATGCAGTCCAGGTTGGCGCCCGCGCCCTCGACGACCGTGACCACGTCGCGGTACGTCCAGTGGGTCGTCCAGTCGTTGACCCGCACGGTGCGGATCCGGTTGCCCCAGTCCCCGTTGTTCAGCGCGTCGACGATGGTGTGCCGCGCGCCCTCCTTCGCCAGCGGCGCACAGGCGTCCTCGAGGTCGAGGAAGACCTGGTCGACGGGAAGGCCCTGGGCCTTCTCGATGAAGCGCGGGTTGCTGCCCGGAACTGCCATACACGAACGGCGGGAACGCAGGCTTCGCGATGTGGCGGCCATAAGAAGGTCCTCCCATTGCATGCGGATCGTGCGGTCAGGTTACTGGCAGGTCACCAGCGGGGCTATGTGGGGTACACCGCGTCCGGTACGTGAGACCCTGGCGTCCATGAGCGAGCTGCCCGGGGGTCCCGCGCCCACCGCCGACGCGCTGTTCGACGCCGCGCTGGCCGAAGAGGCCGCGAAGAAGTCCGGCCTGCTGTGGGTCACGCCGCAGGGCGCGGCCGCGGTGCCGAGGCCGGTGTGGCACGTGTGGCACGACGGTGCCGTGCACATCCTGGTGGCGACCGCCGCGGGCGGCCTGGAGCAGTAC
This sequence comes from Yinghuangia seranimata, assembly GCF_029953285.1. Taxonomy (GTDB): domain Bacteria; phylum Actinomycetota; class Actinomycetes; order Streptomycetales; family Streptomycetaceae; genus Yinghuangia; species Yinghuangia seranimata. The sequence continues at coordinate 45,784 of NZ_JASAOI010000035.1, read as the reverse complement.
GTGCCGGGGCTGGTCGAGGCGTCGCGCGCCGAGGTGACGGTCCGCAGCAAGGACAAGGGCGGCCGGCTGGTCGTGTGGGCCGCCGCCGTGGTCGTGCTGGCCGCCGACGCGCCCGGGTGGCCGGACGCCGCCGCCGCGCTGCACGGCGAGCGCCTCAACGCGCACGACGGGGAGCACGCGCCCGAGCGTTGGGCCCGCGACTGCGTCATCGTGCGCCTCGGTCCCCCCGAGGCCATAACGCACGGCCCGAACCTCCCCGACGGCGGCCACGCGGCAACGCCGCCGCCCACTCCGGCGACGACGCGCGGGCCGCTGCCGAGGAACTTCTCGCTCGGGCGCCGGCTGCGCGGGCGCTGACGCCCGCCTCGTCAGCCGGAGGTCGGAAGGCCCGTGGCGCCGCTGCTGGTGCCGCGCGTCGTGCTCGGGGCCGTGGTGCGGGACGAGCCGCTCCCGCTCGACGTGGGCGTCTTGCCGCCCGTGCCGCCGCCGCTCGTGGGCTTCTTCGTCGACGTCGCCGTGCGGGGCGGGCCGGACGAGAGGTCCTTGTCGACGACCTGGTCGGGGTCCGGCGCGCTGATCACGCTGCGCTCGTTGTAGCCGAGGAAGTCGATCGCGCCGCGCGTCTTCGCGTTCTGCGCCGACTCGAGGCGCATCAGGTACGGCGCGCCCTCGGTCGCGACCCAGATGGTGCCGCCGCCCGTGTGGTCCACCAGCGCGATCGCCGGGCGCCCGTTGACCTCGCGGGTGTCGCCCTTCTCCAGGGCGCCGGGCTTGCCGAGCAGCTTGGCGACGAGGCGCTCGACGTACGTGTTCTCCACCAGGCCGGTGAACCGCTTGTCGCCGACCGGGACCTGCACGTACTTGCCGCGGTTCGCCTCCTCGGCCTGCGCGCTGCCGACCTGCGTCCAGAACCGGTCGTCGCCCTTGAGCCACACCTGGTTCTGCACGCGCGTGACCTGCGCGGTCACCTTGTCCTGGACGATCGTGCCGTCGCTGCCGGCGTTGGTGAACCGCATGTCGACGCTGAACGGCGTGCCCGCGCCGTGGTCCGCGATCTGCCCCTTGACGTGCACGAACGCGGCCGCCGCCGTGGCCGCCTGGGCGCGCTGCAGGATCGCCGCCGGGTCGAGGCCGCCGACCTGGTTGCCGAGCGGGAGACCGACCGACGGCTCGTCGCTGGGGTCGGTGAAGGACCGGTGCGCGGGCTTGCCCACGCTGCAGCCGGCCGCCAGTGCCACGGCCAGCAGCGCCGCCGTCACGAGTCCGGTACGCCGCCGGGCGCTTCCTCGAATCACCGCCGGGTGTGTCCTTACCGTGTGAGGTTCTGTGAAGCCGGGAGCCACCGTATCCCGCTGCGACCGGGCGATACAGCGCGGTGACCGGTCAGCGCGGTGTGCCGGTCGACTTGCCCGTCGGCTTCGCGGTCGGCGAGGCGGACGGCTTGGCGGTGCCGGTCGGCGCGCCGGACGTGCCGGGCTGCGGGTTGTCCGCGCCCGCGTCGGTGCCCGGGGCCTGCGTCGGGTTGCCGTTGAGCGACCCGTAGTCGATCACCCGGTCGCCGGTCGGGACCTCGACGGGGAAGTCCGCGTTGTACTCGTAAAGGTCGAGCCGCCCGGCGTTGGGTCCCGGGCTGTAGCGCATCGGGAAGGGCTGCTGGCCGAGCGACACGTAGACCTCGCCGCCGCGTCCCGAGTTGGCGACCAGGACCAGCGTCTCGCTGCCGCGGACGTTCTTGCGGCCGTCCTTCTTGACCTTGCCGGTCAGCTGGAAGAGGTCGTCCAGCAGCGGGTGCAGCTGCGTGAACCCGGACAGCCGGGCGAACGACGGGTCGTCCGGCGGCACCTTGACGAACTTGTCGCGCAGGACCTGCGCGGCGGCCCCCGCGTCCGGGTCGACCCGGCCGTCGCGGGGCTGGTAGAGCGCCTCGTCGCCGCGCACGAACAGGTCGGGGCCGACGCGCAGCAGCTCGATGGTCGTTCCGGACGTCTTGATGGTGCCGACCGCGCCGTCCGTCTTGACCCGTATGTCGATCTGGTACTCGACGCGCTGCGTTATCCAGGTGCCGGTCACGTGCACCGAGGTGGCGGCCTTGGCGGCATCGCGGGACTTGGTCAGGATCGAGTCGGTCGGCTCGGCCGACAGCCCGGTGGGGTCGTCGCCCGACGAGCAGCCGGCCACGAAGGCCCACACCAGCAGGAGCGCGACGAGCGGGGCGCGCAGACGACGACGCAACGGATCCCCTCGGGTTCGGGAAGGGGCGAGCGCGGGGCGCTCTCGAATACGGGCGGTGGGGGGCGACACGTGGGTGGGCGGGCGGGTCACGGGCAGCGTACAAGGCCGTCCCTCACCCGATCATGGACGGCGCCCGGCCGGTACTGTGCTGTCGAGTCGACGCGTCGAGAGGAGCGGACATGAACGGCACGCCGGGCCGCGTGTTCATCTCGCATCTGTCCGGCGCCGCGGTGTTCGACCCGGGCGGCGACCAGGTGGGGCGGCTGCGCGACGTCGTGGTGGCGCTGCGCTCGGCCGGCCAGCCGCCGCGCGTGCTCGGCCTCGTCGTCGAGGTCGCGACGCGGCGCCGCATCTTCGTGCCGATGACCCGCGTGACGAGTGTCGAGACCGGCGAGGTCATCACGACCGGCCTGGTGAACATGCGCCGCTTCGAGCAGCGGCCGACCGAGACGCTGGTGCTCGCCGAGATGCTCGACCGGCGCGTCTCGCTCGGCGAGACCGGCGACCAGGTCACCGTGCTCGACGTCGCGATGAGCGCGGGGCGCGGGCGGGACTGGAACGTCAGCAAGCTGTTCGTGCAGAAGTCCGGCGGCGGCTCCGCGCTGCGCCGGCGCCGCGGCGAGACGCTGACCGTCGACTGGAACGCGGTCACCGGGTTCGAGCGCCCCGAGGACCAGCAGGGCGCCGCGAACCTGCTCGCGACGTTCGAGCAGCTGCGCGCCGCCGACCTCGCGAACGTGCTGCACAACCTGTCGTCCAAGCGCCGCGTCGAGGTGGCCGCCGCACTCGACGACGACCGGCTCGCGGACGTCCTCGAGGAGCTGCCCGAGGACGACCAGGTCGAGATCCTCGGCCAGTTGCGCGAGGAGCGCGCCGCCGACGTCCTGGAGGCGATGGACCCGGACGACGCCGCCGACCTCATCAACGAGCTGCCCGAGGCCACCGCGGAGCGGCTGCTCGACCTCATGGAGCCCGACGAGGCCGAGGACGTCCGCCGCCTGCTCACCTACTCGGACGACACCGCCGGCGGCATGATGACCACCGAGCCGATCGTCCTCGAGCCCGACGCGACCATCGCCGAGGCGCTCGCGCTGGTCCGCAACCCCGACCTGTCGCCCGCGCTCGCCAGCCAGGTGTACGTGTGCCGGCCGCCGACCGAGACGCCGACCGGCAAGTACCTGGGCACCGTGCACTTCCAGCGGCTGCTCCGCGACCCGCCGTTCACGCTCGTCGGCGCCGTCGTCGACACCGACCTGCGGCCGCTGCGCCCGGACACCCCGCTGGCCGAGGTGACGAGCTTCCTCGCCGCGTACAACATGGTCGCCGCGCCCGTCGTGGACGAGGACGACCACCTGCTCGGCGCGGTGACCGTCGACGACGTCCTCGACCACCTGCTGCCGACCGACTGGCGCGAGGGCGCCGCGCACGGCGAGCCGTACCGCGTGGACACCGCTCAGGTGAGGAGCCGCCTGCATGGCGCGTGAGGAGCGGGGCACCGCCACCGACGAGCGGCGCCGTCGGCCGCGGCTCGACCAGCCGAGGCTGCCGAGGCGGCGGTTCAGCCCGTTCGCGAACTACGACCCGGAGTCGTTCGGCCGGTTCTCCGAGCGGATCGCGCGGTTCCTCGGCACCGGCCGGTTCCTGGTCTACATGACCGGCACCATCATCCTGTGGGTGCTGTGGAACATCGTGGCGCCCGGCGACTGGAAGTTCGACGAGTACCCGTTCATCTTCCTGACCCTCGCGCTGTCGCTGCAGGCCTCCTACGCGGCGCCGCTGATCCTGCTGGCGCAGAACCGGCAGGACGACCGCGACCGCGTCAACCTCGAGCAGGACCGGGCGCGCAACGAGCGGAACATCGCCGACACCGAGTACCTGACCCGCGAGATCGCCGCGCTCCGCATCGCGCTCGGCGAGGTCGCGACGCGCGACTTCGTGCGCTCCGAGCTGCAGTCGATGATCAAGGAGCTGGACGAGCGGCGCGAGGCCGACGCGTGGCTCGCGTCACAGAGCGACCTCCCCGGCCCCGACGGGGGCCCGGGGATCGAGGCGCCCCGGCGCTGAGGCCCTTCCGCGGGGACGTAAGCTCACTGGTATGGCAACCCTCGAATCCGACGGTCCGCGGACCGCGGTCTCGGAAGACGCCGTGCGGGACGCCCTCGCGACCGTCGACGACCCCGAGATCAACAAGCCGATCACCGAGCTCGGCATGGTCAAGTCCGTCGACATCGCCCCCGACGGGCGGGTCAAGGTCGCGGTCTACCTGACCGTCGCGGGCTGCCCCATGCGCGACACCATCACCACCCGGGTGTCCTCCGCGGTCGCCGGCGTCGCCGGCGTGACCGCGGTCGACGTCGAACTCGACGTGATGAGCGACACGCAGCGCAAGGAGCTGGCGAGCCACCTGCGCGGCGGCCAGGCCGAGCGCGAGGTGCCGTTCGCCCAGCCCGGGTCGCTGACCCGCGTGTACGCCGTGGCCTCCGGCAAGGGCGGCGTCGGCAAGTCGTCGGTGACCGTGAACCTGGCGGCGGCGCTCGCCGCCCAGGGCCTCAAGGTCGGCGTCGTGGACGCGGACATCTACGGCCACTCGGTGCCGCGCATGCTCGGCGTCGACGGGCGGCCCACCCAGGTCGAGAACATGATCATGCCGCCCTCCGCGCAGGGCGTGAAGGTCATCTCCATCGGCATGTTCACGCCCGGCAACGCGCCCGTCGTGTGGCGCGGGCCGATGCTGCACCGCGCGCTCCAGCAGTTCCTCGCCGACGTGTTCTGGGGCGACCTCGACGTCCTGCTGATGGACCTGCCGCCGGGCACCGGCGACATCGCCATCTCCGTCGCGCAGCTGGTGCCGAACGCCGAGATCCTCGTCGTCACGACGCCGCAGCAGGCCGCGGCCGAGGTCGCCGAGCGCGCGGGCACCATCGCGGTCGAGACCCGGCAGACCATCGCGGGCGTCATCGAGAACATGTCCGGGCTCCCGTGCCCGCACTGCGACGACCACATCCTCGACGTCTTCGGCAGCGGCGGCGGCCAGCGGGTCGCCGACGGCCTGTCGCAGGCCACCGGCACCAAGGTGCCGCTGCTCGGCCAGATCCCGATCGACACCCGGCTGCGCGAAGGCGGCGACACCGGAACCCCGGTCGTCCTCGACGCGCCGGACTCGGCGGCGGCGGTCGCGCTGCGCGGCATCGCGGCGAAGCTGGGGAACCGGTCGCGCGGGCTCAGCGGCATGCAGCTGGGGCTGACGCCCAAGCGCAAGTTCTGACCGGGGGCGTCCCGGCTCTCTGTCGGGACGCGAGCCGGAACGTGCGAGGCCCGGTACGCGCCGCTGAGCGGCGCTACCGGGCCTCGTCCGTTGTCCTGGCGGCCTCGCGGAGCGCGGGGCCCCTACGGGGTGTCGTACGCCTTGAGCCCCGGCATCAGGGACAGCCCCAGGCCGTACGCGCTCACACCGACGCCGTACACACCGAGATACACGCCCGCGGCCTGGCCGGCCAGCACCCAGCCGTACTCCGACTCGCGGTAGCGGAACCGGCTCGGCACGCCGTTCACCGGCAGCGCGAGGCCCGTCCAGCCGTCGCCGTCGAGGTGGTCGGCCAACTCCCAGGCCAGGTGCGTCTGCTGGTCCATCCACTCCTGGCGCAGCTCGCGGTCCAGCTCCCACGGCCAGCTGTCGGCCAGCAGCGCGACACCGGCCACCGAGGCGGCGCTCGCCATCGACGTGGCTTCCAGCAGCCCCGCGCCGTCGCCGCTCGGGCGGCGGTCGCGCTGCGGCACCGTCACCACCGAGACGAACCTGCGCGGCGTCGGGTCGCTCGGACGGCGGCTCGGCGCGTCGCCGTGGCCCAGCGTGCCGTACTCCAGGCCCTCACGCCCCTGGCACACCGAGGCCAGCCAGCGGCGGCCGTCCCAGCCCTCGTCGAGGCCGTACCACGGGAAATCGGCCGCGAGGTACTGGTCCAACAGCGACGGGACCGCCCCCTCCGCGACCGTGTCCTCCACCACCTCGTCCGGAACGCCTGCGTGGCTGATCGTGTCCATGCTTCGCCTTGTCTGCTCGCGCGACGCACCAGCGCGTCACCGGGTGCCGCTCTCGCACGGTACGGCCTTGGGCCCGGTGCGTGTGCGGCAATCGCCCACGACCCGCCGTTTCGGGGGTCGCACGGGGGACGAGACTACGGCTGTTCCGCCGACACGCGTCAGGTGGCGTCGGCGTCGTACGGGGGGCGCTCGCCCGGCTGCACGCGCGTGCCGTTCTTCTCCATCGGGTGCGCCGCCGGCTTCGCGGAACCGTTCACGTCGTCCTCGAAGCGCAGCTGCTTGGTCAGGTCCTGGCGGATGTCGCCGAACTCCTTGAGACCGAGCGCGTCGTCGTCGCCCATGAGGTTCTTGCGGACGAACGTCTTCGGGTTGAGGTCCTCGAACTTGATGTTCTCGAACTCCGGGCCGAGCTCCTTCTGCAGGTCGGAGCGCGCGTTGCTGGAGAACTCCCGGAACTTGCGTATCGTGCGGGCGGCCTCGCCGACCATCTTCGGCAGCTTGTCGGGGCCGAAGATGACGATCGCGAGGACGATGAGCGCCACCATCTCCAGCGGACCGACGTCGAACACCTGGACTCCACGAGATGCGCGGCGAGAGCCGGTCGGCCGACCGGATCCCAACAACAGTAACGGCGGATGCCGGAGACCGGCACCGGCCTCTTCGGCGAAATGTCTGGTTTGTCGGGTTAGCCCGAAGATGTGATCAGACAGTCATGCCCCCGTCATGACCAGGCCATGGCGCGCGCTTGAGCTTGCCGCCCTCGCGCGCGCCGTACGCCTGGGCGTTCAGCGCTTGCCGCCCTCGCCCTCCAACGTCATGTCCAACGCCAGCTCCTGGCCGCTACGCTGCACCGTCAGCTTCACGTGATCGCCCGGCGCCTTGCTGCGGACCGCGACGATCAGGCCGTTCGCGTCCGTGACCTTCTTGCCGTCGATCGCCGTGATGACGTCGCCCGGCTTGACCCCCGCCCGGTCCGCGGGACCGCCCGAACGCACCGGCGGCTGGTCCTTCGCGGCGCTCTCCGCGACCCGCGCGCCCTCACCGGTGTAACCGACGTCCAATGTGACACCGATCACGGGGTGCACGGCCGAACCCTTGTCGATCAACTGCTGCGCGACGCGCTTCGCCTGGTTGATCGGAATGGCGAAGCCGAGGCCGATGCTGCCGGCCGCGTGCTCGCCGCCGAACGGGTCCTCGCCGCCGCCGGCGGAACGGATCGCCGAGTTGACGCCGATCACCCGGCCGGCGGCGTCGATCAACGGGCCGCCCGAGTTGCCGGGGTTGATCGGCGCGTCCGTCTGCAACGCGCTGATGTACGAGACCGCGTCACCCCCGCCGCCGGCGCTGACCGGGCGGTCCTTCGCGGAGATGATGCCGGTGGTGACCGTGCCCTCCAGGTCGTACGGGGCGCCGATCGCGATGACCGGGTCGCCGACCTGCACCGCGTCCGAGTTGCCGAGCGTCAACGGGGTCAGGCCCTTGACGTGGTCGACGCGGATCACGGCGAGGTCGTAGCCCGTGTCCCGGCCGACGACCCCCGCGACGGCGACCTCGCCGCCGTTGAACACGACCCGGATCGTCCCCCCGTCGACGGCGTCCGCCACGACGTGGTTGTTGGTGAGGATGTCGCCGTTGCCGTCCAGCACGAACCCGGTGCCGGTGGCCTCCTTGCCGTCCTTCACGGCATGGATATAAACGACCCCGGGCAACGTGTTGGCCGCCAGCCCGGCGACCGTCCCCTTCGGCCGCTCAGGCCCCGACGCCACCGGCTGATGCAACGTCACACTCGACTCGCCCCGGTTCACCCACCAGGCGCCGACCCCACCCCCGACGGCCCCGGCCGCCAACGCCACACACGCCAACCCCGCCGCCACCCGCCACGTCCACTTGACCGGCTCCCGGGGCTCCTTGACAGGCGCCGCCATCGCATACGCCTGCGGCCACCCGTACGGAGTCCCGTAATAGGGCGGAACAGTCGCCTGCCCCGCCGGATGCGGAAACCCCCACCCAGGCACGCCCCCACCCTGCCCAGCCCCCCAACCAGCCCCACCCTGCTGGCCCCCATAAGCCGAATACGCCCCCGCAGCGGACGCCTGCCCCACATCGCCCGCCGCCGACATGCCCCCGGCGGTCGGAGCGCCCGGCACGGCGTCGTGGCCGTGGCCCTGACCCGGCGTCAAACCCGCGCTCCCAGCCGCGGGCGGCGTGACGCCGTCGCGTGCACCCGCGTCGCTCGCGGCCTGCACGGCTGTCCGGTCGCCCGCGCCCGTGCCGCTCGCGTGCGGCTCGGCATGCGCACCAGGTCCCGTTGGAGCATCCGCGTCGCCCACCGGCCACGTGCCCCCGGCGGTCGGAGCGTCCGGCACGGCGTCGTGGCCGTGGTCGTGGCTCGGGGTCGGGCTCTCGCCCTCCGGTGCGGGCGGGGTGGGCCCGTCGTGTGCACCTGCGGCCGCGGGTTGGTCGTCGGTCATGCGGGGTTCCTCCGTGTTGCGGCCGCGCCACTCTTTCGTCGAATGGTCCCGCACAAGTGTCCCCGCCCGGTCCGGATTCCGAACAGGGCGGGGCGTGTCGTCGACGGACGGGTCAGCGGCGGCGGGCGCCGGTCGGGACCTCGGTCGGGGAGCGGTCGGCCAGCGGGCGGGTCTGGCCCGTCAGGGCGGCCGGCTGCAGGGTCTCCGGGGCCTGGGTCGCGGCGGCGCCGAAGGTGCCGGCCTGTTCGACCAGGTTGCGCTCGACGACGGGGGCCGCGGGGCGGCCCGCCGATCCGCCGGCCGGGCCGTTGGTGAGGACGGCGCTGCTGAGCGCCATGGCCATCACCGAGAACGCGCCCGCCGCGGCGAACGTGAGGCGGCGCCGGGTGACCGGCGGTCGGACCCGTGCGGGGGCGTTGTTGGGCCGGCCCTGGCGCGGGCCGGTGGCTCCGCGCGGGCGCGGCGGAGCAACGGGGACACGGCCGGTCAGGGGCGCGACGGCCCCTGGGACGCGAGGAGGGGCGGCCTCCTCGCCCTCGCCGCCGGGGCCACCGTCGCCGGCGCCCAGCGCGAGCAGTCTCGCCATCAGGTCCGTCGAGGGCGCGGGCGTCCGGCTCTGCGCGAGCAGCGCTTTGACGCGCCGCTGCTCCTCGGCCTCGGCGCGGCATTCGGCGCACTGCGCCAGGTGGGCCAGGACCTTCTCCCTGGCCTCGTGCCCAAGCTCGCCGTCCACGTAGGCGGCGAGCTTGTCCTCGGGGTGGTTCACTGGCCTGCTCCCAAAGCCGCAGAACTAGCAGTACAGACTGCCACCCCGGCTGGTGAACCGGTCACGGTGCCCTCATCTCTGCACCGACGCGCACCCCGGGTGGTCCTCGCGGTCGGCGGAGGTCCGGGGGGCACGGTGCCGCAGCGCCGCCCGGAGCTGGGACCTGCCGCGGTGGATGCGGCTTCGAACGGTCCCCAGTTTCACACCGAGCGTGGTGGCGATCTCCTCGTACGACAGGCCCTCGATGTCGCAAAGCACGACGGCGGCGCGGAACTCCGGGGCGAGCGCGTCGAGCGCCTGCTGGATGTCCGCGTCGAAGTGCGCGTCGTCGTACGCCTGGGCCGGGGAGAGCTCGCGCCCGGGCAGCCGTTCGGCCGCGTCGTCGGCGAGACCCTCGAACCGGATGCGCTGGCGACGCCGCACCATGTCGAGGAACAGGTTCGTGGTGATCCGGTGCAACCAGCCTTCGAACGTGCCGGGCGTGTAGCTCGACAGCGATCGGAAGACCCGGACGAACACCTCTTGCGTGATGTCGTCCGCGTCGTGCGGGTTGCCGCTCAGTCGGTAGGCAAGTCGGTACACCCGTGCCGAGTGGGTGCGGACGATGTCCTCCCACGACGGCGGGGTCCACGCGTCGGCGCCGGGGCGGGCGGTCGTGCCCTCCACGGGTGCCTTCGGCGCGAAGTCCCCGGACGGCGCCATGGTGTCGGCGACGACGGGGGCGGGCATGCGATCGGTGGTTGCGTTTGCGGCTTCGGCCACGTGATTTGGCATAGGCGCGACGGCGCGAGGAGCGGTCTGATCCCCGCGGTGGTCGTCCACTGCCACACCTCCTCTTTCGAGTAGCGCAACCACCATAGACAACCTGCCTGTTAAGCCCGGATAAGTGCCTCCCGGCACCGGACCGGCAGCACGAACCTGCTGTTTTCCTGTTCCGAAGTGGCCAACGAGCCACCCGCCCGCCAGGTTCCCGACACGGCGTCCCGACCTCGCCACGTTTTCCGGCCGTGCTCCCCCGCCGCCCGTCGGGGGGACCCGTACCACCGCCCCGACCTGCCACGACGCGAGCCCGGACCCCCGGTGACCCGGGGCGGGCTCCATTACTCTTGCGGAAATCGGCCGCCCTGGTCCCCGGGCGCCCCGACGCGAGGAGGAAGCCATCTCCAGCAACCGCCAGGCCGGCTGGGATTTCGCGGAGGCGTACGCCGGCGAGGACGCGGTCCTCGTGCAGGCCCGCCACCGCGCCCGGGAGGTCGGCGTCACGCCGATCAGCCCCGGAGGGGGCGCGGCGCTGTGCTTCCTCGCCGCCGCGACCGGCGCCCGCGCGGTCGCGGAGATCGGCACCGGCACCGGCGTGTCCGGTGTGCACCTGCTGCGCGGCATGCGCGCCGACGGCGTCCTGACGACTGTCGACCTGGAGCCCGACCACCAGCGGATCGCGAAGGAGACGTACGCCGAGGCGGGATTCTCCGGCGGCCGGGCCCGCTTCATCCCCGGCCCCGCGCTGGAGGTGCTGCCGAGGCTCGCCGACGGCGGCTACGACCTGGTGTTCTGCGACGGCGACAAGAGCGAGTACGGCGAGTACCTGGCCGAGGCCCTGCGCCTGCTGCGCCCGGGCGGCCTGGTGTGCTTCGACGACGCTCTGTGGCACGACCGGGTCGCCGATCCGGCGCACCGGGACGCGGAGTCGACCGCGGTGCGCGACGTGCTGCGCTCGGTCCGGGAGAACGACGCCCTCGTGCCGGCGCTGCTGCCGGTGGGCGACGGGCTGCTCTGCGCGGTCAAGAAGGCCTGACCGCTACCGCCCCGCGCCGGGCGTGGCGGAGGTACGACGACGACCGTGTGCGGGCATGCGACGGCCCCAGCCGGTACGTTCTCACGGATTCGTCCCGTTCTCCGTGGATCTTGCGATCCGCGTTGGAACTCCCTGAACACATACCGGCCGGGGCCGCTGCTCACCGCGACACGGTCGAGGGTGGCACCGGGAAGGTCAGGCCTTGGCGCCCGTGGCGTTGGCCAGCGCTTCGCTGAGCGCACCCGCCTCGTCGGGGGTCAGCTCGACAACGAGCCGCCCTCCACCCTCAAGCGGAACGCGCATGACGATGCCCCGCCCTTCCTTGGTCACCTCGAGCGGGCCGTCGCCCGTCCGCGGCTTCATGGCCGCCATGCTCGTTCCCCTTCCTGCATATCGACACACCGGTGCTCATCCGGCCACCGGTCTTCGAGCGCATTGATCAGGCCCCATTATCCCGCATACGGCGGTGGGGTGAGCAACATCGGTCATGGACGACCGACTCGTGGGCCTTCCCGGCCCGGTTTTCCGGGGTTTCCGCGCATCCCCGCCGACCTGCCGGAGACGGTGGCGCGGCACGGCGGGACCACGGGTGGGACGACGGCGGTACGGGGGCCGAGGCGGCCGCCGGAGCGGCGTCCGGCATGCTGACCTGGCGGACCTGTCCGTAATCGCCGGATGACCCTCACGTACAGGAGACCCTCGTGGCCGACAACGTGCTCTACGACCTCGCCGACGGCGTCGCGACCATCACCCTCAACCGTGCCGACGCCATGAACGCGCTCGACACGGACACCAAGGTCGCGCTGCGCGACGCGGTCCTGCGGGCGGCTGAGGACGACCAGGTGCGCGCGGTCGTGCTCACCGGCACCGGCCGGGCGTTCTGCGTGGGCCAGGACCTCAAGCAGCACATCGAGCTGCTGCAGAAGAGCCCCGAGGCGACGTTCGCGACGGTGTCGGAGCACTACAACCCGCTGGTCACCGCGCTCGCGACGATGCGCAAGCCGGTCGTCGCGGCGGTCAACGGCGTGGCGGCCGGCGCGGGCGCGGCGATCGCGTTCGCGTGCGACTTCCGGGTCGTGGCGGACACGGCGGGCTTCAACCTGGCGTTCGCGGGCGTCGCGCTGACCGCCGACTCGGGCGCGTCGTGGACGCTGCCGCGGCTGGTCGGGCACGCCCGCGCCACGGAGCTGCTGATGCTGCCGGAGACCATCCCGGCCGCGAAGGCGCTCGAGCTGGGCCTGGCGACGCGGGTCGTCCCGGCCGACCAGGTCGCCGCCGCGGCGGGCGAGCTGGCCGCGAAGCTGGCGTCCGGCCCGACGGTCGCCTACGGCGCGATCAAGGAGTCGCTGGCGTACGCCGCCGACCACTCGATCGTCGACGCGCTCGCGAAGGAGGACGAACTCCAGCTGCGCGCGGGCAGGTCCGACGACCACCGCATCGCGGTCGACGCGTTCCTGACGAAGCAGAAGCCGGAGTTCACCGGCAAGTAAGGCGGCGTCGCGCATCGCCTCCCGTCCCGCCCGCGCCCTCGCGCCCGCGCCCCGCGCACGCGGGGCGGGGGCGGGGCGGGCGGAAGGCTCGCGCGTGGACGGGAGGGTATGCGGGCGGGCGCTAGCGATCGCGGGAGGGGTCGCCCGCTTCGCGGCCGCGCGGAGCGCGTGCCGTTCGGCCACCGGGCCGTGCTGCCAAGCGTGTTGGCCTCGTCGGGCCCGGGTCAGACCGTACGACGGGCGTGGCAGTCGGCCAGGTGGTCGTCGACCAGGCCGCACGCCTGCATCATCGCGTACGCCGTCGTCGGTCCCACGAACTTGAAGCCCTGCTTGCGCAGGTCCTTCGACAGCGCCACGGACTCCGGCGTGGTCGCGGGGACGTCGGAGACGGTCCGGGGCGCGGTGCGCCCCTTCGGGGTCGGCGCGTGCGCCCAGATGAGCGCGTCGAGGCCGCCGGACAGGTTCTGGGCGACCTTCGCGTTCGCGATGCACGCCTCGATCTTGGAGCGGTTGCGGATGATCCCCGGGTCCGCGAGGAGCCGCGTCACGTCCTTGTCGTCGAACACCGCGACCTTGTCGATCACGAAGCCGTCGAACGCCGCGCGGAAGCCCTCGCGGCGGCGCAGGATCGTGATCCACGACAGGCCGGACTGGAACGCCTCCAGGCACAGCCGCTCGAACAGCGCGTCGTCGCCGTGCACCGGGACGCCCCACTCGGTGTCGTGGTACTCGACGTAGTCCGGCGTGCTGAGCCCCCAGGGGCAGCGTGCGAGGCCGTCCTCGCCGACGACGACCGCGCCCGGCTCTGCGGCCTCCACGGCCTTCTGCTCGTCGCTCACGCCTGTCCGCCTTCCGTACGGTCCTGCCCGCCCGAGGGGCCCGCGGAACGGTCGCCGGTACCGGGCGTGTCGCCCTGGGCGGGGGTCGTGTCGGGAGCGGCCTGGGTGCCCGGCGGCGGCATCTGGACGGTCATCGGCGTGTAGGGCGCCGCGACGCCCGCCGGCAGCACGCCCGCGAGCCGGTACTCGAGGTCCATGATCCGCGCGTCGCGCGCGGACAGCTCGGCGCTGAGCCGGTCGAGCGTGTAGTCGACCTCGCTCATCCGGTAGCCGCGCAGCACGACGGGGAACCGCACACGGTCGACGTCCTCGACGGTCAGCGGCCGGTCGGTGGTCCAGGACAGGTCGGGGCGGTCCGGGTACGCGTCGGGCAGCGTGCCGCCCGCGCCGAGGACCACCGCCGCGACCACGAAGACCACGCCGGTCACGACGACTAGCTGGATCCAGAACACCGGACACTCCCCTGACCTGATCGGCAGCCCTGATCGGCAGCAGGCACGGCCCCCTGTCGGCCGTGCACGGGACGATCGTGCCACGATCTGGGGTGGGGATGTCCGCCTGCCGCGGGAACGCCGCGACGGCGTGCGCACGGCACGGGAACGCATGAACTGGAGGCACGGGTGGCGATGCTGAGGCTGGGGCCGCGCGAGTTCGCCGACGACGAACACGTGATCATGGCGATCGTCAACCGCACGCCGGACTCGTTCTTCGACAAGGGCGCGACGTTCGACGACCGCCCCGCGCTGGAGGCCGTGGAGCGCGCGGTGGCCGAGGGCGCCGGGATCGTCGACATCGGCGGGGTCAAGGCCGGCCCGGGCGCGGAGGTGGACGCCGCCGAGGAGATGCGCCGCACGGTGTCGTTCGTCGCCGAGGTGCGCCGCCGCCACCCGGACGTCGTGATCAGCGTCGACACCTGGCGGCACGAGGTCGGCGAGGCGGTCTGCGAGGCCGGCGCCGACCTGCTGAACGACGCGTGGGGCGGCGTCGACCCGAAGCTCGCGGAGGTGGCCGCGCGGTACGGCGTCGGCATCGTGTGCACGCACGCGGGGCGCGCGCGTCCGCGCACCCGCCCGCACCGGGTCGGCTACGACGACGTCATGGCCGACATCCTCGACGTGACGGTCGGCCTGGCCGAGCGCGCGCTCGGACTCGGGGTGCGCCGCGACGCGATCATCATCGACCCGGGCCACGACTTCGGGAAGAACACCCGGCACTCGCTGGAGGCGACCCGGCGGCTGGGCGAGATGGCCGAGACCGGGTGGCCGGTGCTGGTGTCGCTGTCCAACAAGGACTTCGTCGGCGAGACGCTCGACGCGCCGGTCAACGAACGGCTGTTGGGCACGCTCGCCACGACGGCCGTGTCGGCGTGGCTGGGCGCGCGGCTGTACCGCGTGCACCAGGTCCGCGAGACGCGCCAGGTGCTCGACATGGTGGCGACGATCCAGGGCACGCGGGCGCCCGCGGTGGCGCGCCGCGCGCTGGCCTGACCGCGCGTACGACGAACGCCGACGGGACGACAGGGCCCCGCGCACCGGATCGATCCTTCCGGTACGCGGGGCCCTTCCCCCGTATTTCCCTGCTCGACGAACCGCCGCCCTCAACCGAGGCGGTCGTCAACCGCCCGACGTCGCCGCCGTCCTTGCGCCGCCGGTGATCCCCTGCCGCGGCGTGCCGGTCAGAGGTCGTTCAGTGGTCCGGCGGTACGCCGGAGGCCGGAGCCCGGGTCAGAGCTCCGCGTGGTGCCGCCACGGGCCGGTGATCGCGAACATGGTGCCGGGCTCCTGGACGTTCGCGAACAGGATCTTCTCGTCGGACGAGAACGTCGGGCCGGTGAACTCGCTGTACTCCGGCTTCTCCGGGGTGCCCATGTTCACGTCGTTGCGCGCGAGCGGGTAGGAGCGGCCGTTGCTCGCGGCGCCGACCAGGTGCTGGATGCCCTCGCCGTCCTCGGCGAGGATGACGCCGCCGTGGGGCGACACGGTGATGTTGTCCGGGCTGTCGAACGCGCCGTCCACGGCCGGGTTCGGGTTGACGCCGTAGCGCAGCTTGAGCGTGATGCGCTGGCGGGCCGGGTCGTAGTACCAGACCTGGCCGTCGTGCGCGACGGGGCTCTCGGCGCGGGCGAACGACGTGACGACGTACACGCCGGTCTCGTTCCACGCGATGCCCTCGAGCTTGCGGCCGCGGGTGACGTCGCTGTTGGTGAACTGCTTGCGGACCGCCGTCTTGCGCGCGTCGCGCTCCGGAACCGGGACCCACTTGACCTGGTAGGTGGTGCCGATCTCGGTGGCGCGCGACAGGTCGTCGACGTGGTTGCCGGCGGCGTCGAGGCAGTGCATCGCGGCGAGCGTGCCCGCGTCGTCGGCGAGGCCCTTGAGGCGGCCGCGGCCGTGGCGGAAGCCGCGCGGCGGCTCCCAGCGGTAGAGCAGGCCGTTCGGGTTGCCGGCGTCCTCGGTCAGGTAGAGGTGGCCGCGGCGCGGGTCGACCGCGACGGCCTCGTGGGCGTACCGGCCCAGCGCCTTGATCGGCTTGGGGTCGCGGTTGGCGTGCTTGTCGTACGGCTCGACCTCGAACACGTAGCCGTGGTCCTTGGTGGCGCCGTTCTGGCCCGCCAGGTCCTCGGTCTCCTCGCAGGTCAGCCAGGTCTCCCACGGCGTGCGTCCGCCGGCGCAGTTCGTCGAGGTGCCGGCCACGCCGACGTACTCGCGGATGCGGCGGCCGTGGCGGTCCGCCTCGACGACGGTGCAGCCGCCGGCCACGCCCGGGTCGTAGACGTAGCCCTCGATGTGCGGGACCGGGAGCGGCCAGTCGGCCAGCTTGCCGCGCAGCTCGTGGTTGTTGACGAGCACGCTGCCGCCGCCCGCGCGGTCGAACGCGCCGGTGCCGTCGTGGTTGCTCGGCGTGAAGTGGCCCGACTCCAGCTTGGTGACGCCGGCCTGGCTGACGATCTGGTACGAGAAGCCCGCGGGCAGCGCGAGGCGGCCGGCCGGGTCCGGGACCAGCGGGCCGTAGCCGAACGACGGGCGGCCGCGGCGCTCGTCGTCCTGGTCGTCCTGGTTGTCGCGGGGCGCCGCGAAGGCTCCGGGGGCGAGCAGCACCTCGGTGCTGCCGACGAACGCGATACCGGCTCCGGCCACGGCGGAGCGGCCCAGGAAGCCTCTACGGGACAGCGACATCGGATCTCCTGCTCAAGTGGACGGACCCGCGTGATCAACGCGCGTCACCGGCGCCGGGAGGCGTACCGGGCGCAGCCACGCTCCCGCGTGGCGGTGTCGTCCCGGTGAACACCGCCGGTCGGCGGGATGCCGGTCAGTCGACCGTTCGTCCCTTTGGCGCAGTCGGCCCGCACGCCCCTGGCGTCACGTCAGCCGAGGCCCACCGCGGGTCAGCCGCAGGCGCGGCGCTCGGCCTCCTCCTTGGCGCGCCGCGCGGCGGCCTCGGCCTCCTCGAGCAGCAGGTCGGCGTTCACGATGATGCGCACGGCTTCCTCGACGTCGTCCGTGATGTGGATGAGGTCGAGGTCCTTGGGGGACGCCTTGCCGGTCGCGACGACCTGGTCGCGCAGCCAGTCCACCAGGCCGGTCCAGTAGTCGCGGCCGATGAGCACCAGCGGGAAGTGCGTGACCTTGCGGGTCTGGACGAGGGTGAGCGCCTCGAACAGTTCGTCGAGCGTGCCGATGCCGCCGGGCAGCACGACGAAGCCCTGCGCGTACTTCACGAACATCGTCTTGCGGACGAAGAAGTAGCGGAAGTTCAGCTCGATGTCGCAGTACGGGTTGAGGCCCTGCTCGAAGGGCAGCTCGATGCCGAGGCCCACCGACGTGCCGCCGTTCTCCTGCGCGCCCTTGTTGGCCGCCTCCATCGCGCCCGGCCCGCCGCCTGTGATGACGGCGTACCCGGCCTCGACCAGGGCCTTGCCGACCTGCTCGCCGAGCATGTACTCGGGGGTCCCGACCGGGGTGCGCGCGGATCCGAAGACCGCCACCGCCCGGCCGAGTTCGGCGAGCGCCCCGAAGCCCTCCACGAACTCGGACTGGATGCGCAGCACCCGCCACGCCTCGGCGCCCAGGTGCCGGACGGTCGTCGGGTGTGCGGCGGCGAGCTCGGCGGGGGTCGCGAACTCAGGGGGTTCCTCGGGCGTGTAGCGCGTGTCCATGCCGACAACACTGGCACGGCGGGCGATCAGACGGAGGTATTTGCCCGACTGTCGCGATCACATCATCCGATCGGTACGCGCAGGCACCGGGCGGTCACGCCCGAGGCACGTGCGGTTCATCAGCCCAGCCAGGCGAGCATCCGCTCCTCGGCCCGCAGCACCTGCGCGACCTCGAC
Organism: Yinghuangia seranimata; assembly: GCF_029953285.1. GTDB lineage: Bacteria > Actinomycetota > Actinomycetes > Streptomycetales > Streptomycetaceae > Yinghuangia > Yinghuangia seranimata. The sequence goes on along the minus strand of NZ_JASAOI010000035.1, from coordinate 27,818 downwards.
GTACTCGTCGCGGGTGTGGGCCTTCGCCGGGTCGCCGGGGCCGTAGTTGACCGCGGGCACGCCGAGCGCGGAGAACCGCGCGACGTCCGTCCACGCGACCTTGGCGCGCGGCTCGCCGCCGACCACCTCGACGAACGCCGCCGCGGCCGGCTGCCCGAGCCCGGGCAGCGCGCCCGGGGCCGAGTCGGTCAGCTCCACCGTCGCGCCCCGCGCCACCGCGGACGCGAACACCTCGCGCACGTGCGCCTCCGCGTCGGCCTCGGAACGGTCCGGCGCGAAGCGGAAGTTGACCAGCACCGAGCAGGCGTCCGGGATGACGTTGCCGGCCACACCGCCCTCGATGCCCACCGCGTTGAGGCCCTCGCGGTACTCCAGCCCGTCGATCACCGCGACGCGCGGCTCGTAGGCCTCCAGCGCGGCGAGGATCGGCGCGGCCTTGTGGATCGCGTTGTCGCCGAGCCACGAGCGCGCCGAGTGCGCGCGACGCCCCTCGGTGGTCACCCGCACCCGCAGCGTGCCCTGGCAGCCGCCCTCGACGACGCCGTCGGTCGGCTCCAGCAGCACCGCGAAGTCGCCCGCGAGCCACTCGGGGCGGTTGCGGGCGAGCCGGCCGAGGCCGTTGCGGTGCGCCTCGACCTCCTCGTTGTCGTAGAAGACGTAGGTGATGTCCCGGCTGGGCGCGGTCAGCAGCGCGGCGAGCCGCAGCTGCACCGCGACGCCGGACTTCATGTCCGAGGTGCCGCACCCGTACAGCAGCGGCCCGTCGAGGCGCGACGGCACGTTGTCGGCGATCGGCACGGTGTCCAGGTGGCCGGCGAGCACGACCCGCTCGGCGCGGCCCAGCGAGGTGCGGGCGACCACCGCGTCGCCGTCGCGGTCGACGGTCAGGTGCGGCAGCCCGCGCAGCACCTCCTCGACGACGTCCGCGAGCGCCTTCTCCTCGCCGCTCACCGACGGGACGTCGACCAGCTGGGCGGTCACATGGGCGGCGTCACGCGTGAGGTCCAGGGCACCAGGCATGCGTATCACCATAGTCTTTGCCGTGTGGGCCAGAGAAAACGCACTTCAGAGCACGACGAGCAGGCGGACGGGCGCGGCGGCATAGTCGGCTGGGCGATCGCGCTGGCCGTCGTGCTCGGGTTGTTCGCGGCGGTCGGCGTCGCCGTGGTCAAGATCCTGAACCCCGGCGGCGGCGCCTCCGACGAGTGCACCGCGAAGGGCGCCGACGGCACCGAGGTCCGCCTCGACCCCGAGCAGGCGGCCAACGCCTCGACCATCGCCGCGGTTGCGAACGCACGCGCCCTGCCGCAGGGCGAGCGCGCCATGACGATCGCGATCGCGACGTCGCTGCAGGAGTCGAAGCTGTTCAACATCACCTACGGCGACCGCGACTCGCTGGGGCTCTTCCAGCAGCGGCCGTCGCAGGGCTGGGGCACCGCCGAGCAGATCACCGACCCGTCGTACGCGGCCGGCAAGTTCTACGAGGCCCTGGTGAAGGTCAAGGACTGGCCCACGCTGCCGCTGACCGAGGCCGCGCAGAAGGTGCAGCGCAGCGCGTTCCCCGAGGCGTACGCCCGCCACGAGCCGCGCGCCGCCGCGTTCGCCGGGGCGCTGTCCGGGCGCGTCCCCGCCGGCATGACCTGCACGCTCACGGGCAAGCCCGGCGTGGCCACCGCGGCGCCGATCCGCGACGCGCTGACCGACGACTTCAAGGGCGCGCTCACCACGCAGTCGATCGGCGAGGACACCCCCGGCACGGTGACCGTCCGCCCCGGCGCGACGGACCGCGGCTGGGTCGTCGCCGAGTGGGCGCTGGCGCACGCCAAGACGCTCGGCATCCGCGAGATCGCGTACGACGGCAAGGTGTGGTCGCGCTCCGACGGCGGCGACGGCTGGACGACCGCTCAGTCCAAGGGCGGCAAGAGCGCCGCGCCCGACCCGGGCACCGTGCGGATTCGTTACGCCGACTGAGCCGACAGGGTCGACGGCACCGGCCGGGCCGCGGCGTTCGCACAGGCGAGCCGAACACCGCGCAAATTCATCCCCTCACATGGCGCAGTGCCCGGAACCTTCCGGGTGCTCCGGCAGATATACCCGGCGTCCGAGCCCCCAACGGCACGGGCGCCGGGTCCTGTCTCCGGCCAACCGATGTGTTCTTGAGGAGCGCGATGTCGAGCACCCTCCCGCGCCGTGTGGCCCAGGCCGCGCTGCTGGTCGCCGCCGGCGCGGCCCCCGTCCTGGCGGCCGCCCCCGCACAGGCCGCCGACCTGCCGCTGCCCGCGGTCGGCGGGATCAGCCAGCCCGACCTCGCGGTCCCGACGACGGCCGCCGACATGGCGAGCCGGCAGCTCGAGGAGTCCGTCCTGGGCCCGGCGATGTGGGGCCTCAACCCGGCGCTGCCGATCGCCGGCTACTACACCGACAAGTCGCTCAACTCCGCGCTGCCCTACGCCGACGCCGCGCTCGCGACCGGCACGCAGAACTACCTGGTCACCAACGCGGCCGAGACCGTCGGCGGCGTCAGCACGCCGCTCCGCGAGGTTCCGCAGTCCCTCTGATCACAGCCGGTCTGCACCGACCGAGAACGATCAGCCGGATCCCGCCGGGATCCGTCGTGCGGAACCCCCGGATGTGCGGGGCGGGACCGAGCCCCGCCCCGCACATCACACGTCTCGGCCGCCGGCCCTCAGGCCGACTTCAGCCGCTCCACGGCGGCCTCGACCCGCTCGTCGGTCGCGGTGAACGCGACCCGTACGTGCCGCTCGCCCGCGACCCCGTAGAAGTCGCCCGGCGCAACCAGGACACCACGCTCGGCGAGCCACGCCACCGTGTCCCAGCACGGCTCGTCGCGGGTCGCCCACAGGTACAGGCTGGCCTCGGAGTGGTCGATCCGGAAGCCGGCCGACTCCAGGGCGCCGCGCAGCTGCGCGCGCCGCGCCCCGTACCGCGCCTTCTGCTCGGCCACGTGCTCGTCGTCGCCGAACGCCACCCGCATGGCCTCCTGCACGGGGCCCGGGACGATCATGCCCGCGTGCTTGCGCACCGCCAGCAGCTCCTTGACCACCGCCGGGTCGCCGGTGACGAACCCCGCCCGGTAGCCGGCCAGGTTCGAGCGCTTCGACAGCGAGTGCAGCGCGAGCAGCCCCTCGTGGGAGCCGCCGCACACGTCCGGGTGCAGCACCGACACCGGCTCGGCGTCCCAGCCCAGCTCGATGTAGCACTCGTCCGACACCACCAGCGCGCCGATGCCGCGCGCCCACGCCACGACCTCGCGCAGCTCCTCGACGGTGCTCACCGCTCCGTGCGGGTTGCCCGGCGAGTTGAGCCACACCAGGCGGACGCCCTCGGGGTCGGGGGTCTCGCCGGCAGCGACGGGGACCGGCTCGGCACCCGCGAGCCGCGCGCCGACGTCGTACGTCGGATACGCCAGCGCGGGATGCAGCACCTTGTCGCCCGGCCCGAGGCCGAGCAGCGCGGGCAGCCCGGCGACCAGCTCCTTGGTGCCGATCAGCGGCAGCACGGCGGCCGGGTCCGCGCCGGTCACACCGAGTCGGCGGCGCAGCCAGTCGGCCACCGCCTCACGCAGCGCCGGCGTGCCGTACGTCAGCGGGTAGCCCGGCGAGTCGGCGGCGGCGACGAGCGCGTCCTGGACCAGCCTCGGCGTCGGGTCGACGGGGGTGCCGACCGACAGGTCGACGATGCCGTCCGGATGCTCCGCCGCAGTCGCCTTGAACACCTCGAGGCGGTCCCACGGGAACTCCGGCAGGCGGGCGGAGACGCGCCGCGCCGCCCACCCCTGGGCAGGGGCGGACGGCGCGGTGCTGTCGTGCGTCGCGGTCACGAGGCTCAGTCGTCCTCGCTCTGCGGCGGCAGCGCGGCGATGATCGGGTGGTCCTTCTCGATCAGGCCGAGCTTGGAGGCGCCGCCGGGCGAGCCGAGGTCCTCGAAGAACTCGACGTTCGCCTTGTAGTAGTCCTTCCACTGCTCCGGGACATCGTCCTCGTAGAAGATGGCCTCGACGGGGCAGACCGGCTCACACGCGCCACAGTCCACACACTCGTCAGGGTGGATGTAGAGGGCGCGCTCACCCTCGTAGATGCAGTCGACGGGGCACTCCTCGATGCAAGCCTTGTCCTTCACGTCGACGCAGGGCTGCGCGATGACGTACGTCACGTGGGATTCCTCCTCTAGGCGGGCTACGCCTGGGTCGTTACAGATGCGCGGGAGCGCGGCAACGTCGATGCCCGTCACTAGTATCGCGGTGGTCCCGGGCTATCTCCTAGCGGGCCCATACCAACAGAGATCACGGTCTCAGGTCAGCAAAGTCAGGCGGGGGTTCAGGTGAACCGGATCACACCCGGGGACGTCGGGCGCAGGGTGTCGGTTCGGCGCCTTCTGGGGCCGCCCGGAGAGGCCCCTGTGTACGGCGACGTCGTGGGCGAACTCAGCGACTGGACCGACGGAGTTCTGACCATCACCCGGAAGGACGGGACCGTCACCCGGGTGGCGGAACACACACTCGTCGCGGGCAAAGTCGTGCCCGCTGTTCCGACGCGCGGACCCTCGGCCCTCGCGCCCGCCGTCCTGCAGGCCGCCCTCGACCGGGCGTGGCCGGCCGTCGAACACGAGGCGCTCGGCGGGTGGCACCTGCGCGCGGCGGCGGGGTTCACCCGGCGCGCCAACTCGGTCCTGCCGCTCGACGAGCCCGGCGTGCCCCTCGACGAGGCCCTGGCCCACACGGAACGCTGGTACACCGACCGCGGCCTACCGACCCGCCTCCAGGTCGTCGTCGGCTCCCCCTTGGACCTCCAGCTGGCCGAACGGGGCTGGGGTACGGAGGCCTCCGCGATCGTCCGCACGGCCCGCCTCGCCGCCGTCCACGACCGCCTGACCGGGGTCACCGTCCCCGACGGCCTGACCGTCACGGTCACCGACGAGCTCGACGCCGACTGGATGAGCGTCTACCACAAGACCGCCCCGTCAGGCCCCGCCGCGGACGCCGCCCGCCACGTCCTCACGGGCAGCCGAGGCACGTTCTTCGCCGAGGCCACCACCGCCGACACCCCCGTCGCCATCGGCCGCTGCACCGTCGACCTCAGCACCGGCCTACGCCTCGCCAACTTCACCGCCATAGAGGTCGCCCCACCCCACCGCCGCCAAGGCCTGGCCCGCGCCGTCATGGCCGCCCTGACCACACGAGCCCTCTCAGAAGGCGCCGTCCTGGCCTATCTCTCGGTCGAACCAGAAAACACCCCGGCACGGACCCTGTACGACACCCTGGGCTTCACCGACCACCACCACTACCACTACCGAACAAGGGCCTGACCCCCGACGAGCCCCGCCCCGTACCCCGCCGTCGCTCGCGCGGGCCCGTCCTGCGCAGTGGCGGAGGCATCGCGGCAGCGACCGTCAGCAGGCAGGCGACTCCCACCCGTGCGCGGCGGCCTCGTGGGTCGTCGGGTGCTCGGGCCAGGCGGTCCCTCAATGCGCGGCTTCGTCCCCTGAGGAGAGCGCCTCACTCGACCTCCTCGTGGCGCCACGATGCCCGCGCGTCCCGGGGCGCGTCCCGACGACCGCCCGCCGTCTTCTACCCCGCCGTTGCTCGCGCGGGCCCGTCCAGCGCAGCGGCGGGGCCTCGCGGCAGCGACCTTCGGCAGGCAGGCGGCCGTCGACGGGCGACTTCGTGCCCAGCACAGACCGCGTCACCCCGATCTCACGGCGTCAGGACACCCGCCTGTCCCGGGTCGCCCCGACGGCCGCGTGCCCCTGCCCGCGTCCTCGGCGCGCGGCGTCCCCGTGAGTGGTGTGGCAGGCCGTCGGGTTGATCGTCTGCGCGTCGTCGGCCAGTGGGGGCTCGTGCCTGTGCTTTGTGGCCTCGTCGGGGGCGGGGGCCGTTGGTGGGAGGGTTCGTGGGGGCGACGCGTTGGGGGGTAGGGGGGTCGGGTCGGTGCGGTGGGGGCTGGGGGCGGGCAGACTAGGGCCTGTCCAGGGGAACGCCCGGGGGTGGGCCCTGGTGTGTCGGCTCGGGTCGCGGGTGTGTTCGGCCTGTGCGTCCCCACTACCGCAGGGAGTCGCGAGGGTGACCGACCCGAACGCCGCCGACCGGGATGCCCGGCGGGCGCGCTTCGCCGAGCTGGTTCGCGGGGAGCCGGTCGGGCTCGCGGAGGCCTGTCTGGTCATGGGCGGGGAGGCCGATCCCGGGGTGGAACCCGGGGTGTGGCTCGCCGAGTTGGACCGGCTCGCGGAGGCGGTGCGGGGCAAGCTCGGAGGGCCCGCCGAGGAGCTGGAGCCCGCGCAGGCCGCGGCGGTGCTGGCGTTGGTGCTGGGGGTGCGGGCCGGGTTCGGCGGGGCCGAAGCCGACTACACCGACCTGCGTTCGTCGCTGCTGCACGAGGTGCTGCGCCGGCGCCGCGGGCTGCCGATCCTGTTGTCGGTGGTCTGGATCGAGGTCGGCCGCCGGGCCGGGCTCCCGGTGTACGGGGTCGCGCTGCCGGGGCACTTCGTGGTCGGGGTGGGTGATCCGGACGGCGTGTTCGTGCTCGCCGACCCGTTCCACGGCGGCAGGCTGCTGACCGTGGACGACGCGCGCGGCCTGGCGCTCGGCGCGGGCGGCTCGCCGGACGACCCGCACCTGTTCGCGCCCGCGCAGCCGATCGCCGTGCTGCTGCGCATCCTGAACAACATCCGCGTCTGGGCGCAGAACCCGGCGCAGGCCCCGGAGCGCGCGTGGACGCGGCTGTGGGCGGTGGAGCTGTCGCTGCTGCTCCCCCGTCATCCGGCCGCGCTGCGCAGGGAGCGCGGTTCGCTGCTCGTGCTGACCGGTGACTTCCTGGGCGGCGCCGCGGAGTTGGAGGACTTCGGGAACCTCGTCGGCGCGATCGACAAGGAGCTGGCCGAAGTGGTCAGGACCGAGGCCCGTGCCGCGCGGGCCCGGTTGAACTGACCTCCGTGCGGCGGCCGATGACTTCCCGTCAGTCGCCCGCGGGCGGCGGGCTGGTGAACGCCCCCAGGTAGGACTCCGGCGACTGCGCGACCCCGCTGCACGCCGGGTCGGCCATGACCAGCCCCGCCCCCGTGCCGCACGGCCGGTCGCGGCCCGCGGACCACCACGACAGCCGCCCGACGTGCTGTTCGGCGGCGAACCGGGCGAGCTGCCGGGCGTCCTCGAGCGTGAAGACCTCGCCGGGCACGTCGTCGGTGCCGATCATCGGGGTGACGGAGATCCGCTGCCAGACCTGTTCGTCGGCGAGTGCCGGCCACAGCGAGCGCAGCTGCTCGTGGACGGTGCGCGCGGCGTCCATCGCGTAGCGGCCCATGCGCCCTGCGGGGTCGGGCGCTATCGCCGAGCCGTAGTCCATCGCGAGCAGGTTCACGTACGCGACGGGGATGCCCCGGGTGCCGGCGTCGCGCAGCAGCGCGAGGGCGTCGTCGCCGAAGCCGGTCGGGGTGACCGGCAGCGAGTAGGTGATGTTGAGGGTGCCGCCCTTGCGGTGGACGGCGTCGACGACGATCGCGAGGGCCTGGTTGCGGCGCTCGACGATGTCGCGGCGGCCGAGCGAACGACCGTCCACGTAGAGGTCGACGCGCGTGAGCTGGTAGGAGTCGACGACCTTCAGGTAGGCCGCGGCCAGGGCCTCCGGCGTGGTGCACGAGGCGGCCAGGTCGGTGACGGCCGAGCCGCCGAAGGAGATGCCGATGTCGCCGCCGAGCGTGCGCAGTTCGTTGACGCGTTGGACGACCGCGGGGTCGTTGAGCCGCATGCCGCCGCCCCACGAGGGGGTGCAGTCGCCGCTGTCGACGACGAACGCCAGGGTCCAGTCGCGCACTCCGGTGGTGCGCAGCGCCCCCGCGAGGTCGTACGGGCCGGGCGCGGACACGTCGATGTACGGGCTGACCCGCACCGCCGTGCTCCCGCCGGGCCGCGGGGTGGGCACCGTGCCGGGCGGCGGCGTGGCCGGGGCGGGCGGCACGAGGGGCCCCTGCGAGGTCGTGTCGGTGGTGGGCTTCCCCGAGCCGCGGCGCTCGGACTCGGTGGGCACGCCCGGGGTGGACTGCTGCGACGGCATCGGCGCACGGGCGCCGTTGGCGGCTCCGGCCGTCCCGGCGACGGCGCACGGCCGGTTGTCGATGGTGCAGTCGGTCGGGATCTCGGGGGGCGCGTGCGTGTCGCCGCGCCGTACCTCGATGGTGACGTCGACGCTCTTGCCGGGGCCGAGCTCGCCGTCGCCGCGGACGGTGTACAGGCCGCCCTCCCCGTCGAGCCGGCCGTTCCACACGCGGCTGATCTCGCTGCCGGGCGCGAGGCGGAAGCGGAGCGTCCAGCCGTGCGCGGGTTCGTCGCCGGTGTTGCGCAGGATGTAGAGCGACTTGAACCCGGTGTCCCAGTTCTCGACGGGCACGTATTCGGCGGTGACGCGGGTGTGCGCGTTGTCGTCCGACAGCGCGACGACGAACACGGCGGGCAGCGCGGCGAGTACGGCCATCACGAGCGCCCAGCGCAGGCGTCCGCGTCGGCGTCCGCGAAACAGTGCGGCGAGACCGGCGCGGCGCGGGCCGCGGCCGCGGTCTCCGGGGCCGGGCACGGCGGCGCCGTTCGGCGCGTTCGCGCGGCTCGGCCCCATCCCTGCCTCCGAAGTCCTGCACGTGTCCGGGGGATTCGCCAGGTGCCCCGGCCGGGTGCAGCCGTCGGGCGAATCGACTGGCCTACGGGTTTTGTCGGTGGCGCAAGGACTCTACTCGCTTCCAACGCACCGGGAACGGGATCGTTCCGCGGGGCGGGCCCCGGGTACGTCACATCGCCGACCGCTGTCTCAACATTCAAGAAACCCGTATCACATTCCGACCACACCCCTTATGTTTCAAGGCATGAGCTGGAACGCGAAGCAGTACGACAGCAACTTCTCCTTTGTGTCTCAGTACGGTCGCGGTGTGGTGGAGCTGCTCGCTCCGCGCGCCGACGAGCGGATCCTCGACCTCGGGTGCGGCACCGGCGACCTGGCCGTCGAGATCGCCGCGACCGGCGCCGTGGTGCACGGCGTCGACGGGGACCCGGAGATGATCCGCACCGCCCGGGAGAAGCACGGATCGGCCCCGGGGGCACCGTCGTTCGAGGTCGTCGACGTCTACGAGCTGAGCGTGGCCGAGCCGTTCGACGCGGTGTTCTCCAACGCCGTGCTGCACTGGCTGACCCGGCCCGACGACGCGATCGCCCGGGTCCGGGACGCGCTGCTGCCCGGCGGCCGGTTCGTCGCCGAGTTCGGCGCGGGGCGCAACGTCGCGACGCTGATCGACGGGCTGCGGCAGGCCGTCGCCGAGGTCGTGCCCGAGGCGGAGGTCGCGCTGCCCTGGTACTTCCCGTCCACCGCCGAGCACGCCACGCGCCTGGAGAACGCCGGGTTCGAGGTCGTCTACACGCACTACTTCGACCGCCCCACGCCACTCGCCGAGGGCGACACGGCGGCCGACTGGTGGCGCATGTTCGGCCCGCGCACGCTGGCCGCCTTCCCCGTCGAGCGGCACGACGCGCTGCTCGCCCGCGTCGACGAACTGCTGCGCGACCGGCTCACGGACTCCTCCGGGCGATGGTCCGCCGACTACACACGCCTGCGCTTCGTCGCGGTCCGCCGCTGAGCGCTCCCCCGCCGGTACGGTGCCCTCATGCTGCACCTCACCGACCCGCAGACCGGCCGCCCGCAGCCCGTCGCCCCACCCGGCGTACGGCGGCTGCGGGTGGCCTACTGCCCGGCGTCGCTGCGCGCGGCGGTCACCGCGGACCTCGTCCGCCGCGCCGCCGAACGCGCGCGCCTGGTGACCGCCGTCGCGGCGCACACCTGCCCGGAGGCCCCCGTACCGGACCTGATGGCCTTCAACGTGCACCCGCCGAACGCGGAGTGGGACGCCGCCTCCCCGCCCGACGTGGACGTCGTCCCGACCGGCCACCCCGCCTCCCCGGCCCGAGCCCGGTTCACCATCGCGGTGGGCCCCGACCCGGAGTCGGGCGCGGCCGACGCCGACCCGCTCGCGGTACGCCTCGCCCTGCTCGGCCGTGCCCCCGGCGACCCCGCGCCGGGCGCGGACGAGTTCGCCGCGGCCGCCGTCCGGCTCCGCGAACTGCGGGCCGATGTGGCCCGCTTCGCCGAGTCGCCGTCCGCCGCGCCGCCCGCCGACCGGATCGCCGCCTGGCACACAGCGGTCGACGACGGCCTCGACACGCCCGGCGCCCTCACCCTGCTGAACGCCCTCGCCGGCGACACGGCGCTGCCGGAAGGCGCCCGGTTCGAGGCCCTCGTCCACCTCGACCGCACCCTCGGCCTGGACCTGGCGAGCGACGTCGGGCGCGTCCCCCTGGGCTAGTCGTTGGCCCCCGCGGGCGGCGGCGGGCTCGCGCCCGCGCCGCTCGCCGGGGGTGTCCCCGGCCCGCAGACGATGTTGTCGGCGGCGTCGTACCGGGTGTGGAACTGCTCGCGCCGCACCTCGCGGCCGTCCTGGACGAACACCCGCGTCACGTCGATCTTGAAGCCCGCGGACGGCCCCTGCGCGACGCACCCGGGGCTGGTGTCGTTGACCGTCTTCGGCTGCACCGGGTCGTACTTGGCCGAACTCACCGACTTGATCTGGTCGTACTTCTTGGTGCCCAGCAGCGTGACGGTCACCGTCGAGTCCGTGTACGAGGTGTCGATGAAGACCGGCTTGCCCGAGTCGTTCAGCCACTTCAGGTCGAGCGACGGCCACGCGACGGTCGCCTCGCGGCCCGCCGGGTAGCGGTCGATCCAGAAGCTGTGCGGCTTGTGCTGCACGTCCTTGAGCCCCGCGAAGAACACCGCGTTGAACATCGTCGTGGCGACCTGCGAGACGCCGCCGCCGTAGTCGGTCTGGAAGCGGCCGTTGTTGATGATCGTGCCCTTGGCGAAGCCGTTCTCCGCGGTCCGCTCGCCGACGGTCTCGTTGAGCGACCACGTCTCGCCGGGCATCACCACGCCGTTGTCGATCAGGTCCGCGGCACGGTGGATGTTGGTCAGCCGGTAGGCCGCGTACGGGTAGTTCGTCGTGTACGTCGAGATCACGTCGGTGATCCCGAGCGCCTCCGCCTTGGCCGTCGTGAGCGCGGGCTCCACCGGCCCGAGCGTCACCGCCGCGGTCCGCGCCGACGACTTGGTCAGCACCCCGAGCAGTGCCTGCGCCGCGGTCTCCCCCGACACGCCCTGGCCGGGCTTCGACGGCACCACGGCGACCTTGCCGTTGTCGACCTTGAACGTCGCGTTGACCGGCTTCTGGCCGACCGCCGAGAAGGTGTTGCCGAGCGCGTCCTGCAGCCCGACCGTGTCGATCTTGGGGACCAGCTTCCCGTTCGCGTCCGGCACCATCGACAGGTACTTCGCGAGCGTCGCGGGCTCCAGCTTGAGGCTGACCTTGCCGGCCGTCAGCGTCACCGGCCCGGACATCGCCGGGACCGCGAACTCGCGCATCGCCCGGTCCACTTCCTCCTGCGTGACCTTCGGCGTCGCCTGCTTGGTCGGCAGCACCACCGGGCCCTTGGTGTTGAGGTACGCGTCGCGCACCACCGCGACCGCGGCCTGCGTGTCCAGCACCCTGCCGACCTGCGGCGGGATCGCGGTGGCCCGGCCGCCCTCGAACGACACACCGCCCTCGCGCTGGTGCTCGCCCGCGTCGGAGGCCAGCTGGTCGAGCGCGGCGGCCAGCTTCGCCGGGTCCTCGACGGTGCGCGGCTTGACGTCGCGGGAGCCGCCGAACATCGCCGGGATCGACGTGAACGGGTTGAGGCTGCGCTGCGCGGCGCGGTCCACGGTGCCGCGCGCGTCCAGGATCAGACCGGCGTTGGGCGGATCGAGCGCCAGGTCCTTGTCGCCGATGCGCACCGCGAACGGGCCGGCCGCGCGGTCGCCGAGCCGGCTCTCCAGCGTGCGCACCGCCTCGGACCTGGACTGGCCGCCGATGTCGACGCCCAGCACCGAGGTGCCGCGCGGGACGCCGCCGCCCGCGTACGCCAGCGACGCGCCGTACAGCCCGCCGACCAGCGCGACCGCGGCCGCGGCCGCGATGAGCGGGGTCCGGCGGCGGCGCCTGCCGGTGCCCGCGGTGCCCGTGCCGCGCCGGGCCGCGGCGGCCACGGGCGCGTTGCCCCGCGCGGGGGTGTCGACGCCGAACTCGTGGTCGTCGATGTCGTCCCAGCCGCGGATGCCGGCCGCGTCGACGCCGGGGCCGGCGACCCCGTCGTAGCCGTCCTCGTCGAGGCCCAGCGGCGCCTGCCCGCGCAGCACGACCGGAGGGATCGGGCGCGAGCCGGGGATCTTGATGCTGACCCGGGTGGTCATGGTCTGGTCGACGCCGTCGCCGTCGGACGAGCCCCGTGTGAAGCCCTCCGACTGCATCGGGGTCCGCAGGTCGGCGGGCGGGCCGAACGCGCCGATCAGGCTGCGCCGGCCGGCCTTGGCGGGCAGCCCGGTCGCGCCGCGGTCCGCGTCGGAGGACGCGGAAGAGGACGTTGACGAGGCGACCCCGGCCGGCGCCGCGAGCGGTTCGAGCGGCTCGCGTGCGTCCAGGGGGTCGACGGAGTCGAGGGAGTCGAACGGCGTCAGCGGGTCGAGCGGCGCGGCGTCGCCGGACGGCGCCGGGTCGAACCCGCCGCCCGCCCCGAACCCGCGGTCGTCCCCGAAGGCCCGGTCGTCCCCGAAACCGCCGCCGTCCCCCGAGCCGCCGTCGTCCTCACGGTCAGGCTCCGGCGTCTCGTACCCGTACTCGTACTCCGGGACGCTGGGCGTCGGCGGCACGACGTCGACCGGCGGCATGGGCCGCACCGGCTCGTCGTCGAACCACGCGTCGAACTCGGCGGGGTCACGGGGCGGCAGCAGGTCCGACAGGTCCGGCGGGTCCGCGTCGCGCCCCGGCTCGGTCCGCCGCCGGGGCGGCGGATCGAAGTAGGGGTGCGGCTCCTCGGATTCGGGCAGGCCGGACGGCGTGGTGGGGTGGTCGTTGCTCACGACGAACGAACTCTCCGTTGCGATCCTCGACCGCCCCGCGAGGCGGCCACCGACGGCTCGGTTGCGTCCTCGGCACCCGCCACCGACCGGTCAGGATCGTGTGCGGCGCGCCGTAACCGGGACGGAACCGCGTGCCTCTCCGGCACACGTGGGGCCATGACTGGACTTGGCCGCTACATGCGGAGCAACGAATGCGGCGCGCCGGAAGTTACGTTCACGACGCGGCACGCGCTGCGCCGAGGCGCCGCACCGTCCCACGTCAACGAGGATGGGCCGGGCGCCGGGTCACTTCCCGCGACCCGGCAGCCTTTCACCCGAAAGAAGTACGGGGCCGCTGCCGCCGCCCCACGGCTGCATAGCGATCATCACGCCGAGGATCGAGCCGCCGAACAGGTACAGGTACGACGTCGCGCCGCTGCTGAACAGGAAGTCGCCCTCCGCGCGCGGCGCCGCGGCGATGTAGAACACCGTGATGAGCCAGGCCGCGGCGGGCACCACCGCGCCCGCCTTGGAGCGCATCACGGTGCCGCCCGCGACGAACAGGCCGCCGGCCCCCGCGAGCGCGGCGATCAGGCCGCCGGGCAGGTAGGCGGCCTGCACGAAGGCGCCGACGACGCCGACCGCGCAGCCGAGCGCGAAGAGGGCGAGGTAGGCGGCACCCAGGCCGACTTTGGCGATCACAAAGGAACTCTAACGCCGGTCCGCGCGGGTCAGCCGCGCAGCCCTGCGAACAGGTCGGTCTCGTGGCCCTTGCCGTTGCGCTCGCCGAGCTCGCCCTTGACCAGCCGGTAGTGCTCGATCGTCATGATCGACTGGCCGACGTTGTTGGACAGCGCGAAGAACGTGTCGTCGGTGGCGATCTGCGTGGGGTACGCCTTCAGCGCCGCCACCTTGGCGTCGAGGTACTCGCCGGCCTCGATGCCGGTGGTGATCAGGGCGTCGTCCACGACGAACGGCAGCTCGTCGACGTCCACGATGTCGAACGGCAGCTCCTTGCCCTGGGCGGTGAGCGCGTCGAAGCTCTCCTTGATGACCGAGCGCGGGACCGCGTTCCAGTAGATCTTGCTGATCCCCCACGGCTCGCCCTCGCCGTACGCGGGGTCGGCGGCCAGCTCGGCGGCGCGCATCGCGACGCGGTGCGCCTGGATGTGGTCGGGGTGCCCGTACCCGCCGATCTCGTCGTAGGCGACCAGCACCTGCGGGCGCAACTCGCGCACGATCTCGACCAGGTGCGAGGCGGCCTCGTCGACGTCGGCCTGCCAGAAGGAGTCGGGGCGCTCGTTGGGCGCGGTGCCCATCATCCCGGAGTCGCGGTAGCGGCCGGGGCCGCCGAGCCAGCGCTGGTCGTCGACGCCGAGCGCCTTCATGGAGTCGGCGATCTCCGTCATCCGGTGCGGCCCGAGGGCGTCCTCCCGATCGGCGGCGAGGTGCGCCAGCTCGGGCACGAGGACCTCGCCCTCCTCACCGAGTGTGCAGGTCACCAGCGTGACGTGGACGCCTTCGGCGGCGTAGCGCGCCATGCTCGCACCGTTGTTGATGACCTCGTCGTCGGGGTGGGCGTGGACCAGGAGCAGCCGGAGCGGCGATGCGGGCGCAGTCATGACGGCCAGCCTACGTCGCGTCCGCGCCGACCGCCGGGCGCCCCGCTGCCGGATCCGGCGGCCCGGAACCGCCGACGGCCGACGGGGCTCAGCGCCGCCGGTGGACGAACACGCCGTACTCGCCCGCCGGGTCCCACTCCTCGCGGTCCCAGCCCGCGAACCGGTCGACGGGCTCCAGGCCGGCCGCGGCGCACGCGGCGTCGTAGGCGTCGGGTGTGACCAGCAGGCCGTCGTTGCCGCCGTCCAGGGCGAAGCCCGCGACGACGAGCCCCGCGGCGGGGGTGACGCAGGCCGCGAGGGTGCCGAGCACGGCCGCGAGGGTGCCGGGCGTCAGGTAGACCATGACGTTGCCGGCCGCGACGGCGAGGTCGAACGCGTCGGGTCCGCCGACCTCCCGTGGGTCGAGCTCGGCGAGGTCGCCGACCAGCCACGTGAGCTCGGGGGCTTCCGCGCGCGCCTCGCCGACCATCGACGCGTCGATGTCGACGCCGACGACGACGTGCCCGCGCCGGGCCAGTTCGGTGCCGAGCCGCCCCGTGCCGCACCCGGCGTCGAGGACGCGGGCGCCGCGCGGCAGCAGCGCGTCGCAGAACCGGGCCTCGCCGTGCATGTCGCGGCCCTCGGCGGCGAGCCGCCGGAAGCGCTCCGCGTACGCGGGACCCCGGGTGCCGCCGGTGACTTCGAGCCAGCGGTTGCGAGGGGCTTCGGTCGTCATGACCGCAACCCTACGTCGACCGCCGGAACGGATTACCGGCCGTGCCGGAAGCGCCGCGCGAGCGAGCGGAACCGGATGCGCGGATGTACGCGGGCCCGGAACCGGACGCGGATCGGGAAGCGCACCGGGTCAGAAATGGATGCCGTTGACGAGGCCGGCGAAGCTCGTGCCGGCGTCGCGGATCGACGGGGCCAGCGAGGTACCGGCCAGGTAGAAGCCGAGCAGTGCGCACACGACGGCGTGCAGCGGGCGAAGCGCGGCTTTGCGGATCAGGAAGACGGCCATGATGCCCAGAAGCAGCACGGCGGAGATCGAGACCGCCATGGGTCACGCACCTCCCGGGACGAAGTTGCTGAAAAGCCCGTTACAACGAATCAAGCTCAGACACGATGAGTTACGCAACAGTCACGGCCGGAAATCACCCGTTCAGCTCCGCGACAGGTCCGGTCGGCCGACAGCGAACGCCGGCCGGTCGGGTTGTCGGACATCCACACCGCGGGCCCTGCCCCCGTAGGCTGAGCGGCATGAGCTCGGAGATCACCTTTCCCCGGCAACACGCCCGCACCCAGCGCTTCACGCTGGGGGTGCCGCGCGCCTTCACCATCACCGCAGGCGCGTCCGGCGCGGGTCCCACCGTCCTGTTCCTCCGGTCCAAGTCCGGCGAGGACCGCGCCACGTGCCTGTGGGCCTACCGGCCGGGCGACGGCGAACGGCTCGTCGCCGACCCCGCCGCGCTGCTCGGCGGCGCCGCCGAGGAGTTGTCCGCGGAGGAGCGCGCGCGCCGCGAACGCAGCCGCGAAGGCTCGGCCGGCATCGTCGGCTACGCCGTCGACAACTCGGGCGCGCTGGCCGCGTTCACGCTCTCAGGGCGCCTGTACGCCGCCGACCTGGCGACCGGCGCCATCACCGAACTGGACACCCCGGGACCGGTGATCGACCCGCGTCCCGCCCCGACCGGCGGCCTGATCGCCTACACCGCGGGCGGCGAACTGCGCGTCGTCAACGCCGACGGCACCGGCGACCGCGCCCTCGCCACCCCCGACAACGACGACGTGACATGGGGCGTCGCGGAGTTCATCGCCGCCGAGGAGATGCAGCGCAGCCGCGGCTACTGGTGGGCGCCGGACGGCGCGTCGCTGATCGCGGCGCGCGTCGACAACGCGCCCGTGGACCGCTGGTGGATCGCCGACCCGGCCAACCCCGCCTCCCCCGCGCACGAGGTCGCCTACCCCGCGGCCGGCACCGCGAACGCCGACGTCACGCTGTTCGCATTCGACGCCGCGACCGGCGCGCGCACGGAACTCACCTGGGACCGCAAGGAGTTCCCGTACCTCGCGAACGTCGTGTGGAGCTCGGCCGGCGCCCCGCTGCTGGTCGTGCAGACCCGCGACCAGCGCGCGCAGCGCGTGCTCGCCGCCGACCCGGCTACCGGCGAGACCACCGAACTGCGCACCCAGACCGACCCGGTGTGGATCGACGTCATCCCCGGCGCGCCCGCGTGGACGCCCGACGGCCGCCTCGTGCTCGTCGACGACGCCGACGGGGCACGCCGCCTCCTGGTCGGCGACAAGGCGCTCACCGACGCGACGCTGCACGTGCGTTCGGTGCTCGACACCGGTGCCGAGGACATCCTGGTCACCGCCTCCGCGGGCGCCGAGGCCGAGGAGCGCGAGACCGGCGAGATCCACGTCTACGCGGTCGGCGCCGACGGTGCGACGCGCGTGACCACCACCCCCGGCGTGCACGCCGCGGTGCGGTCCGGCGCCACCACGGTGCTGGTGTCGTCGTCGCTCGACCGCTTCGGCCCGCAGGTGACGGTCCTTCAGAACGGCGTCGCCGTAGGCGAGATCGCGTCGTTCGCGGAGACCCCCGTGCTCACCGCCGAGGTCGAGCTGACCACCGCGGGCGCGGACGCCATCCCGTGCGCCATCCTGCTGCCGAGCGGCTTCGACCCGACGTCGGGCGTCTCGCTGCCGGTGCTGCTCGACCCGTACGGCGGCCCGCACGGCCAGCGCGTCGTCGCCGCGCGCAACCCGCACCTGACCTCGCAGTGGTTCGCCGACCAGGGGTTCGCCGTCATCGTCGCGGACGGCCGCGGCACGCCGCACTACTCGCCGGCCTGGGAGAAGGCGGTCCGCGACGACTTCGCGGGCGCGACGCTGGACGACCAGATCGCCGCACTCCAGGCGCTCGCCGTCGACCGCCCGTACCTGGACCTGACCCGGGTCGGCATCCGCGGCTGGTCGTACGGCGGTTACCTGTCCGCGCTCGCCGTGCTGCGCCGTCCCGACGTGTTCCACGCGGGCGTCGCGGGGGCGCCGGTCACCGACTGGCAGCTGTACGACACCCACTACACCGAGCGCTACCTCGGCCACCCGGCCGAGCAGCCCGCGGTGTACGCGGCGAACTCGCTGGTGGACGGCGGGGATCTGGGCGAGGTCGCGGACCCGGCCCGGCCGCTGATGATCATCCACGGGCTCGCCGACGACAACGTGGTGGCGGCGCACACCCTGCGCCTGTCGTCCGCGCTGCTCGCGGCCGGGCGTCCGCACGAGGTGCTGCCGCTGTCCGGCGTCACGCACATGACGCCGCAGGAGCAGGTGGCCGAGAACCTGCTGCTCCTGCAGGTCGACTTCCTCAAGCGCGCGCTCGGCGACTGAGGCCGGCCCACCGAAGGACAAAGGACAAGAGGCATAAAGACAAAGGAGCCCCGCACCAACGGTGCGGGGCTCCTTTGCTGTTCGCTGTTCGCTGTTCGCTGTTCGCTGTTCGCTGTTCGCTGTTCCTGCGCCTCGGGCGGGACGTCAGTGCGCGTGCACGATGTCCTTCTCCTCGGCGAAGTGGCACGCGCTGGCGTGCAGCGCCGGCCCGTGCATGCCCGTGCGCAGCTGGAGCAGCGGCTCCTCCTGCGCGCAGACCTCCTGCGCCTTCCAGCAGCGGGTGCGGAAGCGGCAGCCCGACGGCGGGTTGGCGGGCGACGGGACGTCGCCGGACAGGATGATCCGGTCGCGGTTGTCGCGCCCGGTCGGGTCCGGCACCGGCACCGCGGACAGCAGCGCCTGCGTGTACGGGTGCGTCGGGTGGTCGTAGATCTCGGTCTCGGTGCCGATCTCCACGATCTTGCCCAGGTACATCACCGCGACGCGGTCGGAGATGTGCCGGACGATCGACAGGTCGTGCGCGATGAACACGTACGACAGGCCGAACTCGCCCTGCAGCTTCTCCATCAGGTTGATGACCTGCGCCTGCACCGACACGTCGAGCGCGGAGACCGGCTCGTCGCAGATGATGATCTCCGGGTTGAGCGCCAGGCCGCGGGCGATCCCGATGCGCTGCCGCTGACCGCCGGAGAACTGGTGCGGGTACCGGTTGATGTGCTCCGGGTTGAGGCCGACCAGCTCGAGGAGCTCCTGGACGCGCTTCTTGGCGCCCTGCTTCGGCTTCGCCTCCGGGTGGATCGCGTACGGCTCGGCGATGATGTCCGCGACCGTCATGCGCGGGTTCAGCGACGTGTACGGGTCCTGGAACACCATCTGGATGTTGCGCCGCACCGCCTTGAGGGCGCCGCCGCTCAGCTTCGAGATGTCCTGGCCCTTGTACATGACCTGGCCCTTGGTCGCCCGCTCCAGGTTCATCAGGAGCTTGGCGACCGTCGACTTGCCGCAGCCGGACTCGCCGACCAGGCCGAGCGTCTCGCCCTTGTGGAGCTCGAACGAGACGCCGTCGACCGCCTTGACGGCGCCGATCTGCTTCTGGAAGAGGATGCCCTGGGTCAGCGGGAAGTGCTTGACCAGCCCGTTGACCTGGAGAATCGGCTCAGCCGCGGTTGCCATCGAGCACCTCCTTGGCGAAGTGGCACGCGCTGCCGCGGCCGGGGGCCACCTCGTGCAGCGGCGGGACGTCGGTACGGCACACGTCCTGCGCGTACGGGCAGCGCGGGTTGAACGCGCATCCGGTCGGGATGCGCATGAGGTTCGGCGGCAGGCCCTTGATCGCGTACAGGTCCTGGCCCTTGAGGTCGAGGCGCGGGATCGACGCGAGCAGGCCCTCGGTGTACGGGTGCGCGGGGCGCTGGTACAGGTCGTGCACCGAGGCTTCCTCGACGATGCGGCCCGCGTACATGACCGCGATCTTGTCCGCGACGTCGGCGACCACGCCGAGGTCGTGGGTGATCAGGATCAGGCCCATGTTGCGTTCCCGCTGCAGGTCCGCGAGCAGGTCCATGACCTGCGCCTGGACCGTCACGTCGAGCGCCGTGGTGGGCTCGTCCGCGATGATCAGCTCGGGGTCGAGCGCCATCGCCATGGCGATCATGATGCGCTGCCGCATACCGCCGGAGAACTGGTGCGGGTAGTCGCTCACCCGCTGCTTCGCCGCCGGGATCTTCACCAGGTCCATCAGCTCGATGGCCTTGGCCTTGGCGTCCTTGCGCGACATGCCCTTGTGCACCCGGAACATCTCGCCGAGCTGGAAGCCCACCGAGTACACCGGGTTCAGCGCGGACAGCGCGTCCTGGAAGATCATCGCGATCTTGTTGCCGCGGATCTTGCGGCGCTCCTCGCCGGACATCTTGAGCATGTCGCGGCCCTGGAAGCGGATTTCGCCCTTGGTGATGACACCGGGCGGCATGTCGAGGATGCCCATGATCGTCTGGGCGGTCACCGACTTGCCGGAGCCCGACTCGCCGAGCACCGCGAGGGTCTCGCCGGCGGCCACCGAGTAGGACACGCCGTTGATGGCCTTGGCCACCCCGTCGCGGGTCCGGAACTCCACGTGCAGGTTGTCGACCTCGAGCAGCGGCGCGCCGGGCACGGTGCCCTTCGCGTCGGTCTTGGTCAGCTGGTTCGTCGTCACTGGTATGTCCCCTCCCCCGTCAGCGGAGCTTCGGGTCGAGGGCGTCGCGGACCGCGTCGCCGAGCAGGATGAAGCTGAGCACCGTCACGGAGAGGAACAGCGACGGGAAGAACAGCTGGTACGGCTGGTCCCGGATCACCGTGGTGGCGCTGGAGATGTCCGCGCCCCACGAGACCTCGGTCGGCGGGAGGCCGATGCCGAGGAAGGACAGCGTCGCCTCGGTGGCGATGAAGGTGCCGAGGGAGATCGTCGCCACGACGATGACCGGCGCGATGGCGTTCGGCAGCACGTGGCGCATCAGTATGCGCGGCGTGCCGGCACCGAGCGCGCGGGCCGCGACCACGTAGTCGGACTGCTTCACGGTGACCACGGAGCCGCGCATGATGCGGGCGATCTGCATCCAGCCGAACACGCCGAGCGCGCCGACCACGAGCCAGATGGTGCGGTCCTCGGGGAACGCGCTCATGAAGACCAGCGCGCCGAGCAGCAGCGGGATGCCGAAGAACACGTCGGTGACGCGCGCGAGGATCGCGTCGATCCAGCCGCCGAAGTAGCCGGCGAACGCGCCGATGACACCGCCGAGCAGCACGACGAGCGCGGTGGTCACCACGCCGACGGTGATCGACGCGCGGGCGCCGTACACCGTGCGGGCGTAGATGTCACAGCCCTGCGTGTTGGTGCCGAACCAGTGGTCGGCGTTCGGCTTGATGTCGGTGTCGACGATCGGGCAGTTGTTGGGGTCGGCGCTGCTGAACACGCCCGGCCACAACGCCATGAAGACGAGCAGCAGGAGCAGCGCGGCCGACACGTAGAAGCGCGGGCTGCGGCGCAGTTCGCGCCACGCCTCGCCCCACGCGCCGCGCGGCTTGCCCGGCGCCGGCTCGGCGTACACATCGGTCTTCTCGACCGTCATGCCTTCGGTGTCGGCGAGCGCGACCGTACGGAACTCCTGGTCGCCGAAACCCGGCTGCTCCTGGCTCCCGGTCGGCAGGTGCTCGTGATCCTTCTCGTACTCAGGCATACCGAATCCTCGGGTCCAGAACGGCGTAGAGCAGGTCGACGATCAGGTTCATGACCAGGTAGATCATGACCAGCGCGGCGACCGCGCCGACGACCGTCGAGCTCTCGTGCCGGGTCACCGACAGGTAGATCAGCCGGCCGACTCCGTCGACGTTGAAGATGCCCTCGGTCACGATGGCGCCGGCCATCAGCGAGCCGAGGTCCGCCCCCAGGAAGGTGACCACCGGAATGAGCGAGTTGCGCAGCAGGTGGACGGTGACGACGCGGCGCCGGGGCAGGCCCTTGGCGGTCGCCGTGCGCACGTAGTCCGCGCGGATGTTCTCGACGATGCTCGTCCTGGTGAGGCGGGCGACGAACGCCAGCGACAGGGAGCCGAGCACGATGCCGGGGAGGATCAGGTCCTCCCAGGTCGGGTCGCCGGGGGTGGCGGTGGCCGGGAACCAGCCCCACTGGAGGCCCATGAAGTACTGCAGCACGTAGCCGAGCACGAAGACCGGGATGGAGATGACGACCAGCGTCACGACCAGCACGACCGAGTCGGCGAACTTGCCGCGCTTCAGGCCCGCGATGAGGCCGGCGGTGACGCCGATGACGACCTCGATGGCGAAGGCGACGAGCGCCAGCCGGATCGAGATCGGGAAGGCCCGCTTGAGTTCGTCGGCGACCGGGATGCCGTTCAGCGTGGTCCCGAAGTCCCCTTGCAAGAGGCCCTTGAGGTAGTACCAGTACTGCACGATGAGCGAGTCGTCGAGGTGTAGCTCGGCCCGCTTCTGTGCGACGAACACGGGGTCCGCGCCGCGGTCCCCGAACATGGCGGAGATGGGATCGCCACCCAGCTGGTACACCATGTAATAGATCAAGAACGTGGTCCCGATGAACACCGGGATCATCATCAGCAGCCGCCTGATGACGTACCGCCCCATGCCAGCCTCCTGCTTAGGGTGACACGGCCTGCAGCCGACGCCCGTCTTGTGGACGGCGTCGGCTGCGCCCGCATTACGCTCCGAGGGGCCCGGCCTGGTCCGCTGAGGATCAGGCCGGGCCCGTCAGACGTCGCTCACTACTTGACGGTGACCTCGGTGAAGACCGGGTTGCCGAAGACGTCGAACTGGACGTTGCTGACGTTGGTCGAGTAGCCGGCCTTCGTCGTGTAGTACCAGAGCGGGATGGACGGAAGGTCCTTCACCATCTGGGCCTCGGCCTGCTTCCACAGGTCCAGCGACTGGTTCTTGTCCGCCGTGGCCATGGCCTGCTTGGCCAGGTTGTCGAACACCGGGCTGCTGTAGCCCGCGTCGTTCGACGCCGCACCGGTGCGGTAGACGTCGTTCAGGAAGTTGTCCGGGAACGGGTAGTCGGCCTTCCAGCCGGTGCGGTACGCACCCTGCATCTTGTGGCCGCTGATGTCCTTACGGGCAACCGAGAACTCCGGGTACAGCTTCGGCTCGCAGGAGCCGGCGCCGATGACCTGGTTGATGCTGTTGCAGACCGCGGTGACCCACTCACGGTGCGGGCCGTCGGCGTTGGTCGCGATGGTCAGCTTGCCGTGCGGGATGCCGCCACCCTCGGCGACGAGCTGCTTCGCCTTCTCCGGGTTGAACTTGCAGGTGTCGCCGCAGACGTCGGCGTGGCCGGGGATGCCCGGGGCGAGGAAGTCGTTCGCCGGGACCTCGAGGCCCTTGTAGATCGCCTTGGTGATCGCCGCACGGTCGATGGCCATGCTCAGGCCCTGGCGGACCTTCTCGGCACCCGGCTTCGACCACTCGGGGTCGTACAGCGGGAAGCCGATCTTCTGGATCGACAGCTGCGGCTGGACGATCGCGCGGTCGCCGAGGTCCTTCTGGAAGGAGGCGATCGCCGAGGTCGGCATCTGGTCGATGACGTCCAGCTTGTTGTCACGGAGCGCGGTGTAGGCGGCGTCGTAGGTCGTGTAGAAGACCAGCTTGACGCCGGCCGCCTTCGCCTTGTCGTTGCCCTTGTAGTTGTCGTACCGCTTGACCGTGATCTGCTTCTTCCGCTCCCAGCCGCCCGCGGCGGTGTCGAGCTGGAAGGGGCCGTTGCCGATCGGGGCCTCGCCGTACTTGGCCGGGTCCTTGTAGAACTCGGTCGGCAGCGGCATGAACGGCGTGTAGCCCATCTGCGCCTTGAAGGACGAGATCGGCGAGGTCAGCTTGATCGTGAAGGTGTTGTCGTCGACGACCTTCAGGCCCGACATCGTCTGGGCGGTGGGCTCACCCTGCTCGGGGTGGAGCTGGTCGTAGCCCTCGATCGGCTGGTACCACGTCGCGTTGATCTGCTTGTTCGTGGAGAGCGCGCCCCAGTTCCAGGCGTCGACGAACGACTTCGCGGTGACCGGCTCGCCGTTGTGGAACGTCCACCCGGACTTGAGCTTCACGGTCCAGTTCACGGAGTCCGTGGTGTCCATCGACTCGGCCATGGCCGGGACGGTGTCACCGGTCTTGGGGTCGTAGGTGTACAGACCGCGGAACATCATGCTCAGCGGGTAGAAGCCGCCGGTCTCGTTCGCGTTGGCGGGCTGCAGGAGGTTCTGCGGCTCGGTGCTGCTGGCCGTGTAGTAGCCGCCCGACGAGCTGCCACCGCTGGCGCTGTTGCCGGCGCCGGAGCCGGTGTCGCTCTTCTTGTTGTCGCTGCTGCTGCCACAGGCCGTGGCGGCGAGGGCGAGGATCCCGACCCCCGCCAGCCACTTAGCGCGCGTCGTTCCGCGCATGGGTTGCCTCCTCAAACATCACTTCGGAAGTGAAAACGACGGGCAACCCTGGGGTGTCCTCGCCGCGGCTGCCCGTCCAGTCGCGCCCCCGAGCGCATTGACCGTGTTCCGAGCACAAGCGCCTCTACTATCCGTCACCACTTCCGCGCCTCCAACCCTTCGGAGCATTGCGGTTTGATCACGCGACCCTCCGGAGCGTCTCAGCCACAGAGTGAGATTTTCACGAACAACACGCGACCAATCGGTAACGGGGTACCGCTGTCCGGAGCATACAGTCCGATGAACGAACAACCACACCGCGTCCCTACCTCGGGGTGTGCGGCAAAAAACGCTACGCAGAGTGGCGGCACCCAGGTGGACCATCGGCGCCGAGGCCGGGTCGGTGACGCGCGTAGCGCGGTGGCACAAACAAACAGGATGCCATCTCCGACGGAGACGGCATCCTGCGGGGTCCCGCTGGGCGGACGCGCGGTCCGGTCAGCGGTGCGTCAACGTGTCCTCGGCGGGCCCCGGGAAGTGGCACGCGACCCTGTGCCCGTCGGCCAGTTCGGCCAGTTGCGCGAGCGGCGGCTCCTGCTCGGCGCACAGCGGCTGGGCCTTCGGGCAGCGGGTGCGGAAGCGGCATCCCGACGGCGGCGCGAGCGGGCTCGGCGGGTCCCCGATCGGCAGCGCGCGCCGACCGCGCGCCTTGTCCGGATCCGGTTCGCACACCGCCGACAGCAGAGTGTGTGTGTACGGGTGGTGCGGGTTCCCGTACACCGAGTCACGGTCCGCGACCTCGACGATCTTGCCGAGGTACATGACCGCGACGCGCTCCGAGAAGTGCCGCACGACCGCCAGGTCGTGCGCGATGAACAGGAACGCGATGTCCAGCTCGCGCTGCAGCGACTGCAGCAGGTTGACCACCTGGGCCTGGATCGACACGTCCAGCGCGGACACCGGCTCGTCCGCGACGATCAGTTTCGGCCGCAGCGCGAGCGCGCGGGCGATCCCGACGCGCTGCCGCTGCCCGCCGGAGAACTCGTGCGGGAAGCGGTTGTAGTGCTCCGGGTTGAGCCCGACCCGCTCGAGCAGCTCCTTGACCTTGGCCTTGCGGCCGCCGGGCGGGTCGATGCGGTTGATCTCCATCGGCGCCGCGACGATCGCACCCACCGTCTGGCGCGGGTTCAGCGACGAGTACGGGTCCTGGAAGATCATCTGGATCTCGGAGCGGATCGGCGCCAGCTCGCGCCGCGTCGCGTGGCCGATTTCCCTCCCCTGGTACCGGATCGACCCGTCGGTCGGCTCCAGCAGCCGGGTGATCAGCCGCCCGGTCGTCGACTTGCCGCACCCCGACTCGCCGACCAGTCCGAGGCTCTCCCCCACGCCCACCGCCAGGTCGAGTCCGTCGACCGCGCGCACCTTCCCGACCTGGCGCCGGCCCAGACCGCCGGTGCGTACCGGGAAGTGTTTGACCAGCCCCGCGACCTCGAGGAGCGGGGCCGTGCCCGGCTCGGCGGAGGGCCGGTCCTGGACGCCGGTCTTCTGGTCCATGCGTGCTCCCTGCGGGTCGACGGTGCGGTGGTGGGGGCGACGGGAAGGAGGGGGCAGGCGCGCAGCGCCTTCGAATATGGGTGGCGGGGGGCGGCGGGAAGGAGGGGGCAGGCGCGCAGCGCCTTCGAATATGGGTGGCGGGGGGCGACGGGTGGGCGGTTTTCAGCCGAGCAGCGGCCGCACCTCGTCGGCGAAGATCCGCGTCTTGTCGGCCGTCGCGAGGTGGCACGCGGAGCCCCGCCCGGCCACCAGCTCCAGCGGCGGGCGGTCGAGCGAGCAGGCGTGCTCCGGCACCCGGGCCACGTAGTCGCAGCGCGGGTGGAAGGGGCAGCCGGGCGGCGGGTTGAGCAGGCTCGGCGGCGTGCCGCGCACCGGCCGGAGCGGCAGGTCGACGCTGCCGGACAGCTCGGGCACCGACGAGAGCAGTCCCCATGTATAGGGGTGTCGCGGATCCTTGAGGACCTCGCGCACGGTGCCCCGCTCGACGCACCGCCCCGCGTACATGACCAGCACGTCGTGCACGGTCGAGGCGATCACCCCGAGGTCGTGGGTGATGAAGATGATCGCGGTGCCGGTCTCCGCCTGGAGGTCGGCGATCAGGTCGAGGATCTGCGCCTGGACGGTGACGTCGAGCGCGGTGGTCGGCTCGTCGGCGATGAGCAGGTCGGGGTCGCACACCAGGGCCATCGCGATCATCGCGCGCTGGCGCATGCCGCCGGAGAAGTGGTGCGGGTAGTCGTCGGCCCGGCGGTTCGGATTGGGGATGCCGACCCGGCCGAGCATCTCGACGGCGCGGGCCTTCGCCTCCTTGCGGGAGGCACCCATGTGCTCGCGGTAGGTCTCGGCGATCTGCTCGCCGACGGTATAGAAGGGGGACAGCGCGGCCAGCGCGTCCTGGAAGATCATCGAGATGCGGCGGCCGCGCAGCCGGTTGAGCGTGCGGCGCGGCGCGCCGATCAGCTCCGTGCCGTCGAAGCGGATGGTGCCCCCCAGCTCGGTGCGCTCGGGGTTGTGCAGGCCGAGCACGGAGAGCGCGGTGACCGATTTGCCGGATCCCGACTCGCCCACGATGCCGAGCGTGCTCCCTCGCGCGAGGTCGAAGGACAGGCCGTCGACCGCCTTCACGACGCCGTCCTCGGTGCGGAACCGGACGGTGAGGTCGCGGACGGACAGGATCGCGGCGTCCGGGGCGGGGACGGAGGCGGAGTCGGGCGCCACCTGCTTCGGCAGGAGCACGCCGGCGCCGTCGGGGGTGTCGGGCATGAGGGCTCCTGGTCAGTCGAGGCGGACGCGCGGGTCGATGAAGGCGTACAGCAGGTCCACGACGAGGTTGGCCATGACCGTGAAGGTGGCGGCGACCAGTACGACGCCCATCATCAGCGGCAGGTCGGAGTCGGTGACCGAGGTGACCGCGAGCATGCCGATGCCGTGCAGCGTGAAGGTCGTCTCGGTGATGATCGCGCCGCCCATCAGCACGCCGACGTCGACGCCGAGGACCGTGATGATGGGGCTGAGCGCCGCGCGGAAGGCGTGCTTGAAGTAGATCCGCCGCGAGTTGAGGCCCTTGGCGTGCAGGGTTCTGACGAAGTCCTCGTTGAGGACGTCG
The DNA here is from genome assembly GCF_029953285.1 of Yinghuangia seranimata. Taxonomy (GTDB): domain Bacteria; phylum Actinomycetota; class Actinomycetes; order Streptomycetales; family Streptomycetaceae; genus Yinghuangia; species Yinghuangia seranimata. Next base: position 766 of record NZ_JASAOI010000035.1, on the reverse strand, counting down.
ACCATCGTGGATCTGGTGAGGCGCGCGTACAGCGCCATGAAGATGGCCATCAGGCAGAACCACGGCAGCAGCAGCCCGGTGAACCAGCCTCCGATGTCGGAGGTGAAGGGATGGTAGGCGGGCCGGTCGAGCCAGCCGAGCTGGTTGACGAACGCCCAGATCAGGAACGGCCCGAGGACGTAGATCTGGGTCGACACCAGGACCAGCGACGTGCCCATGGCGATCTTGTCGAACACCTTGCCGCGGTAGAACGCGGCCAGCGTGCCGAGCGTGACGCCGAGGAAGATGATCATCGCGATGGCGCCGATGGTCAGCGACAGGGTCACCGGGAAGCGGTCGAGCAGGGTGTTCCACACCGGCTCGTTGTTGTTGAACGAGTAGCCGAGGCACGGCGCGGCACAGTGCTTGGCGCCGATGTCCCGCCCGGTGAAGATCCCGGAGATGTAGATCCAGAACTGCTCGGCGAGCGACTTGTCCAACCCGAGGTCGTGCCGGACGTGCGTACGCATGTCCGGCGTGCAGTTCTTGCCGCACGAGAGGCTGACCACGGACTCCGCGCCGGACGAGGCGAAGAACAGGTAGAACGTGACGCCGCAGATGACGGTCAGGATGACGACCACCCCGAGCAGGCGCCGTACAAGGAATCGGAGCATGGCCCTGGCTCTCTTCCCTAGCGGAGGGGGCGGCAGAGGGGCCGGGGCGGGGGGGGGGGGGGCCCCCCCCCCCGGGGGGGGGGGGCCCGGGGGGGGGGGGGTAGCCCCGACCC
>NZ_JASAOI010000034.1 GCF_029953285.1 Yinghuangia seranimata | reverse complement strand
CGGCCCCTGGGCCCGGGCGCGCTCCCCTCGGGGGGGGGGCGGCCGGGGGGCCGGCGCGGCCCGGGCAGGCCCGGGCCGCGCCGGCGTCGTGCCGCCGTGCGTTGAGCGTTACGCCTTCACGAACACGTTGTTCAGGTCGATCGCGCCGTAGGCGTTGACCCCGGCCCCACCGATGTTCGGGCCGTACATGAGCACGTGGCGCTGGTAGATGTACGGGACCACCGGGATGTCGTCCATGATCTTCTGGTCGAGCTTCATCCACTCCGCGCCCTGCACCTGCGGGTCGGTGATCTTCAGGATCCGGTCGATCTCGCTGTCGACGGCGGGGTTGGAGTACAGCGACAGGTTCTGGCCCTTGTCGACGATCTTGCGGCCGTCGAACACCGGGGTGTAGACCGTCGAGCCGGTCGGCCAGTCGGCGCCCCAGCCGTTCCAGTGGATGTCGATCTGCTTGTCGACCAGGGAGATGACGTCCTGGTACTCCTTGTCCGGGAGTTCCTTGAGCTCGACCTTGAAGCCGGCCTTGTCCAGGCCCTCCTTGATCGCGACGGCGCGGGCCTGCCCGACCGCGGTGGGCGCGTAGCCGAAGACGATCGGCTGGCCGATCTTGCCGGCCGCGGTGAGGATCTGCTTGGCCTTCTCCGGGTCACCCGTGGGCGGGATGCTGTCCAGCGGGCTCGGGTACTTCGCCCAGCCGAGCTGGTTCGGCGAGCCCAGCGTGGTGGCGAAGTCGCCCGCGACCGGGCCGCCTTCGGCGAGCCGGGCCTGCTGGCGCGGGAACGCCGTCAGGATCGCCAGGCGCACCTGCTTGTCGGGGATGCGCCTGGTGTTGATCGTCCAGTAGTTGGTGTACGGGCCGACGCCGTCGGTCGCGCGGGCCTTGAGCGCCGGGTCGTTCATCACCTGGTTGGCGGTGTTCGAGTCGAGTCGCTCGGTCAGCACCATGGCGGTGGCGTCGGAGCCCTTGGCCGCGATCACCCGCTGCAGCTGCACCGGGGCGGCCACGCCGAGCTCGAACTTGAACTGGTCGACGTACTGGTGCCGCGCCGCGTCGGTCTTCGGGTCCCACGCGTCGTTCTTGACCAGCGTGATGCTCTTGTCGACGACGTGCTCGGCGATCTTGTACGGGCCGGACGCGAACGGGTGCTTGTCGTACTCCTCCTTGGTGTCCTTGGACTTCGGCACCGCGGCCGTCATGCCCATGGACGCCGCGAACGGGAAGTCCGGCTCGACGTCCTTGCAGTGGAAGATGATCGTCTTGGCGTCGGGCGTCTCGACGACGTCGTTCGGCAGTTCCTTGCCGCCGTACGGACCCGGGTAGAACTCCCAGTACTTCTCGCTGCCGGCCAGCCACGTCTGGATCCAGGTCGGACCCTCGGCGTAGTCCTGGACGAAGGTGCGCTCGACGCCGTACTTGACGTCGGCCGAGGTGATCGGCGAGCCGTCCTCGAACTTGATGTTGTCCTTGAGCGTGTACTTCCAGGTCTTGCCGCCGTCGGTGGTGGTGCCGGCGTCGGTGGCGAGGTCGCCGATCAGGACGGTCTTGTCGCCGTCCTTCTTGTAGTAGGTCAGCCGGCGGGTGAGGAGCTCCGCCATCGTCATCTGGTCGCCGACGTAGGTGCGCGCGGGGTCGAGGTGCGCGAAGTCGCGGCGGTGCAGCACGTTGAGCGTGCCGCCGGTCTTGGCGCCCGGTACCGGCTTGGCGGGGCCGACCGAGTCGGCCGCGGTCCCGATGACGACGTTCGCCTGCTGCCCGACGGGGGCGGACGGCTTGCCGGTGCCGGTGGCGGACGGGTTGCCTCCGCCGCCGCTGCTGCACGCCGCGGTCAGGCCGAACGCCGCGACCGCGGCGACGGCCGCCATCCGGCGTCTGATTCTCGGTTTCATCTCGGTGGATCCCCCTGTTGCCGTGATTGTCCGAACGAGTTCCGTTTCGTGGTGGTGCTACGCGCGTCAAACAGCGCGCGGGCCGGTGCGCCCGGGTTGTGCCGACCCGGGGGTGCGGCGCGAACGCCCGCCGCGGGACTAGCGGTTGCTCTTGGGGTCGAGCGCGTCGCGGACGGAGTCGCCCAACAGGTTGAAGGCGAGGACGAACAGCAGCATCGCGATCGCGGGAAACGCCAGGTAGGTGATGTCGGACGCGTACACCTCGCCGCCGCGGCCGATCATCCGGCCCCAGTCGGGAGTCCGCGGCCCCATGCCGACCCCGAGGAAGGACAGGCCCGCCTCGATCGTCACGTAGGCGGGGACGTCGAGCGTGGCCACGACCAGGATCGGGGTCCACAGGTTCGGCAGCAGCTCGCGGAACACGATGCGCCACGTGCCGGCGCCGCTGACCTTGGCCGCCTCGACGAACTCCCGTTCGCGCAGCGACAGGACCTGGCCGCGCAGCACCCGGGCGATGCGGCACCACCCGAAGATGCACAGCACGATCACGAGGGTGGTGCCCCGCAGCAGCGCGGACGGTTCCTTCTCCGGCGACACGAACTGCGCCATGACGACCGGGGTGAAGGCGATGAAGAACAGCTGCGACGGCATCGCGAGGAGCACGTCGATGACCCGGCCGACGGCGAAGTCGAACCAGCCGCCGAGGTAGCCGGCCGCGATGCCGACGAGGGTGCCGAGGACGGTCACGATCAGCACGACCGCGAGCGCGATCATCAGTGACGTGCGGATGCCGTACAGCAGCTGGGTGAACACGTCGCGCCCGTACGTCGGCTCGAGGCCGAACCAGAACTCGCCGTCCATGCCGCCGTTGGGCTTGATCGGAATCCCGTACTCGTTGAGCAGTCCGACGCGGTTCTGGCCGTACAGGTCGTACGGGTTCTTGCCGTAGAGCTTGGCGATCAGCGGGGCACCGAAGGCGATCACGAAGAAGAACAGCACGACGAAGCCGGCGACCACACCTGTGCGGTCCTTGCGGAACCGGCGCCACGCCAGCTGGCCGGGCGACCGCCCGACGACCTCGGGTAGCGCCTGCGGCGGCACGGCGACGTCGACGACCTCCGGTGCCGTTTGCGGGTACGAGCCCATGCCGAAGAAACCCCCGTGCCGAATCGATCCATAAATGGAAAAGATCACGTGGACCCCGGAGGGATTAATTCCGGGAATGGCGTCCACGAGTTCGGGCGCAGCGCAACTATCCGCCCGGATGATGGATCGAAACCAGGCTCGAAACGGTCTCGTTTCTATTAAGACAGCGGCCCAGAACACGTACAGACCAGGATGAAACACTCCCAATCAAATGCCGATCAGCGAGACATACGCACCGCTGAACGAACATGATCTTCCGGTCCCGGGAATATCGATCTTGTCCGGTGCGGCTTTTCGAAGATCAAAAAAAACCGCCGGCCCACGGGGATTCCCGTGGGCCGGCGGCGTTATTCACTGCGGTGCGGCGTCAGTTCGTCGTGTGCACGATCTCCATGACCTCCGCGAAATGGCACGCACTGGCGTGGGCGGTGTCGCCCAGGCCCGCGCGGACCTCCAGCAGGGGCTCCTCCTTGGCGCAGATGTCCTGCGCCTTCCAGCAGCGGGTCCGGAACCGGCAGCCCGACGGCGGGTTCGCCGGCGACGGAACGTCACCGGTGAGGATGATCCGCTCGCGCGTTTCACGCCCCTCCGGGTCCGGCACCGGAACGGCCGAAAGCAGCGCCTGCGTGTACGGGTGCGTCGGGTGCTCGTAGATCTGGTCCTCGGTGCCGACCTCCACGATCTTGCCGAGGTACATCACCGCGACCCGGTCCGAGATGTGCCGGACCACGGACAGGTCGTGCGCGATGAAGATGTACGAGAGCCCGAACTCGCCCTGCAGCCGCTCCATCAGGTTGATGACCTGCGCCTGCACCGACACGTCCAGCGCGGACACCGGCTCGTCGCAGATGATCACCTCGGGGTTGAGCGCGAGCCCGCGGGCGATCCCGATGCGCTGCCGCTGGCCGCCCGAGAACTGGTGCGGATAGCGGTTGATGTGCTCCGGGTTGAGGCCCACGACGTCCAGCAGGTCCTGGACCTTTTTGCGCCGGTCGCCCTTGGGGGCGACCTCCGGGTGGATGTCGTACGGCTCGCCGATGATGTCACCGACGGTCATGCGCGGGTTGAGCGACGTGTACGGGTCCTGGAACACCATCTGGATGTTCCGCCGCACCGCCTTGAGCGCACTGCCCGACGCGTGCGTGATGTCCTGGCCCTTGAACACGATGCGCCCGGCACTGACGCGCTCCAGGTTCATGAGCAGCTTGGCCACCGTCGACTTGCCGCAGCCCGACTCGCCCACCAGGCCCAGGGTTTCGCCCGGTTGCAGGTCGAACGAGACACCGTCGACCGCACGGACGGCACCGATCTTCTTCTGGATCAGCACGCCCCGCGTGAGCGGGAAGTGCTTGACCAGGTTCTCGACGCGGAGGACCGGTTCAGTGGACATCGGCGGCCACCTCTCCCTCCAGAACGGCCTGGGCGAAGTGGCACGCGCTCTCCCGGCCGGTCCCCAGCGGGACCGCGGCCGGCAGTTCCGTCGTGCACACGTCCCGCGCGTAGGGGCACCGCGGGTTGAACGCACAGCCGGACGGGATGCGCATGAGGTTGGGCGGCAGGCCCTTGATCGCGTACAGGTCCTGGCCCTTGAGGTCGAGCCTCGGGATCGAGGCCAGGAGGCCCTTGGTGTACGGGTGGCCGGGCTGCCGGTAGATGGCGTGCACGGGGGCCCTCTCGACGATCCGGCCCGCGTACATGACCACGATGTTGTCCGCGACGTCGGCGACCACGCCGAGGTCGTGGGTGATGAGGATCAGGCCCATGTGGAACTCCCGCTGGAGTTCCGCGAGCAGGCCCATGACCTGCGCCTGGACCGTCACGTCGAGGGCCGTGGTCGGCTCGTCCGCGATGATCAGGTCCGGTTCCAGGGCGAGCGCCATCGCGATCATGATGCGCTGGCGCATACCGCCGGAGAACTGGTGCGGGTAGTCGTTCACCCGCGTCCGCGCGGCCGGGATCTTCACCAGGTCCATCAGCTCGACGGCCTTGGCCTTGGCGTCCTTGCGCGACATGCCCCGGTGCACCCGGAACATCTCGCCCAGCTGGAACCCGACGGAGTAGACCGGGTTCAGCGCGGACAGCGAGTCCTGGAAGATCATCGCCATGCGCTGGCCGCGCAGCTTGCGGCGCTCCTCGTTGGACATCTTGAGCAGGTCGCGGCCCTGGAACTTGATGGCGCCCCGCGGGATCCTCGCCGGCGGCATGTCGAGGATGCCCATGACCGCCTGCGCGGTCACCGACTTGCCGGAGCCCGACTCGCCCAGCACCGCGAGGGTCTCGCCGGGGTGGACCTTGTAGGAGACGCCGTTGACCGCCTTGGCCACGCCGTCTCGCGTGTGGAACTCGACGTGCAGGTCCTCGACTTCGAGGAGGGGTACGCCCGGCTGCACGAGCACCGGGTCGGAGGTCTCGATCGTCACGTCGCCCCTCCCTAACGGAGCTTCGGGTCGAGGGCGTCGCGGACGGCGTCGCCGAGCATGATGAAACTCAGCACGGTGATGCTGAGGAACGCGGACGGGAAGAACACCGCGTGCGGCGCGTCGCGCAGCACGTCGCCCGCCGACGAGATGTCCAGGCCCCACGACACCGTCGGCTCCTGCAGGCCGATGCCGAGGAACGACAACGTGGCCTCCGAGGAGATGAAGACGCCGAGCGAGATGGTCGACACCACGATGACCGGGGCGATCGCGTTGGGCATGATGTGTTTCCACAGAATGCGCCAGGTGCTCGCGCCCAACGCCCGTGCGGCGGTGACGTAGTCGGCGTTCTTGACCTGCATCACCGACCCGCGCATGATGCGCGCGATCTGTGTCCAGCCCAGCGCGCCGAGCGCCAGGACCACCGTCCACTCGTTGCGGTCCTTGATCGCCTGCATGATCACCAGCGCGCCGAGCAGCAGCGGGATGGCGAAGAAGATGTCGACGACGCGCGACAGGACCGCGTCGATCCAGCCGCCGAAGTAGCCGGCCAGCATGCCGATCAGGGTGCCGAGCACGGCGACGAACGCGGTCGTCACGATGCCGACGATGATCGACGCTCTCGCGCCGTAGATGACGCGTGAGTAGATGCTGTGGCCCTGGCCGTCGTACCCGAACCAGTCCGCCTGGAAGAAGTGCGACCACTGCGGCGCACCCAGGTAGTGGTCCTTCAGGTTCGCGTCGCGCGGGTCCGTCGTGGTGAACATGCCCGGGAACGCCGCGATGAGGATGAGCAGCACGATGAGGATCGCGGACACCACGAAGAAGGCGTTCCGCCGCAGTTCGTGCCACGCGTCGGACGCGAGGCTGCGCGCCTCCTCCGCGGACAGCAGCCCGTCGCCGGCGGCGACGACCTCCTCCCTCGAGGACGCCTGCGTCGGGATCGCGACGGCCTCGCTGGTGGCGAGGTCCATGGCGCGTTGCTCGACCTGCGTCGGTGCGTGCTCGGGGTTGTGCTGCGGGGTGGGGGTCGTCTCAGGCATACCGGATCCTCGGGTCAAGGACCGCGTAGAGCAGGTCGACGATGAGGCTGCAGGCCAGGAAGATGAGCACCAGCACGGTCACGATGCCGATGACCGTGGGGCCCTCCTTGAGCCTGATGGCCTGGAACAGGGTGTAGCCCACGCCGGGGACGTTGAAGATGCCCTCGGTGACGATGGCGCCGCCCATGAGCGTCCCCAGGTCGGTGCCGATCAGCGTGACCATGGGGATCATCGAGTTGCGCAGCAGGTGCACGGTGATGACCCGTCTGCGCGGCAGGCCCTTCGCGGTCGCGGTACGGATGTAGTCCGCCCGCAGGTTCTCCACGATGCTCGTCCGTGTGACACGTGCCAGGAACGCGACCGCCAGTGCGCCGAGCACGAAGCCCGGCATCATCAGGTCGGCCCAGTGCGCCTCGCCGCCCACGGTCGGCTTGGTCAGGTCCCACTTGATCGCGACGGTCCACTGGATCACGCGGCCGAGCACGAAGATCGGGATCGAGATGATCAGCAGGGTGATCACCAGGACGATCCGGTCGGCGAACTTGCCGCGGCGCAGGCCGCTCAGCACGCCGAGCGCGACGCCCACCACGATCTCGAACCCGATGGCCACGGTGGCCAGCTTCAGGCTGATCGGGAAGACGCGCTTCATCTCGTTCCACACCGGCTGGCCGTTGAAGGCCTTGCCGAAGTCCCAGTGCAGGACGATGTTTTTCAGATAGTTGAAGTACTGCACGACCAGCGGGTCGTCGAGCCCCAGTTCCTTGCGCTTCGAGGCGACGAAGACCTTGTCGGCCGCTTTGTCGCCGTAGAGCGCGGAGATCGGGTCCCCGGGCAGGGAGTACACCATCACGTAGATGAGGAAGGTGGTGCCCAGGAACACCGGAATCATCTGGAGCAGCCGTCGTGCGACGTAGCGCCCCATCGGTACCTCCAGTCGGTCGGCGCGGCTGAGGACGGCACGGGCGTCCGCCTCATGGGCCGGCCCGTGCCGTCCTCGCCGCTCTGTGTCTTTCGCGGGGTCACCCGCGCGGGGGCAAGTCGCCCTGCCCCCACGCGGGTTCCCTGGTTGTTGACGTGCCTACCGACCGCTTACTTCTTGACGACCACGTTCGTGAAGTCCGGGTCACCGTTCCAGACGTAGGTCACGTTGCTGACCTTGGTCGAGTAGCCGGTGGTGGACTGGTAGTACCAGAGCGGGATCTGCGGCATGTCGTTCGCGAGCAGCTTCTCGGCGTCCTGGTACTGCTTCACCGCGGCGCTGAGGTCCGGGTTGGCGTCGGCCTGCTTGGTCAGGTCGTCGAACTTCGGGTTGCTGTAGCCCGAGTCGTTCGACGCCGCACCGGTGCGGTAGATGTCCGCGAGGAAGTTGCCGTTCAGCGGGTAGTCCGCCTGCCAGCCGGTGCGGAACATGCCGCCGGTGACCTTCTTGTTCTGGATGATGTCGCGCGACTCCTTGAACGTCGGCTTGGGCTCACCCACGCACTCGACGTTCAGCGTCTGACGGATGCTGTTGCAGGTCGCGTCGACCCATTCCTTGTGGTTCGCGTCGCCGTTGTAGATCAGCGTGATCTTGTTGTTCGGCACGCCGCCGCCCTCGGCCACGAGCGCCTTGGCCTTGTCCTTGTCGAACTTGCAGAAGTCGCCGCAAGTCCCCTTCAGGAAGCCGTTGATGCCCGGCGAGACCCACGAGTCGGCGGGCGAACGCGAGCCCTTGAACACCGTCTTGGTGATGGTGTCGCGGTCGATGGCCAGCGAGATGCCCTGGCGGACCTTCTCCTTGCCCGGCGCCGACCACGCGGGGTCGTACAGCGCGAAGCCGACCATCTGGATCGAGGCCTGCGGCTGGTCGACCGCGCGGCTGCCCAGGTCCTGCTTGTACTTGCCGAGCTGGGTGGTCGGCACCTGGTCCATCACGTCGAGGTTGTTCGAGACGAGGTCGGTGTAGGCCGCCTCGGCCGACGTGTAGAACTTGAAGTCGATGCCGCCGTTCTTCGGCTTGTCGTCACCCTTGTAGCCCGGGAAGGTCTTCACCTTGAGGTGGACCTTGTGCTCCCAGGCGCCGTCCATCTGGTACGGGCCGTTGCCGACGGGGTTCTCACCGAACTTCGCGGGGTCGGAGTAGAACGCCTGGGGCAGCGGGGCGAACGCGATGTAGCCGAGCTTGTAGGTGAAGCTCGACACGGGTCCGTACAGCTTGACGGTGAAGGTGGTGTCGTCGACGACCTTGAGGCCCGACATCGTCTGGGCGGTGGGGTCGCCCGACTCCGGGTGGACGTCCTTGAAGCCCTCGATGTCGGCGAACCACGGGTCGGCGCTGAGCTGCTTGTTCTTCGCGTTGGCGCCCCAGTTCCAGGCGTCGACGAAGGACTTCGCGGTGACCGGGGTGCCGTCGTGGAAGGTCCAGCCGGACTTGATCTTGATCGTGTAGTTCTGGGCGTCCTTGGTGTCCACGGACTGGGCCATGGCCGGGACGGGGTGGCCGTCCTTCGCGTCGAACGTGTAGAGCCCGCGGAAGAGGTTCTGCAGGATGCGGCCGCCCTGGTTCTCATTGGCGTTCGCCGGCTGCAACGGATTCTGGGGCTCACCGCTCTGATAGCTGTAGACGCCTGTTGCGGTCCCGCCGTCGCCGCCGGCCGACGCGCCAGGCGTCGACCCGCTCGACTTCGTGTCGTCGTCGCTGCTGCTGCACGCCGTCGCGGCGAGAGCGATCGCGACGACCGCCGTACCAATTTTCACGCGCGTAGAACCACGCACGGTCTGCCTCCTCGAAGTACTTCGGACAGGAAGGGGGGAGGGAGATTCCACATTGGGACAGCACGACCGAGCATCCGTCCGAAGGGGACGGAAAACGATCATGCCGGCGGCCGAGGGTGGTACGTGGGACGGTCGAACGAATTCGGTCTCGGACGCAAGCGCAACTATCCGACGCCCATTGATCTACATCCAGGGTTGGACTGTTGCATTTCAGTTAAGGCTGACCCTGATATTGCGTTGAAATGTCGATTCATCGGGACGAATCACCACCCAACCAGCGGGGCGGTATTACCCGCTCAACGGTTCAACCTGTTCGATCAGCGCGCCCTTTCTTGATCAACTTAGGGAAGGCTTCTCTGCGCGCGCCTGCGCTTTTCATCGGGCTGTGCCGGAAATCCGGGAATTGCCCCGGAAAGCACCGATGGCCCACGGTCCGGGACCGTGGGCCATCGATTGAGACGGTAGATCCGTGGATCTACCGGTTGGACGCCGTGGCGTCAGGAACGCTTGGCGCGCGACGTGGCACGCGCGCGCTCCTGCTGGTTGAGCACCACCTTGCGAATACGCACGGTCTCCGGAGTCACCTCGACGCACTCGTCCTCGCGGCAGAACTCCAGGGCCTGCTCGAGCGACAGCTTGCGCGGCGGAATGAGCTTCTCCGTTTCGTCCGCGGTGGACGAACGCATGTTCGTGAGCTTCTTCTCCTTGGTGATGTTCACGTCCATGTCGTCGGACCGCGAGTTCTCACCGACGATCATGCCCTCGTACACCTCGATCGTCGGCTCGACGAACAGCGTGCCGCGCTCCTGCAGGTTGGTCATCGCGAACGCCGTCACGACACCCGAACGGTCCGCCACCAGCGACCCGTTGTTGCGGGTACGCAGCTCGCCCACCCACGGCTCGTAGCCCTCGTGAATGCTGTGCGCGATACCGGTGCCGCGGGTCTCGGTCAGGAACTCCGTACGGAATCCGATGAGTCCACGGGCCGGGACGACGAACTCCATGCGGATCCAACCGGTTCCGTGGTTCGTCATGGTCTCCATGCGGCCCTTGCGGCTCGCCAGCAGCTGCGTGATCGGCCCGAGGTACTCCTCCGGCGAGTCGATCGTCAGACGCTCGAACGGCTCGTGCACCTTGCCGTTGATGTCCTTGGTGACCACCTGCGGCTTGCCGACGGTCAGCTCGAAGCCCTCACGGCGCATCTGCTCGACGAGGATCGCCAGCGCCAGCTCGCCGCGGCCCTGGACCTCCCACGCGTCCGGGCGCTCGGTCGGCAGCACGCGCATCGACACGTTGCCGACCAGCTCCTTGTCGAGGCGGTCCTTCACCAGGCGCGCGGTGACCTTGTGGCCCTTGCCGCCCTTGCCGACCAGCGGCGAGGTGTTGGTGCCGATCGTCATCGAGATGGCCGGCTCGTCGACGGTGATCAGCGGCAGCGGGCGCGGGTCCTCGGCGTCCGCGATGGTGTCGCCGATCATGATGTCCGGGATACCGGCGATCGCGATGATGTCGCCGGGGCCGGCCTCCTCGGCGGGCTTGCGCTCGAGGGCGTCCGTCATCAGCAGCTCGGTGATGCGGACCCGCTCGATGGTGCCGTCGTGGCGGCACCACGCGGTGGTCTGGCCCTTGCGGATGGTGCCGTTGTGCACGCGGCACAGCGCGATACGGCCGAGGAAGTTCGACGCGTCCAGGTTGGTCACGTGCGCCTGGAGCGGGTGGCCCTCCTCGTACGTCGGGGCCGGGATGGTGTCCAGGATGGTCTGGAAGAACGGCTGCAGGTTGTCGTTGTCCGGCACCGCGCCGTTGTCCGGGCGGTTGAGCGACGCCATGCCGTCACGCGCGCACGCGTAGACGATCGGGAACTCGATCTGCTCCTCGGTCGCGTCGAGGTCCATGAAGAGCTCGTACGTCTCGTCGACGACCTCGGCGATCCGCGAGTCCGGGCGGTCCACCTTGTTGATACAGAGGATGACCGGCATCTTCGCGGCCAGCGCCTTGCGGAGCACGAACCGGGTCTGCGGCAGCGGGCCCTCGGACGCGTCGACCAGCAGCACCACGCCGTCCACCATCGACAGGCCGCGCTCGACCTCGCCGCCGAAGTCGGCGTGGCCCGGGGTGTCGATGATGTTGATGGTGATGGGGTCCCCGCCGTCCTTGGGGTGGTACTTGACGGCGGTGTTCTTCGCGAGGATGGTGATGCCCTTCTCGCGCTCCAGGTCGTTGGAGTCCATCACCCGGTCGTCGACGTGCTGGTGCGCGCTGAAGGCGCCGGCCTGCTTGAGCATGGCGTCGACGAGGGTGGTCTTGCCGTGGTCGACGTGGGCGACGATGGCGACGTTGCGGATGTCACTGCGCGTGGGCATGCGGGTATGCGCTTCCGTTGGGCTCGGGACGTCGCATCCGGCCGGCACGTCAAAGTCCGGTTCCGCCGGATATGCCGGGATGCAAGCCGGGCCAGTCCGCCGCGGCACCTCCATGGTACGGGGCGCTGCACAATCAGGCCGGATCGGAGCCCCTCGGCGGCCGCCCACGGCACGGCGGACCGCCCGGAGAAGGCAGAATCGAACAGTGAGCGATTCCTTCAGCGAGCGGATGCGGCGGCGCTGGCAGTCCCGGCGCGGCGACGGCGGCCAGGACCCCCACGGCCCGGGCGGCGCCTTCGGCGCGGACCAGCGCGGGACGGGCCCGCAGGGCGGCCCGGGAGCCGACCCGTGGGGCGCCCGCGACCCGCGCGGCTGGCAGCAGCCCGACTGGAGCTCGCCCGAGACCGCTCCCCCGCCCCCGCAGGAGAGCGAGCAGACCGCGCGGGCGCGCATGCTCTACGAGCGGGTCCAGGAGGCGTACCGCGCGGGCGACGTGGCCGGCGTCGCGCAGCTGGCCGAGCTGATGCCCGACGGCCCCGACGGGGACCCCTACCGCACCTACGCGCGCGTGCTGGCCGCCGAGTCCCAGGCCGACGACGCCCGTGCCGTCGAGCTGGCCCGCGACATCATGGACCGGCTCCCGGCCGGCCACCCGGAGGAGGCCGTCGCGCGCGGCCTCTTCGGCGAGGTCATGGCCCAGGCCCTCGTGATGGGCTCCGTCCCGCTCGCCGGCAACCTCGAGGCGGCCCAGCGGGCGCTGGCCGCGCCGACGCAGTATTACCTGCACCCGTCCGGCATGATGCTCAAGTTCGACGAGGAGCAGGAGAGCCACCCGCTGCTGCTCGTCCTCCAGGGCGACACCACCCGCGCCGTCCGCGCCGCCCAGCGGGCCGTCCGCGAGGAGAAGAAGGGGCCGCCGGCCTCCCGCGCCGACGCCCTGTGCACCCTCTCCCTGGCCCTGTGCGCGGCCGGCGACATCATGTCCGCCCGCAACGCGATCGTCGACGCCTCGAAGATCCTCCCCGGCCGTCCCCGCATCGCCGCCACCCACGCCCGCATCGAATCCAGCCCGGCGGCCACGCTGCACACCGAGTGAAAGCCGATCATGAATTCCTTGATCGTAAATTCATGATCGGCAATTAGCCGCACAGTTTCGGTCACGTTCGATCGCTTTCGGGGCCCTGTCCCCCCTCCGGGGGAAAACACCTCGCACCCGCGAAAAAGATCGGCATACCACTTTCCAATCATTCACGGATCGCGCCACACTTCCGAGGTTCGCACCGCGAGCGGCCGCGATCCCTCGTCGGCATGCCCGCGTACGACGCGCACGAATGGCACGTCCGCAACACCGACCAACCGGTCCCCCAACGGTGCGGGACCGGCGACCAGGGGGTGATCGCGCGACATGACGACGACCGTCGACTACGACCTGACGCTCGCGCAGCGCAAGCTCGACGAACTCGACCGCGTGCTGCGGTCGGTGCGCAGCAGCGTGGGGAACACGCTGGACGTCCGCAGGGTCTGCGGCGACGTCGAACGGCTCCGCGACTCGCTCGCGTTGCTGTGCGAACACGCGCCCCGCGGCGGCGGACCCTCCGCGCACGGTCCCGCAGGGCTCGAAACGATCTCCGAACTCCCTTATGACCCGGCCTTGTTCGCCGACGCCGACGACGAGGGCGTGGGCGGCATGCGTCCGCAGCGCCCCTGACACGGCTGCGGGGCCGCGCACGCCGCGAACACCGGGACAACCTCGCCGAGAAGGGCACCAACGAATGGCCACCGGCACCGCCGCGCCCGGCAGGGCGCAGATCAGGGAACGGCATCTCCGCACGGACCGCTGGTGGTTGGCCCCGGCCGTCACCGTGACCATCCTGACCGGGTTCATCATCTACTCGACGTGGCGGGCGTTCGCGAACGCGGACTACTTCGCCGAGCCGTATGTCTCGCCGTTCTATTCGCCGTGCCTCGCGGAGAACTGCGACAGCATGCCGATGAGCGCGAACGCGCCGCTCTTCGGGGACTGGTGGCGGCTCTCCCCGGCGCTGATCATCCTGATCTTCCCGCTCGGATTCCGGCTCACCTGCTACTACTACCGCAAGGCCTACTACCGGGGCTTCTGGGCGTCGCCGTCGGCGTGCGCCGTCCCCGAACCGCGCGGCAAATACAGCGGCGAGACGAAGTTCCCGCTGATCATGCAGAACTTCCACCGCTACTTCCTCTACTTCGCGGTGGTCGTCGCCGGAATCCTCACGTGGGACGTGATCATCGCGTTCCGCGACGAGCACGGCGCCTGGGGCCACATGGGCCTCGGCACCGTGGTGCTGCTCGCCAACGTGCTGCTGATCTGGGCGTACACGCTGTCCTGCCACTCGTGCCGGCACATCGTCGGGGGGCGCCTCAAGCACTTCTCGAAGCACCCGATGCGGTACCGGTACTGGCAGTTGGTCAGCCGCCTGAACACCCGCCACATGCAGCTCGCGTGGGCGTCGCTGTTCAGCGTCGCGCTGGCCGACCTGTACGTGTACTTCGTCGCGTCCGGCGTGTTCGACGACCCTCGCTTCTTCTAGGCCCGTCACCCACTCGGGTCGAGTCCCACGAAAGGCACGCAGCTTCATGTCCGAAGTAGAACGGCACAGTTACGACGTCGTCGTCATCGGGGCGGGCGGCGCCGGGCTTCGCGCGGCGATCGAGGCGCGCTCGCAGGGGATGCGCACGGCGGTGGTGTGCAAGTCGCTGTTCGGCAAGGCGCACACGGTGATGGCGGAGGGCGGCATCGCCGCCTCCATGGGCAACGTGAACAGCAACGACAACTGGCAGGTGCACTTCCGCGACACCATGCGCGGCGGCAAGTTCCTCAACTACTGGCGGATGGCCGAGCTGCACGCGCAGGAGGCCCCCGACCGGGTGTGGGAGCTGGAGACGTGGGGCGCGCTGTTCGACCGCACCGGTGACGGGCGGATCAGCCAGCGCAACTTCGGCGGGCACGAGTACCCGCGGCTGGCGCACGTCGGCGACCGCACGGGGCTCGAGCTGATCCGCACCCTGCAGCAGAAGATCGTGGCGCTGCAGCAGGAGGACGAGCAGGAGTTCGGGGACCCCGAGGCGCGGCTGAAGGTGTTCCAGGAGGCGACGGTGACGCGCCTGCTGACCGTGCCGGACTCGGGCAGCGAGGACGGGGCGCGCATCACCGGCGCGTTCGGCTACTGGCGCGAGTCGGGCCGCTTCGTGGTGTTCGAGGCGCCGGCGGTGGTGCTGGCGACCGGCGGCATCGGCAAGTCGTTCAAGGTGACGTCGAACTCGTGGGAGTACACGGGCGACGGGCAGGCGCTGGCGCTGCTGGCCGGCGCGTCTCTGATCAACATGGAGTTCGTGCAGTTCCACCCGACGGGCATGGTCTGGCCGCCGAGTGTGAAGGGCATCCTCGTCACCGAGTCGGTGCGCGGCGACGGCGGGGTGCTGCGCAACTCCGAGGGCAAGCGGTTCATGTTCGACTACATCCCGGACGTCTTCAAGGAGAAGTACGCCAAGTCCGAGGAGGAGGGCGACCGCTGGTACACCGACCCGGACAACAACCGGCGCCCGCCCGAGCTGCTGCCGCGTGACGAGGTCGCGCGCGCGATCAACGCGGAGGTGAAGGAGGGCCGCGGCACGCCGCACGGCGGCGTGTACCTCGACGTTTCCTCCCGTCTCCCGGCGGACGTGATCCGCCGCAAACTGCCGTCCATGCACCACCAGTTCAAGGAGCTGGCGGACGTCGACATCACCGCCGAGCCCATGGAGGTCGGCCCGACCTGCCACTACGTGATGGGCGGCATCGAGGTCGACCCGGACACCGCCGCGACGCCCGGCGTGCTCGGCCTGTACGCGGCGGGCGAGGTCGCGGGCGGCATGCACGGCAGCAACCGGCTCGGCGGCAACTCGCTCTCGGACCTTCTCGTGTTCGGCCGCCGCGCGGGCCTGTACGCGGCCGAGTACGTCACCGAACTCGGCGACGCGCGGCGCGACGTGGACCAGGGCCAGATCGACGAGGCGGCCGCCGAGGCCGTGGCGCCGTTCGCGAACGAGGGCGCGGAGAACCCGTACTCGGTGCACCAGGAGCTCCAGCAGACCATGAACGACCTGGTCGGCATCATCCGCCGCGAGGGCGAGATGGCCGAGGCGCTGACCCGCCTGGAGGAGCTGAAGGCGCGGGCCGCGAAGGCCGGCGTGGAGGGGCACCGGCAGTACAACCCGGGCTGGCACCTGGCGTTGGACCTGCGGAACATGCTGCTCGTGTCGGAGTGCATCGCCAAGGCCGCGCTGGAGCGCGAGGAGAGCCGCGGCGGGCACACCCGCGAGGACCACCCGGGCATGTCCGCGGACTGGCGCAAGGTCGTGCTGGCCTGCGCGCTCGCGGCCGACGACGGGCACATCGACCTGGTACGGCGCAGCCCCGAGCCGATGCGCGCCGACCTGCTCGCGCTGTTCGACCGCGACGAGCTCAAGAAGTACCTGACCGACGCGGAGCTGCCGGCCGAGGAAGAAGGATCGGACTGATGTCGTACAAGGCGAACTTCCGCGTGTGGCGCGGGGACGTGGACAGCGGCGAGCTGCGCGACTACACGGTGGAGGTCAACGAGGGCGAGGTGGTCCTCGACATCATCCACCGGCTGCAGGCCACGCAGGCGCCGGACCTCGCGGTGCGGTGGAACTGCAAGGCGGGCAAGTGCGGTTCGTGCAGCGCGGAGATCAACGGCCGGCCGCGGCTGCTGTGCATGACGCGGATGAGCACCTTCTCGCAGGAGGAGACCATCACGGTCACGCCGATGCGCACCTTCCCGGTGATCCGCGACCTGGTGACCGACGTGTCGTTCAACTACGCCAAGGCCCGCAAGGTGCCGTCCTTCACGCCTCCGGAGGGGCTCAAGGCCGGCGAGTACCGCATGCAGCAGGTCGACGTGGAGCGCTCGCAGGAGTTCCGCAAGTGCATCGAGTGCTACCTGTGCCAGAACACCTGCCATGTGATCCGCGACTTCGAGGACAACAAGGAGGCGTTCTCGGGCCCGCGCTACCTCATGCGGATCGCCGAACTGGACATGCACCCGCTGGACGTCGCCGACCGGCAGAAGGCGGCCCAGGACGAACACGGCCTCGGCTACTGCAACATCACCAAGTGCTGCACCGAGGTGTGCCCCGAGCACATCAAGATCACCGACAACGCGCTGATCCCGATGAAGGAGCGGGTCGCCGACCGCAAGTACGACCCGATCGTGTGGCTCGGCGACAAGATCCGGCGGCGTAAGTAGCACCGCCCCCGAGTGGCCCCGCCGGGGCTACTCGTCGGTGGGGAGCTGGAGTTCGAACCACACGATCTTCCCGTGGCCCGCCCTCCGGCTCCCCCACCGCTCGGCGAGCGTGGTGACCAGCTGCATGCCGCGCCCGCCCTCGTCCGTGTCGCGCGCCTCGCGCAGCCGCGGCAGGCTCGGCACCGCGTCGGCCACCTCGCACAGCAGGTTGCGGCCGCGCAGCAGGCGCAGCCGGATCGGGCCCGCGCCGTACCGCAGCGCGTTGGTGACCAGTTCGCTCACCAGCAGCTCGGCGATGTCGACGAGGGACTCCAGGTCCCAGTCGTGCAGCGTCTTGCGGGTCAGCTCGCGGGCGCGCGCCACCACCGGCGGTTCGGCGGGCAGCCACCACGACGCGACGGCGTTCTCCGGCAGCGCGTCCAAGCGGGCCATGAGCAGCGCGACGTCGTCGAAGCCGAGTTCCTTGTGCAGCGACGCGATGACGGCGTCGGACGCCTCCTCCAGCGGGCCGCGGTGCTCCGCGATCGCCTCGCACAGCAGCCCGATGCCGGTGTCGATGTCCCGCTCGCGGGTCTCCACCAGGCCGTCGGTGTACAGCACCAGCACACTGCCGGGCTCGACCGTCAGCTCCTTCTGCTCGAACGGCACACCGCCGACGCCGAGGACCGCGCCCGACGGCGGGTCGACCGGGGTCGGCAGGCCGCCCGGCGAGACCAGCACCGGCGGCAGGTGCCCGGCACTCGCGAACTCGCAGGTCCGCGCGACCGGGTCGTACACCACGTACACGCAGGTGGCGTAGTGCAGTTCGCCCAGGCTCGCGACGATGTCGTCGAGGTGGCCCATCACTTCGGACGGCGGCAGGTCGAGGCCCGCGAGCGTGCGGACGGCGGTGCGCAACTGCCCCATCACGGCGGCCGCGTGCACGCCGTGGCCCATGACGTCCCCGACCACCAGCCCGATCCGCCCGCCGGACAGTGGCAGCACGTCGAACCAGTCGCCGCCGACCTCGGTCACGAGGCTGCCCGGCAGGTAGCGGTGCGCGACCTCGATGCCCGGGATGGCCGGCAGGTCCTGCGGCAGCAGGCTGCGCTGCAGCATCACGGCGGTCTCGCGCTGCCGGTGGTACAGCCGCGCGTTGTCCACGGACACGGCGGCGCGCGCGCCCAGCTCGGTGGCCAGCGTCAGGTCGTCCGGGTCGAACGCCGGGCGGCCCTCCCCGCGGCCGAGCAGCAGCGTGCCGAGGACGATGCCGCGCGCGCTCAGCGGCACCACCATCAGTGTGTGCAGGCCGAGGACGCGGGCCGACTCGGCGCGGCCGGTGTCGCGGATCAGTTCCTCGTACATCTCGTCCTGGATGTTCTGCACGAGGTACGAGCCGCCGCTGCGCAGGCACCGGCCGAACGTCGAGTCCGCCGAGTACACCAACCGCGAACCCTGCTCCAGCAGTTCGTCCGCGTACCGGCCGGGCCGGGCGCCGCGCGACGCCACCCGGTACATGACCGTGGTGTCGGCGTGCGCGCCGGGCGGGATCTCGTCGCCGACCATCACCGCCTCGAGCAGGTCGACGGCCGCCAGGTCCGCGAAGCCGGGGACCACGGAGGCCGCCAACTCCTCGGCGATGCGCGGGATGTCGAGCGTCGCGCCGATGCGGGTGCCGGCCTCGTTGAGCAGCGCGAGGCGCTTGCGGGCCGCGTCCACCTTGACCATGGCGTAGTGCCGCTCGGTGACGTCGATCAGCGAGCAGCTGATGCCCAGCGTCTTGCCGCCCTGCGCCTGCAGGCGGTTGTACGACATCGACCAGACCGTGCGCGGGGCGCCGTCCAGCGGGACCGGGCCGAAGATCCGCGAGTCGACGACCGGCTCCCCGGTGTCCAGCACGCGCTGCTGGATGGTGCGCACCCGGGCCGTGTCGATGCCGGGCATGACCTCGTCGATGGTGCGGCCCAGATGGGCGGCGACGCTCACCCCGTCCATCGCCGCGAGCGCGTCGTTGACCGCCACGTAGCGCAGCTCGGCGTCGAAGATGCCCACGCCGATCGGGGACTGGTCGAACAACGCCTCGCGCATGGCGAGGTCCGCCTCGACCCGGTGCAGCGCCTCGGCCTCCACCGAGGTGATGAGCACCGAGCGGTTGCCCTCGGCGTCCGTCACGAACGCCGACCGGGACTCGAAGTCGCGCACCGAGCCGTCCCCGCACCGTATCCGGTACGTGCCGCCGACCAGCTCGCGGTCGGCGATCTCCTGCTCGATGCGGCCCCGGTCGGCCTGGGTCAGCGGCGGGTCGAGCAGGTCGCCGGCCCAGCGGCCGAGCGCGGCCTCCCGTGTGTAGCCGAACAGCTTCTCGGCGGACCGGCTCCACATGGTGATCAGGCCGTCCGAGTCCAGCACCCAGGTCGCGCTCGGAACCAGGTCGTACAGGGTTCCGGGCGCCACGGAGTTGGGAGTGTCGCCGCCCGGGGGCCGCTCGGTGCCCTGATCCTGCTCCATCGACCGCGGATCCTTCGCGTTGCCGGCTATGAGGAGC
This sequence comes from Yinghuangia seranimata, assembly GCF_029953285.1. Classification (GTDB taxonomy): domain Bacteria; phylum Actinomycetota; class Actinomycetes; order Streptomycetales; family Streptomycetaceae; genus Yinghuangia; species Yinghuangia seranimata. The sequence continues at coordinate 101,561 of NZ_JASAOI010000034.1, read as the reverse complement.
CGTTTCCCCGATTCACGGCTTTTTCAAGCCTTTGCACCTTACTAACCGGTTAGCCCGCCCGGGTGGTAGCCATCAGCCCGGCCACCACCGCGACGGCGTCGCGGTCCTGCGGCAGCCAGTCCACCTCGTCGAGTTCGTGCGGACCGAGCCAGCGCAGTTCGGAATGGTCCTCCAGCGGCAGCGGCTCGCCCGACAACAGCTCCGCGTGCCACAGATGGAGGACGTACCCCGGCGCCAGCGGCCACGCGCCCGGCAGCCGGCCGACGGCACGTACCGCCACACCGAGCTCCTCCCGGCACTCGCGCACCAGCGCCTCGGCCTCCGACTCGCCCGGCTCCTGTTTGCCTCCGGGGAACTCCCAGCCGCCCGCGAGATGCGCGGGCGCGCTGCGGCACGCGGCCAGCACCCGCCCCGCACGCAGGATCGCGGCCCCGACCACCACCCGCGGCGGCCCGGACCGCTCCGCGGGGGCGGCACCAGGTGCGCCCGGCCGATCGGTCATGGCCGTCCACTTTACGGCCCTGCGCACGGCGACGCGCGCATCCGCGTGTGGCCTTGACTGAGGGGCCGCGGCCGACCACCGTCAGGGGCATGCCGGAACTCTTCGACGCCCACGCCCTGACCACCGCCCTCGCCGACCTCGACGGCTGGAAGGGCGACACCGACCTGATCCAGCGCACCGTCTCCGCGCCGGACTTCCCGACCGCGATCCGCATCGTCGACGCGATCGCCGTCGTGGCCGAGGAGATGAACCACCACCCGGACATCGACATCCGCTGGCGCAACCTGCTGATCGGCCTGACCACGCACGACGCGGGCGGTGTCACGGACCTCGACGTGACCCTGGCCCGCCGCATCGACGCGATCGCCAAGGAGCACGGCGCCTAGAGCATGCCCGGGGATCTCTCCGGACCCGTGCCGGGCGGCAGACCTGGAAGGGCCGCCAGGCCCGGCGCACGCACCATGCGACGCGGGCTGATCCGGAGAGCTCCCCCAGACACCCCTGACCCCCGACGGGCCCGGCGGCCGGACGAGCCTCGACCGGCCGCCGTCGGGCCCGCCGCCGGCGCGGGCGCGTGTGCGGGGGTGGGGGTGGTCGCGGGTGCGGTGCGGGCGGCGCGTCGGTGCTCGGGATCGGGTGACCGTGGACACATAATTCCGGTGTAAATCGGATATTCGCGGCACAGCCTTGCTGCCGCACCTCCCGAGGAGTGACGCCGCCGTGCCGCATCACCGTCGATTCCGCCGCGCCCTCGCCGCCGCGCTCCTCGTCGTCGTGCCGCTCAGCGGCGCGCTCGCGGGCTGCGGGGCCGGGACGAAGGCCGAGACCCTTGAGGTCAACCCGGACACGCCCGCGACCACGCTCGGCAACCTCAAGGTGCAGAACGTCGTCCTGCTGACCGGGCCGCTCGCCGACGGCGGACCGCTCGCCGTCACGGGGAGCATCTACAACGGCGGCGCCCTGCCTGACGTCCTGCAGGGCGTCAGCGTCAACGAGCTCCCGCTGCCCGCCGCGTTCACCTTCACCCCCACATCGCCCGACCTGCGCATTCCGTCGGCGAAGTCGCTGCAGCTCGGCGGGCCGGGCAACGTCGGCGCGGTGGTGCCGAACGCCGCCGACCTCGTGCGGGCCGGCATGAGCCGCCGCGTCACGTTCTCGTTCGCCCGCGCGGGCGAGGTCTCGCTGTGGGTGACGGTGCTCAGGGCCGAGGGCGTGTACGCCGGGTACGGGCCCATCGCGGCGGTCGCCGGGCCGTAGCCCGCTCGCCCGCGGCCCCGGATCCGGGCCTCAGCGCGCCGCCGCCAGGCCCGCCACCTCGGCCGCAGACAGCGCGCGGGCGTACGCCTGCACGTCGCCGACCGTCCCGTGCAGCATGTCCACGTTGCCGGCCGCGCGGCCGATCGTGAGCGGCCCGTTCGCGCGCCACGGCACGGGGTCGACGACCGAGCCCTGTGCGACGCCGTCGACGTACAGCGTCATCGTGCCGGTGGCCGCGTCGAACACACCGGCCAGGTGCGTCCACGTGTCCGGCTTGGCCGGCGCGCGGCCGGCGGCGGTGAACCACTGCGGCGGGTTGGCCGTGTCGTTCGACGTCCGCACGAAGGCCCAGGTGCCGGCGTCCTTGTTGTAGTGCAGGTAGAAGCCGCTGACCTGCGCGCCGTCCTGCGCGACGACCGTCTGGAAGGCGCCCGTGCTGCTCACCGACGCCCACGCCGCGACGGTGAAGCTCTTGGTGGTGTCCAGCACCGGCTTGGCCGTCTGGAGGGTGCCGCGGCCGTCGAACAGCATGCTGCCGCCGTGCTCGGCCGACCAGGTGACGGTGCCAGAGGTCGTCGCGTTCTGGGCGGCCTTCGACGCGTCCGGGACGACGCCGCCGCCCGGCGCGTCCATCCGGTACCAGGCGACCAGGTCGGGCGGCAGGGCCTCGGGCCGCGCCACGGGCACCTGCCCGGTAGGCGCCGCCGGGCCGGGCGTGGTCGGGGGCGGAGGCGGAGGCGGAGGCGGCTGACCGCGTTCGTCCCAGGCGACGACGTGTGGGTCGTCACCGGCGCCGGCCGCCCCCCAGAAGTAGCCGCCGGTCGTCGCCACCGCGGCGATCAGCACCGCCGCGAGCCCGAGGAGCAGGCGCTTACGCGTGCGGTTGGGCTCCACGGCCTCGAACCGGACCGGCGGGGGCGGCGGGGGTTCGCCGCCGACCGGCCACACGGCGGCGGATATCGAAGCGTGGTAGCCACGCGGCGCGGGCCCGCCGGCAGTCTCCGGACCGGGGCCGGGCACCTGGCGGACGGCGTCCGTCCAGGCCGATCCGTCCCACCAGCGCAACGTTTCCGCACGGCCGTCCGGGTCGGCGTACCAACCTGATGGCTTGTCCCCCGTCGTCATGCGGCAAGACGGTAGCGCAGCGGGCCCCGGGTTACCTGATGTCCACGGAACGCGCAGGTGAAGTGCCGGAGTTGGGCGCCGACCTACTCCGGCGCCCCGAACGCCCCGTCGGGCACCCGCGCGCCGGTCGCGGGAGTCACCCCGCCCCACTCCCCGACCGCCTGTTCCGCCCACGCCGCCCAGCGGTCGAACGCCTCGGCCTGGTCGAGGAACATCCGCGTGACCAGGGCGATCACGGGCAGACGGTCGGGGTACGGGCCGCCCGTCTCGCGGTATTCGGCCGCGCGCTCACGGGCCAGCGCGAGGCGGGTCGCCGCGTCGGCGCGCATGGCGGCCAACGTCCGTTTCAGATCGTCGAGTTCGCCGTGGTCGGCGAAGGCGACGCGCAGCAGGTCGCTCTCCTTCGGGTCGACCGCCTCGACGTCGCGGGCCAGCCACGACCGCAGTTCGGCGCGGCCGGCCTCCGTGATGCCGTACACCGTGCGTGCGCGCCGGCCGGTGAACTCCTTGCGGGCGTCGGCGAGTCCGGCGGCGACGAGGCGTTTCGGCTCCTCGTACACGGAGCTCGCGGAGCGCGGGGAGAGCCAGCGCAGGCTGCGGTCCATCTGCTGGGCGAGCTCGTACGTGGTCCACGGCTGCACGGCGAGCAGCGTGAGGATCGCGTACGACGTGGTGGTCAGCGGACGGCGGTCCGCGGCGGAATCGTTCGGCACGCTGGCAACATACTCCGCCCCGGAGTATGTTGCCTGCCGATACTCCAGGCCGGAGTATCGACACCCTCCGGCCTGCCGTTACACACAGGGGGTCCCATGCCCGGCCACACCGGCTTCTCGCACGTCTCGCTCTCCGTCACCGACCTCGCGGAAAGCGTCCGCTGGTACACCGAGGTCCTCGACTTCGCCGAGCTCACCGCCATGGAGGGGCACGGCTACGAGGAGCGCATCTGCGTCCACCCCAGCGGCTTCGCCCTCGGCCTCCAGCAGCACGAGGCCAACGACGGCGCGACCTTCGACCCGGCCCGCACCGGCCTCGACCACCTGTCCTTCGCCGTCGCCGACCGCGCCGAACTGGACTCCTGGACCGCCCGCCTGGCCGCCCACGGCGTAAAGCACTCCCCCATCGCCGAAACCCCGTTCGGCGCCGTCCTCTGCTTCCGCGACCCCGACGACATCCAGCTCGAACTCTTCTGCATGGCCTGACCCCAACACCGCCCGGCCTGCCCCGAACCCGCAGATAGGGCCGGAGCCGCACGGGTCCGGCCCTATCTGCGGCCTAGGTGGCCACACGCCGAACGCTTCACCCGTCGCCGCATCGACGACGCAGGGCAACGATCACCGCTGCCGAGCCGGAGGCACTCCACGGCTACGAGTGGCGCTTACGCCTCACCGCCACTTGGTTGATCGGCGTAGGCCAACGCGCCACGTTCCGCATACGCATCGGCTACCTGCTCCTGGTCAGCGAGTCCCGCTTCTTCGGCGGCGGCTGCTGTTTTGCCCTGACCCACCTCCACGGCCAACCCGCTTGCACGCCCGCCGAGATTCGCCGCTGGACGGGCCTCCCATGCGACTTCGCCAACGACTGCCCCGGTCCTGATCCCCCCGAAGCCGATACCCGGCCACGGCATGGCGGGCAATGTTGTCGCGGCTGCGTCTACGCAGCCCAACTACTCTGAAATTTGCGGCGGATGCAACGGCCCTGGTCCGAGACCGGCAAGAGGGGAAAGCACCATGACATACACATTGGTTGTCGGTGAGCCGTACCCGAGGCAGGTCAAGTGGCCGAAGTCCGCGGCCAACCTGGTCCTCAGCGCGAACTATGTCGAGATCATCCATTCGTTCGACGGCCTCACGTCGGACGAGCTGGCCGCCTTCACGACCGGCTCAGCGATGGTCGCGGTCACCGTCGGGGACAGACATCTGATGTGGTGCTACCGCTTCAACGCACCGGCCCGCCCCGGCGCCCCGAAAGGGGCTCTCGGTTGGGGCGACTCGCCATGGGAGGCATACCGCCAACGCGACCGCACTGTCGGCGTGCCTGGGGAGCAAGGTGAGCCCTTCACCGCTTGCATGGTGCTCGTCGATGCCTCGACCGGCATCGTCGAGGCTCTGCGGACGGCCGAGATAGGAAAGGACGTCGCGGACGCACTCCGGTACGGCGTCGCCCGTCAGCTCGCGATGCCCTACGACCATGAGGCTGCATCGCGTGAGATCGACGCGGTATACCGACGGCACCCCAGCACACAGAGCCTCCTGAGGGAGGCCATCGCCGGCCAGCGGATCGCCGCTCTCGACAGCTGATCAGCCACAGCCGAGAGCGGTCACCAATGGCCACGGTCCACGAACTACGAGAGGAGCCACCCCCATTGGGGGGCGTATCCTTCCACCCAGATTGAACGTTGGGGGCAGGAGTTACGGAGGTGCACCCGTTCCCTGCCATGAGCATTGCACCGTAGGCGGCAGGGGGAAACGACATGGAGCTGCAGATCACCGTCGATACACAAGGCGACGACACAGCGGCCCACGATCTGTACTACTGGCTCCGGCAGGATCATGAACTCCGGCGCCACGCACAGGTCGAGCTAGCACTGTCTGCCAGCGCGTCTGGCCGCATGAACGCGGGAGAGACCATCAACATGTTCGTCAGCAACGGTCTTGCCGCCGCAGGCCTGCTGGTGAATATCGTGGTTGCTTGGCGAGCAGCTCGCCCATCATCCGGGCCGGTCGTCATCGGCCGCGACGGAGTAACCGTGACAGTCCACGACACATCAGAGGATACTCTGCGTCGAGTCGCAGCCCTGCTGGCATCTGCACCTCCCCTGGTAGAGCCAGGAACGGTCGGCACGAGCCAGGCGTCGGCGCCCTGCGTCTCCGAAGATCGGTGATGCGCCTGCCTGATCCTGACGGAACCCGTGTAGTGCTGATCGGGGTGGACGAGTACCAGCATTTCCCGCCCTTGCCAGCGGTGCGCAACAACCTCACCGAGCTGGCCAAGCTCTTCAGGTCCCCACTCGGTGGGGACCTTCCGGAAAGACATTGCACGACGGTGCTCAACCCCACTGAAATCAACAGCGCGCTCGACCCCGTACACCGGGCGGCGAGTGAAGCGTCGGACACCCTGGTGGTGTACTTCGCCGGCCACGGTATGCGGCTACCCGACGGCTCCCTCCGTCTCGCCGTGCGCAACTCGGAACGGGGCAGGAAACAGTACGCGTCGGTGGCCTTCGACGACCTACGTGCCGAAGTGTTGGACAGCGCAGCTGCCAACAAGGTCGTGATCCTGGACTGTTGCTACAGCGGTGCCGCGCTGGAGGGGTTCATGGGCAGCGCCGATGAGGTCGCGGACGAGGCCATCATCGAAGGCACCTATGTCATGACCGCGTCAGCAGCGACGCAAGCGGCTATGGCTCCTCCGGATTCTCCACTTACAGCGTTCACCGGCGAACTCGTCACAGCAATTGCCGATGGCATAGCCGAAATGCCGGATCCGCTGGACATGAACTCCCTGTACAAGTACGTCCGTGGCCGACTCAAATCGCAGGGAATGCCACTACCCCAGCAGCGGGCCAGCGGCCTGGGGCACGCCATCGCACTGTTCCACAACAAGTGGCGCCCTCCCACAGAGAAACCGACGCTCTCAGTACAGCGGGAGCAATGGTTTCGCGAGATTCATCACGAACTGCGCGGGCGCTTGGGGGATGTCCCGGCACTTGCCCAAGACCAGCTCCGCCCCGAGCTCGGCGATCCGACGCTCATCCGCTCCCTACTGGTAGCACGAATCGCCGTCCAACTCGCCCAGGGGAAAAGCACGACGACCATCAGCAGCATGCTCTTCTCCAGCGGCATCTTCGCCACTCCGTGCCCCAGCATTGACGAACTCTCAGAACTCATCGCCGAGGTCCAGTTCGGATTCGAAACAAACGGGCTGGCCAACAGCGTTGGGTTCCTCGGGGGCCTGGGACTCTTTCCTTGGACGCCAGAGAGTACGTACATGCTGCTGAGCGAATATTGGGCTGCCCAGCGAAGCCGTACGATGCCACGTCCTCGCGTGGAGCGGGAACTCAGCAAGCTTTGGGACACTGCGGACATCCGTGTCCTGAGCGCGTACTCCTCACTGCCGCCCCTCCCACTGGTCACTTATCCCAACCCCTGGGAGAGGTTGAACACCGAGCCGGATCTTCGAGTCGGCACCGTCACGACAATGATGCTCGGCAAGCGCGGTGGGGGCGACCGTGCATGGGAAGACTGGATGTCCACTCGCCCGTGGAGCACACTCAACGCCCGCCACTTAGTTCAGCTGGGTGGCGATCTCGTCCGGTGCAAGGCAGCTCGGCGAACCCTCGCTCAGTACGTCGATCTGGCACCAGCGGGCCATGAATTCCGTGCAGTCCTTGCACGGGCGGCGGAGATCATCGAAGAGCAGTTGCAGGACATCGCACTAGCCGTCGAAAGCATTAGCGCCATCGAGTACGACTTGCTACGCGAGCGCACACCGGACGAACACTTCCAGGACGGCTGCCTTGCCACCTTCAGCAAGCACCTTCTGAAGCGCCCTCAAGTCTTCACGCCCTTCGAAGAATATATGATGAACCATGGCACATGGGCTGCGATTCCCTGGTGGTCCCTAGTCGTTCACGGTAAACAAGAACAGCAAGCCGTTGAGGACTTCCTGAAACACGGCGGCCTCCAATTGGGTGTCGCCGCCGAGAGTCCCGACTCCAACGAGCTCATCATCAGCTGTGAGGAGCCCGCCCTCGGACCTTCATGGACATCGGCCCGGCTCATCTTCGATCTTCGGGACGTCGTGCAGGCCTGCGAGTTGCTCCTTCTGGGTCGGCGGCAATCCGTGGTTATGGACTTCCTCACCGAGGACATCGACGGGTGGGACGATCGGCAAGTACATCTGGCCGGAAGTCTCAACCTTTCGCTGGGGCCGGAGATCGGAGCAACACTGACTGATGTCGCAACCCGTGCCCTGCGCCGACTTTTGCCGGGCTGTCCTGGCCCATCGCTCCATCACGAGGGCGTGCCGGCACTTGATCGACTCCTCGGCTCGTCACAGCTTCCGAGGATCGCCCGCTGCCCTCGCTAGCCGGTGTTCTCGCACGCTCGGACGAAACCGCAGTAGCCGACCTCGCGCGTACTCGCCATCTCCGCCATCCTGGCAGCAGCCACCGATCCGCATTCTTGGACAAAGATGACGGGCATCGACGTCACACCCTCGGAACAGCAGAAGCGCATCCGACGGTCGGCGCCAACCCGCACCGGTCGCAGCATCGCGCGGACTGCTGCGGACAGCGATGCTCCCTGACTTGCGTCGCCGCAGGTCAGGGAGCCTCTGAAGTCTCGCTCAGACGTTGAAGCGGAACTCCACGACATCGCCGTCCTGCATGACGTAGTCCTTGCCCTCCATGCGGGCCTTGCCCTTGGCGCGGGCCTCGGTGCGGCCGCCGGTCTCGACGAGGTCGTCGAAGGCGATGACCTCGGCCTTGATGAAGCCGCGCTGGAAGTCGGTGTGGATGACGCCGGCCGCCTCGGGGGCGGTGGCGCCCTTCTTGATCGTCCAGGCGCGGGCCTCCTTGGGCCCGGCGGTCAGGTAGGTCTGCAGGCCGAGCGTGGCGAAGCCGACGCGGGCCAGCAGCGACAGGCCGGACTCCTCCTGGCCGAGGCCCTGCAGCAGCTCGAGCGCCTCGTCGTCCGGCAGCTCGATCAGCTCGGACTCGATCTTGGCGTCGAGGAAGATCGCCTCGGCCGGCGCGACGAGGGCGCGCATCTCGGCCTTGAGGTCCTCGTTGGTCAGCTCCTCCTCGTCGACGTTGAAGACGTAGAGGAAGGGCTTCGCGGTCAGCAGGTGCAGCTCACGCAGCGGGGCGGAGTCCAGGCCGGCGGCGAAGATCGTCTTGCCGGTCTCCAGGACCTTCTGCGCCTCCTCGACGGCCTTCGCGGCCTCCGCCGACTCCTTCTTCAGACGCGACTCCTTCTGGAGCCGCGGCAGCACCTTCTCGATGGTCTGCAGGTCGGCGAGGATCAGCTCGGTGTTGATGGTCTCCATGTCGTCCTTCGGCGAGACCTTGCCGTCGACGTGGACCACGTCGGGGTCGGTGAAGACCCGGATGACCTGGCAGATCGCGTCCGACTCGCGGATGTTCGCGAGGAACTTGTTGCCCAGGCCCTCCCCCTCGGAGGCGCCCTTCACGATGCCCGCGATGTCGACGAAGTCGACGGTCGCCGGCAGCACCTTCTGCGACCCGAAGATCTCGGCGAGCTTGCCGAGCCGCGCGTCAGGCACACCGACGACACCGACGTTCGGCTCGATCGTCGCGAACGGGTAGTTCGCGGCCAGCACGTTGTTCTTCGTCAGCGCGTTGAACAGGGTGGACTTGCCGACGTTGGGCAGACCGACGATTCCGATGGTGAGCGACAACGTGGCTTCCCTGGGTTCGGTGGGGTGAAGGGGGGCGACGGCCCGAGGACACGGCACCGCCGCCCCACAGTCTATCGAGGCCCCCGAACCCCCCTGCCCCCGACAGCGTGCCCCGGGCACCGACGCCTGACGAGGGAAGGTCCTCTCACCTGGCGGAGCCGCGCACGGCTACGCTCGCCGAACGGGCACACGGGGGTGGCCCAAGGGGGGACGCGGATGAACCGCGAGGCGTATGCGGACCGGGTTGTGTGGCGCTGCGGCAGCAGTCGCGAGCCCGTGCAACAGCTGTTCGAGGCGTTGCTCCTGATCGCGATTACGGTCGCGCCCGTCGCAGTCGCGCTCGCCGGCGGCGCACCGGAGCTGCTGCCGGTCTCCGCGTTTGGCGCCGTCGCTTGCGCCGTGGTCTTCATGACGGCGGTCCGGCAGGGCCGTCGCCGGCTGGCGATCTCTCCGCACGGGATCTCCTTGGCGAACAGATCCGCGGTCGAGGTCGCGTGGGCCGACGTCGCCGCCGTGCAGCTCCGGCTGACCCCTGGGCATCCGAGCTGGAACAGCGTGGCGCGGCTGCGCGTCACGTCGCGCAGCGGAACCCAGGCGAAAGTCACCCTGGTGCGCGTCGAGGAAGGCATGCTGCGCGTGCTCGCCCTCGACCTCCACGCCCCGCTGTCCGCACGGGGCATCCCGTTGGAGCTCGGTGGGTCACAAGCCATCAGCGACGAGTTGCGCGGCACGGCCGCACCGTCGCCGTTCCTTCCGCCACCGCCGCCGGTCGCGCCCCCTCGGCCGTTCGGCCCACCGCCCGGCACCTGAGCGGAGGCGGCGTACGGCACAACTCCCGACCGGCGCGCCGACTCACGCCACCGCGCAATAAGCCGCAAGTATGAACACATGGACGTCACCGCCGTGTTGCTGCTGCTCATCGGCCTCGGTCTCGGCGCGCTCGTCGGCGTGCTGTGGGCGCGTGGTCAGGCCACCGCGCGCATCGCCCGGCTGGAGGCCGAGCGCGCCGCCGCGCTCGGCGCCGCCGACCTCGCCGAGCGCGCGCAGGAGCAACTCTCGGAGCGGTTCCGCGCGCTGTCCGCGGACGCCCTGGCCCGCAGCAACGCGCAGTTCCTCGAACTCGCCGACCACCGATTCCGGATCGCGGGCGACCCCATCCGCGAGACCCTCGACCGGCTCGACGGCCGGCTCGGCGACCTCGAACGCTCCCGAGTCGCCGCGCAGGCGGCGCTGACCCGCCAGATCGACGACGTACGGACGGCCGGCGAACAACTGCGCCGAGAGACCGCGTCACTCGTCACCGCACTGCGCAAGCCGGACGTCCGGGGCCGCTGGGGCGAGATGCACCTGCGCCGCGCCGTCGAACTGGCCGGCCTGGTCGACCGCTGCGACTTCGACACACAGACCTCGGTCACCACCGACGACGGACTCTTCCGCCCCGACATGGTCGTGCACCTCGCCGGAGGCAAGCACGTGGTCGTCGACGCGAAGGTGCCGCTCACCGCCTTCCTGGACGCCTCCGAAACCGACGACGAAGCGGTACGCGCCGAGCGGCTCCTCGCCCACGCGCGGCACCTGCGCACCCACGTCGACCAGCTCGGCGGCAAGGCGTACTGGCAGAAGATCCAGCCCACCCCCGAGTTCGTCGTCCTGTTCGTACCGGGCGAGGCGTTCCTCGCGCAGGCCCTCGACCAGGAGCCGGGGCTGCTGGAGTACGCCGCGGCACGCAAGGTCGTGCTGGCCACGCCGACCACCCTCATCGCGCTGCTGCGCACCGTCGCCTACGCGTGGAGCCAGGACGCCCTGGCCGACGGCGCCCGCGAGGTCTTCGAACTCGGCCGCGAGCTCTACGACCGCCTCGGAGGCCTCGGCGAGCACCTCGACCGCCTGGGCCGCTCGCTGACCGGCGCGGTCGGCGCGTACAACCGCACCGTAGGCTCCCTCGAGGCACGCGTGCTCGTGAGCGCGCGCCGCATGCGGGACCTCAAGCTCGTCGAGAGCGACCTGGCGGTGCCCACCCAGGTCGAGCAGACCGCCCGCGCGCTGTCCGCGCCCGAACTGGTCGCGGCGGCGGAGGAGGGAAACCGGCTGCGTTCGCTGCCACCGATCGAGGAGGGGAACGCGTCCTCACCAGAGCAGGGCCCCGACCCGCGGGACCCCGCACGCGGCGGACCGGCCGCCGCACCGGGCCACGACGGACAGCCGGGGCAGACCGGCCACCCGGGTGGCTCTATCCGGATCAGCTGAGGAAGCGCGTGTTCTTCACCCCTTTGTTGCAGGTTGTACGCATACCGTTGATATGTGGAACAGCGCAGCCGTGCCCGCCCACCCGCGGCCGGATCCCCGCAAGGGCGGCGTCCGGTGCCGGCGCCTGGGCGGAGTGAGCCCATGCGCCGCCGCCGCTCAGCCGCCTCACCCGATCAGCCGGACGACCCGGGCACGCCGCCGTCGGGCGGACCGCCGCCCCCCGCCGCACCCCCGGTGACCCCGACGGGGACCGGCTCGGAAGCCGGCCCCGGCACCCCGCGTCCCCGCCCCGCACCCCCGGGCGGCCCGGGCACCCCTCAGGGCCGCCGCCCGCACCCGCCCCGACGCGGCCCCGCCGGCAACACGGGCCTGACCGCCCCCGGCGCGTTCGTCGTCGCGACCGGCGGCACGCTCCTCGGCGGACTGGTCAACGAGATCGCGACGGACACCATCGGGGTGATCTTCGGGACGGCCTTCTTCGCCTCGTGCGTGCTGGTCGCCGTGAAGACCCGAACTCGCGACCTGGTCGCCGCCGCCATCGCCCCGCCGCTGGCGTTCGCGCTGACGATAGTGGCCCTGAGCCTGGTGTTCCCGAGCGACAACGGCGAGCCGTTCCTCGTCCGCATGGGCCTCGACGTCTTCACCGCACTGACCTTCAAGGCCGGAGTGCTGTGGGGCGGCTCGGCGCTGGCGGCCGCGATCGCCTTCGTCCGCTACCGCGCCGACCAACAGCGGACCCGCCGCCCGCCTCGCCCGACCAGGGACCCGCGCCCCCCGCGAGCCCCTCGTCCACCAGACCAGCGAGCACGCTGAGGGGCCGGGAGCAGCGAGCAACGCGCCGCCTCCCGACGAGTGACGCAAGTGTGACGCGAACACCCCCTAATGAGGGAGTTCTGGTGATTCGCATACGTGACGGCAAAGTGATGGGGGGGTCGAGGCCGTGCCCCCGACCGACTCAAACAGGCGCGGCCCCACGCTGGAACCGCAGCCCGGCAGCGCAACAAAACCAAGCAACAAAACCCGCCCGCACCCCACGCAAACCGCAGCCCGGCAGGGAAACCGAAACAAGCGCGTCCACACCCCGCGCCCCTCCCGCCAGGTGCGAGGTGGTTCAGGGCGTCCGGCCCGCGGGTCAAGCCGCAACGAACCAGGCCACCTGACCAAGCGTTGGCAGGATCGGCTTGAGGCGCGGGCCGTCCGCGCGGAAAATCCAAGAGCGGGAGGGGCGTCAGGCCTCCAGCAAAACCAGGTCAGGAACGGCGCAGCGAAAAGCCGCAAAAAACGGTGCAGCGAAAAGCCGCAAAAACAGCCCGCCCCGGCCAAAGCCAAGGCCAAGGCCAAGGCCAACCCTCAGGCTTCCCGCCCCGCGGCCTTCATGTCCTTCCGAAGCTCCTGCGGCAGAGAGAACGTCAACCGCTCCTCCATCGCCCGGTGAATCCGAACATCGTCGAATCCCCGCTGCGCGAGCCACTCCAACACACCGTCGACCAGAACCTCCGGCACAGACGCACCACTGGTCAGCCCCACCGTGGTCACGCCCTCAAGCCACGCCTCGTCGATCTCGTCCGCCCCGTCCACCAGGTGGGACGCACCGGCGCCGGCCTCGAGAGCGACCTCCACGAGCCGGATCGAGTTGGAGGAGTTCTTCGAGCCCACCACGATGATCAGGTCGGCCTCGTCGGCGATCTGCTTCACGGCGATCTGGCGGTTCTGCGTCGCGTAACAGATGTCGTCGCTCGGCGGGCTCTCCAGGAGCGGGAACTTCTCCTTCAGCGCGCCCACGGTCGCCATGGCCTCGTCGACCGAGAGGGTCGTCTGCGAGAGCCACACCACCTTCGACGGGTCCCGCACCTCGACGTTCGCGACGTCCTTCGGCCCATCGACAAGCGTGATGTGGTCGGGCGCCTCACCCGTCGTGCCGATGACCTCTTCGTGGCCCTCGTGGCCGATCAGGAGGATGTCGTAGTCGGCCTCGGCGTACCGCACGGCCTCCTTGTGCACCTTGGTGACCAGCGGGCACGTCGCGTCGATGGTCTTGAGGTTGCGCGACGCCGCCTGCTCGTGCACGACGGGCGCGACACCGTGCGCCGAGAAGATGACCGTGGCGCCCTCGGGAACCTCGTACGCCTCGTCGACGAACACCGCTCCGCGCTTGCGCAGCGTCTCGACGACGTACTTGTTGTGCACGATCTCGTGGCGTACGTACACCGGAGGCCCGTACAGCTCCAGGGCCTTCTCGACGGTGACGATGGCCCGGTCCACGCCCGCGCAGTACCCACGGGGGGCGGCGAGCACGACACGGCGGTTCTGCGGGTCGACCTCAGTCATGCGTCCCATGGTACGGGGGCCGCCCGGCCCCGGCCGGGCAAGCCCGTCCCGTCACCGCAGCCCCGTAGTGTGGCCGCATGGCGCTGACGACCTCTGCCGAGTCCCCCATCCCGGTGTCGGAGATCTCCCGCCTGATCGGGGGGTGGATCGACCGGCTGGGCACGGTGTGGGTCGAGGGCCAGATCACCCAGTTGAGCCGCCGCCCCGGCGCGGGCGTGGTCTTCCTGACCCTGCGCGACCCGTCCGCGGACGTCTCGATCTCCGTCACCTGCTACCGCCGCGTCTTCGACGCCGTGGCCGACGTCGTCGCCGAGGGCTCCCGGGTGGTCGTCCAGGCGAAGCCCGAGTGGTACACCCCGCGCGGAACGCTGTCGCTGCGCGCGACGGAGATCCGCCCGGTCGGCATCGGCGAGCTGCTCGCCCGCCTGGAGATGCTCAAGCGCACGCTGGCGACCGAGGGCCTGTTCGACCCCCGCCACAAGAAGCCCCTTCCGTTCCTGCCGTCGTGCATCGGCCTCGTCTGCGGCCGGGCGAGCGCCGCCGAGCGGGACGTCCTGGAGAACGCCCGCAGGCGGTGGCCCGCGGTGCGGTTCGAGGTGCGGAACGTCGCGGTGCAGGGCGTGCACGCGGTGCCTCAGGTGGTCGCGGCCGTCCAGGAGCTGGACGAACATCCCGAGGTGGACGTCATCGTCGTGGCGCGCGGCGGCGGCAGCGTCGAGGACCTGCTCCCCTTCTCCGACGAGGAGCTCGTCCGCACGGTGTTCCGCTGCTCGACCCCGGTCGTCAGCGCGATCGGCCACGAACCGGACTCGCCGCTGCTCGACCTGGTGGCGGACCTGCGCGCGTCGACGCCGACCGACGCCGCCAAGAAGGTCGTCCCGGACGTCGGCGAGGAGTTGACCCGGATCCGCCAGCTGCGCGACCGCGCGCGCCACACGGTCACGATGCGGCTCGACCGCGAGGAGCACGGGCTCGCGCAGTACCGCAGTCGCCCCGTCCTCGCGGAGCCCTACGGCATGGTCGGGATGCGCGAGGACGAGGTGGCCGCACTACTTGAGCGCTCCCGTCGGACGCTGCGACACCGGCTCGACCACGCGGCGACCGACCTGGAGCACACACGGGCGCGGGTAGTGGCGCTGTCGCCCGCCGCGACGTTGGAGCGCGGCTACGCCGTTCTCCAGAAAGCCGACGGCCGCGCCGTGCGCGGCCCCGACGAGGTGACGGCAGGCGAACGGCTGACTGCACGCGTGGCGTCAGGGCGGCTGGCAGTAGAGGTCCTCAAAGAGGAGTAGTCCCCGAGCCGGGCCCGTCCGCAACGTCCGCAACATCCGCAATGTCAGCCACGTTCGCCACGTCCGCCACGTCGCCGACATCAGCCGCATCAACCCCGTCCCCCACCAGGTGCCGCGCGAAAAACGCGTCGATGCGCCCCCAAGCGTCCGCCGCCGCCGCCGGATCGGGCCCGATGCCCATGATCGCCTTCAGCAGCGGCCGCAGCACGAGCGGGCTGTTCGCGACGTCGTTCAGGAACGAGTGCCCCGCACCCGGGTACAGCCGCACATCGTGCTCCACACCGGCCTTGGCGAGCGCGGCCTCCAACCGCCCCGCCCGGGACCGGAACACCCGGTCCTTGCCGCCGTAACTCGCGACGACCGGGCACGCGTCCTTCATCGCCTCGTCGACGTCGTCGGGAAGTTCGCCGTAGTTGGCCGACGCGACCTGGTAACCGCCCTGCGTCGCGAGCACGAGTGCGAAGCTGCCGCCCATGCAGAACCCGAGCACGCCGATCCTGCCCGTGCAGTCGGGGCTGGCCAGCAGCCACTGCCGCGCCGCCTCGATGTCCTGGTACGCGGGGCCCTTGCCGGCGGGGATGCCCCGCAGCGTCGACACCATGCACCGGGCCGCCGAGCGCCCGTGGTAGATGTCGGGCATCAGCGCCAAGTACCCGGCCGCAGCCATGCGTTCGACGTGCCCGCGGTTGACGTCGTCGGCGCCGGTTCCCTCGAACAGCACGACGACGCCGGGCCACGGCCCGGGCCCTGCGGGGCGGGCGAGCAGGCCGCGCAGCCCGGGGGTGCCGGCGTACGCGGGTGCGGCCAGATCCACGTCCTCGACCATGCGTGCGACGGTAGGGCAAACCCCCACGGCTTCGGCAGTCCTCACCCGCAACCTGTCCTGTTCACCTGACCCGGACGCGGATTCGGCCGCCCCGAACAGAACCCCTCCAGACACCTCCAGACACCTACAAACACCTCCAAACACTCCCAATGTGTTCATCGGAGGAACGACTGAGCCGTCCGGGTGGTGTGTGCACTCGTTCGCGGCGCGGGAGTTCCCCGTGCGCGGCGCCCCCGCTTACGTTCGGGCCCTGCCCACCGCGGTCAGGCCCCGGCCGCGTGCCGCCGCCTCGAAGGGGTGCCCGTGCGCCGTACTGCTCTTCGCGTCCTGCGCCGCCTGGCCGCCGTGCCACTGGTCGCCGCGGTGGGCCTCCTCCTCGCGGCCGCACCGCAGCAGAACACCGCGGGCGCCGACACCACACACGCCGTCTGGACCCCGTCCCCCGCCGACGACTACGTCAACTACGTGGCCCCACGCGACGACCTACCGCCCGATCCACAGGCTGTGGACAACCCGCTGGCCCGCAGCTCCGCCCGTCGGGCGCAGGACCTCGACCGCAAGTTCGCGGCGGGCAACCCGGTCGCCGCGCGCGGGCTGGCCGCCGCCGAGCGGACCGCCGCGGCACGCGGCCTCAGCCCCAAGGCGCTGGCCGAGGAGCGGGACCGCCGGGCCGGGCGTCCCGTCGACCAGCCGCACGAGGCCCGGCTGCTCACCATCCTCGTCGAGTTCAACGACCACGCCGACGACGACTTCTCCGGCTTCCGCCGCCCCACCAGCGTGCTCGACCCCACGTGTGTCACCGAACCGCCGGGCACCCGCATGAACGGCCCCCGCCACAACCGCCTTCCGGACCCGGCGAAGGCCAAGGCCGGTGACAACAACACCCTTTGGGTACCGGACTTCTCGCCCGCCCACTACAACGCGATGCTCTACTCCGAGCGCGGCCTGGCCGAGCGCGTGCGTCCCGACCTGACCGGCCCCGACGGGCGGCCCGGCGTCGACATGTCGGGCCTGACCATGCGCGCGATGTACAGCGAGATGTCGCACGGCGCGTACAGCGTCGGCGGCGAGGCGGTCGGCTGGGTGACCGTCCCGCACTCCGAGGCGTGGTACGCGGCGGGCAAGTGCGGCGCGGCCCGCCAGGACAACAGCGGCAGCGCCGACAACCCGCGCGGCGTACGCCAGTTCGTCATCGACGCGGTCGACGAGCTGGCCCGCACCCACCCGGACTTCCCGTGGGCCGACTACGACCAGGAGGACCTGGGCGACGCCGACCACGACGGCAACCTGCACGAACCCGACGGCGTGGTCGACCACTTGGTGCTGGTGCACGCCGGTCGGGACAAGTCGGCGGGCGGCGGCGCCGAGGGCCCGTACGCGATCTGGGCGCACGCGTCGAACGTGCTGGGCGGGCACCAGGTCCCGGGCAGTCCGCTCAAGGTGGCGAACTACATCGTGCAGCCCGAGGACTCCGGAGTCGGCGTCTTCGCCCACGAGTTCGGCCACGACCTGGGGCTGCCCGACCTGTACGACAACTTCAGCGGCGGTGAGACCGACGTCGACTTCTGGGACCTGATGTCGTCGGGGTCGCACTCGGGGCCGCTGTTCCAGTCGATGCCCGCGCACATGGGCGCGTGGTCGAAGTACATGCTGGGCTGGACCGACCCCAAGCTGTTCAGGGTCGGCGACGAGCGCGCGATGGTCTCGGTGGGCTCGGCCGCCCGCCCCATGCCGGGCATGCGCGACTCGGTGCGGGTCGAACTGCCGCCCGAGACCGTGCGGATCGGCACTCCGCATTCGGGCACCGGCATGTGGTATTCGGGTAGCGACCAGGAGTGGGCCGACACGTCCGTCGTCCGCGACGTCACGGTGCCCGTCGGCGCCGCGCACGCCGACCTGTGGATGTGGAACGACTACGTCATCGAACAGGACTGGGACTACGGCTTCGTCGAGGTCTCCGGGGACGGCGGCCGCACCTGGTCCCAGCTCCCGGTGCGCGACGAGGCGGGCGACCTGGTCAGCACCCCGTCGAACTACCCCGACCCGAACCGCAACCTCGCCGAGTTCCGCAAGACGAACGGCCTGACCGGTTCCAGCGGCGGTTGGCGGCACGACCGCGTCGACCTCACCCCGTACGCGGGCCGGACCGTGCAGGTGCGGCTGGGCATGATGACCGACGCCGCGTTCATGGAACGCGGTTGGTTCGCCGACGACTTCGCACTGGTCGCGGACGGCGCGACGGTCTGGTCCGACGACGTCGAGCACGGTGACAACGGGTGGCGCGCGGTCACCGGCACGTCGACCATCACGCGCGGCGCGGGCTGGTCCCGCACGACGGGCTCGTTCGAACGCGAGCAGTACTACCTGCTGGAGTGGCGCACGCCGACCGGCTTCGACGAGGGGCTGAAGTACGCCTACACCACGGTGCGCGGCTCGACCGACGGCGACGGCACGCAGGTCGCGCGCGTCCCGTACAACGTGCCGGGCCTGCTGGTGTGGCTGCGCGACGCCGAGTACCAGAACAACGGCGTGCGGTTCAATCTGGACGCGCCGCCGAGCCACGGCCCCAAGGGCCAGGTGCTGCTGGTCGACGCGCACGTCGACCCGCTGCGCTGGAGCGGCGAGGCGGGTGCGCACTACCCGCCGAGCGGCCGCAACCCGTTCCGGAACCTGGAGAACCGCGCACAGTCGTCCAACGCGGCGTTCGGGGCGGCGCCGACGCTGCCGTTCCGGGCCTGCCACAGCCAGGGCGCGTGGTGCCAGGAGTTCCCCGCGCTGCCCGGCGTGCCGGAGTTCACGGACGCGCGCGGCTGGGCGGCCGGGGCGCAGTACCTGGACGGGCGGCCGGTGGACCGGTTCAAGGACGGCGGCACCGTGGTTCCGGCCCGCGAGCCGTACCCGACCCGGGTGGTGACGGCCGACGGCGCGCCGGACACCGCGCACTACGGCGTGCCGTGGGGCGGCTCGGTGCTCGGCTCCGGCGATCCGGCGCCGGGGCGGGAGTACGGCGTGGTGGTCCGCGTCGTGCGCCCGTACGGCAAGGACGGCCGCGACGGCGCGCTGGTCGAGGTGACGCCGGCCCGTCGGTGACGCCGCATAGGCTGGGGCGCATGGCGAAGAAGAGTGCGGAGGCCGTGGACGGGCAGGGCGGCGGCGCGGCGGCGGACCCGTCGCTCGAGGCGCTGGAGTCGCTCGGCTACGAGCAGGCCCGCGACGAACTCGTCGAGGTGGTGCGGCGGCTCGAGACGGGCGGCATCACGCTGGAGGAGTCGCTCGCGCTGTGGGAGCGCGGCGAGAAGCTGGCGGGCGTGTGCCAGCGGTGGCTCGACGGTGCCCGCGCGCGCCTCGACGCGGTGGTGCAGCAGCAGGAGGGCGGCGGCGAGTAGCCGTCACCGGCCCGCGCGGAGGCGTCGGGACTCCCGGCTCAGCAGCTGTCCGAGAGCGCCGTCGCGACGCACAGGCCGAGCAGCAGGAGGGCCGCGAGCCCGCCGACGAGCACCCATTTGAGCCGCGGCAGGACCTCCCAGCCCTCCCCCGGCCGGCGCTCGACCGGGCGCCACGCGCGGTCGCCGATCACAGGGCGACCCACGCGGGGACGTACGGCGTCTGACCGTTGCTCTCCTCGACGGCGGCCTCGACCGCGGCCGCGTGCTGGGCGGCCAGCTCGTCCGCGTCGAACCGCAGGTGCAGGTGCGGCTCGCCGTCGACGACCGAGCGGCCGCCGTATTTGACGAAGCCGCGGTCCTCGAACCACGGCGCGCTGCGGACGAACACCTCCGCGACGATCGGGCGGCCTTCCGCCAGCATGGCGGCGTGCTCGAGGAGTGTTGTCGCGTAGCCCTTGCGGCGCTCCGTGGGCGCCGTGCACAGGCGGCTGAGGCGCAGGCCGCCGGCTTCTTCGGTGAGGCGGAGCGTCGCGACCGGCACTCCGTCGCGTTCGCCCCACACGTGGAGGGTGGCGGGCTCGATGTCCAGCCCGTCCGGCTCGTGGCGGGCCCGCTGGCGGGCCACCACGAAGACCTGGCTGCGCAGCGCGATGAGGCGGTACAGCCGCTCGGCGCTCAGCTCGGCGAGTGTTGCGCAGAAGTACGAGACGTCCACCGGCGAAGGCTGTCACCGGGGGCGCGACGCGCGGGCGACCGTCGAGTGAACTCTGGATGCCGACCGACCAAAGGACCAGGAAAGGGACACAGTCGGTCAGGAAGCGATGACAGAACCGGACTAAACAGTCGGGCGAGCGGTCGGAATCGGCTCCATCCCGGGCAGCGGCGGGGCGGTGCGGAGCGCGGCGGCGAGCGTCGCGAGGTCCTCGTACGACGCGGTCCCGGTCACCACGGTGGTGACGCCGTCCTTGGTGCGGACGAGCGAGCGGTACTTCTCACCGTTGTAGGACTGCCACTGCTCGCCGGCCACGTCGACGGTGCCGACCGGCTCGCCGTGCTTGCTCCGGTCCGCGATGAACGGCTCCGGCGTGCCGTTGGTCTGCTCGACCGCGGCGTACTGCTCGTTCGGGTTGATGAAGCCGACCCGCCACGTGGTGGCCTTCACGTCGACGCCGTCGAAATCCGCCGACGTCGCGCGCCAGCGCTGCGGCAGACCCTGCGGCGCCAGCAGCGGGTACGGTGCGACCTGGCTGGCCTGCTGGAACTTCAGCGTGTAGTCGATGCGCTTGACGGGGTCCTGCGCGCTGTGCCGCCCGAAAATCAGCAGGAGGACCACAACGACGCCGACCGCGGCCAGCGTGAAGACCATGTCCCGAACCGTCTCGTACCCGCGCTTCTTCGCCACGGCACCATCGTCCCGTATCCACTCCGGTGCTCCGCACCGGGCTCCCCGACCATCGCACATGCAAGGGCATCAGCTCCTGACCCTTGCAAATGCCAGGAACAGATGGAGTAGTCTCCGCATATGCCCACCTACCGCATGGGCCGCGTCGCGCAACTGCTCGGCGTGAGCCCGGACACCGCCCGCCGATGGGCCGACTCGGGACGCCTTGCCACGGCCCGGGACGAGCACGGCCACCGGGTGGTCGACGGCGCGGCACTCGCCGCGTTCGCGGTCACTCTCGCCGAGGAACACGGCTCGCCCGAGAACCAGCGGGCCACCTCGGCCCGCAACGCGTTCCCCGGCATCGTCACCAAGGTCATCCTCGGCGACGTCGCGGCACAGGTGGAGATCCAGGCGGGACCGCACCGGGTGGTCTCCCTGCTGACCAGGGAGGCCGTCGAGGAGCTGGGGCTCGCGCCCGGCGTCGAAGCGGTCGCCTCGGTCAAGTCGACCAACGTGACCGTGGAGCTGACGTGAGATCCCTGCGTACCGCCGCCGCCCCGATAGCCGCCGCCGCGGCCGCGACGCTGCTGCTCGCCGCATGCGGCAGCGACGACAAGAACGACGCCAAGAAGGACGCCGCCACCTCGGCCGCGCCGGGTACGGGCTCGCAGGCGCCCGCCGACAAGCCGGCGTCGACGATCACGGTGCTGGCCGCGGCCTCGCTGACCGCCGCGTTCAACGACGCGGGCGCCGCGTACACCAAGAACCACAAGGACCAGAACGTCAAGTTCTCGTTCGCGGGTTCGCAGGAGCTGGCCGCGCAGGTCAAGCAGGGCGCGCCCGCCGACCTCATCGCGACCGCGGACACCAAAACCATGGACGGCCTCGCCGCCCAGGTCGTCAACCCGCAGGTCTTCGCGAAGAACCGGCTGGCGATCGTCGTCGCGCCGGGCAACCCGAAGAAGATCAACGGCCTGGCCGACCTCGCGAAGAGCGACGTCACGACGGTCCTGGCCGGCCCGACGGTCCCGGTCGGCCGCTACGCCCGCGACGCCCTCACCAAGGCCGGCGTCGAGGTCAAGCCGAAGTCGGAGGAGACGGACGTCAAGGCCGTCCTCACCCGCGTCCGCATGGGCGAGGCCGACGCCGGCATCGTCTACACGACCGACATCAAGTCCGCCGGCGACGCGGTCGCCTCCGTCGACATCCCGGACAACGTCAACGTCGTCGCGACCTACCCCGTCGCGGTGATCAAGGACAGCAAGCAGACCGACGCCGCCAACGCCTTCGCCGCCTGGCTGCTCACCCCCGAGGCGCAGGACATCCTCAAGAAGTACGGGTTCGCCTCCAAGTGACCCCACCCGCACCCCCCGGTGAGCCCGGCCCCCCACCCCGGGGCCCAGGCGGCACACCGCCCTCACCACCCCGGGACGCGAGCGCGGCACCGCTCGCGTCCCGGGACGCACGACCCACCCACGACCCGCAGCCGACCCAACCCCGCCGCGCGCACGGAGCGTCGCGCGGCGAGGCCGACGCTGCGGGAGAGCCCACCGAGCTCAGCGCCCATCCCCGCGACACCGCCGCCGAGGCGCCACCGCAGCCGCCCACCCACGCGCGCGAAGCGTCGCGCAACCAGAGCAGTGTGCCGCCGACGCCGACCGAGCCACCCACGCTCGCTGGCGACCCCGCAGCACCACACCCACACCCGGCCCCCACGCACGAAGCGCCGCAGGGCGAGGCCGACGCTGCGGGAGAGCTCACCGCCGAACCCGGCGACTCAGCTGCACCGCAACCTCACGACGACCGCAGCACCGTCGCCCCTGCGGTCGTCGTGCAATCCGCCGACGAATCCCCGTCCGCGGCATCCCAGCCGCGCCCAACCTCCGCGCGCGAAGCGCCGCGCGGCACGGCCAACGTGACGGGAGAGCCCGCCGAGCTCAGGGCCCACCCCCGCGATGCCGGCGCCGAGGCCGGGGGGTCGCACGCGTCCGCCGCGCGTGGCGACGGTTCGTCGGGCGTGCCCGTGGGAGACCGGCACAGCGTCGACAGGGGCGGGCCTTCTGCGGCGGCGTCCATCCCGTCCGGTGAGACTGCGGTCGTCGGTCGCAAGCCGCCGTTGGTCGTCGGGGGTCCGCCGCGGGTGCCTCGGGTTCGGGTGCCGGTTTTGCTGTGGGTGCCTGCGTTGGCCGGGCTGGCGTTTGTGGTCATGCCGCTGGTCGGGTTGCTGGTCAGGGCGCCGTGGGAGTCGGTGCCGGAGCGGCTCGGGGATCCTGCTGTGCGGACCGCGCTCCGGCTCTCGTTGCAGTGCTCGTTCGGGGCCCTCGGGATCAGCATGGTGCTCGGGGTGCCGCTCGCGTGGTTGTTCGCCCGGGTGGAGTTTCCGGGTAAGTCGCTGCTGCGCGCGCTCGTGCTGCTGCCGCTCGTGCTCCCGCCCGTCGTCGGTGGTGTCGCGCTGTTGCTCGCGTTCGGCCGCCGCGGGCTGCTCGGGCCCTGGTTGGAAAGCATGGGCATACAGCTGACGTTCTCGATGACCGGTGCCATGCTCGCCGGCGCGTTCGTCGCGCTGCCGTTCCTCGTGCTCTCCGTCGAGGGCGCCATCGCCGGGTTGGACCGCAAGTACGAGGAGACCGCCGCCACGCTCGGCGCGGGCCCGTTGCGCGTGTTCACCACCGTCACGCTGCCGCTGATCGCACCGGGTCTCGCGGCGGGTGCCGCGCTCGCGTGGGCGCGGGCGCTCGGCGAGTTCGGCGCCACCATCACGTTCGCCGGCAACCTGCCGGGCGAGACGCAGACCCTGCCCCTGGCCGTCTATCTGATGCTCCAGGACGACCCGGACACCGCCGTCGCGGTCAGCCTGCTGCTGCTCGTCGTGTCGGTCGTCGTGCTCGTCGCGCTGCGCGGCCGCTGGCTGTCGCCCGCCCGCGGCAAGGCCCCGAAGGGCGGACGCCTGTGACCCCGCCCGCGCTGCAGGCCCGCACCGAGGGCCTGGTCACCGCCGAACTGACCGTCGCCGCGGGCGAGGTGGTGGCCGTCGTCGGCCCCAACGGCGCCGGCAAGTCGACGCTGCTGCGCGCCCTCGCAGGCCTGCCGGGCCCGGCCCGCGCCGCGGTGGCCATCGACGGCGAACCGGTCGGCACCCGCCCGCCGCATCTGCGCCGCGTCGGATACGTACCTCAGGACGGCGCGCTGTTCCCGCATCTGAGCGCCGCCCGCAACGTCGCCTACGGCCTGCGCGGCCGCGGCCTGAGCCGTCGTGAGCAGCGGGCCGCGGCGCACGACTGGCTGACCCGCCTCGGCCTCGGCGAGCTGGCCGCGCGCCGCCCCGGCCAGTTGTCCGGCGGTCAGCAGCAACGCGTCGCGCTCGCCCGCGCGCTCGCGCCGGAACCGCGGCTGCTGCTGCTCGACGAGCCGCTGGCCGCGCTCGACGTCGAGACCCGCGCCGCGGTGCGGCACACGCTGCGCAGCCACCTCGGCCCGTATGACGGCGTCTGCCTGATCGTCACGCACGACCCGGTCGACGCGCTCAGCCTGGCCGGGCGCATGCTCGTCGTCGAGTCGGGCGTGATCGTCCAGGACGCGTCCGCCGCCGAGGTGACGCGCGCGCCGCGTTCGGCCTGGGTCGCGCGCATGCTCGGCCTCAACGCGTACGAGGGCGACGGCACAGACGACGGTGTCCGGCTCGCCGACGGCCACGTGCTGGTCGGCGCCGACCCGGCCCCGCGCGGCCGGGTGCTGGTGACCGTGCACCCGGACCACGTGACGCTGTACCGCGACCCGCCCGGGGGCACCGCACGCAACGCGTGGCACGGAACGATCACCGAGGTGACCGGCACGGGCACTCGGCTGCGGGTAGCGGTGCACGGTTCGGACGGCCCGGACGTCGTCGCCGAAGTGACCGCGGCCGCGGCGGCCGAGCTCGGCCTCGGCGAGGGTCTCGGCGTGTGGATCGGCGTCAAGGCGACCGGGGTCGGGCTGACCGCCCTGTGAAAGGCCCGGGTCGGGCCGATAACATCGGGGCAATCCCGTTGGAATCCGTCCGGGCCCGGGGCCGCGTCGTCCCAGCTGTTTCGGTGCACTGTGCATCGGAGGACCACGGCCACCGGGGATCAGGGCACCCCTCGTGGTCTCGGCCGAGATTCCCCGACAGGAAGGGCCCGCCAGAATGACGGACCAGTCCGTACCGCCCCAGCTCGTGGTCTCCCCCGAGGCTCCCGACCGGAACCTCGCCCTCGAACTCGTCCGCGTCACCGAGGCCGCCGCGATGGCCGCGGGCCGCTGGGTGGGACGAGGTGACAAGAACGGCGCCGACGGTGCCGCGGTCAAGGCGATGCGCACGCTCATCGGCACGGTGTCGATGAACGGCGTCGTGGTGATCGGCGAAGGCGAGAAGGACGACGCCCCGATGCTGTTCAACGGGGAAAGGGTCGGCGACGGCTCGGGCCCCGAGTGCGACGTCGCGGTCGACCCGGTCGACGGCACGACGCTGACCGCGAAGGGCATGAACAACGCCATCGCCGTGATGGCGGTCGCCGAGCGCGGGTCGATGTACGACCCGTCCGCCGTGTTCTACATGGAGAAGCTGGTCACCGGGCCCGAGGCGGCCGACGTGGTGGACCTGACCGCGCCGGTCGGCGAGAACATCCGCCGGGTGGCCGAGGCGAAGCACTCGGCGCCGGAGGACGTGACGGTCTGCATCCTGGACCGGCCGCGCCACGAGTCGATCGTCAAGGAGATCCGCGAGGCCGGCGCCCGCATCAAGTTCATCACCGACGGCGACGTCGCGGGCGCCATCATGGCGGCCAAGGACGGCACCGGTGTCGACCTGCTGCTCGGCATCGGCGGTACGCCGGAGGGCATCATCGCCGCCGCGGCCATCAAGTGCATGGGCGGCGTGATCCAGGGCCGGCTGTGGCCGAAGGACGAGGCCGAGCGCCAGAAGGCGCTGGACGCGGGCCACGACCTCGACCGCGTGCTGCTGACCGACGACCTGGTGTCGGGCGACAACGTCTTCTTCGTCGCCACCGGCATCACCGACGGCGAGCTGCTGCGCGGCGTCCGCTACCGGTCGAGCACGGCGCACACGTCGTCGCTGGTCATGCGCTCGAAGAGCGGCACGATCCGCAACATCGACAGCCAGCACCGCCTGGCGAAGCTCCGCGCCTACAGCGCGATCGACTTCGACCGCGCCCGCTGACGCGAACCCTCCCGACGGGCCCGGCCCGGATCCTGTGTGATCCGGGCCGGGCCCTTCCGCGTTCCCGGCCGCGTACCCGCGCGGCGCGACCGCGAGGGACGGCTGCGCCGTGCGGGGCGGCCGGCACACCCGGCCCCGTATTTTTTCGCTGATTTGTCGTATTTCTGGGTACACGCCTCAGGTCCCCCTCGTCGTCGACCCGAGGAGTGCCGATGGCCGAGCGGACGCTCGCCGAGCCGACGCCCGCCGCCCCGCCCGCGCCGGTGCGGGGCCGGCAGCTGTGGCTGATCTTCGCCGGTCTGATGCTCGGCATGCTGGTGGCGGCGCTCGACCAGACCATCGTGTCGACGGCGCTGCCGACGATCGTCGGCGACCTCGGCGGGCTGAACCACCTCTCGTGGGTGGTCACCGCCTACCTGCTCGCGTCGACGGTCAGCACGCCGCTGTGGGGCAAGCTCGGCGACCTCGTCGGCCGCAAGACGCTGTTCCAGATCTCGATCGTCATCTTCCTGATCGGCTCCGCGCTGTGCGGCATCGCGCAGAACATGCCCCAGCTGATCGCCTTCCGCGGCATCCAGGGCCTCGGCGGCGGCGGGCTCATGGTGCTGTCGCAGGCGATCATGGCGGACGTCGTGCCGCCGCGCGAACGCGGCCGCTACACGGGGCTGTTCGGCGCCGTCTTCGGTGTCACCAGCGTCGCGGGCCCGCTGCTCGGCGGGTTCTTCGTCGACAACCTGTCGTGGCGCTGGGTGTTCTACATCAACCTGCCGATCGGCGCGGTCGCGCTCGTGGTGATCGCGTTCGCCCTGCACACCGACAACATCCGCGCGAAGCCCACGGTCGACTACCGCGGCATCGCGCTGCTGGCCGCCGGGACGACGTGCCTGGTGCTGCTGAGCACGTTCGGCGGGACGACCTACCCGTGGCTGTCCGCCGAGATCATCGGCCTCGGCGCGGCGGCCGTCGTGCTGCTGACACTGTTCGTGATGGTCGAGCGCACGGCGGCCGAGCCCGTCCTGCCGCTGCACCTGTTCGCGCAGCCGATCTTCCGCGTCACGTCCGGCATCGGCTTCGTGGTCGGTTTCGCGATGATGGGCGCGCTCAGCTTCCTGCCGCTGTTCATGCAGGTGGTGAACGGCGCGTCGGCCACCCAGTCGGGCCTGCGGCTGCTGCCGATGATGCTCGGCCTGCTCGTCACGTCGATCGGCAGCGGGCAGCTGATCACCCGGTGGGGCCACTACAAGATCTTCCCGATCGTCGGCACCGCCGTGATGGCGGTCGGCATGTTCCTGCTCTCGCGCATGGACGAGGACACCACCGTCGCGGCCTCGTCCTTCTACATGCTCGTGTTCGGGCTCGGCCTGGGCATGGTCATGCAGGTGATCGTGCTCGCGGTGCAGAACTCGGTCGACTACAAGGACCTCGGCGTCGCGACGTCCGGCGCGACGTTCTTCCGGTCGATCGGCGGCTCGTTCGGGGCGGCGATCTTCGGCTCGATCTTCAACGCGCAGCTGAGCGAGCAGCTCAACGACGCCCAGGCCAAAGGGTTGCAGATGCCGCCCGGCGTCGACCCGAAGTCGCTGGCGTCCAGCCCGGCCGCGCTGAAAAAGCTGCCGCCGGCCACCCACGACGGCTTCGTGCACGCGTACGCACAGTCGCTGCAGACGGTGTTCCTGATCGCGTCGTTCATCATCGTCATCGCGTTCCTGCTGAGCCTCAGGCTCAAGGAGATCCCGCTGCGCAAGGCGACCTCCACCGACGCCCTGGACGCCTACCGGCCGGCCTCGCGCAGCTCGGTGCAGGAGGTCGAGCGCGCCATGACACAGCTGGTGCACCGCGAGAACGGCTGGACGCGCTACGAGCGCATGATCGAACGCGCGGGCGTGGACATCTCCGTGCCGTGTGCCTTCGGCCTGATGCAACTGGACCAGTTCGGCCCGATCGCGGCGGTCCCCCTGGCGAAGAAGCTGCACGAACCGCTGGACTCGGTGCAGAAGTACGCGAAGCAGCTGATCGACGCCGGGCAGGTGCGCACCGACGCCCAGGGCCGCCTCGCGTTGACGGACGCCGGAACCGAGGTGGTCGCCGAACTGGTGGCCGCACGGCGCGAGTTGCTCGGCGACGTCATCGCCGACATGTCACCGGAACAGCACGCCGAACTGTCGGCGCTGCTCACCAAGCTGGCCCGGCTGACGACGGACACGCCGCACGACCACCTCGTCGGCGAGGGTGCCAAGCGCGGGGCGTGAGCGTACAGAGGAGCGAACGGCCCGTGCGGGCCCGGACGCGGGGCCTTCAGCGGCCCGACGAGCGTTGACTGCCGCGGCGCCTGCGGCGGCGCGCTATCGCGCGGCGTTCCTCGGGGGTCAGCCCGCCCCGGACGCCGACGGGTTCGGCGTCGTCAACAAAAGGGGCGAGCGCGGAACGCTCTCGGATATGGGCGGCGGGGGGCGACGGGAGGGCCAGCGCCTCGGCCCGGCACTCCAGCAGCACGGCGCAGCGCGCACACACGCGCTTGGCCTCCTCTTCCCTGGCTAAGCGGGCGACCGCGGGTTCGCCCGGCACGCCGAGGAACAACCGGATGTCCTCGGCGCGGCAGGCTCCGGCCGCCGGGGGGATCCAGGTGGAGGCGCGCGTCACCGGTTCGACGATGTCCTGGTTGGAGACGGGAAGATCACTGCGCTCGGGCACGTGGGATCTCCTCGGAGGGTCGGCAGGTGGGTTGGTCCCACCAGTCGACTACCCGGCCAAATCCCGGTACATGCCGCGTAACCCGTCAACCGACCGAAAAGCAACACCCAGGAAATCTCCGCGAAACGGCCTGATTCCACGCGCCGTTCGCCAGGCCGCGGCGGGTTCCGGACGGCCCCTCCGCCGAGGTCCGCTCAGTCGTCGTCGCGGTCCCGCCCGCGGTCCCAGTCGTACGGGTAGCGGCGGCCCCGGCCGTGCCGGTGGTGATGGTGCCGGCCCGGACCGCGTCCGCGGTACCAGTCGTCGTCGCGGTCCCGGTCGCGGTCCCAGCCGAGTTCGCGGGCCTGCTCGCGGTCGGACTCGATGCTCTCCCCGGCCTTCGGCTGCTTGGGCTTGGCCGCCTTGGTCCGCTTGGCCCGCACCTCGATACCGCTGAAGATCGCCGCGCCCTTGACGATCACGACGGGCGCCTGCGGGTCCTCGGCTTCGTGCGCGCGCACCGCGAACCCGCCGAAGATCCCGGCCCCGTGGCCGCGCACCGTGACGCCTTCGGGGACCCGGACGGTGATCCCGCCGAACACGCCGATCGCCTCGACGACCAGCACGGGGGACTCGAACGTCGCCTCGGACAGGTCGATCTCGACGCCCCCGAACACCGTGACCGCGCGCAGCTTGGCGCCGATCCGCCCCGGCCCGCGGCGTTCCGCGCTGCCGAAGATCCCGATCAGCGTGGGCGTTTCGACCGGCCCGTCGGCCGACGGCTCGACGCGGTACGGGTGGTACTCGGGCGCCGACGCGGGTGCGGGCGCGGGCGCCTTGGTCAGGTTGGGCCGCCCCGCGACCGGCAGGTCGAAGGTCAGCGGCTCCAACTCGCCGACGGTCTTGGCCTCGTAGAGCTCCTCGATGCGTTCGGAGTGCTCGTCGAGGGTGAGCCGGCCCTCCTCGAACGCGGTGCGCAGGATCTCCGCGACGCGCTCCCGGTCGGCGTCGGACGCCCGCACGTCGGCGGCCGCGACCGGCCCGGTCGGCCGCGCCACAGGACGTTCCGGCACCGGCCTTGCCGGCACCGGGCGTTCCGCTACCGGCCGTTCCGCTACCGGCCGTTCCGGGGCGGGCTTTTCCAGGACCGGCTCTTCCGGCGCGGACGCGGTCGGCGCGGACTCGGTCGGCTCGGCGGGCGGGGTCTGCGGGACCTGCTCCGGAGGATGCTCCACGCGTCGACCTTAGCCGCAGTCCCCGCGCGTCACATCACCGATCTGCACGCCTCGGCGAGGAGTCGGACGGCCACCCGGATCCGGTCCTCGCTCAGCGACGCGTACCCGAGCACGAGCGCGGGCGGCGCCTCGAAGCCGGGTTCGCGCATGGGGGCGACGGGCTCGACCCGGACACCCCGCTCGGCGGCGGCCTTGACGACCTCCTCCTCGCGGCAGCCGTACGGGAGCTCGACGTACAGGTGCAGCCCCGCGCGGATGCCGTTGAC
Source organism: Yinghuangia seranimata (assembly GCF_029953285.1). GTDB lineage: Bacteria > Actinomycetota > Actinomycetes > Streptomycetales > Streptomycetaceae > Yinghuangia > Yinghuangia seranimata. Next base: position 71,429 of record NZ_JASAOI010000034.1, on the reverse strand, counting down.
CTCCACCTCGGGCAGGTACTCGGCGAACGCGTCGGTCACCACGTCGCGCCGCGACCGGTAGCGCAGCCGCATCGCCCGCAAGTGCCGGTCGTAGCCGCCGCTTTCGAGCATCGACACGAACGCGAACTGGTTGATGACCGCCGAACCGAGGTCCGCGAACCGCTTGAGGTCCCGGACCTGGTCGAGCCACGCGCACGGAACGACCGCCCAGCCGAGCCGCATGCCGGGCGCCAGCGCCTTGCTGGTCGACCCCAGGTGCGCGACGCGGTCCGGGTCGAGGCCCTGCAGACAGCCCACCGGGTCGCGGTCGTACCGGAACTCGGCGTCGTAGTCGTCCTCGATGATCAGCCCGTCGACGTCGCGCGCCCACGCGGTCAGCTGCGCGCGCCGCTCCGGCGACAGCACGACCCCGGTCGGGTACTGGTGCGCGGGCGTGACCAGCACCGCCCGCGCGCCGGTGCGCGCGAGGGCCGCCACGTCGATGCCGTCGCAGTCCACCGGCGCGCCGACGACCGGAAGCCCGTTGCTGCGCAGCAGGTCGCGCTGCATCGCGCTGGACGGGTCCTCGACCGCTATCGACGTGTGCCCGCGCGCCTGGAGCGCCTGCACCAGCAGCGCGATGCCCTGCGCGACCCCGCCCATCACCACGATGCGGTCCGGCGACGCGATCGCCGCGCGTACCCGCCCCAGGTACGCGGCCAGCGCGGTGCGCAGCTCGGGCACGCCGCCGGGGTCGCCGTACGACAGGCGGCTGTGCGGCACGGTGGCCAGCGCGTGCCGGGTCGCGGCGAGCCACGCCGCGCGCGGGAAGGCCGACATGTCGGAGGTGCCGGGCTTGAGGTCGTACGGCAGCGCCGAGATGTCGTTGGCGTCGCGCGGCTCCTCGGGCCCGCCGGGCGCGCGCCGCTCCGGGATGTCGGCGACCCGCGTCCCCGAGCCGTGCTTGCTGGTCAGGTAGCCCTCCGCGACCAGCTGCTCGTACGCCTCGACGACCATGCCGCGCGAGACGCCCAGGTCGGCCGCCAGCGTGCGGCTGGACGGCAGCCGGTCGCCGGGCGCGAGGCGCCCGGTGCGCACGGCGTCGCGCAGGCCCGCCGTGATCTGTGCTCCGACGGCCCCGCCCGAACGGTCGATTCCGACCAACAGGTCGCCCATAAGTGGTCCCCTCCCAATCGGCATAGGTGGTTCTGTGTTCCGATCCACCTGCTCCTTAACGTAACGCGTTATGAGGCCATCGGGTCAGGCGCCGTCCGTCGGCGCGACGTTTGCAGCGCTCTCCCAGATCCTGATCGGCGCGTCCGCCGGCGTGTCCGCGGTCCTCGTCGACTACCCCGTCGGCGGCGGCCAGGCGGTGCGGTACGCGGCGGGCGGGGCCGCCCTGCTCCTCCTCATGCGGCTGCGCGGCATCCGGCATGTCCGGGTCGGCGTCCGCGCGTTCGCGCTCCTCTTCCTCCTCGCCCTCATGGGTCAGACGCTTTTCAACCAGCTTCTGGTCCACTCGCTCGACCACGCGGACCCCGCGACCATCGGGAGCATCCTCGGCTGCGCTCCCGTGATCCTCGCCACGCTCGGGCCGCTGCTCGCCAAACGGCGCCCCGGCGCGCGCATCGTCGTCGGATCGGTGCTGGTCGTCGCGGGGGCCGTGCTCGTCGAGGGCTTCGGCAGCGCGACCCCGCTGGGGCTGGTGCTCGCGCTCGGCGTCCTGGTCTGCGAGCTGGCGTTCTCGCTGCTCGCGGTGCCGCTGCTGCCCGGGCTCGGGCCGATGCGGGTCGCCACGTACGCGACGGCGCTCGCCGTACCGCAGTCGCTGCTCACCGGCTGGCTGATGGACGGCTCCGGCATCCTGCGGACGCCGACCGCCGAGGAGGCCGCGGCACTCGGCTACATGGCGGCCGTCATGACGGTCCTCGCGTTCATCCTCTGGTACACCGCGCTGGAGCGGCTCGGCCCCGAGCGCGCGGGCCTGTTCGCCGGGCTGGTGCCGATCGCGGCGGCCGTCACCGCACCGCTGTTCGGGGCCGGCGACCTGCGGGCCGGACAGCTGGCGGGCAGCGCGGTCGTGGGGCTCGGCGTGGTGGTCGGCATGCGTACGACCGGCGGCCGACCCGCCGAACCGGCACCCGTCGAGGCCGTTCCGCACCCCGTGCCCACGCCCGCACGGGACACAGCCCGACCCGCCGTGCCCGCGGCGCGGCGGGCACGGCCGGAAACCGATGCCGTCGCCCCGTAGAACGGATGTTCCCGGCCATGGCAAGCTGTCCCGCCATGGACGGGGACACGGGGCGCACAACCGCCGACGAGCCGCGCGGAATCGACTTCGACACCGCCTTCGTCTCCGAGTTCGACTCCGCCTCCGACCCCGAGCTGACCGAACGGGTCCGGGCCGGCGGCCCCGACGCCGAGGCCGCGTTCGCCGCCCTGCACCAGCGCCACCACGCCGCCGCGCTGCGCCACGCGCGCCGCGTCGAGTCGGATGCGGACGCCGCCGAGGACCTGGTCTCCGACGCGTTCGTCGAGGTCCTCGCCCAGCTGCGGCGCGGCGGCGGCCCGCGCGAGTCGTTCCGCGCCTACCTGTGCACCACCATCCGCAACGGCCACGCCGACCGCGCCAAGGCCCGCAGCGGCGTCGTCCTGACCGGCGACGCCGCCGACCTCGACAAAGCGGGCGGCCCCGCCCAGGACTCCCCCGCCGACGCCCTGCCCGACCTGATGCTCGTCCAGCAGGCCTTCGGGTCGCTCCCCGACCGCTGGCAGGCCGTGCTGTGGCACACCGAGGTCGAGGGCGAGAAGCCGCGGCACATCGCCCGGCTGCTCGGCATCACGCCCAACGCCGTCTCGCAGCTCGCCGTCCGGGCCCGCGAGGGCCTCAGCGAGGCGTTCCTGCGCGCCCACGTCGGCCGGCTCCCCGAGCACTGCCGCGACTACGGCGACCGGCTCGGCGGCTACGTGCGCGGCACCCTGCGGATCCGGGACCGCCGCGCCGTCGACAACCACCTCGCGGACTGCGGCGGCTGCACCCGCGTCTACGCCGAACTCACCGCCACCAACGCCCACTTGCGCGTGCTGCTGCTCCCGGCGGTGCTGGGCGCCTCGGCGGCGGCCGTACCGCTCCTGGAGCTCGTCGCGGGTACGGCCACCGCTGCCGGGGCGGGCGCTGCCGGGACGGGCACGGTAGGGACAGGCACGGCGGCGGGTACAGCCGCAGGCTCGGGCGGGAGCGGCACCGGCACCGCGGCGGCGTCCGGCTCCGGTACGGCGTCCGCGACCCCTGCCCCCGTGTCCGGTGCCGCCCGCGTCGCCGGCAAGACCGGCTCGACCACCGCGCGCAACGCCTTCGTCGGGGGCGGGATCGCCTCCGCCGTCGCCGCCGGGATCGCCCTCGCCCTCGTCATGACCGGCGGCACGCCGACTACGACGACACCGCTGGCGCAGGACCGGGCCGACCTGGTCGCCGAGCCCGCGCCGTCCCGGATACCCGAGGCGCCCGCCGGTGCCGCGCCCTCGTCCCCGGACCCGACGACCGCCGCCCCGACCCCACCGGGCACCTCGGCCGCGCCCCCGAACGACCGCAAGCCGCCCGCGCCGCCCACCGACACCCCCGCGACCGGCGCCCCCGTGACCGGCGCCCCGACCACCCCGCGGGCCCCGGCCACCACCGCGCCGCAGCCGCCCGCCCCGCCGACCACCACCAGGCCCACCACCACCGCGCCCGGCACGACCCCGCCGCCGGCGAAGCCGACCACCGCTCCCCCGTCGAGCGCCGTCGCCCCGCCGCGCCCCGCGGCCGCCGTCGACGACCGGGTCACGGTCACCGCGGGCGGCCAGGTGTCGTTCAACCTGCTCGCCAACGACACCGGCTCCGGCCTCTACGTCGTCGGCTCGCCGCTCGCCCTCGGTCTGTACGGCAACATCTGGTGCGACAAGTCCTCCGGCGCGTGCACGTACCGCACCTGGACGCCGTGGGGCACCGGCACGGACACCTTCAGCTACACCGTGCGCGACCGGGACGGCCGGTACTCGACCGCGACCATCCGCGTCACCGTCCGTAACTGAGCCCGACCTCACACCGGAGCAGGGCCCCGGGCGTTCTAACCTGGAAGCCGCTCTCATACCGCTGACCGAGGATGGCCATGCCCCCCGCCGACAGTTTCGACAGTTCGTACACCGACCTGCTCCCGCTCGGCGCGGACACCACGCCGTACCGTCTGGTGACCAGCGAAGGGGTCTCCACGTTCGAGGCGGGCGGTCGCCGCTTCCTGCAGGTCGAGCCCGAGGCGATGACGCTGCTGGCCCGCGAGGCGATGCGCGACATCGCGCACCTGCTGCGCCCGGGGCACCTCGCGCAGGTCGCGAAGATCCTCGACGACCCGGAGGCCTCCCCCAACGACCGCTTCGTCGCGCTCGACCTGCTGAAGAACGCGAACATCGCGGCCGGCGGCGTGCTGCCGATGTGCCAGGACACCGGCACGGCGATCGTGATGGGCAAGCGCGGCCAGCACGTGCTGACCGACGGCAACGACGAGATGCACCTCAGCCGGGGCATCCGCAACGCCTACACCGAGCTGAACCTGCGCTACTCGCAGATGGCCCCGCTGAACATGTGGGACGAGAAGAACACGGGCAACAACCTGCCCGCGCAGGTCGAGCTGTACGCGACCGCGGGCGAGGCCTACAAGTTCCTGTTCATGGCCAAGGGCGGCGGCAGCGCCAACAAGTCGTACCTGTACCAGGAGACGAAGGCCATCCTGAACCCGGCAGCGATGCTGAAGTTCCTGGACGGCAAGATCCGTTCGCTCGGCACCGCGGCGTGCCCGCCGTACCACCTCGCGGTCGTCATCGGCGGCACGAGCGCCGAGTTCGCGCTCAAGACCGCGAAGTACGCGTCGGCGCGCTACCTGGACACGCTGCCCACCGAGGGCTCGCCGCTCGGCAACGGGTTCCGCGACCTGGAGCTCGAGGCCGAGATCCTGAAGCTCACTCAGGACATGGGCATCGGCGCGCAGTTCGGCGGCAAGTACTTCTGCCACGACGTGCGCGTGATCCGCCTGCCGCGGCACGGCGCGTCGCTGCCGGTCGCGATCGCGGTCTCGTGCAGCGCGGACCGCCAGGCGCTCGCGAAGATCACCGCCGAGGGCGTGTTCCTGGAGCAGCTGGAGACCGACCCGGCGAAGTACCTGCCGGACACGACGCACGACGAACTCGACGGCGAGGTCGTGCACGTCGACCTCAACCGGCCGATGAGCGAGATCCGCGCCGAGCTGTCGAAGTACCCGGTGAAGACCAGGCTCTCGCTGTCCGGCCCGGTGGTCGTGGCGCGCGACATCGCGCACGCGAAGATCAAGGAGCGCCTGGACGCCGGCGAGGAGATGCCGCAGTACCTGCGCGACCACGCCGTCTACTACGCGGGCCCGGCCAAGACCCCCGAGGGCTACGCGTCCGGCTCGTTCGGCCCGACGACGGCCGGCCGCATGGACTCGTACGTCGAGCAGTTCCAGGCGGCGGGCGGCTCGTTCGTGATGCTGGCGAAGGGCAACCGCTCGCAGCAGGTGACCGACGCGTGCGCCAAGCACGGCGGCTTCTACCTCGGCTCGATCGGCGGCCCGGCGGCCCGGCTGGCGCAGGACTGCATCAAGTCGGTCGAGGTCATCGAGTACCCCGAGCTCGGCATGGAAGCGGTCTGGAAGATCGAGGTCGAGGACTTCCCGGCGTTCATCGTGGTGGACGACAAGGGCAACGACTTCTTCGCGGACGTGACCGCTCCGACTCTGCAGATCGGCAAGCGCCCGTAGGGACTTCGCACCGAGGCCCGGCCCCCGCGAGGGAGCCGGGCCTCGGTCGTTCACGGTCTGTCAGTACGCGTCGTACGGGATCGGGCTGAACGTCAGCGGCGCACTCGCCCCCGCGTTCCAGACCTGGGCCGCCGAGCCGTTCGCGGCGGTCTGGGTCACGTTGCCGGTCCCGGACGTCGGCGCGGTGACCCGCAGCCCCGACACACGGCTGACGATCGCCCCGCCGACCACGTCGAACCGCAGGTTGTCGCGGACCGCGCCGGTGCCCTCCTTGCAGGCCCAGATCCCGAGCCCGGCGCCGGCCGTCGTGCTGCCCCTGTTGTCGAGGCAGAACGTCGGGTCCTTGAGGCTGTGGATCTGCCCCGTCGCCGCGTCCCGGTACCACTTCTGGTTGGTGTTGCCGGTGCAGTCCCAGGCCAGCACATTGGTCCCGTTACTCATCGAACCGCCGTTGATGTCCAGGCACTTGCCGGTGTTGCCGGCCTTGAGCTCGGTGAACACGGCGGCGGCGTGCGGCTCGGAGGTGAACCGCTGGTTCGCCGAGCCGTCGCAGGCCGCGAGCACGAGCCTGGCACCGATGGCGGCGTCGCTCCCGGCCGGGGCGACGCACAGGGACTGCGCGCTCGCCGGGCGGATCGTCCCGCCGGTCAGGACGAAGCGCTGGTTCGCCTGGCCCTGGCAGTTGTAGACGATCAGCTGCGTCCCGGACGTGTAGTTCGCGCCGGTGACGTCCAGGCACCGGTCGTGGCTGAGCTCGATGTGCACGGACTGGTAGGCCGCGTCGTACCAGAAGCCCTGGTTCCGACCGCCCTGGCACAGCCACAGGTCGAGCGGGGTGCTGTTGCGCGACGAGTAGCCGAACGAGTCGGCGCACAGCCCGGTGCCCTCGTTGCGCAGCTGCTGGAAGTCCTTCACGCCCTCGGTGAGCACGGCCGCGCCGGTGCTCGCCGGGTCGGCGCAACTGGCCACCTGGTAGTTCGTGTTGTACAGCTGCGTCAGGCACGAGGCGAACGCGCCGTGCCCGCGGTCGTTCGGGTGGAAGGACTGCCGGGTGGTGTTCTCGTCGAAGATGTTGGCGTTGGCGAAGTAGAGGCCGCGTGCCCACGTGTTGTCGGTGCACACCTCGTGGCCGTGGAACAGCCGGCTGTTGTCGAGGAAGATCGCGCCGGTGTTCGCGGCGGCGCGGCGTTCGGCCTCGGCGAACATCGGGACGGCCTCGTTGCGGCCCCACGCCTGGTCGCGCAGGTAGCCGAGGCAGCCGCCGCCGTACCAGCCCGGGAAGTCCGGGTTGTCCTCGACGTCGGGGCTCATCGGCGACGGGTAGCCCATCACGACGAGCTTGTAGTCGCCGGGCGCGTAGCCCGCGTCCGCCATGACGGTCTTGAGGTCGCGGATGACGTGCTCGACCTTGGGCTGCAGGTTCGCGATGCGGCCGGGCCACTGCGGCTCGTACGTCTGGTAGCACTCGCCCTGGAAGAAGATGCGGCGCTTGACGCAGTCCGTGATGGTCGGGCCGAACTGCAGGTCGTCGTTGGCGCCGACGCCCAGCCAGATCATCTTGAGCTTCGTGTTGCGGGCCTTGATCGCGAGGCTGTCGGACTGCACCAGCTCGTCCGGGTACTGCTTGCTGCCGCCGATCACGATGTTGACCGAACTGCCGCCGGAGCAGGCGACGTTGTAGGTCAGGTCGACGGGGATGCCGGTGCGGTGGATCGCCGACTGCGGTGAGCGGTGGCACCAGTTGTCGGGGCCGTCGGTGGGGGACTCGTACGTGCCGACGCCCTCGCCGGAGATCTCGCTGTCGCCGAGCGAGATGATCGACGTCTTGCGCTGGTCGACCGGCTTGATCGCCGGGTCGCCGTACAGCTGCTGCGCCTCGGCCGCGCGGATGGCCTCGAGGTCGGCGCGCAGCGGTGCGGGCGTGGCCGCCGCGTGCGCCGTGCCGGCCGTCAGCGCGCCGAGCCCGCCGGCCGCGAGCAGCATCGCCGCGAACGCGCCGACCATGCGGTGCAGAGGACGGATCGGTGGAGACATGTTCCCTCGCCTTCATCGCGCCTGGATGGGGCTTACCGGGGGTTACAGGAACACGTGCGAGCGCAACTTACCTGCGGGTAGTGAAAAAGTGAACACGGGTTCGGCGTTAACCCCCTCTGAGCGATCGCTTAAGGGATGGTCAACCGGCCGGCCAGTGTGCCGACAGCCCGTGATCTTGCGCCCTCGGACCCCTAGCGTTCGCAGCACCACAACGGCGTTGACTGCGGCTCGAACTCCGCTGTCCGTAAACCCGAAAGAGCGTGCTCAGTGGGCAACCACCGTCTGACCAAACGGCGCAGCATCGTCGGTGCCACCGCATCCCTCGGCCTGATCGCGGCCGGTGTCACCTACATGCTCAGCTCCACCGCCATGGCGGGCCCCACCCCGAACTCGTACACGTACTATTCGTTCCCCTCGGGCACGCCCGCGCTGCACGACGTCACCTGGACGTCGACCCCGCAGCTGGACCCGGGGTACACGGCCAACATCTTCTGGAGCCACCAGTTCAGCTTCGACAACCAGCACGGCGGCTACTTCGGCATGCAGAGCAACGGCGGCGACAAGCGCCGGTTCCTGTACTCGGTCTGGGACGCCACGGAGTCCAAGCCGGGGCCGACCAGCGTCTGCGAGCCGTTCGGCGGCGAGGGTGACGGCCAGCACTGCTTCGCGCTCCTGGACTGGCAGGCGGGCCACACCTACAAGTTCACCATCGCCCCCGCCGGCGACCCCGGTTGGTTCGCCGCCACGGTGACCGACGACACGACCCACACGAGCGTCACCGTGGGCAGCATCAAGTCGGGTGGGGCCACCGGCATTTCGCCGAGCGGCTTGATCGACTGGACCGAGTACTTCGAGTGGAGCTCATCGGCCTCCAACTGCTTCAACCAGCCCGCCGCCGCGGTCGCCTTCGGCGTACCGCGCGGAAACGGCGGCTCGGTCGTGGCCAAGATCGACGACGTGAAGGCCAGCGACGGCGACTGCCGGGCGAAGATCGACGTGACGCCGGACAACAGCGTTCAGCGCGGCGCCATAGGCAACACCACACGCGGCCCGGTCCGCAACAACGGCCAGAAGTGCCTGAGTGCGCCCGCCGATCCGGCCGTGGAAACGGCCGACTGTTCCGACGCCCGTGCGCAGGCCTGGGTGTACGCGGCGGACGGGACGCTGCGGCTGAGGTGGGACTCGTGTCTGGCCGTCCAGGGCGACGCCGTCATCAGCCAGGCCTGCCAAGGTGCCGCTCCCGAAGGGCGGGTCGGCACCCCGGCCAAGCTCTGGACGTACGACGCGGCCACCCAGACGCTCAAGAACCGCCAGTCCGGACGGTGCCTGACGGTCGGAGCCGACGGACGGCCGACCACCGAGACCTGCGCGGGCACGCCCGCACAGAAGTGGACGCTCCCGCCCTCGGGCACCTCCACCGCGCCCACGCCCGGACCTACCCCCACGCCGGTCCCCACGCCCCCGCCCGGCAAGCCCACGAACCGCACCGTGCCGCTCACCAGCCTGTCGTGGAACCGCGCCACGGGCGGCTGGGGCCCGGTGGAGCGGAACACGAGCAACGGCGAACGGGGCGCCGGTGACGGCCACCCGATGTCGATCCGGGGCGCCGCATACGCCCAGGGCATCGGCACCCACGCGGCCAGCACCGTCGAGTACAACCTGGGCCGCACCTGCAAGACCCTCACCGTCGACGTCGGTGTGGACGACGAGACCCGCGGCGGCGGCTCGGTCGACTTCAAGATCTACCGCGACAAGACCAAGGTCGCCGACAGCGGTGTGGTCACCGGGAAGTCCCCCGTCAAGCATCTGACCGCCGACCTCACCGACGGAACCACGCTGCGCCTGGTGGTCACCGACGGCGGCGACGGCAGCGGGTGGGACCACGCCGACTGGGCGAACCCGCAGATCAGCTGTAGCTGACACGCATCGTACGAGCCCTGCGAAGACGCCGCCGTCGGCCGGAACCGACGGCGGCGTCGCGCCGTCCGGCGCTCGGCGCTCGGCGCTCGGCGCTCGGCGCGGCTACGAGACGATGTCCTTGCGCTCGAAGTGCCGGAACGCCAGGGCGATGAACACGAGGGCGTAGGCGACCGAGACCGCCGAGCCCTTGACCATGCCGTCCCACTCCACGTCCTGCTGGAGGGCGTCGATCCATGCGAACTGCCAGTGTGTGGGGAGCAGATCGCGCCATGATCCGAGTGCGGTGACGGCGTCGATGATGTTGGAGACGACGACCAGGCCGACCGCGCCGCCGACCGCGCCGAGCGGTGCGTCGGTCACCGTCGACAGCCAGAACGCGACGGCGGCGACGACCAGTTGCGAGACCATGCCGTACGCGACGACGACCGCCATGCGGCGCAGTGCCTCGCCGCTGGTGAGCGTCCCCCCGATCGGGATCTCCAGCGGTCCCCAGCCGAACGCGACGGTGCCTGCGAGGAGTGCCATCCCCGGAAGCACGATCAGCGCCAGCGCGCTGTAGGCGAGCGAGACGGCGAGCTTGACGCGCAGCAGTCGCGCGCGCGGCACGGGCGCGGCCAGCAGGTAGCGCAGCGACGACCAGCTCGCCTCGCTGGCGATGGTGTCGCCGCAGAACAGTGCGACGGCGACGACCAGCAGGAAGCCGGTGGAGACGAACAGCGCGAACGCGGTGAGGTTGAGCGCGCTGCCGGTGGCGACGTCGACGAGGGTGGGCACGTTGTCGCGCCGTGGGTCGCCGCCGACCTTGAACGCGATGACCAGGATCCACGGCAGCAGCGCGAGCAGGCCGAGCATGATCAGCGTGCGTCGGCGGCGCAGCTGGCGCAGCGCCTCGACGCGGAACGGCAGGGTGTGGCGCGGCCGGTATCCGTGCGCGCGGGCGTGGGATTCCGTGTCTACGGCGACCGCGGCACTGCCGCCGGGCGCCGAGCCGTTGCGCTCGGCGCCGGTGCCTCCAGGTGTCTCGTCCGCGGTCATTTCCCCTGCTCTCCGATCAGCGTCAGGAAGGCGTCCTCCAGGCGGCGTTTCGCGGTCACCCGGTCCACCGCGACGCCCGCGCCGACGAGTTCGGCGACGACGGCGGACGGCTCGGCGCCCGCGAGGTGCACCAGCACGCCCTCGCCCTCGGGTTCCACCGAGGCGACGCCGGGCAGCCCGGCGAGGGCTTCGACGGCCTTGCCGGGCAACGGTGTTCCGATGGCGAGCGTGTTGCCGTCGCCGGTGATCTCGGCGACCGGCCCGGCGGCGACCAGGCGTCCGCGGTGCATGACCACGACGTGGGTGCAGGTCTGTTCGACCTCGGCGAGCAGGTGGCTGGAAACCACCACCGTGCGGCCCGCGCCGTCGGTCGCGTACCGGATCAGCACGTCGCGCATGGCGCGGATCTGCGGCGGGTCGAGGCCGTTGGTGGGTTCGTCGAGGACGAGCAGGTCGGGCAGGCCGAGCATGGCCTGGGCGATGGCGAGGCGCTGGCGCATGCCCTGCGAGTAGGTGCGGACCTTGCGGTCGAGGGCCTCGCCGAGTCCGGCGATCTCGACGGCCTCGTCGAAGTGCGCGTCGTCGCGCGGGCGTCCGGTGGCCTGCCAGTACAGGTCGAGGTTGTCGCGTCCGGACAGGTGCGGCAGGAAGCCGGGGCCTTCGACGAACGAGCCGAGCCGCGACAGGACGGGGGCGCCCGGGGTGACGGGGTGTCCGAAGATCCGGATGCGGCCGCCGTCCGGGTGGATGAGGCCCATGACCATGCGCAGCGTGGTGGTCTTGCCGGCGCCGTTGGGGCCGAGCAGGCCGAGTACCTGTCCGCGTTCGATCTGGAACGACAGGTCGTCGACGGCGAGTTTGCCGCCCTTGTAGCGCTTGGTGAGGTTGTCGATGCGCAGTGGCACGTCGGCGAGTTCGGGTGCGGCGATCTTGTCCGCCCTGCGGCGGCGCACGGTCAGCAGCAGTCCGGCCGCGACGGCGGCGGCGATGGCGGGCAGGCCCCACGTCCACCACGCGTAGCCGGGCGGCGGGGGCTTGAGGCCGGCGGCGGACGGCACGGTGACCGGCCCGGCGGCGGCGACCTGGTAGGTCGCGGGTTCGGCGGGGGTGGCGTAGCCGAGGTCGGTCGCGGTCAGGACGACGCGCAGTTGGTGCCCGGCGTCGATCTCGCGGTCGATCTCGGGCAGCCGGATGTCGACGTCGCGGCCGTCGCGCGCGCCGGTGATCCGGACGGGGGCGGCGAGTTGGTAGGGCAGGACGGCGTTGCCGCCGGGTTCGACGTCGTAGAGCTTGGCGAACAGGACGATGTCGTCGGCGCCGGAGACGTGGACGCGCACGGTCGAGCCGCCGGTGATGCGCAGTGCCGCGTCGAGCGGGGCGGTGCTGAAGTAGGCGCTCTGGCCGGGCATGTCGAGGGCGAAGCCGCCGACGGCGGAGCCGTTGCCGAGTTGGCCGAGGGTGCCCAGGGCGCCGAGTCCGGGCAGCGTCGAGATGGACGGCGGGGCGCCGCCGGGCGGGTTGACGACGGTCTGCGTGGCCCCGAGGAGCGGCAGGCTGCGCCGGGTGCTGCCGTCGATGCCGGGGTAGCGCGGGCCGGACGCGATGCGGACGACCTGTTCGCGGGTGTTGGTGTCGACGCCCCCGAAGCGGGTCACCGAGAACGGGCCGGGTTGGACGGGGCCCGGCGGGGTTGCCTTGGCGGCCTCCGTGCGGGCGGCGCCGGCGTCCGAGCCGAGCCACTTCGCGAACCAGTCGGCGGTCTTGTCGAGCACCCAGCCGGTCTGCGCGGGGCCGCCGTCGTGTCCGCCCGCGGTCCACGCGACCTCGACGGGGAAGCCGTTGCGGGCGACGGCCTCGGCGGTCGCGTCGGCCTGGGCGAGCGGGAAGAGGGAGTCGTTCTGGCCCTGGACGAGCAGGGTGGGGACGCGGATGCGGTCGGCGACGGACGCGGGGCTCGCGCGGCGCAGCAGGTCGACGGCCTGCGGGGTGGCCTTCCCGGTGCGGGCGACCTCCTGGTAGACGGCGCAGACCTCGGGGGTGAAGCGTCCGCAGACCGGGTCGGCGGCGGGCGGGGCGGGTGTCCCGGGGGCGGCCGGGGGCCCGCCGAGGGCTCCCCCGAGCGGCGTCGCGGCGCCGGCGGAGAAGAACACCCCGGCCCACATCTTCTTGAAGACGCCCTGGGCGGCGCCCGCTCCGGTGGCGTTGGGGAGGAGCGCGTCGGACAGGTCGTTCCACGTCCACTGCGGCGCGACGGCGTCGACGCGCGGGTCGTAGGCGGCGAGCAGGAGGGACAGCGCGCCGCCGTACGACACGCCGGCCGCGCCGACCCGCGGGTCACCCGGACGGTCGAGCCGCACCTCGGGGCGGGCGGCGAGCCAGTCGACGAGGGCGCGGGCGTCGGCGACCTCGAAGTCGGGCTGGTCGAGCGCGATCTGCCCGCCGGACGCCCCGAAGCCGCGTGCCGACCAGGTCAGCACGACGTAGCCGCGGCGGGCGAGCTCCTCGGCCTCGGAGCGGACGGTGGCCTTGTTGCCGCCGAACCCGTGGGCGAGCAGCACGGCGGGGGCCGGGCGTCCCGTGTCGGGCCAGTAGGCGGTGGTGTCGAGCACGATGCGGTCGGCCGAGCCGGGTGCGGCGGCGACCTCGACGCGCTGGTCGCTGCTGCGCACGGGTGACGCCTTGTCGTCGCCGCCGGTCGTGGCGACGAGGACGGCGGCGAGCACCGCGAGCAGGACTCCGACGGCGGTCAGGACCCGGGCGCGCCGGGTCGCGGGCAAGCGGCGGGCGACCGCCGTCTTCCACGTCATGGCCCGCACATTACGGCGTGGACCGCGCTGTCCGGGGCAGCGGGAGGGTCGGGCCCGGACGCGGACGGTGGCGGACGGGCGGGCGGGGTCGCGCGTCCGCCCTTAAAGTCGATCTCGGAGGTGACTCGTGCGCATCGCCCTGTTCATCACGTGCTTCAACGACACGATGTTCCCCGAGACCGGGAAGTCGGTCGTCCGGCTGCTGCGCCGACTGGGCCACGAGGTCGACTTCCCGTACGCCCAGACGTGCTGCGGGCAGATGCACTTCAACACGGGCTACCGCAACGAGGCGCGCGGCATCGCGCGGTCGTTCGTGGAAACGTTCGCGCCGTACGACGCGGTGGTCACCCCGTCGGGCTCGTGCGCGGCGATGGTGCGGGAGCAGTACCCGGTGCTGGTCGGGGGCGCGGCGCCGGCCACGGCGGCCGGGTTCGCCGAGGCGGTCGGGGCGGTGGCGCCGCGGGTGTACGAGCTGAGCGAGTTCCTGGTCGACGTGCTGCGCGTCAGGGACGTGGGGGCGTCCTTCCCGCATACGGTCGCATACCACCCGACGTGCCACTCGCTGCGTTCGCTGGGGGTCGGCGACCGGCCGCTGCGGCTGCTGCGGGCGGTGCGCGGGCTGCGTCTGGTGGCGCTGCCGCGGGCGGACGAGTGCTGCGGGTTCGGCGGCACGTTCGCGGTCAAGAACGCGGAGACGTCGGCGGCGATGGGGCGGGACAAGGCCGCGGCGGTGCTGGAGAGCGGTGCGCAGGTGCTGTGTGCGGGCGACAACTCGTGCCTGATGCACATCGGGGGTGTGATGTCACGGCAGCACGCGGGCGTTCGGGTCATGCACCTGGCGGACATCCTGGCGTCGACCGGGCCGCATCCGGAGCTGGACACGTTCCCGTCCGGCGACCTGGCGGCGCGATGACCAGCGTCCAGCCGTACCCGCGAGCGGTCGAACCGCGGCCGCCGGAGCCGACGTTCCTCGGCATGCCCCCCTTCCCGGAGGCGGCCCGCACGGCGCTCTCGGACGCGCAGCTGCGCGCGAACCTGCGCAAGGCCACGCACACGATCCGGGCCCGGCGGCAGGCGGTCGTCGACGAACTGCCGGACTGGGAGCGGCTGCGCGCGGCTGGCGCCGCGATCAAGGACGACGTGCTCGCGCATCTGCCGCGCTACCTGGAGCAGTTGGAGGCGTCCGTCACCGCGGCGGGCGGGACCGTGCACTGGGCGCGCGACGCCGACGAGGCCAACGCGATCGTGGTGGACATCGTGCGCGCGCACGGCGTCGACGAGGTCGTGAAGATCAAGTCGATGGCGACGCAGGAGATCGATCTCAACAACGCGCTCGGCCGCGCCGGGATCGCCGCGTGGGAGACCGACCTCGCCGAGATGATCGTGCAGCTGGGCCACGACCTGCCGTCGCATCTGCTGGTGCCGGCGATCCACAAGAACCGGCGCGAGATCCGTGACGTGTTCGTCGCGGAGATGGGGCGCGTGGGTCGGCCGGCGCCCGCGGGGCTGACCGAGCGGCCGGCCGACCTCGCCGAGGCGGCGCGACTGCACCTGCGCGAGAAGTTCCTGTCGGCCAAGGTCGCGATCAGCGGCGGCAACTTCGCGGTCGCGGAGACCGGCACGGTGTGCGTGGTGGAGTCCGAGGGCAACGGCCGCATGTGCCTGACGCTCCCGGACGTCCTCGTCACGGTGCTCGGCATCGAGAAGCTGGTGCCGCGGTGGGAGGACCTGGAGGTCTTCCTGCAGTTGCTGCCGCGGTCCTCGACGGGCGAGCGGATGAACCCGTACACGTCGATGTGGACGGGGGTCACCGACGGCGACGGGCCGCGGCACTTCCACCTCGTGCTGCTCGACAACGGGCGCAGCGACGTGCTGGCCGATCCCGTCGGGCGGCAGGCGCTGCGCTGCATCCGCTGTTCGGCGTGCCTGAACGTGTGCCCGGTGTACGAGCGGGTGGGCGGTCACGCGTACGGCTCGGTCTACCCGGGCCCGATCGGGGCGATCCTCACGCCGCAGCTGCGCGGCCTCAACCAGCACGACGTCGACGCGCAGACGGCGTCGCTGCCGTACGCCTCGACGCTGTGCGGCGCGTGCTTCGAGGCGTGCCCGGTACTGATCGACATCCCGCAGATCCTGACCCGGCAGCGCGCGCAGCTGACCGACCTGGGGCGCGGGCCGGCGCACCACGCCGAGAAGGCCGCGATGCGGGCCGTCGACTGGGCGTTCGGGCAGCCGTGGCGGCTCGGACTGGCGCAGCACGCGGCGTCGTTCAGCCGGCACGTGGTCGGACGCAAAGGCCGGATCGGCAAGGTGCCGCGGCTGCTCGGCGGGCCGCTCGGGCGGTGGACGGCGGCCCGGGACGCGCCCGCACCGCCGTCGGAGTCGTTCCGGTCCTGGCACAAGCGGACCGCGGGCGGGTTGGAGGAGCCGTGAGCAAGCTGACGTGGCGGCGCGGCGGGCACACCGCCCCGGTCGCGAAGCCGGAGCCCGTCGAACGCGGGGCCTCGAAGGCCGAGATGCTCGGCCGGCTGCGCGACGCCCTCGCCGACAACCGGCCGCCGCGCGCCGAGGTGGACCGCTCGTACCGCCGGGAACGGGACGCGGGCACCGACCTGGTCGGGCGGTTCGCGGAGCGGGTCGCCGACTACCGGGCGCGCGTGCTGCGCGCCGACTCGTCCGACCTGGTGGAGACGGCCGCCGCGCTGCTGCGCGAGGCGGGGGTACGGCGGTTGGTGGTGCCGCCGGGCGAGCGGCTCGCGTGGCTCGCCGCGACCGGTGTCGAACTCGTCTACGACGACCCGCCGCTGACGGTCACTCAACTCGACGCCGCGGAGGGCGTGGCCACCGAGTGCGCGGTCGCCGTCGCGGAGACCGGCACGATCGTCCTGGACGGCGGACCCGACCAGGGGCGGCGCGCGCTGTCGCTGCTGCCCGACTACCACCTGTGCGTGGTGCGGGCGGAGCAGCTGGTGGGCACGGTGCCGGAGGCGGTGGCGCGGCTCGACCCGTACCGGCCGCAGACATGGATCAGCGGGCCGTCCGCGACCAGCGACATCGAACTGGACCGCGTCGAAGGCGTGCACGGGCCGCGGCGGCTGCACGTGCTGCTGCTGGCGTGACCCACGTCTCGGAACACCCGTAGCGCAGGGCGGGTTCTGGCAGGCAGAGGCACCCGCGACCCGGAGGCAGCAAGTCATGAGCAGCGACGGCACCACCCGCGCCGGCGATTCGACCGACGACCCGACCGGTTACCGCGTCGAGCACGACTCGATGGGCGAGATCCGCGTCCCGGCGCACGCCAAGTGGCGGGCGCAGACGCAGCGCGCGGTCGGGAACTTCCCGATCTCCGGCGGGACGCTGGAGCACGCGCACATCGCGGCGCTGGCCCGGATCAAGGCGGCCGCGGCCGGGGTCAACGCGGAGCTCGGCGTCCTCGACAAGGACCTCGCGGCGGCGGTGCAGGAGGCGGCGGCCGAGGTCGTCGAGGGGCGGTGGGACGACCAGTTCCCGATCGACGTGTTCCAGACCGGGTCGGGCACGTCGTCGAACATGAACATGAACGAGGTCCTGGCGACGCTGGCTTCGGAGCTGCTCGGCCGGGACGTGCACCCGAACGACCACGTCAACGCGTCGCAGTCCTCCAACGACGTGTTCCCGTCCTCGATCCACATCGCCGCGACGGCCGCGGTGACCCACGACCTGGTCCCGGCGCTCGACCACCTCGCGGACGCGCTGTCGCGCAAGGCCGAGGAGTTCGCCGGCGTCGTCAAGTCGGGGCGCACGCACCTGATGGACGCCACCCCGGTCACCCTCGGCCAGGAGTTCGGCGGGTACGCGGCGCAGGTCCGGTACGGCGTCGAACGGTTGGAGGCCGTCCTTCCCCGGGTCGCCGAACTCCCGCTCGGCGGAACGGCGGTGGGCACGGGCATCAACACCCCGCCCGGCTTCTCAGCCCGCGTCGTCGACGTGCTGGCCACCACCACCGGGCTGCCGTTCACCGAGGCCCGCGACCACTTCGAGGCGCAGGGCGCGCGCGACGCGCTCGTCGAACTGTCCGGGCAGCTGCGGACGATCGCGGTCGGCTTCAACAAGATCGCCAACGACCTGCGCTGGATGGGCTCGGGGCCGCGCACCGGCCTGGCCGAGATCCACCTGCCGGACCTGCAGCCGGGCAGCTCGATCATGCCGGGCAAGGTCAACCCGGTGATCCCGGAGGCGGTCGGGCAGGTGGTCGCCCAGGTCATCGGCAACGACGCGGCCATCGCCTTCGGCGGCGCCGCGGGCAACTTCGAGCTCAACGTGATGCTGCCGGTGATCGCCCGCAACCTGCTCGAGTCGATCCGGCTGCTGGCCAACGTCGCCCGGCTGCTCGCGGACCGCACCGTCGACGGCATCACCGCCGACGTCGAACGGCTGCGCGAGTACGCCGAGAGCTCCCCGTCCATCGTCACCCCTCTCAACCGCTACCTCGGCTACGAGGAGGCCGCCGCGATCGCCAAGCAGTCGCTCGCCGAGCGCAAGACGATCCGCCAGGTCGTCCTGGAACGCGGGCACGTGGCGGAGGGGCGGCTGACCGAGGAGCAGCTCGACGAGGCGCTCGACGTGCTGCGGATGACGCACCCGTAGGGCACGGCCCCGAGGGCGCGGAAAGCGCGCCCCACAACATCACAGACGCGTGAATTCCGGATGAGCAAATCACCACAAAGCGGTCAAAACACCGGCCGCGCGAAGTAACCGGTTGGCGGAAGCCCTCCGCCACCCCACCCTCGGCCGTAACATCCCCGCATGACGGAGGCCGATGACGCTCAGCGCGAACGGCCGGAGGCCTGGGCCCCCGGCGACCAGATCCTGTGGCGGTACCTGAGGAACGGCAGGGTGCTCGACTGCCGTCCGGTGACCGTCGTCCAAGACGAACCCGACCAGCTCGCGGTCTGGCTCGCCGGCGGCACCCGCCGCGTCAAGCCGGTGCTGCCCGACGGCTCCGACATCCGCACCGTCCCGGTCGACCGCCGCTTCCGGCTCGGCCGCATCCCGGCCGTCCAGGAGTGGTTCGGCGGCGGCGTCCTCATGCTCGCCCGCCCCGACGAGCCGTGGTCGGTCTGGCTCTTCTGGGGTGCCGACTGGCGCCTCAACGGCTGGTACGTGAACCTCGAACGCCCCCGCGAACGCTGGTCCGGCGGGGTCGACACCGAGGACCTCGTCCTCGATGTATGGGTCACCCCCGACCGCCGCTGGCACTTCAAGGACGAGGACGAACTCGCCGCCAGCCGCGAAGCCGGCCGCTTCACCGACGCCGACGTCGACGCCATCTACGGCCACGGCCACCGCGCCGTCGACGTCGTCCGCGCCTGGGGCCCGCCCTTCAACGGCGGCTGGGAGAACTTCCGCCCCGACCCGGCCTGGCCGCTGCCCACCCTCCCCGACGGCTGGGACGCGGCACCCCAGATCGCCTGACCCAGCCGCCGGGGACGCGCCGGGCAAGGGTGGACGGCGCCACCGAACGAGCGGCCGTGCGGAAGGCGTTCCGCACGACACACGCGCCGGCGTTCGCCCCGGGCACGGCCCTATCGCGCCGCGTTCCCCGACACGCGCTCCGGAGTGATGCGGATGATGACGCGGACGTTCTCCGGCGGCAGGTCGAGGTACTCCTGGCCCGCGCCCGGGCCCGCGTACTCGTCGGCTATGCGGGCTGTGACCGCGCGGCCCGCGTCCTCCGTCACCGTGGCGCGGCCGCGGAGTTCGACGTAGCTGTAGTGGTTGGCCGTGTCGTACACGGTGAGGCTCACGCGCCCGTCGGCCCGCACGTTGAGGTCCTTGCGGCGGCCGGCCTCGGTGGAGACCAGGACGTCGTCGCCGTCGAGGGTGACCCAGACCACAGACGTCTGCGGCGAGCCGTCGGGGTTGAGGGTGGCCAGGACGCCGGGATTGGGGGCGCCGAGGAGCTTGCGCACCGTGTCGTTCAGCACAACTGTCATGGCCGGGAGCGTACGGCGGCACCGCGGCGGCCACGCGGCCGCGGGACGGCGTCATCCGCTGCGCGCGCCCGCTCCGCGCCCGGCGGCTGAGCGGCCCGGCGCCACCTCCGCTTGCATATCGCGTGTTACCCGACGGTTCAGCAGCCGCGCCGCGGCGTGCAGACTATGTGCATGCACGACGATGTCGACATATCCGCGCTGCGCCGCCGGCGGACCGTCAAGTGGCGGGCCGTCGAAAGCGACGTCCTGGCCGCCTGGGTGGCCGAGATGGACTACGCGGTCGCCGACCCGATCCGCGAGGCCATCCTCGACGCGGTCGCCCGCGAGGACTTCGGCTACCCGGACGACGACGCCGGCACCGGGCTCCCCGAGGCGTTCACTGCGTACGCGGCACGCACCTGGGACTGGCACGTCGACCCGTCCCGCGTCGGCCTCGTCCCGGACGTCGTCCGCGGCATCGAACTCGCGCTCGAGGTCTTCGCCCCGCACGGCTCCGGCGTGATCGTGCCGGTCCCCGCCTACCCGCCGTTCTTCGACGTCGTCGCCCGGTCGAAGCGCCCGGTGGTCCCGGTACCGCTGACGACCGCCGAGGTCCCCGGCGACCGGCCGATCCTCGACATGGACGCCATCGCCCGCGCACTCGCCGAGGGCGCCCGCACGGTCATCCTCTGCAACCCGTACAACCCCGTCGGCCGCGTCTTCACCCGCCCCGAACTGCTCGAACTGGCCGGGATCGTCGACTTCTACGGCGCGCGCGTCATCGCCGACGAGATCCACGCGCCGCTGGTCATGCCCGGCGAGACGCACATCCCGTACGCGTCCATCCACCCCTCCGCGGCCGCCCACAGCGTCACCGTCACCTCCGCGTCCAAGGCCTGGAACCTCGCGGGCCTCAAGTGCGCCCAGGTCGTCCTCGGCGACGCCGGCACCGCCGCCACCTGGTGGTCGCTGCCCGACATCGCCCGGCACGGCGCGACCACGCTCGGCATCGCGGCCCAGATCGCGGCGTACGACCACGGCGGCCCGTGGCTCGCCGAAACCGTCGCCTACCTCGACGGCAACCGCCGCGCCCTCGCCGCCGCCCTTGACCGCCACCCCCGGCTGAACCACCGCACGCCGGAAGGCACCTACCTCGCCTGGATCGACTGCCGCGCCCTCGGCCTCGCCGACCCCGCCGCCTTCTTCCTCGAAAAGGCCCGCGTCGCCCTCTACGACGGCCGCCGCTTCGGCGACGTCGGCGAGGGCTTCGTCCGCCTCAACCTCGCCACCTCGCGCCCCATCCTCGACGAGATGACCGCCCGCATGACGGCCGCCCTGCAAGGCTGATCACGGCACACCACCCCACCGCCCGAATTCCGACCACCACTTCGTTGGAACCTTCTCCCCGCGGTTCCGCTCTGGACAGGGTGACGCGAAGGGGGAACGCACACGTGGACGCATCGGTGCTGCAGTGCCTCATGCGGTCGTCGGTCGACGACCTGCCACCACTACCGGACCTCGTCCCCGGCGCGATCGCCCTGGGCATCCGGCTACGCCGCCGATCACGGCTCCTCGTCGCCGCGAACGCGATATGCGCGATCATCATCGGCGCGGTCACCGTCCCCGCCCTCCTGACCGGCAACACGGACACACCGAAACCGGCCTCGTCGCCGTCGTCGCCGCCGTCCGCGTCGCCGCCCTGTCCTCAGCCGCGGCCGGCCGCTGCCCTCCCCGCCCCGCCGTGCACCTCCACTCCGTAACCAACTACAGTTCCGGGCCACGGTAGTGATGCAGCGTCAGCTGCGGGTGCGCCCGGCGTCGCACCCGGCGCACGGGGGTGGGCATGACACAGGCCGAGAGTCCGGACACCTGGTCGTACGACGTCATCGACCTGGACGACCAGCCGGAGCCGGACGACGACACCCTCGACCCCACACCCGGAACTCCGTGGTGGCGCCGCCCCCGCCCACTGATCGCCCTCGCCGCAACCACCGCCTTCGCCTGCGCCGCCACCGTCGTCACCGTCCTGCACTGGAACGACAACTCCGGCCCCACCAAGCGGTTCTCCACCTCTATGCCCCTCAAGCCCAAGAACTGGCCGGTGGACAGCCCCCTGGCCGCGCCGACCAAGGTGTACCCGCTGGTGCACCCCGAACCGGGCGCGGCGGAGCCACCGAACTGGACACGTGAGCAATGGGAGTTCCAGTACGCCTACAAGCAGAAGACGGCCGAGGTCCTCGACGCCTTGCTGCCTGACGAACTCGGCCCGGTGCAGATCTACGACGACAACGGCGAGATGTACCAGCTCCTCCACCAGGGCCGGCGCATCCTGGTCTGGTTCCGGATGGACGACTTCGGGCGGCACACCATGGACATGGTGAGGGCCCAGGGGAACTGCATCGACCAGAACAGCAATTCGCGTCCGGGCTGCACGACGGCCCGCCTTCCCGACGGAACGCCGATCGCCGTGTACCCCCAGGGAATCGCTGGGCTCGCACCCGACAAGCTCGCGAACTGGGGATGCTTCTTCCTCTACCGCGGCCTCGTCACCGAGTTTTCGATCGGCTCCGATCCGGGCGGCCCTTTCCCGCTGCCGATCACCGACCCCGAGCGGATCGCCCGCGTCGTGACCGATCCGCGCTTCGTCCAGCTCCTGGACTTCCGCGCCGCGCACTACGACATGCTTCGGTCGGGTTACTACATGGGCTTCTCCGACGATCCGCAGTGACCAGGGCGTCCTGAGGGGGAACCGATGTCGACGTACGCGGTACAGGAGTTCGAGGCATACGCACGAGCCCGCCAACAGCGCTTCTACGGCACGGCGTTCCTGCTATGCGGCGACGCCGAACGTGCCCAGGACCTGACCCGGACCACCTTCGCCAAGCTGTTCCAGCACTGGCGCAAGGCAACTCGTGCAAGCGACATCGACATCTACGCCAAAACCGTGCTCACGCGCACGTACATCGCCGCCGAGCGGTCCCGGCGACACATGTTCGAGCGGCACTCCAACGCCGTCGACCACGAGCAAACATGTGTCACACTGCTCGACGCCCTTCACACACTCACCCCGAACGCCCGTGCGATGGTGGTGCTTCGCTACTGGGAGAACCTGCCGATCGACCGAGTCGCGGAGGCGCTGTCGTGCAAACCGGAATCGGTGAAGAGCACGTGCATCCGCGCGTTGTCCCGGCTGCGAACACTGCTGCCCGAGGACATCGACCTCCACACGATGGAGGCCTGACGTGACCCGTCCGTCAGCCGTGCCCGGTGAACCCGCGCACGCCGCACGACGCCCCAACCGCGCCACGGCCGACGGCTTCCCCGCGCTGCACACGCTCATGGCCGAGAGCACGGAAGGACTTCCGCCACTCCCGGATCTCGTGCCCGCTGCGATCGTCGACGGCCTGCGCCGTCGCCGCAAACGGCGCGCGACGCTGTTGGCGACCGCCGCAGCAGCCGCAGCGGCGGCCGCCATGGCCGTGCCCGCCCTGCTGTCCGTATTTCCCGAGGGCGCGAGCGCCACCCCGCCCGGCCGCGCGGCCACGACTTACGCGGCAGTGCCCTGGCTCCCCGAACTACCCACGCTGACCGCCTTGCCGACGCCGTATCCGACGGCCGCTCCCACGGCGGGCACGTCCTGGGCAAATCGCTCGTCCGGCGAACAGCTCAGGCAGCAGGAGCTCTTCCAGCAGATGGTCGCCGACGTGCTGCACAAGGCCCTCCCCGACGCGGACAACACCGTCGAGATCGTGCACGGCCAGTTCCTGCAATTCGTCGTCACACTGCACGGCAAACGCTACGGCCTCGACGTCAGCATGACGCCGACCTCGCCCTGGACCCTGACCACGTTGCCCGCATGCACTCCGAAGGGCGTCGACCCCGCGGGCAGGCCGTACACGTGCACCACCGGCGTGCTGCGCAACGGTCAAGCGGTCTTCGTGCGGCATACGGAAGGGACACCAACGACCGCGAACGTCTACTACGGCGGAGCGCTGCTCACGATCCGCGACCTGCGGCTTTCCACGGCCTCCACCGACGCGCTCCCGCTGACCGACGCCGAGCGCATCGCCCTCATATCGACGCCCGAACTCCTGCAATTGGCCCAATATCTGGTGACCCATCACCTTGCTCCGGGCGATCCGCAGGCAGCCCGCTCCTGACCTGACCCGCTCCTCGTGCTTGGCGAAAACGTTATGCAACCCTTCCGCGCCGACTCCGCTCTGAACAGGGTGTCGCGAAGGGGGAGCACATGCCGACGCAGGAGACACGGGACTTCGAGTTGTACGCACGGTCCCGGCAACAGCAGATCTACCGCACCGCCTACCTGCTCTGCGGAGACACCGACCGGGCCCAGGACCTCACCCAGACCACCCTCGCCAAGCTCTTCCAACACTGGCGCAAGGCAAGCCGCGCCACGAGCATCGACGCGTACGCCAAGACCGTCCTGACCCGCACCTACCTCGCCGAGGAACGCACCCGCAGCCGCGAAGACGCCCTCCACACCCGCGTCGCCCCACCCACCGCCCCGGACCAGCCCGACCTCCGCGTCACCCTCATCGACGCCCTGGCCACCCTGACCCCCAAGTCCCGCGCGGTCATCGTCCTCCGCTACTGGGACGACCTCCCGATCGACCAGGTGGCCGCCCTCCTCGACTGCCACCCGGGCACCGTAAAAAGCAGCTGCTCCCGAGCCCTCCGCCAACTCCGCGCCCGCCTAGGCGAAGACGTCGAGCTGTACGCGGCCCTCGTCTGACCCGAGGTGCCAAACCAACAGGCGGACCGCATCGCCCACGTGACTGACCGTCGGATAACCTGCCGACCCTCAGGAACGCCTCCGGGGGAAGCAGTGACACGACGTGAGGCCGCCGACGACTGGTCAGGCGACGTCATCGATCTCGACGCGCCGATCGACGAGGATGACGACGACGACACGCCCCTAAGTGGTGCCTGGCCTTGGCACGGCCGACGCATCTCGCTGGTCGCGGCCGCCCTGGTAGCAGCAGGTGTACTCACCGCTGCGGGGATCGTGGTCCTTCAGCCATCAGGCAAAAAGCAGGACGATCCGCTCCTTCCCGGCATGACCGCGGACATGCCGCTGCACCCTGACGCATGGCCGAAGGGCGCACGCCTCGTTCCGCCGACGAAGGCCTATCCGGTGGACCTACCGGCGCCGCGCAATCCACCTCTAGGCAAACGCTGGTGGCTGCGACGCTCACAACTGGAGCTCCAATTCGCGTTCTACCAGCGGCTCGCCGACGTGCTGCACACGCTCCTCCCCCCGTCTGCCGGAGGGATCACCCTGACCGGGCGCGGATCTTTCATACTGGCCTCCGAACACGAGACCTTGCACGTGCAATTCGGGGCAGAGACATTTCCCCCCGACCCACGCCTGCCGCCCGGTACGAAGGAGCCCTCGAAACCAGACCCCACGTGCGCCGACCTCGACGCCGGCAACCGCGCCCTGAATTTCCCACGGGTCTGCCACCAAGGGGTCTTCCCGAACGGCGAGACGTTCACCGTCTGGACGAACGACCTCGACCTGGTTCACCCGGAACAACACATCAGCGCTGAAGGGACGTACCGCGATCAGTCCTTCATGCTCGACATAGGCGGAGGCCCAGGGGAGCCCATAGCCCTCCCGGTCGACGGGGCCCGCCTCGCGGCCATCGTCTCCGACCCCCGCTTCATGCAGCTGTTGGACTTCTCGGCGGAAAACACCCATGCGCTGGGTTTTGCCGTCCCCGACGAGAACATCGTCCGAGCCGGACCGCCGCCTTCAGGAGTCCGCTCGTGAGGAATCACCGTTGTGGGGCCCTCAATGGCGGCTGAAGAACCACGCGGGGAAGCGTCCGACTTCGAGACCTACGCGAGAGCCCGCCAGCAGCAGCTTTACCGCACGGCGTTCCTGCTCTGCGGTAACGCGGACCGCGCACAGGACCTGACCCAGACCACCCTGGCCAAGCTGTTCCAGTACTGGCGCAAGGCAAGCAGGGCCACCAACATCGACGCGTACGCAAAGACCGTGCTCACCCGCACGTTCCTGGCCGAACAGCGGTCGAGCAGGCGCGAACGCGAGTTGCACACGCCGATCACACCACCGGTCGGGCCCGACAGGCCCGATCTGCGCGTCACTCTGGTGGAGGCGCTCGCAGCCCTCAGCCCGAAGGCGCGGGCGATGGTCGTACTCCGCTACTGGGAGGACCAACCGATCGAGGCGGTCGCCGCGTCCATGAACTGCCGCCCCGGCACCGTCAAGAGCACGTGCACGCGCGCACTGCGGCAACTGCGCGAGCTGCTGGGGGAAGACGCCGACCTCTACGCGACGGAGGGTTGAGCATGGACACGCCCCCCATCGAGCGCGCTCGACTCAAGGCACTCATGGCCGAGTCCGTCCATGCCCTGCCGCCGACCACCGACCTCGTACCCGGCGCGCTGGTGGAGGGGCGTCGACGTCGGCGGCGAGTACGCCTGCTCACCGCTGTCGTGAGCCTCAGCATCGCGACCGCCGTCGCCGGCACCGCGGTCGCGGTCCCTCGGTTCATGCGCGGCGACACCGGACAGACCGCGGCCGCGCAGCCTTCAAGTGCGCCGCGACCGTGGCTGACGCAGCTGACCGAGCTGACCCCGCCGACCGCGACGTACCCGCTCGTCGAACGGCCGCTCCCCAATACCAGCGGCAATGCGGCCCTGATCGGCGCGGGGACGCCGTTGTTCGCCGTCTACCAGCAGCGGATGGCGGACATCTTGCACAGACTGCTGCCGCCCGGAAACAGCATCGAGGTTGTGGACGGCATGCCGGAGTTCATCGTGCACCTCGACAACGTGCGGTACGGGGTGTCCGTAAACGCTGCGACCGGCGAGCCACCGTCCGCCAACCACTCGCCGTGGCACATGTGTCCGACCGGAGACAACGCCGAACTCGCGGCCGGAACCGGCGTCACGTGCACGGAGAGCCGACTGCCGAATGGTGACTACGCGACCATCAACCACCAGAAGTGGTCGCCCGCTCAGTCGATGCTCACCTTCGGACAAACCATGATCATTGTCGGCGACGCCTATCTCGCGCCGAACCTGAGCACGCCGCTGCCTCTGACCGACGCACAACGGTTCGCGATCATCATGGACCCCGAACTGATCCAGGTCGCCGACTACTTCGCCAGGAACCGCAGCGGACGAGCAGCCTCCTGACCGAACCGCGCACTCGGAACCCGTCAGCCCCGCACCACCCGGACCGGCAGGTCGGCGATCGACTGGCGGAGGGATTCGGCGAGTTGGCTGAACTCGGCCGCGCGGCCGGTGCTGGCGCGTAGGACGAGGCCGATGCGGCGGTAGGGGGCCGGGTCGGTGAAGCGGGCTACGGCCAGGCGGGAGCCGGGGCGGGTTTCTACGCCGATGGCGGTTTCGGGGAGGAGGGTGGCGCCGAGGCCGCCGGCGACGAGTTGGACGAGGGTCGGGAGGCTCGCCGCGCGGGTGGCGCCGGCTTCGGCGGCGCCCACTTCACGGCAGACGTCGAGGGCCTGGTCGCGCAGGCAGTGGCCTTCGTCGAGCAGGAGGATGTCCATGTCGCGGAGTTGGGCGCGCGGGACGCCCTGGCATCCGGCGAGCGGGTGTCCTTCGGGGACGACGAGGGTGAAGTCCTCGTCGTAGACGGGGATCTCGTCGACGCCGGGAACGCCGGCCGGCAGGGCCAGCAGCAGGAGGTCGAGTCGTCCCGCCGCGAGGCCGTCCAGGAGGGAGTGGGTCTGTTCCTCGTGGACGTACAGGTCGAGTTCGCGGTACTCGTCGCGGACCAGCCGCAGGAGGGTCGGCAGGACGTACGGGGCGACCGTCGGGATGACGCCGAGGTGCAGCGGGCCGGTGAAGGGGCGGCGCGCGGACTCGGCCTCGTCGACGAGGTCGTCGAGGGCGTCGAGCACTCTCCGTGCATGCCGGGCGACCCTTTCTCCGGCCGGCGTCAAGAGGACACGCCGCGTGGTACGTTCCACGAGCTGGGTCCCGAGGGCCTCCTCGAGGGCCGCGACCGCACTGGAGAGCGCCGGCTGGCTGGTCCCCACGACCGCCGCCGCGTCGCGGAAGTGCAGGTGGTCGGCCACCGCCGCGAAGGCTTTGAGCTGGGCGATCGTGGGCGTACGGGTACTGATAACTACTCCCTATCAAACGTTCGGCAACAGGCTATTTCACTGATCAATGAAAACATGGCACGGTGATCCGCGTACGTCCGACCGGCCGCCGCGAAGCGGGCCGGTAGCACCAGCGCGGAGGAGACCCAGTGCTTACTGTCGGTAACCAGTTCCCCGAGTACGACCTGACCGGCGTCGTGTCGATCGAGGCCGACAAGGCCTTCGAGCAGATCACGAACAAGTCGTACGACGGCAAGTGGCGCGTCGTCTTCTTCTGGCCGAAGGACTTCACCTTCGTGTGTCCGACGGAGATCGCCGCGTTCGGCCGCCTCAACGAGGAGTTCGCCGACCGCGACACGCAGGTGCTGGGCGTGTCCACGGACTCGGAGTTCGTGCACCTGGCCTGGCGCAAGGACCACCCGGACCTGACCGACCTGCCGTTCCCGATGCTGAGCGACATCAAGCGCGAGCTGGCCGAGGCGTGCGGCGTGCTCAACGCCGACGGTGTCGCGGACCGCGCGGTCTTCATCGTCGACCCGAACAACGAGATCCAGTTCGTGATGGTCACCGCCGGCTCGGTCGGCCGCAACCCCGACGAGGTCCTGCGCGTTCTCGACGCCCTGCAGACCGACGAGCTGTGCCCCTGCAACTGGCAGAAGGGCGGCGACACGCTCGACGCCGCCGCGCTGATGGCGGGCTGACGCATGGGTCTCGACGTCCTGAAGGCCGAACTCCCGGAGTTCGCCAAGGACCTGAAGCTCAACCTGAGCTCGGTCGTCGGCAACTCCAAGCTCCCCGAGCAGACGCTCTGGGGCACCGTGCTGGCCTGCGCGATCGCCTCGCGCAGCCCGAAGGTGCTGCGTGAGCTGGAGCCCGAGGCGAAGAGCCGGCTCTCCGCCGAGGCGTTCACCGCCGCCAAGGCCGCCGCGGCCATCATGGCGATGAACAACGTGTACTACCGCGCGCTGCACCTCATCGGCGACCCCGAGTACAGCAACCTGCGTGCCGGGCTGCGGATGAACATCATGGCGAGCCCGGGCGCGCCGAAGGCCGACTTCGAGCTCTGGTCGCTCGCGGTGTCGGCGATCAACGGCTGCGGCCGCTGCCTGGAGTCGCACGAGCAGGTGCTCCGCAAGGAGGGCGTGCCGCGCGAGACCGTCCAGGAAGCGCTGAAGATCGCCGCCGTGGTCAACGCGGTCGCGGTCACCCTCGACGCCGAGGCCGTGACCGAGCAGGTCTGAGTCCGCCCTTCGCGGCGGCGGCAAGACGAAGCGGGGCGGTACGGGAACTCCCGTACCGCCCCGTTCTCATGCCCGCGCCCCGATCCCCGCCAGCGCGATCTCCTGGTACAGCCCCGCCACGTCCGCCACCCCCATCCCGCGGAACGCCCCGCTGCTGGTGGAGATCGCGCTCCGCACCACGCGCTGCGCGAACGCCGCGTCCAGCCCGTCGCGCAGGACGCCCGCGCTCATCCCGTCGGCGAACGCCTGTGTCCACACGGCGTCGACGTACCCGAACAGCATGTCCAGCTCGCCGGTCGGCAGGTCCTCCCAGCGCTCGTTGATGAGGATCACCGCGACCACGCCGTGGTCGGCGAGCGTGTCGACGGTGTGCCTGACCAGCCCCTCGATCCGGGCGATCGGCGTGGGCCCGAGGGCCGCGTCGCGCTCGAACCCTTCGCGCAGTTCGCGGAAGAAGCCGTTCATCATCTGCGCGAACAGCCGTTCCTTGCTGCCGATGTGGTGCGCGACGCTGCCCACCGGCACGCCCGCCAGTTCGGCGATCTGCCTGATGGTGGTGACCGCGTAGCCCTGTTGCGCGAACAGCACGCCGGCCGCGTACGCGATGCGCGCCCGCGCGTCCCCCGTCCCCGGTACCGCCATCCGCCCCATGCGCTCCTCCGGCGTCCCGAACGCCTTGGGCGCCACCCCGACCGCGGGGCGTGACGGGCGGGCGCCGCCGAGGATCGCGTCCAGCCCGCGCGTACGGTACGCCTCGGACGCGGCCAGCCCGCCGAGAAAGAGGTCGACGACGATCCCGGACGCCTCGTCGGGCCCGTACCGGCCGTCGCCCCGGTACCACTGCGCCATCGCCCACACCGCGGTCTGCACCAGGTGCGCCGTGGTCGCGGGCCGCAGGTCGGCGCGGAACGCCCCGCTGCGGACGCCGTCCTCGAGCACCCGCCGCCACATGCCGGACGTCTCCGCGGTGCGCTCGGCGAGCCACCCGAAACGTTCCGTCTGGGCCAGCCGGCGGCACTCCCCCACCACCACGAGCGCGGTGTCCGGATCCCGCGCGATCACCGACAGGGTGCTGCGGATCAGACCACGCAGAGCGACGACGGGATCGTCGGCCGCCGCGGCCAGCGTCGCGCGGTGCCGGGTCAGCGTATCGGCGAAGAAGTCCTCCATGATGTCGAGCAACATCGCCTCCTTCGAGGCGAAGTGGTGGTACAAGCTTCCGGACAACAACTGGGCCGCGTCCGCGATCTGACGGACTGTCGTGCCGCCGTACCCCTGCCGCGCGAAGAGCGTCCGCGCATGCCGGAGGATCTGCGAACGGCGGTCGTACGGCCGACCACGTGGCGGTTTCCGACCACGCTCCCCCTCGGTGCTCACACTACGAAGCGTAATCAAGATCGGCGACACGCAGAGGGATGAGAGGCGAGGGTCCTGTGGGGATTCGGTGCGAGTTGCGTCACCTCGCACCGACGCGCGTCGGCCAGGCCCTTGAAGCGGCCGCCGCGTCGCCGTACGGTGAGCCGTACATATCCTTGACATAGTCACAGAACCCGAGGAGCACCGCGGTGGGCAACCCTGTCATCGTCGAGGCCGTCCGCACCCCGATCGGCAAGCGCAACGGCCATCTCGCCGGGCTGCACCCGCTCCAGCTGCTGAGCAAGGCGCAGCTGGCGGTCGTCGAGCGGTCCGGCATCGACCCCGAGCTGGTCGACCAGGCCATCGGCGGCTGCGTCACCCAGGCCGGCGAGCAGTCCGGCGACATCGTCCGCCACGCGTGGCTGTACGCGGGCCTCCCGCACCGCACCGGCGGCACCACCATCGACTGCCAGTGCGGCTCCGCGCAGCAGTCCGTGCACCTGATCGCGGGCCTGATCGCGACCGGCGCCATCGAGGTCGGCGTCGCGTGCGGCATCGAGTCGATGAGCCGCAACCCGCTCGGCCACACCGCCAAGCCCGGCCAGCGGTCGAAGCCGGAGGACTGGGCGATCGACCTGCCCGACCAGTTCACCGCCGCCGAGCGCATCGCCAAGAACCGCGGCATCACCCGCGCCGACGTCGACGCGCTCGGCCTGCGCTCGCAGGCGAACGCCAAGCGCGCGTGGGAGGAGGGCCGCTTCGCGTCGCAGATCGTCCCCGTCGAGGCGCCGATCCTGGACGCCGAGGGCAAGCCGACCGGCGAGACCCGCCTCGTCTCCGTCGACCAGGGCCTGCGCGACACCACCGCCGAGGGCCTCGCCAAGCTCAAGCCGGTGCTCCCGGACGGCATCCACACGGCCGGCAACTCGTCGCAGATCTCCGACGGCGCCGCCGCGATCATGCTCATGGACGAGGACAAGGCCCGGGCGCTCGGCCTGCGCCCGCGCGCCCGCATCGTCGCGCAGGCGATGGTCGGCGCCGACCCCTACTACCACCTCGACGGCCCGAACGACGCGACCGAGCGCCTGCTCGCCCGCTCCGGCATGAAGCTGTCGGACATCGACCTGTACGAGGTCAACGAGGCCTTCGCCTCGGTCGTGCTGTCGTGGGCCCAGGTCCAGGGCGCGGACCCCGACAAGCTCAACGTCAACGGCGGCGCCATCGCCCTCGGCCACCCGGTCGGCTCGACCGGCGCCCGCCTGCTCACCACCGCGCTGCACGAGCTCGAGCGCACCGGCGGCAGCACCGCGCTGGTCACGATGTGCGCGGGCGGCGCCAACGCCTCCGGCACCATCATCGAGCGGATCTGACCCCGTCCGCAGTGATCCCGAAGAACCTCCGGATCTGTCCGGTTTAGGCCCACCCGGGCCGGGTACAAAGCTCTTCGTGCGCCTCGGGCACCTTCCCCCCTGGCGTACGGGCCTCACCCGGTCCGGGCGGTGCGCTGGTCACCACCGCCGGACACGACGGATGCGGACAACCGAAGAGACGCCCCGCCAGGGCGGCGCACGGCAAGGCGTGCGCGGGCCCCAGGCGGGTCCGTAACGCCACGAGCCCCGCCAGGGCCTCCCAGGAGGCGCCGGCGGGGCTCGCGTGGCTTCTACGGGCCCTCAGGGCCCGGTCGAGCGGTGGTGCTAGCGGTGGTGCTGAGCGGTCGGCTCAGTACCAGTGGTGCGACTGCCAGAACGACCACGCGGCGCAGGGGCTGCCGTAGCGGCTGTTCATGTAGTCGAGACCCCACTTGATCTGGGTCTCGGGGTTGGTGCGCCAGTCGGCGCCGGCCGTGGCCATCTTCGAGCCCGGCAGCGCCTGGACCAGGCCGTACGCGCCGGAGGACGCGTTCGTCGCCTTGTAGTTCCAGCCGCTCTCGCGCTC
This sequence comes from Yinghuangia seranimata, assembly GCF_029953285.1. Lineage (GTDB taxonomy): Bacteria > Actinomycetota > Actinomycetes > Streptomycetales > Streptomycetaceae > Yinghuangia > Yinghuangia seranimata. Next base: position 39,238 of record NZ_JASAOI010000034.1, on the reverse strand, counting down.
CACGATGTTGCTGAAGCACTGGTACTGGGTGGCGCTCATCATCGACTGCGCGATGGCCCTGGGGTCACCCGGGTTGGCGGTGACCGGGGCGCGCGTGTCGGAGCGGCTCGCGCGGTCGGCGGCGGCCTTGTCGGCCGCGGCCTTGTCGGCCTTCGCCTTGTCCGCCGCGGCCTTCTCCGCGGCCGCCTTGTCGGCGGCCGCCTTGTCCGCCGCCGCCTGCTGCTCGGCCTGGATGCGCGCGGCCTCTTCGGCCTGGAAGCGCTGGGCCTCGTCGTACGCGGCGGTCTGGGCGTCCGCCTGCGTGAGAACACCGCTGCTCACCTGCTGCGCCTGGGTGGTACCCGGCACATCGAGGAGCTTGGTCGTGGTGCTCGCGGTGTCGACCGTCTGGGCGCTGGAAGCGGTCGCGCCGGTACCCGTGATACCGACAACAGCGCCGACCGCCGTTACGGCCGTGGCAGAGGCCACGGCTATCCCCCGGACCGAAACCCGGCTCACACATGTTCCTTCCGCAGTCGCCCGCCACCTCGCGGCGGCAGGCGGGCCTCACCCCTGGTCGCGGGCCTCCCCGGTCTAGCTGGTCACGGGAGGCTCTGGCCCGGCACACCCCGAGGGGCGGGCACAAGGTTCGGGCGGCGTATGGCGGCGGGCTCTGTTCAGTTGCGTCGTGCTGGTGGCGAGTAGTCGCCGGTGCCCGCGCCCGTCCGAATCGCCGGAGTTCCGGCGACCTTCTGGGCGCACACAGCCATACGCGGGGTCCTACAAGTCAACGAGCCTGCCTCAGGGCGACACGCGAAGGCAATTTTCGTGCGGGTGTCGAAAGTCACAGCAGGGGAAACAACGGCAACAAATCAGTTCCGCTGCGGGGGACTTGTGGCGCGCAATACGCTCATCGGTTTCGACCCGGCGGCATGCCGTTTCCGGAGCATCGCACACTCGCGGATAAAGGCGTCGTTAACGTGGCACGGTGTCATCAGATGTACCGAACCGGGACCTTGGCCCCGTACGGACCGGGACTTTCACACAGGTCCGGCGGCCCTGACAAGCAGGGCCGCCGGCCTTGTCGACGTACGGCTCGGGACGTGCCCCGGCTACGCGGGCAGGTCCTCCAGCATCTCCGTGACCAGCGCCGCGATCGGCGAACGCTCGCTGCGCGTGAGCGTCACGTGCGCGAACAGCGGGTGCCCCTTGAGCTTCTCGACCACCGCGACGACGCCGTCGTGCCGGCCCACCCGCAGGTTGTCACGCTGCGCTACGTCGTGCGTGAGCACCACGCGCGAGTTGCTGCCGATGCGGGACAGCACGGTCAGCAGGACGTTCCGCTCGAGCGACTGCGCCTCGTCGACGATCACGTAGGCGTCGTGCAGCGAGCGGCCGCGGATGTGGGTGAGCGGCAGGACTTCGAGCATCCCGCGCCCGACGACCTCTTCGATGACGTCCGCGGTGGTGACGGCCGACAGCGTGTCGAACACCGCCTGCGCCCACGGGCTCATCTTCTCGTTCTCGGTGCCGGGCAGATAGCCGAGCTCCTGGCCGCCGACCGCGTACAGCGGACGGAACACCATCACCTTGCGGTGCTGCCGCCGTTCGAGGACGGCCTCCAGACCGGCGCACATCGCCAACGCGGACTTGCCGGTGCCGGCACGCCCGCCGAGCGACACGATGCCGACCTCGGGGTCGAGCAACAGGTCGAGCGCGATGCGCTGTTCGGCGCTGCGGCCGTGCAGTCCGAAGACGTCGCGGTCGCCGCGCACCAGGCGCACCTGCTTGTCGGCCGTCACCCGCGCGAGTGCCTTGCCGCGTTCGCTCACCAGCACCAGGCCGGTGTGGCACGGCAGATCGGCCGCGGCCTCCAGGCGCACCCGCTCGTGCTCGAACAGGTCGTCGATGTCCTGGGCGGCGACCTGGAGTTCGGCCATGCCCGTCCAGCCGGACGTGCTGACGAGCTCCGCCAGGTACTCCTCCGCGCTCAAACCCACCGCGGACGCTTTCACCCGCATGGGAACGTCCTTCGACACCAGGGTGACGTCGTGCCCCTCCGCCTGGAGGTGCCGGGCCACCGCGAGGATGCGCGAGTCGTTGTCGCCGAGCCGGAATCCGGGCGGGAGGACGGTCGCGTCGATGTGGTTGAGCTCCACCCGCAACGTGCCGCCGGCCTCCCCGATGGGGATGGGGGCGTCGAGCCGGCCGTACTTCGTGCGCAGTTCATCCAGACTGCGCAGCGCGTGCCGGGCGAAGTAACCGAGCTCGGGGTGGTGGCGCTTGGCCTCCAGCTCGGTGATCACGATGACGGGCAGGACCACTTCGTGCTCGTCGAACCGCAAGAATGCGGCAGGGTCCGCAAGCAGCACGCTGGTGTCAAGGACGTACGTGCGGCGCTGCGGAGCACGGCGTTGGTTCGTGGCCACGGGAAGCCTCGCCCCCTTTCAGGGCGCGCGCACCGTACGCCCTGATCGCTCGGAGTCCAGGACCGGGCCCGAGGGCCGGGTGCCTGGCCCTCCTGTCGCCGTGGACAGTTGTGCAGTATCCGCACGGAAGGGCCTCCCTGGCAGGTGACGGGGGGTCACCTGCGTTGCGGACACCGGCGGATGCCGCCGATGTCTGGCGGAGTTATTCCCTACAACATGCGTCGCAACACAATCCGCGCGATCATTTGCCGTGCGTTCACGTTCACTTCCGGCGGGGTATCAGACACCGGATTCGCCGGTCAGGCCCCGTAACGCCGGTGCCGCGCCGCATAGTCGCGGAGCGCGCGCAGGAAGTCGACCTTGCGGAAGTCCGGCCAGAACGCCTCGCAGAAGTAGAACTCCGAGTGGGCGCTCTGCCACAGCAGGAATCCGGACAGCCGCTGCTCGCCCGACGTGCGGATGACGAGGTCGGGGTCCGGCTGGCCGCGGGTGTACAGGTGTTCGGAGATGTGCTCGACGTCGAGGACCTCGGCGAGTTCCTCGATCGAGGTGCCGCGTCCGGCGTGCTCCTGGAGCAGCGAGCGGACCGCGTCGGCGATCTCGCGGCGGCCGCCGTAGCCGACCGCGACGTTGACGAAGACCGCGTCGCAGTCGGCGGTCGCCGCCTCGGATTCCTTGAGCACCCGCGCGGTGTGCTCGGGCAGCAGGTCGAGCGCGCCGACCGGGTGCACCCGCCAGCGCCGCGCGGCGGCCAGGTCGCGCACCGCGTTCTCGATGATCTCCATGAGCTCGGCGAGCTCGTCCGGCGGACGGTTGAGGTTGTCCGTGGACAGCAGCCACAGGGTGACCACCTCGACGCCGACCTCTTCGCACCAGCCGAGCAGCTCGTGGATCTTGTCGGCGCCCTTGCGATGGCCTTCCGCCGACGACTCCCCGTACGCCTTGGCCCAGCGCCGGTTGCCGTCCAGGATCACGCCGACATGGCGCGGGATAGCGGTGGGGTCGAGGGACGCCTCGATCCGCCGTCCGTACGCGCCGTAGGCGAGGTCCCGCAGGCTCATGTCCACCTGCTCCTCCGTCCTATGGATCACCCGCGCCCGAAACCCTACTCCCGCGAGCGGCCAAGCAGGAATCACCCGATGGGCCGTCACGCGTGAAGACTCGGTGAAGACTCAGCGTGTCAACGACGTGACACGGCCCCGCCGGGTAACCCGGCGGGGCCGTGTGCGGTCCGCGTGGTCCGCCGGCCGGCCGCGGGCGGGGGGCGGGCGGCGGGGGGGGCGGGGGGGGGCCCGGGGGGGCGGGGGCCGGGGGGCGGGGGGGGGCCGCCCGGCGGAGGGTGGAACGGTGCCTCACGCCTCCAGGCGCGTGACGAGCGCGTTGTACTCGTCCCACAGCTCCTGCGGCGTGTGCGTGCCGAACTTCTCCAGGTGCTCGGGGACCAGCGCGGCCTCCTTCTTCCAGATCTCCCGGTCGACGCTGAGCAGCAGCTCGATGTCGGCGTCCGAGATCTCCAGGCCGTCCAGGTCCAGCGCCTCGCGGCTCGGCAGGACGCCGATCGGCGTCTCGACGCCTTCCGCGCCGCCCTCGAGGCGCTCGACGATCCACTTGAGCACGCGGCTGTTCTCGCCGAAGCCGGGCCACACGAAGCGGCCTTCGGCGTCCTTGCGGAACCAGTTCACGTAGTAGATCTTCGGGAGCTTCCCGGCGTCGGTCGCCTTGCCGATCTCCAGCCAGTGGGCCATGTAGTCGCCCATGTTGTAGCCGCAGAACGGGAGCATCGCGAACGGGTCGCGGCGCAGTTCGCCGACCGTGCCCTCGGCGGCCGCGGTCTTCTCGGACGCGACGTTCGCGCCGAGGAAGACGCCGTGCTGCCAGTCGAAGGACTCGGTGACCAGCGGCACCGCGCTCGCGCGGCGGCCGCCGAACAGGATGGCCGAGATCGGCACACCCGCCGGGTCCTCCCACTCGGGGGCGATGGTCGGGCACTGCGACGCGGGGACGGTGAACCGGGCGTTCGGGTGCGCGGCGGGCGCGTCCGAGTCCGGCGTCCAGTCGTTGCCCTTCCAGTCGGTCAGGTGCGCCGGGGCGGCCTCGGTGAGGCCCTCCCACCACACGTCACCGTCGTCGGTGAGCGCGACGTTGGTGAAGACCGAGTTGCCCCAGAGCGTCTTGATCGCGTTGGCGTTGGTCTCCTCGCCGGTGCCGGGCGCGACACCGAAGAAGCCCGCCTCCGGGTTGATGGCGTACAGGCGGCCGTCGGCGCCGAAGCGCATCCAGGCGATGTCGTCGCCGATCGTCTCGACCTTCCAGCCCGGGATGGTGGGCTGGAGCATGGCGAGGTTGGTCTTGCCGCACGCGGAGGGGAACGCGGCCGCGACGTACTTCGGCTCGGCGCCGGTGGGCGGCGTGAGCTTGAGGATGAGCATGTGCTCGGCCATCCAGCCCTCGTCGCGGGCCATGACCGAGGCGATGCGGAGCGCGTAGCACTTCTTGCCGAGCAGGGCGTTGCCGCCGTAGCCGGAGCCGTAGGACCAGATCTCCCGGTCCTCGGGGAAGTGCGAGATGTACTTCGTGTCGTTGCACGGCCACGGCACGTCGGCCTCGCCTTCGGCCAGCGGCGCACCGAGGGTGTGCACCGCCTTCACGAAGTCGCCGTCGGTCCCGAGGATGTCCAGCACCGGCTGGCCCATGCGGGTCATGGTGCGCATGGACACCGCGACGTAGGCCGAGTCGGTGATCTCGACCCCGTACGCGGCCAGCGGGGAGCCGAGCGGACCCATGCAGAACGGCACAACGTACATCGTGCGGCCCTTCATGGAGCCCTTGAACAGCTCACCGAACTTGGCACGCATCTCGGCGGGCGCGACCCAGTTGTTCGTCGGGCCGGCGTCTTCCTGCTTCTCCGAGCAGATGTACGTGCGGTCTTCCACACGCGCGACGTCCCGAGGGTCGGACGCGGCGTAGTAGCTGTTGGGACGCTTCACATCGTCGAGCTTCTTGAACGTGCCGTTCTCGACGAGCAGGTCCGCGAGGCGCTGGTACTCCGCCTCGGAACCGTCGCACCATTCGATCCGGTCCGGCTGGGTGAGCTCCGCGATCTCGCGCACCCATTCGATCAGCTGACTGTGTTTCGTCGGGGCCTTGTCCAGGCCAAGGGCCTCGTACGCCACGATCGCTCCATTTCGCGCCGGGGACGGCGAGCCCCCGGCGTCGGGGTTGAGGGTTGCGGGGATTTTAACGCGGTCACCCGTAGGAGGGATCGGGCGGGAGGGTCACCACCGGGAAGTTGTCCCCCCAAATCGGACGGACGACCCAAAGAACAGCGTGGGATCGCGGGTAGGCGCTGGATATTCCGTGATGAGTTTCACGTCCTACTTATGAGTAACCTACGTCCCCGTAAGTAGACTTCCCGCATGAGTCTGGACGTACACGCCCTGGCGGGCGGCGGGGCGCTGGTGCGCCAGAAGCCCAAGCTGCGCGGCTGGCTGCACGCCGGGACCTTCCCGGTGGCCGTGGCCGGCGGCATAGTCCTGGTGAGCGTCGCCGACTCCACGAAGGCGCGGCTCGCCTGCGCGGTGTTCGCACTCACCGCCGCGATGCTGTTCGGCACCTCGGGCCTCTACCACCGCGGCAACTGGGGGCCGCGCGGCGAGGCGGTGCTGCGTCGGCTGGACCACGCCAACATCTTCCTCATCATCGCGGGGACCTACACCCCCTTCTCCATCATCCTCTTCGGCGTCCGCTCGCCGCTGCTGTGGGTGGTGTGGGGCGGGGCGCTGGCCGGCATCTGCTTCCGGGTCTTCTGGATCAGTGCGCCGCGGTGGCTCTACACACCGGTCTATGTGGCGCTCGGCTGGGCCGCGGTGTTCTACATCCCCGACTTCCTGCGCGAGGGCGGCGTCGCCGTGCTCGTGCTGATCATCGTGGGCGGGGCGCTGTACAGCATCGGCGCGGTGGTCTACGGGCTGAAGCGGCCCGACCCGTCGCCGCACTGGTTCGGGTTCCACGAGGTGTTCCACGCGTTCACGCTGGCGGCGTTCACCGCCCACTACATCGGCGTCTCGATCGTGGCCTACTCGCACTGACGCGAGGCCGCCGAGCGGCCGCCCGCGAGCACACGGAGGCCCGCCCCCACCCGGGGGCGGGCCTCTTTCGCATGCCCGCGCGCCTTCATGACAGTCGACGCCTCTTGACGCACACCATCTTTTGAGAGTTACTCTCATTTCAGAGTGAGAGTCATAATCGTGTGCTCGGGGAGGCGGACATGGAGAACATCAGGCAGGAGGCGCACCCGCGCCGCTGGTGGGCGCTGGCGGCGCTGGCGCTCAGCGTCTTGGCGCTGGGGCTGGACTCGACGGTCCTGAACGTCGCGCTGCCGACACTGGCCACCGGGCTCGGCGCGGACAACGGCGACCTGCAGTGGATCGTGGACGGGTACATCGTCGTGTTCGCCGCCGCGCTGGTCCCGGCCGGACTGCTCGGGGACCGGTTCGGGCGCAAGCGGATGATCCTGCTGGGCCTCGGGCTGTTCGGCACCGCGTCGCTGCTGGGCGCGTTCGCCGACTCGGTGCCGCAGGTCATCGCGGCCCGCGCGGCGATGGGCGCGGGCGGCGCGCTGGTCATGCCGCTGTCGATGTCGATCCTGCCGAGCGTGTTCCCGGCCGAGGAGCGGTCCAGGGCGATCGGCGTGTGGGCCGCCGCCACCGCGCTCGGCCTGCCGCTCGGACCGATCGTCGGCGGCGCGCTTCTGGAGCACTTCTGGTGGGGCTCGGTGTTCCTGCTGAACCTGCCGCTGGTCGCCATCGCCATCACCGCCGCGGTGCTGTGGATCCCCGAGTCGAAGGACCCCGAGGCCAGGCGTATCGACGTCCCCGTCTCGCTGCTCGGCGCGGCCGGCCTCGCGGTCGTGGTGCTCGGCGGCACCGAGGCGTCCCGGCTGGGCTGGACGGACCCGCGCGTGCTCGGCTACCTCGCGGGCGGCGTGGTGCTGATCGCGGCGGTCGTGATCCGCGAGACCCGGCGGCGCGCGCCGATGATCGACTTCTCGCTGTTCCGCAACCGGAACTTCCTGTGGGGCTCGCTCGCCGCCGTGGTGCCGTCGTTCGTGCTCACCGGCGTGCTCTTCGTGCTGCCGCAGCGGTTCGCGGCGGTCGACGGACACGGCTCGCTCGGCACCGGCCTGCGGCTGCTGCCGCTGATCGGCGGCGTGTTCGCGGCGGCGGTCGTCAGCGCGCCGATGGTCGCCCGGTTCGGCTTCCGCGTCGTCATCCCCACCGGGATGCTGGTGGCCGCCGCGGGCGTGTTCCTCGGCGCGACGGGCTCGGCCGACGACGGCTACGGCTTCACCGCGGCGTGGCTCGCGCTGAGCGGCTTCGGGCTCGGCGTCGCGATGATCCCCGGCATGGACGCGGTGCTCGCCACACTGTCCCCCGAACGGGCCGGCGTCGGCTCCGCGCTGATGCAGACCCTCGAGCAGGTCGCGGGCGCGCTCGGCGTCGCGATGCTCGGCAGCATCCTGGCCGGCGCCTACACCGACCGGCTCGGCGTCGCCGGCCCCGCGAACGACTCGGTGGCGAGCGCCGTCGAGATCGCGCACCGCACCGCCGATCCGGGCCTGCTGGCCTCGGCGCAGGACGCCTTCGTGCACGGCATGGACCTGGTGCTGGTGGCGTGCGGCGCCGCGTCCGTCCTCGCGGCGGTCCTGGTGGGCGCGTTCCTGCCCGGGCGTTCCGCCGCCGCGCCGGCCCCGGCGGACACGACGGACCTGGCGCCGGACGCCGAGTCCGACGACACCGCGCGGGTGCCCGCCTGATGGCGCGCGGTCGGGGGCGGTCCTGGCCCGGTCGCGACGGCTGCACGACAATCGGGGTCATGACCTCGAAGGCCTCCGCCCCCGACACACCGCGCCACCCGATGCTGGACGAGCCGCCGCTCAGCCTCCGGGAGCGCAAGAAGCGGCGGACCCGCGAGGCGATCCGGCGCGAGGCGTACCGGCTGTTCCGCGACCAGGGCTTCGACGAGACGACCGTCGAGGAGATCGCGGAGGCCGCCGAGGTCTCCCCCAGCACGTTCTTCCGCTACTTCCCCACCAAGGAAGACGTCGTGCTCACCGACGAGTACGACCCGCTGATCATCAAGCTCATGCGCGAGGGCCCGGCCGACGCGACCTTCATCGAGATGCTGCGCGGCGCCGTCCTCGGCCCGCTGCGGGTCCTGATGGAGGCCGAGCGCGAGGAGATGGTCATCCGCATGCAGCTGATGGTCAGCGTCCCCAGCCTGCGCAAGCGCAGCCAGCTGCAGCAGACCGAGGGCTGGCGGATGCTCTCCGAGGCGTTCGCCGAGCGCACCGGCAAGGACCCCGCCGATCCGCGCCTGCGGTACGCGGCCGCCGCGATCGGGTCGGCACTCAACGAGGCGATGCTCTCGTGGGCCGAGGACGGCTGCGAGGGCAGCCCGGCCGACCGCATGGAGGAGGCGCTGGACTTCGTGGAGACCGGACTCCGGACGTTCTGACCCGCCTCCGCCCCGGGCGGGCGTCAGGCGGAACCGGCCGGCGCCTTCGACCGGGTCGGCGCGGGCCGGCCCTCGGTCGGCGGGGCCTCGCGGCGCGCGTACGACCAGGCGAGCAGCACGAATCCGGCGCCGAACAGCACGTACCAGCCGGACAGCAGGATCTGCCAGAAGTACATGCGGAGCTCGCGGCCGCCTTCGTGCGGCACCGCCCACACGGCGAACGTCCAGAAGACCAGCGCCGCGGCCAGCAGCCGCCGCGCGTCGACCCACAGCAGCAGCGCGATCGGCACGCACCACACCCAGTGGTGGGTCCACGCGACGGGGGCCGCGAGCAGCCCGGTGACCGCGCAGACCGGCAGCCCCCAGCGGTCGCCGAGGCGGCGGTACGCGAACACCGCGCACGCCAGGCCCGCAACGGCGACCACGGCCACCAGCAGCATCCACGCCTTGTCCGGCTGCCGGTCGTGCGTGAACCGGACGATCCAGCCCTTCACCGTCTGGTTCGCGGCGTTCTCCGGGCGGCCGACGCGCTCGGTGTCGAACAGCAGGTCGGTCCAGAACCGGCGGGTGGCGTCGGGCAGCAGCACCGCGCCCGCCGCGACCGTCGCGGCGAACGTGCCGGCCGCGACGGCGGCCATGCGGAACCTGCGGGTCAGCAGCAGGTAGACGATGAAGATCGCGGGGGTGACCTTGATCCCGGTCGCGATGCCGATCCCGACACCGCGGGTGCGGGCGCTCGCGGGCCGCGTGAAGTCCCACAGGACCAGCGCGAGGAGTGCCAGGTTGATCTGGCCGTAGCGGAAGGTCGTGAACACCGGCTCGGCCCAGATGCCCAGCGCCGTGGCGGTCACCACGACCGTCGCGCGGTTCCGGCCCCCGATCCCCACCAGGCGGCACGACAGCACCACGACGGTCAGCAGCAGCACCAGGTTCAGCGCGATCACCGCGAGCCGCAGCGGCTGGTACGCCGGCACGATCAGCGCCGTGAACAGCAGTCCCGCGAACGGCGGGTACGTGGCGGGCAGGCCGTGCGGCGTCGGCAGCGGCCCGTACAGGTCGACGCCGGCCGCGACCGCGGCGCCTTCCCAGCGGTACACCTGCAGGTCGACCATCGACGGATAGCTCAGCCAGCGCGCCATCAGGTACATCGCGAGGGAGAACGCGAGGAACGCCAGCGAGGCCGGCGCCGGCTCGCCCGGACCACGCGACCGCGTGGTCGCCTGTAACCAGCCGAACGCCTTGCGCGGCAAGGGCATTGCTCCTCGCATCCGCCGAAGTGGCCTCGTGCTACCGCCTGACGATACTGGGTATGCACCCCTGTCGCCCGCGCACGCCACCCCCGCGGCGCCGCGCGGCCAGCTCTTCGGGTGACGGTTTCGCGGCGGCCATCCGGCCGCCGCCCCCGCGCGGCCAACCCGTCATTCCGGGTCGCGGGCGCCCACCTGTGCGGCCAGCTGGGCCGGGTCTCCGGTCGGCGCGCGGCACACGAAGTGCCGGCACACGTACGCGGCCGCCTTGCCGTCCTGCAGCGGCCGGTCGCGCAGCAGCGTCACCACGCCCGGGTCCTTCTCGTCCGCCGGCTCGCCCACCGCGACCACGGCGCCCGGCGCCGTGGCCAGCAGCGCGACGCGGCGCAGCGCACGGGTGTCCGGGTCGTCGAAGTGCCCGACCACGGCGATCTCGCGCGGCCCGTCGAGCCACGCCTCGGCGACGGCCAGCCCCCAGCCGATGAAGCGCGGCGCGGCACCGGCCAGTCCGCGCACCACGCCCAGGCCGCGGCCGGCCGCCTCGCGGTGCGCGTCCGAGCCGGTGTACGCGGCGTACGTGAGCAGTGCCCCCGCCGCGGCGCTCCAGCCGGACGGCGCGGCGTTGTCCGTCGGGTCCTGCGGCCGCCGGAACAGCGCTTCGGCGTCGTCCGCGGTGTCGAAGAACTCGCCGTTCTCCGCCGTGAAGTGGCTCAGGACCACATCGAGCAGTACCCCGGCGAAGGTGAGCCACGCGTCGTCGGAGGTGACCGCGTACAGCGCGAGGAAGCCCTCGGCGACGTCGGCGTAGTCCTCCAGCACGCCCGCGTTGGGCCCCGGACGGCCGTCGCGCGAGGTGCGCACCAGACGGTCGCCCCACGTCTCGTCGTCCTCGGCGCCGCCCGTGCCCAGGTGCACGCTCACCAGCAGGTCGCCGGCAGCGATCGCGGCGTCGACGAGGTCGGGGCGGTCGAACAGCGCGCCGGCCTCGGCCAGCGCGGCGACCGCCAGGCCGTTCCACGCCGCGACCACCTTGTCGTCGCGGGCCGGCGGGGTGCGCTCGGCACGTGCCCGGAACAGCCGTTCGCGGACGCTGTCGTAGCGCGCCGGATCGTCGGGGTCGACCGGCAGCGCCAGCACGGACAGGCCGTGTTCGAACGTGCCCGCGTCGGTGACGTCGAACAGCGAGGCAGCCCACGCCCCGTCGACCGGGCCGAGCACGTCGGTCAGCTGGTCGGGGGTCCAGGCGTAGAACGCGCCCTCGGCGGGGTGGCCTTCGGCGTCGGGGCTGTCGGCGTCCAGCGCGGACGCGAAGCCGCCCTCGGTGGTGCGCAGCTCACGCAGCAGGAAGTCGGCGCTCTCCAGCGCGACGCGGCGCGCGAACGACGACCCGGTGGCGCGCCACAGGTGCGTGTAGACGCGGATGAGCAGCGCGTTGTCGTACAGCATCTTCTCGAAGTGCGGCACGGTCCACGTCGTGTCGACCGAGTAGCGCGCGAAACCGCCGCCGAGCTGGTCGTACATGCCGCCGCGGGCCATCGCGGAACAGGTGTGCTCGACCATGTCGAGCGCGGCCTGCGAGCCGGTGCGGGCGTGGTGGCGCAGCAGGAACTCGAGCACCATCGACGGCGGGAACTTGGGGGCGGCGCCGAAGCCGCCGCGCGTCTCGTCGTACGCGCGGGTCAACTGCACCAGCGCGGTGTGCAGTTCCTCGGGGCCCGGCGGCTCCGCGCCGGACAGTGCCTCGCGCGGCTCGGACAGCGCGTCGACGACCCGGGCGCCCGCGGCGACCACCTCGTCGCGCTGCTCCTTCCAGGCGGTCGCGACGCCTTCGAGGATCTGCCGGAACGAGTGCATGCCGTGCCGCGGCGTGGGCGGGTAGTAGGTGCCGCAGTAGAACGGCTCGCCGTCGGGGGTCGTGAACACCGTCATGGGCCAGCCGCCGTGCTGCGTCATGGCGGTGGTGGCCTCCATGTACACGGCGTCGACGTCGGGCCGCTCCTCGCGGTCCACCTTGACCGGCACGAAGTGCGCGTTCAGGTAGGCGGCGAGCTCGGCGTCCTCGAACGACTCGTGCGCCATGACATGGCACCAGTGGCACGCCGCGTATCCGACGCTCAGCAGCACCGGGACGTCGCGGCGCCGTGCCTCGGCGAACGCCTCCTCGCCCCACGGCCACCAGTCGACCGGGTTGTCCGCGTGCTGGAGCAGGTAGGGCGACGTCGATCCGGCAAGGCGGTTGCTCATGGGCCCATCCTCGCAGCCGCGCGGCCGCGCAGGGGCCCGCCGCCCCGGGGGGCTACTTGGCGCCGTTGTCCTGGTGCTCGCGGTCGCCGTCGGCGTCCGCCGCGGTGTCGGCGCCTTCGGGACGCCCGTCGGCCGCGTCGTCGGAGGAGGGCGCGGCCGGCGTCTCCGGGCGCTCCTCGAAGTTGACCCGCTTCATCTGCTTGTTCATCGACTTGAGCAGCAGCCATGTCGCCACCGCCAGGACCGCGACGACGCAGAAGCCGAGCAGGCCGGGCGAGACCCGGTCGTCCTCGACCGCGAGCTGCAGGGCGAGCGGGGTCATGGGTGGTCCTCCAAGTCGACGAAGCGCGGCGCACGACGACGGCCGCCCCTCAAGGGTCGCATCCGCTTGTTCGGATGTGAAAACAGGGGCGGCCGTCGGGTCGCTCGGCCGAGCGAGGCGCCGCGCGGCGCCCCGGGTCAGGCCGTGGCGGCGGCCCGGATGCCCGCGAAGAGGTCGTCCTCGGGCAGGTCGGTGTCGACCAGCGAGCGCACCAGCTCGTAGTCCTCGGTCGGCCACACCTCCTGCTGGACCTCCAGCGGCACGCGGAACCAGAAGCCGTCGGGGTCGACCTGCGTCGCGTGCGCGATGAGCGCCGCGTCACGGACCGGGAAGTAGTCCGAGCACGGCACGCGCGTGGTGATCTCGCGCTCCTTGCGCTCGCCCCAGCGCTCCAGCCACTCGCCGTACGGCGAGTCCAGGCCCCGCTCGACCATGGCCTCGTGCAGCGCGATCACGCGCGCCTTGGAGATGCCCTGGTTGTAGTACAGCTTCAGCGGCTGCCACGGCGCGCCGGCCTCGCGGTACGCGTCCGGGTCGCCGGCCGCGTCGAACGCCGCGACGGAGATCTTGTGAGTCTGGATGTGGTCGGGGTGCGGGTAGCCGCCGTTCTCGTCGTACGTGGTCACCACGTGCGGACGGAACTCGCGGATCAGGCGCACCAGCGGCTCCGCCGCCTTCTCCACCGGCTGCAGCGCGAAGCACCCTTCGGGCAGCGGCGGCAGCGGGTCGCCCTCGGGCAGACCGGAGTCGACGAAGCCCAGCCACGCCTGGTCGACGCCGAGGATCTCGCGCGCCGCGTCCATCTCCTTGCGGCGCACCTCGTCGATGTTGGCCTCGATCTCCGGGTCGCCCTGGAGCTTGGGATTGAGCACCGACCCGCGTTCCCCGCCGGTACAGGTGACGACGAGCACCTCGGCGCCGTCGCGTACGTACCGCGCCATGGTGGCCGCGCCCTTGCTCGACTCGTCGTCGGGGTGCGCGTGCACCGCCATCAGCCTCAGCCGCTCACTCACGGGAAAAGTCGCTCCTCCTAGTAACGCCCCCGGGCTTTGCGGAGGCGGCCCCCTGGTGCTTCGGAGACCCGTCATATAGTGGCCGAAGCAGCGGGCCCCGGCGAAACCGCCGACCCGCCCACCGACCCGGGAGTGACCCAGTGAGCCAGCCCCGTGGCGCGGACACCAACGCCGCCCGCGACCGGTACGGCCGCCGCGTCCCCCGCCCCGACGGAGCCGGCGGGAACGCCGCCTCCAAGGGCACCTCCAACGACAGGGGCCTGCGGATCGCTTTCGTGGTCTTCCTGGTGCTGCTGGTCTCCGGGACGGTGTGGATCGGCCTCGACAAGGCGAACCCCGACGTGCGGGCGAGTATTCCGACCTTCAAGGTCACCTCGGACCACTCGGTCGAGGCGCGGATCGAGGTCGTGAAGGACAAGGACAAGTCCGCCGTCTGTGTACTTCGTTCGCGCTCCTCGGACGGCTCCGAGGTGGGCCGCAAGGAGGTCCGGATCCCGGCCTCGGACGCGCGGACCGTCGTCGTCACCGAGGTCCTGCAGACGACCGCCCGCCCCAACACCGCGGAACTGGACGGCTGCCGCATCAGCTGAGCATGACTGCCCGCCCGCCTGGGAAATTGTTAGTCTCGGGGTTTCGTCCCTTCATCGCCGGTAGCTGTGCAGGACCCGGCCGGTGAGGGGGCGCTTGATTTATTCGGGGCGAAGAACACGTTCCATGACCGACGAGGAGCATCCGTGACCCAGACCAGCGACTCCGTCACCTGGCTCACCCAGGAGGCGTACGACCGGCTCACCGCCGAGCTGGAGCACCTGTCGGGTCCCGGCCGTACCGAGCTGGCCGCCAAGATCGAGGAGGCTCGCCAGGAAGGCGACCTCAAGGAGAACGCCGGCTACCACGCGGCCAAGGAGGAGCAGGGGAAGCAGGAGCTTCGCATCCGCCAGCTCCGCCAGATCCTGGACAGCGCGAAGGTCGGCGAGGCGCCCGCGGACACCGGTGTGGTCGGCCAGGGCATGGTCGTCACCGTCGCGTTCGAAGGTGACAAGGACGACACCATGACGTTCCTTCTCGGCTCGCGCGAGGACGCGGCCGACGACATGGACGTCTACTCGGCCGCCTCGCCGCTCGGCACCGCCATCAGGGGCAAGAAGGTCGGCGACAGCGCGTCCTACGAGCTGCCCAACGGGCGCAGCATGAACGTCGAGATCATCGAGGTCAAGCCGTACGCCGGCTGACCGCGACCGACACGGCGAAGGGCCCCGGCGGACATCCCGCCGGGGCCCTCGCGTCGTCCGCGGTCGGTGGAACCCGTGCCCGCGCCCTCGCGGGCCCGGGTCACGCGGTGGTCGACCGGTACTTGCGCACCGCGAGGGTGCGGAAGACGACGATGATCAGCAGCGACCAGAACAGCGACGCCCACACCGGGTGCTGCATCGGCCACGCGTCCGACTGCGACACGCCCGGGTTGCCGAACAGCACGCGCCCGGCCTGGACCGTTGCGCTGAACGGGTTCCAGTCGGCGATGGTCTGGAGCCAGCCGGGCATGCCCGCGGTCGGCACGAAGGCGTTCGACACGAAGGTCACCGGGAAGAGCCAGATCAGGCCCGCGGAGGTGGCCGCCTCGGGGCTGCGCACGGACAGGCCGATCAGCGCGCCGATCCACGTGAACGCGTAGCCGAGCAGCAGCATCAGGCCGAACGCGCCGAGCGCCTTGGGCAGGCCCTCGTGGATGCGCCAGCCGACCAGCAGGGCGACGGCGACCAGCACCACCATCGTGAGCGCGGTCTGCACGAGGTCGGCGATGGTGCGGCCGGTCAGCACCGCACCGCGGGCCATCGGCAGCGACCGGAACCGGTCGATGAGGCCCTTGGTCATGTCCTCCGCGATGCCGGCGCTGGAGCCCGCGGTCGCGAAGGTCACCGTCTGGGTGAAGATGCCCGCCATCAGGAACTCGCGGAACGCCTTCGGGTCGCTCGAGCCGTCGACGTTGATCGAGCCGCCGAACACGTACGAGAACAGCAGCACGAACATGACCGGCTGGATCAGGCCGAAGACCACGATCTCCGGGATCCGCATCATCCGGATGAGGTTGCGCTTGGCGATGACGAGCGAGTCGTGGACCGACTGCGCGACACCGCCGCGGGTCTTGGGCGCCAGCGTCTTGGGGACGACGGTCGTGGTGTCGGTGGCGGTCATCAGGCCGCGTCCTTTCCGCTGTCGCCGGCCGCCGGGACCGCGGCGGCGGTCTTCCCGCCGCTTCCGCTCTTCCCGCCGCTTGCGTGGGTGTCCTGCTCGTCCTCGTCGGCGTCCTCGGCGTGGTGGCCGGTGAGCGAGATGAACACGTCGTCGAGGGTCGGGCGGCGCAGCCCGATGTCGTCGATCTCGATGCCGCGCGCGTCCAGGTCCCGGATGACCTCGGCGAGCAGCTTCGCGCCGCCCTGCACCGGGATCGTCAGCCGCCGGGTGTGCTTGTCGACCGCGACGCCGTCGCGGCTGTAGCCGCGCAGCACCTCGCTCGCGGTGCCGATCAGGTCGCGGTCCTGCACGACCACCTCGACGCGCTCGCCGCCGACCTGCGCCTTGAGCTGGTCGGCGGTGCCGCGCGCGATGACCTTGCCGTGGTCGACCACCACGATGTCGTGCGCGAGGTGGTCCGCCTCCTCCAGGTACTGCGTGGTCAGCAGCAGCGTGGTGCCGTCCTCGACGAGCTTCTGGATGACCTCCCACAGCGCGAGCCGGTTGCGCGGGTCGAGGCCCGTGGTCGGCTCGTCCATGAACATCACGGGCGGCCGGACGACCAGCGCGGCGGCCAGGTCGAGGCGGCGGCGCATACCGCCGGAGTACGTCTTGGCCGGGCGGTCGGCGGCGTCCGACAGGTTGAACCACTCCAGCAGCTCCAGCGCGCGGGCCTTCGAGTCGCGCGCGGACATCTGGTACAGCTCGCCGACCATCTGGAGGTTCTCGCGGCCGGTCAGGTACTCGTCGACCGCGGCGAACTGGCCCGACAGCCCGATCGAGCGTCTGACCTGGTTCGGGTGCTTGAGCACGTCGATCCCGGCGACGACCGCGCGGCCCGCGTCGGGCCGGAGCAGGGTGGTCAGCACGCGGACGGTGGTGGTCTTGCCGGCACCGTTCGGCCCGAGCAGGCCGAGCACGGTGCCGGTCGGGACGGACAGGTCGACACCGTCGAGCGCGCGTACGTCGCCGAAGGTCTTCACCAGGCCTTCGGCGATGATCGCTTCTTGCATGTCGGTGGATCACTCCTCTGACGGGGGAGGCGTCGCGGTCGGCCGTACCGGGGCACCGCCTTGATCAGCTCCACTGTGCCGTCGACGGCGGACCGCGCGTGCGGGTACCGGGTGGCACAAGGGGGCAAGCGCGAAGCGCTTTCGAATATGGGTGGTGGGGGGAGACGGGTGGGCGTGACTGATCCACCCGGTGTCCACCCGGTACCCCTCCGAGCCAACCAGACGCGGCCGACATCCGCGCCCCAATATCCGCCGGGGCACCCGCGGTCACACCCGGTCAGCCCTCGATCACCGGGTAGCCGGCCTCCGCGATGTGCGCGACCACCGCGCGGCAGTGCTCGGGGCCCTTGGTCTCCAGCTGCAGCTCGACCTCGACCTCGCCCAGCTGGAGCTTCGCGCCGGTGCGGACGTGGGTCACGTTGCCGACGTTGGCGTCGGTGTCGGCGAGCGTCGCCAGCAGCGTCGCGAGCGCGCCCGGGCGGTCCGGGATGCGCACGCGCAGCAGCATGTAGCGGCCGGCCGCCGCCATGCCGTGCCGCAGGACGCGCAGCATCAGCAGCGGGTCGACGTTGCCGCCCGACAGCACCGCGACCACCGGCGCCTCGATCGGCGCGTAGGCCGTGGCCCCTGCGGTGCCCCCCGCTTCCAGGAGGGCGGCGACGGACGCCGCGCCGGCCGGCTCGACCACCAGCTTGGCGCGTTCCATGCACAGCAACAGGGCCTGCGAGAGCGACTCTTCGCCGACCGTACGGACGTCGTCGACCAGCTCGCTGATCAGCGAGAACGGCACCTCGCCGGGGCGGCCCACCGCGATGCCGTCCGCCATCGTGCTGACCGACGGCAGCGTGACGGGGTGCCCGGCGGCGAGCGAGGGCGGGTACGCGGCGGCGGAGGCCGCCTGCACGCCGATGACCTTCACGTCCGGCCGCAGCGCCTTGACCGCGACCGCGACACCGGCGAGCAGCCCGCCGCCGCCGGTCCCGACCAGGATGGTGCGCACCTCGGGGCACTGCTCGAGGATCTCCAGGCCGACGGTGCCCTGGCCGGCGACGACGTCGGGGTGGTCGAAGGGGTGGATGAAGACCGCGCCGGTGGCCTCCGCGTAGGCCTTGGCGGCGGTCAGGCAGTGCTCGACCGTGGTGCCTTCCAGGAGCACCTCGGCGCCGTAGCCGCGGGTGGCGGCGATCTTCGGCAGCGGGGCTCCGGCGGGCATGAAGACGGTCGACCGCACGCCGAGCAGCTGCGCCGCGAGTGCGACGCCCTGCGCGTGGTTGCCGGCGCTGGCCGCGACGACGCCGCGGGCGCGTTCCTCCTCGGACAGGCCTGAGATGCGGACGAACGCACCGCGGATCTTGAAGGATCCGGTGCGCTGAAGGTTCTCGCACTTGAGGTAGACCGGGCCGCCGATGCGGTCGGTCAACGCGCGACAGCCTTCCAGGGGCGTGCTGCGGGCGACTCCGTCGAGCAGTTTGTGCGCGACGCGGATGTCGTCGAGGGTCACCGGCGCGGTCGCCTCGTGGGCGTGCGCGGGGGCAGGCGTGCTCATGCCCCCAGTCTGTCACCGGCGGTTCCGCCGTCCTCCGGCTCGTCCTTCGACTCGTCCTTCGGCGCGGCGAACTGCCGGGCCGCCTGACGGCGCACCATCTCCTGGTTGAAGCGGGTCAGCAGCTCGGTGAACCGCTCGCGGTCCTCGGCGCTCCACTCCGCGCACATTTCGGCCATGAGCTGGATCCGGGCGCGGCGCACCTGGTGCAGCCGGTCCAGGCCGATCTCGGACAGCCGCAGCAGCACCGCGCGGCCGTCGTCGGGGTTCGGCACCCGGTCCACGTACCCCTGGTCGACCAGCGGTGTGACCTGGCGGGTCACCGTGGACGAGTCGATGGACATCGCCTGCGCGAGCGCCTTCACACCCATCGGGCCCTCGGCCTCGAGCCGGCCCAGGAGCAGGTACGCCGCCCGGTCCATCGTGTAGCGCAGTTCGCCGGCCGCGCCCAGCCGGGTCTGCTCGGCACGGCGCGCGAACAGGGCGACCTCGTGCTGCAGTCGGTCGTACAGCACGGTGTCGGGCGCTTCGTCGTGCGCTTCATCGGGTGTCATGGCCAGCTCGCTCGTCGTCACGGTTGTGGTGGCACGAAGGATAGGGCCACGGCCGCCGTGTCGTAACGGATGTTGCGCGGACGTGCCGACGGGTATGTCGGTATCCGCGGCGGGGCGGGCCGCGGGCGGGGACGGACGCAACGGGATCACATGGGCGCGCAAGGTGACGGGAAATCACCGGGAAACCGGCGCAGATGGCGGTCTACTCGTGATATTCCGGTCAAGGGGATCCTTTCGCGCTCCCGGTGGAACAAGTGCACACCACAAGGCACATCGTCGGGAGGTGTCGTGAACCGCCGCGATCAACGTGAGTTCGACGCCTTCGTCCACGCGGCGGGCGAACGGCTGCTGCACACCGCGGACCTGCTGACCGGCGACCCCGCGCGGGCCGAACGCCGGGTCCGGCGCGCGCTGATGCACACCTGGCTGCAGTGGCGGCACGCCGTCGAGCGCGACCCCACGCGGATCGCCTACCGGGCGCTGCTCACCGGGTACCTGGACACGTGGCGGCCGCTGCCGTGGCGGCCGCAGCCCATCACCTGGGCGGTGGTGTGGACGGCGGAGGACGGCGTCGCGGCTGAGGACGGCGTCGCGGCTGAGGACGCCGAGCCGGCGGAGGTCGCCGCGAACGCGCTGGACGCGGAGGCGCGCAGCGTGCGGTTCGCCGTCCTGTCCGCGCTCGACCGGCTGACCCGGCTGGAGCGCGCCGCGGTGGTGCTGCGGGCGTACGCGCGCTTCGACGCGTTCGACACGGCCGAACTGCTGCGCGTGCCGGTCGAGGACGCGCACCAGGCGTACGAGGCGGCGCTGCCGATCCTGATGACGCGCGGCCGCCGCACCCGCGGGCGGCAGTCGGCATAGCCGGCGCGGGGGTGGGCATCGGCCTGACAGGGAACGGGTCTTCGCGGCGGGGCGTCTCGCACGGCACACGACCGCACGTGGCATGACGGCACACGACCGCACCTGGCATGACGGCACACGCAAGGCACGCGCACCGCACGGTCCGGTGTCCGTCCGGGCCGTGTCCCGACGGCGTCCCCGAGGAGACGCGATGAGCATCGCAGCCGATCCGGCCCCGGGCGGGCCCGGGGCGGGTGGCGCCGGTCCCGATCCGGCGGAGCCGGCCGGGGCCGGTTCCTCGGACGCGCCCGCGCGCGGACCGGCGCCCGGCACCGCGCCGACCCGCGCGGCCGGGAAGGCGCCCACGGCGGATCCCGTCGCGTCCGTGGCGATGACGTACCTGCACCACACGCCCGGCGCGGGCGGCCTCGACCCGGTGCTCGGCCCGCGCACCCGGCTCGGCGATCCGCCGGACTACCCGGCGCGCGCACTGCCGGCGGGGGCCGCGCAACGGGCGCGGCGTGCCGCGGCGCGGGTCCGCGTCCTGCGGGCGGCGGGAGCGCTGCTGGCGTGCGCGGCGCTGGCCACGGCGCTGGTCGTCGGAGTGTCCGCGAACCACCGCCACGCGGCCCCGGGTCCCGGGCCCACGGTGACGCGTGGCCCGAACCCGCCGCCCAACCCGACGCGTCCGGAGCCCCCGAAGGGTCTCGTCGGACTCGGCAGCAGCGCGTGGGTGGACCGGCAGGGCTGGTGCGTCGGCGACGTCACCGCGCCGGGCGGTGTCGGCATCATCGACTCGTGCCGGTTCATGCCGCCGACCGGGCAGTTCGACATCGCCGTGCTCAACCCCGGCCGGGGCGCGCCGGAGGGGTACCAGCTCGTCGTGGTGGTCGTGCTCGGCCGGTTCGCCGAGAACGACCACGTGTTCGGCCACATCTCGGACGACGGCGTCGGCAACGACCTGGCCCTGGTGCGCATCACGGGCGTGCCCAACATCGCGTTCCTGTGGGCGTTCACGACCGGCGGGCCCGTCATCGCCGAGGTGACCGGCGCCGACGGCACCCGCTACGCGCAGTGCGCCGACTGCGGCGCGCCCAGCCGCTGAGACCGGGCGCGCCGCGTACGTCGTGGTGCTGGGCCGTACCGGGTCAGCCGAGCGCGCGCTCGAGGTCGGCCAGCAGGTCGTCGGCCGTCTCGATGCCGACCGACAGGCGCACGAGGTCGGCGGGCACCTCGAGCGGCGAACCGGCGGCGGACGCGTGCGTCATGCGCCCGGGGTGCTCGATCAGCGACTCGACGCCGCCGAGCGACTCGCCGAGCGTGAACAACTCGGCGCGGTTGCACACCTCGACGGCGCGCTCCTCGCCCCCGGTGACCCGGAACGACACCATGCCGCCGAACGCCTTCATCTGCTTCACGGCGACGTCGTGCCCCGGGTGGCCCTTCAGGCCCGGGTACAGCACCTCGGCCACCGCCGAGTGCCCGCTGAGGAGTTCGACGATCCGCTCGGCGTTGGAGCAGTGCCGGTCCATGCGCACGCCGAGCGTGCGGATGCCGCGCAGCGTCAGCCACGCGTCGAAGGGGCCGGCGACCGCGCCCATCGCGTTCTGGTGGTACGCGAGGCGCTCGCCCAGCTCGGCGTCCGCCGCGACCAGCGCGCCGCCGACGACGTCCGAGTGGCCGCCCATGTACTTCGTCGTCGAGTGCACGACGACGTCGGCGCCGAGGGTCAACGGCTGCTGCAGGTACGGGGACGCGAAGGTGTTGTCGACGACCAGCAGCGCGCCGGCCTCCATAGCGACGTCGGCGAGCTCGGCGATGTCGGCGACGCCGAGCAGCGGGTTGCTGGGCGTCTCGCACCAGATGACCTTGGTCCGGCCGGGGCGGATCGCGGCGCGCACGGCCGCGACGTCGCCGGACGGGGCCGGGGTCCACTCCAGGCCCCAGCGGTCCAGGACCTTCGCGAACAGGCGGAACGTGCCGCCGTACGCGTCGTTCGGGATGACCACGTGGTCGCCCGGCTTGCACACCGTGCGCAGCAGGCAGTCCTCGGCGGCCAGGCCGGACGCGAACGCAAGTCCCCGCGCGCCCGCTTCCAGGGCCGCCACGCACTCCTCGAGCGCGGTGCGGGTGGGGTTCGCCGAACGGCTGTACTCGTAGCCGCCGCGCAGGCCGCCCACGCCGTCCTGCTTGTACGTGGAGACCTGGTAGATGGGGGGCACCACCGCGCCGGTAAGCGGGTCGGGCTCCTGACCGGCGTGGATGGCCAGCGTCTCGAAGCCGTGCGGGTTGTCGTCGGAGTTCGTGTCGCTCATGGCCGCAACGCTAGCGGCTGGCGGGGGTGGTGCCGGGCACGCCGGGCGACGTCCTCCCGGACGGGGGAAGGCGCGCGGCGGATCAGCGGCCGTGCTCGTCCAGGCGTTCGAGCATGAGCTTGACGGCCCGGGCGGCCTGGTCGCGCAGCCGCTGGTCGACGACGTCGTCGCCGTCGTGGGCGTACGCGAGCAGGAAGACCTCGGCGACGACGCTGCCCTTGCGGGCGATGGCGGACACGTAACGCTGGACGTCCTCGGAGTCCTCGCCGTCGTAGACCACGCGGCCGTGGTCCGCGACCACCTCGTCGGCGCGGTCGAGGCCGGGAAGCGCGACGGCCGCGACGCCTTCGAGGCGGGAGTCGTCGCCCATGTGCTGGACTGGGCAGCGGCGGACGCCGTCCCGCTGGAAGGCGATCTGGGTGCGCGCGGAGACGGAGCCCTGGTGGACCGTCACGGCGGAGTAGGTCCTGGTCTCCTCCGACTCGTACCAGTGGCCCAGCGAGGCGGGTGTGCCCTTGGGCAGCTCGCGGCCGACCAGGCGGCAGTCGGCGTCGAAGCTCGTGGTCTGCAGCGCGTCGAGGTTGTCGTCGACGCCGGAGTCGTAGCCGGTGCCCCAGTCGTTCGCCGTGAGCATCACGTAGTCGGCGAGCTGCTTGGCGTCTTCGTCGCGCGACGCCGGGGCCTGCTCGCTGTCGTCGAGCACCCGGAACGTTCCCGCGTCCACCGCCTTGCCGGCCGGGCCGTCGCCGGGGAGGCACCCTGTCAGCGCGAAGAGCGGCAGCAGGGCGGCGACGGCTATCGCGGCCCGGCCCGGAAACGTCCTGGGGCCTCGCATGGAACACCCTTCGCGATGCAATTGTTGGGCGTACTAGTCGACACCCGGCGACCGCCATCCAAACACAGCGATGGCAGCCGGATCGCCGACAGACCCCGCCGACCGACGTTGGAGGACACCGTGCTGTTCGACCGCAGGGACTTCAGCCCCCGCATGCCGAATCCCGACGAGACTCTCCGGGGCCGCGCGGAACGGCCCTTCACGGTGCCCGAGCTCCACACGGTCCTCGGCCACCCCCTGGAGGGCCCGTACCCCGCCGGCCTCGAGGTCGCCGACTTCGGCCTGGGCTGCTTCTGGGGCGCCGAGCGCAAGTTCTGGCAGACCCCGGGCGTCTGGACCACCGCCGTCGGCTACCAGGGCGGCACCACCCCGAACCCGACCTACGAAGAGGTCTGCAGCGGCCGCACCGGCCACACCGAAGCCGTACGCGTCGTCTTCGACCCGACCCAGGTCACCTACGACGCCCTCCTCAAGGTCTTCTGGGAAGCCCACGACCCGACCCAGGGCTACCGCCAGGGCAACGACGAAGGCACCCAGTACCGCTCCGCCGTCTACACCCACTCCCCCACCCAACAAGCCACCGCCGAAGCCTCCCGCGCGGCCTACCAGCAGGTCCTCACCAAGGCCCTCTACACCGACATCACCACCGAAATCCTCCCCGCCGACACCTTCTGGTTCGCCGAGGCCTACCACCAGCAGTACCTAGACAAAAACCCCAACGGCTACTGCGGCCTGGGCGGAACCGGCGTCAACCTAAGTGACCCGGGCGCCGACTCCTGGGGCTCCTGCCCGGTAGGCCTCAAGCCGACCGATGGCTGACCTGCTGCCCGCAGACGTCCTGGCCACACTGCAAGCGCTGCTCGCCGGCACCGACCCGGTGAGCAGCGCTTTGCGCGCCAACCACGGCGCGTGAACGCCACGAGGGCCGCGTCGCTCCCCTGTGCCAGGATCCGCAGGTGACCGAGTCGAGGTGGCTGCAAGAACTGGCGTTGTACGTGCCTCCGCCTGTCGAACCCTGGCTGGGCCCGGCGAGTTGGGACGACCTGTATCAGGCGCTGGGGTCGACCCTGCCCCGGGACTACGTCGACCTGATGACGTTGTACGGCGCCGGCCACTGGGGCAACTGGTTGCGCATGTACACGCCTCTACGGCTCGACGGGCAGGGGCTCGTCGAGCAGTGGCGTCAGCGACAGCTGGCCTTCGAGGCGTATCCCGGCCTTGGTGGCGTCCAGGCCGTGTGGCCCGAACCTGGCGGAGACCTGCCCTTTGCAAGCACCAGTGACGGCGACCGGCTCGTCTGGCAGTGCATCGGCGACCCGAACGACTGGCCGCTGCTGATGCGCCCGAGACATGCGCCGACGGGCCCGCCTCTAGGCGCAAGCTTGCCCGAAGTCCTGCTGCTGTGGCTCCGCGGCGACCTCGAAGTCTCAGGCTTCGCAGGGTTGGACGAGGACGAGGATCCCGCCGAGTTCGCCACCTTCGAACCGTGGCCCCCAGGCAGCCACTACTACTGATCACGAAACGCGGCGACGCCGCGAGACTCCCACAAGACTGGTCACATACGACGACAGACTCGGCGGCACCGGCGGCAACCTAATGACCCCGGCGCCGACTCCTGGGGCTCCTGCCCGGTGGGTCTCACCCCGGACTGATGGCTGACCCGGCCCTGTCGTCACCCCGCCATGCCAGCATCGGCCCGTGAACACCACCCCCGACTCCCCGAGTCACCTCGATCACCTCATCGAGCTGCTCGGCGAGCCTCCATGGCGGGCACGGGCCGATCGCGCGGCTGACGCTGAGGCATGGGATCAGCTCGAACACCGCTTGGGCGTCGCGCTGCCCGAGGACTACAAGGCCTTCGTCGACCTGTACGCGCCGTGCGCCCTCGCGCGGTACCTGTGGATCCTCCACCCGCGGCGAGGCGAATCGTTGCTCGGAGACATGATCGACGGAACGGCAGACCTCGTGCGCAGCTTGCGGGAGTACCTGGAGGACTTCCCGCCCGCACCCGTCGACGGGTTCCCGGACCTGCTCGCCTGGGGTTCCCATGGCTGGGAGGGCGACACGTGCTTCTTCGCCCCCGAGTCGGCCGACCCGTCAACCTGGACCATCGGTGTTCTGTACCGGCAATGGCGCGGATATTTCGTCTACGCTGGCTCGTTCACGGCCTTCATCCACGGCCTGCTCACCGACACACTCAGCCGGACCGACCACCCGGGATGGTTCACGGCAGAACCTTTGTGGACCCCCGCCGAACCATGGCGTTGACGACCCGACTCCCCACACAGACGGGTCACATGCCACAACAGACTTGGCGGCACGGGCGTGAGCTGCCCGATCGGCGGGGCCAAGGCGGATGGCTGACGAACTGACCCGCCGCACCGCACTGCTGCGCACCGCCGCAGTGCGGTGGGTGGGCACCTGTTGGCTTTGTGCGTGCTACTGGCCCGTCGTGCTCATGAGCTCCGTTACGCGGGCGCGGAAGACGCGCCAGCGACGCTCGTTGTCGTGGACCAGGGTTGCCGAGTCGCTGAGGAGATCTGCTGCCCTGGCTGCGAGTTCGGCTGCCGAGTAGAGGCGCTGCGGGCTGAGGGCGGTCGCGGCGAGGTCGGCGCGCAGGGCGGGAGGGCGGAAGTCGACGCGGTCGACGACCTCGACCGCGCGGCGGAGCAGGAGGCCCGCGACTTCGGCCATATGGGCGGCCTGCCAGTCGTTGCTGATGATCCGGTGCCGTTCGCCGAGGAGGCTCGCGAACTCGTCGTAGTCGAGCAGGGCGGCTGCGGCTTCCCAGGAGGCTCGCATGGCGGACGCCAGCCAGTCCGCCGCTGAGGCCAGGTCGTCCGCGACGCTCATGAGGTCGCGCTTGAGCCGCCGGACCTCGGCGGGCTCTCCCTCGCCCTCCATGAACAGCACGCCCTCTAGTTGCAGGGCGACCGGAGACGTCAGGTCCTCGGCGCCCTCGAAGGGGCTCAACGCGGTGGGCTGGGTCGGCGACGCGGCTGACCACCGGTCGGCCAAGGCGAGCAGCGTGCGGACAGCACGTTGAACGGCTACCGCCTGCTCACGCGGAGCCGCCGCGTAGAACTCCTCGTGTTCGCGGTGGAACTTCGCGAGGTTCGCCATGGCCCGCAACATCGTCGGCGGCGGAGCCTCCGTCTTCTCGGCCATATGACCATCCTGACCTGCGTGGACAGAGCCCGGTCCGGTGACCTCAGTCCGGCCCCGGGGGTTTCCCGGTCGTCGTGCTGTCCTGGTGCAGCGAGGGAGCGTAGGAGATCCCGACGATCAGGCCGTCGGCCGTGAGGAGTCTGGCCACCGTCTGGCCCCAGGGCTCGGTGCGGGCCGGGCAGACCAGTTCGAAGCCCGCGCGTTGGAGCTCGTCGCCGGCGGCTGCGACTGCTTCCGCATCCGCCACCTCGAATTCGATCGACGCCTGCGGGACCACCCTGTCGGCGGGCCAGGCGGGCGTTCCGAAGCACGCCTCGGCCGCCTGCGAGAGCGGCCACAGGCCGAAGTGCTTGCTGCCGGGAATGCTGCCGCTCGAGTAGTAGCCGTTGCCTTCCCCCTCCAGGGGTAGGCCAAGAGCTTCGACGAACAGCTTGCGGCTCTGCGGCGGGTCGGCGACGACCGCCGCCACGCTCGTGATGAAGAGAACGTCCATGTCGATGGTGGTTCCCTGCTGCGACTGGACGGTGAGGGCCGGGAGTTCGACCGCGACGGCGCTCGCCTTGGGCCGGCTCGCGGAGGAGTGGTCAGCCGAAGGTTTTGTGGTTGTCGCGGTCGAAGAGGCCGTGGCCGTGGTGGGTGCCGGTGCCGTGGACGCCGAAGATGCCGCCGGAGGCTTCGGCGGAGGTGGTGCGTTGGCGTTCCAGTTCCAGGCCGTCGAGGTTTTCGGTGCGGCGGGAGCTTCGGCGGGTGGCGAGGATGGCGACCGTGGTGAGGAGGATGACCAGGACTGCGGCGAAGACGGCGATGGTGGCCATCAATGCCTCCGATCGGTGGGGCGGACCCTAGGGTTACCCGGGCTGACCGCCATCCAACCAGGGGGCCCGGTCCGGGGGTTCAGTGGCCGAGTGCCGCGAGGCCCTTCTGGAGGTCTTCGAGGTTCATGACCGGACGGAGTGTCAGCTTCGCGCCGGCGGCGAAGAGGGGTTCGCCGATCACCGGCATCTTCCAGGACTCGTCGAGGTCGAAGACGAGGAACGCCGTACGGTCGCCTTCGGCGGTCGTGAAGTACGCGGCTTCGGGCTGGAGTCGCGCGACGAGTTCCTCGAGTTGCTTCGCCATCAGGCCTTCTTGGATGGCCTCGTTGGCTTTTTCGTTGTCGAACCTGGCGATCAGCATTGTGCGCATAGTGCTCACTCGCTTCCGCGGCGACCGCGCCACGCGCTGTGCCAGCGCTCGGGGAAGCCCGGTCACGCTCTTTTCAGCGTCTCTCCGGGAGCCGGGGCGGGCAAGGCGGGGCGGGCTCCGGGGGCGGTGGGCGCGGCGGGCGGGGATACTGCCTAGTGGGGGCGGACGGGGGCGCATCAGGGGGCGGTCCGGCGCGAGGAGGCACCATGACCAGCGGCGACCGGCGCTACATGCTGGAAGCGGGCCAGGGTCACGGAGGCGAACGCACGTTCTTCAGGCACCCGCTGCGGATGCTCGCGACCGGTGAGGAGACCGGCGACGAGTACACCTTCTTCGAACAGCTGCTCGAACAGGGGTTCGCACCGCCGCTGCACGCGCACCACATCGAGGACGAGGCGTTCTACGTCCTCGACGGCGAGGTCGACGTCGTGTGCGGTGACGCCCGCTGGGCACTTGGCACGGGCGGATTCGCGTTCCTGCCGCACAGCGTGCCGCACTCGTTCCGGGTCCGCTCCGCGACGGCGCGGCTGCTGCAGCTCACGGCGCCGTCCGGTTTCGAGGAGTTCGCGGCCGAGATGGCCGACGTCGAGCTGTCGGACGCCAACTTCGCGCGCATCGCGGAGGCGGCGCACCGGGCCGGCTACGAAATGCTCGGCCCGCCGCCGTTCGACGGGGTGTGACGGGCTGCTCAGGCTGCGTTCAGCGCGGCCCGGGCCTCGGTGACGAAGGCTTCGGTGGTGTCGCGCCGCGCTTCCAGGACGGCGGTACGGAGGGCGGCGTCGACCGCGGCGGCCGACCGCTGTTCGCCCTGGTGGTCGGCGATGAGGCGGCGCAGCTTTCGGAATTCGTCACCGACGGAGCGGGTGACGAGGTGTGCGGCCGCGGCGACGGGCTCCGGGCCCTCCAACTGGACACGCACCAGGGCCTCGTCGACGGCCCGCCGCGCCGTGAACCCATCAGCCGGTTCGGTTAACGGCGCCTGCGTCCAGCTGTTGTCGAGCGCACGGTACGCCTCGTCGACGCGGACCAGGAACCGTTCGTACGCCTCACGCCGCCCCTCCCGGAGCCGCCCGGACCGGGCCTCCGCCCGCTCCCGCTGGGCGAGTTCGCCCGCGTGCCTGAGTTGACGACCAGTCAAAAGCCAGCTGACGAGGCCGGCGAGGCCGCCGGCTATCAGGGTGGAGAGGGAGGTGATGAGGGCGACGGCGACGGTGTCGTTCACGGGGACATTGTGGCGGGGGTGGAGGGGCGGAGGGACGGAGGTTGAGGTCCGGTGCCCTGGCGCGCTGTCAGGCGGGCACGCCCTCGCGCGCGCGGGTACGCGCGCACGCCGCCGGCCCGCCTGGCGCCGGCACGGAGGCCACGCGTCAGCGCCCTGCGGCGCCGGCGCACACCGCCGAACCGCATCGCCCCGCCACGCGGGCCTCGCCCCGATGCCCCCGCGACCCCGCGCCCCCGCGCCCCCCAGAGCGGGCACACGCCGCCGAACCGCATCGCCCCGGCACGGTGGCTCCGGCCCCGCAGACCGGCCCCAGGCGCCGGCGCCCGGTGGCGGCCCCTCGTCGAGGCGTGGTGGGGCCGGGCCGGGCGCCCTGCGGGTCGGGCCGTGCTATTCGAGCTGCCGGCCGCCGCTGCGGTCGTCGTCGGCCTCGATGTAGACGTCGTCGACCGACAGGTTCACCTCGACGACCTCGAGTCCGGTCATGCGTTCGACCGACTCGATGACGTTTTCGCGGACCGACGCCGCGACCTCGGCGATGGCGTAGCCGTACTCGACGATCAGGGTCAGGTCGACCGCGCACTGGCGTTCGCCGACCTCGACGCTCACGCCCTGGGCGACGTTCGGCTTGCCGCCGGGGACCCGCTGGCGCATCGAGGCGAAGGCGCGGGAGACGCCCTTGCCCAGCGCGTGCACGCCGGAGATCTCGCGGGCCGCGACGCCGGAGATCTTCGCGACGACCGAGTCGGCGATCACGGTCCGGCCCTTTTCGGACTGGAGCGCGGACACCTGCGTGGAGTGCGGCGTTCCGAGTGCCGATCCGCCGGATTCGGCGGGCTTGGTCGTGCGGTCTGACATGGCAACCTCTTTCGTCGTGCGTCGACCATGCGTACAAGGACGACGGGTTCCCGCTAACGGCACCGGACATGCCAGGGAAAACCAGGCCAATACCGACGGCCGTAAGCGGGCACCCCACCGCCCGGTGGTGGAACGTGTTTCATTTCGCGCCCGGTAGCCCTTGAACCCGCAAGCTTCTTGAGCATGTGATTGGGGCGACACGACCGGGCGCCCCGCGATACGGCGGGCCGCCCACGGCGAGGAGGAAGCAGTGGAGAGGTTCCAGGACCGGCGCATCATCGTCACCGGCGGCGGCTCGGGCATCGGCCAGGCCACCGTGCTGCGGCTGCTCCGCGAGGCCGGCACGGTCCACGCGGTCGACGTGAACGCCGACGGGCTCGAGAAGACCCGCGCCATGGCGAAGGAGGCCGGCGTCGACGGCCGGCTGTCCACCGCCGTCCTCGATGTCTCGGACGAGGCCTCCGTCAACGAGGGCGTCGCCGAGACCGTCGCGCGCCTCGGCGGCCTGGACGTCCTGGTCAACGCGGCCGGCATCCTGCGCGCCGGGCACACCCACACCTTCTCGCTGGACGTGTGGAACCAGATCATCAACATCAACCTGACCGGCACGTTCCTGATGACGAAGGCCGCGCTCCCCGCGCTGCTCGAGACCGGCGAGGGCGCGGTCATCGTCAACTTCAGCTCGACCTCGGCGGCCTTCGCGCACCCGTACATGGCGGCGTACGCGGCGAGCAAGGGCGGCATCGACGCGTTCACCCACGCGATCGCGCTCGAGTACAGCCGCCAGGGCCTGCGCGCGCTGTGCGTCGCGCCGGGCAGCATCTCCAGCGGCATCGTCGACGACACCCCGAACCAGGTGCCCGAGGACGCCGAGTGGGAGCTGTTCGGCAAGCTCATGCCGATCATCGGCGAGGGCATGGCGCACCCGGACGTCATCGCCGGCATGATCGCCGCGCTCGCGTCGGAGGACGGCAAGTTCGTCACCGGCACGACGCTGCGCATCGACGGCGGCACGCACGCCTGACCCTCCGCCCCTCGGGCACGGCAGGACGCACAAACGGCGGGGGGCGGGCCCGGGCGCGGGGGCCCCGCCCGCCCCCCCCCCCCCCCGGGGGGGCCGCGGGGGGGGGGGGGGCCCCCCCCGCCCCCCCCCGCCGCACGCGTTTGGTCTGAGCGACCAGAGAACCGGCGCGAACCGGCGGTACTGCGTCGGCTGCGTCAGCCGTGGTTGATGCAGGTGTTGCCGAACGCGGGGTTCAGCAGACCGATCACGTTCACGGTGTTGCCGCAAACGTTGACCGGCACGTGCACCGGAACCTGGACGACGTTGCCGGAGATGACGCCGGGCGAACCCGTGGCGGCACCGTCGGCGTCGGCGCTGGCGAATGCGGCGCCCATGCCCGCGGCCAGGAGACCGGTGGCGGCGGCGGAAACGAAGACCGCCTTCTTGACCGTGTTCATTGATCCTCCATGTCACAGTGCCGCGCGAACCCGCGCGGCACTGGGGACAACGAAGGACGTCGACGCGGGGCAACGCCCGCCGCCGGGATTCACTCGTTGGGAGCCGACACCGTAACGGCTCAGGCGTCGTCCTCGTCGAGCTCCTCCTCGTCGTCGGGCGCGTACTCGGCGCCCTCGGACTGCCAGCCGGCCTCGCTCAGCTCCGTGCCCGGCACGTCCGCGACCAGGCTGAACGGGTCGATCAGGTACGAGACCGACTCGGCCAGGTCCGCGTCGATCGCCGCGACGGCGTCCGCGCGCTCCTCGGCGGTCAGGTCGTCGTCGCCCTTGACGGCCTCGAGGGCCGCCGCACGCAGGGCGCCCTCGTCGGTGACCTCCAGCACGATGTCCAGGCTGAGCCGGATGAACTGGGGGTTATCGGAAACAGGTGCGGTGTCCATGGCAGCAGAGCCTAGTGGCGCGGAGCGGGGGACCTTCCGGGTGACGCGCCGACCGGCGTCCCGACGGGTCGGACACCGGGCGAACATCCCACGAACGTGCGGGTCGGACGGCCGTGCAAGGCCCGTGCACGGGCCCGCATCCGGGTCCGGGGCCTGAGCCCTGGGAGGACCCGGATGGGCCCGGGGCCCGGCCGGCGTGACCGCACCGCGCCCGGCTAGGCGCACCGCCCGGGCAGCGCGCTCGGCACCACCGGGACGCTGACCAGCACCACACCGTCCTCGAACATCCGCTGCCCGCTCAGCCCCGCGCGGTCGAACAGCCCGAGCATGCGCCGGTTGCCCGGCAGCACGTGCGCACGCAGCTCCGCCATGCCGCGGGCCTGCGCGATCGTGCCGAGGCGGCGCAGCAGCGCGGTACCGAGGCCGCGGCCCTGCCAGCCGTCCTCGACGAGCAGGGCGAGCTCGCCGCAGCCGGGGTCCTGGGTGTGCAGCAGCGAGCCGACCGCGGCGATGCCGCCGTCGGGACGCACCGCGACGAGCGTGACGCCGGCCCGGGGCACGAGCAGGCGTTCGACGGCGGCGCGCGGCAGGCGCGGGATGGACGTGAAGTAGCGCAGCCGACGGCTCTCGGGCGAGCACCGGTCGTGCATCAGCTGCACCGACTCGACGTCGTCGGCACGGCCGGGACGCACCAGCACCTCGGTGCCGTCGCGCAGCAGCAGCCACGTCCCGGTCGACGCGGGCGGCGGCAGCGGCGCCTGCGCGGGGATCCTGGCGAGGGCGGCGGCGCGGGCCGACTCGGTCATGGTGAACGGCATGCCGGGCCGTACGACGCGCACGGCGCGGCCGTCGAGGACCGGCACGTACAGCACGTCGCGGTCGTCGGTGTACACGCCGGTGAGCGACGCGTCGGGGTCGACCCAGGACGCCTCGCTCGCGCCGAGCAGTTCGGTGAGCGCCTGGGGCAACGCCTCGGGGTGGTCCCGCAGATGGGCAGCCAGCACGAGCGCCCGCGTGGGCCCGTCCACGAGCTCGTGCGCGTCGGCCGGCACCGCGACCACCCTGCGCCCACCGGCCGCGACCAGCCCGGCGGTGAGCTGCGCCCCGGTCACCGCGGCGCCCGCGTGCACGAAGAACTCGTCGACCGGACCGCCCTCGCACGCCTGGACGTTGAGCCCGAGCACGTTCGCGTCGAGCCCCGCCAAAACCGCCGCCAACCGAGCGAGCCGACCTGGATCGTCCGCGACCTGGGCGCGGACACGCCACAGCGCCATGTGCTGATCACCTCCGTGCGTGGACTGGCACGTGATCAACCCTCCCCCGACCGTGTTACGCGGGGGCTACGCCGACGTGTCCCGACGACTCGGAGACGGCGAAC
Source organism: Yinghuangia seranimata (assembly GCF_029953285.1). GTDB lineage: Bacteria > Actinomycetota > Actinomycetes > Streptomycetales > Streptomycetaceae > Yinghuangia > Yinghuangia seranimata. The sequence continues at coordinate 6,447 of NZ_JASAOI010000034.1, read as the reverse complement.
CGTGTAAGAACCAGATCTCACCCGCGCCGGAACGCCCAACGCGACGAACTACGCCCCACACCGCCGCGTGCGAAGCACCGCGGCCCACCCACACCGCCGCGCGCGAAGCACCGCGGCCTGCGCGGCGGGGATGGGGCGCGCACCGCTTGCCGTCAGGCGAAAGCCTCCAGCGAGCCCGAGATCAGTTCATGGCCCCGTGGCGCGGTTGGGTGCGCCTCGGGGCGTCGGTGGGCGCGCCCGCCTGCCCAAAGACGGGCAGGCGGGCGCGTGGCGTCCCGAGTGCGTCAGCCGGCGGCCAGGTGGCCCAGGAGGTCCTGGCGGGTGACGACGCCCTGAGGCTTGCCGTCGACGAGGACGAGGGCGGCGTCGGCGGATTCGAGGACGGCGGCGAGGCGGGCGACGGATTCGCCGGAGCCGACGACCGGCATCGGGGTGGACATGTGCTTTTCCAGCGGGTCGTCGGAGCCGGCGCGGCCGGAGACGAGGGCGTCGAGGAGGTCGCGTTCGGCGATCTTGCCGACGACCTCGGCGGCCATCACGTCGGGGTGGCCGGCGCCGGGCTTGACGACGGGCATCTGGCTGACGCCGAACTCGCGGAGGATGCCGATGGCCTCGCCGACGGTCTCGTCGGGGTGCACGTGCACGAGAGCGGGCAGGTCGCCCTGCTTGCGGGAGAGCACGTCGGCGACCTTGGCCTCGCCGGGGCCGGCCTCCAGGAAGCCGTGGTCGGCCATCCACTCGTCGTTGAAGATCTTGGAGAGGTAGCCGCGGCCCGAGTCGGGGAGCAGGACGACGACGACGTCGTCCGGGCCGAGCGATTCGGCGGCGCGCAGCGCGGCGGCGACGGCCATGCCGCAGGAGCCGCCGACGAGGAGGCCCTCCTCGCGGGCGAGGCGGCGGGTCATGAGGAACGAGTCGCGGTCGGAGACGGCGATGATCTCGTCGGCGACGTCCGGGTCGTAGGCGGTCGGCCAGAAGTCCTCGCCGACGCCCTCGACGAGGTACGGGCGGCCGCTGCCGCCGGAGTAGACCGATCCCTCGGGGTCGGCGCCGATCACCTTCACCTTGCCGCCGGAGACCTCCTTGAGGAACCGGCCGGTGCCGCTGATGGTGCCGCCGGTGCCGACGCCCGCGACGAAGTGCGTGATGCGCCCGTCGGTCTGCTCCCACAGCTCGGGCCCGGTGCCGACGTAGTGCGACTCGGGGTTGTTCGGGTTGGAGTACTGGTCGGGCTTCCACGCGCCGGGCGTCTCGCGCACCAGGCGGTCCGACACGTTGTAGTACGAGTCGGGGTGGGCCGGGTCGACCGCCGTGGGGCAGACCACGACGTCGGCGCCGTAGGCCCGCAGCACGTTGATCTTGTCGGTGCTGACCTTGTCCGGGCAGACGAAGATGCACCGGTAGCCGCGCTGCTGCGCGACCATCGCCAGGCCGACGCCGGTGTTGCCGGAGGTCGGTTCGACGATGACGCCGCCGGGCTTGAGCTGTCCGGAGGCCTCGGCGGCGTCGACCATGCGGACCGCGATGCGGTCCTTGACCGAGCCGCCCGGGTTGAAGTACTCGACCTTGGCGAGCACCGTCGCCTGCAGGCCTTGGGTGACGCTGGTCAGCCTGACGAGCGGGGTGTTGCCGATCAGGTCGAGCATCGAGTCGACGTAACGCACGGGGCTCCTTCGCGTCCTTGCCTGGTCCGCCAGAGTGACCGGGGTGACCGGTCAACGGACACCTTAGGACGAAACATAGGCCGAAATATCCCGGACCGTGCGGCCCTTGGCTTGCGCTGGGAATGGGTCGTCTTAACGGTCGGTTAGGGTCGGAGCGCGGGATGCCGAAGCTTCACCCGGGGTTCGGCGTACGGCAACGCGCGCGCGGTACACCCGCGACAAGGGCGGCAGACACGAGGGGAGCCCGGATGTCCGACTCGGCGACCACGAGCACCGGGCCGCGCCGATGATCCGGACGAGGACGGCGCGGCGGATCGCCGCGGCCGCCGCGTTCGGCGGAGGCGGGGTGGGCCTGCTGACCGGCGCGCTCGCCGCGGTGCTCTACACCGAGGCGAAGATCGCGCGCCGCACCGTCGGAGAGCCGGACGGCGAACCGCCCACGGCGGACGGCGTGTACGGCGACCTGCCCGGCGACCTGATCCGGCTCGCGGTGATAGGGGACTCGTCGGCCGCGGGCCTCGGCGTCGCGGACCCGATGCGTACGCCCGGCGCGCTGCTCGCGTGCGGTCTGGCCGCGGTCGCGGAGCGCCCGGTGCATCTGACGAACGTCGCGAAGTCCGGTGCGCAGTCGGGCGATCTGGAGCGGCAGGTGACGCTCGCGCTGGCCGCCGAGCCGGACGTCGCGATGATCATGGTGGGCGCCAACGACGTGACGCACCAGGTGCGTCCGGCGGATTCGGTGCGCCGCCTGGAGCAGGCCACGCGGCGGCTGATCGCGTCGGGCTGCGAGGTGGTCGTGGGGACGTGCCCGGACCTGGGCACGATCGAGCCGATCGCGCAGCCGCTGCGTTATCTGGCCCGGCAGTGGAGCCGCAGCCTGGCCGCCGCGCAGACCATCGCGGTGGTCGAGGCGGGCGGCCGTACGGTGTCGATCGGCGCGCTGCTCGGCCCGGAGTTCGCGGCGCGGCCGGGCGACCTGTTCGGCCCGGACCGCTTCCACCCGTCGGAGGAGGGGTACTCGACGGCCGCGATGGCCCTCCTGCCGTCGGTGTGCGCCGCGCTGGACCTGTGGCCGCTGGACGAGGAGCGCCCGGACAGCTTCCGCGGCGAGGGCGTGCTGCCGGTCGCGGTGGCGGCCGTCGAGGCGGTCGAGGAGGGCGGCACCGAGGTCGCCGGTACGCAGGTGGCGGGCAGCGAGCGCGGGCCCCGGGGTCGTTGGGCGCTGCTGCGGCACCGGCGCCGGCAGCGCATCCCGGCGCCCACGCCGGGGCAGGGCGCGCCCGGCGAGGAGCAGCCCGCGGACGGGGACTCCCCCGCCGCGGGCCCGGACGAGGAGCGGGCCGAGGCCGCGCGCACCGGCCGAGTAAGCTGATCTGACTGGCCGTCAGGTCGGACGTGGGGGAGATCGCACCGGTGATCTCCACCAGCCCATGGCCTCCGTGACTACCAGGAAGTAGCTTCAGCTCAGACGAGAGACCTCCCCTGTCCTCGTACCGACGGCCAAGGAGTAGTCCATGCCCGAAGCAGTCATCGTCGCCACCGCGCGCTCGCCGATCGGCCGTGCGTTCAAGGGCTCGCTGAAGGACATCCGCCCCGACGACCTGACCGTCCAGATGGTCCGGGCCGCGCTGGACAAGGTGCCCTCGCTCGACCCGCGCGACATCGACGACCTGATGCTCGGCTGCGGCCTCCCCGGTGGCGAGCAGGGCAACAACATGGGCCGCAACATCGCGGTCCTGCTCGGCATGGACCACCTGCCGGGCACCACGATCACCCGCTACTGCTCGTCGTCGCTGCAGACCACCCGCATGGCGCTGCACGCGATCAAGGCGGGCGAGGGCGACGTCTTCATCTCGGCCGGCGTCGAGGTCGTCTCCAGCACCCACACCAAGGGCAACAGCGACTCGATCCCGGACACCAAGAACCCGCTGTTCGACGACGCCCGCCAGCGCAGCGCGCACCGCGCCGAGGTCGGCACGGCGAAGGACCCGTGGAACGACCCGCGCGAGGACGGCATCCTGCCGGACGTCTACATCGCGATGGGCCAGACCGCCGAGAACCTCGCGCAGCTCAAGGGCATCAGCCGCGCCGAGCAGGACGCGTTCGGCGTGCGCTCGCAGAACCTGACCGAGGCCGCCATCGCCAGCGGCTTCTGGGCCAAGGACATAACCCCGGTCACGCTGCCCGACGGAACCGTGGTCAGCAAGGACGACGGCCCGCGCGCCGGCGTCACGCTGGAGGCCGTGTCGCAGCTCAAGCCGGTGTTCCGCCCCGACGGCACGGTCACGGCGGGCAACTGCTGCGCGCTGAACGACGGCGCCGCGGCCGTGGTCGTCATGTCCGACACCAAGGCGCGCGAGCTGGGCCTCACGCCGCTGGCCCGCATCGTCTCGACCGCGGTGACCGGCCTGTCCCCCGAGATCATGGGCTACGGCCCGTACGAGGCCAGCAAGGTCGCCCTCCAGCGCGCCGGCCTGACCGCGGCCGACATCGACCTGGCGGAGATCAACGAGGCCTTCGCGGCGCAGGTGATCCCGTCGTATCAGGACCTGGGCCTGGACCTGGACAAGGTCAACGTCAACGGCGGCGCCATCGCGATCGGCCACCCGTTCGGCATGACCGGCGCGCGCATCACCAGCACGCTGATCAACTCGCTCCAGTGGCACGACAAGCAGTGGGGTCTGGAGACCATGTGCGTCGGCGGCGGCATGGGCATGGCGATGGTGCTGGAGCGCCTGAGCTGAGCACCGGGCCCGACCGGGAGATCTCCCGGGGAACCAGGGGTCTACGCACGTAGACCAAAGGTCCCGAAACGGATTTGTTACGCGGAACGCCCGAAACCCACCTGAGCTGCACATTTCCCAGGTGGGTTTCGGCGCGTCCGGACCCGGGAAGGCTGCGTCACCCGTCCGGCCTACGCCGAAGGTCCCGAAAGGGACAGGACGTCACACCCTGCCGCAGACCACCCGCAATCGGAGAGGCTGGAAGCACTCCCCCGGACACCTGCACCACTTCCTCCTGGGCGGAGCCCCTGATTCCCACGTCTGCGAAGGGTCCTGGTTCGCCATGTCGTCGTACGTTGTCCCCGCCCTGATCGCCGCCGCCTGCACCGCCGGCGTCACCCTCGTGGTGCGCCGCGCCCAGCGGGCCCGCGACGAGCGCCGCGCGGCCGAGCTCTGGGACGAGGAGTTCATGACCGCGCTCTTCGAGCCCGAGCGGGGCAGCGCCGCCGACCGGTCGTTCACCGAGGTCCCCGCGCCGCGCATACCCCGGCAGGACCCCGCGCTCGCGAAGCTCGCCTCCACGCCCGCCGAGGGCGAGGCCGACACGTTCGCCGAGGCCGCGGCCGAGGTGGCCGACGCGGCCGACCTGGCCGAGGTGACCGAGGCCGCCGACCCGCACAGCGCCCGCGACGGCTACGAGGTGCGCCCCGACACCGCCGCGATGCCGCCGCTGCGCTCCACCACCCCGCACCCCTCGCAGGGCCTGGCGCCCATGCTCCCGGCGCACCTGACCGGCGCCCACCTGCTCGGCGTCGCGGCCCGCGGCACGGCCGTCACCGGCCTGCGCTCGGGCACCGCGGGCGGCCTGGACGTCTTCGACTTCGCCGACGGCGGCTCGATCGTCGTCATGCCGGCCGACGCCGAGGTCGCCGCGCTCATCGAGGCCGCGCTGGGGCAGGACCAGGACGTGCGCCTGCTCGGCGCCTCCGAGGTCGGCGGCGGCCGCGCGCTGACCTTCCAGGTCCACGAGGCGACCGCCTACATGCTCGCCGACCGCGTGTACGCCCGCCCCGCGGCCTGACCCGCAGGGGCGGCGGCCCGCAACAAACCGCCACACGCCCCCACACGCTCACATGGGGCGGCGCCCCGCAACAACCCCCCCCCCGCCCCCCCCCGCACCCCCCCGGGCGGCCAACTCCCGCACCGCGCCGAGCGCCTGCTCCAGCAGCACCGAGGCGGCCGAGCCACGCTCGGCCGCCTCCTCCGTTTCCAGGAGCGCCACCAGATCGAGCCCGGTGACGGCGATCTGGTCGCCGACCGCGAACGGCCCGACGTCGCCCGGCTCGAGGCCCTCCGGCGCGTCCCCGAGCTCCGCGAGCCGGCGGGCCAGCGCGAGTCCCGCGCCGGCCCGCGTCACCGTCGGGTCTGACGGATCGTCAGGGTCGATGCGCGCGGCCAGCCGCGACTCCGACAGATGCCGGAACCGGTCGGCCAGCCTGCGCACCTCGAGGGCCAGCACAGCCGGGCCTACCACCACCGCGACCGACTCACGGGTAGCCGGTTTCCGGGGCGGCTCAGGGGGGAGGGTGGACATATCCGGAGCGTACCGTTCGGTGATCCCTTCGGTCGGTGCGCTCCCAGCGGTTGCCAACCGTTCGCCCGTCATGCACGCTCAGGTCACGGAACGCTCACCGGAGGCGCTTATGTCCTTGCACTTCTCCGAAGCCACCCACCAGGCTCTGCTCGCGAAGGTGCCTTCCGTCACCGGCCGCGAACTGCCGGAGTGGTATAGGGAGATCGACGACGGCCCGTGCTTCTCCCGGTTCGAGGACCGGGTCCACTGGCTCCAGGACGAGCACAGCATCGCCCACGGCCACGCCACCGCGATCGCACGTGAACACCACCGGCTCCGGGTCTCGCGAGGCCAGCACTGAGCCACACCGTCCCCCGCAGCACGACACGAGAGAAGTGCAGAGACATGGCAGTGGCGGGGGGCCCCCCGGGGGGGCCCCCCCACGGGGGGGGGACGGCCGCCGCCCCGCCCCGGCGGGCGGGGCCCC
>NZ_JASAOI010000033.1 GCF_029953285.1 Yinghuangia seranimata | reverse complement strand
CCGGACCCACCCCGGCCCCCGCCGCACCCCCCGGGAGAGGTGCTGAGCCAGGGCTGGGGGGGTGCCCCCGGGGGGGCCCCCGCCACTGTCGCGTTACCGGGCCGCCTCAGCGGCCGTGCGTCAGTCCCGCAGGATCGCGAGCAGGCGCAGCAGGTAGGTGTAGATCCACACCAGCGAGAGCGTCAGGCCGAACGCGCAGCGCCAGGCCTCGCGCTCCGGCGCGCCGGCGGCGGAGAGCTGCTCGACCTCGTGGAAGTCCATCGCGAGGAAGAACGCGCCGACGCCGATGCCGAGCAGCGAGAACAGGATGCCGAGCGGGCCGTCGTTGAGGCCGAGCGCGTTGCCGCCGCCGAACGACCAGACCAGGAAGTTGACCATCGCGACCAGGAAGAAGCCGATCGCGATCGCCGTGCCGATGCGCGCGAACCGCGAGGTGACGCGGACGCGGCCCGACTTGTACGCCCACAGCATGCCCGCGAAGACGCCGGCCGTGCCGAGCACGGCCTGCACCACGATGCCGCTGTACGCGTACTCGAACGCGTGGCTGACCGCGCCGAGGAAGACACCCTCGAGGGCGGCGTAGGCGACGACCAGCGCGGGGCTGATCGTGCGCTTGATGATCAGCGCCAGGTAGACGCCGAACGCGGCGAGGGCAGCGACCCCCGCCAGCATGAAGTTCTCGAACGGGATGAACGCCCAGCCGATCGCCGCGCCGACGAGCAGCGTCAGCAGCGTGATGGCCGTCTTGGCGACGACGTCGTCAACAGTCATCCGGCCGGTCTGAAGCGGGCCGGCGGACTGCTGCTGGTACCACTGGTTCATCTGCTCGGGCGTCGGCTGCCCGTACTGCTGGCCCTGCTGGCCGTACTGGGCCGCGTTGCCGCCGAACGGGTTGCCGCCGGACGGCTGCTGGCCATTCGGCGCGCCGTACTGCGGCGCCTGCTGCGGCCCGGCCTGCGGCACCCCGAAAGCCCCCCGCCGCGTCAGGACCGGGTTGCTGCTCCTCATGTCAACTCCTCCATGCCCCTGCGTATGTGGGGTCGTGGGTCAAGAGTAATGGCCCAGTAAAGCCCATGGTGTGACCCACGAGGACGATCCTTCCCCCATCCTCTGGTCGCATCAACGTGCGGGCAGCGTGGATTGTGCCCGACGCGGGAGGGCCTCCAGGCGAACGGGAGGCGAACAGGAGTGCGCCATTTACACCCCGGGGCACCGGCATCAGAAGTTCTATGGAGCTTCTGGGGCTCGTACCGCGACGGAGCTCGCGGTACGGGGACCTCGACGCCGGTCCGCGGGCTGCTGCCCACTCGGCGACGCGTTCCCCCGACCTGGTCCGAGGTGGCGGCCTCGGCGACGTTCCCCCAGGTCAGAGCGCTTTTCATCCGGTGCCCGGAGCCGGACTCGAACCGGCACGGCCGTGCGGCCAGCGAGGTTTAAGCTCGCCGTGTCTGCGTTCCACCATCCGGGCGCGATGCCGAGCGTAGCGGCATCACAGCACCCTGTTGACCAACCGTCTGTGTCCGGACCACCACGGACGGCCCGGACCGGTTGTTCGGCGGCGTGCGGCGGGGCGCGGAGACGTCCCGCGCGACCCTCACGCGCGCCTCCGCGCCCCCTTCAGCGGACCTGGCGCGCGAGCGTGAACTGCGACACGCCGAGGTATCCGGAGCGGAACCCGGCCTCGCAGTAGGCCAGGTAGAACTCCCACATCCGTTGGAAGGTCGTGTCGAAGCCGAGCGCGGTCACCTCGGCCGCGCGGGCGACGAACCGGTCGCGCCACGCGTGCAGCGTCTCTGCGTAGTGCGCGCCGAAGTCGCGCCGGTGCACGACCTGGAGGCGGGTGTGCTCGGCGAGGGCGGCGTCGATCGCCTCGGGCGACGGGATGAGGCCGCCGGGGAAGACGTACTTGTGCATCCACGTCCACGTGTCGCGGGCGGCCCGCATGCGGTCGTCGGCCATGGTGATCGCCTGGACGCAGGCGCGGCCGCCGGGGACCAGCGCGCGGTCGATCGCGGCGAAGTAGGCCGGCCAGTAGCGCTCGCCGACCGCCTCGATCATCTCGACGCTGACGACCGCGTCGTAGGTGCCGGACACCTCGCGGTAGTCGCACAGCAGGACGTCCACCTGGTCGGCGACGCCGGCCTGGGCCAACCGGCGTCTGGCCAGGGCGCGCTGCTCGTCCGACAACGTGATGGTGGTGACCCGGGCGCCGCGCTCCGCCGCGCGCAGCGCCAGCTCGCCCCACCCGGTGCCGATCTCCAGGACGTGGGTGCCCGACCGGACCGCGGCCGCGTCCAGCACCGCGTCGATCTTGCGCCGCTGGGCGGCGCGCAGGTCGTCGCCCGGTTCGAACAGGGCCGACGAATAGGTCATGGTCTCGTCGAGGAAGAGCGCGAACAGGTCGTTCGACAGGTCGTAGTGGCGGCTGATGTTGCCGCGCGCGCCGGACGGGGTGTTCTCCTCGTCGGCCGGGCGCACCGCGACCGCCCACCTGCGCAGCCGCTGCAGCGACGGCGGTACCAGGGTGCTCAGGCGGCGGGCGAACACCGTCAGCACGCTGGTCGGGTCGTCGGCGTCCCACGCGCCGGTCATCCACGCCTCGCCGAAGCCGATCAGGCCGTGCGCGCCGATCCGGCGATAGAACTCGTCGGGGCGCTCGATGCGCATGACCGGGTCGCCGAACCCGCCGCCGCCGATCACCCGGCCGCTCGGCAGGTGGACGCGGACCTTCAGGTCGCGCACGGCGTGCGCGAACAGCCGTTTGGCGATGCGGGCGCGCGCCGGGGCGTCGGGCACCGTGGCGAGTCCCGGCCAGCGCCCCGCGGCCGGCTCGGGCGTGCCCCGCGTGCGCGGGCGCGATCCCGCCCCGGGCGTGGGGGCGTTCGCCGCACCGCCGGTCGTGCTGGTCCTCGTGCTCACGCTCGTACGTTGCCCGGCTCGACCTCGAGTGACGCTCGATTCAGTCGTTTGCCGGGTCGCCGGGGCGTCCGGGTACGCCGAAGGGCCCGCACCCCAGGGGGGTGCGGGCCCTTCGTGGCTCGTGCGCCGGACGGCCGGATCCGGCCGTCGGCGGACGGGTCAGGCGCTCTTGGACACCGTCGTCGCGGCGGGCGCCGGCGGCAGCGCGGCCTCGGCGAACTCGTCGCGCGGGTGCTCCATGGAGCCGAGCGAGACGATCTCGCGGCGGAAGAACATCGCGAGCGTCCAGTCCGCGACGATGCGCGTCTTCCGGTTGAAGGTCGGCATCGCGTACATGTGGTACGTGCGGTGGAACAGCCAGGCCGGCAGGCCCTTGAGCTTGATGCCGCCGAGCACGATCGCGACGCCCTTGTGCAGGCCGAGGCCCGCCACCGCGCCGAGGTTCTTGTGCTTGTACTCGCCGGGCGGGAAGCCGCGCACGACACTCATCACGTTGTCGCCGAGCTGCTTGGCCTGGCGGACGGCGTGCTGCGCGTTCGGCGGGCACCACGCGCCCTCGCCCGAGGCGAGGTCCGGGACCTGCGCGTTGTCGCCGGCGGCGAACACGTGGTCCATGCCGGTGACCTGCAGGGTCGGGCGGGTGTCGACGTGGCCGCGGGGGCCGAGCGGCAGGCCGAACTGGGCGAGCGCGGGGTTCGGCTTGACGCCGGCGGTCCACACGATGGTGCTCGCGTCGAACTCGGTGCCGTCGGACAGCACGCAGTGCTTGTCGACGCAGGACTGCAGCGAGGTCTCGAGGTAGAACTCGATGCCGCGCTCCTTGAGCTTCGCCAGCGTCCACTTGCCGAGCTCGTCGCCGACCTCGGGGAGGATGCGGTGCATGGCCTCGACCATGATGAAGCGCATGTCGTCGCGGCTGATGTTCTTGTAGTACTTGACCGCGTCGCGCGCCATGTCCTCGATCTCGGCGAGCGCCTCGATGCCGGCGAAGCCGCCGCCGACGAACGCGAAGGTCAGCGCGCGGCGGCGGATCTCCGGGTCGGTGGTCGAGTCGGCGACGTCGAGCTGGCCCAGCACGTGGTTGCGCAGCGCGATGGCTTCTTCGATCGTCTTGAAGCCGATGCCGTTCTCGGCGAGGCCGGGGATCGGGAAGGTCCGGGATATGGAGCCGAGCGCGACCACCAGGTAGTCGAACTCGTGGTCGTACGCCTCGCCGACGAGCGGCACGATGCGCGCGACCTTCTTCTCCTGGTCGATGGTGGTGACACGACCGGTGACGACGTCGGCCTTGGGCAGGGCCCGGCGCAGCGGGACGACGACGTGGCGGGGCGACAGGCTGCCTGCCGCCGCCTCCGGGAGGAAGGGCTGGTACGTCATGTACGAACGCGGGTCGACGACGGTGACCGACACCTCGTCGCGGCGCGCCTTCTTCAGGATGCGCTGCGCTGCGTACAGGCCGACGTACCCGCCGCCGACGACGAGGATGCGGTGGCGACGGTCCTTGTTGCTGCTCATGTACGGAAGTATCCAGGAGCACGGCGGGGGGCTTGCGCGAGGCCGCTCACAAGGTCGACTTGGCACTGTGATACCCTGCGCGGTTTTGATTTCGGCCACCCGTACCTGCGGATGTACGGGTGCGCGGCGCCCCGGGCCTTGGGTTGCCGAATACCTGACGCGGTCAACCGACGCTTGTGCGTGATTGAGAAAGCTTTCACAAAGTCACTTAGTGGCAGAGTGACGAAAAGTTTGCCGAAGGGGCATGTGAAGAGTTTCACAACCTTCGTGTCCGGACGTCCCACATGGTGGGACGGGGGTCCGGGTCAATCCGCCACGGACCAGGCGATCCCGTCCAGGATGTCGTGCTCGGAGACGACGACCTCGTCGGCGCCGATCCGCTCCATGATCGTGAGCAGCACCAGGGCGCCCGCGCCGATGACGTCGATCCGCCCCGGGTGCAGCACCGGGATGGCGGCCCGCTCGTCGTGGGTCATGGACAGCAGGCGCTCGGTCACCGCGCGGACCTGGTCGCGGGTCAGCCGCGCGTGGTGGATACGCGTCGAGTCGTACTCCGGCAGGTTGAGCACGATGCCGGCGACTGTGGTCACCGAGCCGGCCAGGCCGACGAGGGTGCGGGCGCGGTCCAGCGGCACGGCCTCGGCGGCGTGGTCGACGGCCGCCTCGATGTCGGCCTTCGCCGCCGCGACCTGCTCGGCCGTGGGCGGGTCGTCGTGCAGGTGCCGCTCGGTCATCCGCACGCAGCCGATGTCGACCGAGCGGGCCGCCTCGACGTGGTCGCCGCCGAGCACGAACTCGGTGGAGCCGCCGCCGATGTCGACCACCAGGTACGGCTGTGCCGGGCCGGCCTCGCCGGTCAGCTCGCGGGTCGCGCCGGAGAAGGAGAGGTTGGCCTCCTCGTCCCCGGACACCACCTCGGGCTCGACGCCGAACAGCTCGCGCACGCCGCTGCGGAACTCCTCGCGGTTCTCCGCGTCACGGCTCGCGCTGGTGGCCACGAAGCGCAGCCGGTCGGGGCCGACGCCCAGGGCGTCGATCAGCTGCTTGTAGACCCGCCCGGCGGCGAACGTGCGCTCGAGGGCCTCGGGCGCGAGCCGGCCGGTCTTGTCGACGCCCTGGCCGAGCCGGACGATCTCCATGCGCCGGTCGAGGTCCTTCAGGGCGCCGGTCTCCGGGTCGAGGTCGGCGACCAGCAGCCGGATCGAGTTGGTGCCGCAGTCGATCGCGGCCACGCGCGTCTGAGCCATGTCGTTCAGTCCCCCAAGGACTCGTCGTCGGCGGACTGTTCCGCCTGCCCCGTCTGCTCCCCCGATGTGCTGACGCACGGGCCCTTGCGCCACCACTCCGGCAGCGCGGCGAGCGCCTCGTCCCCCAGCGGGTTGACGCCGGGGCCGGCGGCCAGCGAGTGCGCGACCAGAACGTGCAGGCACTTCACCCGGTCGGGCATACCGCCCGCGGACGGGAAGCCGGCCAGCACCTCGATCGCGTCGCGGCGCTCGATGTAGTCGTCGTGCGCGGCGGCGTAGCGGGCGGCCAGCTCCGGGTCGGCCGCGAGCCGCTCGTTCATCTCGCGCATCATCCCGTCGGACTCCAGCGTGCCGATCGCGGACGCGGCCCGCGGGCAGGTCAGGTAGTACATCGTCGGGAACGGGGTGCCGTCCTCCAGACGGGGCGCGGTCTCCACCACGTCGGGCTGCCCGCAGGGGCAGCGGTGGGCGACCCCGCGCAGACCGCGCGGGGTGCGGCCGAGCTGGGCGGTGACGGCGTCGACGTCCTGCTGATCCATGCTGAGCAGTATTTCCGATTTTCGGGGACGGTGGTTCCGGCGCGCGGCCGGGCGGGGTCCGTGCGGGTCCCGCCCGGTCCGGACCGGGTTCCGCCGGGCGGCGGTTCGTTCAGCGGCCGCCGGTGCGCGGGTCGACGATCGTCGCGGCGGGCGCGGGCGGCGGCGGGGGGACGGACGGCTTCTTCGGCCCGGTGTCCGCGTCGCGCACCGACGTCCACAGCTGGCTCGGCCACGAGCCGGGGCTCGGGGTCGCGCCGGGGGACGCGCTCGCGGGCGCGGGCGGCGGGACGACCGAGTAGGCCGTGTCGCCCGGGTTGACGTAGTGCAGGTAGAGGCGGGCCTGCTGGCGGACGAACGCCGGATCCTTCCAGCGCTCGAGCTCCAGCCGCAGCCGCTCCACCTCCTCGCGGCGCTTGGCGGTCTCCTCGCGCAGGTCCTCGCGTTCGCGCCGCTGGTCGAGGTACTGCCGGGCGGGCACGATCAGCGCGACGCCGAGCGTGCAGACCACGAGCACGAGCACGCCCGCGCGGCCGGTGAGCCGGTTGGGGCGGCCCTTGCCTCCGCCCCACGTGATCACCAGGCGGCGGCGCTTCGCGGCGGGGTCGGACTTGGGCTTCGGCTTCGGCTTGGGCCTCGCCGCGGCGGGACCGCCGCCCGGCCTCGGCCTGGCCGCCGGTCGCGGTGCCGCGGCACGCGGCCTCGGAGCTCCCCCGTCGCCGTTCCCGTTGCGTCCGCCCGCCTCGGACACGCGCCCTCCCTGGCATCGGGCCGGGGGGGCGGGGGGGGGGGGGGGGGGGGGGCCCCCGGGGGGGGGGGGGGGCGCCGGCGGGGGGGGGGGGGGGGGCCCCGCCCCCCCCCCCGGGGGCGGGGGCGCGGGGGGGGGGGGGGGCCCCCCCCCCCCCCCCCCGGTGTCGAGACCGGATCAGCCCTTGAAGCGGGGGAACGCGCCGCGGCCGGCGTAGACCGCGGCGTCGTCGAGGATCTCCTCGATGCGCAGCAGCTGGTTGTACTTGGCCACGCGCTCGGAGCGGGCCGGGGCACCGGTCTTGATCTGGCCGCAGTCGGTGGCGACGGCCAGGTCGGCGATCGTGGTGTCCTCGGTCTCGCCCGAACGGTGACTCATCATGCACCGGTAACCGTTGCGGTGGGCGAGCGACACGGCGTCGAGGGTCTCGGTGAGCGTGCCGATCTGGTTGACCTTCACCAGCAGCGCGTTCGCCGTACCGGAGTCGATGCCGCGCTGCAGGCGGGCCGGGTTGGTGACGAACAGGTCGTCGCCGACCAGCTGGACCTTGTCGCCGAGGGTCTCGGTGAGCTGCTGCCAGCCCTCCCAGTCCTCCTCGTTCATCGGGTCCTCGATGGAGACCAGCGGGTAGGCCTCGACGAGCTCGGCGTAGTAAGCGGCCATCTCGGCGGAGGTCTTCGCGGCGCCCTCGAACGTGTAGACGCCGTCCTTGTAGAACTCGGTCGCGGCGACGTCGAGCGCGAGGGCGATGTCGGTGCCGGGCTCGTAGCCGGCCGCCTCGATGGCCTCGATGATCAGGTCGAGCGCGTCGCGGTTGCTCGGCAGGTCGGGGGCGAAGCCGCCCTCGTCGCCGATGCTGGTGGCCAGGCCGCGGGCCTTCAGGACGGCCTTGAGCTGGTGGTAGACCTCCGCGCCCCAGCGCACGGCCTCCGAGAAGCTCTCCGCGCCGATCGGCGCGATCATGAACTCCTGGATGTCGACGTTGGTGTCCGCGTGGGCGCCGCCGTTGAGGATGTTCATCATCGGGACGGGCAGCACGTGCGCGTTCGGTCCGCCGAGGTAGCGGAACAGCGGCAGCTCGGCGGCCTCCGCGGCGGCGTGCGCGACGGCGAGCGAGACGCCGAGCATGGCGTTGGCGCCGAGGTTGGACTTGTCGGCCGACGCGTCCAGGTCGATCATCGTCTGGTCGATGATGCGCTGCTCGTCGGCCTCGATGCCGACGATCTCCGTCTGGATCTGCTCGATGACGGCGAGCACGGCCTTCTGGACGCCCTTGCCGTTGTACCGCTCCTGCTCGCCGTCGCGGAGCTCGATGGCTTCGAACGCGCCGGTGGAGGCACCGGACGGGACCGCGGCCCGGCCCTGGCTGCCGTTGTCGAGGACCACCTCGACCTCGACCGTGGGGTTGCCGCGGGAGTCGAGGATCTCCCGGGCGTGGACGACGTCGATGGACGGCACGAGCATCTCCTTGGTACGTGGCGGGCGCGTCGGGCACACGATGTCTGCCGGACCGAGCCTAGTGCCTGGCACCGCACGCCCCGCCCGGCGGTTCGGGCGGCCGGGGCCGCCCGCGGCGAAACGGCCCGCGGCGAGGTGTGCGTCGGAACGGACGCGGGTGTGGCCCGGCGGGCGGCGGCCCCTGTCTGCTTCGCCGTCGCCCGCCGGGAGATGGGGTGCGGGCCGCGGGGCGGACGGCGTCGTTGGCGTCCGTCCCGCGGCTGGTGCACGGGTTACGCGTTGTCGGCCGCGTAGACGCGCTCGCCTTCGACGTAGGTGAGGGCGGTGCGGGTCTCGTAGATGGCCTCGGCCGGGGCGGCGAACGGGTCGCGGTCCAGGACGACGAGGTCGGCGAGCTTGCCGACCTCGATGGAGCCGGTCTCGTCGAGGTGGTTCACGTACGCCGAGCCGGCCGTGTAGGCGGCGATCGCGGTGCCGAGGTCGAGGCGCTGCTCGGGCAGGAAGACCGGGTAGTCGCCCTCGGAGGCCGGGACGCGGCGGTTGACCGCGACGTGGATGCCGGCCATCGGGTCGGGCGAGGACACCGACCAGTCGCTGCCCGCGGCGAGGACCGCGCCGGCCTGCTGGAAGGCGCGGAACGGGTACTGCCAGGAGGCGCGCTCGGAGCCGAGGAACGGGATGTTGAGCTCGTCCATCTGCACCTCGTGCGCGGCCCACAGCGGCTGCATGTTGACGGCCACGTCGAGCGCGCGGAAGCGCGGGATGTCGACGGGGTCGACGACCTGGACGTGCGCGACGTGGTGGCGCAGGTCGTTGAAGCCGTTGACCTTGCGGGCCGCCTCGACGGCGTCGAGCACCTCGCGCACGGCGCGGTCGCCGATGGCGTGGAAATGCACCTGGAAGCCGTGCGTGTCCAACAGCGTGATGTATTCGCGCAGCAGGGCCGGGTCGACCATGGACAGGCCGTTGTTGCCGGTCTGGCAGCCGCAGGCGTCGAGGTAGGACTCGGCCATGCCCGCGGTGAAGTTCTCCGTGATGCCGTCCTGCATCAGCTTGATGGTGCCGCAGTTGAACCGGCCGACGGTGCCGCGGGCGCGCCGGTCGAGCAGGAAGTCGAGCTGCTCGGCGCCCTGGTCGCGGTCCCACCACAGCGCGCCGCGGACGCGCGCGGTGAGCAGGCCGGTGGCGGCGGCCTCCAGGTAGACGTCGTACTGGTCGTTCCAACCGCCGTAGCCGCCGATGATGGCGTCCTGCCAGGCGGTGATGCCGAGCGAGTGCAGGTACGACTGCGCGTCGGTCAGGCCCTTGAGGTAGTCGGCGTGGGTCGGCGACGGCGCGTGGTGGCCGACGAGGCCCATGGCGCCCTCGTGGAGGATGCCGCTGGGGGTGCCGTCCGGCTCGCGCTCGATGCGGCCGTCGGCCGGGTCGGGCGTGTTCTTGTCGATGCCGGCCAGCTCGAGCGCGCGGGTGTTGACCCAGGCGCTGTGGCCGTCGCGCACCGGCAGGTAGACGGGGCGGTCGGCGACCACGGCGTCGAGCATCTGGCGGGTGGCCAGGCCGCCCGGGAACGCGTCGAACGACCAGGCACCGCCGAGGATCCACTCGACCTCGGGGTGGGCGGCCGCGTAGGCGGCCACCGTGCCGACGGTCTGCTCCTGCGTCTCCGCCTCGGAGAGGTCGCAGCGGCTCATCGTCAGGCCGGCGAACACCGGGTGGACGTGGGCGTCCTGGAACCCGGGGATGAGCAGGCGGCCGTTGAGGTCGATCCGCTCGGTGTTCGGGCCGACCAGCTCGGCGACCTCGCTGTCCGTGCCGACCGCGACGACACGGCCGTCGCGGACGGCCACCGCGCGGGCCCAGCTGCGTGCCGCGTCTACGGTGTAGACGGGCCCGTTGGTGAAGACGAGGTCGGCGTACGCCATGGGTCCTGACGACCTTTCAGTCGAAGTTCGGGTGAACGTGGGACGGGTTGCGCAGATGCGCTCGGTCAGCCGATCTCGGCGGGACTGTCCGGGTCGACGGAGCGCGGCAGGGTGAAGTAGTCCGGCTTGCGCACGAAGCGGTTCCAGGCGGCGATCGGGATGCCGACGGCGATGATGCTCAGCGGGACGACGGTCAGGAACCGGCCGTTCTCCGCGTCGAACGCGATGGTGTCGACGGACGTCCACTGGCTGTAGACCATGTAGCCGCCGAGCAGCAGCAGGGCCACGCCGGCGAGTCCGGGCAGCAGTCCGAGGGTGAGGAAGTTGCGGACGGACCGGCGCAGTTCGCGGCGGAAGATCATGACGCAGGCGACGCCGGTGACGCCGTAGCCGAACGACACCAGGATGCCGACCGCGGTGACGGTGGCCATGATGACGTCGGTCAGCTTGCCGAGCGCCGTGCCGGCGGCGGCGATCACGAGGCTGATGGCGACCGTGCGGTAGGTGCTGATCGCGGGCGTGCGGTGCTTGGGGTGCAGGCGCGCCCAGCTCTTGCCGAGGACGCCGTTGCGGCCCATGGCCATGGTGAGGCGCGCGCCGCCGATGACGCTGGACTGCAGGCACGCGATGGTCGACAGCAGCATCGCGAGGTAGGCGATCAGCGCGCCGGGGCCGCCGAAGATCTTGTCCGAGAGGTACGGCAGGGCGTTGGCGCCGTACTCGGCGAACTCGTCCGCGCTGAGCGCCCGTTCGAAGGCGGCGGCGGCGAAGACGAAGAGCGCGACGGCAATGGCGATCGAGATCAGGCCCGCCTTGCCGGCGACCTTCTTGTCGACGTTCTCCTCGGAGACGCTGAACGCGGTCTCCCAGCCCCAGAAGTTGTAGGCGCACAGCAGCACGCCGGTCGCCAGCACGGTGGTGTTGTCGAAGCCGAACGGGTTGAACCAGTGCGCGCTGAAGTCGTTGGTCGCGCCGCCGTCGCCCCAGCCCGCGAAGGCGAAGACGCAGACGATGACGACGACGAGGGCGGCGAAACCGAAGAGGATGCCCTGCACGCGGGCGGCGACGTCGACGCCGCGCACCGCGGTCCAGGTGATGCCGACCGCCCACAGGATGCCGATGACGGTCGCGTACTTCATGTTGCCCGGGTCGACGCTGCCGCCGAGCTCGTGGACGACGCCGAGGGTGAACTGCCCGGCGAGCTGGGTGCCGTACGCGAGGAACAGGATCGAACAGGCGACGCCGATCCACCCGACCATGAAGCCCAGCCAGGGGCCGAGCGCGCGGCGCACCCAGATGTAGGTGGTGCCGGCGTTGGGGTCGCGCTCGGAGAGGCGCGCGTAGCCGACGGCTATGCCGAGGATCGGCAGGCACGCGATGAGGAACGCGGCGGGGAGGCTGGTGCCGACCTCCATGCCGATCAGGCCGAGGCCGAGGCCGATGCTGACCGTGGGGCTCATGTTGGCGAGCGCCATGACGACGCCCTGACGCACTCCGAGGGTCTTCTTCAGTCCGGGTGCGGTTGCGGCGGCGGCCGCGGCGGGCGCCGCGGCCGTGCGGGTCGGGGTGTCGACGGACATGAGCACTCCAGGGCGGGGCAGGTGGTACGGGCGGAGCTGGGTAACGCCTCCTCGGGGGGACCGGGCGGGCTTCGTCGGCCGCCACCATGTCCCGGGACTATCAAGGCAGCGTCATGTAACACGGACGTCAACGCCGAAGTCAATGGTGTTGACAAAAGTGTTTACCTCGACACTCTTGAACGTCACCGGGCGTTCGACACGGCAAGATGGGGCCGGTCGGCGCGGGAAGAGTCCCGCACGTCGCGTCAAGGACACCAAGGGAGGGCTGCGATGGCAGGCACCGGCACGGGGGTGCCCGGCACCCGGCGCCGCGGGGGAGCCGGCGGACGCGTGGGCCTGACGCCCGAGCGGATCGTCGACGGATGCCTCGCACTGCTGGACGAGCAGGGCCCCGAGGCCTTCACGTTCCGGCGCATCGGCGGCTACCTCGGCGTCGACCCGACCGCGCTGTACCGGCACTTCCGCGACAAGGACGAGCTCGTCCTCGCGGTCGCCGACCGCCTGCTGGCCCGGGCGCTGGAGGACTTCACGCCGACCGGCGACTGGCGCGCGACGCTGACCGACATGCTGGTGCGCAACCGCACGGTGTACCTCGCGCACCCCGAGGCCGCGGTGCTGTCCGTCTCCCGGACCACGCGCCGCGCCGCGGAGATGGCGAGCGTCGAGATCACCCTCGGCGCACTCGCCGACGCGGGGTTCCCGCCGGAGGAGGCGGTCCGGTACTACCGGGTGCTGGTCGACTTCGTGCTGTCGTGGTGCGGCCTCGAGGCCGCCTACCTCACGCTCGACCAGGCCGCGCGGAGCGGCGACGAGGGTGCGTGGTCACGCGAGTACGCGGGCGCGCCCGCCGACCGGTACCCGCACATCGCGGCCGCGGCGCCGTACCTGCCGGACGTCACGGAGGAGGGCAACTTCATGCTGGCCCTCGAACTGCTGCTGGACTCGATCGAACTGCGCGCGACGAAGCTGGCCGCCGCGGCTCAGGCGAAGTAGCCCGACCCCTCCCCCGGGCCGCCGTCGAGGCCGAAGATCCGCCAGCGGGTCGGGGTGACGACGCCGAGACTGGTGCCCTCGCGGGACAGCGCGCGGTGCTGCGACGTGAGGCCTTGTTCGCCGAGGATGTGCCGCATCGCGAACTCCCAGCGCTCCTGCGCCCAGGCGTCCTCCCGGAGCTCGACCTCGCCCCAGATGATCACGTGGGCGATGTCCCCGTCCTCGGCTATCGACAGGCACACCTTGGGGTTCTTCTCGAGGTTGGCCTTCTTGGTGCGGCCGGTGAGGCTCAGGTAGAGGTGGTCGTCGTCGTACGCCAGCATCACGGGCGTCACGTGCGGCTCACCGGTGGGCGTCACCGTGCCGGCGTGCACCCAGTGCTCGGGGTCGCCGAGCATCGAGTCGAGCGCGGCCTTCAGTTCCGGGTCGATCATCGGCTTCCGCCTTTCGTGTGCCGTCCCGCGGGGGCGCGGGTACGGTCCGACGGTTGTACGACGCGGCCACGTTACCCGTTCGAGTGACGCAGGACACAAGGCGGGGCGGTCTGGGGGGCGTACTCGGCGCGAAGGCGCGGCGTCGGCCGGCGGCGGCGCGGCCGCGGGCGTCTCCCGGGCGCTCCCGCGAGGCGCGCGTAGGACGCGCGCGCCCCGGCGGCATGGCGCCCGAGCCGACTGCGGCCAGGACGGCGGCGGCCCTCGCCAGTCGATCGGATATTCCCGTGCGATCTCCCTCAAATCGACCGCACGCCCTCGGCCCGACAAACGACCGCATGCGTCCACTAGGCACGCATTTCATACCTACGAGTGATTCCTCAGTGTCTGCCGTGACCTCCTTTCGTTGACCCTTTCGTTGACCCGTTGATGACGCGTCGACCGTTTCGCCGACCGGTCGCGTGGGCACGCCGCCGCGTCCGCACGGGGACGCGGTCGGCCCCGGTCGGCCCCAAGGACTCGCAAGAGCTCGCACGGAAGGCGGTCGCGGTGCCCGAGGTCTCGTTCGTCGTCCCCACGCGCAACTCGGGACGCACGTTGGAGGCGTGCCTCAAGAGCCTGCGCGCCCAGTCCGGGGTGTCCGTCGAGGTGATCGTGGTCGACGACGCCTCGACCGACGCCACGCCGGAGATCGCCGCGCGGTGGGCCGACCGCCTGCTGCTCCACGGACCCGGGCGCAGCTCGCAGCGCAACGCCGGGTGGCAGGCGTCGCGGGCGCGCGTCGTGGCGTTCCTGGACAGCGACATGGTGCTCGACCCGGGCGCGGCGTCCGAGGCGGTCGCGTCGTTCTGCGAGGATCCCGGCCTCGGCGGCCTGGTCGTCCCCGAATACGCGTTCGGCGCCGGGTTCTTCGCGCGCTGCCGCGCACACGAGAAGCGGCTGTCGGCGGGCGACCCGGCGACCGAAGGCGCCCGGTTCTTCCGCCGCGCCGCCGTCGAACTCGCGGGCGGCTACGACGAGTCCCGGTGCGCCGCCGAGGACTGGGAGTTCTCGGAGCGGATCGCCGCCGACGGGTGGGCGATCCGCCGCCTGAACTCCGCCGTCGGACACGACGAGGGCCGCCTGTCGCTCGGCCGTGCGTTCGCCAAGAAGCGCTACTACGGCCGCAACTTCTACGACTACGCCACGCTGCCGCGGCAGGAGCGCCGTCCGTTCATCCGGACCTCGCTGGTCAGCTCCCCCGCGCGACTCGCGAAGGCGCCCGCGCTGACCGCCGGGCTGGCGCTGCTCAAGGCGGTCGAGGTCGGCGGGATGTTGTGCGGCATGGCGGAGGAGCGCCGCGCCCGACGCGGCTAGCCGGCGGTCACACGGGGGCCGGGTCGGGCCCGACCCGGGCGACGTGCGCCGCGCACGCCTCCCACACCGCGTCCGCGACCTCGTCCCACGACAGCGCGCCGCCGCGCCAGCCGCCGGGCGAGGGCGCCTCGCACCATCCCGGCAGGTGCTCGGCGAGCCCGGCGGCGAGCGCGGCCGGGGCGGGGGCGACCAGCACGCCCTGCGCGGCCGGGACCGCGTCGACCAGGCCCGGGTTGGCGTACGCGATGGCCGGCGTGCCCATGGCGGCCGCCTCGTCGACGGCCAGCGCCCAGCCCTCCCGCGCCGCAGTGCTCACCAAGGCATGTGCGCGCGCCAGGAGTTCGTCGCGCTTGTGGACGGGGACCCGGCCGTGGAAGAGCACGCCGTCGGGCGCGGAGCGGCGCAGACGTCGGGCCGCCGGACCGTCGCCGACCAGCCACAGCCGCACGCCGGGGATCTGCTCGCGGAGCAGCCGCACCGCCTCGAACAGCTGGTCGACCTGGCTGCCGGAGGTCAGCCGGCCGACGTGGACCAGCGTCGGGCGCACCTCGCGCGCGACGTCCGGCCGCCGCCGGGCGTCCATGCCCTCCGGCACCAGCGTGATGCGGCGCAGCCCGTACTCGCGCAGCGAACGGCGGCTGGACGGCGACACCGTCAGCACCGGCACGTCCGCGAGCGTGCGCAGCCAGCGCGGTTCGGCGACGGTACGGCCGAACCACGACAGCGGCCACGGGAATTCGTGTGCCCACAGTTCTCGCGCGACCCGGTGGACGAAGGCGACGGACGGCACGCCGTCGGACCACGTCGCGCAGCCGAACGGCCGGGTGTCCACCTCGTCGACGAGCAGGTCGAAGTGCTCGCCCCGGCGGCGCGCCGCCGCGTACCAGGCGCGGGCCGCGCGGTGGACGCCGAACCGGCCGCCGGCGCGGACCACCCGGACACCGTCCGCACGCACCTCCTCGGCCGGGCGCCCCGTGACGGCCGCCGCGAACCACGTCACGTCGTGGCCGCGCGCCGCCCAACGGCTCAGCACCTCACGGGTGTAGACCTCGGCGCCGCCCGCGGTCGGGTGGGCGGGGCACTTCCGGTTGAAGAGGAGGACGCGCACCGGCCACATGTACCAGCGGCGGGGCCGCGGTCGGCCGCGGCGCGATCCGCGGCGACCGAATGTTCCCCTGAACGGGCGACGAAGTGACCACCCGGTGCCCTGATTCGTTGACCTCGCGTTCCCCTTGTCGTCCGTCGCACGGACGCCGTCCCGAGGAGTGCCGTGGCCCAGCCGAACGACCCGTCCACCTCCGTCGCGTCCGGCCGGGCGTCCGGGTCCTCGGCCGCCTCGCGCGCCACCGTCCGTACCGGGGACGCGAGTTCGTCGGGCGCGTCGGTGCTGGAGGATCCGGGAGCCGGCATTCTCGTGCCCGCGCAGACCGCCTCGCGGTCGTCGCACGAGCGCATCCGCGAGACCCGCTACCGGCGCCACGCGACGAACCTGCGGCTGTGGAGCCGCAATCGGGACTGGTGGCAGGCCGATCTGCCGGTGGGCACGCGGCTGCGCTACTACGGGGACATGGCCGCGTCGTACGTGCGCGTCGCGCGCGGGCAGCGGCGCGGCATCCGCTACCTGGACCGCACGTTCATGTTCGACGACGTCGCCGCGCCGCTGAACCTGCAGGCGTATCCGCGCGCGGTCGGCCGCGACGTGCTCGGCAACCTGCGGCCCGGCTCCACGCCCCGCTCGGTCCTCGACGTCGGCGGGAACCTCGGCCAGTTCGCCGTGACGCTCAGGCACTTCGCGCCGCACGCGCAGATCGACGTGTTCGAGCCGAACAGCGCCGTCGTGCCGCTGCTCGAGCAGAACACCGCGGGGCTCGAAGGGGTCCGGGTGTGGCCGTACGCGCTGTCGCCGCGCCCGGTCGACGAGCTGTACGTCGAGCCGGGCCGCTCCGCGAGCGGTTCGCTGCTCGCGGACCAGGTGGACGCGATCGCCGCGCCCCGCAGCGTCGCGGTGCGCAGCGTGAGCGACCCGTCGTCGGTCACCGGCCACCAGGAGTACGACCTCGTCAGGATCGACGTCGCCGGCTACGAGCTGGAAGTCCTCAAGTGCCTGGGCGGCATGACCGTGCACTACCTGTACCTGGAGATGTCCGGGCTGCGCGGCGTCTACCCGCACTCCGAGCTGCTCATGCTGGTGCGCCGGCAGTTCGGCGACTTCCGGATCGTGTTCCAGGGCCCCTGCGACCGGCGTTCGGTGAACCACCCGGTGCTGCTGGAGTTCGCGGGCTGAGCGCGGACGCCGCGGCCCCGGCGCGGCCGACGTACACCGGGGGCGACGGGTGGGCGAACCGCACCGGCGTGCGCGCGTGGACGAGCAGGATCGCCGCCGCCGACGGCACCCGGGTCAGCAGCCGGTCGAGCGGCCGCCCGGGCGCCGGCAGCGCCTCGCACGCCGCACCGGTCACCTTGATCGCCCGGAAGCCGCGCGCGGTCAGGAACTCCACGAGCGCGCGCCGCGTGAACAGCCTCAGGTGCCCGGCGACTTCGCGGCCCGGACGGCCGTAGACCCCGGACAGCGCGACCTCGGAGAAGGCCGGCTGCACGCCCGCGAGGAGCAGCATCCGGTTGAACCACGCGGCCAGGTTCGGGGTGGACAGGAACAGGTGGCCGCCGGGGCGCAGCACGCGGTACGCCTCGGCCAGCGCGGCGTCCGGGTCGACGAGGTGCTCGACGACCTCGCTCATCACCACGACGTCCGCCTCTCCGTCGGCGAACGGCAGCGGTGTGCCGGTGTCCAGCGCGGCGCGGACCGTCTCCAGGCCGCGCGCGCGGGCCCGGGCCAGCGCGGTCTCCGACCAGTCGACGCCGACCACGCGGTGCCGGCCGGGTCCGGCGGGCGGCCACACGGTGCACGGGTACGCGTGCACGGCGCCGTCCACCAGCGCCTGGATCCGCTCGGTGGCGTATCCGTCGCCGCAGCCCAGGTCGAGCACGGTCAGCGGTTTCACGGCCTGGTCGACGACCGGCCGCAGCAGCGCGAGCTGGCGGCGGATCCGGTCGGCGCCCGTCCGGTGAACGGTCTCGTCGGCCTCGTAGAACGCGCGCAGCCGGGCGTCCGGGGCCGCGTCGCGCGCGGCGGTCGGCGTCGTCATGCCGTGAAGAACGACGGGCCCGTCCGCCGAGTGACGGCGCTTTCCCGTCACTCGGCGGTTCGGCTCAGCGCGCGACGGGGTCGCGGGCGGTCGCTCAGAAGTCGTCCGGGTACGGCGCCGCGAACGCCGCCGCCCCCTCCGACGCGGCGGCCGAGTACCCGGGCAGCAACTCGGTGAGCAGCCCGCGCACCGCGTGGTCGTCGTTGACCGACGCGTGCCCGTACAGCTCCGGCAGGCGTACGACGGCGCCGAGAGTGTCGACCGGCGGGACCGTCGCGTACACCCGCGGGTGTTCGGTGGGCAGCCGCTCCTCGACCACGGAGAACAGCGCCTCGTGCAGCTTCTCGCCGGGCCGCAGGCCGGTGAACCTGATCTCCACCTGCGGCTGGTTCACCTGCTCGACGAACTTGTGCACCAGGTCGACGATCCGCACCGGGTCGCCCATGTCGAGGACGAAGATCTCGCCGCCCTGCGCCATCCGCCCGGCCTCCAGGACCAGGCCGACCGCCTCCTCGATGGTCATGAAGAAGCGCGTGACCTCCGGGTGCGTGACCGTGACGGGGCCGCCGCTGCGCACCTGTTCGGCGAGCACCGACAGCAGCGAGCCGCGGCTGCCCAGCACGTTGCCGAACCGCACACCCGCGAAGACGCCCGGCGCCTGCGTGTTGGCCTGCACGATCAGCTCGGCGAGGCGCTTGGTCGCGCCCAGCACCGACACCGGGTCGGCGGCCTTGTCCGTGGAGATCAGGATGAAGCGCTCCACGCCGATGTCCAGCGCGGCCCGCACGAGGTTCTCGGTGCCCAGCACGTTGGACTTGACCGCCTCGCACGGGTGCCGTTCGAGCAGCGGCAGGTGCTTGTGCGCGGCAGCGTGGAACACCACCTCGGGCTTGAGGTCGCGGAAGATCTGCTCGATCCGCGGCCGGTCCCGGATGTCCGCGATGACGAGGGTGTCGTCGTCGAGCAACGCCTCGCCCCACACGTCCAGTTGCAGGCGGTGCAGGTTCGACTCGTCGTGGTCGAGCATGTACATCTTGCTCGGCCCGAAGCCGTACACCTGGCGGCACAGCTCACTGCCGATCGAACCGCCCGCGCCGGTCACCAGGACGCGGCGGCCGGCGATGACCTCGCGCACGGAGGCCGACACCACGTGCAGTTCCTGGCGTCCGATCAGCCGGTTGACGTCCAGTGTGCGCATGTCGCTGCCCACCACGTCGCGGCGCAGCGCGACGAGGAACGACGGCAGGTAGCGCACGCTCGCGCCGACCGCGGAGGCTGCGGCGGCGACCTTGCGGAAGTCCTCCGGCAGCAGGCCGGGGATGGCCAGCACGACCACCTCGACGGCGTGTTCGAGGCTGACGTCCACCAAGTCGTCGAGCCGGCCCAGCACGGTGAGGTGCTCGGGCAGCTCGGGTTCGTCCCATGGCAGTCCGCCCACCCGGACCGCTTTCTTGCGCGGATCGTCGTCCAGAAACCCGATCGGGCACAGCCCGAACTCGGGTGTGCGCAACAGGTCGCGCGCTAGTGCGCTGCCCGCCGACCCGGCCCCCACGACCAGGGTGCGCAGGCCCGCGCGCAGCGTCTCTGCCGACGTGGTCTTCAACCCCATCAAGCCCCCCATAGTCAGGGGCAGCATGACCGTCGGCAGGCCGCCTCCCGGTCATGTGCGGCGTCGACGCTTGTTCCCCGGCGGGCGAAAATCCCCATCCGCACCCGCCGGTTCCAGGCGTCGCCTTGCGACTGCCCCTCCCGCCCCCACAACCCCGGCAGACGCGGGAACGCCCACCGGTACCGCCGTTCAGACTACGGCGGTCTCCCGGTGGGCGTTGGCCTTTGGTCCTATTTTTTCGGGGCTGGGACCCAACGAAACCGGCGGTGCGCCCCCACGGACGCCGATGGCGACGAACCGGTTGCCTGGCGGCGGCGCGGCGGGCCGGGGGTTACTCGCCGGTCTCCTCCGCGAGTTCGAGCCAGCGGGTCTCCAGGTCCTCGCGCTCGGCGGCCAGCGCGCGCAGTTCGGCGTCCAGGC
This sequence comes from Yinghuangia seranimata, assembly GCF_029953285.1. GTDB lineage: Bacteria > Actinomycetota > Actinomycetes > Streptomycetales > Streptomycetaceae > Yinghuangia > Yinghuangia seranimata. Next base: position 24,395 of record NZ_JASAOI010000033.1, on the reverse strand, counting down.
CGGCGACCTTCTCGAAGTCCGTTGCGTGCTCGGCCATTCCGGCGTGCAGCTTCTCCTCGCGCTCGCCGAGCTTCGCCAACTGCCGCTCGATCTTCTGCAGTTCGCGCTTCGCGGCGCGGGTGTCGCCGGTGCGCTGCTTCGTGGGCGCGGCGGCGCCGACCGCCTCCACCGCGGCGCGGCGGCGTTCGAGGTACTCCTCGACACCGCCCGGCAGCATACGCAGCGTCTGGTCGCCCAGCAGCGCCCACGCGGTGTCGGTCGTGCGCTCGACGAAGTACCGGTCGTGGCTGACCACGACGAGCGAGCCCGGCCAGCCGTCCAGCAGGTCCTCGAGCTGGGTCAGCGTCTCGATGTCGAGGTCGTTGGTCGGCTCGTCGAGGAACAGCACGTTGGGCTCGTCCATGAGCAGCCGCAGCAGTTGCAGGCGGCGGCGCTCGCCGCCGGACAGGTCGCCGACCGGCGTCCACTGCTTCTCGCCGGTGAAGCCGAACTGCTCGCACAGCTGGCCCGCGGTCAGCTCGCGGCCCTTGCCGAGGTCGACGCGCTCGCGCACGCGCTGCACCGCCTCCAGCACCCGCCACGCCGGGTCGAGCTCGACGACCTCCTGCGACAGGTAGGCCAGCCGCACGGTCTTGCCGACCACGACGCGGCCCGCGGCCGGCTCCTTCTCCTCGAACGCGGCGGCGGCCATCGCCCGCATGAGCGAGGTCTTGCCGGCGCCGTTCACGCCGACCAGGCCGATGCGGTCGCCGGGTCCCAGGTTCCAGGTCAGGTGCTTGAGCAGGGTCTTCGGGCCGGCCTCGACCGTGACGTCCTTCAGCTCGAAGACCGTCTTGCCCAGCCGCGCGTTCGCGAACTTCATCAGCTCGCTGCGGTCGCGCGGCGGCGGCTCGTTGGCGATCAGCTCGTTGGCCGCCTCGATGCGGAACTTCGGCTTCGAGGTCCGGGCGGGGGCGCCGCGGCGCAGCCAGGCCAGCTCCTTGCGGATCAGGTTCTGCCGCTTGACCTCCTCGGTCGCGGCGATCCGCTCGCGCTCGGCGCGGGCCAGGACGTACGCGGAGTAGCCGCCCTCGTAGTCGTGGATGCGGCCGGCCTGCACGTCCCACATGCGCGTGCACACCTCGTCCAGGAACCACCGGTCGTGGGTCACCACGACGAGCGCGGAGCGGCGCGCCTTCAGGTGCCCGGCCAGCCACGCGATGCCCTCGATGTCGAGGTGGTTGGTGGGCTCGTCGAGGATGATCAGGTCGTGCTCGCCGATGAGCAGCTTCGCGAGCGCGATGCGGCGGCGCTCGCCGCCGGACAGCGGGCCGATCACGGTGTCCATGCCCTGCGGGAAGCCCGGCATGTCAAGGCCGCCGAACAGACCGGACAGCACGTCGCGCACCCGCGCGTCGCCCGCCCACACGTGGTCGGGGCGGTCGCCGACGATCTCGTGGCGGACCGTCGCGGCCGGGTCCAGGTCGTCCTGCTGGCTCAGGAAGCCGAGGCTGAGGCCGGTCATGTGGGTCACGCGGCCCGAGTCCGCGGGCTCGCGCTGGGCCATCACCTTGATGAGGGTCGTCTTGCCGTCGCCGTTGCGGCCGACGACGCCGATCCGGTCGCCCTCACCCACGCCCAGCGACACGGCGTCGAGCAGCGTGCGCATGACGTACGCCTTGCTGACGGACTCGAGGTTGACCAGGTTCGCCACGGCACGACCTTCTGGTGGATCTTCCGGGGATGGGAGCACCCGATTCTACGGTTGTGAGAAGAGGGGACCGGACGGCTGTCCGCGCCCGGCGGCGCGGCACCGTGACGGTGCTCATACGATGGCCACGAGCGGAAAGGGGGACGCGTGACCATCGATGTCCGCGGACCGGCTTGGTCGAGTACAGGTCTGGGCAGGCACACCGGGCGCAACCCGCTCGCGGTGGACGTCCCGGCGATGCTGTTGCACGCGTGGCCTGCGGGCACCGCGTTGCGTGAGGTGCTGCTGTTGGGTTCGGCGTTCCCGCCGGACAGCGTGGAGCGCGACGCGATACCGGCGGCCCGGGCCCGCGGGGCCAGGACGACCGTCGTCTCCGACGCGGCGCACGCCGCGTTCCAGCGGAGCCGGACCAACGAGCGCGGCGGGCCCGACCCGCACACGGCGCACATGGCGGGTCGCGGTTACCTGCACGCGCTGGCCGCCGCGCGCGGCGCGTTCCACCCGAAGCTGGCCCTCCTGCTCGGCGACGGCGCCACCCGGCTCGCGGTCGGCACCGGCGCCCCGGCCGGACCCGCCGCCGGGGACGAGCTGTGGACCGTCGTCAGCTGCGACGACAACGCGTCCCACGCCATGCTCGCCGACCTGGCCGACTGGCTCGACGCCCTGCCCGGCGCGGTACGGCTCGCGCCCTGGGCCGCCGAGCGCCTCGCCGAACTCGCCGAACTCGTGACCGAGCGGCACATCGAAGCGGACGAGACCGAGGCCGGCGAAGGCCCCGAGGCCCGCCTCCTGCACAACCTCGACACCCCCCTCCTCGACCAGCTGCCCCGCGGCCCCGTCGACGAACTGCACGTCCACGCGCGGTTCCTCGACCCGGCCGGGCACGCGCTCCGGGCGCTCGTCGAGCGCCTCGACCCCAAGCACGTCGTCGTCGCCGTCCAGGCGCGGTGGACCGGCTACGACCCCGCCGCGGTCGCCGCCGCACTCGACGGGCGCTCCGCCGAGGCCCGGCTGCTGGACGACGACCAGGTCCGGCACGCCAAGCTCGTGCAGTGGCGGATCGGCGACCACTGGACGGCCCTCGCCGGCGGCCCCGGCCTGACCCCCGCCGCGCTCACCGCGACGGCGCGGGACGGCGGCGACATCGAACTCGCCGTCCTCGCACCGGGCGACGCGGCGCTGCTGCCGGACGGGAGCACCCTCGACCCGGCCGCGCTGCCCGGCCCCTACACCGGGGCGACGCCGTCGCTCGTGCTGCTGGGCGCGCGCACGGACGGTTCGCTGGTCACCGTCGAACTCGCGCAGGCGCAGCCGGTCGCCGTCGACATCACGGCCGCGGACCAGGCAGGGAACTGGCGCACCGTGGGGTCCGTCCCGGCGGGGCAGCTCGGTGAGATGTTCGCGCCGGGCGTCGCGCCCGGGACCGCGCTGCGGGCCTCGCACCCGAGGGCCGACGGGACGCTGGCCACCTCGCCGGTGGTGTTCGCGTACGGGGCGGTCGCGGACACCAGGCGTCCCGAGCCGCCGGTCACGCCGACCGCCCCGGTCGCCCGTCCCGTGGTCGAGCCCGCCGCGCCGGCCGCAGCCGTGACGGCCCCCGCGCCGGTGATCCGGCCGGTGGCGGTGCCGCGGGAGGAGCCGACCGCCGAGCCGGTCGCGCCGGTCGCCCCGATCGCACCGGTCGAGGAGCCCCGCCCCGTCGTGCCGGTCGCCGCCGAGGAGCCCTTCGCGGGCGAGGCCGAGGCCGACCACGCGGGCGGCTACGCCGACGAGCCCGTCGCGGAGCCGTTCCCCGAGGTCGTCATCGACGGCCCGTTCGCCGAGGCGCTCGGCGAGTTCGCCGAGTCCGGTTGGCGGGTGTACGACGACGCAGGCCTGTGGGAGGTCACCGGCACCTTCGGCAACCCGATGCCGGTCGCGGCGAAGGTCGCCGACCGGCTGGGCCGCGACGTGGACGGCGTCGTCCTCGTCCGCGCGCAGAGCAAGGGCGAGGGCACGTTCATCGCCTGGCGCGCCCCCGACCTCGTGCTGATCAACCTGCGCCAGAAGGTGTGGCGCAGCTACCAGGTCACCCCGCCGACCACCCCGGCCTCCAGCCTGGGCAGCGGCAACATCGCGGCACTCCCGGCGAAGACCACGCCGCGCGCCGCGGGCGCCCCGCCGGCGCTCGCCCGCATGCTGGCGGAACTCGGCATGGAGTACGCGGAGTTGGTGGCCCGGGTCTTCGACTAGGCACGGGCCGGGCGGTCCGTCCATGGGGGTGCCGCCCCACCATCGTCGGGGGTCTGGGCCCACCCGACCGGGGGGACAGCCGGGGCGACCGGCGTACATCGGATTCATAGCGTGGAACCACGGCGCCTGGCGGCGGCTGATCGAGCCGTCGGCAGGCGCGTGAACTCCCGCCGCCGATACCGAGGTACGCCATGCCTTCAGCACCGACCGCCCTCGTCGACGATCCTCCGGTCCGTGAACGCGGGCGGCGCGGAAGCGACTTCGCGCCGCTGCTCGCCGAACTCAAGGCCGCGGGGCTGATGGAGCGGCGGCGCGCCTGGTACGCCCGCATGATCGCCGTCAACCTCGTGCTGTTCCTGACGTCGTGGGCCGCGGTGCTGTGGCTGGGCGACTCGTGGTGGCAGCTGCTGCTCGCCATACCCGTCGCCCTGTTCACCACCCGCGCCTCGTTCGTCGGGCACGACGCCGGCCACCAGCAGATCGGCCGCGACGCGCGCACCCACCGGGCGCTCTCCCTCCTGCACGGCAACCTGCTCATGGGCATGAGCTGCGGCTGGTGGAACGCCAAGCACTCCAGGCACCACGCGAACCCGAACCACCGCGAGAAGGACCCCGACGTGCGGGTCGGCGTCCTGGTCTGGGACGCCGACCAGACCCGCGGACGCACCGGCGTCATGGGCTGGCTGACCCGGCACCAGGCCCGGCTGTTCTTCCCGCTGCTGCTCCTCGAAGGCCTCAACCTCAAGATCGGGAGCATCGTCGCGCTCAAGGAGCGCACCCGGCGCGAGCAGCTCGTCGAAGGCGCTGTGCTGGCCGTGCACTTCACGGCGTACGTCGGCGTCCTGCTGACCGCGATGTCGCCGCTCAAGGCCCTGGTGTTCGCGCTGCTCCACCACGCGCTGCTCGGCCTGCACCTGGGCGCCGCGTTCGCGCCGAACCACAAGGGCATGCCGATGCCCGAGCCCGGCGTGACCTGGGACCACCTGCGCCGTCAGGTGCTGACCTCGCGCAACGTGCGCGGCGGCCCGGTCACCGACTGGATGCTCGGCGGCCTCAACTACCAGATCGAGCACCACCTGGTGCCCAGCATGCCGCGGGTCAACCTGCGGCGCGCCCAGCCGATCGTCCGGGCGCACTGCGCGCGGCTGGGGGTGCCGTACCTGGAGACCGGGCTGGTCGCGTCGTACCGGCAGGCGCTCGGACACATGCACGACGTGGGTGCGCCGCTGCGTGCCGAGCGCGCCCGCGGGCGCTGACCGGGGCGGGTCGGCGCGTGGTCAGCCGACGCCGGGGGTGGACTCGTTCGTCCGCAGCCTCGGCGTCGGGACGACCTTCGCGCCGCCGACCGGGCCGTAGGCGACCCGGGTCGTCCGGCACGTGCCCGACTCCTCCAGCGCGACCGCGACCGTCTTGGCGGCGGCCTCGTCGGCGGCCAGGAAGGCGCACGTCGGGCCGGATCCGGAGACGAGGGCGCCGAGGGCCCCCGCGGCGCGGCCCGCGTCGAGGGTGTCGCGGAGCGCGGGACGCAGCGACAGCGCGGCGGGCTGCAGGTCGTTGGACATGGCGGCGCCGAGCGCGGCGGCGTCGCCGGCGCGCAGGGCCGCGACCAGTTCCTCGCGCGGCGCGGGGACGGGCACGGGCTCGCCCGCGACCTCGCGCAGCCGGTCGCACTCGCCGTACACGGCGGGCGTGGACAGGCCGCCGTCGGCGAGCGCGAAGACCCAGTGGAAGCGGCCGACCGACGGGACCGCGGCGAGGCGTTCGCCGCGCCCGGTGCCGATGGCGGTGCCGCCGAGGTCGCTGAAGGGGACGTCGCTGCCCAGTTCGGCGCCGAGCCGGCGGAGCATCTCGCGCGGCGTCGCGCCGCGCCACAGGGTGTCGCACGCCAGCAGGGCCGCCGCGGCGTCCGCGCTGCCGCCCGCCATGCCGCCCGCGACCGGGATGCCCTTGCGCAGGTGCACGTGGACGTCGGGGCGCTGCCCCAGCCGGTCGGCGAGCAGTTCGACCGCGCGGACCGCGAGGTTGCTCCGGTCCAGCGGCACGACGCCCTCGCCCTCGCCCTCGACGGTGACGGTGAGGCGGTCCGCCGGGCGAACCGTCACCTCGTCGAACAGCGAGACGGCGTGGAAGACCGACACCAGCTCGTGGTACCCGTCCGGCCTGACCGCCCCCACGGCGAGCTGCAGGTTCACCTTGGCGGGAACGAGAACGGTCACGGAAGTCACGAGGGCTGCTGCTCCCTGGCGTCGGCGGGGCGTGGTCCTCGTCGATCGTACTGACCGTAGCGGGACGACCACCGGGCGCCCCTGTGGGCGCCGCCGGTTCCGGGTGCGACGTGCCGGCTCACGCGCGCGGGCCGTGCTCGGCGATCCGCGCGAAGGCCTCGACGCCGAGCGACTCGCCGCGCGCCTTGGGGTCGACGCCAGCGGCCACCAGCGCGTCCTCGGCGGCCTGCGGGGAGCCCGCCCAGCCCGCGAGCGCGGCGCGGAGCGTCTTGCGGCGCTGCGCGAACGCGGCGTCGACGACGGCGAAGACCGCCTGGCGGGTGGCGCTGGTCGCGGGCGGTTCGCGGCGCACGAGCGAGACCAGCCCCGAGTCGACGTTGGGGGCGGGCCAGAACACGTTGCGGCCGATCGCGCCGGCGCGCTTCACGTCGGCGTACCAGGAGGCCTTGACCGACGGCACGCCGTAGACCTTGCCGCCGGGCGTCGCGGCGAGCCGGTCGGCGACCTCGGACTGCACCATCACCAGCGTGCGTTCGATGCTCGGGAAGGTCTGCAGCATGTGCAGCAGTACCGGCACCGACACGTTGTAGGGCAGGTTCGCCACCAGCGCGGTGGGGGCGGGGCCCGGCAGTTCGGTGACCGTCATGGCGTCGGCGTGCACGAGCGCGAACCGGTCGGCGCGGCCCGGCATGCGGGCGGCGACGGTGGTCGGCAGGTGCGCGGCGAGCACTGGGTCGATCTCGACGGCGACGACGCGGTCGGCGGCCTCGAGCAGCGCGAGGGTCAGCGAGCCGAGGCCGGGGCCGATCTCGACGACGACGTCGTCCGGCTTGACCTCCGCGGTGCGGACGATGCGCCGCACGGTGTTGGCGTCGATGACGAAGTTCTGGCCGAGCTGCTTGGTGGGACGGACGCCGAGCGCCCCGGCCAGCTCGCGGATGTCCGCGGGACCGAGGAGACCGGGTTCCGCAGGACGATCGTTCGAGCGGTCAATCACGGGCACTCACGAATACAGCTTACGGCCGCACACAGGCCACGGACTCGCGCCCCGCTGCACGTACATGAGCTTGGCGCGGTACGTCTGCTCGGCGGCGGGCGCCTGGCTGGCCACCCCGGTGCCGCCCATCGAGCGCCACGTCCCGGCGTCGAACTGGTAGAGGCCGTGGTAGGTCCCGGTGGGGTCTATGGCCTTCGGGTTGCCGCCCGACTCGCACTGCGCCATCGCCGCCCAGTTGAGGTCGTCGGCGCCCGCGACGGACGTCGGCAGCGCCTTGGTGCCGACCTTGACCACCTGCGTGACCGGCGGCTTGACGACCTCCTCCGACACCTTGCGCGGGTCCTGCTTGACGCCGTCGATCGTCTCGTAGGCCCAGGTGACCTTCTTGACGCCGGTGACGCCCTTGGTAACGACGACCTCGCTGCCCTTGAACGCGGTCGGGTCGTCCTGCCGGACGGTCTCGAACGGGATCTTGTCGTCCTTGACCACCGTCGAGCCGGTCACGCGCAGCACAGACACGGTCATGCCCTCGGTGGGGTACGCGTCCGCGGAGGCGCTGAGCCGGTCCTGCGGCCCCATCGTGAGGCCGGCCTGCTTGAGCGCCTCGCCGACCGTCGCCACGTTGGTGCGCAGCGGGATCTGCTTGCCGTCGGCCATGAACGTGATGCCGCGCTCGGTGCGCACGTCCAGGTTGAGGCCCTCGCGGCCGATGGTCTGGCTGCGCGACGCCGACAGGAACGCTCCGTCGGTGCGCACACCGAGCTGGTCCATCGCCTCGGAGACCGACGTGGCGGTGACCCACACCTGCTGCGGCTTGCCGTCGAGGTTCAGGGTGAGGAGGCGGCCGTAGCGGACCGCGATGCGGTCGCCGTCGTCGAGCGTGGCGTTCCGGCCCGGCGCGACGATGTCGTGCTCGCCGACCTTGATCTGCTGGCGGTCGAGCACCTGGCGCACGTTCGACGCGAAGGTGTGCACGGTGCGCTCTTTGCCGTCGACGACCACGGTGACCGTCTTGTCGTAGCGGACGAACGCGGTGGTGCCGCCCACGAGGACGGCCACGACCAGCAGTTGCGGCACCAGGACGCGCGGCGAGAAGCCGCGTCGCGGCGCTCTTCCGCGCCTGCGACCGCGCTCGGCGGAACGACTCAAGGGGTGGCTCCCGTCACCTCAGTCCGTCGAGCAAGGGACTGTAACAGGTCACCGGTCGCCGAATACGCGCTCGGCGTTCGCCGCCAGCGCGTGGCACAGCACGTCTTCGTCGACGCCCTTCACGTCCGCCATCGCGCGCACCGTCACCGGGATCAGGTACGGCGCGTTCGGGCGGCCCCGGAACGGCACGGGCGTCAGGAACGGCGCGTCCGTCTCCACCAGCAGCAGGTCCAGCGGCGCGACCGCCAGCGCGTCCCGCAGCGGCTGCGCGCTGGGATAGGTCATGTTGCCGGCGAACGACATGACGTAGCCGCGCTCGGCGCACGTCTTCGCCATCTCCGCGTCACCCGAGAAGCAGTGGAAGACCACCGTTTCGGGCGCGCCCTCCTCCTGGAGGATGCGCAGCACGTCGTCGTGCGCGTCCCGGTCGTGGATCACCAGGGCCTTGCCGTGCCGCTTCGCGATCGCGATGTGCCGCCGGAACGACTCGTGCTGCACCTCGGCGCCCTCGGGGCCGGTGCGGAAGTAGTCCAGGCCGGTCTCGCCGACGCCGCGGACGTGCGGGAGCGCGGCGAGTTCGTCGACGACGGCGAGCGCGGCGTCCAGGGCGGCCATGCCGCCGGGCTCGCGGCGCTGCCCGGACCAGCCGTCCGGGTCGCCGAGCACGAGGCGGGGTGCCTCGTTCGGGTGAAGGGCGACGGTGGCGTGCACGCGCGGGTTGTCGAACGCCGCCTCGGCGGCCCACCGCGACGACGGCACGTCGATGCCGACCTGCACGAGCGTGGACACGCCGACCTCGGCCGCCGCGGACAGCGCCGAGGCGATGTCGCCCTCCTGCAGGTCGAGGTGCGTGTGGGCGTCCCACACGGGCACGCGCAGCGACGGCGGCGCCGGAGGCGGCGTCGTGTCCCGGGGCCCGCCGTCGCGGCGCGTGCGCTTGCCCATCCTCAGCTGTCCTTCTTCTCTTCCAGACGGGGGAAGAGGATCTCGCCCTTGGTGACGGTCGCACCGGCGGGCAGCTGCCCCCAGGTGCCCGCGTCCTGGACCCGCTGCGCGGGCAGCGCGCCGAGGTGCGCCTCGGCGCCCAGCGACGCCCACAGCTTCTCGGCGGTCGCCGGCATGACCGGGTTCAGCAGGACGGCGAGGCCGCGCAGCGACTCCGCCGCGGTGTACAGGATCGTCGCGAGGCGGGCCTGGCCCTCCTCGGACGTGTCCTTGGCGACCTTCCACGGCTCCTGCTCGGTGAGGTAGCCGTTGACCAGCTTCACGAAGCCGAAGACGTCGTCCAGCGCGCCCTGGAAGTCGAGCTGCTCGACCTTGCTGTCGGCGGACTTCACGGCGTTGGCGAGCGCGGCGTGCAGCGCCTCCTCCGCGGGACCGTCGGCGGTCGCGGCGGGCAGCGTGCCGTCGAAGTACTTGCCGACCATCGCGGCGACGCGCGACGCCAGGTTGCCGAAGTCGTTCGCCAGCTCGGACGTGTAGCGGGCGGTGAAGTCCTCCCACGAGAACGAGCCGTCCTGGCCGAACGGGATCGCGCGCATGAAGTAGTACCGGTACGCGTCGACACCGAAGTGGTCGGTCAGCTGATGGGGCGAGATGCCGGTCAGCTTCGACTTGCTCATCTTCTCGCCGCCGACCAGCAGCCAGCCGTGCGCGAACACCTTGCCGGGCAGCGGCAGGCCGGCCGCCATCAGCATGGCCGGCCAGATCACCGCGTGGAAGCGCAGGATGTCCTTGCCGACCAGGTGCACGTCGGCCGGGAAGGTCGCGTCGAACTTCGCCTGGTCGGCGCCGTAGCCGACCGCGGTGGCGTAGTTGAGCAGCGCGTCCACCCACACGTACAGCACGTGCGCGGGGTCCCACGGCAGCTTGATGCCCCAGTCGAACGTCGACCGCGAGATCGACAGGTCCTGCAGGCCCTGCTGGACGAACTTGAGGACCTCGTTGCGCGCCGAGGCGGGCTGGATGAAGTCGGGGTTGGCCGCGTAGAACTCCAGGAGCCGCTCGGTGTACGCGGACATCCGGAAGAAGTAGTTGTCCTCCGACAGCATCTCAACGGGGCGGCCGTGGATCGGGCAGAGCTTCTGGCCCTCGTACTCGCCGGTGCCGTCGATCAGGTCGCCCGGGAGCTTGAACTCCTCGCAGCCGACGCAGTACGGGCCCTCGTACGAGCCCTTGTAGATCTCGCCCTTGTCGTACAGGTCCTGCACGAACTCCTGGACGCGGTGCGTGTGCCGCTCCTGGGTCGTGCGGATGAAGTCGTCGTTGGCGATCTCCAGGTGCTCCCACAGCGGCTTCCACGCCGTCTCGACGAGCCGGTCCGCCCACTCCTTCGGGGTGACCCCGTTGGTCTGGGCGGTGCGCATGACCTTCTGGCCGTGCTCGTCGGTGCCGGTGAGGTACCACACCTTCTCGCCGCGCTGACGGTGCCAGCGGGTGAGCACGTCGCCTGCGACGGTCGTGTAGGCGTGGCCGAGGTGCGGGGCGTCGTTCACGTAGTAGATCGGGGTGGAGACGTAGTACGCCTTGCCCCCCGCGTGTCCGCCCGGGGTCGTGGAGAGATCAGTGGATCCAGAGGCCGCCATGCCGGAAATCCTACGGCCCGCGCGGAGTGGGCCGCCCCCGAGTATCGAGGGGCGGCCCACGGGAGAGGGTGTGCCGGGTCAGTGGCGGCTCAGGCGGAGGTGCCAGTGGCGACCGGTGGACGAGGGCGGCGCGGCGCCGGTGGACGGGGACGGAGGCGGGGGCGGGGTCACGGAGGCGACACGCCCGGCGGGCAGGATGCGCAGGCGGACGCCGTCGCAGTGTTCGCAGCTGGGACGGCTGAACGGGGAAGGCACCCGGTCACCGTCCGCGTAGTAGTGGCAGACCCGCTCTCCGTGCAGGCCGGTGACGTGGTGGATCTCGTAGGCGCGCTCCCAGCCGTGGCCACAACTGAGACACACGAACGAGTACGCCTCGTGCACGATGGTCGAGGTGTTCATGGCGACCTCCTCGCGCGGGCCGTTCCGTCCACCGATGGTTCGGTGGCTTCCCATGGGCCCCGGCTTCCATGGAATGCCCGTTGGATCGCCTGCCGTATCGGCGGTTACACCCCCTTGGCCACCTCTAATACGTCAGATGACGAAATTGGGCCTGGCATGGGCCGAACACTCCCATTGTGCTACCCCTTCGTTGCCGACGCTTGACGCGATCACCGTTGCTCGGTGGCCGACCCGGTTGGCGCGTTCGGTGTCTTCCACACCCGGCGCGGTCGGGCCCGCTCAGCGCTTCTTGGCGGCGACCACGGCGTCGAAGACGTCCCGCTTCGGGAGCCCGAGCTCGGCCGCGACCTCGGCGATCGCCTCCTTGCGGTGCTGGCCCGCGGCCTCGCGCCGGGCGACCAGGGCGGCCAGCTCCTCCGGGCCGACGTCGGCCGGGTCGGCGGGCGGCGCCCCGGCCACGACGACGGTGATCTCGCCCAGGACGCCGTCCTCGGCCCACGCGGCGAGCTCGGCGAGCGGTCCGCGCCGGACCTCCTCGTACGTCTTGGTCAGCTCGCGGCACACCGCGGCGCGCCGGTCGGCGCCGAACGCCTCGGCCATCGCCGCCAGCGACACGCCGAGCCGGCGCGGCGATTCGAAGAACACCATCGTGCGCGGCTCGGCGGCGACCTCGGCGAGGCGCGCCGCGCGCTCTCCGGGCTTGCGGGGCAGGAAGCCCTCGAAGCAGAAGCGGTCGACCGGGAGGCCGGACAGCGCGAGCGCGGTCAGCACCGCGGACGGGCCGGGCACCGCGGTGACCCGTACGCCCTCGGCCACGGCGGCCTCGACGAGCCGGTAGCCGGGGTCGGACACCGAGGGCATGCCGGCGTCCGTGACCAGCAGCACCCGCTGCCCGTCGACCAGCGCGCGGACCAGCTCGGCGGTGCGGGACGCCTCGTTCCCCTCGAAGTACGACACCACCCGCCCGGACACCTCGACACCGAGCGCGGCGGTCAGCCGACGCAGCCGCCGGGTGTCCTCGGCCGCCACGACGTCGGCCGCGGCGAGCTCGGCGGACAGCCGCGGCGGGGCGTCGGCGACGTCGCCGATCGGGGTTCCGGCGAGGACGAGGACTCCGTCTTGTTCGTGTTCCACCCGCCTAGTCTCCCCTGTGTCTCACCCGTGATGAGCCCCGCACGGGCGCGCGGTCAATACGATGACCGTCGTGACGAGCGACGTGGCGACCGACAACCCCGCCCGCAGGCGCGACCCCGACCGCGGTCGCGGGTCCGCCCCCGCAGCGGCCGACGGCGGCGCGTGGTCGCGCACCCTCGCGCGGTTCTCGTTCCGGCCGAGGCCGCGGCTCTCGCTGCGCGAGCGCCTCGTGCCCGGGTTCACCGACTCGACGCCCTACACGGGCGGCGGCTGGCTGCCCTGCATCCTCATCACGCTGATGGCGGGCTTCCTGCGCTTCTGGAAGCTCGGCGAGCCCAACGCGGTGATCTTCGACGAGACGTACTACGCCAAGGACGGCTGGTCGCTCTTCAAGTACGGCTACGAGGGCACGTGGTCGGACTTCGGTGCGGACAAGGCCAACGACCACTTCGTCAACGGGGTCTACCAGCCGTACCTGAGCGACCAGGGGTCGTACATCGTCCACCCGCCGGTTGGAAAGTGGATCATCGGCTTCGGCGAGTGGCTGTTCGGCATCAACTCGTTCGGGTGGCGCGTGATGGTGGCGCTGCTCGGCACGCTGTCGGTGCTGATGATGTGCCGGATCGCGCGCCGGCTGTTCCGCTCGACGCTGCTGGGCTGCGTCGCCGGCCTGCTGCTGTCGCTCGACGGCCTGCACTTCGTGATGAGCCGCACCGCGCTGCTCGACCTGGTGCTGATGTTCTGGGTGCTGGCGGCGTTCGGCTCGCTGCTGATCGACCGCGACGACACCAGAGCGGTCGTCGCCCGGCGCATGCGCGACGGCATCGACCCGCACCGCGCGCTCACCATGGGCTTCGGCTTCCGACCGTGGCGCGTGGTCGCGGGCATCTGCCTCGGGCTGGCGTGCGGCACCAAGTGGAGCGGCGTGCCCGTCGTGTTCGCGTTCCTCGCCCTCACGCTGCTGTGGGACGCGGGCACCCGGCGGGCGCTGGGCGCGGCCGGCTGGCGCGTCTACGCCGCCGTCGCGCGCCGCGACCTGCCGTGGGCGCTGCTGGCGATGGTCGTCGTCGCGCTGGCCGTCTACATCTGGTCGTGGTCCGGCTGGCTGATGACCGACGGCGGGTTCGACCGGCACTGGGCCGAGCACCGCAAGGGCCTCTCCCCCGACCACGTCTCGTTCGCGGGCCTGCGCATCGGCGGGCTCCCGCAGTTCGACATGACGTGGATGCCGGACGCGCTGCGCAGCCTGTGGCACTACCACGCCGAAATGTGGACGTTCCACAACGGACTGGACTCGCCGCACGTCTACCAGTCGAACCCGTGGAGCTGGATGGTCCTCGGCCGCCCGGTCTCGTACTACTTCGAGAACAAGAGCAACGGGCAGGCCGGCTGCCACGTCGACCGCTGCGCGCAGGAAGTGCTCGGCATCGGCACACCGCTGCTGTGGTGGGCGGGCTGCTTCGCGGCGCTGTACCTGCTGTTCCGCTGGGCGGGGCGGCGCGACTGGCGGGCGGGCGCGATCCTGTGCGGGCTCGCGGCCGGGCTGCTGCCGTGGATGTTCAAGCAGGACCGCACGATCTTCCTGTTCTACGCGGTCGTGTTCGTGCCGTTCATCGCCCTGGCGGTCACAATGGCGATCGGCGCGATCCTCGGACCGCCGGGGTCGAGCGACCGCAGGCGCGCGTGGGGCGCGGCGGGCGCGGTCGCGCTGATCGCACTCATCGCGTGGAACTTCCTGTACTTCTATCCCATCTACACCGGCACGACGATCCCGCTCGAGGACTGGCAGGACCGCATGTGGTGGACCACATGGATCTGACGGCCGGTAGCGTGTGATCCATGGCGCCCACCAGGACCGACGCGGGACAGACCCGTGAGATCGACATCCGTCGCCGTGCCATCGAGGCGACGCGGGCGTTGGCCGCGGAAGGCGGCTACGACAGCGTCCAGATGCGCGACGTCGTCCGCCTGTCAGGGCTGTCCTCGGCGACCATCTACCGGCACTTCTCGTCCAAGGACCACCTGCTCGCGGCCACCCACCTGGACTGGATCCAGAGCCTGGAGCGCAGCGAGGCGGCCACCCCGAACGGGGAGGACGCCGCCGCGCGGGTCGGCGCCATCCTGGCGAACACCTGCCGGGCGATGGGCCGCAACCCGCGGCTCGCGGGCGCGCTGATCCACGCGCTGGGGTCGTCCGACCCGGGCGTGCGCGACTGCCACCGGCAGACCAACCGGATCATGCACGACATGTTCCGCGCGGCGGTCGCCGACGAGGTCGCGGACGTCGACGAGTTCATCCGGCTGATCGGCGTCGCGTGGGAAGGCGCGCTGTTCAGCTGGGCGTTCGGGCGCATGACGATGGACGACGTCGAACACGTCGTCACCCGCAGCGCGCGCCTGCTGATCTCCGGCGCGGCGGCGGAACAGGGCCGCGGCTGACGGCGGGCGCGCACGAATCCGCCACTACGTGCGCGCACTGTCGGACGGCTGTGCGTTCGCTGGAACGCCTGTTGGTGGTACGGCTACAGGGGCAGCAGGTCCGGACGCTTGGGCTCCAGCCCGTCGCCGGAGGACTGGCCGCGCAGCCGGCGACCGATCCAGGGCACCAGGTGCTCACGCGCCCACTGCACATGCTCCCTGCGCGCGTCCGCGGCGCTCAACTGCTCTTCCTCCGGCGGCCACGCCGCCTCGGGGTCCTCGGCGGTCGGCACCCCGAGCGAACGCGCGGCGTGCTGTGCGACCCGCTCGTGCCCGCACGCCGACAGGTGCAGCCGGTCCTCGCTCCACGCCCGGCGGTCCTGCACGGCGTGCATCGCCCACAGGTCCACCACCGTGCAGTCGTAGCGCGCGGCGATCACCCGCAGGTGCTCGTTGTACGTCGCGACCTTGCCGCGCAGCAGCTTCAGCAGGCCCAGCTCGCGCGTGTCGAAGCCGGTGAACACCATCACGCGCGCCCCCGCGGCGCGCAGATCGGCGACGGCCTGCTCGTACTCGGCGGCCAGCTTGTCCGGGTCGCCGCCCGGACGCAGCACGTCGTTCCCGCCCGCGCAGAAGCTGACCAGGTCCGGGCGGGCGGCCAGGGCGAGCGGCAGCTGCTCGTCGAGGATCTGGTGGAGGAGCTTGCCGCGCACCGCCAGGTTCGCGTACCGGAGCCCGGGCCGGGCCTCGGCCAACCGCACGGCGAACCGGTCCGCCCAGCCGATCAGGCTGCCGTCCGGGCCGGGGTCGCCGACGCCTTCGGTGAAGCTGTCGCCGATCGCGACATAGGAGTGGACCGCGTCGAGTCCGGGCACGTCCGGGAACGTGGCGCCGGGCACGGTGGACGCGGACGCGGGGGCGTCGGGTGCGGCGGAAATACTCGAAAGGGACAGGGACGCGTCGAGGTTCGCATCGTCGGCCATGTCACGCGATGTTGGCACGCCGTGACCGGGCTACGCGACCGTAGTGATCGCCGCGTCACGGCGCGTCGCGATCGCCCCCCCACCTTCGACGGCGAACCCGCAGGTACATCCATGATCACGAATGCTCAGCGCCCAACTCGCCGACGCCATACGGCTGCACGAACCCACAGAACCCTAGCCGCGTGCGGCGCCGACGAGTTGCCGACGGAACGACGAAGGCCCGGTCCTGAGGACCGGGCCTTCGTGTTGGGTGGAGCTGAGGGGATTTGAACCCCTGGCCCCCTCGATGCGAACGAGGTGCGCTACCGGACTGCGCCACAGCCCCAACGAGAAAGAAGATTACCACCTTCTGAGGACCACTCGCGCACAGGTATTCCGCCGGCCCGGGGGCGGGCCACGAGAGCCCCCGCGCCAGACAGGGCGCGGAACAACGAACACCGTTGAGAACGATGAACGTTGGCGGCGCATCGAACCCGCCCCGGACGACCCGCGGAACGACCGAGACCACCGGCGAAACGCCGCCCGGCCCAGACCCCACCACGAGCACGGACAACGGCCGCGACCGCACAACCACTCCCCACGAGGACGGGGCCGCAGGAACGGGCCCTGAAGCCGCCCTCGCCCCGTCGACGACCACGCGACGGCACGTCCCACAGAGCCGACGAGCCGGAAGGCAGTCCGCTGGCGTCACGGCCGCTCCCGCGCCAGCCGACCCAGCTCACCCGCGCCACCGCACCGAGCCACGCACCACGAGGGCCGACCAGCCCCCGAGAGACGATCCTGCAGCCTCGCGTCCGCCCGCACACACCACGACCGGTCCGCGCCACGCCGGAGCCGCCAGAGCGGGGGTGGCGTCCGCGCGGCGCCGCTGTGCGCAGCCCTCGGTGGCCGCGTCCGTCCGCCTGCGGCTGCGCGCCTGACCGGAGGCGGTGGCCGTAGCCGGGCTACCGCGGGCCGTGACACGCGCCCGTCGCACAGCGTGCCCCCGCCGGGCTCCGTGGCGGACGCGGCCGGCAACCCGCTGACGCGCGATTGTCGCCTCACCCGCCCAAGCGCCTGGACGGCCTGCCGGGCCCGCGACGCCGTTGCGCAACGAGCGAGCTCTAGCGCCTTCTGCCGGCTGCCGCTCACGGTCTCCTCGCGAGCCCTCGTCGGACCTGGCGCTGGGCGCGGCGGCTCGCACGTCGACGCGTCGCCAGTGGCTCTCGGACGTCGGCTGCCGCCGCTCGGCGCCTCGTCTCACCACCGCGGCACCGCGGCGCGGCCTGTCGGTGCTGCCTGGCTGAGAGCGGTGACCTGCAGCTCGTCGGGATGGCCGCAGCACGGGTGCTGTCAGGCACCGGCGCCGCCGGCAGGGACGTCTCGGCCGTCCAGCCCCGGGCGGCCTTTGCCGTCGGCCACGGACATCGCCTCGTCGGGGAGCGCACGCTGGGCTCGTCGGGTCGCTGCGGGGCTGTTCGTTGGCTGCGCGGGCCGTCCTGCCCTGATGTCAGCGGAGCGCCGCGTCGTCCGCGTCGGCGCTTCGCTGGCGGACCCTGGTGCATCGCGGTCCACGCGGCCACACCCTCATTGGGGGCGTGAGCGCCTGGGCGGTCTGGCTGTGATGCGCGTGCGCGGCCCGCTTCGCTGGCGCCTTCTGTCGGCCGCCGCTCGGCGCCTCGCCTCGCCGCCGCGACGCCGTTCGTCGTCCTCCGTTGGCGTCGCGGCTCTGCGTCTCGTGGCGGGCCTTGACGTTGGGCAGGGGGCGTGGCTCGTTGAGAGGCTGCCGCCGGTCGGGCTCGGGGCTCGTTGGGTCGAGGGCGGGTTATTCGTTGCCCGCCCGGGGCCATTCCTGTTCGTAGACCGGTGGGGGGCCCAGGGTGCGGCGGGGGTCTTCGGCGTATTGGTCGAAGAGGGGGGTCGGAGGGGCCGGCTGGGGGTGGTCGGCTTGGGGTGCCGGGGGGTCCTCGTGGGTCAGGGGGGCCGGGTCGCCGCGGGGGACGACGGGGGCCGTGACGTAGGTCGGGAGCGGGACGGGGACGGGGTCCCAGGCGTCGCGGTCGTGGGTGGCGTCCTGGTCGGACTGGAGGGCGGC
The DNA here is from genome assembly GCF_029953285.1 of Yinghuangia seranimata. GTDB lineage: Bacteria > Actinomycetota > Actinomycetes > Streptomycetales > Streptomycetaceae > Yinghuangia > Yinghuangia seranimata. Next base: position 6,509 of record NZ_JASAOI010000033.1, on the reverse strand, counting down.
GATCCAGTCGGCGTGGTCGCGTTCCTCGGCCTCGCGGCGGGTGGCGCGGGCGCGCGGGTCGGGGGCCGGCGGGCGGTCGCCGGCGGTGCGGGTGGGGCCGGGCTGGTCGGTGCCCGCGCGGCGGCCGGTGGGTTCGGCGGACGGCGTGCGTCGGGGCTCGGGCTCGGCGGGCTTGCGGGCGGGCCGGGGCGGCGCCGGGCGGAGCCGGTTGCGCAGGGTGGCCTCGTAGCGGCGCCGTTCCTGGACGCGCAGGTAGCCGATGTAGCCGGTGAGCGCGAGGCCGGGCAGGGCCGGGACCCACAGCCGGGCGAGCCCGGTGAGGCCGGTGACGACCGCTCCGGCGGTGAAGAGCAGGAACAGGCCGACCACGACGCGGCGGCGGCGTGCGAGGAGCTTGGCGCGGCCGTCGGGGCGCTTGAGCGCGGCCGGCGGCTTGGCGGACTGCGGTCGGCCCAGGCCGAAGCGGCGCCGCGCGGGGGCGCCCGGGGCGCTGGGCGCCGGGATCCTTCCCGACGCGGAGGGCTTCGGTACGGCGGTCTTGCCGGTGGAGCCGACCCTGCCGGAGCCGGTGGGCACGGCGGCCTTGCCCGTCGAGCCGCCGGGCACGCCTGTCTTGCCCGGCGAGCCGCTGGGCACGGCGGTCTTGCCGGTGGAGCCCGCGGAGCCGGTGGGCCTGGTGGTCTTGCCGGTCGCTCCGGTCCTCGCGGACGCGGCCGGGCCGCCGGCGACCTGCTGCTTGCCCGTGTCACGGCCAGGCTGCCGGCCCGCGTCGCGGCCGGGCTGCGCCGAGGACGTGCGGCGTGCGCCCTGCTGTTCGCCCTTGCCGGTGCCCGGCTTCGGGCGGGGTGATCCGCCCCGGGAACGCTCGAAGGCCCCGTCGCCCGTGGCGGCGCGGCCCGTGTCGTCCACGGACGCGTGCACTTGGCGGGCGCGCGGGGCCTGCGCGGCTGAGGTGTCCTTGCGGCGCCGCGCCGCGGTGTCGGTCTGGTCGGGGGCTCCGGGGCCGCCGCCGCCCGTGTCGGGGCGGCCGGGGTCGGACACGACGGGGTCGCCGCGGCCCGCGTCGGCCCGTTTGGCCTGGGGCTCGTCGGAGGTCCGGGCGGGGAGCGCGAAGGACGATGCGGCGAGCCCGTCGTCGCCGTCGGCGATCATGCGGGCGTAGCGGCGCTCGAGGGCGCCGCGACGGGACAGGATCCGGATCGCGGTGGTGAACCGCTCGGTGTGACGGCTCTCGTTGAGCTCGTCCTGCCGGCGGAGCCACATGGGCACCAGATAGGCAGCCCAGGCACCCACGATCGCTGCGTAGATCAGGCCGCTGCTGCTCACAGCCACCACGCTAAGCCGGATGGCCGCCGCATCGGTGGAATGGCGACGGTGTGTCGCACGATCTTCTTTGATGCGTGTGTGACTACTGGGACAGAAGGGTTTCCTGTGGTCATACGAATACTCCGTTGCGACCGCACCTCGTCACCCGTTCTCCGCAACGACCGCGGATACCGGCTGGTCGGAAGCGTCCCCAGGATCCCCCCACCCACACACACGGGGCGCACGCGTCACCCGCCCGCGAGCCCCCTGGACTCCCGATAGGCGCGCCAGCGCGTCAGCAGGCCCTCCGGCACCTCCTCGGCGTTGAGCGCGTACACGAGGTGGTCGCGCCAGTCGCCGTCGATGTGCAGGTACCGCGGCCTCATGCCCTCTTCGCGGAAGCCGAGCTTCGCCACCACGCGCCGGCTCGGCGCGTTCTCCGGGCGGATGCAGACCTCCAGCCGGTGCAGCCCTATCCGGAAGAAGCAGTGGTCCGAGGCCAGCGCCACCGCGGTCGGCATCACACCGCGTCCCGCGACCGCCTCGTCGACCCAGTAACCGATGTGGGCGGAACTCATCGAGCCCCACGTGATGCCCGCGACCGTCACCTGTCCGACCAGTTTCCCGTCGTACAGGACGGCGAACGGCAACATGCGTCCCGCCGCGGCCTCGGCGCGCAGGTAGCGGGCCATTTGGCGGAACGTCGGCCGACGCGCGGCGGGCGAGCCGGGCGGGACCGTGGCCTCCCAGCGGCGCAACCAGTCGCGGTTGCGCGTGTGGACTTCCTGCCACACCTCGGCGTCGCGGGCCCGGATGGGCCGAAGGGCGACACGCCCTTCGGCCAGTTCCACCGGCCAGCCGCGGATCAGGGGTTGCCCCACGGCGGTGAGGACGAGTAGCCGCCCCCGCCGTAGCCTCCCCCACCGAATCCGCCGCCGCCCTGCTGGGGGTAGCCGGGCTGTCCGCCGCCGTAACCGCCCTGCTGGCCGCCGTAGCCGCCACCGGCCGCGGGCGGCTGCTGGCCGCCGTACCCGCCCGCCGGGCCGCCGCCGAAGCCGCCGCGCGCGTGGTCGCTGCCGGCGATCTGCTGCACGGCGTGCACGAGGAACTTCGAGAGCACCTCCATGCCGTCGCGCGCGCCGCCCTGCGATCCGGGCAGGTTGATGATCAGGCTGCGGTAGACCCACTGCGCGTCCTGCACGACCGCGACACCGGCGATGCCCCGCGAGAGGACCGCGGTGGGCACCTTCTCGAAGCTCTGCGCACGGATGATCTCGGCGATGCCGGGCACCTCGAACGTGATGACGCGGCGGGTCATCTCCGGCGTCTGGTCCATCGGCGTCACGCCGGTGCCGCCGGTGGTGATGATGACCTCGTAGTGCTGCGCGACCGCGTCGCGCAGCGCCTGGGCGACCGGTTCACCGTCCGGTACGACCTGCGGCCCGCGGACCTGGAAGCCCAGCCGGGTCAGCTCCTGGCTGATGATGGGGCCGCTCTCGTCCCCATAGGTGCCTGCCGCAGCCCGTGTCGACGCGGTGATCACCATGGCTCGCATCAGTGTTGCCCTCCGTCCCCTCGCACCGGCGCGGTACGGCTCTCCCCGGCCGCAGCCCCGGTCTCGTCCCCGTGGTCCGGCGTCGCGTTCCCGGCACCGGTCGCGCGCTTGCCGCGCACCCAGTCGCCGGACACGCCGCCGGTCTTCTCCTCGACCCGCACGTCGGTGATCACGGCGCCCTTGTCGACGGCCTTGACCATGTCGACCACGGTCAGCGCGGCGACCGAGACCGCGGTGAGGGCCTCCATCTCCACGCCGGTGCGGTCGGCCGTGCGGACGCTGGCGGTGATGACGACCGCGTCGTCCTCGACCACCAGGTCCACCGTGACGCCGTGGATGGCGATCGGGTGGCACAGCGGCACCAGGTCGGGCGTGCGCTTGGCCGCCATGATTCCCGCGATACGCGCGGTCCCCAGGGCGTCGCCCTTCGGCATGCCCTCGCCGCGCAGGAGTTCCACGACGCGCGGGGACACCAGGACGCGGCCGCTGGCGCGCCCGGTGCGCACCGACACCTCTTTGGCCGTGACGTCGACCATCCGGGCGGCGCCCGTCTCGTCGATGTGCGTGAGAGCCTCGCCGCGCACCGTTCTCCCTCTCCTGCCCTTGGTCCGTGTCCCCGTGTGAGTCGTCGTGTGACCCCGTCGGGGCAACGTTAGAGCAGTCAGAGCAGCATGACGTCGACGCCCGAGCCGCGACGCACCTCGGTGACGTCCTCGGGGACGACGATGAGCGCGTTGGCCAGCGCCAGCGAGCCGATCAGGTGCGAGCCCTGGCCGCCGACCGGTTCGACGGTCGCGGAGTGCGCGGGGCTCTCCGCGGGCGTGTACTTGGCGCGGATGAACTGCCGCTTGCCGTCCGGCGACCCGAAGGCGCTCTCGCAGCGGGCGCGCACCACCTGACGCTCGATGCGGGCGGCGCCCTGCATGCGCAGCAGGGCGGGGCGGACGAACACCTCGAAGGAGACGAAGGCGCTGACGGGGTTGCCGGGCAGCGTGAAGATCGGCGTGTCGTCCGGCCCGATGGTGCCGAAGCCCTGCGGCATGCCGGGCTGCATCGCGACCTTGTCGAACGCCACGGTGCCCAGCTCGGAGAGGACCTCCTTGACGACGTCGTAGGCGCCCGCGCTGACGCCGCCGGTGGTGACCACCACGTCGGCGCGGATCAGCTGGTCCTCGATCGTGTCGATGAGCGCCTTGGGGTCGTCGGCGACGTTGCCGACGCGGTACGCGATGGCGCCGGCCTCGCGTGCCGCGGCGGTGAGCATGTAGCTGTTCGAGTCGCGGATCTGACCGGCGGTCAGCGGGCGTCCGGGCTGCACGAGTTCGCTGCCGGTGGACAGGATGACCACGCGCGGCTTGGGACGCACCCGCACCCGGTCGCGGCCGATCGCCGCGAGCAGGCCCACCTGGGGCGCGCCCAGCTCGGTACCGCCGGCGAGCACGGTCTGGCCCGCGGAGACGTCGTCGCCGCGGCGGCGGATGTACTGGCCCTCGGACGGCGACTTGGTGATGCGCACCGTGGGCATCCCCTGGTCGGTCCACTCCACGGGGACGATCGCCTCTGTGCCTGCGGGCACGGGCGCGCCCGTCATGATGCGCGCGCAGGTGCCGGGTTCGAGGGTCACGTCGGGCGCGGTGCCCGCGGGGATGTCGGCGATGACGTCGAGGACGACGGGGTAGCGCTCGCCCGCGTCGGCGACGTCGGCGAGGCGTACCGCGTAGCCGTCCATCGAGGAGTTGTCGAAAGGCGGCAGGTCGCCCGTGGCGGCGACCTCGTCGACCAGCAGGCTGCCGTGCGCGTCCAGGAGCTGCAGCTCGAGCGGTGACAGCGGGGAGACCCGTTCGAGGATTCCGTTCAGGTGCTCCTCGACGCTTTTCATTACCGCAGCTCCTCGTTGACGTACGTTTTCAGCCAGGTCCGGAATTCCGGGCCCAGGTCCTCGCGCTCGCAGGCAAGTCTGACGATAGCCCTCAGGTAGTCGCCGCGGTCGCCCGTGTCGTAGCGGCGTCCGCTGAACAGTACGCCGTGCACAGGGCCGCCCGCGTCGCCGTCGCGCATCGCCAGTTCCCGCAGGGCGTCGGTCAGTTGGATCTCGCCGCCGCGCCCGGGCGGGGTCGACTCCAGGACGCCGAAGACGGCGGGGTCGAGGATGTAGCGGCCGATGACGGCGAACGTGCTGGGGGCGGCGCCGGCGTCAGGCTTCTCGACGAGGTCGGTGATGCGGACGACGTCGGCGTGCTCGGTGGGCTTGACGGCCGCGCAGCCGTACAGGTGGATCTGCGAGGGGTCGACCTCGATGAGCGCGACGACGCTGCCGCCGAGTTCCTCGCGGACCTCCAGCATGCGGGTCAGCAGCGGGTCGCGCGGGTCGATGAGGTCGTCGCCGAGGAGGACGGCGAACGGCTCGTCGCCGACGTGCGGCTGCGCGCACAGGACGGCGTGCCCGAGCCCGCGCGGGTCGCCCTGCCGCACGTAGTGGATGGTGGCGAGTTCGCTGGACTCGCGGACGCGGCGCAGCCGCTCGGTGTCGCCCTTGGCGGACAGCGCCTCTTCGAGCTCGTAGGCGCGGTCGAAGTGGTCCTCCAGGGGCCGCTTGTTGCGGCCGGTGACCATCAGGACGTCGTGGAGTCCGGCCGCGACGGCCTCTTCGACGACGTACTGGATGGCCGGCTTGTCGACGACCGGGAGCATCTCCTTGGGAGTCGCCTTGGTCGCGGGCAGGAAGCGGGTGCCGAGGCCGGCCGCGGGAACGACGGCCTTGCAGATGCCCTTGGCGGTCTCGGGCGTGGGCGCCGGATTCATGATTGAAGACTCTAATCGCGGCCCATGAGCATCGCGTGAGAAAGCCCGTCGTTTGTCTGAAAGCCATCTGAACGGCTCGCTCTAGAGTTGTGGAGCATGGGTGAACAGAACGGTTCGGGTGGGACGTCGGACGCGGTCGGAGAAGCCGCCGCGCCCGGTGCGGAGGCGGGCGGCGCGGCCGACGCCAAGCGCGCGCTGAGGGCTCGGCTGCTCGCCGCACGCCGCGCCACGGACGCGGCCGAACGGGCGTACGCCGCGCGGGCCCTGGGCGTGTCGCTGGCCGGCCTGCCGGAACTCGCGGCGGCGCGCACCGTGGCCGCCTACGTGCCGGTCGGCTCCGAGCCGGGTCCGCGGGACCTCGCGGAGGTGCTGGCGGGCCCGGGGCGGCGGGTGCTGCTGCCGGTGCTGATGCCGGACAACGACCTCGACTGGGCGCTGTACGAGGGGCCCGGGTCGCTCGCGGACGCCGGGCGTGGGCTGCGCGAGCCGACCGGTCGTCGGCTGGGCCCGGAGGCGGTCGCCGAGGCGGACGTGGTGGTGCTGCCGGGGCTGGCGGTCGACGGGCACGGGATGCGGCTGGGGCGCGGCGGCGGTTCGTACGACCGGGCGCTGGTGCGGATCGCCCCGGAGGCGTTCACCGTGGTGCTGCTGTACGACGGCGAACTGGTGGACGCGGTCCCCGCCGAGGCGCACGACCGGCCGGTGCGGGCAGCGCTCACGCCAGGGCGGACGGTGCGGTACTGACGGCGCTGTCTGGGGCGCGGCGCATAACGACGCGGGGGGGGGCGCCGGGGGGGGGGGGCCCGCCGGGGGGGGGGGGGGGGGGGGGGGGGTGGGGCGCGCGGAC
>NZ_JASAOI010000032.1 GCF_029953285.1 Yinghuangia seranimata | reverse complement strand
CGGTGCGGTCCTCACGGCGGTGTCGGGGGCGCGGCGCATACCGCCGCGGCGGAGCACGCATGTGTGCGTGCTCCGCCGCGTCGTTGCTTGTGGCCGGCTGTTCTACCGCTCGCCTACTGCTTGCGCGTCGACGTCGCCGTAGGCGTGGGTGACGTCGCGGACTGCGGCGTCCCGGGCTGGCTGGGCTGCTGGCCCGGCTGTTGCGCCGGCTGCCCGGGTTGCTGTCCTGGCTGTCCCGGCTGTCCCGGCTGCTGCGGCATCTGCTGTGGCGACAGCGGCGGGACGTCCGGCTCCAGGCCCAGCGTGTGCTTGGCGGCGCCCTCGACGGCCGGGCGGGTGAACGCCCAGGGAAGGCTCTGGCCCTTCTTCCACAGCTCGGTCTGGTCGGTGTAGTTGTCGTGCCACACGTGCCCCGAGGCGCCGGTGAGGTTGATCCACCGCGACGCGTCCAGGTCGGACAGGTCGACGACCATGCGCATGGACGGCACTGTGGTGACCTCGTAGCCCTGCGCCGCGTTCCAGCCGGTGGCGTCCACCAGGCCCTCGCCGCCGCCCAGTTCGTACGGGCCGCGGTTGATGAGCCACTTGACGACGCCGGGGCCTTCGGTGCCGAGGGTCTGGTTCTTGAGCTCCAGGGTGTGCAGGCGTCCCCACGTCCAGGTGTCGATGTCCTTGCCCATCTTCGCGGTGAGCTCCTTCTTCGCGGAGGTCATCGCCTTGAGGAGCAGCGCGTCGCGGGTGGTGATCTTCCCGGGGTCCGGGGAGATGTTCCACCAGGGGCTCTCGGCGTCGGGGAGCAGGTTGCGCACGACCTCGAACCAGCGGTCGCCGCCGTCCGGTTGCGCGGTGGAGTCGTCGCGCTTGCCGCAGGGCGTCTTGCCGGTGCTGTTGTCCGTCTGGCAGTCGGTGGTGGCGCGTACGGAGAGCGGCATCTTGTCGCCGAAGGCGAGCATCAGCAGCTGGCGCCACACGCCGTTGAAGTAGGCGGCCGCCTTGGAGTCGGACTGCTGGCGGAAGTCCCAGCCCCGCAGGAGGTTCTGCGCCTCGCGGACCCACGGGTCCTTCACCTCGACGCGCAGCAGGTACGGGACGAGCACCTCCGCCATCGGGTTGCGGTCGTCCATCTGCATGCGCGTCATGGCCCCGGGGTCGATCTTGGGCTGCGCGTTGATCATGTCGATGATGCGCTGGCTGCGCGAGCCGTAGCCCCAGTCGGTGGTGAGCACGTGGGGGTACGTCGGCGGCGTCACGGCGTTGTTCGCGGTGACGATGAAGCCCTCGGGCGGGTTGTAGCGGTTCGGCAGCGAGTCGAACGGGATGTACGAGTCCCACTCGTACTTCGAGTCCCAGCCGTACACGGGCCAGCGGCCGTCACCACTACGGCGCACGGGGATGCGCCCGGGCGCCTGGTAGCCGATGTTGCCGTCGACGTCCGCGTAGATGACGTTCTGCGAGGGCACGTCGAAGCCGCGCAGGGACTCGCGGAAGCTGTTCCAGTCGACGGCGCGGTCGAGCTGGAAGAGCGACTCCATGGTGGTGCCGACGTCCAGCGCGGTCCACCGGAGGGCCACGGCGAAGCCCTCTTCGCGCTGCGGTCCCGGGTCCGGGATGGGTGCCTCCTTGCCGACGTCCTTGAGCTCGTCGGCGGCCGCGGAGACGATCGGGCCGTGGCGGGTGGACTTCACCGTGATGGTGCGGTCCTTCCCGCCGGACACCTTGATGACCTCGGTGTGGACGTCCTCGAACGGCTGGTAGGTGCCCTCGTAGAGGTAGCCGGTGTCGTTGACCTTCTCCAGGTACAGGTCGGTGACGTCGGCGCCCAGGTTCGTGAAGCCCCACGCGATCTTCTGGTTGTGGCCGATGACGACGCCCGGCATGCCGGAGAAGGTGAAGCCGGAGACGTCGTAGGGGCACGCCGCGTCCACGGTGCGGCAGTGCAGGCCCATCTGGTACCAGACCGAGGGCAGCGACGCGGACAGGTGCGGGTCGTTCGCCAGGAGCGGCTTGCCGGTGGTCGTATGGCCGCCCGCGACCACCCACGAGTTCGAGCCGACGCCCGACGCCTGGTCGCTGAAGAGCGCCGGCAGCTGCGACAGCGCGTTGGACAGGTCGACGAGCGCCTTCTGCGCGCTCTGCGACGGCATGGCCGCCGGGGCGTCCTGCTGGAAGCGTTCGACGGCCGGGTTCTTGGGGTCCTTGACGACGCCGCCGGTGGGCACGATCGGCTGGTTGCGCTCGTACGGGTAGGGCGGGTACAGCTCGTCGATCTGGTTGACCGTCAGCTTGTCGGACAGCAGCGCCCGGTCGATCTCGTCCTGCAGGTTGCTGCGCAGGTCCCACGCCATCGCCTTGAGCCACGCGACGGAGTCGGCGGCCGTCCACGGCTCCGGCTTGTAGTCGTCGCGCACGAAGCCCAGGAGCGTGTACTCGAACGAGAGGTTGTCGCCCTTGTGCGTCTTCAGGTACGTGTTCACACCCGCCGAGTAGGCGTCCAGGTAGCTGCGCGCCTGGGGGCTGAGCTTGGCGACCTCCTGGTCGGCGATGCGCCGCCAGCCGAGGGTCCGCAGGAACTTGTCGTTGTCGACCTGGCCGGAGCCGAACATCTCGGAGAGCCGGCCCGCCGTCATGTGGCGGCGCACGTCCATCTCCCAGAAGCGGTCCTGCGCCTGGACGTAGCCCTGTGCGCGGAACAGGTCCTCGGGGGTGTCCGCATAAATCTGCGGGATGCCGCTCTTGTCGCGCAGCACCTCCACTCGGGCGCTGAGCCCGGGGAGCTTCTTGCTGCCGTCGAGGTCGGGGAACGAGCGGCGACTGAGGTCGTACGCGTACCAGCCGAGCGCGCCCACCACCACGGCGAGCAGCACGACGAACGCGATCGCGGCGTTGCGGAGGCGGCGGATCGCACGCTTGGGCTTGGCGCCCTCCTTCGGCGCGGGGCGTTCGGCGACGTGCTGAACACCCGGCGGCAGCGCCGGTTCCGGGGTGCTTTCCGCCGCGCTCTCCTCCACGCCCTCTGCGGCGGGTTCGGCGGCTGCTGCTTCGACGGACGACTCGGGCTGCTCCGGGCCGGGCGTAGGCGAGGCGGGCATCAAGATCCTTCACGGTGGGTGCGGCAAGGGACACCTTAGAGCGGTGCGCCGCCGACCGATCGACGCGCGGGTCCCGGACGGTCTCCGGGCGACGACAACCGGATCGTTCACTTTGGTAAAATATTTGCCAGGCGAAGGTAATGAAGCATCAGTTTGCCCGTGCCGCACATCAATCGAAGAGTTGACGACGCGTCCGATCGTCGAAGTGGCCGGACCGACCGACGACCGACCATCGGAGGAGCCGTTACGTGTCCGTGGCCGAGCTGAACCAGGTCCTCGCTCTCGGCGCACTGGTCTTGCTGGTCGCGGTCGTCGCGGTACGCCTCGCCACCCGCACCGGGATGCCCAGCCTCCTGCTGTACCTCGGGCTCGGCGTGCTCATCGGCGGCGACGTCCTCGGACTCAGCTACGACAACGCGGAACTGACGCAGACGCTCAGCTATGCGGCACTCGTGCTGATCCTGACCGAGGGCGGCATCAGCACCAACTGGGAGGCGATCAAGCCGGCGGTGCCTGCCGCCGCCGTCCTGTCGACCGTCGGCGTCGGCGTGAGCGTCGGAGTCACCGCGGTGGCCGCCCGGTTCGTGCTCGACACGGACTGGTCGACCGCCATCCTCATGGGCGCGATCGTGTCCTCCACGGACGCCGCGGCGGTCTTCTCGGTCCTGCGCACCCTGCCGCTGCCCAAGCGGCTGACAGGGCTGCTCGAGGCCGAATCGGGCTTCAACGACGCGCCCGTCGTCATCCTCGTCGTCACCTTCGCGCAGACCGGCTCGCACCCCTGGTACCAGGTCGTCGGCGAGATCGTGCTCGAACTCGGGATCGGCGCGGCCATCGGATTCGCGGTCGGCAAGGTGGGTTCCTGGGGACTGCGGCACATCGCGCTGCCGGCGTCCGGCCTCTATCCGATCGCCGTCATCGCCCTGTGCGTGCTCGCCTATGCGGCCGGCGCGCTCGGGCACGGCAGCGGCTTCCTCGCGTGCTACGTGGCGGCGCTGATCCTCGGCAACGCCCAACTGCCGCACAAGCCGGCGACGCGCGGCTTCGCGGAGGGCGTCGGCTGGATCGCCCAGATCGGCCTGTTCGTCCTGCTCGGCCTCCTCGTCACCCCGCACGAGCTCGGCGGCGCCGTCGTGCCCGCGCTCGTCATCGGCACCGTGCTGCTGCTCCTGGCGCGGCCGCTGTCCGTCGTCGTGTCGACCACGCCCTTCCGGGTGCCGTGGCGCGAGCAGGTGATCCTGTCGTGGGCCGGCCTGCGCGGCGCGGTGCCGATCGTGCTCGCGACCATCCCCATCGTCGAGAACGTCGCGGACGCCGAGCGGCTGTTCAACATCACCTTCGTGCTGGTGATCGTCTTCACCGTGGTGCAGGGCCCCACGCTCCCGTGGATCGCCCGCAAGGTCGGCTTCGGCGGCAGCCCGGAGTCGTCCGACCTCGGCGTCGAGTCGGCGCCTCTGGAGAAGCTGCGGGCCCACCTGCTGTCCGTGAGCGTGCCGAGCGGGTCGCGGATACACGGTGTCGAGGTCGGCGAGCTGCGGCTGCCCAAGGGCGCCGCGGTGACGCTCGTGGTGCGCGGGGCGGAGAGCTTCGTGCCCGGCCCCACGACGGTGCTCCAGCGGGACGACGACCTGCTGGTGGTGACCACCGAGGAGGTCCGCGACGCGACCGAGCGGCGGCTGCGCGCGGTCAGCCGCGGCGGCAAGCTCGCCGGGTGGCTGGGCGAACGGGGGAATTGACGCCCCGCTCGGCGTGTTCTTCTCAACGTTGTACGATTTAGCAGTAAATCAGCCATGCCTGTGGTCACGCGCGGGATGGCATGCAATGAAACGGACCAACTCTGCCTGACGCAGAGCTGGCGCGGCCGCACGGCGGCTGCCTCACGAAGGCCTTGTTCTCGCAGGTCAGAGGCGGTATCTACCCCGGTCGGCGCTTAGAGGACAGCTCTCGGCGCACCGGGGTCTCCACCTGTCGGAACCCTGTTGCGCTACCAGGCGGCAGGAAGCAGAAAGCCGCGTGATCTCCACCTACACCACGCTGCTCCGCACGCCATCCGCATGGCGTTTTCTCACCCCCGGCCTCGTCGCGCGCCTGCCGTACGCGATGCTCGGCCTCGGAATCGTTCTCCTCGTCAAGGACACCACCGGGTCGTACGGTGTCGCCGGCGCGGCCGCGGCGGCCATGGCCGTCGCCCTCGCGGTGGTCGGACCGCAGACGGGTCGGCTCGCGGACCGGTACGGGCAGGCCGCCGTCCTGGTGCCCGGCGCTCTCGTACACGGCGCGGCCGTCACCGCACTGATCATCTGCGCCAAGAGCGGCGCCCCCACGTGGACCGTGTTCGCGTCCTCCGTCCTGGCCGGCGCGTCCGTGCCGCAGATCGGCTCGATGGTGCGCGCCCGCTGGGTCGCCAAGCTGGAGGGCGGGCCGCTGCTGCCGACCGCGTTCGCGTTCGAGTCGGTCACCGACGAGTTCACGTTCGTCGTCGGCCCCGTGGTCGCGACCTTCCTGGCCACCGGCGTCGACCCGGGCTTCGGCCTGGCGGTCGAGGCCGTGCTGACCGTCGTCGGATCGCTGCTGTTCGCCGCCCAGCGCTCCACCGCGCCGGCCCGCCGGAACGCGGCGGACGGGCCCCGGCACGCCTCCGCGATACGCGTCGCGGGAGTAAAGGTGCTCGTCGGAGCGTTCGTGTCCATCGGAGCGGTGTTCGGGAGCGTCCAGGTCTCGATCACCGCCTTCGCGGAGGAATCGGGGCGCGCCGGACTCGCCGGCGCCCTGTACGCGGTGTTCGCGGGCGGCAGCCTGATAGCGGGCGCGGTGTTCGGGGCGATGGTGTGGCGCGGGGCCGCCAACCGGCGGCTCATGGTCGCCTTCGCGCTGCTCACGGTCGGCACGGCGCCGCTGTGGGCGGTGCCGAACGTGGCCGTGATGGTGCCGGTGGCGCTCGTCTGCGGACTCGCCCTGGCGCCGACGATCATCACCGGATACACGCTCGTCGAAAGCCTCGTCCCCGTCGCCGCGAAGACCGAGGCCTTCACCTGGCTGACCGGCGCGATCGGCCTCGGCCTGGCGTTCGGGAACACGCTCGCGGGCGTTGTGACCGACGCGACGGGCGCGAGCCCGGCGTTCGTCCTGACCCTCGGGACGGCCGCGAGCGGCCTGCTCGTGGTCGGGCTCGGACAGCGCGTCCTGCGGCCCGCGAAGGCGGCTCCGGAGCCCGCCACGGTGGACGTAGCTCCGGTGGATGCTGCACCATTGGCACTCGGCAGGTGAGAGTGCCAGCACCTGTCTTGCTAAGGAGGACCTGACCGTGCCGACGTACCAGTACCAGTGCACCGCTTGTGGCGAGGGCCTTGAGGCCGTCCAGAAGTTCACGGACGACGCGCTCACCGAGTGCCCGGCCTGCCAGGGGCGGCTGCGCAAGGTGTTCTCGGCCGTAGGCGTCGTGTTCAAGGGATCCGGCTTCTACCGGACCGACAGCCGCGGGTCGTCGAGCTCGTCGACGGTTCCCGCCGCGTCGTCCTCGTCGCCGTCTTCGAGCTCGTCGTCCGACAGCTCGTCGAGCTCCTCGAGCTCGTCCAGCACGTCGTCGGGCTCCGGCTCGTCGACGTCCACGTCCACCGCGTCCGCCTCCTGAGCGCGCGGTGACGGGCGTGGCAGCTCAGGCAGAGCAGACCGCCCCCGCGGCAGCCGGCGTGCTGCCCGAGGGCGTCGCCCCCGCGGAGATCGGCGTCATCGGCGGCTCCGGGTTCTACGCGTTCCTCGAGGACGTCGTGGAGGTCCCGGTCGACACGCCGTACGGCGCGCCGAGCGACTCGCTGTTCTTCGGCGAGGTCGGCGGACGCCGCGTGGTGTTCCTGCCGCGCCACGGCCGCGACCACGCGATCCCGCCGCACCGCATCAACTACCGGGCCAACCTGTGGGCGCTGCGCGCCGCGGGTGTGACCCAGGTCGTCGCGCCGTGCGCCGTGGGCGGACTGCGCGCGGAGCTCGGGCCGGGCACCCTGGTCGTCCCGGACCAGCTGGTGGACCGGACGTCGGGCCGCGTGCAGACGTACTTCGACGGGGCGCCGGCACCGGTCGTGCACACGTCGTTCGCGGACCCGTACTGCCCGTCGGGCCGCACCGCGGCGGTCGCCGCCGCCCGCAACGCCGACTGGGAGCCGGTCGACGGCGGCACGCTCGTCGTCATCGAGGGCCCGCGCTTCTCGACCCGCGCCGAGTCCCGCTGGTACTCGGCCCAGGGCTGGTCCATCGTCGGCATGACGGGCCACCCAGAGGCGGTCCTCGCCCGCGAGCTGGGCCTGTGCTTCACCGCGATGGCCCTGGTCACCGACCTGGACGCGGGCGTCGAAGCCGGCGAGGGCGTCACCCACGCGGAGGTCCTGGAGGTCTTCGCAAAGAACGTCGGCCGCCTGCGCACGCTGCTCTTCGACGTGGTCGCGACCATTCCGGCGGAGCGCACCTGCGCCTGCGGCGCGGACGCGGTGGCGCTGCCGGAGTAGCGGCTGGTTTATGTGTGAGGCCCGGTGGGGCCGGACGGGAGTCCGGACCCGCCGGGCTTTCGCGTTGACGGGGCCGCTTGAGGCGGCTTCCGGCGATCATCCCCCCGCCCTGCGGACCGGGCTGCGGATGCGGCCGGGAGCTCCCGCTCGGTCCCGCGGCCCCTCCCTGCCTCGGCAGCCGAAACGCCGGCTCCAGCGCGCTCTGCCGTCGCCCGCGCGCCGGCCGCGCCCTCCCGCTACACGTCTCACGCCCACGCCGCCCACTCGGAACGGCTGCATGTGCCCGGGCTTGGCCTACGGGCGCGCGTACGGATTGTCCTCCTCGGCCGCGCGGTCGGCGGTCTGTTGTCCACAGCCGAATCGCCACTTCGCGCTTGTCCACAGCCTCCTCGTCGGCGATTTCGTGCGGGCGGTCTCGGCGCCGCACCGTGGATCCCGGTCGCCCAGTCCCCGCCGACGGAGGTCGTTCGATGGTCCGCTCGCTCGCCCGTGCCACCCGCACCGCCCACGCCCCGTCCCGGTCCGAGGGTTCCGCCGGCTCGGTCGCCGCGCGGCTGCGCGGGGTGCGGTTGTTCGTCGCCCGCTACCGGCGCCCGTTGGCGGCCGCCGCGGCCGCGCTGGCCGTCGGGGCCGGGTTGCTCGCCGCCCGGCCGCCCTCGCCGCCGACCGTGCCGGTGCTGGTCGCCGCGCACGATCTCGACACCGGTGCCGTCCCCGGGCCGGGCGATCTCCGCACGGCCCGGTTCGCGCCCGCCGACGTGCCCGCGCGGGCCCTGCGGCACCGTTCCGACACGCAGGGGCGGGCGCTCGCCGCCGCGGTGCGGCGCGGTGAGCCGATCACCGATGTGCGGCTCGTCGGACCGCAGTTGCGCGGCCTGCCCGGCGGCGTCGCGCTCCCCGTGCGGTTCGCGGACGCGGACGCGGCACGGCTGCTCCGTCCCGGCGACCGCGTCGACGTGCTCGCCGGCCCGGTCCCTGACGGAGCATCAAGCCTGCTCGGGCCCACGGCCCGTCCAGGCACCGCCGTCGCGCGTGTGGTGGCGCGCGACGCGGTCGTGCTCGCCCGCCCGGAAGGCTCGCCGGACCGCGGCGGCGGGCTGCTGATCCTGTCGGTCCCCGCGGAGTCCGCGACCGCGCTCGCCGGGGCCGCGGTCGGCGCGCCGTTGACGTACACGATCCGCGGCACGCCCGGCGGCGTTGTTGCCACCGACGGTAACTGACGCCAGAATCCTACGGATTGCTACGTATGCAACGTAGGCTGCTTTTGCTCCAATAGTCCGATTGATGGACGATCGGACCGATCAGACCTGCGAACGAACCGACGTTCGCGCGACGGAACAGCGGCGGTCCACACCACGACCTGTTGGAGGAGATCCACCTATGGGTGGCTTCAAGAAGTTCCTGATGCGCGGCAACGTCGTCGACCTCGCGGTCGCGGTCGTCATCGGCGCCGCGTTCACCACGGTGATCAACTCGTTCGTCAAGGGCGTCATCAACCCGCTCGTCGGCGCGCTCGGCACGAAGGACCTCGACAGCTACAGGTCCTGTCTCAAGGGCCCCTGCGCGGTCGACGCGGCCGGCAACGTCACCCAGGGCGTCTTCATCCTGTGGGGCACGGTGCTCAGCGCTCTGCTCACCTTCGTGATCACCGCGCTGGTCGTCTACTTCATCTTCGTGCTGCCGATCAACCACATGATGGACCGCCGCGCCCGAGCACTCGGCCAGGCCAAGGCGGAACGGCTCACCGACAACGAGCTGCTGACCGAGATCCGCGACCTCCTCGCCGAGCAGCCCGGCCCCCAGACCAGCGGCGCAGGCTCCCGGACCTGACCACAGACCCCACCCACCCAGGCCATGGCCGCCGGGGCCACCGCACCGGCGGCCATGGCGTCCGGGGGCGCCACCACAGGCGCGCGGCGCCACCGCAGGGCGCGGCGCCCCACCTCAGAGGTGGTGCGGCGGCTTCTCGTCCAGGAACCGGCGCAGGTCGGCGGCGGAATCCGAGGCGGTGCCGCGCTCGTCGCCCCAGCCCGCGTCGCGCTCGTCGGCGGTGCGGTCGGGCAGCAGGTCGGCGCCGTCGAACCCGAACAGGTCCCGGCCGGACACACGCCGCGCGGGCGCGCCCTGCCGCCCCGCCGCCGCGTCCTCGCCGCGACCGCGCGCGGCCTCGCGCTCTTCCGCCATGCCGTTCTGCCTTCCGCTACCTACGGGCCTGCCGCCCGTCCTGCCGTCTCCACACTAGCCACCCGACGCACCGCGGCCCCGGGAGGCGCCGTGCCGGTCCCGGGGTCGTGGGGCTGTCGCTCGTGTCGTGGTGTCACGCGGCCAGTCCCTGCTCGGCCGCCAGGTGCCGCAGCTCGACGAGGGCCTGCTTCTCGATCTGCCGGATCCGCTCGCGGGTCAGGCCGAGCTGCTTGCCGACCTCGGTGAGTGTGTGCTGCTTGCCGTCGATCATGCCGTAACGGGCGCGCATGATCGTCGCCGTGCGGCCGTCCAACCGGCCCACCAGGTCCGCGATCTGGCTGCGCTCCATCTCGGCCAGCGCGACGTCCTCCGGCGTGACCGGGTCGGTCTCCTGGACCAGCTCGCCCAGTTCCGTCTCGCCGTCGTCGCCGACCGGGCTGTCCAGGCTGATCGGGTCGCGCGCCCAGCCGAGCACGTCGGCCACCCGCTCAGGGGTCGACCCGAGGACCTCCGCGATCTCCGGGAAGTCCGGCTCATGGCCGTGGTCGCGGGCGAACTCCCGCTGCACGCGCCGGATCTTGCCCAGTTCCTCGACCAGGTGCACCGGCAGGCGCACCGTACGCGCCTGGTCGGCCATCGCGCGGGTGATGGCCTGGCGGATCCACCACGTCGCGTACGTGGAGAACTTGAAGCCCTTCAGGTAGTCGAACTTCTCGACGGCGCGCACCAGTCCGACATTGCCCTCCTGCACCAGGTCCAGGAACGGCATGCCACTGCGCGGGTACCGGCGCGCCACCGACACCACCAGGCGCAGGTTCGCGCGAATGAACTCGTCCTTGGCCCGTCGGCCTTCCTCGACCAGTGCCCGCAGCTCGTCCTCGGTCGCGCCCTTCGGCAGGGCGCCCTCCTCCAGCAGCTGCTCCGCGTACAGCCCGGCCTCGATGGCCTGCGACAGCTCCACCTCGCGGGCGGCGTCCAGCAGCTTCGTCCGGCTGATCTCGTCGAGGTACACACCGACCGTGTCGCGCTCCGCGTCCGCGGCCTTTCGCGTACGCGAGGCGGCCACCCGATCGGCTCCCTGACGGGCAACGCCCCGTGTCGTCGGCATGCTCTGACCCTCGCTTTCCATAGCGTTCGTCGTAAATCCCCAACAAGCGAGCAACCGGTGATATTCCACCCACGGGTGTACGCTCGAAAGGTTGGCCTGCGGCCGGTCGACGTCCCGCCTCTGCGCCCCCACGGCGCACACGTCCGAGTAACGGCCGGGCGCCCCCAGGTGTTCCACCACCACCCCCCGAACCCGGCAGACGCCCGGGAGCGGATTCGGTGGGACGCTGCCGCTACGCCGTAATGGGTACCCCGGCCAACCGACGGGAGTCCTCATCCACGTCCCGGACACCGGACCGCCCCGGCTCGGCGCCCGCCTTTACCGCGCCGTCGAGCCGGGTAGGTCACTCATGATCCTTCCTGGATCGCCCGCAGCGATGCGGCCAGGCCGAGAGCACCAGCCGCACGACCGCACCCAGGTGAAAGACGGTGCAGAGCCATGGCAGGCGAGAAAGACATCATTCGGGAGCTGACGGACGACCATCGCGACGTCGACCACATGTTGGACTCGCTCGACGCGGCGCCCCACGGGGACCCCGAGCGCAAGCGGCTGGTCAACGCCCTGACCGTCGAACTGGTCCGGCTCGCGATGGCGGAGGAGGAGTCCCTCCACCCCGCCGTCCGCAAGCACCTGACCGACGGCAAGGCACTCGTCGACAAGGAGGTCCACGACCTCGGCGCGATCGAGCGCACGCTCAAGCAACTGGAGAACCGCGACGCGGACGACCCCGACTTCGACCGTCTAGTGGCCGAACTCGAGGACGAGGTCACCCGCCACGAACACGAGGACGAAGAAGGCCTGTTCGTCGAACTCCGCCGCAGCGTGTCCACCGAGGAACTCGCCACCATGGGCGCCGACGCCCGCCGCGCCATGGCCCACTCGGACGACCACCCCCACCTGCACACCCCCGACACCCCGCCCGAGTACGAGTCCCTGTCGATGGCCACGATCGAATTCGTCGACCGCATCCGCGCCCTCCTGCACGGCCACATCAGACCCCAAAAGGCCTGACCGCGCACGGGCCCCGAAAACGACTTCGGCCCAGGTCAGAGGGCGTCTGACCTGGGCCGCGTGCTGTGCCCCAGGCAGGATTCGAACCTGCGACACCCGCTTTAGGAGTTCGCCCGGAACGCCATCCTCACGGGTCCTGGCCTCGCTGCGGCGGCCGCCGGCAACCACCCGGATCCGCCCGTGTGTGGGCCTGTTGATGTCGACTGGTGATGTCGGAGCCCTGGTGCTGAGCGGGGCTGACGCACGTCACGCTGCGGGCTGAGGGGTGGTTCCCTCCTCGGTCGGGCATGCCTGCACGGACCCGGGTTCCCGGAGGGGCGCAACGGTCACAACGTGACGCTTCGCGCCTGCCGTTGCGCCCCTCCGGGGTTCCGGGTACGCCTCCGGTGACCGACCGAGGAGGGAACCACCCCGGACCCCCACCACACCCGATAACCGCAGCCTCCGCGCCGGCGCCACCCTCCGAGGGAGGGCCGGGGTTTGGGGCAGAGCCCCAAGTGCTTCATGCCCGCCGCACGCTGCTCTGCGGCCCTCCGGCGGCCGCCGGGCGGGACCGGCGCTTGCGCCGCACGCCCGGCCGGCGAGTCGCCGGCTAGGGCCGCGCGGCGCGCTTGAACACGTAGGGAAACTCTTAGCTCACCTTCACCGGCCGAACGCTGTCGTATTCCGGGTGATGCTTGACGCAACGGCTTCGGATGATGCTTGACGATGTCGCCACACTGTTACTTGGCTAGTAGGCGCAGGTGGGAGCTGACGCTGTCAGGCTCCGGCCAACCGAAGGGGGATGACGGTGCAGCGGTGGCCCGAGGGATCCGAGGCCGATCCAGAAGCGGCGCGGGAGCGGTACAACTCCGACATGCGGGCGACGCGCAAGGCGTTACGGGAAGTGGTGCGTGCAGACTTGCCCACTGCACACTTTGGTCTGGGAATTGTGTTCGTTGCCAGTGCGGCCGTGGGCTATTTCGCGGGTCCCGCCGCCGGTGCCCTCGTGGCTGGTGCCTTCGGCGCACTGTTCTTCGGAGCGCTAGTGGTCATGTTCCTGCGGGGCATCCGAGGCATGGACGCGGCGCGCCGGGCTTACCTCTTCACCTTCGGATGGGCGAACTGGGTCTAAGCACTGGCCGGCGCGTCCTAGGCCAGCCGTCAACCATCACATGGCACTAGACACCGTTGGCGTGATCCGAGTGCGTCGACCGCGGTGCCCGTAGGCGTCGGAACAGCAAACCTCTACGGTGGACAGCATGGGTACTGACCTTGACGTGATCACGGACGCCGCCGAGTTGGCGGGGCAACTTCTGCCACCGCTCGGGGACCGGTGGGCACACGTCCAGGCAGTCGCCAAGAAGGCTGAGGCCATCGCCGACGCGGTGCCCGAGGGTGACCGTGATCTGCTGGTGGCCAGTGCCTGGCTCCACGACATCGGCTACGCGCATGATGTCCGGACGACGGGCTTCCACCCGTTGGATGGATCCCGCTTCGCCGAGTCCCTCGGCGCCAGCCGACGGCTGTGCTGCCTGATCGCGCATCACTCGGGAGCCGTCTTCGAGGCTGAACAGCGCGGGCTCAGCGTCGAACTATCGGCGTTCGAACGCGAGGACGGTCCAGTCCTCGACGCACTGATCTACGCGGACATGACCACCGGGCCACAGGGCCAATCACTGGACTTCGAGGATCGTATTGACGAGATCCTCGTCCGCTACCAGCCGGGCGACCCGGTTCATCAGGCGATCACGAACGCCCGGCCGTACCTGCGCGCCGCGGTCCATCGCACCGAGGAACGGCTAACCGATGTACGGGGCAGGGCGACCTTCTAGGTAGTGGTCGATACGCATTCGCATGGACGGGTGAATGCTCAGCTCGGCGAGTCGCTCGACGGCAACGAACTCGACTTCCTTGGTCTCGCTGCTCGTCGTCAGCGTCCCGCCCAGGAGTCGGGTGGTGAAGCAGACGCTGAACTGCTGCCGGACCTCGCCGTCGTCGTACGCCATGACGTGCCCCGGGTTCGTGTAGATCCCGATGATGCCCGTCACCTCGACGTCCATCCCGGTCTCTTCCTTCACCTCGCGTACGGCCGCGTGCGAGATGGACTCGCCGAGGTCCATGCCGCCGCCTGGAAGGGCCCACAGGTCATTGTCAGTCTTGTGGACCAACAGGATTCGGCCCTGGTCGTCGGTCGCCACTGCCGTGACCGACGGGACCAAGCTGTTCGCCGCCGGCGCGTTCGGATCGTTCAGGTAGTCGATACGGCCCATGGCCTCAGCTTGTCACGCTTCGAACTGCACTGTCGTCGCGCCGTCCCAGACCTGATCGAAGCTCTTCATGTAGTGCCCGAACACGCGACCGCCGGGCACTTGCCGCAGGTGCAACATGGGGTTCTGCCCCGCCGGGGCGCCGTATACGTGTGTGTTCACCAGCGCGTCACGGTCGAAGCGGTAGATCGAGTTGTAGAGCACGGTGCCGTGCAGCTTGACCGTGACCCCGGGCGCGCCCATCGCGGGTCGCAGGTACTTCAGCGCAAGCCGCACCCTGGCCGCGAGGTCATCTCCGATCCCCTCTTCGTCCCCGCGGGCCCGAACAGCCGGGCTGTCCGGATCGCCGAGCAGGATGCGCACCTGCGTCCCCGAACTACCCTTCGCCGCCAAGACGTCCGCCAGGTCGGGACGTGTGTCGGACAGGAACAACCCCGCGAACGCCAGGAGATCGATGGAGTCCTGAGCGCCGTCGATGAGCGCCGACCACAACGGCGCCGGGACGGCTCCCCGGTGCGGGTAGAGCTTGACCAGTTCGGTCTGACTTGCGGACAGCGTCTGCGGGTTGTCCTCGACGCTTGGCCACAGGTAGACCTCGTCCGCGCCTAAGAAGCTGCACGTCTTCATGCGGTGCGCCCGGTGAGGGACGCGTTCCTTGGTGATCCACCGCTCAACGGTCTTCGGATCCACTTCGACGTGCTGTGCGAGATCGCTGACACCAATTCCCTTGGCGACAAGAGCATTTCGCAGGCGTTCGTTCGCCATGTCCACGCACCCCCGAGTGACGTAGGGACGTTTTCAAGGTAGCCGAAACGTCCCTAGGCGTCCATAGCGGAGGTCCCTTCGTCCCCGCCGCTGGCGGTCTCCTTGTGGTGTCGGAAGAACAGCTCGAACTCCCAAGGAGACAAAGGTGCCTGCTTTCCCGGTGGACACGACGGCGGCGACGATGATGCTCGCGATGCCGCCCGTGCCGAAGATCAAGAACAAGCGCACGAAGGAGCAGGCGGCCGACTACGAGACCGGCGAGCTGCTGATGTCGGTGACGGTGACGTTCATCTACGACGATTCGGCGGAGCTGCTGACGGTGACCGTCCCCGAGTCGGGGATCGGCGAGGGCCTGGCGCCGGGATCGCACCTGACGATGTCCGGCCTGGTCGCACGGTCGTGGGAGATGGAGAACAACGGCACCAAGACCAGCGGGATCGCGTTCCGCGCGGTGGCGGTCGTGCCGCTGGCGCTCGTCGGACAGGCGGCCTGAGCCATGGCGTCCGACGTGACCGTCGCGTTCGAACTGGCCGGACTGTGCTCGCCGCTGGTGACGTACGGCGTGTGGCGCGTCCGCTACCTGGTCGGCCTGGCGCCGGAGGAGCGGGCGGGGCTGCGGCTGGCGCGTCGTGCCGAGCGGACGTGGGTCGAGCTGGCGCAGAGCCTGGGCCTGAAGTGGGAGGAACCGACTGCGGGTAAGCGGGATTTCCGCTGGATGTCCGACCCGCGTCTGCCGCAGGGCCGGATGCCGGCGGTCGAGGTCCCGAAATTCCGGGCGCGGCCGATCGCTGGAGGCTTCACCGCCCGGGTGGGCACGCTGCCGGGCATCGGACTCGCGGAGGTTCAGAAGCAGGCAGAGCACCTGCGCAACGCGTGGCGCTGCGAGCGGGTGACCGTGGAGCAGGACGTCCCCGGGGTGCTGAAGGTCCGTGCGGTGCTGACGGACCCGCTGACCGAGCCGTACGTTCCCGAGCGGCGGACGTCATGGGCCTGACGCGGGTGCTGCTGGGCCGCGACGAGTCGCGCGAGGTGTCGTGGCTGCGGCTGTCCGGGGTTCCGGGCATGACCGTGGTCGGGCTCCCTGGGTACGGCAAGACGCAGTTCGTGATGCACCTGGTCGGTGAGCTCGCGCCATGCCCGTACGTGCAGTTCGGGTTCATCGACGGCAAGGGCGGCCCGGACTACGACGACGTGGCCGACCGCGCGTTCGCGCACCTCGGGGACGACCTCGGCGCGGCGCTCGAACTCGTCGAGGGCATGTACGAGCTGATGCAGGACCGGCAGGGCGCGATCCGCGCGCACCTGGACGTCAAGAACTTCTGGCACGTCGGGCCATCGCGGCTGTGGCCGCTGGTGGTGCTCGTGATCGACGAAGCGCACACCTTCTTCCACACCGGCCGCGGCGTCTCGCGCGCCGATCAGGAGGCCGCGCACAAGTTGATCTGGATGGTCGAACAGCTCGTCAAGAAGGGCCGCAGCGTCGGGTTCTTCACGGTGCTGCTGACCCAGAAGGGCACCGGCGACGCGATCCCGACACAGATCAGGGACGTGTGCCCGGCGAAGGTCGCGTTCGCGGTCGCCACCATGGAGGCGGCGGACGCCGGCCTCGGCTCGGCGATCCGGCTCTACCCGGACGCGCACCCGATCTTCCTCCAGGACCCGAAGTACATCGGGGTCGCCACGACCGCGCTGGAGGGCCGCAAGGGCTTCGCCCGGGTCCGCATCCCACAGGTCGACGAACAGCACGTGGCCCAACTCGCCAACAGCTACCGGCACTTGGCGACTGAACCGCGCGACCTGTTCGACCTCGCGTGCGGCGTGCTCGACGCCGGCGGCTCGGTCCTCAAGCCCGTGTTCGAGGGCACCGCCGCCTGACCTTCGCGGCTGCCCGCACCACCCGCCCCCCTACGGCCGGCGTGACTGCCTCACGCCACGTCCCTACCCGACCCATGCCCGGAACCGACCGACACCAAGGGGGAACCCATGCCCGACCGTCCAACGCCCCGCGAAGTGAGCGCCCTGATAAGGGACTTGCGTAACCATGCGATCGACGGGATCGGCGACCGCGCCGCGCTGATGGACCGCAAAGCCGACCTGTTCGAGCGCATCGCCGCGAGCGAACCCGGAAACGCGGAGTACGCCGACGTCGCCCGTGGCGCCCGCCTCCAAGCGGACGAAGCGAACGGCCGACTGCCGTGACCCGCGCGACCCGTAAGCCCCGCACTCCCGCACCCGCGCCGGAACCGGTGCCGTGCTCGATGTGCGGCGGCGAACAGGCCACCACCGCACCAGTGTTGGTCGGCAGGTCCCGGCGTCACGTCGCCGATCAGAACGGGCTGTGCCTGCACTGCTGGGGCACCGGCACCGAACCCGCGCACGACGACGCCACCCGCCCCTGACGGGAGGAAACCCCATGTCCTTCGCAAGTCTCGGCGGCGGCCTCTTCGGCGACGACGGGCCTCAGATGCAGTCCCTCGGCGGCTGGCTCGCCGACAGCGCACGTGGCCTGCTGGCCGACGGGTTCACGACCCAGTGCCGCGATTGGCTCGTCTCCCGGCCGGCACGCCGCCAGCCGGTCAAGGTGCAGTCCCTCGGCGGCTGGCTCGCCACGGGCACCGCGATCGCCCCGGGCCCGGCGGTGCGCTGCTGCACCGACCCCGATTGCCCGCACCTGCCCAACCTCTAACCCCGGCCTCACGCCGGAGAAAGGACACCTGCCATGCCCTGCAAGAACTGTGGTGGCTTCCCCGTGGTGGTCACCACCCACGGCACCAAGCACTGCCCCACCTGCCACGGCACCGGACACACGGCCGCCTCGTGAGCCTCCGCGACTGCACCCGGCAGCCACCCCCGGTTCAACCCGTTTGGCGCGCGAGCGACCTGGACGACCACTGTCCCGGCTGCGGCTGGCTGGGCCGTGACTGCGTGTGCGACATCCCCGAGGAATGCGGGCGCTGTGGCTGGCATCTGTCGCGCTGCGCGTGCTGGCAGGAAGACCCGCACGCCGACTAGCTCCGCCCCGGCCGGGCGCCCCAAACCGCCAAGTCCGAGCGCCCGGCCGGGCCCCCAACCACCCAACAAGGCAGAGGAGAACTCCAGTGAACACCACCACCCCGAACACCCACACCCTGTGCCGCGGCTGCTCCGGCACCGGCACCCGCATGCGCGGCTTCATCCGGATCACCCTGCGCACCTGCCGCATCTGCCACGGCGACCGCTACACCGTGGCGGTGACCCGGTGAGCGACGCGGACACTGCGTGGTGGATGGACGCGCTCCACGACGCCCAGCGCACCCTCGACCTGGCAGACGGCGCCCGCACCTACATCCACACGCCCGGCGTCGACTTCGACTTCGCCCATGTCGTGCTCGACGGGCTGACCCAGCCCCACGACGCCAACGGACTGCCGGACTGGGACCAGTACCCGCCCGCCGGCCACGGCTTCCCGGCGGTGAGCTGACATGACCGGATCCGGCTTCTTCGACCGACACCCGCGCAACTTCCGTGCTCGCGTCCTGGACGACGCCGACCGCACCGCGCGGCTGGCGTTGGACTTCAACGAGTACGAACTGATGTCCGGGCGTGACCGTGCCTTCTCCGACGTCATCTTCGAGGGGCTGACCCCGCCGCTCAACGCCTTCGGGGAACTCGACGCCGACGCCTACCCGCCGCCCGGCCACGACTACCCGACCGTGGGCTGAGATGGCCGGCCCCGTCCTGGACTGGCACAGCCCCGAGCACTGGAACCACGGCACCACCGAACCGTGCGTCGTGTGCGGCGAACCGACCTTCCTGCTGTCCGACCGTGGCATCCCGTGTCACAAGGTCTGCGCCGAAGCGTGGTTCGCCGACCACCCCGCCGCCGTGCCCGAACCGTCGTCGCACGGTCGCTGGCGCTGATCCACCGATCTCGGTACGGCACCGGCCGGCCACCCACGCCCCGGTGCCGTACCGCACCATCCCAACCCACTTCATGGAGTTGCCATGCCCGCGACCGACCCGGCCGCCCGCCACATCCGCGTCCGCCTGCTCGGCACCGACCCCGACACCCTGACCCGCGCCGCCGAACTGCTCGCCACCATCGCCGACACCGGCCCCGTCTCGGCCTCCTACGCGAACCGGCGCGGCGACGGCCACCGGCTCTACCTCGACCTGTACCTGCCCGCCGACGACCCGGCCCCCGGCGGTGCCCCGTGACCGGCCCCGGCCCGCGCATCGGGTCGCTGTGCAGTGGCTACGGCGGCCTCGACCGCGCCGTGACCGACGTGTTCGGCGGACACGTGGCCTGGCACGCCGACAACCACCCGGCCGCCGCCCAGGTGCTCGCGCACCACTGGCCCACCACACCCAACCTAGGCGACATCACCGCCGTGGACTGGACCGCGGTGCCCGCCGTGGACGTCCTCGCCGGCGGCTTCCCCTGCCAGGGAAACAGCGTCGCCGGACAGCGCAAGGGAACCCGAGACGAAAGGTGGATCTTCGATGCGATCCTTGCCGCTGCTCGCGACCTTCGACCACGCCCCCGGCTGCTCGTGCTCGAAAACGTCCCTGGGCTGCTCACTGTCGAACACGGCGACGCTATGGCCCGAGTCGTTCTCGGACTGGCCGCCCTCGGCTACATGGGGGCCTGGCGGACTGTCGCCGCTTCCGACATCGGCGCGGCCCACCAGCGACGCCGGGTCTTCCTCCTCGCCTGGCCTGCTGCCGACCCCGGCGGCCCGCGACTGGCGCGGCGGCGGACAACGCGGCCAACTCCCCACCACGGTGGCGACGCTCGCGGGCTGACCCTCCTGCCCACCCCACGCGTGTCCGACACCAACGGCACCGGCACCCACGGCACCGGCGGCATCGACCTGCGCACCGCCGTCACCACCCTGCTCCCCACCCCACGCGCCACCGACGGCACCAAAGGCGGCCCGAACCAACGCGGATCGGCCGGCGAACCCGCGCTGTCGGCGGTGGTCCAGCCCGAACGCTGGGGCCGCTACCTGCCTGCGGTACGCCGCTGGGAACACGTCACCGGCCACCCCGCCCCCGCCCCGACCGCCCCGAACCGCGACGGGCAACCCCGGCTCGCCCCGATGTTCGTGGAGTGGCTGATGGGCCTCGACCCCGGCCACGTCACCGCCGTGCCCGGCCTGTCCCGCACCGCCCAACTCCGCCTGTTGGGGAACGGCGTCGTCCCCCGGCAGGCCGCACACGCCCTCGACCTGCTCACCCGGGAGATGCCATGACCGCCCGCCTGCGCCGCGTCCGCTTCGATCCGCTCCTGGTTCAGGCGGCGATCGCCGGCGCGCTGTCGTTCTCGCACCTGCACGACATCGCCCAAGCGGCCGGACAGTCCGGCTGGCAGGCATGGGCCTACCCGGTGTCCGTCGACCTGCTGATGGTCGCCGCCTGGCGCCGACTGCTCGCACACCGCACGCCCGGCGCCTGGTTCTGGTTCGTCGTCGCGCTCGCCGCATCCCTCGGCGCGAACGTCGCCACCGCCGGACTCCTCGACCTCCACCACCCACCCGCGTGGCTCCGGCTCATCGTCGCCGGATGGCCGGCCCTGGCGTTCCTCGGCGGAACCCTCCTCGTCCACCGCCCCGCGCCCCCGCCCGCAGAGGCTCCGGCGTACGTCGAACGGTCCACCCCGGTCGAGGTGTTCGCGTCGGTCGACGACGTGGAGGAGAGCGCACCGGACATCGCCGGGGAACCACCCGCTCTCACCGCCCCGCCCGAACCCGCAGACGCTCCGCCCGACCCGGCCCCGGCAGTGCCCGCGGCGCTGGTCGCCCACGCCCGCCGGATCGCCGACCAACACGAGCAGGCCACCGGCCAGCCGATCGCCGCAGACGTGCTGCGCGCCCGCCTCGGCGTCCCCGCGCCGCTGCTCGCCCAGATCACCGCCCAACTCGGCACCGCATGACCGAAGGGAGCACCACCCCCTTGCCCACCCCACTCGCCACCCCGCCCACCCTTGATGAGGAGACCTGGCGCAGCCTCGCCCGCACCGCCCGCGACGGCCGCACCCCCGGCCTGTTCCGGCAACTCGCCCGCCTCGGAGGCTGCACCGACCCGATCCGCCTCGACGGACACCGCGCCGACTTCGACGCAGCAACCGGGGAGATCCTGCGCACCCTGCACGGCGGAGACCTCGCGGCCGGAGCGCTCATGGTCCGCTGCAACAACCGCCGCGCCACCCGCTGCCCGGCGTGCGCCGAGACGTACCGGCAGGACACTTACCACCTGATCACGGCCGGACTCGCCGGCGGGAAGGGCGTCCCGGCTGAGGTCACCGCCCACCCGCGCGTGTTCGCCACGCTGACCGCGCCGAGCTTCGGACCCGTGCACAACCGGCCGGACTCCGGCCGCTGCCGGTGCGGCATCCGCCACGACGATGGCGCCCCCGAACTGGGCACCCCGCTCGACCCGGACACCTACGACTACCCCGGGGCCGTGCTGTGGAACGCGCACGCCGGGGCGCTGTGGGCCCGGTTCACGATCGAGCTGCGGCGCGCGCTCGCCGCGTCGCTGGGTCTGACCCAACGTGGCGGGGCCGGCGTCATCCGCCTGTCGTACGCGAAGGTCGCCGAGTACCAGCGGCGCGGCGCGGTCCACTTCCACGCGGTCATCCGCCTCGACGCGGGCCCTTGGATCGCCGGCGACGACATCGCCCCGCCGCCCGGCGCGCTCACCACCGACACCTTGGACGCGGCGATCCGCACCGCCGCATCCCGGGCCCGCGTCGCTGGCCCCGGCGCCGACCTCGACGACCCGGGTCTGCCCGACGTGTTCCGGTTCGGGACACAGGTCGACGTACGCCCGATCGCCGGGGCCGCGTTCGAGTCCGGCCCGGTCACCGACCGCGCCGTGGCCGGCTACATCGCCAAGTACGCCACCAAAGGCGCCGAGACCGCCACCGGCACCCTCGACCGCCGCCTACGCCACCTGCGCGACCTCGACCACCAGGACTTGACCCACCACGCCCGCCGCCTCGTCGTCACGTGCTGGGAGCTGGGCGCCCGGCCCGACCTGGAACACCTGCACCTGCGCAAGTGGGCCCACATGCTCGGCTTCCGCGGCCACTTCTCCAGCAAGTCACGCCGTTACAGCACCACCCTGGGCGCACTGCGCGCCGCCCGCGCCGCCTGGCAGGACGCCAGGAACCGCGCCGCCGCCGAAGCGGCTGGCCACCCCCTGCCCGACCCGGACACAACACTCGTCATCGCCCACTGGGCCTACGCCGGCCACGGCTACACCGCTGGCGAATCGCTCATCTCCGCATCCCTCGCCCGAACCCGCCAACTCGACCGCGCCGCCGCCCGCGAAGCACTCGCCGACCAGGAACAGGAGGACTGACCATGCACGACGAACTTCTGACGGTTCCGGAGGTGATGGCCCGCCTCCGTCTCGGTCGCTCGAAGGTGTACGACCTCATCCGGAGTCGCCGCCTGACCTCGGTGAAGATCGACGCTTGCCGCCGTATCCCGGCTTCGGCGCTGGACGCGTTCATGTCGGTGCTGCTTGAGGAGGTGGCCTGATGCCCGCGAAGCGCAATCCGAACGGCGCCGGCACCATCACCAAGCGCAAGGATGGCCGGTACCAGGCCGCTGTCTACGTCCTCCAGCCGGACGGCACCACCGCCCGCAAGTTCGCCTACGGGCACACCTGGGCCGAGTGCGACGAGAAGCGTCAGGAACTGATCGCGAAGAACCGCAAGGGCATCCCGACGCCCACCCGCTCGGCGAAGCTCTCGGAGTGGCTGCCGTACTGGCTCGACAACATCGTGAAGCCGCGCCGGAAGCTCTCCACGTACGACAAGTACGAAGCACAGGTGCGCCTGCACCTGGCCCCCGGCCTCGGGACCAAGCGTCTGGAGGCACTGAGCGTCCAGGATGTGCGGCGGTTCCTCGTGCGGCTGGAGAGGCAGACGACGGCGGCCACCGCGAAGGAAGCGCACCGCGTGCTGCGGACCGCGCTCACGGCGGCATGCCGCGAGGAACTGATCACGCGGAACGTGGTCTCGCTGGTCGAGGCACCGCGCCCGGACGCACGTGAGATCACTCCGTGGTCGCTCGACGAGACGCTGACGTTCCTGGAAGCCGCTCGCGGCGAGTCGCTGTACGCCGCCTTCGTTCTGGCGATCACGATGGGCCTGCGGCGCGGCGAGATCGTAGGCCTGAAGTGGGACCAGGTCGACCTGGAGCGCCGGACCCTGCGCGTCGCCAAGCAGACCCAGAGGCGGCGCGGTGTCCTGTACGACGACGATCCGAAGGGTCGCCGCCGCCGTA
Source organism: Yinghuangia seranimata (assembly GCF_029953285.1). GTDB lineage: Bacteria > Actinomycetota > Actinomycetes > Streptomycetales > Streptomycetaceae > Yinghuangia > Yinghuangia seranimata. Next base: position 9,915 of record NZ_JASAOI010000032.1, on the reverse strand, counting down.
CGATCCCCTTGCCCGCGATGTGTGTGGCTCCGCTCCGGTGGCAGCGTATGCGGCAGGCGGACGCCCGGCGCCGTGCCCTGGCCGACAAGACCGGGGCGGGCTGGCAGGAGAGCGGCTACGTCTTCACCACGCGCACCGGGCGGCCGGTCGAGCCGCGCAACCTCTACCGGGCCTTCACGCGGGTGGCCGAGGATGCCGACCTGCGGGTCATCCGGCTCCACGACGCGCGGCACGGCTGTGCCACGCTGCTGACAGCGGCCGGCGTCCCGCCGCGTGTCGTGATGGAGATCCTCGGACACAGCCAGATCAGCATCACCATGGATGTCTACACGCACGTCGTGCAGGACACGCAACGTGAGGCGATCAGCCACATGGATCGCATGCTCAAACGCAAGCGGTGATGTCAAACGCAGATGTCAAACGCCCCGGGCCATGATCGGCTCGGGGCGTTTTGGCTTGTGCCCCAGGCAGGATTCGAACCTGCGACACCCGCTTTAGGAGAGCGGTGCTCTATCCCCTGAGCTACTGAGGCGGGACGTGGGACAGGGTAGCGGAACGGTGGGGTGCGGTGCCTCGGCGTTTGGGGGCGGGTGGGTGGGCCGGACGGGTGGCTCCGGTTGCGGGGTGGGGGAATGGCGGCTGTGGTGGTGGGCAGGGGTCCGTAGGAGAGGACGGGACCATGGGCACGGTGCAGCGGCCGGAGCAGGGCGAGAACGAGGTCGCGGAGTACGACGAGGTCGAGGAGGCGGCGGAGCATTCGCGCGCCTCGCACGGTGTGGAGAGCGGGTTCAGTACGCGGGCGCTGGTCGTCAGCCTGGTGGCGATTCTGCTGCTCGTGACGCTGGCCGGGCTGGCGATGTGGGCCGGCGCCAGCTTCTCCGGCGGGTCGCCGGGGACCACCGCTCCCGCTAAGTAGGCGGCTGTGGGATGTACCCGGGCCGGGCAGTGGCGGCGGTTGTGGCCGGGCCCGGGGTTCGGCGTGCTCTCGGGACGGGTCAGCGGGTCTTGGGGAAGGCCGCGCGCAGGGGGGCGCTGCGGGTGATGACGGCTACGGCGACGACGGGGAGCATGCAGAGGGTCTGCATCGCGGCGTACCAGGGCGGGCAGACGCCCGGGATCACGTCGACGCCGATGATGGCGATCGGGATGATCACGGAGATGGCGGAGATGCGTTCGAAGGCGCGCCGGGAGCCTCGGGAGGCGGAGACGGTGAGCCGGTGGAAGAGCAGGGTGACTGCGGGCAGGAGGCAGGCCCGCACCCACATGAACGTGTTCACCATGTGGCCGCTGGCCGCTACCGCGATGACGGCCAGGAGGGCGGCGGCGGTGAGCGCGCCGTAGATCTTGATGCTGGTGGTTGCTGTGGCGAATGCGCTTTGGGTGCGGGGGTCGGTGACGCGGGTCGCTTCGGTGGCGGTTGCGGTGGCGGTGTTGGTTTCCATGGGTGCAACGCTATGAAGTGCCTGGTCAGCGCGGTATGTGCCTGAGCGCACGGGGCGGTGGGGGTAGCCACACTCGTCGGCGTGGTCGGCTGGGTCGGGGGGGTGGATTACCGTTCGCGGCGGGCGGGTTCGGGGCGGCAGACTGCCGGGATGGGTGATTCCACGGGGCTCGGGGACCGGATGAAGGGGTACGAGGCCGCGGCGCGGATGGTGTTGCCGCAGCGGACGTACACGGTCATCCGGGTGGACGGGCGGGCGTTCCACACGTACATGCGCGGGGCGCGGAAGCCCTTCGACGACGAGTTCATGGCGGCCATGGACCGGGTCGCGGAGGCGTTGTGCACGGAGGTCGGCGGGGCGGCCTTCGCGTACACGCAGTCGGACGAAGTCTCGGTGCTGGCCACGGACTTCGCCGCGCCCGGGACGGAGCCGTGGTTCGGCGGCGTGGTCGCGAAGCAGGTGTCGGTGGCGGCGGCCGTCGCGACGGCGGAGTTGAACGCGCAACGGCCGGGGAAGCGGGCGTTGTTCGACGCTCGGGTGTTCACGGTGCCGGACGCGGTCGAGGCGGCGAACTACTTCCTGTGGCGGCAGCGGGACGCGGTGCGCAACAGCGTCTCGATGGCCGCGCAGGCGTGCTTCTCGCAGCGGCGCCTGCACGGGGTTTCGGTCGGCGGCATGCGCCAGCTGTTGCTGGACGAGGCGGGCGTCGACTGGGGTGCCTACCCCGAGGGCTGCAAGCGCGGCCGGGTCGCGCTGCGGCGGAGCGGCATGCGCGAGACGACCTGGGTCGACCGGCGCACGGGTGTGACGAACACCGCTGTCGTGGAGCGGAGTTGGTGGATCAGCGAGGCCGCGCCGGAGTTCAGCGCCGCGGCGGACGGGTGGCTGGCGACGCGGATTCCGTCGCCGGGGAGGGTGAGGGAGTAGGGGCGTCGCGGGGGGGCGTCGCGGGGGGCGTCGCGGGGGGGGTGTCGCGGGTTGCTTCGAGGTCATGCGGAATGCGGTTCGTCGAACGCCTGCGTGCCCACGGCCGCGAGGAACGCCAGTCCGGTCTGGTCGGCCGTCCCCGGGGCGGCCGAGTAGACCACCAGGCGCAGCGAGGACCCGGCGGCTTCGAGGACGTCGCAGTCGAGGTGGAGTCGGCCGGCCTGCGGGTGGTCGACGGTCTTGCGCTGCGCTGTGCTGGTGGCGATGTCGCGCTGGGCCCAGAGTTCGGCGAAGCGTGGGCTGAGGGACTGGAGTTCGCGGACGAGGGCGGGGACGGCCGGGTCGCCCGGGAAGCGGGCGAGGCTGGCCCGCAGGTCGGCGACGGCGCCGGCCTCGAAGGCGGCGCGTTCCTCGGGGGTTCCGGTGAGCCGGGTCGGGCCGTCGGCGAAGTGGCGGCGCAGGACGTTGTGTTCGCCGTCGGCGCCGGTGGCCAGGTCGCCGAAGAGCGCGACGGCGAGCGGGTTGGCCAGCACCACGGTCCAGGTGCGGTCGACGGCCATGACTGCGGCGTCGCCGAGTCGGTCGACGATGCGCTGCAGGCCTGGGGTGATGTGCGCGGCGGCGTGGCCGACGGCGGGTGAGGCGTGCCCGGCGAGCCGGTAGAGGTGGTCGCGTTCCTCGTCGGTGAGGCGGAGTGCGCGGGCGAGCGGCGCCAGGATGGACGTCGAGGGCTGCCCGGCGCGGCCCTGCTCGAGCCGGGCGAGGTATTCGACGGACAGGCCGGCGAGCGTGGCGAGCTCCTGGCGGCGCAGGCCGGGGGCGCGGCGCCGGGGGCCTTCCGGGAGGCCGACGGCGGCGGGCGGGAGGCGGTCACGCCAGGCGCGGAGGCAGGTTCCCAGGTCGTCGTCGTGGTGCATGCGCTCATTCTGGCGCCGGGCGCGGACGGGAGGGTCGCCCTGTGGGTGCCAGCATCAGCCGGGCCTCCTTCCGGTCCGGCCCGCGCCACAGGCTGGGTTCCCTGAGCCGCGGTGGATCGGAGTCCGCGGACGACGGAGGGGACGAGGTCCGCGATGACCGACACGACGATCGGAACGACCACAGAGGACGCTGGGAACACCGGGACCGCCGGGAACACCGGGACCACCGGGACCGACGCGTTCCGTACCGCGGTCCACGCCGCGCCCCGGCAAAGCGCCGCTCGGCCCTCCCCCGCCGCCGCCGACCAGCCCCTCCTCCGCCCCGTCGACCTGGCCGGCCTGCGTCTCGCCAACCGCGTCGTGATGGCCCCGATCACGCGCGCCCGCGCCGCCGACGTGAGCCTGGCGCCGACCACGCTGCACGCCGAGTACTACGCGCAGCGGGCGAGCGCGGGCTTGATCGTCACCGAGGGCACGTGGGTGAGCCGGCAGGCGATCGGCTTCGTCAATGTCCCGGGCGTGTACTCGGAGGAGCAGGTCGCGGGTTGGCGGCTGGTGACCGACGCCGTGCACGCGCGGGGCGGCCGGATCGTGCTCCAGCTGTGGCACTCGGGTGCAGCGTCGCATCCCGACCATCTCGAAGGGGCGCTTCCCGCAGGGCCGTCCGCGATCGATCCGCGCGAGAAGTCGTTCACGCCCGAGGGCTTCAAGGACACCGTGACGCCCCGGGCGATGACCGCGGACGACATCGCGGCGACGGCGGCGGACTACCGCACGGCATCGGCGAACGCGCGCCGCGCGGGCTTCGACGGTGTCGAGCTGCACGCGCTCGGGGCCTTCCTGCTCCCGCAGTTCCTCAACCCGCGGCTCAACGTGCGCACCGACGCGTACGGCGGGGACCGCGCTGGCCGGCACCGGCTGCTGCTCGACGTGGTGGACGCGATCGCCCAGCCGTGGGCCGGCACGGACGGCGTCGTCGGCGTGCGCCTGTCCCCGTACTGGTCGACCGGCGACCGGTTCGTGGCCGACGAGGAGACGCTCGCCGACTACGAGGCGTTGGTCGCGTCCCTCAACGCGCATCCGGCCGACTACCTGCACCTGCGCGGCGAGATCCCCGTCGGGCCGGGTGCCGCACCGGACTTCGCGGCGTTCGCGCGCTTCCGGCGGCTGTTCGACCGCTTGTTGATCGCGAACGTGGGGTTCGACCAGGCCTCCGGAAACGCCGTCGTCGAGGCCGGGGTCGCCGACGCGGTGTCGTACGCGACGTACTACATCTCCAATCCGGACCTGGTCGAGCGCTTCCGGCACGGCCACCGGCTCGCCGACGGCGACGAGGCGACGTACTACAGCGGCGGCGCGGCGGGCTACACCGACTACCCCGCCGCGGTCCCGGCCGGGTAAGCGGGAGTTTTTCGTTGGAGTCGGGCGCCTGCGGCCTCCTACAGTGCTTCGGAAGTCGGACGTCGTGAGGGGCAGGCAGGCCATGGTGCGGGTGCACTATCCGCGTACGCCGCACGTGCCCTGGTCCCCCGGGGCGTCGGCGGACGACGTGCGGGCCGGGGACCTGGCGGGGCTGGTCGGGCGCGAGGTGGTCGTCACCGAGAAGCTCGACGGCGAGAACACCACGCTGTACCGGGACGGAGTGCACGCGCGTTCGCTGGACTCGGCGCATCACCCGTCACGCGCATGGGTGAAGGCGTTGCAGGGCCGCATCGGCGGGGCGATCCCCGACGGCTGGCGGGTGTGCGGCGAGAACATGTTCGCGCGCCACTCGATCGCGTACGACGACCTGCACAGCTGGTTCTACGGCTTCTCGGTGTGGGACGGCGAGCGGTGCCTCGGCTGGGACGAGACCGTGCGGTTCCTGCGCCGCGTCGGCGTGCCGACCCCGCCGGTGCTGTGGCGGGGTGTGTTCGACGCGCGGGCGTTGGAGAAGCTGAAGCTGGACACCGCCCGGCAGGAGGGGTACGTCGTCCGATCCGTCGAGGGCTTCCCGCGCGGGGAGTTCGGCCTTCGGGTCGCCAAGTGGGTGCGGCCGCGGCACGTACAGACCGACACGCACTGGATGTTCGCCGAGGTGGTCGAGAACGGCCTCGGCGCGGGCGCCCCGTTGTGGGCGGTGCGTTCGGGTGCGGAGCCGGACCTGGACGGGCTCCATGCGGCGTTGGGCTTCGGCCCGGGCGATCCGCGGCTGTTCGGCGCCGACGCGCCGGACGCATCGGTGGTCGCGGCCCGGGTCGCCGACGCCGCCGCGCGCCTGGACGGCATGGCCCGCACCGGCGACGCCCGCCTCGCGGGGGTCCTGGCGACGCTGCTGCACGACGCCTACCGCGGCCCGCTGGCCGCCCGGCTCGCCGCGTCGCTCGGCATGCCGCTCGCGCGCCGGATCGCCGATCTGGTCGGCCTGCACGCCGTGGTGCACCAGCCCTACCCCGACGAGCACCGCAGGTCGGGGCTGGCGCGCATGGCGTTCGCCGCCGATCTGGGCGTGCTGCACGCCGCCGCGCACGCCGCGTTGGCCGGCCGCACCGACGCCGAAGCAGCGGCCGCGCGCGAGCAGGTGGAGTGGTCGGCGCTGTACGCCGAGGACGCGGGCCTGCTGGGCGAAGCCCCGCTCGCGCCGCTGCGGTCCGGCATGCGTACCGCGCTCGCCGACCTGGACTCCGAGGCGGCGGACCGGTGTTGGGCGGAGGCGCGCGAGCTGTACGTGGCGGGCCGCATCGCATCCTTCGCGGGCACGTCCGGCACGTCCGGCACGTCGGGCGCATCCGGTGTGCCAGGCGCGTCGGCCGCCGCCGAAGGAGCAGACCACGACGCCGCCGTCGCCGAAGCCGTCGCCGCGACGTGGCGCTGGCGTTCCGGCGATTTCCCGCGCCTGATCCACCTCGTCGGCCCGTCCGGCAGCGGAAAGAGCCGTTTCGCCAAGGGACTTGCGGGCGTCGAAACGTACGTCGCGATGGACGACCTGCGCGAGGACCGCGGGGAACGCGCCGACCAGCGCGCCAACGGCGATGTCCTGCGCCAGGCCCTCGACCGGCTCGACGCGGCGCTCGCCCGAGGCGGCACGACGGTGTGGGACGCGACGTCCCTCAACCCGCAGCAGCGCGGCATCGTGCACGCCGTCGCCAAGCGCCGCGACGCGTTGGTGACGCACGCCGTGGTGCTGGTCGACGCCGACGAGGCGGCGCGCCGCAACGGCTCGCGGGCACACCCTGTGCCGCCGGGTGTTTTGGCCGCGCAGCTGCGTCGTTTCGTGCCGCCGTATCCCGGGCACGCGCACCGGACCTGGTACGTCGGGGCGGCGGGCACGGTCGACGACACCGACGGCTCGCTGTTCGCCGGGGCGGCAGGCGACGTCGACGGCACCGGGAGCGGGTTCTGATGCACACGAGCGAGGAGATCTACAACCGGGTGCGCTGGGACCCGCGGTTCGACCCGGCGCGTTTCGTGCTGGGCGTGAGCCGCCGCGGGCTGGAGCCGAAGCGGGTGCCGCTGCCGGCGTTCGTGCCGGGCGGCGACATCCCGTGGCACCGCATCGTGTTCATCGAGGCGGACGGGGAACGCGTGTGGGACCGCGCGTCCGGCATCGACATCGTCGACTCCTCCCCCGCCGGTCGTGTGCGCGATCCCCGACTGCTGCGCGCTCCGTTCTTCACCGCGACGCGGGTGTACGCGTGGGCGGTGTCCGGAGTCTGGCAGCCCGTCACCGACGAGCCGACCGTCGCCACCGGCGCCACCGGCGCCGGCGGGCCGATCCGGCTGCTCACCTGGAACACCCTCTGGGACCGCTACAACAGCGACCGCATCGACACGACACGCCGCCGCCCCGCCCTGCTCGCCGCGCTGGAGGAGGCCGACGCCGACGTCGTCGCGCTCCAGGAGGTCGAGGCCGACCTGCTGGACCTGCTCGGCCGGACACCGTGGGTACGCGCCGCGTACACGATGACCTCGGACCCGACCCGGGCGGCACGCTCCGGCATCGACGACACCGGCCTGCTGATGCTCAGCCGCCTGCCGGTGCGGGAGGCCGGACGGCTCGACCTCGGCCCGCACAAGGCCGCGCTCGCGGTCGCCGTGACGACGGCGAACGGGCCTCTGGTGGTCGCGAACACCCATCTGACCAGCAACCACACCGACGGCGGGGCCGCGCGCCGCGAAGCCGAACTCACCCGAATGGCCGAGGCGTTGGCCGACATCCAGGGCGATGTCGCGGTGCTGGGCGACTTCAACGACGGGACGGCGCTGCCCGCGACCACGCTCGGACTGCGCGACGCCTGGACCGAGGTCCACGGCGAGGCCGACCAGCGCCCGACGTTCGACCCCGTCGGCAACCCGCTCGCGGCGATGTCCTCGCTGAGCGGCCGCGCGTCCCGCCTCGACCGGGTGCTGGTACGCCCCGACGGGCCGAAGCCGGTCACGGCCGTGCTGCGCGGCGACGCGCCGGACGCCGAAGGGACGTACGTCTCCGACCACTTCGGCGTCGAGGTGGTGCTGGTGCCGGAGGGGGACGCCGTGACCGCGACCGATGTGCTGGACTCCGCGCCGACCGCTCGTACCGCGGTGGCCTGGTTGCCGCCCGGCGAACTGTGGCCCGCGATCCAGGAGTTGCGGGCCAAGCACGACCCACGCTTCGACCGGTGGCCGCCGCACGTCAACGTGCTGTTCGGCTTCGTGCCCGAGTCGGACTTCGACCGGGCGGTGCCGCTGCTCGCCGAAGCAGTCGCCGACGTCGAGCCGTTCGCCGCGCGGTTGGACGGCGTGCACACCTTCGGACACCGCGACGACGCCACGGTGTGGCTCGACCCGGCCGGGCCGGACGACGCCCCGTGGGCGGGGCTGCGCGACGCGCTGCACCGCCGGTTCCCCCGCTGCCGGGGGCGCGACGAGGGCTACACGCCGCACCTGACCCTCGGCCGCAGCCGCGATCCGCAGCGGACCGCCGCCGAGTGCGCGGCCCGGCTCGGACCGGGGGCGGCGATCCGGGTCGGCGAGTTGGCGGTGCTCTCGCGACGCGGCACCGAACCGATGAGCGTGCGTGCGACGGTCGCGTTGGGCACCGGCGACGTGCGGTGGGTCGCGGACGAGGAGGCGTGGGACCGGCCGACAACGGTAGAAGCCGCCCCTCGCGCCGGGACGGACGTCACCGCCCTCGTACGCCGCATCACCGACGCGCTGCCAGACGCCCGCGTCCATGTCGTCGGCTCACGCCGGATGGGATGCGCACTCGCCGGATCCGACCTCGACCTCGTCGCGGCCCTGCCCGGAACGGTCGACATCGCGGACGTCCAGGCCCGCATCGCCGCCGCGCTGCCCGAGGCCACACGGTTGCGGCAGGTCCCGGCCGCGCGCGTGCCGGGTCTGCGGATGAGCGTGGCCGGGCGGGACGTCGACCTCATCGTGGTGCCGACCGGCGACGTGCCCGTGGACGAGGCCGTCGCGCGCCGGGCCGACATCGGCGAGGCCGCCGCGCTGGCACTCAGCGCGGTCAGCGACGCCGACGCGGTGCTGGCGGCCGTCGGGACGGAGGACCACGCCGCGTTCGCGCAGCTGGCGCGCGCCGTGAAGACGTGGGCCCGGGCCCGCGGCCTCGACGCGGCCCCGTACGGCGGCCTGAGCGGCCTTGCGTGGACGGTGCTGGCTGCCCGAACGGTCCTAGAGACGCCGGGAGTCGCCCCACCCGACCGACTGCGTGAGTTCTTCGCGACATGGGCCGCGTGGGACTGGCGCACGCCCGTCGCCCTCGCCCCGACCGCCGCACCGCCGACCGCGGAGCCCGCGCCGCAGCCGGGACCGGTCGTTGTCCTCACGCCGACCGAGCCCGTCCGCAGCTGCACCGCGCAGGTCAACGCGGCGGGACTCGCTCTCCTTACCGACGAGCTGTACCGCGCTTGGGAACTGCTCGACGGGACAAGCGGCACCGACGCATGGCCCGAAGTGACCGCGCCGCCACCGCTCCACCGACGCCACACCGCATGGGCGGTCCTGACCGTGCGGCCCGCCGACGGAGAAGACCTCGACCGGACGGCAGGCCGCGTCCGAGGACGAATGCGGGCCCTGCTGACCGCACTCGACGAGGCGGGACTGCGCAACGCCCACGCCTGGCCACGACCGTTCGACAAGGGCCCGGCGCACGTCCGCTACGCGATCGGCCTGGGCCACGACCCGATCGACGCGGCAAAGCTCGCAGAGATCGCGAGGCCGTGGCTGCGGGGCCTGCCGGGGGCCGAGGTGGCGTGGGCGGCGAACGGGGACGTGCCGACGTTGGCCTGACCTGGCCGAGGGGTTGGCCTGGACCGCGGCGGCGGCGCGCCGTCGATGTGCGAGCGAGCCGCCATCTGCGTTGTAGGCCTCGCCTGTTACGGCGTGGAAGTCTCCTGCCATGCACCGTTCCTGACCTGGCTGCGGGCGGCGTGCTGGCGCCCCTCCCGACTTTTGATGGTCCGCGCGGCCGAACGGCTGTCAAGCCGCGATGGATCTTGTGCGAACAGGTGGCCTGTCGCGTGCTGGTGGGGGCGGCTTGACAGCCGCCCGTCCGCGCAGACAACCCGGCAGCTATCGGGAGGGGCGCGGGGTGTGAAGGCGCTTTGGTCGCGTTGGTCGTGCCGGGCTGCGGTCCCAGCGTGGTGGGC
>NZ_JASAOI010000031.1 GCF_029953285.1 Yinghuangia seranimata | reverse complement strand
CGGCCATCACGCCGCCCCACGCGCTGCCGCCGAACATGTTGTTGAGCGCGTCGGAGAACGGCGCGGTGGAGTCGACCAGCTGGTCGTGCGGGACGTTGCCCATGATGGCGACGGTCGACAGCATGTACACGCCGGCGCAGGCGAGGCAGCCGAACACGGAGGCGCGGCCGACGTTGCGCTCCGGGTCGCGGACCTTCTCCGCGGCGACGGCGACGGCCTCGATGCCGGAGTAGGCGAACACGACGAGCGCGGCGGAGGTCTGCAGCGCGCCGATGACGCTGCCGCCGTCGGCGTTGAACGGGCCGAAGTTGACGCTGCTGACGAAGAACAGGCCGACGATCGCGACGAACAGCAGCGGGGCGAACTTCAGCACGGTGGTCACGAGCTGGAAGGCACCCATGTTCCTGACGCCGGAGAGGTTGACCAGGGCGGGCACCGCGAGGCCGACCAGGGCGATGACGATCTTGCCGATCGTCGAGTCCCAGTGCAGGAAGTAGTTGACGTAGCCGACCCAGGCGACCGCGATGCCGGCGTTGCCGATCCAGGCGGTCAGCCAGAAGGACCACGCGGTCAGGAAGCCGGGGAACTCGCCGAACGCGTCGCGGGCATACGCGTACGGGCCGCCGGACGCCGGGATGCGGGCCCCGAGCTTCCCGAAGATCATCGCGATGAGGATCGCGCCGACCGACACGAGCCCGAAGGCCAGGATCGAGACCGTGCCGTACTTGGCGAGGGTGGCCGGCAGCAGGAAGATGCCGGTTCCGATGACACCGCCGACGACCAGGGCGGTGGCCTGGGGAAGGCCGAGTGTTCCGGCGGCTTCGGCTCCTCCTGGTTCCGTCGGCGCGACCTTTGTGGTCGTCGCGTCCGAAGGAGCCGGTGCGTGGCTCATCTCGATCCTCCCGGGGAATCGACGCAGAGCCTTCGCGACCGCAAGGAGCGCGCTGCGGAGGCCCACGTCATTGGAGACCTGTGCGATGAGATTTGTCCGGATTTCTTGGCTTTCGCACAGAGTACCGGCAATCCCCTCATCTGCGATCTTGTCGCGACGCGCACCACTCACTCCTGAGGCGGACGACTCCAATCCGATGGCCGGGCGGCCCGACCCCGGCGGGCCGTACGGCCCAGAGCAATACCCCGGAAACCCGACATCAGGGACGATCGATACCCAATCCGTACGCCGGTAACCCCTGCCCGGACAGCGCGGAACGGCCCCGACCCGCACGCGGATCGGGGCCGTACCCCCGCCGGTCCCGGCGGTCCGTCACAGCCGCGGGTCGACCGGCTCCGACTCCAGCGCCAGCACCGCGAACACCGCCTCGTGGACCCGCCACAGCCCGTCGCCGCGGCTGAGCCGGGCGAGTGACTCCAGGCCCAGCGCGTGCTCACGCAGCGCCAGCGAGCGCTTGTGCCCGAGGTGCCGGTTCTTCAGCCGCGCCAGGTGCTCCGGCACGTCGTAGTCGGGCCCGTAGATGATCCGCAGGTACTCGGGCCCGCGGACCTTCACCCCCGGCTGGACGCGCGAGCCCGCCGGACGCGCGGCCTCCCCCGCCAACGGCTTGACCACCATGCCCTCGCAGCCGGAGGCCGTCAGCGCCTCCCACCACGCGACACCCGCGGCGACCTGCTCCGGGTCGGTGACGTCCACCACCAAGCGCCCCGTCGGGGCGAGGAGTCCGGTCGGGTCCGCCGCCACCAGCCGGTCGGCCAGCGCCAGATGCCAGTCGTGCCCCTCGCCGGTGAACTCCTTGCCGCGCCCGGCCAGCACCTGGAACGGCGCGAAACGCAGGCCCTCCAGGCCGTCGACCGGCCAGCAGTACCGGCCGTACGCCTCGGTGAACGCCCGCGCGTTCGCCTCCCGGAGGCCGACCGCGCCGGCCAGCCCGCCGACCTCGACACCGCGCCCGGCCGCCCGGGCCAGCGCCCGCGCGGCCTCCGGCAGGGCCGTCGTCGCGGCCGCGCCGACCGCGGCGTACTGGCGGCGCAGCAGCTCGACGGCCTTCGCCGACCACGGCATCAGCTCTGCGTCCAGCAGCAGCCAGTCGGTGTCCAGCTCGTCCCACAGCCCGGCGGCGTCCACCGCCGCGCGCAGCCGGGCCAGGAAGCCCTCGGTCAGCTCCGGCGTCGGCAGGAACGAGCGGCCGGTACGCGTCCACAACGCGCCCGTCCCCCCACCCTCGGCCACCCCGAACGCGTCCCGCGCCGCCGCCTCGTCGCGGCACACCAGCGCGACCGCGCGCGAGCCCATGTGCTTCTCCTCGCACACGACCTGCGCGACACCGTCCTCGCGGTACTGCGCGAACGCCTCCGCCGGATGCTCCAGCAGGCCCGGCAGCGGCGAGGTCGCGCACGGCGCCATCGTCGGCGGCAGGTACACCAGCCAGCGCGGGTCGATCGCGAACCGGCTCATCACCTCGAGCGCGGCCGCGGCGTTCTCGCCGCGCACCATCACCCGGCCGCCCGTGGCGGTCTCCACGACGCGGCGGCCCATCGGGTCGTCCGGCACCAGCACGTCCGCCAGGTCCAGCGGACGGCCGTCGCGGCCGCCCGGCGCGTCCGACCGCAGCGGGCGCACCGGCTCGTACCAGACCTTCTCGGCCGGCACCGCGACCAGCTCCCGCTCCGGGTAGCGCAGCGCGGTCAGCGCGCCGCCGAACACACAGCCGGTGTCGAGGCAGATGGTGTTGTTGACCCACTCGGCACGCGGCATCGGCGTGTGCCCGTACACGACCGTCGCGCGGCCGCGGTACTCCTCGGCCCACGGGTAGCGCACCGGCAGGCCGTACTCGTCCGTCTCGCCGGTCGTGTCGCCGTACATGGCGAAGCTGCGCACCCGGCCCGAGGTACGGCCGTGGTAGCGCTCCGGCAGACCCGCGTGCGCGACCACGAGGGCGCCGCCGTCGAGCAGGTAGTGGCTCACCAGGCCCTCGCAGAACTCCACCACCTGGCGGCGGAACTCCTCGCTCTCGCCCTCGAGTTGCGCGAGCGACTCGGCGAGGCCGTGGGTGACGCTGACCTTGCGGCCGTTGAGCGCGCGCACCAGCTTGTTCTCGTGGTTGCCGGGCACGCACACGGCGTTGCCGGCCGCGACCATGCCCATCACGAGGCGCAGCACACCTGGCGTGTCGGGGCCGCGGTCGACGAGGTCGCCGACGAACACGGCGGTACGGCCGTCGGGGTGCACGGCGTCGACGGCACGGCCCTCCGCGTCGTGCGCGACCGCGTACCCCAGCTCGCCCAGCAGCGTCACGAGCTCGGCGCGGCAGCCGTGGATGTCGCCGACGATGTCGAACGGGCCGGGCAGATGCCTCAGGTCGTTGTAGCGCTTCTCCAGCGCTATGCGTGCCTCGGCGATCTCGTCCGAGCCGCGCAGGTGGTGCACCTTGCGGAACCCCTCGCGCTGGAGGTGCCGCAGCGAGCGCGTCATGTCCTTCCGCTGGCGCGTGATGACGTTGCGCGGCAGGTGTGCGCGGTCGGGACGGGTCGCGTTGCGCTCGAAGCACACGTCCTCGGGCACGTCGAGGACGATCGCCACCGGCAGCACGTCGTACCGCCGGGCGATCGCCACGAGCTGCTCGCGGGCCTTCTGCTGGACGTTCGTCGCGTCGACGACGGTCAGCAGGCCCGCGGCGAGGCGCTTGCCCGCGACGTGGTGCAGCAGGTCGAACGCGTCCTTCGACGCGGCCTGGTCGTTCTCGTCGTCCGCCACCATGCCGCGGAAGAAGTCCGACGACAGCACCTGGGTGTGCTTGAAGTGCGTGCGCGCGAACGTCGACTTGCCCGCGCCGGTCGTGCCCACGAGGACGACGAGGCTCAGGTCGGGTATCGCGAGGTCGCGGGTGGTCATGCCGGGACGTCCTTGTCGGTGGTGTGCTCGGTCGTGTGCTCGGTGGCGTGGTCGGCGGCGGTGGGGCCTGCGGGCCGGGGCGCGGCGGCGCCGGCGTGGAAGACGGCCATCTGGGTCGGCGGGCCGACCTCGGGGTCGTCGTCGCCGACCGGGGCGAACTCCACGCCGTAGCCGAAGCGTTCCCCGACCTCCGCGGCCCAGGACCGGAACCGCGCGCGGTCCCACTCGAAGCGGTGGTCGCCGTGCCGCATCGCGCCCGGCGCGAGCCCGTGGCCGCCCTCCTCCTCGGGCGCGTACCGCACGTTGTACTCGACGTTCGGCGTGGTCACGACGACGACGCCCGGCTTCGCCGCCCCGAAGACCGCGAACTCCAGCGCGGGCAGGCGGGGTTCGTCGACGTGCTCGATCACCTCGCACAGCACGGCGGCGTCGTAGCCGACCAGCCGCGCGTCGGTGTAGGTCAGCGCCCCCTGCATCAGCTTGACGCGGGCACGCTGCCGCTCGTGCATGCGGTCCAACCGCAGGCGGCGGCCGGCGACGGTCAGCGCCCGCACCGAGACGTCGACACCGACGATCTCCGTGAAACGGCTGTCCTGGAGCAGCGCGCCGATCAGCTTCGCGTCGCCGCAGCCCAGGTCGAGCACGCGCGCGGAACCGGCCGCGCGCAGGGCGCCGAGGATCGCGTCGCGCCGCAGCGCCGCGAGCGTGGGGGGCTTGGCCTCGGCGGGCTCGGCGGTGGAATCGGCGGCAGGCCCCACAGCGGGAACGGCGTGCTCGTCGGCAGGCACCGCGCCGGCACCATCGGCCGCACCGCTCTCACCAACCGCCCCGGCCTCCGCGTCGCCGTCCTCGGCCTCCTCCGGGATCGCGTTGTCGAGGTCCTCCACCCGCGCGTCGTCGATCTCGGCGAGCCGTTCCAGCGCGGTACGCGTCAGGCCCGGGCGCCGCGACAGGTAGCGGCGGGCGATGAGGGCGCGCTCCGGGTGCGCGGCCAGCCAGCCGTCGCCCGCACGCAGCAGCTTGTCGACCTCGTCGGGCGCGACCCAGTAGTGCTTGGCGTCGTCGAGCACCGGCAGCAGGACGTAGAGGTGACGCAGCGCGTCCGAGACCCGCAGCGAGCCGGTGAGCGTGAGGCGGACGTAGCGCGAGTCGCCCCATTCGGGGAACCGCTCGTCGAGCGGCAGCGGCTCGGCCTCGACCGTCCATCCGAGCGGCTCGAACAGCGCGCGCACGAGCCCGGCCCCGCCCCGCGACGGCACGGCCGGCACCGACACCTCGAGCGGCCACACCTCGTCGACGAGCTCGGGCCGCGCGACGCACCGCCCCTGCATCGCGGTGCGGAACACCCCGCCGAGCGCCACCGCCAACAACGACGAGGCCGCGTAGGGCCGGTCGTTGACGTACTGCGCGAGCGCGAAGTCGGGCGTCAGGCCCTTCTTCGTGCCGCGCACGAGCGCGATCGGATCGACGTCGAGCAACAGCGCCGCCTCGCACCGCTCCTCCCCCGCCTCGGGGTAGAACACGTGCGCCGTCCCGTAGGACGCGCTGAACTGCTGCGACTTGTCAGGGTGCTTGTGCAGCACGAATCCGAGCTCGGTGGCCGGTCGTCGGGTGGTGGCTATCGTCAGGAACACCCGATGGAGTATGAACGCCCCCGACCCGCCGCCTCCACAGATTTCCCCACCCACCACCCCCGTCCTCGCCCGAACCCCGAACCCCCGGTTGCCGCTTCGCTCCGAACCACCGGCGTGACGGCGGCCGGGGGCGACGGTGCCGGCGGAGCAGCGCCGCCTCCGGCCGACGACGAGGTCAGCCCGTGCTGGTCGGAGGGCGTCGGGGGAACGGGATGATCTTGGCGCCGCCGACCGGCACACGCGGCGACGTCGGGACGCACTGCTCGCACCGCGCCCGGGGCGGCGCTTCGGCGGCGAGCAGCAGCCACGGGTCGGCGGCCGAGTCGGAGAACCAGGTCGCCGACTCCTGCACCGCGCGCAGGCGGATCAGCGCGTGGAAGGTGTTCTCCCAGGCGGTACGGCACTGGGCGCGACCTTCGTCGTCCAGCAGCGCGCCGATCAGGCCGGGGCGGTCCTGCGGGAGGCCGCCGCGGGCCACCGACTGCAGGACGCGCGCGGCGCGGCCGAGCAGGCGGGCGACCGCGCTGACGGGGTAGAGCAGCAGGTCGTCCACCGGCCCGGTCCAGGTCGCGGCGCGGCGCAGGCGGGCCGGCGTGAGGCCGTCGACGAGCGCGAGCGCGACACGGATCTCCTCGGCGGCCCGGCACAGGCAGCCGCTGCGCGCCGGATCCGCCCGCCACGACTCGACGGCCCGCAACGCGAGCCGCAGCGCTCGCGACACGGCCACCAGGCCCTGCCCTGCGGTGGCCGCGACGGCCAGGTCGTCGTCGAGCTCGGCGAGTGCGGAGGTGCCGTGCTCACGTGCCGGAATCATCGTTCGCTCCCCTCGTCGGCCGCGCTGACGAACGCGGCGGAGTGCGGTCAACGATGCACGCGCCGCGACCGGCGAGTTGGCCCCCGAGCCGCCGAACGAGTGAGTTCTGGGGACAACTCCACGACGATCAGTCGGGAGGGTGAAGGCCTTCCCGAGTTGTCCACATGAGTAGTCGCCGCCGACGTCACCCGACCTACTCAGACGCGATACTCAGCCCGGCCCTGAGTACCTACGAGCAGCCGACCGCGAACGACAACCGAGTCCGGCCCCCCGCATCCGGAGTCGGCACCCGCCCCCGTCACCCGTGCCGACGCCCGGATTCTCCACGCCCCCGGCCGCCCCCTGCCGCTAGCCTCGGAGACGCCTCACACGTCGCCGCCGAGGCGCCGCACCAGGCGCCCTGCCGCGAGCGCGAGCCGCCGGGGCGAGAACGGCCCCACGGGGAAACGCCGGAGCGCGCGTCGGTGCGCGTCAGCCCAGCAGCCGTCCGTTGCCGGACACGGGGTTCGGGAGAGCCGCCGAGGCGCCGTCCCGGGCGCGCTGCGACCAGCGCGCTCCGTCAGCACCGGGGGAGGTGGTGGACGGGGCCGAGATCATCCCGCTCCCCGCCGCCACCCGACGGGCTGAGAACGGCCGGACGGGGAAACGCCGGCGCCCGCGGCCCAGGAGGGCGCGAGGGCAGCTCCGGTCTCTTCGGGGCAGCCCGCCGCGTGGTGCGTGCGCGTCGACTCAGCGGCCCTCCCTTGCCACGCCAGGGTTCGGGAGAGCCGTCGGGGCCGGGCGGCTGGTACTCAGGCTCGCACGCCGTACCTGGTGGCCCGGCTCTGCGACGGTGCGGGCGTGGCGAGGCGCCGCTCCAGGCACGCGGCGTCCAGTGCGCTACGCCGGTGTGGAGCCGAGATCGTCCCGTTCCCCAGCCGTCATCCGGCGCGCTGAGACGGCAGCCCTGCGGGGAGGCCCGGAGTCCGGCTCCGGGGCCTCCGCAGGGGCTGGTCGAGGGTCGGTCAGCGGGACTTCGGCGGGCGGGCGCCGGTGCGTGGGGGCTTCGGGGCGGCTTCGAGGATGGCCACGCATTCGACGTGGTGGGTGTTCGGGAAGAGGTCGAAGGCCCGGATGCCGCGGAGGCGGTAGCCGTTGTCGGCGAAGTACTTCAGGTCGCGGGCGAGGGCCGCCGGGTCGCAGGCGACGTAGGCGATGCGCCGGGGGGTCAGGCGGGCGATCCGTTCGACGACGACCTTGCCCGCGCCGGCGCGCGGCGGGTCGAGGACCACGATGTCGGCGCGCCGCAGGAACCCGGGGCGGGTGAGGACGCGTTCGACGCGGCCCGCCTCGAGTCGGAGGCCCGGGACGTCGCGCAGGTTGTGCTTCGCGTCCTCGATCGCGTCGCGGCCCGTCTCGACGCCGATCACCTGGTCGCCGTCGGCGAGCCGGTCGGCGATCGCGCCCGCGAACAGGCCGACGCCGCAGTACAGGTCGAGCGCCACGTCGCCCGGCCTGGGCGCCAGGCCGTCCAGCACCGCGGCCACCAGCGTCTCGGCGGCCGCCGGGTGGATCTGCCAGAAGCCGTCGCCCGAGACCCGCCAGGTGCGCCCGGCGGCGACCTCCCGCACGCCCGCACGCCCGTGCACGCGCCGCGCGCGACCCTTGTCGTCGGTGCGGAACACCGCGACGGGCCGGTCGAGTTCGACGATCGGCATGCGGCCGTCCTGCTCCGCGGTCGTGACGATCACGGCGCGGTCGGACGACCCGGGCGAGGCGATCGCCTCGACCGTCTCGACGCCCCGCCAGTCGCGCTCCTCGATGCCGAGCTCCTCGACGCCGGCCGAGGCGATCGCGCAGGACTCGATCACCTCGACGTCGTGCGAGCGGTGCCGGCGCAGCCCCGCCCTGCCGGTCGCCGGGTCGACGGTGAACTGCACGCGCGTGCGCCAGCCCAGCCCCTCGGCGACGTCGTCGGGCCCGGGCACCGCCTCGACCTCGACCGGCAGCTCCAGGCCCGCCAGCCGAGCGAGCTGCTCGCGCACGACGGCGGCCTTCAGCGCGCGCTGAGCGGCCGGCTTGGCGTGCTGCCAGTCGCAGCCGCCGCAGCGCCCAGGGCCGGCGTACGGGCACGGCGGCGTCACCCGGTCGGCGGAGGCGTCCAGCACCTCGACGACGTCGGCGCGCAGGAACCGCGACGTGACGGTGCCGTCGGTCACCTCGACGACGGCCCGCTCGCCCGGGAGCCCGTGCCGCACGAACAGCACGCGGCCTTCGTGCCGCGCGACGCAGTGCCCGCCGTGCGCGACCGGCCCGATCTCGACCTCGTACCGGGTGCCCACCAGCGATTCGGAGGCGTCCGCGGGCGCGGCGGCGGGCGCCGGGCGGGAAGGACGACGGGCACCGAGGGAGCGGGACGGGGGCACGGAACTCCTCACAGACACCGCGCCGGGCGACGGCACGGCGGAATCAGCGGAACCCGCGCGGGCGGACAGGCCGCGCGCGGAGGGAGGGCGCGCACAACATCGGTGCGCGACCCCCCAGCCTACGTCGTCCGGGGCCCGCGCCCCGACCGCGAGCCGCCCTGGGCTCGGCCCGCCCCGGCCGTCGCGGCGCCGGGCGCTACGGCTTGCGCTCGTCGCCCTTGCCGGTCGGTTCGCCGCGCCGGACCGCGCCCGGGGCGTTGTACACGGCCCCGACCTTGACCCGGTCGGAGGACGCCAGCTGCCACGGCACCGACGCCACGACCACGCCCGGGGTGAACAGCAGCCGGCCCTTGAGCCGCAGCGCGCTCTGGTTGTGCAGGATGTGCTCCCACCAGTGCCCGACCACGTACTCGGGGATGTAGACGGTCACCACGTCGCGTGGGCTGGTGCGCCGCACGTTCTTGACGTACTCGATGATCGGCCGGGTGATCTCGCGGTACGGCGAGTCGAGCACCTTAAGCGGCACCTCGATGCCCCGCTCCTCCCACTCCTGCCGCAGCGCCTCGGTCTCGTCCGGGTCGAACGCGACCGTGACCGCCTCCAGCGAGCTGGGCCGCGCGGCGCGGGCGTACGCGAGGGCCCGGAGCGTCGGCTTGTGCAGCTTGGACACGAGCACGATGCCCTGCACCCGGGACGGCAGCTTCATGTCCTCGTCGGTGTCGGCGACCAGTTCCGCCCGCACCCGGTCGTAGTGCCGCCTGATCCCCTTCATCAGCATGAACAGGAAGAACATCGCCAGGATCGCGATCCACGCGCCCTGGGTGAACTTGGTGATGAGCACGATCACCAGCACGACGCCGGTCATCACGAGGCCGAAGGCGTTGATGACGCGGCTGCGCATCATGTGCCGGCGCGTGGCCGGGTCCTGCTCGGTCTTCAGGTGCCGCGTCCAGTGCCGGATCATGCCCGCCTGGCTCATGGTGAACGACACGAACACGCCGACGACGTACAGCTGGATCAGCTTGGTCGGCTCGGCCTTGAACGCCACGATCAGGATGATCGCGAAGCCGGACAGCATCATGATGCCGTTGCTGAACGCCAGCCGGTCGCCGCGCGTGTGCAGCTGGCGCGGCAGGTAGCGGTCCTGCGCCAGGATCGAGCCGAGCACCGGGAAACCGTTGAACGCCGTGTTGGCGGCCAGCACCAGGATGAGGCCGGTGACCGCGAGCACCAGGTAGAACATCGGCGAGGCGAACGTGCCGCCGAAGACCGCGTCGGCGACCTGCGCCACGACCGTCTTCTGCTCGTAGCCTGCGGGCGCGCCGATCAGCTGCTCGGCGGGGTTCTCCGCGAAGTGCACCTTGGTGATGTTCGCCAGCGCCAGCATGCCCATGAGCATCGTGACCGCGACGGTGCCCATCAGGAGCAGCGTGGTGGCGGCGTTCTTGCTCTTCGGCTTGCGGAACGCGGGGACGCCGTTGCTGATCGCCTCGACACCGGTCAGCGCCGCACACCCGGACGAGAAGGTGCGCAGCAGCAGGAACACCAGCGCCAGCCCGGTGAACGAGTCCTCTGCCTTGATGCCGTAGCCGGAGCTCTCCGCGTGCATCTCCGCGCCGGTCGCGTAGCGGAGGAGGCCGAACGCGGTCATGCCGATGATCGCGAACATGAACAGGTAGGTGGGGATGGCGAAGGCCGTGCCGGACTCGCGCACACCTCTCAGGTTCATGCCCATGAGCAAGAGCACGAGCAGCACGGCGTACAGCACCTTGTGGTCGCCTATCGAGGGCACCGCGGACGCGATGTTCGCCACACCGGAGGAGACCGACACCGCCACGGTGAGCACGTAGTCGACGAGCAGCGCGCTGCCGACGGTCAGGCCGGCGTTCGGCCCGAGGTTGACCGTGGCGACCTCGTAGTCGCCGCCGCCGCTGGGGTAGGCGTGGACGTTCTGCCGGTAAGAGGCGACGACCGTCATCATCACGACGACGACCGCCAGACCGATCTTCCAGCTGAAGTGGTACGTCGCCAGGCCCGCCAGGGACAGCGTCAGCAGGATCTCGTCCGGGGCGTACGCCACCGAGGAGAGCGCGTCGGACGCGAAGACGGGCAGCGCGAGCCGCTTGGGCAGCAGGGTCTCGGACAGCTTGTCGCTGCGGAGCGCCCGGCCGACAAGGATTCGTTTGGAGAGATCGGTCAGTCTTGACACGCGGGCGATCGTACGCTGTGCCGATTACGGACCGCGGGGGGCCCGCCGTACACCGCCCGCGTGTAACGTCGCCGGAACGTCTGTCACCCTGGGGGTGAGGGACCGAAAAGGCTGAAAAAGCCATAGATCCCGATATCAGGCACTACGGACATACGCCGGAAGGACGGCCGTGCACATCGTCATCATGGGGTGCGGGCGCGTGGGCTCCACGCTCGCCCAGACCCTGGAGGAACTGGGACACTCAGTCGCCGTGATCGACCGGGACGCCACGTCGTTCCGCCGGCTCGGCGCCCACTTCTCCGGACGCCGCGTCACGGGCGTCGGCTTCGACCAGGACACCCTGCGCGCCGCCGGTATCGAAGAGGCCGGCGCGTTCGCCGCGGTCAGCAGCGGCGACAACTCGAACATCATCGCGGCCCGGGTGGCGCGCGAGACCTTCGGCGTCGAGAACGTCGTCGCCCGCATCTACGACCCCCGCCGCGCCGAGGTCTACCAGCGGCTGGGCATCCCGACCGTGGCGACCGTCCGCTGGACGGCCGACCAGATGCTGCGCCGCCTCCTGCCGAGCGGCGCCGAACCGCTGTGGCGCGACCCGAGCGGCAGCGTGCAGCTCGCCGAGGTGCACGTGAACCCGGCGTGGGTCGGCCACCGGGTCAGCGACCTCGAGCAGGCGTCCGGCGCCCGCGTCGGGTTCCTCACCCGCCTGGGCGAAGGCATGCTCCCCGGCGCGGACACCGTGCTGCAGGAAGGCGACCTGGTGCACGTGATCATGCAGCAGGCCGACGTGGCCGCCGTCGAGGCGGCCTTCGAGAAGGCTCCGGAGGACCACTGATGCGCGTCGCGATCGCCGGAGCGGGCGCGGTGGGCCGATCCATCGCGGGCGAGCTCCTGGAAAACGGCCACGAGGTCCTGCTCATCGACAAGACCCCGGACGCCATCAAGGTCGAGAGCGTCCCGCAGGCCGAGTGGCTGCTGGCCGACGCCTGCGAGATCTCCTCGCTCGACGAGGCCTCGCTGCAGCTGTGCAGCGTCGTGATCGCGGCCACCGGCGACGACAAGGTCAACCTCGTCGTGTCGCTGCTGGCCAAGACCGAGTACGGCGTGCCGCGCGTCGTGGCCCGCGTCAACAACCCGAAGAACGAGTGGCTCTTCAACGAGGCGTGGGGCGTCGACGTCGCGGTCTCCACGCCGCGCCTGATGTCCGCGCTCGTCGAGGAGGCGGTCAGCGTCGGCGACCTGGTCCGCCTCATGCGCTTCAGCCAGGGCGACGCCAACCTCGTCGAGCTGACGCTGCCGGGCGACGCCTCGACGGTGGGCACCCGCGTCGGCGACGTGCCGTGGCCCGAGGACACCGCGCTGGTCACGATCATCCGCGAGGGCCGCGTGCTGGTGCCCAGCAAGGACGACTCGCTCGAGGCCGGCGACGAACTGCTGTTCGTCGCGGCTCCGCACCGCGAAGAGGAACTCGAGGAGCTCCTCTCCCGCTAGCCGCCCCGGCGCACGTGCGACGGCGCCGGACGACGGACAGGGCGCGGCCGCGCACCCACCACGGGTGCCGCGGGCCGCGCCCTCGCGCGTCCGGGACCGCGGCTCACCGCCGCGCGCCGGACGCGCCCGCCTCGTGCGGCTACACCGCCATCCCGGCGTACAGCTCCTCGGCGCGCTCGTGGAAGTCCCGCACCACGCGCTCACGCGCGTACGGCTTCAACCGCGTCCGGAACTCGCGCAGGAAGTCGTTGCACTGCGACGAGTTCAGCTTGCTCGCGATGTCGAGCGCCTCCCCCGCCTTGGCGCACGCCTGGTCCAGCTCGCGCTCCTCCAGGTGCGCGGCCGCCATGAACGTGGTGTCCTGCGCGCAGCGGCGTGTGTAGCCGTCGGTCCTCAGCCCTATGGCGTCGCGCGCGAACCCCTGGGTGGCCTTCGGCAGCCTCAGGTCGCGGTGGCAGTGCGCGAACTCGTGCATCAGCTCGCCCTTGTCGAAGTACTGGCACCACGCGGGGTCGTCGTCGCCGTCCGCCGCGTCCAGGCTCCGCTCGGCCGCGGACAGCGCCTCCACGCACGCCCGTTCGTCGCTCAGCGCGGCGTGCCCGCGCGCCTCCATCGCCAGCACCAGCGCGGCGCCGCGGTGCGTCAGCGCGCCACGGGCGCCCTGCTGCGCGGCACGCGCCAGCTGCACGGCCTCCCAGCCGTGCCCGAGGTACACCGCCTGGCAGGCCATGTTCGCCATCACATAGGCGCCGTACGCGCGGTCGTCGGCCGCCTGGGCGAGCCGCAGCGCCTGGATGTGGTACCGCTGCGCGAGCGCGTGCCGTCCGGAGTCGAACGACAACCACCCTGCCAGCTCCGTCAGTTCGGCGACCGCGCGGAACAGTGCCCGGCCCACGTCGTCGCCGTACGTGCCGGACAGCTTCGTGCGTGCCACTCCGTTGAGGTGGTTCACCACCGTGTCGCGCAGGTCACCGCCGCCCTGGGCGCGGTCCAGCTTGCGGAACATCACGACGGTCTGGCGGATGCGCTCCACATCCGCCTCGCGCACCCGGCCGGTACCGCCGTGCTCCATCGGTTCGGGCTCCACCCCGGTCGCGGTCGACCAGAACAGCGCCGGGCTCGAGAAGGCCGCGGCGCCGAAGGTCGACCCGAGCAGGAAATTGCGGCGGTTCATGTCTCTCCCCGTCAGCTCGACCACGGCGCGGCGGATGTCGGACACCGTGCGAGCGACACTCAATCCGTCGAAGGGATCGGCGGCGGGCGGACGCCGGTCCCTCAAGCCCAGGTCGCTGACCGTCAGTTCGTACCCGAGTCGGCGGCCGAGGACCTCGGCCAGCAGATCGGGAATGGGCCATCGCGGTTGGGCACCGTCGAGCCAGCGGGCGACCGAGGTGTGCGTGCATCCCAGGTGCTGCCCGCGGCGCTCGGCCACCACGTTGACCCAACGGGCGATTTCACGCCTCGTCAGACCGGCCTCTTCGACCAGCGCGCGAAGGTCACCGTTTCCGGCCACCGTCCCCGCCTCCTTTCACACGAGGCATAACAAGGACGCTAGAGGCCGGGATACGGCCGAACGGGGAAATAGTCGGGAAATAGCGCGTGGACCGCAAAAGCTGAACGGCCGCTTTCGCAAGCGGCCGTTCAGGTGCTACTGGTGATCAGCGGGTGGCCGAGTCCGAACCCCTGCTCGACGGCTCCGCCGCGGCGACCGCCGGCGCGTCGGCGTCGGACCCGCCGGATTCGCCCGCCCCGTCGTCCTCGTCGTCCTCGTCCGTGACCTTCACCGGCGGCGGCGCCTTCGACATGATGAGCCACGTCAGGTAGATCGCGACCAGCCACGGCGGCACGCCCAGCGCCACCTTGGCCACACCCAGCCACGTGACCTGGTCCGCGAGGTACAGCGGCACCTGGATGACGATGCGCAGCACGAACAGCGCGACCCACACCCAGGTCGCCTTGGTGTACGCCGCCGCCCTGGCCGGATTCTTCCGCCAGGTGAAGTTCTCCCCCAGGATCGGCCCCAGCACGACGCCGATGAGCGGCCACCGCACGAGGATCGACACCAGGTAGGCCAGCGCGTACCCGCCGGACATCAGCACGCCGAGCAGGTAGAAGTTCTCCGCCTTGCCCGACTTCACCGCGACGAAGGCGGCGATGGCCACGCCGAGGAAGCCGCCCAGCGCGTGCATGAGCGTCTCGCGGCGCGCGAGCCGGATGGCGGCCAGCACGGCCGCGACGCCCACCGCCGCATAGGCGGACGTGGTGGTCTCGTCGCTGACGATGAACGCGATGACGAAGACGAGGCCGGGGACCGTCATGTCGATCATGCCGCGCACCCCGCCGAACGCGGCGATCAGCGACGCCGCGCTCTCGGTCGGTGCGGGCTTGCCGTCCGACGCGGGCGCGCCCTCGCGCGGCGTGCTCGCGGAGTGCCCGGGATCGGCCTCGGTAGTCAACGTCACCCTCCCCCGCCCACCGGGCGAAGCTCGTACTTCGGGTTGAACAGGACGGGACGCCCCTGCGCCGTGGTCACGCGGCCGCGCGCCACGAGCTGGCGGCCCGGCTCTATCCCGGCGATCTTGCGGCGGCCGAGCCACACGACCGACAGCGCGCCCGACCCGTCGTACAGCTCCGCCTCCAGCGCCGGCACTCCGGCGCGTGGGCGGAAGGTGACGGTACGCAGCGTGCCGCCGACGGTGACCAGGTCACGCTCCGCGACCGAGCCGATCGACGTACAGCCCATCTGCCGGCAGTCGACCTGCAGTTCCTCGGCCTCCAGCTCCTCCTGCGTGGAGGTGAGCCGGGTGAACATCCGACGGAATCGGCCGGGCTGACGCTCGACCCCGGTGGTACCACTCATGAACGCGAGGGTACCGGGTCGAGCGCGCGACCGGGATCCGCCGAAGGTCCCCTGTGGACGATCGCGGGCGCCCGGCGGACCGCCCCGGGACCCGGCTCACGCCTCGAACCGGTACCCCATGCCCGGCTCGGTCAGCAGGTGCTTGGGGTGCGACGGATCGGGCTCCAGCTTGCGCCTCAGCTGCGCCATGTAGACCCGCAGGTAGTTGGTCTCGGTGCTGTACTGCGGCCCCCACACCTCCTGGAGGAGGGCCCGCTGGCTGACCAGCCGGCCGGCGTTGCGGACCAGGACCTCGAGCAGGTGCCACTCGGTCGGGGTGAGCCGCACGTCCTTGCCGTCCCGGTGCACCTTCTTCGCGGCGAGGTCGACCGTGAACGCCTCCGTGGAGACGACCGGGGCCTCGTCCTCGGGGGCGGCGCGGCGCACGGCGGCACGCAGCCTGGCCAGCAGCTCGTCCATGCCGAAGGGCTTGGTGACGTAGTCGTCGGCGCCCGCGTCCAGCGCGGCGACCTTCTCGTTCGACGCCTGGCGGGCGCTCAGCACGATGATCGGGATCTTGGTCCAGCCGCGCAGGCCGCGGATGACGTCGACGCCGTCGATGTCCGGCAGACCGAGGTCCAGCAGGACCACGTCCGGGTGGTGGTCGGCGGCCGCCGCGAGCGCCTCGGTGCCGTCGGCGGCGGTGTCGACCTCGTAGCCGCGGGCCTTGAGGTTGATGGCCAGGGCCCTGACGATCTGCGGCTCGTCGTCCACGACGAGCACCCGTGTCATCGAACTGCCTCCGTACTCGGTAGTGCCGTGCCTGGTCCGGCCTCGTGGGGTTCACGATGGCCGAAGAGTTCACTCAATCGAAGGACCGCGACGCGGCCGCGGGGTGGTCGGGCGAGAACCGCGCGCCCGACATCCGCATCGTCAGCGTCATGGTGAGCCCCCCGCCGGGGGTGTCCTCGGCCACCAGGGACCCGCCGAGCGCCTCCGCGAAGCCGCGCGCGACCGCGAGCCCGAGGCCCACGCCGTTGCCCGCGGGGGCGTCCCCGTAGCGCTGGAAGGGCGCGAAGATCCGCTCCTTGGCCTCGTCCGGTACACCCCGCCCGCGGTCGATCACGCGCAGTTCGACACGGTCGCGCAGCGCGTCGGCCTTCACATGCACGCGCCGGTCCTTCGGGTTGTGCTTGACCGCGTTCTCTATGACGTTCGCCAGGACCCGCTCCAGCAGGCCCGGGTCCGCCCACACCGTCGGCAGCGACTCGGGGATGTCCAGGACCACCGACGTCTCGGGGACGCCGATGACCGCGCCCGGCACCACCTCGTCCAGCGCGACGTCGCGGAACAGCGGCGTCACCGTGCCGGTCTGCAGGCGGCTCATGTCGAGCAGGTTCCCGATCAGCCCGTCGAGCCGGTCGGCACCCTGCTCGATGGCCTCCAGCAGCTCGGCCTCGTCCTCGGGCGACCAGCTGACGTCCTCGGAGCGCAGCGAGGACACGCTCGCCTTGATGGCCGCCAGAGGGGTGCGCAGGTCGTGCGAGACGGCCGCGAGCAGGGCGGTGCGGATCCGATTGCCCTCCGCGAGCCGCCGCGCCTCGGCGGCCTCCGCGACCAGCTGGCGGCGCTCCAGCACGACGGCCGCCTGCGCGGCGAACGCGCCCAGCACCCGCCGGTCCTCCGCGGGCAGCATGCGGCCCGACAGGGCGAGCGCCATGGTGTCGGACACCGGGACGTCCACGTCCGCGTCCTCCGGCCTGCGCACCGGGTGCGGCCCGACACTGCCGACGCACGCCCACGGCCCGTGCTGCTCGACCCGCTGCAGCATGGCCACCGACTCCATGCCGAACGCCTCACGCACCCGCTCCAGCAGCGCGGGCAGCGCCTGCTCGCCCCGCAGCACGCTGCCGGCGAGGAAGCTGAGCGTCTCCGACTCGGACTGGCTGCGTGCCGCCTGGTGCGTGCGCCGCGCGGAGATGTCGACGACCGTGGCCACCGACAGCGCGACGATCACGAACACCACCAGCGCGAACATGTTCTCCGGGTCGCGGATGGTCAGCGTGTGCAGCGGTGGCGTGAAGTAGTAGTTCAGCATGAACGACGACACCACCGCGGTGAGTGTCGACGCCCACAACCCGCCCAGCAGCGCCGACCCGACGGTCAGCAGCAGATAGAGCAGCATCTCGGTGGGCAGCGCCAGATGCTCGCGGTTGTCCACCATGATCACCGTGAGCAGCACCGGCCCGATCAGCGCGACGAGCCACGAGACCATCAGGCGCTTCCGGCCGAGCCCGGAGCGCGGCACCTTCACGGTGCGGCCGACACCCACGTGCTCGTGCGTCACGATGTGCACGTCTATGTCGCCGGAACGCGCGGCGACGGTCGCACCGACTCCGGGGCCGAGGATGTACTGCCACGGCTTGCGGCGGCTGCCGCCCAGCACGATCTGGGTCGCGTTGACGCCGCGGGAGAAGTCCAGCAGCGCCGTCGGCACGTCCTCGCCGATGACCGAGTGGAAGCTGCCGCCCAGCGACTCGACGAGTGCCCGCTGCTGGGCGAGCGCCTGCGGGGACGCGCCGGTGAGGCCGTCGCTCTTGGACACGTACACCGCGAGCAGCTCTCCGCCGGAGCCGCGCGTCGCGATGCGCGCCGCGCGCCGGATGAGAGTGCCGCCCTCCGGGCCGCCGGTCAGGCCGACCACGATGCGCTCGCGCGCCGGCCAGGTGGCGTCGATGTCGTGCTCGGCGCGGTACAGCTGCAGGTACTCGTCGACGCGGTCGGCGACCCACAGCAGGGCGAGTTCGCGCAGCGCGGTCAGGTTGCCGACCCGGAAGTAGTTCGACAGCGCGGCGTCGACCTTCTCGGGCGCGTACACGTTGCCGTGCGCCATGCGGCGGCGCAGCGCCTCCGGCGACATGTCGACCAGCTCGATCTGCGACGCGCGGCGCACCACCGCGTCCGGCACGGTCTCGCGCTGCGGGACGCCCGTGATGGACTCAACGACGTCGTTGAGCGACTCGAGGTGCTGGATGTTGACGGTGGAGATGACGTCGATCCCTGCGTCGAGGATCTCGTCGATGTCCTGCCAGCGCTTGGCGTTGCGCGAGCCCGGCACGTTGGTGTGCGCGAGCTCGTCGATCAGCGCGATCTTCGGGCGCCGCGCGATGACGGCGTCCACGTCCATCTCGGTGAACGTCGAGCCGCGGTGCTCGACGTACTGGCGCGGGACGACCTCCAGGCCGTCGAGCATCTCCTCGGTGCGCGGGCGCCCGTGGCACTCGATGAGCCCCACGACCACGTCCGCGCCGCGCGACCGGCGGCGCTGGCCCTCGCCCAGCATCGCGAAGGTCTTGCCGACGCCGGGTGCGGCACCCAGGTAGATGCGTAGCTTTCCGCGTCCCATGCCGTCCATTGTGGTCCCCATCAGCACAAACGGTCCGCCCGGGCCCACCCGTGCGGGTGGGCCCGGGCCGGTGTCACTTCGTCGCCGCGAGCTTCTGCAGGGCGATGTTCAGCTCCAGGACGTTGACGCGCTCGTCGCCGAGGATCCCGATGACGCGGCCGTCGACGTGGTCCTCGACGAGCTTCTTCACCTTGGCCGGGTCGAGGCCGCGCTCCTTGGCGACGCGGTCCACCTGGATGAGCGCGTACGCCTTGGAGATGTGCGGGTCCAGGCCGGAGCCGGACGCGGTGACGGCGTCGGCGGGCACCTTGTCCTCGGGCACCCCGTTGAACGCCGCGACCTGCGCCTTGCGGTCCTTCACCAGCTGGATGAAGTCGGCGTTCTCCGGGCCGTAGTTGGACGCCCCAGAAGCGAGCGGGTCGTAGTTGCCGGCCGACGGCCGCGGCTGGAACCACTTGGGGTCGGGCTGCCCGGTGCTCTTGCCGTCCGGGCCGACGATGTCGAAGCTCTGGCCCAGCAGGCTGGAGCCGACCTCCTTGCCGTCGACTTTCACCTTGGAGCCGTTGGCCTGGTCGCTGAACGCGACCTGGGCGATCCCGGTCATGGCGAGCGGGTACGCGACGCCCAGGACGACCGTGAGCACCAGCAGGGCGCGCAGGCCCGCGAGGAACACGCGGATTCGGGTGCTTGCGTTGGTGGCCATGGTGATCAACCGATTCCGGGGATGAGCGAGACGAGCAGGTCGATGAGCTTGATCCCGACGAACGGCGCGACCAGGCCGCCGAGACCGTAGATGCCCAGGTTCCGCGCCAGCATCTTGTCGGCGGACAGCGGCCGGTAGCGGACACCGCGCAGGGCGAGCGGGATGAGCGCGACGATGATCAGGGCGTTGAACACGACCGCCGAGATGATCGCCGACTCGGGCGTCGCCAGGTGCATGATGTTCAGCTTGTCCAGCGGGGCCAGGCCCGCCGGGCCGCCGGCCACCGCGAACATCGCGGGGATGATCGCGAAGTACTTCGCGACGTCGTTGGCGATGGAGAACGTCGTGAGCGCGCCGCGCGTGATGAGCAGCTGCTTGCCGATCTCGACGATCTCGATGAGCTTGGTCGGGTTCGAGTCGAGGTCGACCATGTTCCCGGCTTCCTTCGCGGCGGAAGTGCCGGTGTTCATCGCCACGCCCACGTCCGCCTGGGCGAGCGCGGGGGCGTCGTTGGTGCCGTCGCCGGTCATCGCGACGAGCTTGCCGCCGGCCTGCTCGCGCTTGATGAGGGCCATCTTGTCCTCGGGAGTGGCCTCCGCGAGGAAGTCGTCCACGCCGGCCTCGTCCGCGATCGCCTTGGCGGTCAGCGGGTTGTCGCCGGTGATCATGACCGTCTTGATGCCCATGCGGCGCAGCTCGTCGAACCGCTCCCGCATGCCCTCCTTGACGACGTCCTTCAGGTGGATGACCCCCAGGACGCGGGCGCCCGCGGCGTCCTCGACGGCGACCAGCAGCGGGGTGCCACCCGCCGCCGAGATGCCGTCGACCAGCTCGCCGGACCGCCGCGGGACGCTGCCGCCCCGCTCGGCCACCCAAGCGTTGACGGCAGAGGCGGCGCCCTTGCGGACCCGGCGGACGACGCCGGCGTTGGTGACGTCGACGCCGGACATCCGGGTCTGCGCGGTAAACGGTACGAACTCGGCGTGTCCCAGCTCGCCCTCGTCCCGCTCGCGCAGGCCGTACGCGGTCTTCGCGAGCACCACGATGGAGCGGCCCTCGGGGGTCTCGTCCGCGAGCGACGACAGCTGTGCCGCGTCGGCCAGTTCGGCCTGCGTGACGCCGTCCAAGGCGACGAACTCGGCGGCCTGCCGGTTGCCGAGCGTGATGGTGCCCGTCTTGTCCAGCAGCAGCGTGCTCACGTCACCCGCCGCCTCCACCGCGCGGCCCGACATGGCGAGCACGTTGCGCTGCACCAGCCGGTCCATGCCCGCGATGCCGATCGCCGACAGAAGCGCGCCGATCGTCGTGGGGATGAGGCAGACCAGCAGGGCGATCAGGACGATGATCGACTGCTCGGCGTGCGAGTAGATCGCCAGCGGCTGCAGCGTCACGACCGCGAACAGGAAGATGATCGTCAGCGACGCCAGCAGGATGTTGAGCGCGATCTCGTTCGGCGTCTTCTGCCGCGCGGCGCCCTCGACGAGCGCGATCATCCGGTCGATGAAGGTCTCGCCGGGCTTGGTGGTGATCTTCACGACGATCCGGTCGGACAGCACCTTCGTGCCGCCGGTGACCGCCGAGCGGTCGCCGCCCGACTCGCGGATGACCGGCGCCGATTCGCCCGTGATCGCCGACTCGTCGACGCTCGCGACGCCTTCGACGACGTCGCCGTCACCGGGGATGATGTCGCCGGCCTCGCAGACGACCAGGTCGCCGACCTTGAGGTCGGTACCGGGCACGCGCTCCTCGCGGCCCGACGTGCCGCCCACGAGACGTCGCGCGACGGTGTCGGTCTTGGCCTTGCGCAGCGTGTCGGCCTGCGCCTTGCCGCGGCCCTCCGCGACGGCTTCCGCCAGGTTGGCGAAGATGACGGTCAGCCACAGCCAGACCGTGGTGATCCACGCGAACGTGCTGGGGTCCTTGACCGCCATGATCGTGGTCAGGACCGAGCCGATCTCGACGACGAACATGACCGGCGACTTCGCCATCACGCGCGGGTCGAGCTTCCTGAGCGCGTCCGGGAGGGATTTGAGCAGCTGGCGCGGCTCGAACAGGCCCGCCGCGACCCGGCCGGGTGCGGGCGGCTGCTCGGGAGCCTGTGCGGTGGTCTGAGGGGTCTGAACGGTGGTGGACATGGTTATGCGAGCCCCTCCGCGAGCGGGCCGAGCGCGAGCGCCGGGAAGAAGGTGAGGCCGGTGACGATCACGACGACGCCGACCAGCGTTCCGACGAACAGCGGCTTGTGGGTCTTGAGCGTGCCGACGGTCTCGGGCACCTGGCGCTGTTCGGCCAGGCGGCCTGCGAGCGCGAGCACGAGGGCGATGGTCACGAAGCGGCCGATCAGCATCGCCAGGCCGATGGTGACGTTGTAGTACTCCGTGTTGGCGCTCAGGCCGGCGAACGCGGAGCCGTTGTTGTTGGCGCCTGAGGTGTACGCGTACAGCACCTCGGACAGGCCGTGCGGCGAGTCGGAGTTGAGGATGCTCGCCCGTTCGCCCGGAAGGGCGAGCGCGACGCCGGTCATCGTCAGGATCGTCGCGGGGACGACCAGGATGTACATCGCGACGAGCTTCATCTCGCCGGCGCCGATCTTCTTGCCCAGGTACTCGGGCGTGCGGCCAACCATGAGGCCCGCGACGAACACCGCGAGGATCGCCATGACGAGCATGCCGTAGAGGCCCGAGCCCACCCCGCCGGGCGTGATCTCGCCGAGCATCATCCCGAGCATCGTGATGCCGCCGCCGAGGCCCGTGAACGAGGAGTGGAACGAGTTGACCGCGCCGGTCGACGTCATCGTGGTGGACACCGCGAAGAGCGACGAGCCCGGGACGCCGATGCGTTGCTCCTTGCCCTCCGTCGCACCGCCGGCGATCTCCAGCGCGGTGCCGTTGTGGTGCATCTCGGTCCAGGTCATCAGGACCACGAAGACGAACCAGATGGTGAACATCGCGGCGAGGATCGCGTAGCCCTGCTTGGCCGAGCCGACCAGCGTGCCGAAGGTGCGCGGCAGCGAGAACGGGATGACCAGGATCAGGAAGATCTCGACCAGGTTGGTGAAGGCGTTCGGGTTCTCGAACGGGTGGGCGGAGTTGGCGTTGTAGAAGCCGCCGCCGTTGGTGCCGAGCTCCTTGACGACCTCCTGCGACGCCACCGGGCCGCCGGTGACGGTCTGGTGCCCGCCGCTCAGCGTGGTCACGGTGTGTGGGTCGGCGAGGTTCTGGATGGTGCCGGACGCGACCAGGACGATGGTGCCGACGACCGCGATGGGCAGCAGGATGCGGACGCAACCACGGACCAGGTCGACCCAGAAGTTGCCGATCTCGCCCGACCGGACGCGGACGAAGCCGCGGACCAGCGCGACGGCGACGGCCATGCCGACCGCCGCGGACACGAAGTTCTGCACGGTCAGGCCGGCCATCTGCACGAAGTGCCCGACGGCCTGCTCGCCGGAATACGACTGCCAGTTGGTGTTCGCCGTGAACGACGCCGCGGTGTTGAACGCCTGGTCGGCCTTCATCGGCGCGAACCCGAGGCTCCACGGCAGCTTGTCCTGCAGGCGCAGCAGCGCGTACAGCCCGAGCAGCGAGAACATCGAGAAGGCCAGCACGCTGCGCAGGTAGATGCCCCAGCGCTGTCCGGAGTCGGGGTCGGCGCCGACGGCCTTGTAGATCCAGCGCTCGGGACGCGTGTGCTTCTCCGAGGAGTAGACCTTGGCCATGTAGTCGCCGAACGGCCGGTGGACCGCGGCGAGCAGGGCGACCAGCAGGGAGAGCTGGAGGATCCCCGCGACGGTGGGACTCACTAGAACCTCTCGGGGAATATGAGGGCGAGCACCAGGTAGCCCAGCAGGGTGACGGCGACGACGAGGCCGACCACGCTGTCCGCGTTCACAGCTTCGCCACCCCCTTGGCGATGGCGACGACCAGCGCGAAGAACGCGATCGTCGTGAGTACGAAGGCCAGATCAGCCATCGCTGCCGCTCCTCGTTCAGGGTGTTTGGGGACGGTGTGCGGCTCATTGATAGCAGCCCCAACACCCTGCAAATCACCCCAAAAAGGGCATTCAGCGAAGTGCTAGCGCCGCGTTGACGCGGCCTCACGCGTTCTTGACGCGCCCCTGACACCGCCGCCCCGCGGCGACTCCCCGGCGGACCCCGGAGCCCCGGGCACGCGAAAGGGCCCGGACCCATCGCGACGGATGGATCCGGGCCCTCGTACAGCCCTATGCGGCGGTCAGCGGACCTCGGTGATCTCCGGGCCCCGCTGGAACGGGTTCAGGTCCCCGCCGTACTGGTTCCTGCCCTGCTCGCCGGCGTCGTCCCCACCGGGGGCGACACCGCTCGCCGGGTCGATCTGGGCGTTGTCGGGCAGCCGCAGCAGGATCGGGTCGCGCGGCGCCATCGGCTCCGCGCCGCGCACTACCACGGTGTCGCGGAAGATCCGCTCCAGCTCCGCGCCGGTGTCCGGGTCCACCGCGGCCCGGCCGGAGATGACGCCGCGCAGGAACCAGCGCGGGCCGTCGCAGCCCACAAAGCGCACCAGCTGCGCGCCCTGCGTGCCGTCCGGCAGCTGCACGGGCACCTGCGCCCGCAGCTCCCAGCCGAGCCCGCCGTCGAGCTCGTCGACGACACCGCCCTGCTGGGTGATGCCCGACGCGATCTCCGCGCGGATCTCGTGCCAGATGCCCTCGGAGCGCGGCGCCGCGAACGCCTGCACCTGTACGGCACTGTCCTCGAGGATCACGGTGGCCGCGATGATGAGGTCGTTGGCGACCTCGACCCGCAGCTCCATGCCCTCCGTGGCGGGCACCAGCAGACCGCCCAGGTCGATACGGCCCTCGTGGGGGTCGTCGAGCTCGCTCTCGTCCCACGGCCCGTCAGGGCGCGGGGCGGGCGGCAGTGGGCGGCGCAGCGCCTCGTCGTCTTCCAGCTCGTCGGCCGGCTCGTCCTCGTCGAGCTCGGCGAGGTCGTCGAGCTCCTCGACGGACTGGTCGGCTTCTTCGTTGCGTCGGCGACGTCGGAACACGTCAGAGTCCTTCCCTGTCGGAAGCCGAGTCTTTCACTGTGTCGGTACCGGTTGGCTCAGCCACGACGGCGGCGTGGCCGCCGGTCGACCCGAAGCCGCCCTCGGCCCGGTCCGATCCCGGCAGGACGCCGACCTCGTGGAACCTCGCCCGTTCCACTCGTTGCACAACGAGCTGGGCGATGCGGTCACCGCGGCGAAACGCGACGCTCTCGCGTGGATCGTGGTTGACCACGATGACCCTGATCTCGCCACGGTATCCCGCATCGATCGTGCCCGGGGCGTTCACGAGCGACACTCCGCAGCGTGCCGCGAGTCCGGACCTCGGGTGGACGAACGCCGCGTAGCCGTCCGGCAACGCGATGGCAACGCCGGTGGGCAGCACGACGCGCTCGCCGGGGCCCAGCTCGGCGTCGACCGCGGTCACCAGGTCGGCGCCCGCGTCGCCCGGGTGGGCGTACCCCGGAAGCGGCAGGTCCGGGTCCAGGCGGCGGACCAGGATGTCGACCGGCTCCGCCGCGGCGCTCACGGGTTGACCTCGAAGGCGCGCGCCGCCTTGATGACGTCCGGGTTGGCCATCGCACGCTCGACGTCCTCGGCGCGGCCGTTGGACACGAAGTGCTCGAAGCCGACCGCGATGAACAGCGAGGCGGCCTCGACCGCGACCGGCCCGTCCGGCGCGTCCAGCCGGCCGACGGCCTTCGCGTAGATCTTCCGGCCGTCGACGCCCGTGCACCACGCGTGGATGTACAGCGTCGAGCCGACCGGCACCGGCATGCGGAAGTCGGTCTCCAGGCGGGCGGTGACCGCCGGTGTGTGCAGCAGGTAGCCCAGTGCGCCGAGCGCCTCGTCGAACGCGCACGACAGCAGGCCGCCGTGGGCCAGCCCCGGGGCGCCCTGGTGGCCCGTGCCGACCACGAACTCGGTGTCCACGCTGACGCCCTCGCCCACGCGGGTGCGCAGCTTGAGGCCGTTCTCCAGCTCCTCGCCGCACCCGAAGCAGCCGTCATAGTGCTCGCCGAGCTCGGTGCCGGGCGGCGGCGCGCTGGGGTGCGGCCCCGGCACGCTGGTGCCCGGGGACGGGCTCAGGGAAGAAGGTCGACTCACCCGGGGGAGATTACTGCCTTTTCGCGGTGGGACCGTGTGCGGGCTGCCCACCCGTCGCCCCCCACCACCCATATTCGAAGGCGCTTCGCGCCTGCTGTCTCTCATTTCACACGGGGAAAGGCCGCCGGTGGGGGTTGGTGGCCGCACACCCGTGCGCACTACGGTCGTCCTGGGCTGTGGGGGCGGACGCATGGGCGGGACGGAAGGAAGCACATGACCAAGAGCGTGGTCGTGACCGGCGCGACGAGCGGAATCGGCCTCGCCACCGCCCTGGAGCTCGCCCGGGCGGGCCTCGACGTCATCGGGACCGCCCGCACCGAGGACAAGGCGCAGCTGCTGCGCGAGGCCGCGGAGCGCGACGGCCTGGGCGTCCGCACGGTGCTCCTGGACGTGTGCGACGAGAACTCGACGGTGCGCGCGTTCACCGAGATCGCGACGATGACCGGCGGCGGCCCGTGGGCCGTCGTCAACAACGCCGGTGTGGCCCAGCCCGGCGCGGTCGAGGACGTCGAGGACGAGCAGATCCGGCACCAGCTGGAGACCAACCTCGTCGCGCCCGCCCGCATCGCGCGCCTCGTGCTGCCGCAGATGCGCCAGCGGCGCAGCGGCCGGATCGTGAACATCTCCTCGATCTCCGGGCGCGTCTCGTCGCCCTTCCTCGGCTGGTACTGCGCCAGCAAGCAGGGCCTCGGCGCGGTCACCGACGCGCTGCGGATCGAGGTCGCGCAGTTCGGCGTGAAGGTGGTGCTGATCGAGCCGGGCAGCTTCGGCACCGACATCTGGGAGCGCAGCGTGGGCAACCTGCCGCCGCGCAAGCACTCCGCCTACTCCGACTCCTACGAGCTCGCCGACGAGATGCTGCGCCGCGCGGAGTCCCTGCCCGACCCCGCACCGGTCGCCCAGGCGGTCCGCCACGCGCTGCTGACGCCCCGCCCGCGGCCGCGCTACCTGGTGGGCTCGGACGCCCGCGCGGGCGCCCTCCTGGACGCCCTGGCGCCGCGCGTCGTGTCCGACTACGTCAAGGGCGTGGCGACGGGCCTGCGCACTCCGCCCGACCGCGTCATGCGCCTCCTGGAGGCGGCGACCCGGCGCCAGGGCCGCTGAACCCGCCGGCGGGACGGTGCCGCAGGTCAGCCGCGCGCGGGCGGCTGACCGGGCCGGGCCGCCGTACCCCTGGTACGGCGCCGTCCCCCCGAGATGACAGGGTGGTCCCATGCAGGCGTACAACGAGCGGCTCTCGGCACCGACGGCGTGGTGGGGTTTCGCCGTGCTGGGCGGCCTCATCGGCGGGATCATCTTCCTGCCCGTCGGCCCGGCGGCGGCGGGTGTCGCGGTGCTGGTCGCGGCGGTCCTGATCGGGGTCGGGGTCAACGCGTACGGCGCGCCGCGGATCCGGGTGACCGGCGACGAGCTGCTGGCGGGCAAGGCCCGCGTCCCGCTGTCCGCGCTCGGCGAGGCGACCGCGCTGGACCAGGAGGAGGCGCGTGCGCTGCGCATGGAGCGCGCCGACCCGCGGGCGTTCATGCTGCTGCGCAGCTACGTGCCGACGGCGGCACGGGTCGAGGTGACCGATCCTGAGGACCCGACGCCCTACCTGTACCTGTCGACCCGCAACCCGGCGCGGTTCGTCGAGGTGCTGGACGCCGTGCGGAAGCACCGTTCAGCGCAGCCCGACGCAGGCTGACCGGCCCGCCCGTCGCCCCTCGTTCGCCGGCGCGCGCGGCGCGTGAGCCGCGCGCGGACGGCGCGTGAAGAGCACGGACGCGAAGAACGCCCGCCGGTGGTGCGGCGGACGTTCCGTGTCTGCGGCCCGGAGGCTCTTTCCCCGGCGGTGCCGTCGAGGCCCGTGCCGGGTGGTGCGGTGGTTCCTTGCCTTCTGTAGGCCCGTTTCGATCATCGGCAGGGGCGGTCCGCTCCTGCCAGGACCCGGTCGCGTGCGCAGGGTTCCGCTTGCCGATGATCGATCCTGGCGGGCCGCCTGGAGCGGCCAGGGGCCCGGGGATCGGACGCCGTCAGGCGCAGTCGCGGCAGATCGCCTGGCCGTCCTTCTCGGAGACCAGCTGGCTGCGGTGGTGCACCAGGAAGCAGCGCGAGCAGGTGAACTCGTCCGCCTGCCGCGGGAGCACCCGAACGGACAGCTCTTCGTTCGAGAGGTCCGCGCCGGGCAGCTCCAGGCCCTCGGCCTGGTCGAACTCGTCGACGTCGACCGCGCTGGCGGACTTGTCGACGCGCCGGGCCTTGAGTTCCTCGATGCTGTCTTCGTTGACGTCGTCGTCAGTCTTGCGTGGAGTGTCGTAGTCAGTCGCCATATACCTCTCCCCCTCCGGGTGGATCTGTTGCCGATGCGTCCCGTGGACGCTGCCTTCAGCGCACGTAACGCATCAGGGGCCGGAGTTGTGCCCGACCTGAGGCGCAGATTCTGCCTCATAGCAAGGCTTGTTACTCAATCGACACCCAACCGAACCCCCGAAGAGGTGACTTGGTTGGATGGGTGGCCCACTGTAACTCTCCATGCACGCAGGCAACCAGGAGGAATCGTGACGGTCTACGCGCTTGGTGAACAAGTACCCACTGTGGGCCCCGATGCCGTCCGGGAGCGTACCTCCTTCAGGGGTGACCGCGTCCCGGAAGTCCATGCGTGACTGGTCACAACAATGCGCGACCGTCTCTGAACGAGCCGTACCGGCTCCCTCGGGGATGAGCTGGAGCTCCGCCCTGGGGATGAACCAGAGGCGCCTGTGGTCTGGGCACAATGGCGCCGTTTCGACGGCAATAGGGGAAGGCCAAAGGTGCTCGACCTAGTGGGGCTCGGGAAACGCTTCGGGGAGAAGGTCGTTTTGCGCGACCTGTCGTTCTCCGTCGCGCCCGGGCAGATGTTCGGCTTCGTAGGCACCAACGGGGCCGGGAAGACGACCACGATGCGCATCGCGCTCGGCGTCCTTGCGAGCGACTCCGGCGAGGTGCGCTGGCAGGGCCGCCCCGCGGACGCCGCCGTGCGCCGGCGCTGGGGCTACATGCCCGAGGAGCGCGGCCTGTACGCCAAAATGCGCATCCAGGACCAGCTGGCCTACTTCGCCGAGCTGCACGGCATGGCGCGCTCCGACGCCCGCCGCTCCGCCGCGCACTGGCTGCGCACCCTCGGGGTCTCGGGCGCGCCCGGAGACCGCCTGGAGACGCTCTCGCTGGGCAACCAGCAGCGCGTCCAGCTGGCCGCGGCCCTGGTGCACGACCCGGAGCTCCTGGTGCTCGACGAGCCGTTCTCCGGCCTCGACCCGGTGGGTGTCGACGTGATGGCGCAGGCGCTGCGCAGCCGCGTGGAGCAAGGCGTCTCGGTGGTGTTCTCCAGCCACCAGCTCGACCTGGTCGAGCGCCTGTGCGACGCGGTCGGGATCATCAAGGACGGCGGCATGCACGCCGTCGGCACGGTGCGCGAGCTGCGCGGCGACCACCGCGCGGTGCGGTACCGCGTGGCGGTCGACGCCCCCGCGGACGAGGACTGGGCGGCGGCCCTGCCCGGCGTCACGGTGCTGTCCCGGGACGCGGCCGGCACGCTGGTCGAGCTCGGCACGGGCGTCAGCGAACAGACGCTCCTGGACGCGGCCCGCGCCGCCGGCCGGGTGCGCGCGTTCGCGCCCGTGGACCCGTCCCTGGCCGAGCTGTTCCGGGAGGCGGTCACCGCGACCGCCCCCGCCCCCACGGCGGACTCGCCGTACGCGCACCTGGAGGCCCACGCGTGAGCACCGCACCCACCACGCGGACGGCCCCCGCCGCCGAGTCGCGGGCGCGCTTCTGGCACGCGGTGCGGCTGGTCGCGCGCCGCGAGTTCACCGAGCGGATCCGCGACCGCGGGTTCCTGATGTCGGTCGGCGTGATGCTGGCCATCCTGCTGGCCGCCGTCGCCATTCCCGCGGCCGTCGGCCGCGGCGGGGACGGCGAGTACAAGGTGGCGTTCTCCGGGCCGCAGCAGGCCCAGCTGGGGAACGCCGCGACGGCCCAGGCGCGGCTCCTGGACGTCGACCTGACCGTGGCGACGTTCCCGGACGCGGACGCGGCGCGGAAGGCGGTCAAGGACGGCGACGCGGACGCGCTGGTCGGCGACGGCCGCATCACCGTCAACCGCGAGCTGCCCGACAAGCTCGCCGCTGTGCTGCAGAGCGCCTACGCGAGCGTCGAGCGCGGCAACCGGCTCGCCGCGCAGGGCTTCGACGTCGCCGCCGTCGACAAGGCGCTGGAGTTCCAGCCGCTGGCCAAGCAGACGCTGGACCCGGACGCCGACGAACGCGAGGCGCGCAAGGGCATCGCCGTACTCGGCACGATCATGCTCTACGGCATGCTCATGCTCTTCTGCATGTGGGTCGCCAACGGCGTCGTGGAGGAGAAGTCCAGCCGCATCGTCGAGATCCTGATGGCGACCGTCCCGGCCCGCGCGCTGCTCACCGGCAAGATCATCGGGATCGGGCTGCTGGGCCTGCTGCAGATGGCGCTGACCGCCACGGTCGGCCTGACCGCGGCCAGCGCGGTCGGCACGATCGACCTGACCGCCGCCATGGTGTACCCGGCGGTGCTGGTCGTCGCGTGGTTCGTGCTGGGCTACGCCATCTACGCGTGCATGTTCGCGGCGGCCGCCTCACGCGTGTCGCGCATGGAGGACCTGCAGAACGTCATCACGCCGATGACGACGGTGCTGATCTCGTCCTTCTTCATCGCGATCTCGCTCGGCCAGTCCGACAACACGTTCGCGCGCGTGCTGGCCTACATCCCGCCGTTCTCGGCCATGCTGCAGCCCATCCAGACCGCCGGCGGGGACCTGGCGGTGTGGCAGAACCTGCTCGCCGCGGCCCTGTCGGTACTGGCCCTGTTCGGCCTCGTGGGCGCCGCCGCGCGCATGTACGAGGGTGCCGTGCTCCGTACCGGCGGCAAGGTGTCCCTCAAGGACGCCTGGGGCACCCGCTCCTGACCCGCGACGACCCGGAGGGCCCCCTCCCGCCGCACGGCGGGAGGGGGCCCTCCGGGTCGTCGCGGGTCAGCCGCGCCGCGCCGCCACGCGGGCCTGGCGCGCCGCGAGCCGCTCGTCGAACTGCGCGGCCTTCTCGCCCAGCAGCTCCAGGAACACCGCGAGCTCCTCGCGGGCCTGCTCGCCCTCCGGGCCGAAGTCGGTGCGCTCCATCACCTTGAGGTTGCGGAGCACCGGCTGCAGGACGTCGTCGTTGTGGATGCGCAGGTTGTAGACGCCGCCCACGGCGATCTTCAGGGACGCCCGCTCGAAGCCGGACATGCCGTGGCCCGGCATGCGGAAGCCCGTCACCATGTCGGTCACCGCGCGCATCGCCTGGTCGGGCGCCAGCTCGAACGCCGCCTTCAGCAGGTTGCGGTAGAAGATCATGTGCAGGTTCTCATCGGTCGCGATCTTGGCGAGCAGCTGCTCGGCCAGCGGGTCGCCGCACTCCTTGCCGGAGTTCCGGTGCGAGACGCGGGTGGCCAGCTCCTGGAACGTCACATAGGCGACGACGTGGAGCGGGTTGTCCATGTGGTCGCCCTGGTAGCCCGCCTCCATGTGCTCCATGCGCGAGCGCTCGAGCGCCACCGGGTCGACCGCACGCGTGGCCATCAGGTAGTCGCGGATCGCGATGCCGTGCCGGCCCTCCTCGGCGGTCCAGCGGTGCACCCAGGTGCCCCACGCGCCGTCCCGGCCGAACATGTTGGCGATCTCGAAGTGGTAGCTCGGCAGGTTGTCCTCGGTGAGCAGGTTCAGCGTCAGCGAGATCCGGCCGACGTCCGTGAGCCCGGACTCCTCGGGGCGCCACGCCTCGCCGCCCATCACGCCGTCGAAGTCCCGGCCGCGGGACCACGGCACGTACTCGTGCGGGAACCACTCCTTGGCGACGGCCAGGTGCCGGTCGAGTTCGACGGCGACGACCTGCTCGAGCTCCTGCAGCAGGGCGATCCCGGTCGGTTCGGGCGCGGTCAAGGTCACGGGGGACTCCAAGCGTGGGTACGGCGACAAGCGCAGCAAGGGGACGCAGCGGCTTTCGACAACTCGGGCACAGGGTGCTCGGGCACAGGGCTGCGTCGGCCGCACGCCGTCCGGCATGGGGGCGCAACGCGTTCCTACGATGTCGTAACTTACGACACCGTAGGTTGTCGAGGGCGGTGCGGGCAACCGTGCACTACAGGTACGTCGTATTACGTGGCCAATGATTTTTTCGCACCGGCCGTCGGACGGGTACGGCCCGGCTCAGGCCGCCGCGGTCTCGCCGGTGAAGCCGATCCGCACGATCAGGCCGCCCTCGGGGCGCGGCTCCGCCTCGATCCAGCCGCCGTGCGCGCGCACGACCGACCGCACGATCGACAACCCCAGGCCGACGCCCTTGTCGCTCTCGGTGCGGTCCCCGCGCATCCTGCGGAACGGCTCGAACAACGCCTCGACGTTGTCCGGCGGGATCACCGGGCCGCTGTTGGCCACGGTGAGCAGCGCGGTGCCGTCCACGGTGGACGTCGACATCTCCACCCAGCCGTCGGGCACGTTGTAGCGCACCGCGTTCTGCGCGAGGTTCAGTGTGACCCGCTCCAGCAGCACGAGGTTGCCGGACACCGTGGCGTCACCGAAGTCGCCGCGCAGCTGGACACCGCGCTCGCCCGCCTCGCCGGTCAGCTGCTCCATCGTGCGCCCCGCGACCTCGGCCAGGTCGACCGGCTTGCGGTCGGTCAGTTCGTTCTCGCTGCGGGCGAGCAGCAGCAGGCCCTCGATGAGCCGCTCGCTGCGCTCGTTGGTGGCCAGCAGCTTGTCGCCGAGCTCGCGGAGGTCCGGTGACACTTGGGGGTCGCCGAGCGCGACCTCCAGGAGCGTGCGGTTGATCGCCAGCGGGGTGCGTAGCTCATGCGACGCGTTGGCGACGAACTTGCGTTGTGAATCGAACGCGCGGTCCAGGCGCTCCAGCATCTCGTCGAACGTGTCGGCGAGTTCCTTCAGCTCGTCGTCCGGACCGTCCAGGTCGATGCGCCGGTGCAGCCCCGAGCCGCCGGTGCCCGCGACCGCACGCGCGGCCGCCGTGATGCGCCCGAGCGGGCTCAGCACGCGCCCGGCCATCAGGTAGCCGAAGCCGAAGGCGATGACGGACAGCAGCATGAGCGCGAGCAGCGATTGCTGCAGCAGCGAGTGCAGCACCAGGTCGCGGTTGCTGACCTGCTGCTGCTGGAGCATCTGCTGGAACGCGTCCGGCGAGATCTGGTCGCCGGCGGCGTTGCGGATGACCACGTCGCTCTTGAACTCGATGCGCGGCGGCTGCTGGTCGGCGAGCTGCCGGCCGACCAGCAGGTACACGCTGCCCAGCAGCAGCACGCCGGCGATCAGGAACATGCCGCCGTACAGCGCGGTCAGCCGCATGCGGATCGACGGGCGCAGCCAGTCCGGCGCGTAGCTCATCCGCGACGAGTAGCCCGTGCCCGGGTCGGCGCCCAGCACCAGGCGACGCGCCGACGGGGCCCGGGTGGGCTTGGGCGGCGCGCCGGGTCGCGGCGGGCGGGTGGGGCGGGGCGGGTGCTGCGGGCGCTGGGGGGCGGACCCGGTGGAGGGCCGGGGTGCTGCGTGCG
The DNA here is from genome assembly GCF_029953285.1 of Yinghuangia seranimata. GTDB lineage: Bacteria > Actinomycetota > Actinomycetes > Streptomycetales > Streptomycetaceae > Yinghuangia > Yinghuangia seranimata. The sequence goes on along the minus strand of NZ_JASAOI010000031.1, from coordinate 122,750 downwards.
GTTTGTCGTTCACGCGGCGTCGCCGATGCGGTACCCGGCGCCGGGCACCGTCATGATCACCGCGGGCTCGCCGAGCTTGCGGCGCAGCGTCATGACGGTGACGCGGACGACGTTCGTGAACGGGTCGGTGTTCTCGTCCCACGCCTTTTCGAGCATTTGTTCGGCCGAGACGACGGAGCCGTCGGCGCGCATCAGCACCTCGAGCACCGCGAACTCCTTCGGCGAGAGGTGGATCGGCAGGCCGTCGCGCACCACCTCGCGGCGGTTCGGGTCGAGCCTGATGCCGGCCCGCTCCAGGACCGGCGGCAGCGCCGTCACGGCGCGTCGGCCCAGCGCGCGGACCCGGGCGGTCAGCTCGCTGAACGCGAACGGCTTCGGCAGGTAGTCGTCGGCGCCCAGCTCCAGGCCCTCGACGCGGTCGCTGACGTCGCCGGACGCGGTCAGCATCAGGATCCGGGTCGGCAGGCCGGTGTCGATCACCGCACGGCACACGTCGTCCCCGTGCACGAGCGGCAGGTCGCGGTCGAGCACCACGACGTCGTAGTCGTTGACGGCGACGCGCTCCAGCGCGGCCTCGCCGTCGTACACGACGTCGACGGCCATGGCCTCACGACGCAGGCCGGTCGCCACCGCGTCGGCAAGGAGCTGCTCGTCCTCGACCACCAGAACCCGCACCGCGTGTCCCTTTCGACTTTTTACTGATTCGACTTTTTTACCGAGTTTGGACCGTCGGCCGCCGCCCGCGGCCGGGCGTTCGCCGTGCCTCGAGGGGCGGCGCCGACGGTGCCTCCATCTTCCCCCGGGGCCCGGTAAAGCGTCGGTAAGCGCACCCGCCGCCCGATATGCCGCACCCTTCGGATTCGCCCCGCAGCGGAGTGCGACGAGGCTCACACCTGCACACGCTCCGGCGGTTTTCGGGGCGTGGGACCAGGGGTAGGACAACCCAAACCGGCGACCATTCGAGTCACTTGGGGCCCCACATGGACGAGTTCACCGCCGATGTGCTGCGTCGGATACGAGAGACGGAACAGGCCTTGAAACAGGCCTTCGACAACGGCGACGACTTCCTGGTCGAAGTTCAGCAGGAGGAGCTTCAGGACCTGGTGCGGATGGCCTCGGACCACGGCGTGCAGGTGCTGCCCGAGAGCGCCTGACCCGACCCGGGCACGAAGCACAGCCCGCGCACACCGCTGCGCGCACGCGCACAGGATGCGCACAGGAACCGACAGCAGGACCACGGGGGTGCCGCTCCCCCGGCGGACGCGACCGGGCGTCGGCCGGGGGGTTGTTGTTTGCGGGACCACCCCGCCACCGCGATACGAGGGGCCGCCGCGGCGGTCAGTCAGGCGCCGAGTTGTTCGAGCGTCGCGGCGAGCTCCTCGTACAGCGGCGAGGCCGCGCCGACCACGAGGTTCGACCCGTCGTCCTCGACCCGCAGCACGCCGACCGAGGCACCCGCCTCGGCGGCGATCAGCCCGCCCGCGGCCACGTCCCACGGGTTGAGGCCCCGCTCGTAGTAGGCGTCCACCCGGCCGCACGCCAGCGCGCACAGGTCGATCGCGGCCGAGCCGTAGCGGCGGATGTCACGCACCGCCGGCAGCAGCTGCCGCACCACTTCCGCCTGCCGCGTACGGCGCTCCACCGTGTACCCGAAGCCGGTGGCCACCAGCGCGCGGTCCATGGGGATGCCCGTGTTGGCGCGCACCGCGACCCCGTTGCGGAACGCCCCGCCGCCGCGCACCGCGTGGAACGTCTCGCGCTGCGTGGGGACTTCGACGACACCGACGATCGCGCCGTCGGCGTCCTCCGCGGCGATGGACACGCACCAGGCCGGCAGCCCGTACAGGTAGTTCACGGTGCCGTCGATCGGGTCGACGACCCAGCGGATCCCGCTCTCCCCGGCCTCGCCCGCGCCCTCCTCGCCGAGGAACCCGTCGTGCGGGCGGCGGGCGCGCAGGAAGTCGACGATGAGCTTCTCGGCGGCCGTGTCCATCTCGGTGACGACGTCGGTGGGGCTGCTCTTGGTCGCGGCGACCCCCAGGTCGGCGGGCCGGTCGACGAGCAGCATGCCGCCCGCGACACGGGCGGCCGACAGCGCGAGCTCGAGCAGGTCCGCGGTTTCCGCTTCCAGGTGCTTGGTGGTCACCCGGCCATCCTGTCAGCAGGCCGGGCGGCCCGCGCGGCCGTGTCAGCGAGGGGCGTCCAGCAGCGCCTCGCCGCGGCGCCCGTCGCCCGTACCGCGCGGATCGGGGCAGCAGCCGACCGGGCAGACGTCGTGGCTCGCGCCGAGGGCGCCGAGCGCGCAGCGGGCCGGCGTCCCGCCGCGGAGCGCGGCGGCACGCTCGAGCAGCAGTTCGCGGACGGCGGCGGCGAACCGCGGGTCGGCCCCGGTGGTCGCCGCGCGGGTGACGGGCAGGCCCAGGTCGGCGGCGGTGCGGGCGGCCTCGGTGTCGAGGTCGTAGACGACCTCCATGTGGTCGGACAGGAACCCGATCGGCACCAGGACCGCGGCCGGGACACCGTCCGCGTGCAAGGCCGCCAGGTGGTCGTTGACGTCGGGCTCCAGCCACGGCACCTGGGGCGGGCCGCTGCGGCTCTGGAAGACGAGGTCCCACGCATGCTCACGGCCGAGCGCCTCGGCGACGCCCTCGGCGACCAGGCGGGCGGTCTCCTGGTGCTGCGTCACATAGGCGTTCCCGCCGGGCCCGGAGGTCGCGGCCGTCACCGTGGGCACCGAGTGCGTCGTCATCACCAGGCGCGCGCCCTCGCGCACGGCCTCGGGCAGCCGCGCCAGCGCCTCAAGCGTGTGGTCGACCAGGGGCTCCACGAAGCCGGGGTGGTTGAAGTAGTGGCGCAGCTTGTCCAGCCGCGGCGCCTGCGGGCCGGCCTTCGCCCGCGCGGCGATCAGGTTCTCGTGGTACTGCCCGCAGCCGGAGTAGGACGCATATGCGCTGGTCACCAGGACGGCCGCGCGGCGCACCCCGTCCTCGGTCATCCGGCGAAGGGTGTCGTCGAGGTAGGGCCGCCAGTTGCGGTTGCCCCAGTACACGGGCAGCGCCGGCCCGTGCGCGGCGAACTCCTTCTCGATCGCGGCGATCAGCTCGCGGTTCTGCGCGTTGATCGGGCTCACGCCCCCGAACAGCGTGTAGTGCGCGCCCGCTTCCGCCAGCCGCTCGGGCGGGACGCCGCGCCCGCGGGTGACGTTCTCCAGGAACGGGATGACCTCGTCGGGCCCCTCGGGGCCGCCGAAGGACAGCAGGAGCAGCGCGTCGAAGGGCGCCGGGTCCGCGGAGGTGGCGTGCGCGTCGTGCATGGGTCCGATCCTCCCACTGCTCCCGCCGCAGATCCGCCCACCACTCGGTCGGAACGGGTCTTCCCGTGCCAGGTGACCGACGGGTAATGTCCGGGCATCCCATGCAGGAGGCCCCCGGCACCGGTCCGCCTCCGCCCCTTGGAGGACCTCGTGAGCACGTCCACCCCCACGTCCTGGAAGAACTGGGCCGGCAACCAGTCCGCCCGGCCCCGGCGTGTGGTCACACCCCGTTCCGCCGAAGAGGTTTCCGCGCTGGTACGCCGCGCGGCCGAGGACGGGCTGCGGGTGAAGGCCGTAGGCGCCGGCCACTCGTTCACCTCGGTCGCGGTCACCGACGGTGTGCTGGTGCGGCCCGAGGGGCTGACCGGCATACAGGCGGTGGACGCCGAGGCCGGCACCGTGACCGTCGCCTCCGGGACCCGCCTGGAAGACTTCAACACGATGCTCGCGCAGCGCGGGCTCGCGCTCACCAACATGGGCGACATCGCCGTGCAGAGCCTCGCTGGCGCGACCGGCACCGGCACGCACGGGACGGGCCGCGCGTCGGGCGCGCTGTCCGGCCAGATCCGCGGGATGGAGATCGTGCTCGCGGACGGCGAGATCGTCACCTGCTCCGCGGACGAGAACGCCGAGCTGTTCGCCGGCGCGCGGGTCGGCCTCGGCTCGCTGGGCATCGTCACCGCGCTCACGTTCGCGGTGGAGCCCTCGTTCCTGCTGGAGGCGCACGAGGAGCCGATGGGCCTCGACGAGGTGCTCTCGCGCTTCGACGAACTGTCCACGGACAACGAGCACTTCGAGTTCTACTGGTTCCCGCACACCGACAACTGCAATGTGAAGCGCAACAACCGCAGCGCGGGACCCGCCAAGCCGCTGTCCCGTGCCCGCTTCCTGCTGGACGACGAGCTGCTGTCGAACGGCGTGTTCGGGCTCGCCTGCAAGGTCGGCAAGGCCGCGCCCAAGGCGATTCCCACCATCGCACGGATCTCCAGCAAGGCGCTGTCGGCGCGCAGCTACACCGACACGTCGTTCAAGGTGTTCACCAGCCCGCGCCGGGTGCGGTTCGTGGAGATGGAGTACGCGCTTCCGCGCGAGGCGCTCACGTCCGCGCTGCGCGAGGTGCACCAGCTGGTCAACAACGGGGACGAGAAGGTGTCGTTCCCCGTGGAGGTGCGCATCGCGCCGTCGGACGACATGTGGCTGTCGACCGCGAGCGGGCGCGACAGCGCGTACATCGCGGTGCACATGTTCCGCGGCACTCCGCACGAGCGGTACTTCACCGCCGTCGAGAAGATCATGACGGCGCATCAGGGGCGGCCGCACTGGGGCAAGCTGCACACGCGCGACGCCGAGTACTTCGCCGAGGTCTACCCGCACTTCAAGGAGTTCACCGCGCTGCGCGACCGGGTCGACCCGGACCGCCGGTTCGGCAACGACTACCTGCGGCGGGTGCTGGGCGCCTGACGGCCGCGAGGCGGCCGTCAGGCGGTGGTCTCAGCCGTTCCGCGCCCCGTCCGGCGCGTCCGGCTGTCCGCTCTGGCGGCCGCCGGTGGACGGGGAGTCGGCCTGCCCCGTCGGCGGCGCGCTGCTCGTCGGCGGGGAGGTGGTCGGCGACGTCGGAGGCGCCGACGTCGGCGGCGCGCTGGTGGGCGGCGGCGGGCTCGCGCTGCCCGTGGGGTCGGGGCCCCGGGTCGGCGACGTTGGCGTGCCGCTGGACGTCGGCTTGTCCTCGCCCTGCGAGGGCGTGGAGCCTTCCCGCGGCGTCTTGTTCTCGCGCGTGCCGTCGTCCTGCTGCTGGTGCCCGGAGCCGCCTCCTCCGCCGATCTGGGTGATGGACGGCCGGTCGTTGCCGTTCCCGAACAGGCTCGCGAACGACCGCCCGGTGCCCACCTCGACGACGGTGATCGCGGTCATGGCGATGGCGAACACGGCCAGCGCGGCGACGGCCGAGCGGACCAACCACGTTCTGCCACGGGCCGGTTCGGCGGTCGGCGCCGACGGGGCTTGGGTGCCATAGGTGTTCGGGTCGAACACAGGCAGCACACGGGTCTTCTCCAGGTCGGGCGGCAGCGGCGCGTTCGACACCGCGTTCGACGGTGTCGCGATGTAGGCGCGCGCGTCGCGGAGTTGGTCTCCCGTGCGCCTGAACACGTGTACGTACACCGCACTTCCGACGGTCGCCACGACGCTCGCGATGGCCGCGCCGATCACCGTGCCGGCGACGCCGAGGGTGGACAGCAGGAACGCCGACGAGACCGCCGCGAGCGCGCTGGCCGCCACCTGAGTACCGTTCAGATCGACGCGCCTGCGCTGGCGTTCCCGTTCGGCGGTGCCGGGTTGGTCGGGCCTGTCGTGCATCACACTCCTCGTTCGCGCCGGTCCCGGCGCAAAGGGGGTGAATCACGACTTGCCAGGACTCTTCTGCTGTCTCAGACCACCGGCACCACCTCGCGGGTTCCGTTTCCGGCGATCTTGTGAGGAAGCTCACCGGGGGCGGCCGAAATATTTCGCCCGGATGTGGACGCGTCGTTACGGCGCGGTGCGGCCCGGCCGCGCCCCCAAATGGAGTACTGTTCACGCGAGGTTCCGGAATGACCTGCGTGGAGGGGGGAAGCGACCGATCGTACGTGATCGGACACCCGCAAATCAGATACCGCACTCCAGCGGCTGATTCCTCTGGAACCGCCACTCAGGGAGCAACCACGACATAACGGTGTGATCGGTACGAATATCCGACACGCCGGGACAAATCGGTCAGGTTGTGGCACGCCGCCACTGGGCAAGTCACACTCGTAACGGGAGCATCGACGCAGGTGACGTCGGCAGGCACCACCCGGGAGGTCCCCATGCCCGAACTGCGTGTCGTGGCCGTCAGCAACGACGGCACACGGCTGGTGCTGAAGGCTGCCGACGGTACCGAGTTCAGCCTTGCCATCGACGAGCGCCTGCGCGCCGCCGTGCGCGGCGACCGGGCCCGGCTCGGCCAGATCGAGATCGAGGTCGAGAGCCAGCTCCGGCCGCGTGACATCCAGGCGCGTATAAGGGCAGGCGCGACAGCCGAAGAGGTCGCGCAACTGGCCGGCATCCCCGTGGACCGTGTCCGCCGCTTCGAAGGACCCGTGCTCGCCGAGCGCGCCTTCATGGCCGAGCGCGCCCGCAAGACCCCCATCCGCCGCCAGGGCGAGTCCGCCGGACCGCTGCTCGGCGAGATCGTCACCGAGCGCCTTCACCTGCGCGGCGCCGAGTCCGACTCGGTGCAGTGGGACTCGTGGCGGCGCGACGACGGCAGCTGGGAGATCCTGCTGCTCTACCGCGCCGAAGGCGAGATGCACTCGGCCAGTTGGAGCTTCGACCCGCCCCGCCGCCTCGTCACCACGAACGACGACGAGGCGCGTTCGCTCGTCGGCGAGCACACCGGCGCACCCGAAACCCCGTTCCCGTTCCGCCCGCGGCTGGCCTCGCTCCCCCGCAACACCGGGGACGACGCGATCACCAGCCTGCTGGACGCGGTGCCCGGGCTGCGCGGCGAGTCGGCCGGCGCCGGCCCGCGCGAGCCGATGCGCATCGACGTACCGGCGATCGGCGGCGAGCGGCCCCGTCCGGCCCCGGTGCCGGACGACGACGACGAGCCGGAGGCCCCGCCCGCCGCGGCGGCCGCCGCCGGTGCCGCCCCGTCGGCGGGTTCGGCGTACGAGAACGTGCTCGTGCCGCGCGTCGTGGGCCCGCACCGCGACCGCCTGATCGGCGCCACCGACCGGCAGGCGGAGGCCGACGGCGTGCGCCCCGGCCGGCGCGCGACGGTGCCGAGCTGGGACGAGATCGTGTTCGGCAGCCGCCGCAAGAAGCGCGAGTAGCGGCTGTCCGTGAGACCTGGTGGGGTGGCGCGGTGCGCCACCCCACACGTGTGTCCGGGGTCCGAGGTGATCTGACCGGGCGTCAGGCGGACTGCCGTCCCGACCTGATCGGCGGACATCGCCGGATTTATCGCGGCCCGTCAGCCGACGTCCGGGGGCACGCCGCAAAAATCCCTGATCGCTTCCCCACGTAACATGCGGGGCCTACTGTGTCCGCAACGGTGCTCTGTGTCGCTCTGGCGATTGCTCCGGTCACTGCTCCGGGGACGGTGGGGGAATGGGCGTTGGGACAACGGATCGGGTCGGCCATCAGGACGAGCGCGTACTGCTCGCCGAGGTCCGCGTGCTGTTCGGCGCGGTAGACCCGTGGCTCGCGCGCTTCTCGCGGGACGTGGCGGAGCGCCTGCCGGTCCCCGCGCCGCCGCAGCCGCCGCACCACCGGGAGCCGTGACGGGCTGGGGCGTCGCCGACGATCCGCCTCAGGTGCTGACGTTCGACGCGGCCACGCTGAAGGTGGTCGTCGAGGTCTTCCGGACCGGACCGCGGCGCCGCATCCTCGGACAGCTCACCGTGCCCCGCAGGGTGTGCCTGGAGGTTCGGCACGCCGAGGGCGTCCGCACGGTCCTCACCGACGACCTCGGCCGGTTCGCCGTGGCGGATCTGCCGTCGGGGCTCGTGGGGTTCGTCGCCTTCACGGCGGCGGGGCGGTCAGAGGCGACGCACTGGACGGCCATCTGACGCCGGCCTGGCGTGTGCCGCTCCCCCGACCGCTCCCTGGTGTCCCCGGTGTTCCCTCAGGGCGTCATTCGCCGGTCGCCACCGGGCGGCTCGGGTCGGTGATCCAGCCGCTCCACGACGGCGCGTACAGCGCCGCCTCGATGCCGGCCAGCTCCATCGCCAGGACCGCGTGCGCCGCCGTGGCGCCCGATCCGCAGTAGGCCCCGACCCTCACCCCGGGGAGGGCGCCGACGGCCTCGTAGCGGGCGCGCAGCGCCGCGGCGGCCAGCAGGAAGAGGTTGTCGTCGTCGAGCGTGCCCGGCTCGGGCGCGTTGACCGCGCCGGGGATGTGCCCGGCGACCGGGTCGACCGGCTCGGTCTCGCCGCGGAAGCGCTCGACGGCGCGCACGTCGATCAGGACCGCGTCGTCGGCCTGGCCGTACTCGGCGGCCTGCACGGCGTCGAGCAGCGGCATCCCGCCCGGCTTCGCGGTGAAGTCCCCTGTGCCGGTCACCGGTTCGGCGGTCTCGACGGGCAGGCCGGCCGCCTGCCAGGCGCGGTAGCCGCCGTCCAGGACGCGCACCCGGGTGTGGCCGAAGTAGCGCAGCACCCACCAGGCGCGCGCCGCGCCGACACCCTCCGCGCCGTCGTACGTGACCACGTCCGTGTCCGTGGAGATGCCGAAGCGGCGCATCGCGGCCGTGAACGCGTCGGGGTCGGGCAGCGGGTGGCGGCCGTCCACGCCGGGCTCGGCCGACAGGTCGGCCTCCATGTCGGCGTAGTGCGCACCCGGGACGTGCCCCTCCAGGTACGCGGGGTGGCCGGGCGGGCCGCCCAGCTTCCAGCGGATGTCCAGCACGACCGGCGGGTTCGGCGAGGCGAGCGCGGCGGCCAGTTCGGTGGTGTCGATCACAGGGTTCACAGGCACCATCCTGCCCCCGCCGAGAGCCTGCCGCGGCACCCGGTCAAGCGTTTCGCGCGACCCGGCCACGGGACTTCGCTCCGCGGTGTGCCCGCCGCAGCCCGCGCCGCCGCAGCGGATCTCATCACGTAGAGTCGGAACCGCCGGGCCCGTCCGGGAGTTGATACCGCGTCACGCAAACGCAGCGGTGTCGGCACGGGCGGATTTCCAGTCACGCCCGGCGTCGACCATTCGAGGGGGTTCGCCACCATGGGCAAGCTTTTCAAGATCGTCCTGCCGGTCGCCATCGTCGCCGGTCTGGCCTCCGTCCTGCTGAAGCGCCGCAAGCAGGCCTGAGCCGCGGACTCGTGCCACAACCGTGAAGGGCGCCTCCCCGGTCTCGGCCGGGAGGCGCCCTTACGCGTCGTTCTTCCAGATGTTCCAGGTGCTCCGGGCGTTCTAGGCGTGCACTTCGAGCAGCGGGACGAGCTGCTCCACCGGCGTCATCGAGCCGTGCAGCCCCACCATGCGCGACTCGTTGGGCTCCCTGCGCGTCGCGATGATGGCGACGTCCGCCCACGGGGCGGCCACCACATCGCCGATGCGGTGGTAGACGCGCTCCTCGACCTCGCCGAACCAGCCCGCCTCGATGGCCTCGTCGCGCGAGAGCACCCAGCAGCTGTCGGCCAGCACGTCCTGCCAGATGGCGACGACGTCGGACACCGCGCCCGGCAGCGCGTACACGTGCCGCGCCCGGCCCTCGCCGCCCAGCAGCGCGACACCGGCGGACAGCTCCGGGTCGGTGTCGACGTCGATGCGGTCCTCCATCGGGATGTCGATCATCCCGTGGTCCGCCGTGACGTACAGCGAGCTCCCCGGCGGGAGTTGTTCCGCCAGCAGGCGCACCAGGCCGTCCACACGGGACAGCTCCACGCGCCACGCGTCCGAGTCGACGCCGTGGCCGTGGCCGGCCTTGTCCAGCTCGCTCAGGTACGTGTACACGAGCACCGGGCCCGGCTGCTTGAGCTGCTCCACCACGCCCTGCATGCGCACCGGGCCGCCCTGCACGCCGACGTACCGCCCGCCCTGCAGCGCCACCTGGGTGAGCGGCGTGCGCTCGAACATCGGGTCGGACACCTGCGCGACCCTGATGCCGGCCGCGGCGGCGCGCTCCATGAGCGGCGGATGCGGCTGCCACTCGCGCGGCGGCACGTACGGATCCCAGCGCAGCTGGTTCATCAGCCGCGCGTCACCCGGGATCGCGACCGTGTACCCGAGCAGGCCGTGCCCGCCCGGCGGCAGGCCGGTGCCGAACGACGCGAGGCTGGTCGCCGTGGTCGCGGGGAAGCCCGCGGTCAGCGGCTCGCCGCGGCCGCCCCACGCGCCGGGGATCAGCGAGGTCAGGAACGGCGCCCAGTCGGGGTGCGCCTTGAGCAGCTCCCAGCCCATGCCGTCGACCAGGAACACCACGGCGCGCTCGGTCTCGCGCAGCCCGAGGACGTTCCGCTCGCCGGGCATCCCCAGCGACGCGGCGACGGACGGGAGCAGGTCGGACAGCGCCCCGGTGCCGTAGCGCGGGACGGGTACGGGCGGCGGTTCCGGATGCCAGGCGGCGGCGCTCACCGGCCGGAGCCGGCGATGGCTTCGGACAGTCTGCGCGCGAACGCGAGCGTGCGCTCGACCGCGTCGGGACCGTCGGCGGCCTCGCTGACGCGCAGCGACAGGTCGTCCGCGGTCATCGCGCCGGTGTAGCCGTGGTCGACGTCGCAGTTCGGGTCCGCGCAGCCGGCCGGCTCCAGGTCGATGCGGCCCACCGCGCCCCAGCCGATGGTCAGGACGACCTCGCGCGGCGGCGCGCCGGGCACGTACTCGGCGGGGTTGCCGACGACGCGGCTGACGACGACCGACTCGATCCGGTCGACGCGCACGGTCTCGGTGGACGTGGTCGCGTACGGGGTCGGCGAGGTGTCGTCGGGAGCGTGCTCGTCCGTGTGGCTGACCAGGAACCGGCCGGGGGTGAGCACGAGGACGGTCACGTGCCGCCGGACCTCGTTGGAGTCGAACGTGGTCTCCTGGTGCACCAGGAACGCGTCGACCTGCTCGGTCCCGATCGTGGACTCGACCGCGTCGGCGACGAGGCTCGGGTAGTAGCCGCTGCGCTCGATGGCCGTACGCAGGCCCTGGGTCGAGGTGGTGGTCTTCGCCATGCCCCCATCCTGGCATCTTCGGCGGCACGTGTGCGCCATCCGTGCCCCGTCGCGCGTTGCCGCGCACGGCCGCGCCCTCCCGGCGGCGCGGCCACCAGGCCGATCCGCAACGCAAAGCATCGACGCTGTGACTCTTTGTCGATGTCTTGACAGTCCCCGTACGGGTGACGGAGGGGCACGATCGCGGACCCCCACGCGCGAAGCGCAACCGCGCGCCCTCTGCGCGCCCTCCCCCGGACTGGCGTGAACCTGTTGACTGTGCGGTGTGCAGGACGGACGGGGAGAACAGGGACGCACCGTTCGCGGTGAAACCCCGCCGGCCGGCACGAGCACCGCATCCGCGTCGGCGGGATCGGGGAAACCCGGCGTGGGGGCGGTCGGTCCGGGCGGGCCGGTCGGCATGATGCGCCGCCACGTGGAGGGCGTGCGCGGAGGGGCATGACGACAGGGTCGGCCGGAGGCCGCAGCGGCGGCGCGGGTGCCACGGCTCGGGGTGGCATCGGCGTCGCAGCGGCCGGGCCCACGGCGGTACGTCCGGATCGGGGCGTACCGCCGCGGCCCGCGGCTCAGTGCGGGTCGCGCATCGCCCGCGGCCCCAGGTCCGTCCGCATCGGCGGCCGCGAGAGCCGCACGCGCGCGTCGAGGACCCGCAGGCCCTCCCCCGTGACCACGACCGGGTCGAGCGTCACCGACGTGACCTGCGGCAGGTCGTCGGCCAACTGCGACAGGCGCAGCAGCAGTTCCTCCAACGCCTCGACGTCGACCGGCGGCGCGCCGCGGTAGCCGAACAGCACCGGCGCCGCGCGGATGTCGCGGACCAGGTCGGCGACGTCCTGGTCGGTCGCGGGGACGACGCGGTGCGCGACGTCCCCGAGCAGCTCGGACGCCGGGCCGGCGAGGCCGAAGCGCAGCAGCGCGCCGAAGGACTCGTCGTACGTCAGGCCCACCGTGGTCGCGACGCCGCGCGGCGCCATCTGCTGCACCACGAGCCGCGCCTGGTCGGGTCCGCCGAGGCGCGCCGCCATCCGCCGGAACGCGCGCCGCAGGCCGACCTCGGTGCCCAGGTCGAGGCGTACGCCGTCGAGGTCGACGCGGTGCCGCAGGTGTTCGGCGATGGTCTTGAGCACGACCGGGTAGCCGATCCGCTCGGCGGCGGCGACCGCGGCGTCCTCGTTGTCGACGCGGACGGCCGGGAGCGGGTGGATGCCGTAGCAGCCGAGGAGTTCGGCGGCCTCGCCGGGCGACAGCCCGGCCGCGTCGGCGGCGCCGAGCCGGGCGCGGACCAGGGCGCGCGCGGTGTCGGGCCGGACGTCCTCGAACTCGACGACGTCGCCTGCCGGGCGGCGGCGCCAGGCCGCGTAGCGGACGACCTCGGCGAGCGCGCGCACGGCGTTCTCGGGCGCCGGGTAGGAGGGCACGGAGCCGAGCGCGGGGACGCCGTCGACGTCCAGGCGGCGCAGCTGGGTGGGCAGGCCCTCGTGCGCGAGGTAGGTGGCCAGCAGCGGCTTGCCGACCTCGGCGGCGCGTTCGGCCATCTCGGCGATGACGGCCGCGACCTCGTCGCCCGACGTGGTCAGCGGCGGGATGAACACCGTGACCACGGCGTCGGATTCGGGTGACGCCAGCATGTCGCCGAGGGCCTTGCGGAAGTCCTCGGCGGTCGCCGACGTGGTCAGGTCGACCGGCCGCAGCGGCACGAGGCCGGCGCTCGTGCAGGCGTCCTGCGCGAGCAGTCCGAGCGAGTCGGAGTTGCCGACGATCGCGACCCGGTCGCCCGCGGGAAGCGGTTGGTAGGCGAGGAGTTGGGCGACGTCGAACATCTCCGCGACGGTCGGCACACGGATGACGCCGGCCTGCCGGAACAGCGAGTCGACGGCCTGGTCCGGCAGGGTCAGCGCGCGGGCGGCGTGCCCGAGCGGGACGCCCTGCGCGTGCCGCGCGCTCTTCACGGCGACGACCGGCTTGCGGCGCGCGACACGGCGCGCGAGGCGGGTGAACTTGCGTGGGTTGCCCAGCGATTCGAGGTGCAGCAGAACCACGTCGGTCGCCGGGTCGTCCTCCCAGTACTGCAGGAGGTCGTTGCCGGAGACGTCGGCGCGGTTGCCCGCGGACACGAACGTGGACAGGCCGATGCCGCGGTTGACCGTCGACTCCAGGATCGCGATGCCGAGCGCGCCGGACTGCGCGAACATGCCCACCCGGCCGCGGCGCGGCATGCGCGGCGACAGGCTCGCGTTGACGCTGACGTCCGGGTCGGTGTTGAGGATCCCCAGGCAGTTCGGGCCGATCACGCGCATCCCGTGGGCGCGCGCGGTGCGCACCAGGCGGCGCTGCAACGCACGGCCTTCGGGGCCGGTTTCGGCGAATCCCGAGGAGATGACGACCAGTCCGCGCACGCCGTGGCGGCCGCACTCCTCGACGACCCGCTGCACGGCCGGGGCGGGCACCGCGACGATCGCGAGGTCGACCTCGCCCGGGGCGTCGAGCACGGTGCGGTAGACGGGCACGCCCTCGATCGGCTCGTCGCCGGCCTTGGGGTTGACCGCGTACACGGGACCGGTGAAGCCGCTGGCGGCCAGGTTGCGCAGCAGCGTGTTGCCGACCGTGCCCTCGTTGCGGCCGGCGCCGATCACCGCGACGGACCGCGGATTGAGCAGCCGCGCGGTGGACCGGGCCTCGGCGCGGTGCTCGCGGGCGAGCATGACGGCCGTGGAGGTGTCGGTCGGCGCGAGGTCGAGGTTGAGGCGCACGACGCCGTCCTCGAAGGCGGACTGCTGCGTGTACCCGGCCTCGGTGAAGACCTTCATCATGCGCCGGTTGGACGGCAGGACGTCCGCGACGAACCGGCGGATGCCGCGCTCGCGGGCGACGTCGGCGATGTGCTCGAGGAGGACGGACGCGACGCCCCGGCCCTGCTGGTCGTCCTGCACCAGGAAGGCGACCTCTGCGGTCGACGAGCGCCCGTGCGGGCCGGTCTTCACCGCGCGGCCGTCCGGGCCGATGCGGTCGTAGCGGACGATCGCCACCATCTCGTCGCCGACGAACAGGCCGAGCCCTACACGGTCGACCCAGTCGTGGTTGGTGAAGTGCCGCACGTCGCGCTCGGACAGCCGCGGGTACGGCGTGAAGAACCGCAGGTACTTCGACTCGTCGGAGACCCGTGCGTAGAACGCGACGAGCCGGTCGGCGTCGTGCGGCCCCACCGGGCGCAGGTGGGCGGTCGCGCCGTCGCGCAGCACGACGTCGGCCTCCCAGTGCTCGGGAAAGGCCGGGGGCGCGGGCACCCGCCCGGTCGGCGGGGTGCCGGGCGCCGAGGGGTGCGGCTCGGTCGGCTCCACGCTGCCGACACTAAGCCACGGCCGGGCGGTTCAGCGAGGAGCCCGGCGCGCCCCCGCGCGTGGTGCGCGGCACGTGACGGTGCGTCGTGGGCGCGGCTGTCGGCCGGACCGCCGTCGCGCCCCCGGCCTCGCCGGGGACCACCCCGTCGGGGGCGATGGTCGTACGCACTAAAGTGCCGCCCGGCCTGCGACGTCGCGCGGTGGCCATCACCGCTGCGGGGCACGGGAGTTCCCGGGCCGTCCCGCAGCGGCAGGCTCCGGCTGTGGCTAGCGTGGAAGGGGCGGTCGGGTCGAGACCACGGGGGGCACGATGCCGGGCATGTCCGCACGACCGAGGACGCCGTGGGTCGCTGTCGCATGCGTCGCCGTTCTCGCGGCGGCCGGATGCGGCCAGGGCGGGGTGCGGGCCTCGGGGACCACGCCGTCGCCGAGCGGTGCGTCGGTCGCCCCCGCGGACAGCGCGCCCGATACGCCGGCGTCGCCGTCGCCCTCGTCGCCGTCGTCCGCGCCGGCCTCGGTCGCGCGCGTCGGCCCCGAGGAGTTCCGCGCGGCGTTGGCCGCCGTCGACGCGCAGATCGCCCCGGGAATGGCCGCGGTCGAGGCCGCGGGAACGCCGCAGGCGCTCGCCTCGGCGTTCACGGACGCCGCCCGGCGCGCCGGCGCGGCGCGGACCGCACTGGCGGCCGTCACACCGCCCGAGGCTGCCGAGGCCGGCGCCCGGACGCTGACGGCGGCGTTGTCGGGCCTGGAGAAGGACCTCGACGGCCTTTCCGGATCGGCGCGTTCGGGGCGGCTATGCACGGGGGCGTCCGGCATCCCCCGGGCGTCGAACCTGCCCGGCGCGCAGGCGGTGCGCGACGCGGCGGCCGCGCTCGCGGCCGTGGACGGGGCGTACCGGGTCGGGTCGTTCGTCCCCGAGCGGCAGGACGAGCCCGGCCGGCGCGGTGCGAACGGCAGCCTGGGCGGCGGCCGGCGCGGCGGGCCCGGCGAGCTGACCGTGAAGAACGCCGACGGCGCCGGGGACGCCGTGGTCGAGCTCACCAAGGGCGACACGATCGTGCGCGAGCTGTACGTGCGCGCCGGCGCGACGGTGACCGTCGACGGCATTCCCGACGGCAAGCTGACGGCGTACTACACGACCGGCACGGACTGGGACCCGGACGGCAAGCGCTTCAGCCGGGACTGCCGGTTCCAACGTTTCGACGAGACCCTGGACTTCGAGACGAAGGGGTCGCAGTACATGGCGTACACGCTGACGCTGTACGCGGTCGCGGGCGGCAACGCGTCGAAGACCGACGTGTCCGCCGACCAGTTCCCGTCGTGATCGGTGTCACCGCGCGCGACCGGCCCGACACGGCAACGTATCTGATAGACCATCAGACGTAGTCCGAACCGCCATACACCGGTCACTCACGTTGGAGGTCGCCATGTCCGCCCTGGGCCTGTCCGCCGCATTCCCCGTCGCCGACATGACCGCCGCCGTGGCGTTCATGCGCGCGGTGCTGGGCACCGAGCCGACGTTCGTGGACGGCGACCGCTGGGCGCAGTTCGACCTCAACGGCAACCGCATCGCGCTGTCGGGCACCGACCGCGAGGGCGAGGGCGCGTCGGTGATGGTGAAGGTCGCCGACCTGGAGGCCGCGCTGGCGCCGCTGCGCGAGGCCGGGTTCAAGGTCGCCGAGCCCGTCGAGGGGCCGCACGAGGTGCGCGCCCAGGTGGTGGGCCCCGACGGCTGGGCCGCGGTGCTGTACCAGCCGCGCGGGTAAGCGCCGCCGGGTCCGTGCAGCGCGGCCCGTCCACCGGGGGCCGCGGCCGGCGACGCCTTGGGGAGGCCGCGCCACGCCATGATCATCGGAGTGCCCGGGGCACCCGGAGTGTCCGCCCGGCCCGTGCCGCCGCCCGGGGACGGGCCGCGGGAGCATGCCGCGGCACCGTCCAGGGACGGCCCTGACACCGTTTCCGGCGACGAGCCGGGGGATGTCGGCGGGAACGGCCCCGGGGCCGCCAGGACCGCCGCGGACGCCCGCGCGCAGGGCCGGGCCGCCGCCCCGGCCCGCGACGAGCCCACGGGCCCCGGAGCGCCGGTGCGGCCGGCACCCCACGCGGACGCCGTGCGGCTCCCGCCCGCGCGTCGCCCTCCGCCGCCCGCGTTCGAGGGCCCGCCTCGTCCGCCCTTCCCGAGCGCCCGGCGCCCGCCCGCCCCGAGCAGTCCGCATGCGCGCCCCTCGGTGCGCGAGCCCGGCGGCAGCGGCGCCGCGCACCCGGTGGAGGTCCTCCCCGAGGTCGCGGCGGCACTGGCGGCGGGACGCCCGGTGGTCGCGCTGGCGAGCACCGCCGTGTGCCGGGCCACGCACCGGCCCGACCCCCTGGGGGCACTCCGCCGGACCGAGGCCGCCGTACGCGCCGCGGGCGCGGTCCCGGCGGCGATCGCGGTGATCGGAGGCCGGGTGCGGATCGGCTTGGACGCCGCCGCCCTGGATCACGTCGCGGCCGCCGGAGGGCTCGCCAAGGCCGGCCTGCGCGACCTGGCCCCGGCCGTGGCGGCCGGGCGCGACGCGGCCACGACCGTCGGCGCCGCGGCACACCTGGCCCGGCTCGCGGGCATCCGCGTGCTGGCCGCCGGAGGCCTGGGCGGGGCGCGCCCCGGCGCCCGCGAGGCGTGGGACGCGTCCGCCGACCTGGAGGCCCTGTCACGCTGCGGCGTCGCGCTCGTCTGCTCGGGGGTCGCGCCGCTCTTCGACGTCGGCGCCACCCTCGACCGCCTGGCGTCGCTGAACGTGCCGGTCGTCGGCTACGGCACCGACCGCTTCCCCGGTCGGCCGGCCGACTCCGACCACACCCTGGAGTGGCGGGTCGACCACCCCGACGAGGCCGCCCGGCTCATCCGCGCATGCGACGCCCTGGGGCTCGCCGACCGCGGCGTGCTCTTCGCCCAACCGGTCCCGGCCGACGACGAGCGCGGCCCACGCACCGCGGCCCTGGCCGCCGAGATCGCCGCCGCCCTCGTGTCCGCCGAACACCGGGAGCGCCGCTGAGCTACGCGTCGACCGCCAGGTTGCGGCGTCCGATGAGCCGCCACACGACCTCGATCAGCGCCGACGCGACCACCGCGATGCCCACCGCGGTCCACGGCATCGTCGTGCCGACCAGCTTGAGGTCGAAGAACTTCTGGAACGCCGGAACCGTGATCACCAGGGCGAAGCCCGCCGCCATCGCCAGGACCAGCGCGATCCGCCACCACGTGTACGGGCGCGCGATGATCGCCAGGACCCACAGCGCGACCAGGAACAGCGTCAGCGTGGCGATCGACGTCTCGGCGCTGCGGGTGGCCTCGGTGGCGCCGTAGTAGTTCCGGGCGATCAGGTACGCGGTGAAACAGGCCGCACCCGCGATCACACCTGCCGGCGCCGCCGTCCGCAGGACGCGGTTCACGAACCCGGTGCGGGCCCGCTCCTTGTTCGGCGCGAGCGCCAGGAAGAACGCCGGGGTGCCGATCGTGAACCAGGCCAGCAGCGTCAGGTGGCGCGGCAGGAACGGGTAGGGCACGTTGACGATCACCACGAGGATCGCCAGTAGCACCGCGTACGCCGTCTTGGTCAGGAACAGGTTCGAGACCCGCTCGATGTTGCCGATGACCCGTCGGCCCTCGCCGACCACCGACGGCAGCGACGCGAAGCTGTTGTTCAGCAGCACGATCTGCGCGACGCCGCGGGCCGCCTCGCTGCCCGAGCCCATCGCCACGCCGATATCGGCGTCCTTGAGCGCGAGCACGTCGTTGACGCCGTCGCCGGTCATCGCCACGGTGTGGCCCTTGGACTGCAGCGCCGCGACCATGTCGCGCTTCTGCTGCGGGGTGACGCGCCCGAAGACGGTGTTCTTCTCCAGGACCTCGGCCAGCTCGGCCTTGTCGGTCGGCAGCGTGCGCGCGTCGACGGGATGCTCGGCACCGGGGATGCCGAGCTTGGCGGCGACCGCGCCCACCGAGACGGCGTTGTCGCCGGAGATCACCTTCGTGGCGACGCCCTGGTCGGCGAAGTAGGCGAGCGTGTCGGCGGCGTCGTGGCGCAGCCGCTGCTCCAGGACGACGAGCGCGGCGGGGTGCGCGGCGGCCGCGTCGTACGGCGCCGACAGGTCCTCGACCGGCGCCCCGGTGCGGACCAGCAGCAGCACGCGCAGGCCGTGCGTGCCGAGCTCCTCGGCGTCGGCCAGGATCGGCGTGCCGGGCAGCGCGAGCACCTCCGGCGCGCCGAGCAGCCAGCTCTGCCGCTCGCCGGCGACCTCGAACGTCGCGCCCGAGTACTTGCGCGCCGAGGAGAACGGGATGGTGGCGACCTCGGTCCAGCCGGTCGGCGCCGGGCAGTCGTCGATGATCGCCTGGAGGCTCGCGTTGGGCCGCTTGTCGGTGGTGCCGAGCGCGCCGAGCGCGGCGCGGACCGGGAGCGCGTCGTCGAGGCAGCGGACCTCGGTGACGTTCATGCCGCCCTCGGTCAGCGTGCCGGTCTTGTCCAGGCACACGACGTCGACGCGGGCCAGGCCCTCGATCGCGGGCAGCTCCTGCACCAGGCACTGGCGGCGGCCGAGGCGGACGACGCCGACGGCGAAGGCCAGCGAGGTCAGCAGCACGAGGCCCTCGGGGACCATCGGGACGACGCCCGCGACCATTCGGCGGATCGCCTCGGGGATGTCGTCCTCGTTGATCCGGTACTGGCTGATGACCAGCGCGATCGCGGCGGGGATGAGCACCCAGGTGACGTACTTGAGGATCGTGCTGATGCCGCCGCGCAGTTCGGACGCGACCAGCGTGAAGCGGCTGGCCTCCTCCATCAGCTGCGCCGCGTAGGCGTCCTTGCCGACCCGGGTGGCGCGGAAGGCGCCGTTGCCTGCCACCACGAACGAGCCGGACATGACCGGGTCGCCGGGCTTCTTCAGCACGGGGTCGGCCTCGCCGGTGAGCAGCGACTCGTCGACCTCCAGGCCAGCCGCCTCGACGACGACGCCGTCGACGACCGCCTTGTCGCCCGAGCCGAGTTCGATGACGTCGTCGAGCACGATCTCGGCGGCCGAAATCGCGACGGCGTTCCCGTCGCGGCGCACCCGCGGCTTGGCTTCGCCGATCACCGCGAGGCGGTCCAGGGTGCGCTTGGCGCGCATCTCCTGGACGATGCCGATGCCGGTGTTGGCGATGATCACGAACCCGAACAGGCCGTCCTGGATCGGGCCGACCGCCAGGATGATCAGGAAGAGCACGCCGATGATCGCGTTGAAGCGCGTGAAGACGTTGCTGCGGACGATCTCGCCGACGGAGCGGCTGGAGCGCACCGGAACGTCGTTGACCTCGCCGCGCGCGACGCGTTCGGCGACGTCGGCGGCGGACAGCCCGCGGCTGATGTCGAGCACGGCGGTGTGCTCCGGCGCGTCGTCGGTCTGCGTCTCCTGCGTCATGGACCTCACCGTATGCGGCTGGAAAGGCTGGCGTACAAACCAGGGTTCATGATCCGACCCGGGTAGCAGCGCGCCTCCGCCGTTCGGGCGACGGCGGAGGCGCACCCAAGTCATCCTTGGGAACTACTTTGCCAGGAGTTGGCGCTTGCCGTGCGGGCGGGGCCGTGCGGCCCCGCCCCCGGGACGCCGGAACTACTCGACCACGGTGACCGGGCCCAGGCCCAGGCCCTCCAGCGGCTCGCGGATCACCGTCGCGTCGCCGACCAGCACCACGACCAGGCGCGAGGGGTCGAAGCCCGCCACCACGGCGTCCGACGCGTCACCGGTGGCCACCTCGGCCAGCCGCGCGTACAGGCCGGGCAGGTAGTCGTCGGGCAGCCGCTGCGCGACCACGTCCGCGATCGAGTCGGCCACGGAGCGCGACGTCTGGTACTTCAGCGGCGCCACCCCGACGAGGTTCTGCACCGCGGCGTCCCGCTCGTCGTCGGCCAGCCCCTCGGCGGCGAGCGTCGTCAGGACGGTGACCATGTCCGCCAGCGCGGGCCCGGTCACGTCCGTCTCGACCGAGCCGGTGACGGCCAGCAGCGCGCCCGAGCGCAGCGGCTGGTTGAGCGCGCGGATGCCGTACGTGTAGCCCTTCTCCTCGCGCAGCACCTTGTCCAGGCGCGACGTCAGCGTGCCGCCGAGGCAGTAGGTGCCGATGCTCAGCTCCGGCCACGCCGGGTCGTGCCGGTCGGCGCCGAGCCGCCCGGCGAGCACCTGCGTCTGCACGCTGCCCGGCCGGTGCACGACGACCACGCGGGCGCTGTCGTCCGCCGCGTCGTGCTTCACCGTGCTCGCGGGCGCGTCGCTGCCCGTCCACGTGCCGAGCGTGCGCTCCAGGATGCCGTCCAGGTCGACGCCGTCCAGGTCGCCGACGATCACCAGCGTCGCGGTGGCCGGACGCACGTGCTTGGTGAAGAAGTCGACGACGGCGTCCCGCTCAACGCGCGCGACGGTCTCCGCGGACCCGGCGCGCGGCCGGGACACGCGCGCCGCCGCGTCGAACAGCTCCGCATACAGCGCGATCGCGGCGCGGCGGGCGGGGCTCGCCAGCTCGTGGACGATCTCGTCCAGGCGCTGGCGCACCAGGCGGTCGACCTCGTCGGCGGGGAACGCGGGGGCGCGCACCGCGTCGGACATCAGGCCCAGCGCGCGCTCCAGGCGCGACGCCGGCACGTCCAGCGACACCTGCACGCCGGCGTGGTCGGCGCCCGCGTCCATCGTGGCGCCGCAGCGCTCCAGTTCGGCCGCGAAGGTCTCGGCGTCCATGGTGTCGGTGCCCTCGCTGAGCGCCCGCGCCATGATCGTGGCGACGCCGTCGATGCCTTCCGGCTCGGCGTCCAGCGGCGCGTCGAGCAGCAGTTCGGCGGCGACCACCTGCTGACCCGGGCGGTGTACGCGCAGTACCGACAGGCCGTTGGCCAGGCGGGTGCGGGTCGGCGCCGGGAACGTCCACGCCTTCTCCGGGCCGGCCGACGGGCGCGGGTGGAACACCATCGTGGTCTCGGTCATCAGGCGGCCTGCCCCTCGGCGTCGTCCGCGTTGCTGTCGCCGCGGTCGTTCTGGTCGGTCGTGTCGGTGTCGTCGCCGTCGGTGTCGTCGTCGCTGTCCTCGTCGGACAGTTCGTAGACCAGCACGGCGCGGTTGTCCGGGAGCAGGCGCTCGGCGGCGACCGCGCGGACCTCCTCCGCGGTGACCTCCAGGACCCGGTCGAGCGCGGTGAACGCCAGCGACGCGTCGCCGAACAGCACCGCGTACCGGCACAGTTCGTCGGCCCGGCCGCCCACCGTCGCCATGCGGTCCAGCCAGCCGCGCTCGATCTGCGCCTGCGCGCGCTCCAGCTCGGCCGCCGTGGGGCCCTCGGCGGCGAACCGCGCGAGCTCCTCGTTGACCGCCGCGTCCACGTCCTCGTTCCGCGCCTCGCCCGACGCCTTCACGTCCAGCAGCGCCACCGACGGCGCACCGGCCAGCCGCATGATGCCGAACCCGGCGTACACCGCGAGCTCGTCGTGCCGCACCAGGCGCGTGTTCAGCCGCGAGCTCTCGCCCTCGCCGAGCACGGTCAGCGCCAGGTCCGCGGCGTCCGCCTCACGGGTGCCGTCGACCGGCAGCCGGTAGGCCGCCATCAGCGAGCGCGACGGGACGTCCTCGTAGACCGTCTCGCGCAGCTCGCCGCCGATCACCGGCGGCAGCGTGCCGTCCGCGGGGGTCGGCTTGCCGTCGTGCGCCGGGATCGTGCCGAAGTACTTCTCGATCCACGCGAGCGTCTGCTCCGGGTCGATGTCGCCGACCACGGTGAGCACGGCGTTGTTCGGCGCGTAGTACGTGCGGAAGAACTCCTGGCAGTCCGCGAGCGTCGTGGCGTCCAGGTCCTCCATCGAGCCGATCGGCATGTGGTGGTACGGGTGGCCGGCCGGGAAGGCCATCGCCACCAGGCGCTCCCACGCGGTGCCGTACGGCACGTTGTCGTACCGCTGGCGCCGCTCGTTCTTCACCACGTCGCGCTGGTTGTCCAGGCTCTCCTCGGTGAGCGCCTGCAGCAGGCCGCCCATCCGGTCGGCCTCCAGCCACAGCGCCAGCTCGACCTGGTGCGCGGGCATGGTCTCGAAGTAGTTCGTGCGCTCGAAGCTCGTGGTGCCGTTGAGCGAACCGCCGGCCGACTGCACGAACTCGAAGTGCTGGTTCCCGTGCACGTTCGCCGAGCCCTGGAACATCAGGTGCTCGAAAAGGTGGGCGAGACCGGTACGCCCCGGCACCTCGTGCCGCGAGCCCACGTCGTACCACAGGCACACCGCGGCGACCGGGTCGATGTGGTCCTCGGACAACACCACACGCAGCCCGTTGGCGAGCCGGTGCTCGGTCGCTGTGAATGTCCCGGCCAGACCAGCCATGCCCATCCGTCCTCTCCGCAGACGCCTCGCGGCCGACGCGCGACCGGAGCGAGGGGCCGCGACGGCGGCCCGCAAGCCACCTTACTGAGGGGAACGACACGGCCAGGGCGCTGAAGCCGCCGTTCGCGTCCGGCGAATTCGGGAACAAACCCCGCACCCGGCCGTACACGGGCCCGACAGGCCCCGCGCGGCCCGCTACTGCTGGTAGCCCTCGACCTCACGGGCCGGCCGCACCGCCGCGGTGTTCGGGTCCTCGCGCGCGTCCCGGCGCGCCCGGCGCTGCCGCAGCAGGTCCCAGCACTGGTCGAGCTCCACCTCGATGGCGTGCAGCAGTTGCTGCTCCTCCTCGGCGGTGATCTTCCCCGTCGCGAGCTGCTCGCGCAGCGCGTGCTCGGTGTCGACCATCGAACGGATGCGGTCGAGGATCTGCGGGTCGTCCATGGCGCTCCCCTGTCCGGATTGCTGTCGTCGGATACTCGTCTCCGACGGGTAACCCGATCGGCCGAGCACCGTCCCTTTCCCCGTACGAGTGCCGGTCATGCCCGCAAACCCGGACGATCCCCCGCGCGGTACCGGGTCGCTGCACCCGAGTGTCGTACCGGGGGGACACAATGGGCGCGACCGCCTCAAGCCTAAGGAGCCCGCCGCAGCATGGCCCGCCGCAGCACGAAGACGCCTGGCCAGGACCAGCCCGACGACTTCGAGGAACGCATCCTCGACATCGACGTCGTCGACGAGATGCAGGGCTCGTTCCTCGAATACGCGTACTCGGTCATCTACTCGCGCGCCCTGCCGGACGCCCGCGACGGCCTCAAGCCGGTCCACCGCCGCATCCTGTACCAGGCCAACGAGATGGGCCTGCGCCCCGACCGCGGCTTCGTCAAGTGCGCGCGCGTCGTCGGCGACGTCATGGGCCGCCTCCACCCGCACGGCGACACCGCGATCTACGACGCGCTCGTCCGCATGGCGCAGCCGTTCTCGATGCGACTGCCCATGGTCGACGGGCACGGCAACTTCGGCTCGCTGGGCAACGACGACCCGCCCGCCGCGATGCGCTACACCGAGTGCCGCCTGTCGCCCGCCGCGATGCTCATGGTCGAGTCGATCGACGAGGACACCGTCGACTTCGGCCCCAACTACGACGGCCAGGAGCGCGAACCGCACGTCCTGCCCGCCTCGTTCCCCAACCTCCTGGTGAACGGCACCACCGGCATCGCGGTCGGCATGGCCACGAACATGCCGCCGCACAACCTCGTCGAGGTCGTCGCCGCCGCGCGCGAGCTGATCCGCCGGCCGCACGCCACCCTCGACGACCTCATGAAGCACATCCCCGGCCCCGACCTGCCCACGGGCGGCCGGGTCGTCGGCCTGTCCGGCGTCCGCGACGCGTACGAGAGCGGCCGCGGAACGTTCAAGATCCGCGCCACCGCCACCATCGAGACGGTCACCAACCGCCGCAAGGGCATCGTGGTGAGCGAACTCCCGTACAACGTCGGCCCCGAGAAGGTCATCTCCAAGATCAAGGAGCTGGTCCAGGCCAAGAAGCTCCAGGGCGTCGCCGACCTCAAGGACCTCACCGACCGCGCGCACGGCCTGCGCCTGGTCATCGAGGTCAAGAACGGCTTCAACCCCGAGGCCATCCTCGAGCAGCTGTACAAGCTGACGCCGATGGAGGAGACCTTCGGCATCAACAACGTCGCCCTCGTCGACGGACAGCCGCTCACCCTCGGCCTCAAGGAACTCCTCGAGGTCTACCTCGACCACCGCTTCGAGGTGGTGCGCCGGCGCAGCGAGTTCCGCCGCCGCAAGCGCCAGGAGCGGCTGCACCTGGTCGAGGGCCTGCTCGTCGCGCTCATCGACATCGACCGCGTGATCGAGCTCATCCGCAGCAGCGACAACGCGGCGCAGGCCAAGGAACGCCTGATCGAGGCCTTCGGGCTCTCCGACATCCAGGCCACCTACATCCTCGACACCCCGCTGCGCCGCCTCACCCGCTTCGACCGCATCGAGCTGGAGGCGGAACGCGACAAGCTCACCGCCGAGATCGAGGAGCTCACCCGGATCCTCGAGTCCGACCAGCTGCTGCGCAAGATCGTCTCCGACGAACTGGCCGCCGTGTCCAAGAAGTACGGCACGCCGCGCCGCACGGTGCTGCTCGAGTCGGCCGGCGCCCCCGCGACCGCGGTGCCGCTGGAGGTCACCGACGACCCGTGCCACGTCCTGCTGTCCTCCACGGGCCTCCTGGCGCGCACCCCCGGCGCCGACCCGCTGCCGACCGAGGGCGCCCGGCACAAGCACGACCTGATCGTCTCGACGGTCGCCACCACGGTGCGCGCCGAGCTCGGCGTGGTCACCAGCACCGGGCGGCTGCTGCGGCTCAACGTCGTCGACCTGCCGGCGCTGCCGCCGTCCCACACCGCGCCGAACCTGTCCGGAGGGGCACCGGTCAGCGAGTTCGTCGGCCTGGAGGCGGACGAGACCGTCCTGTGCCTGACGACGCTGTCCGCCGACTCCCCAGGGCTCGCGCTCGGCACGCTGCAGGGCGTCGTCAAGCGGGTCACCCCGGACTACCCGCCGAACAAGGACGAGCTCGAGGTCATCGCCCTCAAGGAGGGCGACCGCGTCGTCGGCGCCGTCGAACTGCGCACCGGCGACGAGGACCTGGTGTTCATCACCGACGACGCCCAGCTGCTGCGCTACCAGGCGTCCCTCGTGCGGCCGCAGGGCCGCCCGGCGGGAGGCATGGCGGGCATCAAGCTCGCCGACGGCCGCTCGGTGATCTCGTTCACCGCCGTCGACCCCGCCGCCGACGCGGTGGTCGTCACGGTCGCGGCGTTCAGCGGCGACGCGCTGTTCGGGGCCGAGCACGGCACCGCCAAGGTCACCCCGTTCGCCGAGTACCCGCGCAAGGGCCGGGCCACCGGCGGCGTGCGCTGCCAGCGGTTCCTCAAGGGCGAGTCCGCACTGGCCCTCGCGTGGGCGGGCCCCGCCCCGGCGCGCGCCGCCAACGCGACCGGCGCTCCCGTCGAACTCCCCGAGATCGACCGGCGCCGCGACGGTTCGGGCGCGCCGCTCGCGAAGCCCCTCACGGTGATCGGCGGCCCCGCCGGCGCCTGACGGCGTGAACGATGACGCGCCCCCGCCTCCGCGGCGGGGGCGCGTCGCCGTTCTACCTTGGTGACGTCTCGGGGTCAGTGGGTCGCGTAGTCGGCGGCGTACTGCTCCAACAGCTCGATCGAACGCGTGTACTTGGCGCGCAGCCGCACCTGGGTGACCTCGTCGAGCTGGCCGAGCCGGGCCTCCGAGCGGTTGTCGGCGATATCGGCGCGCTTGACCACCAGGGCGATCGGATCCGCGGCGGCGCGGGCCATGCTGGCCTCCAGCGGCTCGCCGGGCAGCTTGGACAGCGCGATCACGGCCTCGATGACCCGCTCGGGGCAGCCCTCGGCACGCAGGTCCGCCGCGGAGACCGCGGTGTCCTCGATGACGTCGTGCAGCACCGCGGCCATCTGCGCCCACTCGCCCTCGACCCGGCGCATCACGCGCAGCGGGTGGGTGATGTACGGCTTGCCGCCCTTGTCGAGCTGGCCCGCGTGCGCGCGGCGGGCGAGCACGACGGCGTCGTCGAGGGTGAATGCGTGTTTCACGTCCATGCCGGTCCACTCCCCCGGTCTCGGTTCGTTCCCACCACCGTAGCCCTCCGCGATCACCGCGGCCGGTCGGCGCGATCTCCGCCGACCGGTTCCTCCCGGAAGATCCCGGACCGACACCGGCAACGATCGAGATGCCCCCGCGACGCCGGTCCGCCCGAAAAGTTGACCATGTACGGTACACATCCGTGGAAACGTGCACCGAACTGTCCTGGCGGTACGCCGAGCCGATGGCCGGCTCCGCGCCCACGAGCCCCGGCTGGCTGCTCGTCGAGCACCCCGGCCCGTGGGCCGCGAAGGCGCTCACCGGCACCCGGGGCATCGACCCGGAACTCGGCGGCGCCCTCGAGCGGCAGGCCGCCGCGGCGGGCTTCCGCGCGACACTGATCCGCCGTCCCGGACGCACCACCGAGACGGTCGCACGCCGCACCGCGTTCCTCGTCTGGACCGAACCCGGCGCGACCTGGGCCCGGCGGCTCACGGTGGACTCGCTCGGCGAGCTGCTCGCCCTCGACTTCGCGGCGCTGGCCGGCCCCGCGGAACCCGCGCTCGGCACCGCGTGGACCGAACCGCTCGCGCTGGTGTGCACCAACGGCAAGCGCGACCGCTGCTGCGCCACCGAGGGCCGGCCGCTCGCCGAGGCCCTCGCGGGGCGCGCCCCCGACGCCGTCTGGGAGGCCACCCACCTGGGCGGGCACCGGTTCGCCCCGACCGCCGTCGTCCTGCCCCACGGATACGTCTACGGGCGCCTGGACGCCGACTCCGCGCTGGCCGCCCTCGACGCGGCCCGCGGCGGCGCCATGGTCGTCGACGGCTGCCGCGGCCGGTCCACCTGGTCGCGCCCCGAGCAGGCCGCCGAGATCGCCGTACGCGAGGACACCGGCGAGACCTCCGCCGACGCCCTGCGCGTCGACGCCACCGAGGAGCACGGCGAGCACGCGTGGACCGTCCGCATCGCGCACACCGACGGCCGCACGTGGACGGTGGAGGTCACCGCCGCCGCCGAGGAGCCCGCCCGCCCCGAGAGCTGCGGCAAGGGGCTCGGCAACCCGCTGAGCATGCGCCCGCGGCTGGTCACCCCCACGCCCGCGCTGTGAGGACCGGCGCCTAGTACGCGCCGGCCCCGGTCAGCGAACGGACCTCCATCTCGGCGAACTTCGAGTCGTCCACGTCCTCCTTCGACCGCAGCGTCCCGATCCAGCCGCTCAGGAACCCGATCGGGATCGACACGATCCCCGGGTTGGCCAGCGGGAACCAGTGGAAGTCGACCGCGGTGATCAGCGGGTTGGGCCCGCCGGACACCACCGGCGAGAACACCACCAGCAGCACCGACGACACCAGGCCGCCGTTGATGGCCCACATCGTCCCGCGCGTGTTGAACCGGCGCCAGAACAACGTGAACAAGATCGTCGGCAGGTTCGCCGACGCCGCCACCGCGAACGCCAGCGCCACCAGGAACGCCACGTTCAGCTTCTGCGCGGTCAGGCTCAACGCGATGGCGACCGCGCCGATCACGATCGCCGACAGCCGCGCCGCCGCCAGCTCCTCCTTCTCGCTGGCCCGGCCCTTGTGGATGACCGCCGCGTACAGGTCGTGCGCCGCCGACGCCGACGACGCCAGCGTCAGGCCCGCCACCACCGCGAGGATCGTCGCGAACGCCACCGCGGCGATCACCGCGAGCAGCACCACGCCGCCGATCGAGTCCCCGCCGCCGCCGACCTCTTCGGCCAGCAGCGGCAGCGCGGTGTTGCCCGCCTTGTTCGACGCGCGGATCCGGTCCGAGCCCAGCACCGCCGCCGCGCCGAAGCCCAGCACGATCGTCATCAGGTAGAACGAGCCGATCAGCCCGATCGCCCACATCACCGAACGACGCGCGGCCCGCGCGGTCGGCACCGTGTAGAAGCGCACCAGGATGTGCGGCAGCCCCGCGGTCCCCAGCACGAGCGCCAGCGCGAGGCTGATGAAGTCGATGCGGCTGGTCAGCGAACTGCCGTACTGCAGCCCCGGCTGGAGGAACGCGTCGCCCTTGCCGCTGGTCGCGGCCGCCGAGCGCAGGATCTCGTTGACGTTCCCGTGGAAGCGGACCAGCACCAGCACGGTGAGCAGCACCGCGCCGGCCATCAGGAGCGCCGCCTTCACTATCTGGATCCAGGTGGTGCCCTTCATCCCGCCGAACGTCACGTACACGATCATCAGCATGCCGACGACGATGATCGTCAGCGTCTGCGCCGAGCCGTTGCCGTCGCCCAGCAACAGCGCGACCAGCGAGCCCGCGCCGACCATCTGCGCGAGCAGGTAGAAGATCGACACCACGATCGTGGACGCCCCCGCCGCGGTGCGCACCGGACGCTGGCTCATCCGGAACGCCAGCACGTCCGCCATCGTGTAGCGGCCGCAGTTGCGCACCAGTTCGGCGACCAGCATCAGGACGACCAGCCAGGCCACCAGGAAGCCGATCGAGTACAGGAAGCCGTCGTAGCCCACCAGCGAGATGAGCCCGGCGATGCCCAGGAACGACGCCGCCGACATGTAGTCGCCGGAGATCGCCAGGCCGTTCTGCGCCGCGGAGAACTCCCGGCCGCCCGCGTAGAAGTCGTTCGCGGTGCGGTTGTGCCGGCTGGCCCAGATCGTGATGCCCAGCGTGATGGCGACGAAGCCGAGGAACAGGCCCACGGTGAGCATCCGGTGGTCGTTCCCCGTCGCCGCGGCCAGGGAGCCGCGTGCCGCGATCACCGGAAGCGCTCCTGGGTCACCCAGCGCAGGTCCAACGCCGCGCGGTCGCGCTTGCGGACCGCGTGCCGCGCGTACAGCCAGGTGAACACGAACGTCGAGGCGAACTGGGCGAGCCCGAAGGCCAGGGCGACGTTGAACTCGCCGACGATGCGCCGGGCCATCAGGTCGCGGGCCATGGTCGAGGCGAGGACGTACGCCAGGTACCAGGCCAGGAACAGGGCCGACATGGGGAAGGCGAAGTCGCGGTAGCGGCGGCGGATCTCCTGGAACTCGGGGCTCGCCTGCACCTGGAGGTAGACGTCCCCGCGCGGGTCCTCGGGGCGCGCGTGGCGCCCGGAACGCGCGACCGGCACGGGACCCCGGTCCACTGGTGCCCGCCCGTACTCCCGTTCTCGGTACGAACTGGTGGTCACGAAAAGCTCTCCTCGTCCGGTGTCCGCCCGCCGGTCGTGCGCGTCGCACCCTCGGGGAAGTCGGGGCGGACCGGTCTTCAGCATGGGCAGTACGCCCGGAACGCGACGCCGGGGCCGCAGCCGATTCACACGATCGGATGAAATGCGCGGCGAGCGCGGCCGCTTCGCCCGGAAGACGTGCAAAAGGGCCCGGAACCACACGGGTTCCGGGCCCTTCCAGGCGGCCGACGCCGGCCGGACGGATCAGGTGTCGATGCGCGACCGGTCCAGCAGCTGCGAGGAGTTGGTGATGAACTCCTTGCGCGGCGCCACTTCGTTGCCCATCAACAGGTCGAACACCCGCTCGGCGGCCTCGAGGTCGCCGAGGTTGATGCGGCGCAGCGTGCGGCGGCGCGGGTCCATCGTGGTCTCCGCGAGCTGGTCCGCGTCCATCTCACCGAGGCCCTTGTAGCGCTGCACGGGCTCCTTGTAGCGGACGCCCTTGCGCTGGAACTCGAGGAGCGTCTGCTTCATCTCGCTGTCGGAGTACGTGTAGTGGTACTTCTCCTGGCCCTTCTTCGGGTTCGACAGCTCGATGCGGTGCAGCGGCGGCACCGCCGCGAACACCCGCCCCGCCTCGATCATCGGCCGCATGTAGCGCTGGAAGAGGGTCAGCAGCAGGGTGCGGATGTGCGAGCCGTCGACGTCCGCGTCCGCCATGAAGATGATCTTGCCGTAGCGGGCCTGGTCGATGTCGAACGTACGGCCCGAGCCCGCCCCTATGACCTGGATGATCGCGGCGCACTCGGTGTTCTTGAGCATGTCCGAGACGGACGCCTTCTGGACGTTCAGGATCTTGCCGCGGATCGGCAGCAGCGCCTGGTACTCCGAGTCGCGCGCCAGCTTCGCGGTGCCCAGCGCGCTGTCGCCCTCGACGATGAACAGCTCGCTGCGGTCCACGTCGTCGCTGCGGCAGTCGGCCAGCTTCGCCGGCAGCGCCGAGGTCTCCAGCGCGGTCTTGCGTCGCTGCGCGTCCTTGTGCTGGCGCGCGGCGATGCGGGTGCGTGCCGCCGAGACGGCCTTCTCCAGGATCGCGCGGGCCTGTGCCTTGTGCGCCCGGTTGGCGGTGCCCAGGAAGGCCTTGAGCTCGCGCGAGACGACGTTGCCGACGATGCGCGCCGCGGCGGAGGTGCCGAGCACCTCCTTGGTCTGGCCCTCGAACTGCGGTTCGGCCAGCCGCACCGTCACCACCGCGGTCAGCCCCTCGAGGGCGTCGTCCTTGGTGATGTCGTCCTCGGACACCCGCAGCAGCTTCGCCGTGCGGAGCGCGTCGTTCACGGTCTTGCGCAGCGCCTGCTCGAAGCCGGCGATGTGCGTGCCGCCCTTCGGGGTGGCGATGATGTTGACGAACGACCGCACACTTGTGTCGTATCCGGTGCCCCAGCGCAGCGCGACGTCCACGCCGAGGTCGCGCTGGACCTCGGTCGGGACCATGTGGCCCTGGTCGTCGAGAACCGGAACGGTCTCCTTGAAGGTGCCCTCGCCGGTGATGCGGATAACGTCGCAAATCGGCCGGTCGGGGGCGAGGAATTCACAGAACTCGCTGATCCCGCCGGAGTAGTGGAACGTCTGCTCGTCGACCGCTCCCGGATTTCGCTCATCGCGAACAACGAGAGTGAGCCCGGGGACGAGAAATGCGGTCTGCCGCGCCCGATTGTGCAGCAGTTCAAGATCGAGTTTGGCGTCCTTGAGGAAGATCTGCCGGTCGGCCCAGTAACGCACACGCGTTCCGGTTCGCGCGCGCGGCACCTTGCCGCCCTTGCGCAGTCCTCCCGACGGCGTGAACTTCGCGTCCGGCCCGGCGGCGGCGAACTGGCCGATCGTGCCGCGCCGGAAGCTCACGCTGTGTGTCGCTCCGCCGCGGTCGACCTCCACGTCGAGCCGCGACGAGAGGGCGTTGACGACGGAGGCGCCGACGCCGTGCAGGCCGCCGGACGCGGCGTACGAACCGCCGCCGAACTTGCCTCCGGCGTGCAGTTTGGTCATGACGACCTCGACGCCGGAAAGGCCGGTCTTGGGCTCGACGTCGACGGGGATACCCCGTCCCTGGTCGCGCACTTCGACCGATCCGTCGTCGTGAAGGACCACGTCGATGCGGGTCCCGTAGCCGGCGAGCGCCTCGTCGACCGAGTTGTCGATGATCTCCCACAGGCAGTGCATGAGGCCGCGGCTGTCGGTCGAACCGATGTACATGCCGGGCCGCTTGCGCACCGCGTCCAGTCCTTCGAGGACCAGCAGGTGCCGTGCCGTGTAGTTGGAGTGGTCGG
Source organism: Yinghuangia seranimata (assembly GCF_029953285.1). Classification (GTDB taxonomy): domain Bacteria; phylum Actinomycetota; class Actinomycetes; order Streptomycetales; family Streptomycetaceae; genus Yinghuangia; species Yinghuangia seranimata. The sequence continues at coordinate 90,946 of NZ_JASAOI010000031.1, read as the reverse complement.
GCTCGCCCGCCAGCAGCGCGGTCGACTGCGCAGTCGTCTGGGCGGTCACGCGGTGCAACTCCCCTGAGTCGTTGGGTGCGTCGGCTTTTCCGAGTGCAGTTTGCTGTTGGCGCGCCGCGCGGCAGGTCCCACCACGGGTCGTTTCGCCCGCTCCCCCGGTGATCACCCGCGCCGCGCCGACGCAAGGCTACCGGGGCGGGGTGACCGTCCGGCGACGGCTCGCCGCTACAGCCTACCCGAGTCTCGAACCCGTGTTCGATTCACGATCGAGTGATGGCATGAACCGATCCGCGCCGGGGCACGTCCTTAAGCAACAGAGACCACACCGAGACGCACATCACGGAGGGACCCTCGTACGAAGTAAGAGAAAATGGGGTGTGCCCAACCGGGGTGGAACGTGACACGATCACCCCCGGGAACGTTCGAGGCTGGTTTGATGTTGTGAACATCGGAAGCAGTCCTCGTCGAGTAGAGAAGAGGCGACGTGAATTCGGTTCTGACTCCCGCCAGTCCGTTGACGGCCGCCGACCGTTGTGACCGGTGCGGCGCACAGGCATACCTCCGGGTCGTCCTGGCCAGCGGTGGAGAGCTGCTGTTCTGCGCTCACCACGCACGCAAGTTCGAGCCCGAGCTGCGCAAGGTCGCGGTCGAGATACAGGATGAAACCGACCGCCTGACGGCGACTCCGGCCAACGCGCCGGAGGACGAACGCTGACCTTGAGACGTACCCCTTCGACAACCCGACGAGACCCCGTTTGTGCGCTTCCTGAAGCACCCTGATGGATCGCAGCAGTGGCGGCCACCCCATGCGGTGGCCGCCACTGTGGTCTCTACGGCCCCTTCCGCAACACCCGTGGAGCATCGCGCGGGGTGAGTTGCCTCACAGTGCCGCGGCGCCTCACATCCCGGCCGCCTTGCGGATGTCCGCGGCGAACGCCGACACCCGCGTGTAGACGCCTGGCTTGCGCGGCAGCGCGCACCCGTCCCCCCACGACACGATCCCGGCCAGCCGCCCGTCGATCAGCAGCGGGCCGCCGCTGTCCGCGCTGCACGCGTCCTTGCCGCCCTGGCGCAGGCCCGCGCACACCATCGAGGCCTGGTCGTAGGAGCCCATGGCGCCGCCCGGGTACGCGGTGCGGCACGTGGCGTCCGACGTGATCGGGACGTCCACCTGCCGCAGCACCGACGAGTAGTCCCCGCGGCCCGTCGTGTCGCCCCAGCCCAGCACGGTCGCCGGGGTGTCCTCCGCGTACACGTCCTCGCCCGCGCCCACCATCGGCAGCACCCCCGTGGACAGCGGCTCGGCGAGCGTCAGCACCGCCCAGTCCCGCGACACCTCGGCCAGGTCGAACGTCGGATTGGTGTACGAGGACGCCACCGCGACCTCGCGGCCCGCGCTCGTGCGCAGGTCGGTACGGCCCTGGACGACCTTCAGGTCGGACCGCTTCGCGGGCCGGCCGTTCTCGTCGAACATGCAGTGCGCGGCCGTCAGCACCTTGTCCGGGGCGATCAGCGTGCCCGCGCAGAACTGCCCCGAGCGCGCCGAGCCGTACGTCTTCCGGCTCGACAGCGCGACGATCCACGGATGCGTCTCGGTGTCGGCCGGCGAGCCGCCGACAATGACCTTCGGCGGGCCCTGCGGCGCGCTGTCCGCGGCCCACACCGGGCCCGGCACCGCACCCGCGCCCGCCAGCGCCAGCAGCGCCCCGGCGACGCCCGCCGCGGCCCGCCTCCTCCGCCGTACCCGCCCGGCCGCCGCGCCCCGCGCCGACTCCCGGTTCCCGCCCGCGCCCGCACTCCCCGCTGTCGTCACCACAAGCCTCCGTCCCCACCTCGCCGAACACGCTCGGTCCCCGACCAACTACTTTCAGGGAACGGCCATCGGCACCGGGCTGCAACCGGTGCCCCTCCTCGTCGCCCGATCGAGTGAAGACCGAGTGAAGGAGGGCCCGTGCGCGGGCCGTCCGGACACGCGCGAGGGCCCGGAGGCGGGAAGCCTCCGGGCCCTCGTACACCGCTCGTCCGGATCGTCCGGACCGGTTTCGGCGGCCGGATCAGTCCAGGTAGTCGCGCAGCACCTGGGAACGCGACGGGTGCCGCAGCTTCGACATCGTCTTCGACTCGATCTGGCGGATGCGCTCACGGGTGACCCCGTAGACCTTGCCGATCTCGTCCAGCGTCTTCGGCTGGCCGTCGGTCAGGCCGAAGCGCATGGAGACCACGCCCGCCTCGCGCTCGGACAGCGTGTCGAGCACCGAGTGCAGCTGCTCCTGCAGCAGCGTGAAGCTGACCGCGTCCGCCGGGACGACCGCCTCGGAGTCCTCGATCAGGTCACCGAACTCGCTGTCGCCGTCCTCGCCGAGCGGGGTGTGCAGCGAGATCGGCTCGCGGCCGTACTTCTGGACCTCGATGACCTTCTCCGGGGTCATGTCGAGTTCCTTGGCCAGCTCCTCCGGGGTGGGCTCGCGGCCCAGGTCCTGGAGCATCTGGCGCTGCACACGGGCCAGCTTGTTGATGACCTCGACCATGTGGACCGGGATGCGGATGGTCCGCGCCTGGTCGGCCATGGCGCGGGTGATCGCCTGGCGGATCCACCACGTGGCGTACGTGGAGAACTTGTAGCCCTTGGTGTAGTCGAACTTCTCGACCGCGCGGATCAGACCGAGGTTGCCCTCCTGGATCAGGTCCAGGAAGAGCATGCCGCGGCCGGTGTAGCGCTTGGCCAGCGACACCACGAGGCGCAGGTTCGCCTCGAGCAGGTGGTTCTTGGCGCGGCGGCCGTCCTCGGCGATGATCTCCAGCTCGATCTTGAGCTTCGGAGCCAGCTTCTCGCCGGAGTTGAGCTTGTCCTCCGCGAACAGGCCGGCCTCGATGCGCTTGGCGAGCTCGACCTCCTGCTCCGCGTTGAGGAGCGGCACCTTGCCGATCTGCTTGAGGTAGTCCTTGACCGGGTCCGCCGTGGCACCCGCGACGGCCACCTGCTGGGCCGGCGCGTCGTCCTCGTCGTCGTCGGACAGGACGAAGCCCTGGTTCTCGTCCTCCGGCTCCGTCGCCGCCGCCGGGTCGGCCGGCGGCTCGAGCTCGTCGGTCAGGTCCTCGGCGTCGAGCTCGGGCTCGCCGTCCTTGCCCGCGGCCTTCTTCGCCGCCGGGGCCGCGGTCTTCTTCGCCGCGGCCTTCTTCGCCGCCGGGGCCGCCGCCGACTTCGCCGCGGTCTTCTTGACCGCCGCCGTCTTCGCCGCGGGCCTGCCCGGCTCGGCGGCGTCGTCCGCGCCCGGGGCCGCGGACGCCGGTACCGCGGCCCGGGGCGCGGTGCCCGAGACGACGGTCTTTGTGGATGTGCGCTTGGCGGTGCTCTTCGCCGCCACGCTCTTACGGGTGCGCTTGGGAGCCGCGGAATCGGCGGCGTTAACCACGATGTCCACACCCTCCTGGTCAAGGACCTGGTTGAGGCTGCGTAGGACGTTCTTCCACTGGGTGGCCGGGATCTGGTCGGCCTCGAACGCCTGGCGAATCTCGTCGCTGGCGATGGACCCCTGAGCCTCACCCCGCTCGATCAACGCCTTCACGTTGACGAAATCGGCGATCTCCGGGGGAAGCGAACGGGATGTGCTGGCCGACACAAACAACCTCTCGACGGATCTGGACGGCGTTCGACATGAGTCCAGTCGCTCGCCGCCTGGCGAACGACACTCAGGCGGGGGCAGTGTGCAGGAGGCCCGGCCGTGCAGCGACTGTGTGCAACACAGCATTCTGGCACTCGCCGGTATTCCTGAAGGCTGCCACCTTCGTACTCATCGGGCTGGGCGGCGAAGTGTTACGCGTCCCCTCGGTGGCGGGCGTCACATCAGCCCGCGGACCCCTGCGACTCGACGATCCTGACCCCCAGGATCGTCACGTCGTCGTCGCGGTCCTGACCGTCCAGCAGACGTTCAAGGATGCTCGACAAGAGCGATTCCAAACCTCCCGTGGCGTTCCGGGCCACTTCGAGCATCTGCTCGAGGCCCTCGTCGATGCCGCGCGCCCGGTTCTCGATCAGCCCGTCGGAGAATCCGACGAGGATGTCGCCCGGGTCCAGGCGCATCGTGTGCTTGGTGCGCGGCTCCACGACGCCCAGCGGCGTGGAGGCGGGCCCCGCGTCGGCCAGCTTGGCCTTGCCGTACGCGGAGACGATGATCACCGGCAGATGGCCGGCGTCGACGAGGTCCAGGATGCCGGTCTCCGGGTCGATCACGCCGTAGATGAGCGTGGTCAGCGACTCGTCGTCCTCGGTCGCGGTGAACAGGCGGTCCAGCCCCGTCAGCACTGCCACCGGGTCGGGGTCGGTGAACGCCAGGGCGCGCAGCGCGGCCCGCACCCGGCCCATGCCGGCGGCGGCGGTCAGCCCCTTGCCGATCACGTCGCCGACGACGATCGCCACCCGGCCGTCCAGCAGCTTGAAGACGTCGTACCAGTCGCCGCCCACCTCGTAGTCGGGGGCGCCGGGCAGGTAGCGGAAACCGAACTCGGCGCCGTCCACGATCGGCAGCCGGTCCGGCAGCAGGCTGCGCTGCAGGGCGACCGCGGTGCGGTGCTCCCGCTCGTACAGCCGCGACCGCTCGACGGCGAGCGCGCACTGCCCGGCGAACGCCTCCAGGAAGACCCTGTCGTCCGGGCCGAAGGCACGCGAGTCGTGGAACGCGAACCGGATCACGCCCATCGGCGCTCCCGAGCCCAGCAGCGGCAGGACCACCGAGGAGCGGCGCGTGAGCGGTGACGCGGTGCGCGCCCGGCGCATCGCCGGCACCGGCGAGGACTCCTTCGGGTCGTGCTCCGGTGCCGCGCCCAGGTACATCGGCGTGCCCTCGCGCACCGCGGTCAGCAGCGCGTTCGGCCACTCCGGAGGCAGCACGCGCAGCCGCCGGTTCACGCCCGGCCCCGGGACGTTCGGCCACGGGAACACCGGTGCGACGTCGTCGAGGAGCCGCAACTCGGACTCGTCGGCGTCGATGCTGCGGCCGAGTTCGCTGACCGCCGCCTCCACCTCGGCGACGGTCAGCGCGCCGGCCAGGCGCGCGGTCATCAGCTGCAGCCGGGACGTGCGCCACTGGCTGGACCGCAGCAACTCCTCGCGGTGTCGGTGCTCGGTCACGTCCGACACGATCGCCAGCACCGCCTCCACGCCGCCGTCCGCGCCGGGGACCGGTACCCAGCGGGCCTCGTGGTGCCGGGTCTCGTACCAGTCGGGCGGCGACAGGACGATGTCGGTCTCGGTGTACGGCAGGCCGTGCGCGAACACCATCGCGATGGTCTTCTCGATCTCCCGCGCGAGCCCCTCGGGCAGCAACTCGGTGGGGCGGCGGCCGAGATGGTCGGCGGCGGGCACCCGGTTGAGCCGGGCCAGCGCCTCACTGATCCGCAGATAGCGCAGGTCTCTGTCGTAGAGCGCGAACGCCACGGCGGATTCGCCGCCCAGGGCGTCGAGCACCGCCGTCTCGAACGTGTCGGACGCTTCTGATGGGCCGTCCCGCACCATGTCGTCGGTCACTGCCGCCATTCCCCACCTGTCGCCTCGGTCCGCCCGAACGCCTGTGGTGGACCGGTCCGAAAACGAGTCAGACAACGAGGGTAATCACGTCTGCCGTCTCACCGGGAGTGATTGGCACGACTCTCTGTGTACCAATGCGGTGTCCGAACCGGGCGCCTTCGGGCGGGTCGGCGCCGGCGGAGCACCGTCCGGGTAGTGCATGGTTACCCCGGGAACGGGCCGCCGACGCCGCCGTCCTGACGATCTGTCAACCTTCCCGGGGAGCCGGGAACAGGCGTTCCACCTCGGGGTGCACCGCGAGCAGCGAGCGCATCGCGGACTCCGCGCCCTCGCCGTCGCCCGCGGCGACCGCGTCGACCAGGCGCGAGTGCAGCGACACCGAGGCGTCGGACAGGTGTTCGCAGCCGGCGGTGTGGCCGCCGGACACCTGGAGCGCGGACGCCACGATGCCCGCGAGGTGTTCGAGCATGCGGTTGCCCGCGACCTGGAGCAGCAGGCCGTGGAACTCGGCGTCGGCGCGGCCGAACGTCAGCGGGTCGGGCTGCGCGACCGCGCGCTGCATGATCACGACGACCTCGGTCAGCCGCCGGACCACCTCGGGGTGGTTGCGGCAAGCCGCCATGTGCGCGGCCAACGGCTCGATTCCCCAGCGCAGTTCGAACAGCTCACGGCGCTGCGCGTCGCGCTGCGGCCCGCAGGCGCGCCACTCGATGACATCGGGGTCGAGGAGGTTCCAGTCTGCGACGGGACGCACCCGCGTACCGACGTTCGGGCGGGCGCTGACCAGGCCCTTGGCCTCCAGCACCCGCAGGGACTCGCGGACCACCGTGCGCGAGACCTCGAACCGCTGCCCGATCTCCTCGGGAACCAGCGGGCGTTCGGCGCCGACCTCGCCGGCGACGATCATCTGGCCGAGCTGCTGGACGAGTTGGCCGTGCAGGCCGCGGCCGCGGCCGCCGCCGGGCTTGCGGACGCGCATGGGCTCGACGAGGTCGCCGCCGTCCCACGCGTAGTGCTGCGGGGGCAGGGCCTCCGCACCGGTCTTGGGGAGATCCGCGACGGCGACCCGGTACGGGTCGGCCGGCGGCGCGACGGCGGCCGCGCCCGCGGCGGGCATGGTGTGGTGGGGAGCGATACTCACGCTCCTTCATCTCGGCGCGGCGCGCGTCGGGCTTGAGCCGTTCCGGCGTTCCCGGCTGAAAAAAACACGAAAGGGTGATCGGCCTTGCGTCGGCGTCCCTCGTCCGTGGGACGGGGGCTGGTCCACTCGTGCTGAATCGCCCGCTGCATGCCGTTACATCGCCTTTGCACTGGTTGTCGTCAGGCGTCCCGGCGCGCGAAGACGACGACGGCGAGCAACAGCGCCGCCAGCGTCCAGGCCCCGAAGGTCAGCGCGCCGGCCGTCGGAGACAGCCCCCCGCCGCCCCCGATCGCGAGCATGCGGTCGGCCGCGTTGAACGGCAGGTAGCGCACCCAGTCCCGGTACGGCGCGGGCACGGCGAGCTCGGCGGCCCGCGCCGCCAACGGCTCCACGGCCAACGGCAGCGCGACCAGCGCGACGGCGGCGGCCGCCGACCCCCGCGTCACGACGCCGACGCCCAGGCCGAACAGCGCCGCGAGCACGACGTAGCCGACGTACCCGGCGAGCAGCCGCGGCGCGGGGACCTGGTCCCACACCAGCGACTGGAACCCGGGGCCGAACTCGGCCGCCGCGACCGACGCGTTGACCACGAGCCCGGCCACCGCGACCCCCGCCGCCACCAGCGCGGTGACCAGGGCCTTGCCGACCAGCGAACGGGTGCGCCGCGGCAGGGCGATCAGCAGCGACGGCAGAGACACCGCGCGGTGCTCGCGGGTGCAGGAACGCACCGCGAGGAACACGACGGCCATCACCGCCAACGGCGTCGAAGCACCGGCCCCCGACGTGATCAACTGCGCGGCCTCCCCGGCCCGCGCCGGCACCGCGTTGAAGTCACGCGCCTCGACCCAGGTCGCCGCGGCCCCGAGAGCGAGCACGCCGAACGCGGCGAGCCACGTGGTTCGGACGGTACGCAGCCGGGCCAGCTCGTAGCGGATGGCACTCACGCGGTCACCTCGCGGATGAGGGGAACGGACGGAAGGACGAGGCGCCCACGGCACCGGCGACGGGCGGCGGGCGACATGGATCTCGTCGGGCGGGCCCTGAGGACCGCAGCGGCTGCGTGCACGCGGCACCCGGCCCGTGCCTCACGCCGCGCTCGAGGAAGCCCGACGGCTGCGACGGCGGTCCGCCCGCCGGCCCGGGCTTCACCGGTGTGTTCGGCCGGTGCCGCGCGGGGCCGCTCGGTCACGCGTTGACCTCGTCGGCGAACGTCCGCCGGGCGGGGCCCGGGGTTTCGACGGTCGGCTCGGGCGCCTCGGGCTGCTGGCGGCTCAGCCAGCGGCGGCGCTTGGGGCGGCGGTGCGCGGCGGGCGTCGACGGGGAGGGGGCCGGGGTCGGAACGGTCGCCGAGGTGAACAGGGCGCCTTCGATCACGAACGGGTCCGTGTGTGCGGGCGCGCCGTCCGGAACCACTCCCCCGTTCCGTGTCGTCACCGGCCCGAAGCTCAACGGCAGGACGCCCTCGACGGGGTCGGTGATCCGGAACGGCTGGGTCTTCTCGCCGACGTACTGGTCGGCCTGCGGCTCGGCCACGGCGGGGACGGCACGCCGGGCCGCCCTGCCCCGCACACGCCGGGACTTCGCGGCGCGCGCCTCTTCCTCCGCCCGCGCGGCCCGGGCGGCGCGTTCCGCCGTGGCGACGCGGATCGCGGCGGCCAGCGCGCACGACGCGTCGGCCAGGCTGGCCTCGCGCTGCGCGAGTTCGTGGATCAGCACGCCGCCGCGGAAGGCGATCTCGCCGATCCGCGCGCGGTCCGCGCCGGTCACGGTGAGCACCGCGCCGCCGTGCTGGTGCACGAGGAGGCCCTCGGAGCGCAGCAGGTCGGTGAGCCGGTCGACCTGGGGCGTGCGGACATAGACCTCGGGCCCTTCGGCGCGGGTCCTGAAGTCGGCGGCGGACTGGTCGGCGACCAGCCGGCCCCGCGCGAGGGCGAGGACGCGGTCGGCGCTGTCGGCGAGCTCGGTCAGGCCGTGTCCGGCGACCAGCACGGTGCGGCCCTGGGTGGCGTAGGCGCGCAGGAACTCGCGCATCCAGCGCACGCCTTCGGGGTCCTGGCCCGCGGAGGGCTCGTCGAGGACCAGGGTGTGGGGGTCGCCGAGCAGCGCGCCGGCCAGCCCGAGCCGGCCCAGGGCGCCCGCGGACAGCGCCCCGACCCGGACGCCCGCGACCGGGGCGAGCCCGACCAGGTCGAGCACCTCGTCGACGCGAGCGCGCTTGATGCGGTACGCCGCGGCGAGCACCCTCAGTTCGGTGCGGGCCCGGCGGCGCGGTTCGGAGGGGCGGTTGCCCAGCCACGCGCCGACCTCGTGGACGGGGTGCCTGAGGTCGCGGTAGCGGCGGCCGCCGAAGAGCGTGCGCCCGCGCCCGCGCTCGAGCTGCAGCATGAGCCGCAGCGCGGTCGACTTGCCCGCACCGTTGGGTCCGACGAGCGCGGTGACCTGGCCGGGGTGCACCGTGAACGAGAGCCGGTCGACGGCGACCGCGCCGCCGTACTTCCGCGTGAGCCCCTGGGCCTCGATCATCGCCACGTCCCTCGCGCCGGGATGCCCGCGGACCTGCGGACATTTCGCACGGTACATGGACGAATACGCTTTTCTTCGGATCCATGCCGCATAAGCGGCGAAGAATCTGAATAGCAAAGGAGAAGTTCAAGTCTGGACAGAGCTCGCGCGACGGAGGGACCATCGAAAGACCGACCACGATCGCGCCCGGAGGCCGGCATGTCCCCCATGTACCCAGCCCCCATGTATCCAGGCGTACCAGGCACCCCGACCGCCCCGCCCCCACGGGCCGTCGACACCCTGGCCCAGCTGCGCGGCGGTTTGTCCGCGTCGGCACCCGCCGACTGGGTCGAGCAGCTCCGCTCGGGCCTGCGGCAGCTGCGCGACGAACTGCGCGAGCACATCGCCGCCACCGAGGGCCCGAACGGGCTGTACGACGAGGTCCGGCGCAGCGATCCGAGACTGGCCTGCGCGGTCACCCGACTGCGCCGCGAGCACGGGAAGCTGAGCGACACGGTCGACGAGCTGAGCGCCTGGGCGTCCGAGGCCGAGGAGGACCCGTCACGGCTGAACGCGGTACGGCCCCGGATCCGGGCGCTGCTCAAGCAGTGGGGCAGCCACCGGCGGCGCGACACGCAGCTCGCGTACGACGCGGTGTCGCTGGACCTGGGCGGCCAGGACTGACCGGGACGAACGAGGGTGCCGCGGACCCCGCGGCACCGCTTTCATGCCGCCCTCCACCGGATAGTAGCCATGTACTTAATATCCGCGTAGCGTATCCGGTATGAGCTCAGCAGCCGCCGGCCCCACGCCCGGCTTCCTGGTGTGGCGCCTGTCCATGAAGTGGCGCGTCGCGGTCGACCGCGCACTGGCCCCGCTCGGGCTCACGCACGCCCAGTACTCCCTGCTGGCGTCGCTGTACGGCATCGAGCGCGCCGGGCTGCGCCCCAGCCAGCGCGAACTGGCCGACCACACCGGCCTGGAGGCGCTGTACGTCTCCAAGCTGGCCCGCGCGCTCGAGGCCGACGGGTTCATCGAGCGGACCCGCGACACGGTGGACACGCGCGCGGTGCGCCTGTCGCTGACCGAGCACGGCCGGGCGTCGACCGACCGGGCCATCACGGTCGTCCACGACCTGCTCGACCGGCTCCTCACGCCGCTGGGCGGCCTGGGCGACGAGCGCACGCGGCGGTTCTCCCAGGAGCTGGAGCAACTGCTCGAACTGCCGTGGGACGACCTCGACGCCGAGTGAGGCGCGCTTCTACGGCTCGGGCCGCAGCATCGGCGGGTTGAGCTTCTCCGCCGAGCCGCGCCGGAACAGCTGCGCGGGGCGGCCGCCCTGGCGCGTGGTCGTGCCGCCGGTCGGCACCAGGAAGTCGGGCGTGCCGGTGACCTTGCGGTGGAAGTTCCGCGGGTCCAGCGCGACGCCCCACACGGCCTCGTAGACCCGCCGCAGCTCGCCGACGGTGAACTCCTCCGGGCAGAACGCCGCGGCCAGCGACGAGTACTCGATCTTGGCGCGGGCCCGCTCGACGCCCTCCTCGAGGATCCGCGTGTGGTCGAACGCGAGCCGCGAGCCGTCCGCCAACTCCGCGGCCGGCGACCATCGCGCGCCGGCCGCGTCGCCGCCGGGGCGCGGCGCGGGCAGGTCCGGCGCGAGCACGAGGTACGCGACGCTGACGACGCGCATGCGCGGGTCCCGGCCCGGGTCGCCGAAGGTCGCCAACTGCTCCAGGTGCACCGGGAGTTGGTCGAGACCGGTCTCCTCCGCCAACTCTCTCGCGGCCGCCGCCTCCAGACCCTCGTCCGGCCGGACGAAGCCGCCGGGCAGCGCCCACTGACCCTGGAACGGCGGTTCGCCGCGGCGGATCGTCAGGGCGTTGAGCGTGTGGTCCCGGACCGTGAGCACGACAAGGTCGACGGTGACCCCGAACGGCGGGAACTGCGAGGCGTCGGTGGGCGACATGAGTCGATCTTAGTCGTCTGCCTGACGATAAACAGCCGCCCCGGCGAAACCTGGCACCACCCATTCGAGAGCGTATGGCCGACGCCACGCTACACCGCCAACTGCAGCCCGTCCGGGGCCTCCTCCACCACGGCCTGCCCCTGACGGTTCACCCGGACGGTGAACGGGTGGCCGGCGATCCGCAGGTCGGCGAGCTCCAGTTCGCCGAACGCGGGCGCGGCGGGCGGGCGCACCGTCACCCTGCCCTCCCGCGCGTCAGGGCGCACGCCGGCCAGTGCCACCAGCGCGGGCAGCACGGCCGCCGCCGACCGGGCCAGCGGCCGGCACGCGAGCGGATGGGCCACCGGCCCGTGCCCCGGAACCCGCTGCTCGCCCGCGTGCATCTCCGGCATCCGGTAGCCGAAGTGCGGTGCGGCCTCAAGGAGTCCGGACAGGAGCTCGTACGCCGCGTCGGCCTGCCCGCTCACGGCCAGGCCCGCCACGGCCACGCAGGTCTCATGCGCACGCACCACTCCCCCGCGCACCGCCAGCGGGTGGTAGCCCGGCGTGCGGGAACCGACGCCACGCAACCCCCACCCGCAGTTGAGGTCGGGGCTCAAGAGCCGCCGGGCCACGTCCGCGCAGCCGTCCTCGTCCAGGATCCCGGTACCCGGCAGCTGCCCCATCGCGGAGTTCGGGACCGGGACGGGCCGCCCCTCCCGGTCCAGCGCCGCCGCGTAGTAGGCGCCCGCGCCGTCCTCCGTCCGGAACCGCTGCCGGAACCGCGCGGCCAACTTCGCGGCGCGTTCCGCCCACAGCTCCGCCGCCTCCGCGTCCTCCTCCCGCAGCAGGGCCGCGCCGTGCGACGCCGCCTGGTAGACCTGCCCCTGCAGTTCGCACGGCGCCGGGCCCCCGGGGCCCAGGCGCACGATCCCGTCCTCGTGCGCCTCCAGCAGGCCCGCCAGATGGTCCAGGGCGCGCCGCGCGTGCGGGAGCAGCGGCTCCACCTCGCTGTCGGTCAGCCCCCACAGGCGCGCCTCGCCCATCAACGTGACGTACAGCGCCGTGGAGCCCGCGCAGTCCCACCGGGGGGCCCGGCCGCCCGGGCCGAGCGAGTGCGGGATCTTGCCCGGTTCCTCGCCGGTCACCGGATCGTGCCGGACGCCCTGCCGGTCGGCCAGCATCCGCAGCGTGCCGGCGGCCAGGCGGGTGCCCAGCGGCAGCAGCATCCGCGCGGTCCACACGCTGTCGCGGCCGGTCGGCGTAAGCTGCCACGGCGCGCCCGCCGCCGGCATCGGCACCGTGCGGTGCTCGGGGTCCGCGATCAGCAGCCCGCGCAGGTCCATCAGGCTCTGCCTGACCCAGGCGGTGACCCGGACGTCGTCGCACCGCACCCGGGCCTCCGACCAGGGCGGCGGCCCCAGCGGGGCCCTCGGCGCCGGAATCCCGTGGCCCGCCGCGTGGCCGACCCTTGCGCCGGCCGGCTCCCCGGTGACCCGCAGCTCGACCGCCCACGACGCGGCCGGCTCCAGCGTGATGTCCCAGCGGAGCAGGCCGGTCGCCGCCAGCGCGGTCTCGGGCGCGGGGTTCGCGGTCGCGCGCACCCCCCACCCGTCGGGCGCCGTCCAGCTCAGCCCGCCGGGGCACACCCGGGCCGGCAGGTCCGGACCGCGCCGGCCGAGGCGCAGCTCGCCCAGACCCGCCAGGTCCGTCCCCAGGCTCAGCTCGACCGGCACGCGCACCGGCCGCGCCGCCGTGTTCCGCACCACCACCCGCTCGCGGCCGTCCGCCTGACGGGTGCGGTCCACCACGAGCGCCGGATCCGGCGTCGGGTCCGCGACGAACCGGTGCATCGCCAGGAACCGCGCCGTCCCCGCGCCCACCACCTGCGAGGAGATCGGCTCCGGTTCGGTCCCGCCGACCGTCAGCAGGGAGCGGGCCAGCAGCCTGCGGCCGTCGTGGAACAGGCCCGTCACGCCCCGGCCGCGCAGCTGCCCGTCCTGCGGACAGACCGCCATGCCCGGAGCGTCGACGCAGATCAACGCGTCGTGCGCGAGCGGGTGCGGCGCTCTTGTCCCGGTCACCTGAAAGCTCCTCGCCGGCCTGCCGCCTTCGCGTCGCCGCCCACGGAGGCCACAGGACCGCCCCCGAGCCGGGCTTGAGGCACGTCCGGATCCGCGTGCCCGTTCGCAGGGCCAACGCGCGGAGGCCGCCGGGGTCACGCGAGAGCACACGCGAACGCACATCCGTCAGCCGCGGGCGGGCCCACGCCACCCCCGTCCGCCACCCCTGCGCGGTCGACGCGGGCAGGGCGCGCAGCCGTGACAGCGCGGCGTCCCGGCCCCGCCGGAGCGCCTCGGTCAGCGGGCTTCGCAGCAGCGGGTCGGCGAGCAGGGCGTGTGGCAGCAGGGCGCTTCGGAAGGTACGCATCACATCTCCGTCCTGAACCGCGGGGCGCGGCCGTTGGGGAACAACGCCCGTCGGGACTCCTCGGGGCTGAGCGAGCTGTTGACGGCCGTGCGCAGCAGGCCGGCCATCGTGTAGTCGGGGTCGTCGTACAGCGCGCGGTTGACCGCGACGCGCGCGAACGCGGGCTGTTCGGTGGTCCAGGCGATCCACGCCGCCAGCGTCAGCGGAACGGCCGAGTCGGGGGCGGGCGAGAGGCGCGCGAGGCCGGTCCACAGCGCCAGCAGGCCGCCGCCCCTGTCGTCCTGCCACGACATCGCGTGGTCGCGGACCTGGAGGTCGTGCATGCCGCAGACCAGGCGGGCCGCTTCGGCGCTGGTCAGCTCCCGGTCGCCCTTGCGGAACCGGGAGCGCGCCGCCTGGAGCAGCGCGATGGACTCGTGGCGCAGGCCGGCCACCGCGCCGTGGTCCTCGTGCGCGCGGGCCCGCAGGCGCGCCCTGCACTCACGGAACGCGGCCTCCACCGCGGCCTGTTCGTCGCCCTCCGGCGGTCGGATCCGCTCGGCGAGGTCGGCGAGCGGGACCGGAGGCGGCAGTCCTACGCTCACGGCGGCCGCCGCCACGACCGAGTCGCCTCCGGCCGGCACGGGCCGCCCCTCCTCGGGGCAGCAGCTGAAGCCCTCGCATAAGTAGGACCAGAACCTGCCGTCCGCTACACACACGGCCTCGAAGAGCCGCAGGCCCTCCCTCCTGCTGACGGCCCCGATCGCCCGGTAGAGCGGGCGGTAGTAGTCGCGCGCGTCCCCCTCGGGCGGCGCGGCGTCGGCGTGCACGATCAGCGAGGCCGCGACCGCGCCGTGCCGCATCAGCACGCCGGTGAAGCGCTCGGCGGCCTGCGCGAACCGGGTGCGGTTCGGCAGGTCGACGCGCAGCACCGGCGCGACGCGGCCGTTCGGGCCGGGCTGGATGCCCACCATCACCAGGCTGTTCGTGGGCTGGGCGCCGAGCAGGTAGGGGACGGCCTCGATCAGGTCGGCCGGGGTCGAGACGTTGATCACGGTCTGATTGGTCATCGGGTTCAGGGCGATGTCGCTCATGCCCATGAGCGTGGGCCAATCGCAAGCTCGACGCGAAACGGCCTGTGGACAACCCAAAATGCGCCATTAAATCCGTGGATATCAGGGAGAGTTCACCCTGCCGGGGAATGGCGCCGACCCGCCTTTGACGGGAAAATGCCCGACCCTCCGGAGCGGCGAGAACGCCGCCGCGCACTCGCTCAGCGCCGCGAACTCGTCGTCCGTCAGATCCAGTTCCGCCGCCGCGACGTTCTGCTCCAGCTGCTCGACGCTCGACGCGCCCGGAATGGCGACCACCGGCCCGTGCCGCAGCACCCACGCCAGCGCGACCTGGCCGGGCGAGGCGCCGTGCACGGCCGCGACCTCCTGCAGGAGTTCGAGCAGCGGAGTGGCCCGCCGCAGGTTGTCCGGCCGGAACAGCGGCCGCCGGGCCCGGAATCCGGAAGGCGGGTTGTACGCGTCGTACCGGCACCCGAGCAGCCCCTGGCCCAGCGGGCTGTACGCGATCACCACCCGGCCGTGCTCCGCGGCCCACGGCACGAGGTCCCGCGCCGGCCCCGGCCGGACGAGGCTGAACTCGACCTGGTTGCTCAGCACCCGGTGGCCGAGGGCGTGCTCGGCCCGCCGCCACCGCGCCAGGTCGTAGTTGCTGACCCCGACCTCGTCCACGAGCTTCTGGTCCCGCAGTTCGGCGAGGCCCTGCATGACCGTGTCCATGCCGAACAGCGGGTTCGGGAAGTGCGCCTGATAGAGGCTGATCCGCTCGACGCCGAGCCGGCCGAGGCTCGCGCGCGCCCGCGCGCGCGTTATCGGGGCGAGGGGCAGGACCGGCGCGAACTTCGTGGCGACGACCACCCGCGACGCCTCCGAGCCGAGCGCTTCGCCGAGGATCCGCTCGCTGGCGCCGCGGCCGTAGACCTCGGCGGTGTCGAAGAGCGTCACGCCGAGTTCGAGGGCGCGGCCGACCAGCGCGCGGGCGGTCACCGTGTCGTACGCGTCGCCGTAGCCCCATTGCCGCGAGCCGAACTGCCACGTGCCCAGGCCGATCCGACTGATCCTCGGGAACCCCTCGACGTCGAGATAGCGCACCTGGTCCTCCCCGGTAGCCCTCCGCCGGCGTTTCGCCCGCTTTCCGCCCACACTTCCGCGCCGCGCGCCGCCGGCCAAGCCCCGGCACCGGAAATCCACAGCCGACGGCCGAGCCTGAACGTTTCTCCACTGCCGCGCGGCGCGGATTCCCGGTTTGTCCGGCACACCGACTAGAAAGGAGCGCATGACCACCGCAGCCGGCACCCCAGGCCCAGGCCCCTCCGACGCTTCCGCACACCCCGACGCGGCCGCGCTCCGCGCCGAGGCGGACGCGGTGCTGCGGGGCCTGGCGGGCGACTCCGCGCGGCTGCGCGAGGACCAGTGGCGCGCGGTCCACGCCCTGGTCGCGGAGCGGCGCCGGGTGCTGGTCGTGCAGCGCACCGGCTGGGGCAAGTCCGCGGTCTACTTCGTGGCGACCGCGCTGCTGCGGGCACGCGGCGCGGGCCCGACCGTCATCGTGTCGCCGCTGCTCGCGCTCATGCGCAACCAGATCGACTCCGCCGCCCGAGCGGGCATCCGCGCACGCACGATCAACTCCGCCAACATGGACGACTGGGACGCGGTGCAGGCCGAGGTCGCCGACGGAAACGTCGACGTCCTGCTCGTCAGCCCCGAGCGCCTCAACAACCCCGACTTCCGCGACACCGTGCTCCCCAAGCTCGCCGCCACCTGCGGCCTGCTCGTGGTCGACGAGGCGCACTGCGTCTCCGACTGGGGCCACGACTTCCGCCCCGACTACCGCAGGCTTCGCACCCTGCTGGGCGACCTCCCCTACGGGGTGCCGGTCCTCGCCACCACCGCCACCGCCAACGCGCGCGTCACGGCGGACGTGGCCGAGCAGCTCGGCACCGGCGCCGACAACACCGACGCCATGGTCCTGCGCGGCTCGCTGGACCGCGAGAGCCTCACCCTCGGCGTGCTGCGCCTGCCCGACGCGGCGCACCGGCTCGCCTGGCTCGACACCCACCTCAACGAGCTCCCGGGCTCCGGCATCATCTACACCCTCACGGTCGCGGCGGCCGAGGAGGTCACCGCCTACCTGCGCGCCCGCGGCCACACGGTGGCCGCCTACTCCGGCAAGACCGAGGACGCGGAGCGGCAGGCCGCCGAGGCCGACCTGCTGGCCAACCGGGTCAAGGCCCTGGTCGCGACCTCGGCCCTCGGCATGGGCTTCGACAAGGGCGACCTGGGCTTCGTCATCCACCTCGGCGCGCCGCAGTCGCCCATCGCCTACTACCAGCAGATCGGCCGCGCGGGCCGCGCCGTCGAGCGCGCCGACGTCCTCCTGCTCCCTGGCCGGGAGGACGAGGCGATCTGGCGCTACTTCGCCTCCCTCGGCTTCCCGCCCGAGGACCAGGTCCACCGCACGCTGAACGTTCTCGCCGAGGCGGGGCGCCCACTGTCCACCGCCGCCCTGGAGCCGCGCGTGGACCTGCGCCGCAACCGCCTCGAGCTCATGCTCAAGGTGCTCGACGTGGACGGCGCCGCCCGCCGGGTCAAGGGCGGCTGGATCGCCACCGGCCAGCCGTGGCGGTACGACGCGGGGCGCTACGACCGCGTCGCCCAGGCCCGCGCCCAGGAGCAGCAGGCAATGCGGGACTACGTGGCGACGAAGGGCTGCCGACTGGAGTTCCTGCGCCGCCAGCTCGACGACGAGCAGGCCGGGCCGTGCGGCCGCTGCGACGCGTGCGCCGGACCGCGCTACGACGACCGCGTCGACCCGGCCGCGCTCGAGGCCGCGCGCGCCGAACTCGGCCGCCCCGGCGTCGATCTCAAGCCCCGCCTCATGTGGCCGACCGGCATGAGCGAGGCCGGGGTCGAGCTCAAGGGCCGCATCCCGGCCGGCGAGCAGGCCGGGACGGGGCGGGCGCTGGGCCGTCTGTCCGACATCGGGTGGGGCAACAGGCTGCGGCCGCTGCTGGCCCCCGACGCGGCGGACGGCCCGGTGCCCGACGACGTGTTCGCCGCCGTCGTCCAGGTCCTGGCGACCTGGGGATGGGAGCGCAGGCCCGGGGGCGTGGTCACCCTCGCCTCGCGCACGCACGGCACGCTCGTCGACAGCCTCGGGGCCCGGCTCTCCCAGGTCGGGCGGCTGCCGCTGCTGGGGCGGATCGAGTACGCGCCCGGGGCGGTGCCGGCCCCGGCCCGCAGCAACAGCGCGCAGCGGCTGCGAGCGCTGTCGGGCGCGTTCACCGTCCCGCCGGAGCTGGCGGAGGCCGTGCGCGGCCTCGGGGCGCCCGTCCTCCTGGTCGACGACCGGGCGGACACGGGTTGGACCATCACGGTCGCGGCCCGGCTGCTGCGGCAGGCCGGCGCCCAGGAGGTCCTGCCGTTCGTCCTCGCCGTCGAAGCCTGAGCGGCGGCGCCAGGACCACGGTCGACGCCGACCCGCAGGCGGGGCTGTCGGCGTGAGCACGCTCGGGAATTTGCCGCAAATGACGCTTTCCTTATCAATTCCGATTGATCCGGAGCATGCGGCTTCCGCCCGGCGCACAGATGACAGGGACGTGAAACCTGCATTTCCTATGCAGCCGATCACGCCCGCGTGTTGCCGGTCCTCCCACACACACGCGAGAATCGACTTAGCGCCCTGGCGATCTTCAGGCATCGAATCACTTTGTGGTCCGATAGCCCTGGTTCGGCGTGCGCGCGACTACATCGGCTGACGGCGGGGTCCGCGCTGACCGGGCCCGCCCCCGGACCGAAGGAGGGCCGTGCCCACCGCCGCCACCGCCTCAGCCGTCCGGACCCCGCTGACCAGAAGCATCGCCGCCGAGCCGGTGCGCCTGCTCGACCCCGCCGCGTGGCAGGCCTCCGGGGTGCCGCTGCTGCGCGATCCGCGCCGACTCGTCGCGCGGCTCCACGAACTGCACCGGCCCGAGGCCGGCACCGCGGTCGTCGCCGTCCTGGACGCGGAAGGGCGGCCGGTGGCCAGCGCCTCGTTCCCGCTCGACACCGGAGACGGCGAGCCGGACGGCTGGCAGTGCCGCAACGTGATCCTGGCCAACCTGCGCATGATCGTCCCGGACGACCTGCGCCGCCCGGCACCGGTGCGCACCACCGTGCTGCTGCTGTGCCGCGACGGCTCGCGCGGCTGGGAGCCGGACGACGGCCGGTGGATGTGGGGCCTGCGCGACGCCTGCGAGCTGCACGGCCTGCGCTGCGGCGCGGCGGTCGTCCTGGCGGAGGACGGCTGGCAGGTGGTCGGCGACGGCCGCGAAGGACGCACCCCGGTGCCGGTCCGCGTACCGGGCACGACGGCGGGCGTTGTCCAGAGCGCGCGGAAAACGCCGCGCGATCCGTCCCGGGCCGCCGGAACCCGGCGGCGCGGCACCCGTCCCAGCCGGGTCACGCCGAGCAGGCCGCAACGTCCCGCCGCTGCGGCGATCGTCGCGAACCCGGCACCCGCAGCAGCGCCCGCCGCGTCGTCGGCCCCGCCGGTCCGCGTGGCGGGTGGCGGTGAACTGGTGGCGGTCGCCCGCGCGGTCGAACTCCCGTCCGCGCCAAGACGCGTGGAAGAACCGGGAAGCATCGCGGCAGGCGATGTTCCCGCCCTGCACGCGACCGCGTCGGTGCGCTACCTGTCGGACGTGGCCCCGCCCCTGACCGCCTGGTCCTGACGCCAGACCCGCGCGGGACCGGAATCCCGCCGGGCACGGATCAGCGCCGCGTGCCGTCCTCGCGACCGTGCCGACGCTCCACGAGGTGTGCACCCAGCGGCAGTTCGCCGCCGAGCCGTCGAACGGTCACGCGCGCCGGGCCGTCGCTCGGACCGGGGCACGACGAGGGCACGCGGCACGGCCCGACTCGGGCGGTCCGCCGCGGCCGCCGCGGGGCAGGCTCGGATCGCGGTTCCGCACACCGCCTCTGACTGGACGTCAGGAACGGGCGGCGAGACGCGCCGCGTCGGTCTCGCCTCAGGGTGCGGCCCGCGCGGCCCTCAACGGGCCGCAGATCGCCTCACGCGCCGCCGGACAGGCCCTCGGACGCCAGCCAGTCGGCGAGCTCGGAGGTGACCGTCAGAGCATGCTCCTGGACCATCTCAGGAGCGCGGAGACGCCCCCTGAGGTGCTCGCCGTGGAACGGCTTGATCCCGATGACCAGTTTGCGGACGCCGAACAGGTTGCAGAACGCCTCGGTGTCCCCGGCCTCGTACGCCTCGTCCCACTCCTTGCGGTCCACGACGTTGAGCGTCGCGAACGCATAGCGGTTGAGGTACGCGGCCAGCATGTCCACGACGGTGCTGCACGCGCGGTACTGCTGGAGGGTCAACCGGTCTTCCTGATCGCTCAGGAAGCGGTCGAGCAGCTGGGCTATAGACGGGGATTCGGACATGGAAGGGAACCGTAGCCCACTGGGTTCGGCCGAGAACGGGCCCGGTTGCCGGGCCACCGAAGACGATTCCGACATGGGAAGGAACCGTAGCCGACTTCCGGCCCGCGTGTGCGGGTCGTCCGTGGACTGCGTCGCCGCAACCCCGCCTGTGGTAGGCAGCGTCGAGCCGCCCGGCCGCATCGTGCGCACCGGGCGGTCCTCCGCGGCGGTTTCCGCGATCAGAGTCCGGTGAGCGCCCGGACCTGGTCGAGGTCGCCGCACACGATCACCGCGCGGCCCGCGCCGAGCGCGGACACGATCGCGTCGGTCGAGCGCGCCTGGTCGGCGAAGCCGTTGACGACGAGCACGACGGTGTCGCGACGGAGCTGACGGTCGTTCAGGGCCGGTGCGTAGAACACGTCGCGGCCCTCCGTGAACTGGCGCCAGTACTGCTCCGCGCCGAACGACTCCTCGTGCTGCTGCCACGGGTGCGCTTCACCGGTGGTCAGCACGAGGATCGAGTCGGGCGCGGTGCCCTGGTCGAGCAGCGAGTCCACGGTCTCGTCCGCGACGTCCAGCGCGGTCTCCGGCGTGGCGGACACCAGGCGGATGTCGGGGCCGGACGGCTGCGTCTCCTGGCGCGCGGCCGGGACGGACGCCCCGCCGGCAGCGGGCTTGGGGGTCGGTTCGGTCCGCTCCACGGGAGCGGCCGGTGCGGGCACCGCGGCCTGCGGACGCGGGGGGCCGGGCTTCGGCGCGGCAGGGCGCGGCGGCCCGGGCTTGGGGACGCCCGAGGCGTGGACGGGGTTACGGGGAGCGGACGGCTTGGGTGCCGCGGACTTTGCTGTCGTCACCGGATTCGCAGTCGTGAGTTGGGGAACGGTGTGGTCGTCTGTCGTGGGTCCGGAGTGCCCGGAGGCGGAGGTACGCGGGGACGCCCCGGACAGGTCGGCGTCCGGTTCCCCGGAAAACACACGCGGCATGGTCGCCAGTCTTATCAAAGCCGCCCCGGGCGTGCACAGACCGGGTCGGTGTGGGCGGGTGGGTCACACAGGGACGGGCGGGCGGAGCGGGTGCCGGACACCGGCCGGACCCGGGTGGGCGCCCGCCGGAAACGAGCGGAGCGGTCGCGGCGGTCGGGAGGTCGCTACCGCGTCATTCGTCCACCACCACTCCGTATTCGGTCACCAGGGCCGCCAGACCTTCCGCGTACCCCTGCCCCACCGTGCGCAGCCGCCACGAGTCCCCGCGACGGTACACCTCGGTGAGGATCATCACGGTCTCCTCCCCGCCCGTAAGCCGGAAGTCGGCCAGGCGGCGCCGTGTGACAGGGTCGACGATACCGACGGCGACCGGGACTTGGGAGAAGGTGACCCCCGAGCCCGTGTCCAGCGTCAACGCAACGAGCACCCGGACCCTTCCCGGCTCGAGCGAGGTGACGTCGATGTCCACCGAGTCCGAACCCGGCTTGCCGTCCTGCACCTTGCCCGCGAGGCGGACGGCGCCGCTCGGGTGCACCGGTTGGTTGTAGAAGACCAGGTCCTCGTCGGCGCCCACGCGGCGGTCGTCGTCGAGCACCAGCACGATGACGTCGGCGTCGACCTCCTCCGGACCCCACCACGCCGCCTCGACGCGCAGCGCGCCGGTGAACGTCCCGAGTTCGTCGATGGTGACGGCCTGGCCGCGCTGCAGCGCGCGGGGCTCCTCGACCGGCTCGGCGGGCGGCTGGGCGGCCGCCGGGACGGAGGGCTGGACAGGCGTCTGCGGGGTCACGACAGGCGCCGTCTTGGCGGCCGCCGGGGCCGCGACGGGCGCGGTCTTGGCGGCCGCCGGGGCCGCGATCGTCCCGGGCGGCGGCGCGGCCGGCTTCGGCGGAACCGGGCGGCCGGGGCCGTCCGGCGACTTGCCGACGGGATCGGCCGGCAGCGTGCCGGGCACCGGCGACGCGGTGGTCCGCGGCAGCGGAGCGCCGCCGGTCCCGGCCCCGCCGACGGGAACGCCCTGCGTCAGGGCGGGCGGCTCGGTCGGCTTGGCCGGCACACCGGGCAGCGGCGCCTCGGACATCGTCGGGACCTCCGTACCCGCCGAGCTGATGGCGGCCGTCACCTCGGGCGACGGCGGAGGAGGAATCGGCGGGATCGGCACCGTCCCGGCCTCGGTCTCGTCCTCGCCGATCCCGGCGTCGCCGGTGACCGGCCCGGTCGGGGTGTCGTCCGTGCCGTACGGCGGAAGGCCGGCCGTCTGCGGCGGAGTATGGCCGGAACTGCCCGGTCGCGGCAGGAGGAACCCGCTCGTCGTACGCGGCCCCGGGACGCCGCCGGACGCCGCCGCGGCCGCTCCCGCGGGCGCCCCCACATGCGCCAGCGCACCCGCGGCGGCGACCCGGGAGGCCGCGTCCGCGGCCGAGCCGCTCTCGCGCTCCAGGTCGGACAGCAGCGCCAGGAACACCGGCTCGATGAGCACGCGGATGCCGCGCTGCCGCGCCCAGTAGGTGCGGTCCGCCGACTCGTCGGGGTCGGCGACCACCAGGACGTCGACGTGGTCGTGGATCCCGGACGCGAGCTCCAGGCGGGCGCGCGCCATCCGCTGCTCCAACTCCGAGCGGGAGACCGCCAGATAGCCGTGGAACAGCACGTGCTGCCCGCGCAGCAGAGCGCGCCCGGTCGCGAGGATGCGGGCGGCACCGGGACCGGCGCCCTGGTCGTGGGCGGTGTCGCGGGCCATCGCGATGATCTCGTCGAGCGCGATCCGGGGGATGCCGAGCTGGGCGGCGACGCGCGTGAGGTCGGCGCGCTCCTCACGGTCGATGACCGGGCCCGCCGCGACCATGGAGGCGGCGAGCGTGGTCACGTACAGCCGGTCCAGGTCCTTGCGCTGCTCCTCGGAGATGCCCAGCGTCACCGCGAGTTCGGCCAGGTCGGTGGCCTCCTCCGGGGTGATCACCCGGTCCTCGAGCGCGGCGTCGAGGACCGCGAGGTAGCTGTCCGGGCCCTCCCCGACACCGGTCGGCGGGCCGGAGGCGCGCGCCTTCTCCAGGTAGGACACGGCAACGCGGCGACGCGCCTGCTCGGCCTCCTCGCGGGCCCGCCGCGCGGCGTGCGCGTCGTCGCGGGAGAACACCCGCGGCGCGTGGTCGGCCTTGCGGCGCGGCCAGTTCAGCGACGCGGCGACCGTGCGGGCCTGCTGCCAGTGGCGCGCCTCGCCCGCGCCCTGCTCCAGGTAGTAGGCCAGCAGCCGGGCCGCGCCCATCGCCTTGGCCGCCGCCCCGTACCCCGAGTCGACGGGGACGCTGGCGGCCTCGCAGCACGCCATCAGCGTGAAGCGCGGCGCCTCGGGCAGGTACTCCGGGGCCTCGCGCATCGTGCACAGCATCGTCAGCGGCGGCACGGTCGGGTGCCGGCGCCGCTGGAACTCGCGCTCGAGGAAGCCGAGCTCGAACCGCGCGTTGTGGGCGACGACGACGCGCTGCCGCAGCAGGCCGACCAGCCACGGCGCGATGTCGCCGAACGCCGGGGCGTCCACGACGTCGTCGTCGAAGAGGCCGTGCGTCTGGAAGTCCCCGACGGGGGCGTCCGGGTTGAGCAGCGTCGTGAAGAAGTCGGTCACCTGCCCGTCGGTGTCGCACAGGGCCACCGCGATCTCGACGATGCGGTGGCGGTGCGGCGACAGCCCGGTGGTCTCCACGCCGACCACGGCGTAGCCCGGACATTGCAGGCGGTCCCCAAGACGCACGGTCACCCCCCAAATGATCTCTGCCGACCGCGGGCGGTGCGGGGCACCCCGGACGGCGCATGAGGGTCTCCGGCGGATCCCTCAGCCCAGGAAGTTACCCGTTCGCGGCGTCTCGCACGCGAGGACGGGACGGCGTACGGGTGACCGAACTGTACGCCCGATCACCCGTGCCCCGCCGCTGTGCAAGGTCCGGATACGGTCAAGACGCGCTGTCGGTCGGCGTCGGCTGGCCGACCTTGATGCCGTTGCGGACCGTGTCGAGCACGGACTTGTCCGGCGCCTTGGAGTCGTGGTCGACGCCGGTGAAGACGATCGGGTACGCCTTGCTGCCGCCGTCCTCGACGCTGGCGTCGATGACGATGAACTGCACCGTGGCGGAGCGCTTGGCGCTGCCTTTCTTGTCCTCCACCTCGTAGACGAGGATGTGCGCGTCCTTGCCGTCGATCTTGATGCGCTCGTCACGCGTGGTCTTCGTGATCTTGAAACCGCTGTTCTTCGCCGCGCTGGTGCTCATCTTGCTGACCGCGCTGTCGAAGGACTTGCCGGGGATCGCGCCGACCTCGATCTCACCGAGGTAGCAGTGCGACTCGGACTCGTCGCTGCTGTCCGAAGGGCTGTCGGACGGCCCGAGGGACGGGTTGCTGCTCTCGTCCGAGCACGGGATGCGGTCCTTGATCTGGTGCGTCGGCGAGTGCTTGTCGGTGTGCTCCCAGCCCTTGATCTGCGGGACCGAGACACCCGTCGTCGGGTCCGCGAGCCGGCCCGACGTCGCGGTGCCGCCGCCCCCGCCGCCGCCCAGCGCGAACACCAGGATCGCGATCAGGCCACCGACCACCAGCAGCGCCACCAGGCCGAGGACCAGCCCGCGGTTGCGCTTCTGCGCGGGCGGCGGCCCCATCGGCGGGTAGGGCCCGTAACCCGGCGGGAACGGCGGCGGCGCACCGGGCCCGCCGATGCCGCCCGGCGGCATCGGCTCGGCGCCGAAGCCGGGAGCCGAGGCAGGGGCGGGCGGGACGCTGGGCGCGTCGGACCGCGGGCGCGAGGATTCGGTCCACTGGTTGCCGTCCCACCAGCGCTCCATGCCGGGCGCGGAAGGGTCGTCGTACCAGCCGGGAGGTATCGAGGCAGTCACGCGGGGAAAACTACCGCCCGCCCACCGGATCGCGGGAGCCGCTATAGGGAACCGTGACGCGCGTCGCCTCCCACGCCCCGGCCGCGGCAACGGCGCCGCACCCCGTGCGACGCCGGGCCGTCAGAAGTCCAACGCGGTCTGTCCGGCGTCCTCGAGCTCGCTGCGCACCCGCTTCAGGTGCCGCCAGCGAGGCAGGTCGTCCATGTATGCCCAGGACATCCGGTGGTACGGCGTGGGCCCGAGCTCCTCCAGCGCCGCACGGTGCGTCGGCGACGGGTAGCCGGCGTTGTCGCAGAATGCGAACTGGGGGTGTGTTGTGCCGAGTTCGGCCATCATCGCGTCCCGATGGACTTTCGCCAGGACCGACGCGGCGGCGACGCCGACGCAGGTGCTGTCGCCCTTGACGACGGTGCGCACCTGCCACGGCGCGCCCAGGAAGTCGTGGCTGCCGTCGAGGACGACGGCGTCCGGACGGACCGGCAGCGCCTCCAGCGCGCGCACCGCCGCGAGCCGCAGCGCGGCGGTCATCCCGAGCGCGTCGATCTCCTCCGGCGAGGCCGCGCCGTACGCGTAAGCGATCGCCCACTCCGCGACCGCGGGCGCGAGTTCCTCGCGCCTGCGCGCGGTGAGCAGCTTGGAGTCGGTCAGCCCCACAGGCGGCGGCGTGCTCGCGGACACCGCCGCGCCGACCACCAGCGGACCCGCCCACGCGCCGCGACCGACCTCGTCGACGCCCGCGACCACCTGCGCGCCCGCGGCGATCAGTTCGCGTTCGATCACATCGGTCGGCCCGGCCGGGCGGGCCTTCTTCGCGGCCTTCTTGGCGGTCTTCTTCACCGCCGCCTTGGCGGTCCTCTTGACGGCCTGCTTGGCGGCGGCCTTCTTCACCGCGGTCTTCGCGGCCGCGGCAGCGGGCTTCCGCGCGGGCGCCGGTGCGGCCTCGGCCACGCTCGTCGCGGCGGTGCCGGGCTCGTCCGCCCCGGTCCGCGCGACGGGCTCGGCCGCGGTGGCGCGGGACTGCTTGGGGATGGGCACGCCTCCAGGCTATAGCGGCCGGACGCGGCGACCCGAATCACCGGACGGGCGACCACGCGAGGAGGTCCGTGAAGAACGCCCGACGGCCATGACCCGCGTCGGACGGCACGCGGTTTCTCGTGCCGTGCATCGCAAGGCTCCCCCCGGCGTTCGGCCGAGAAGCACCACGGGAACGGCCACCATGCACGGCTGCCTTCGCTTCCGGACTCGGTCGTACTCGGAGGACGCCGGGCGCTGACAGCCCACCCGCGCAATGCCCCAAGGCGCGGTGCCAGGCGTCGCGCGCCCAGCGGGTCTTCCACCAGGCCCTAGCGGTGGCCGACGGCCGTCTCGCGCTCGGTGGCGGCGGCGAAGGAGACGGGGAGCTTGGCCTCGTAGTAGAGGGACACCCCGGCGCTGGTGATCGCGGTGCGCAGCTCGCGGGCGCCTTCCGGCCCGGCGAGCGCGCGGGCGGCGAGTCCCGGCAGGTCGAGGGGGGTGCCGTCGTGGGCGGTGACCTCGTCGTGGCCGGACCAGGTCAGTTTCCAGCGGGCGCGCCCGGAGTCGACCCAGGCGCAGGCGAGCAGCGCGGCGAGGGCGGTCACCGCGGGGTCGACGGCGTCGGGGCCGCCCGCGTCCGTGGCGGCCGACGCGGGGCGCCGGTGCGCGTTGCGGTTGGCGTACTCGCGGGAGAGCGTCTCGCCGCGTCCTTCGACGAGGAGGCCGAGCACGCCGCCGAGGGTGACCGGGAGTTCGGCGCCCGCCTGCCGGGCGGCGGGGGCGATGCGCGACCCGCGGTACGCGGCGCGGTAGCCGCTGACCTGGCGCAGGAAGGCCTCGCGGTCGAGCGAGGTCATGCCGTCCAGCACCTCGAACGCGCCGCTCGCGGCGAGGCCTTCGTCGTCGGTGGCGATCAGGTAGGCGTGCAGGTGGGCGCTGACGCGGCGCGGGTCGTCCAGGCCGAGGGCGATGCCGGCCTCGCCGCCGCGCAGCGGGAGGGTGCCGTCCAGCGGACGCCGGCGCAGCCGGTCGGCGCGGGCGGCGAGCGGGTGCGGCGGTTCGCCGGGCGGGAGTTCGGCCAGTGCGGCGGCGCGTACCGGGTCGGCGAGGAGCGCCTTGAAGTCGCCGAGGGGGTCGGCGGAGACGCAGCCGGAGGCCAGTCCGGCGCTGAGGTAGCCGCGGCGGTACCAGCCCCACGCGGTGCGGACGCGGCGCAGCGCGTCGAGGCCGTCGGCGACGGCGTCGGTGCCGTAGACGTTCGCGGCGTACCGGTCCTGGACGCGTTCCTGCAGGTCGACGACGGGCGCGCAGATGGACTCGTAGCGCTCGGCGAAGGCGGCGGCCGCGTCGCCGAGCGCGCTGCGGTAGCGCGCGGATTCGGCGAGCCCGGCGACCATGTCGAGGCCGTGCAGCGCGAGTTGGTCGGGCAGCGGGGGCCTGCGGCGGCGCAGTCCGGCGAGCGCGCAGGCGATGACGGCGCGCAGTTGCGGTTCGGTGAGCGCTCCGGGCACGGCGGAGCCGAGGACGAGGTGCTTGTGCAGGGTTATCCCGGGGCGGCGGACGGCGCGCACGCCGACCGCGGTGCCGCCGGTGAGCACGATGCCGTCGGGCTCGGGGACGTTGAGTTCGCGGGCGGTGGCGCGCACCAGGGCCCACAGCCGCGGCTGGTCGCGGGGTCCGACGGAGACTCCGGCGGGCAGGCGGCGCGGGCCGGCGACCTCGATGACCAGGGCGACGAGCACGATGACGAGCTCGGCGACGATGACGGCCTGCCCGGACGCGAACAGGTCGGTGCCGCCGACGAGCAGCCCGATGAACAGGGCCGCGACGACGAACGGGAGCGACAGGGCGACATAGAGCGCGAGGAGAACCCCGACCGCGACGAACGCCCGCAGTCCCGCAGCCTTCACGCCCAACGACTCCTCCGCCGCGTCGTCGCGCCGCCGTGGCACGGCGGCCCGGCGGCCTGGCCCGGCCGCCGGTGCACACCCTATTGGCTCAGGGCTGCGGCCGGGCGCGGACGGGATGCCGGCTTCGGGGCGGTGGTCAGGCGCGGGCTTCGGCCAGTGCCGGCTGGAGCGGTTCGATGAGCCGGTGGGGGCGGCGGAGCGCGACGCTGACCGGGTCGTCGCGGTGATAGGTCGCCATGCCGGGCCCGGGCCGGGTCTCGAGCTCGGTGGCCGGCGGGACGCGTCCGCACACCGCGCACAGGCCCGCGGGGTCGACGACGGCGTCGCAGGTGACGTGGGCGAACTCGCGGATGGCGCCGGCCGCGGTGGGGAGGAACGCGACGGCCCACTGGGCGAGCGCGTAGACGGCCGGCCACAGGGCGACGCCGGCCTCGGTGAGCACGTACTCGTCGCGCGGCGGTGAGTCCTGGTAGCGGCGGCGCTCGAGCACGCCTCCGTCCACGAGGGCGGACAGCCGTGCGGTGAGGACGGCCCGGGGAATATCGAGGTGGGCCTGGAAGTCGCTGAAGCGCCGGACGCCGTAGAAGACGTCGCGCACGACGAGGAGGGTCCACCGCTCGCCGACGAGTTCGAGGGCGCGGGCGAGGGCGCAGTCCTGGCCCGCGTAGTCCTTTCCGAGTGCCATGAGACGAGCCTACCCCGCCTTGGTTCATTCATTGAACTTTGGTGCTACAGTCGTCCCGTCGCCTCGGTTCAATGAATGAACCAACACGGGCCGAGGTGCGGCACTCCTGTCCCTCGCGCCTTCCGCCACGCACCCGAGGAATCCAGATGTCCGCCACCGCCGTCCCCGCCCGCACCACCGCCACCGACTCCGCCGCCCAGACGTCAGGCCGCCGCGCACCCGGCGTCACCCTGGCCGTCGTCGTCGCCGCGACCCTGCTCGTCCTGATGACCTACACGGCGCCGTTCGCCGTGCTTCCCGACACCGTCCGACATCTGGACGCCGGGCCAACCGGACCCGCCTGGATCCTCAGCAGCATCAGCCTGGGCCTGTCCGCCACCCAGCTGACCGCCGGAAGCCTCGCCGACATCCTCGGCAGGCGCCGCGTCTTCCTCGCCGGCGCGCTCCTGCTGGCCGCCGCGTCCGCGCTCACCGCGCTCGCCGGATCGCTCGTACCGTTCGTCGTCGGCCGCGTCCTCCAGGGCATCGCGGGCGCCGCCCTGCTCGCCGCCGGACTCGGACTGGTCGGCCAGGCCTTCCCCACCGGCGCGGCCCGCGTGCGGGCGACCGCCGCCGTCGGCGCCGCCATCGGCGGCGGCATCGCCCTCGGCCCGCTCGCCGCCGCCGGCCTGACCCGCACCGCCGGACACGCCGCGCCCTACTGGGCGCAGACCGCCGCCGGCGCGCTGCTCGCCCTCGTCGCCGTCGCCACGCTCAGCGAGTCCCGCTCCCCCGTCCGCCGCGGCCTCGACCCGCTCGGCGCGCTCACCCTCGGCGGCGGCATCGGCGCCCTGACCGCCGCCCTCGTCGAAGGCCGCCAGGGCTGGACCCGCGGCACCGTCTTCGTCCTGCTCGCCATAGCCGTCGCGTTCCTGGCCGCCTACGCGGCCACCGCCCTGCGCGGCCGCGAGCCCATGCTCGACCTGCGGCTGCTGCGCCGCCCCGTGTTCGCCGTGTCGATGTTCGGCTCCGTCGTCACCGGCCTCGCCGTCATCGCCATCGCGTCCTACCTGCCGACCCTCTTCCAGGGCGTCCTCGGCCTCGACCCCGTCCAGTCCGCCGGGCTGCTCGCGTTCTGGTCCGCCACCTCCGTCGTCGCGGCCGTCGCCGCCGGGCGGCTGTCCGCCAAGGTGCGGGCCCGCCGCCAGGTCGCGCTCGGCCTCGCCGTCATCGGCGTCGGCTTCCTCGGCCTGTACGGCATGGACACCGGCACATCGTGGGTCCGCGTGGTGCCCGGCCTGGTCGTCGCCGGCATCGGCCTCGGCCTGCTGAACGCCTCCTCGACCCGCCTCGCGGTGGAGAGCGTGCCCGCCGACCGCGCCGCGATGGGCGCCGGCGCCGCCAACGCCGCCCGCTACACCGGTGCCAGCCTCGGCGGCGCGATGGTCGTCGCCATCGTCCAGTCGGCGTCCGGCTCCACCCCCGCCGAGGCCCTCGCGGCCGGCGGCGACCGCGCGATCCTGGTCGGCGTGGCCCTCAGCGTCCTGGGCGCACTCGTCGCGGCCACCGTCCGCGGCGGCGACGCCTCGGCCCGGTAAGCCCCCGAACCCACCCGCCGCCGCCCGGGCCGTGACCACACAAAGGTCACGGCCCGGGCGGCCGTCAATGTGAGGGTTGTCCAGCGGACACCCGGGCCGGCCCGCGACTAACGTCGACCCCGCGACGGCACCGGGGACGAGGACGGTGTGACGCACGACCAAGGCCACCGGCCCCGCCCCGGCGCACCCCGCGTGACCTGGGCCGTCCGCACGCGGCCCGGCTATCCGGTGCCGCTCGCGGCCGTCCCGTGCGCCCGCGAGGTCACCGCCATCGCCCCGCCCACCCGATACTGAGAGACGACAAACCGACAAATTTGGACCTAACGGGCCGGGATCCTCCGCCGGCGCCGCCTTCTGGAAGACTCCACCCACGTGACGACCGAAGCCCCCGCGCCGCCCACGGCAGGCACGCCCCGACCCACCCGCGGTCGACTGCGCACACGCCTCGCCGCCTTCGGCCTCGCGATAGCCGACCGGCCGTACCTGATCACCGGAGCCCTGATCGGGCTCATCATCCTGCTCGGACTGTCCGGACCCGACTGGCCCGCCGCGATATTCCGCACCCAGCTGGTCCGCGACCACGGCGCCATCCTCTGGAACAACCAGTGGTACGGCGGCCACCTGCTCCCCGGCTACAGCGTCGTCACCCCCGTACTGTCCAGCGCCATCGGCACCCACACGCTGACCGCGCTGTCCTGCATCGTCTCCGCGTGGGCGTGGTCCCGCCTCGACGTCGGCAAGAACGACCTCGCCCGCCGCACCGGCGCCGTCTGGTTCGCCGTGATGGCCAGCGTCGACTACCTGATCGGCCGCACACCGTTCGCCCTCGGCGTCGCCGCCGGCCTCCTCGCGCTGCTCGCCGCCCGCAACAAGCGCCTCGTGCTGACCGGCGTCGCCGCCCTCGTCTGCGGCCTCGCCAGCCCGCTCTCCGCCGCGTTCCTGCTGATGGCCGCCCTCGCCTGGGTGCCCCACGAGCGTGTGTGGCCCACCCGGCTCGCCTTCGGCCCCGCCGCACTCGGCCTCGTCACCGCGCTGCTGTTCCCCGACGAGGGCACGTTCCCGTTCCCGTGGTGGCGGTTCTGGCCCATCATCGGCTTCGCCGCCGTCGGCCTGTGGCTGCTGCCCACCACACAACGCACCGCGCGCCGCTTCCTGTGGCTCTACGCCGCGTCCGCGGTCGTCTTCTTCTTCGTACCGACCTCCCTCGGCGGCAACCTGGCGCGCCTCGGCGAGATGATCGCCGGCCCGATCATGGCGATCGTCCTGCTCTCCCTCGGCCGCCGCCGCCTGGTCGTCATCCTCGCGATCCCGCTGCTCGTGTGGGGCTTCCAGTCCGCCACCATCGCGATCAACCACGACCGCGAGGACAGCAAGGGCGAGAAGTACGAGTACTACGCCGACGTCATGAAGTACCTCGGCACCGCCAACCAGCCGCTCGGCCGCATCGAGATCCCCTTCACCCGCGGCCACTGGGAAAGCGTCTACGTCGCCGACAAGATGCCGCTCGCACGCGGCTGGCTCCGACAGATGGACCGCTCCGTCAACGAGGTCCTCTACAAGCCCATCCTCACCGGCCCCGAATACCGCGCCTGGGTCGAGGAGATGGGCGTACGGTTCGTCGCCCTCCCCGACGTGCCCATAGACAAGTCGGCACAGCCCGAGGTCGACCTCATCAAGTCCGGCGTCCCGTGGCTCAAACCCGTCTGGTCCGACAAGCACTGGCAGGTGTGGGAGGTCCAGAACCCCTCACCGCTGCTCGACGGGCCCGGCCGGCTCACCCGGCTCACCCCGTCCGAGTTCACCTTCGTCGCCGACCAGCCCGGCGTCTTCCGGATCCGCATCCACCCCACGTTCTGGTTCACCGCGGACCGCGAGGGCGTCCACATCCGCGCCGACGACAAGGACGAGTGGACGCAGATCACCGTCGCCACCCCAGGACCCGTCACCATCAAGACGGACCTGAAGAAAATCCTGGAATGACGCGGCGCCGCCCCGGCACACCACCGGGGCGGCACACCACGCTCAGCGCCCCACAGCCTGCGGATCCAGCCCGCCCTCCCACTTCGGCGCCGGCGGCACCCACGCCTCGCACGCCGCCAACAGCCCCGCGCCGTCCGAGGCCACCAGCAGCGTCTCGCGGTAGCGCGCCTTGATGAACCCGGCCTCCACCATCGCGTCCAACGCCGCCAGCATCGGCGTCCAGAACCCCGCCGCGTCCAACAGCGCGACCGGCTTGCCGTGGATCGCCAGGTGCTGCCACGTCCAGACCTCGAACACCTCCTCCAACGTGCCCGCACCGCCCGGCAGCGCCACGAACGCGTCCGCCAGCGCCGCCATCGACGCCTTGCGCTCGTGCATCGTCTCCGTCACCTCGAGCTTCGTCAGCCTGCGGTGCGCGATCTCCCGCTCCACCAGGTCACGCGGCATCACACCGATCACCTCGCCGCCCTCCCCGAGCGCCGCGTCCGCGACCGCCCCCATCAGGCCGACGTGACCACCGCCGTACACGATCCCCACACCGGCCCGGGCCAACGTCCGGCCCAACTCCTCGGCGGCCTCGCGGTACCGCGGCCCCACCCCCGACGCCGAACCTGCGAAAACGGCTATACGCACGCGAATCCCCTCCAGGGCCGGCCCGAACCAACGATCCACACGAATTCTCGCAACCGGCCGGACCACCCCCGCCCGCGGGGCGTCACCGCAGGCCACAGGGCACACACGAGGACATCGGCGGGTCAAGAACACACCACAACACCGACCGATCACCCATCCGACATTGACGGGGCGACCCCACCGCATAGCAGAATGCCCGCGTGCCCCCCACCGAACG
The DNA here is from genome assembly GCF_029953285.1 of Yinghuangia seranimata. Taxonomy (GTDB): domain Bacteria; phylum Actinomycetota; class Actinomycetes; order Streptomycetales; family Streptomycetaceae; genus Yinghuangia; species Yinghuangia seranimata. Next base: position 58,069 of record NZ_JASAOI010000031.1, on the reverse strand, counting down.
CCCGGCCTCGGACATCCCGTTCGAGCGGCTGTTCCCGCAGCTCGACGACTCCGGCCGCGACCGCCTCAGCACCGCCGCGCGAGCCCTCGACCTGCGCCGGTCCCTCGACGACCCGGCACGCTGGTTCTGGAACGAGCCCGACCCCGACGACCCGCAGCCCGAACCCGAGGCGCAGCCGCACGTGCTCGGCACCGCGCTGCTGCTCTACGAATCCGACGGCGACTGGCTCGAACTCGGGCTCGACGTCTGGCAGCAGGACGGCCCCCGCGTCAGCGTGACCGCCACCGTCGAGGTCGCCTGTTGGTGCGAACTCGACCACAACATGCACGCCGTCCAACGCGCCGAGTGGACCGCCGACGGAGGCCAGGCCCTCGTCGAGGCGTTCAACGCCGCCGCGCTGTCCGTCATCCGCCGCATCGACGGCCCCCGCGACCCCCGCGACCTGCGTACCCGCGCCGGACTGCCCAACCCGCCCGAGCCCCTCCCCGAAGGCGACGAAGCCACCGTCGACGGCGGCATCACCACCTGACGGAACACCCGGCGCACCCACCCCGGGACACAACACGCCAGCCCCACCCGCCCCACGCGATTTGCGCGAAAGGCCCCCGGGTCTGGAAAACTCGGCCGCCATGAGCGCGACGGACGAACCGCGAACCGGCGGCCCCACCACCGGACCCGACCACGCGCCGCCGCCCGGCACCACAGCCGCGCCCCCCAAGACCCGCACAGCGCACGCCGCCCGCACCGCACCGCGGAACACCGACCCCGCGCCCGCCGACCCGACGCCGCCGCGCGTCCCGCCCGGCGCCCGCACCCCCCGGCTCCGCGCCACCGCGATCTTCCTCGGCGACCGCCCCTACCTGCTCACCGTCGCCCTCGTCGGCCTCATCACCGTCACCGGACTCTCCGGACCCGACTGGCCCGCCCAGCAGTTCCGCGCCTGGCTCGCCCGCGAACACGGCGCCGTCCTGTGGAACAACCAGTGGTACGGCGGCCACCTCCTCCCCGGCTACAGCGTCATCACCCCCACCCTCGCCGGCGGCATCGGCACCCGCACCCTCACCGCACTGTCCTGCGTCCTCGCCGCCTGGACCTGGGGTCGGCTCCGCGTCGGCAGCCCCGGACTGCCCCGCCGCATCGCCGCCCTCTGGTTCGCCGCCATCATCTGCGTCGAATACCTCATCGGCCGCACACCGTTCGTCCTCGGCGTTGCCGCCGCCCTCCTCGCCGTCCTCGCCGCCCGCAGCGCACACCCCCTGTGGGCCGCCTCCGCCGCCCTCCTCAGCGGCCTCGCCAGCCCCCTCGCCGGCGCGTTCCTCCTCATGACCGCGCTCGCCTGGGTACCCGCCCAACGCGTCTGGGCCACCCGCTTCGCGTTCGCCCCCGCCGCCGTCGGCCTCGGCACCGCCCTCGCCTTCCCCAGCGGCGGCGACTTCGGCTTCCCCTTCTGGCGACTCGGCGCCATCCTCGGCTTCGCCGCCGTCGGCCTCTACCTGCTCCCCACCAGCCACCAGACCGCACGCCGCTTCCTGTGGCTCTACGCCGTCTCCGGCACCGTGCTCTACCTCGTCCCCAGCGCCGTCGGCGGCAACGTCGCCCGCCTCGGCGAAGTCATGGCCGGACCCCTCGCCGCCGTCGTCCTGCTCTCCCTCGGCCGCCGCCGCCTCGTCGCCCTGCTCGCCGTCCCCCTGCTCGCCTGGCAACTCTCCTCCGCCAGCATCGCCGTCGCCCACGACTTCAAGGACAGCGCCGCCGACGACACCAGCTACTACACCGGCATGCTCGCCTTCCTCCGCAGCCACAACCAGCCCGTCGGCCGCGTCGAGATCCCCTTCACCCGCGGCCACTGGGAAAGCGTCTACGTCGCCGAGCACCAGCCCCTCGCCCGCGGCTGGGAACGCCAACTCGACCGCGACCGCAACGCCGCCCTCTACGACCCCCGCCTCGACGCCGCCGGATACCACGCCTGGCTCCGCGAAACCGGCGTCCGCTACATCGCCCTCCCCGACGTCCCCCTCGACGAATCCGCCCGCCGCGAAGCCAAGATCCTCAAAGCCGGCACCGACTGGCTCCGCCCCGTCTGGTCCGACGCGCACTGGCGGATCTGGGAACTCACCGACCCCACCCCGCTCCTCGACGGCCCCGGCAGGCTCACCGAACTCAGCCCGTCCAGCTTCACCTTCGTCGCCGACGCCCCCGGCACCTTCACCGTGCGCATCCACCACACCGCGTGGTTCACCACCGACCACCCCGGCACCAGGATCACCGGCGGAACCGACGACTGGACCCGCGTCACCGTCACCACCCCCGGACCCGTCACCGTCACCGCACGGGCCTCCGCACTGCTCCCGTGACACGGCGTGACGACGCCCGTCCGGCGGGATGTTAGTTTTGCCGGACAGCGCCGCCCACCGCGCCTGTCTGGAACCCCCAGCCGCCACACCGCCACCGAAAGGCCCCGCCAGGATGTCCGAGCCGCACAGCCACGACCACGAAGCCGAGGCCCGGATCTACCTCCAGGGCAAGCCGGTCGACAGCTACCCCGAATTCGCCCCCGAGGCGGCCTCCGGCGAAACGCTGCGCATCACCGTGGTCGGCGAAGACGTCCTGCACCACCCCTGCGCCGAGATCACCGAGTTCGGCACCCCCGAACTCGACAAGCTCATCGCCGACATGTTCCACACCATGTACGTCGCCGACGGCGTCGGACTCGCCGCCAACCAGGTCGACGTCGGCATCCGCCTCTTCGTCTACGACTGCACCGACGAGGACGGCAACCGCCACATCGGCCACATCCTCAACCCCGTCCTCGACGAACTCCCCGCCGCCGAACGCCACCTCGACGAAGCCGGCGAAGGCTGCCTCTCCGTGCCCGGCCCGCACAAGGACCTCGCACGCCCCGACCACACCGTCGCCCGCGGCGTCGACAAGAACGGCGAGCCCGTCGTCGTCGAAGGCTTCGGCTACTTCGCCCGCTGCCTCCAGCACGAGACCGACCACCTCAACGGCTACCTGTACATCGACCGCCTCTCCAAGCGCGACCGCAAGGACGCCCTGAAGAAGATGGAGTCGATGCGGGAAGAGGTCTTCGCCAAGCGCGCCGCCAAGGCCGCCCAGCTCGCCGGCTGACCCTCCGCCGCACAGCAGACGCGGGGGCCGGCTGACCCCCGCCTCACGGCAGAGGCGCGGGGCCGGCCCACGAGCCGACCCCGCGCGGCCATTGTTCTCGCACGCCCGATCAGGCAGCATCCGGCGGCGTGGACATCGCCATGACACTCCCGACCATGCTCCCCCACGGGCGCGACGAAGTACTCCGCTGGTGCCGCGGCATCGACGAAGGCCCCTGGTCCAGCCTCGCCGTCCCCGAACGCGTCGCCTACACCAGCCACTCCATGACCGTGCAGCTCGCCGCCGCGGCCGCACTCACCGAACGCGTCCGGCTCTGCACCACCATCATCGTGCTGCCGTCGCACAACGCCGTCCGCATGGCCAAAGACCTCGCCTCCGTCGACCGCCTCAGCAACGGACGCCTCACCGTCGGCGTCGGAGTCGGCGGCCGCGAACAGGACTACCGCGCCGTCTCCGCCCCCTTCGACCGACGCTGGCAACGCCTCGACGACCAGGTCGCCGTCATGCGCGCCACCTGGGCCGGAACCCCACCCGAACCCGACCTCGACCCCGTCGGCCCACCGCCCGTCCAGCCCGGCGGCCCCCCGCTCATCGCCGGCGCCATCGGCCCCAAAGCCACCGCCCGCGCCGCCCACTGGGCCACCGGCGTCGACGACGGCACCGCCATCGCCTACCCCGACCCCGAAGCCCTCGCCGAAGTCGCCGACCGCGTCCGCGCGGCCTGGCACGACGCAGGCCGCACCGACAAACCCCACCTCTCGACCAGCCTCTGGTACGCCCTCGGCGACGACGCCGAACAACGGCTCCACACCTACGCCTTCGACTACCTCAAGATCTTCGGCCCCGAAATAGCCGAAGCCGTCGCCGAAGGCGCCCGCGCCCACTCCCCCAAATCCCTCGCCACCGCCGTCGACATCGTCCGCGACGCAGGCTTCGACGAACTCTTCCTCGTCCCCACCACCACCGACCCCACCGAACTAGACCGCACCCGCGAGGCGTTGGGAATCTGACGCACCTGCGGCCCTCGGAGGAACCTCCCCCCGAGGGCCGCACTGGCTCAGCCCAACCGAGAGTGCTGCTCAGAGACCGCGGTTGATCCGTTCCCCTGGCACGATATTCCCGCCTACGACACAGGCCGTTTCAGACGCCGTCGCCAACGCGAATACGGGGTGACGGCCGAAATCCTCAATCGCGGCGACGCGCACGGCGGGGTCCTTGCGGTAGAAGCGTCCCGTGGCCAGGATCACCTCGAGACGCTCCTGCTTCGCCGGCAGCCGGAAACCGATGGCCTCGTGGAAGGTCCGAATACCCTCGCCGGTGATCCGGAGATCATGCAGGGGACCACGCGCCTGATACACGACGCTCCTGCCATCTCCCTTACGCGTGTATGCGAACGTCCGATTGCTGGAATCACACACGTAGATCCGCGACCGGATACCGAAACACGAGGCGAGCAACTGCTGCACATCACGCACGAGCAGCTCTGAGGAACTCCCCAATCCCACGTATCGCGTCTGATTGCCGGACTGGTTGACCACGCATCCGTCAGCATCGAAGAGACCGCTGAGGAAGGCCGCGACAGCATCCCTCGGAGCTTCCGCGATCGCACGAGGCACAACCTTTTCGGCGGCGCGCGCCATCGAGAAGCCCAACTCCCGCAGATATGCGACGAGATGGCGGCGCGTGAGCCGCAACTGCAGCGTCCCGTTGGCCTGCACGCTTGGCGTCAGCGAGTTGCCGGCGATGCCCTCGATGAGGTGGCGGTGCATCGGCAGCACCACCGACTGATCGGCCGCTGAGCCGTACACCGTCACTACCGCCGTCGGCGTCAGGCAGCCATCCCCCACCAACCATCCGAGGTAGTGGCACAACGGTGTGGTCCAGCAAGTCGGCAGGTACAGCTCCTTCACCTGACGCGCTGTCGTGGCGAGCAAGTCCGATGGAGGCGGCAACGCGGTAGCGCACGCACGGGGCACCACCAGATTGGCTCGCTCGACCACATCGGATGGAACCAGCCTGCACAAGGGAACCCAGCCACGATTCCGGGTCCAGACACGCTGCCACGCCGAGCCCGCCACAGCGGAGCCGTCGGCAAAACGCACCTGCACCGCAGCGCGTACGCCCAAAGGCCGCACACGCAATTCCGTCAACCGCACTTCCGATGTCGGCCAGGGACGAAGCCGATCCAATGCGCAGGCCGCTTGGACGTGATCGCCTCGGGTCGAGCGAACGAATGCGTCTTCCGCGCCGATCAGGCCGCGGTCGGTCCACAACTTGTGATTGCCGAGGAATCCGCCCATCGCGCCGCACGGGTCAAAAGCAGTCGGGCTGTTCGGTGTGTTCTCCATGCATCGAGACCACCGACCCGGACCGACAAGACGTCGATCCAATGACCGGTAAATCCGTTATCAGACAATATAGTTCACTCGTTCGGCCGGTTCGCGAACGCCGGCAGCCGACGGCCTGACGGCGTCCCTACGAGCCGGGCGATGCCTGGGTCCTTCGCCGCGAGAGCATCCCTCGCCACCTCGCACCAGTCGTCACGCGCGAGGAGAGCCAGATAGTTGTCCCGGTAGGGCTGCCATCGCTGAACTGGCCCTATCGAACCGGCATCACCGTGTTCCCCCAGGCTGTTCGCCAGCCACGCAGCGGTGCAGTACCGGGTGGCGGAAGGCCCCAATTGCTCAAGGTGACGCAGATGTGCAGCCAGTACCGCCTCGGCGTGGGGATAACCCGAGAGGGTGACGCCCATGCCTTGACTGAAAGTCATCACCAAGAGCAATCTGCCGGTGTGGTCGACGATCTCGTCATCCACCTCGGCTCCGGTGACGACTTCGTGAAGGCGCGTGACCTGGGCGATCTTGCCAACGAAGTATGCGTTGAGGAAACCGCCGTCGCACGCCCTGCGGAGGAGCCAGGGTTGGGCGACGGGGTCGTCGAGTCGGCAGAGGGCTTCTACGACGGAGACCCGTCCCCAGCCGGCGACTCGATCGGCGAGCCAGAGCAGGGCGTCGGTGCTTCCAGGCAGTCGTTCCAAGGCGTGCGCTGCAAGGGGACCGAACTGGTTGGACAGCAGGCCGATCGTTTGGATCAGTCGCACGTCTTCGACCGTTCCGACGGCAGCGACCAGGGCGAGCCCCACGGTGACCGAGTCACGATCGGTTCCGTATCGGACCAGCCATCGGCCCGTTTCGTGAACACGCCGTCTTTCCGCGCGCTCAGCCGCCGCAGCGATGCGCGCGTTGGGATAAATGGGGGCGTAGACATCGTTGAAAGCGCCGACCAGTTCGCCGGGAAGGGCAGAGGTACGGGCGAAATGCGCGTCCAAGACGAGGGCGGCGTCTTTGCCGACGGTGTGCCGATCCTCAGGCTCCGGCCGAGGTCGACCACGGTGCAACGCATCGTCGGGGTATGGCGCCCCGTCCCGCGGCAGTGGCTCGTCCGGGGCCAGCAGGTGGAGTTGTAGCGCGTGTTCGAAGAGGGATATCTGCGATCCGGGCGGTTGCGTCCCGGCCGTCTCGCTCATCGGCGGACGGAGGACTCGATTCTCTTGATCATGTCGGGCAGCTTACGCCGCCCTGGTCACGGACACGACGAAGGGGACCGACCAATGGTCGATCCCCTTCGTGAGCTGCTGGTCAGCTACGTGCGTCGGCTACTTCGGATGCTGTTATCCGATGCAATTCCGCCTGGTTTCAGCTGCAGCCGCTGGTGGAGCCGCAGCCCTCGCAGACGTAGCAGCTGCCGGCCGGGCGCATCTTGATGCCGCAGGAGAAGCAGAGCGGGGCGTCCGCGCTGCGGCCCTGCTGGGCCTCGAGCAGCTCGGTCGACGAGTGGACCGTCGTCGGGAGGACCTTCAGCTCCGGCGTGCTCGGCTTGTGCTCGCGCGGGGCCGACTGGGCCAGCGTCTCCGTGGCGACGTCCTCGTCCTCGTCGTCCGCCTCGACCGGCTCGTACGAACCGGTGTCGAGGTGGCGCTGGCGCTCCTCGGCCGAGTGGATGCCGAGCGCCGAACGCGTCTCGAACGGCAGGTGGTCGAGCGCCAGGCGACGGAAGATGTAGTCGACGATCGACTGCGCCATCCGCACGTCCGGGTCGTCCGTCAGACCGGCCGGCTCGAAGCGCATGTTGGTGAACTTCGAGACGTACGTCTCCAGCGGCACGCCGTACTGCAGGCCGACCGACACCGCGATCGAGAAGGCGTCCATCATGCCCGCGAGGGTCGAACCCTGCTTGGACATCTTGAGGAACACCTCGCCCAGACCGTCGTCCGGGTACGAGTTGGCGGTCATGTAGCCCTCGGCGCCACCCACCGAGAACGAGGTGCTGATCCCCGGGCGGCTCTTCGGGAGACGCTTGCGGACGGGCCGGTACTCGACGACCTTCTCGACCGCGACCGGCTTCTCCTCGACTGTCGCCTCGGTCTTCTTCGCCGAGAGCGGCTGGCCGACTTTGCAGTTGTCGCGATAGACCGCGAGCGCTTTTGTACCGAGCTTCCAGCCCTCGAGGTAGATCTTCTCGATGTCCTCGATGCTGGCGTTCTCGGGCAGGTTCACCGTCTTGGAGATCGCACCGCTCAGGAACGGCTGCGCCGCCGCCATCATCCGGACGTGGCCCATCGGCGCGATAGACCGCTCACCCATCGCGCAGTCGAAGACCTCGTAGTGCTCGGTCTTCAGGCCCGGCGCGTTGACGACGTGGCCGTGCTCGCCGATGTACTCGACGATCGCCTCGACCTGCTCGGCCTGGTAGCCGAGCTTGTTGAGGGCGCGGGTGACGGTGCCGTTGACGATCTGCATCGAGCCGCCGCCGACGAGCTTCTTGAACTTGACCAGCGCGAGGTCGGGCTCGACACCGGTGGTGTCGCAGTCCATCATCAGGCCGATCGTGCCGGTGGGGGCGAGCACCGACGCCTGGGCGTTGCGGAAGCCGTTCTTCTCGCCGAGCTTGAGAACGTCCTTCCACGCCTTGGTCGCGGCGTCCCACACGGACTTGTCGAGCGCGTCGACGCTCTTCGCCGCGTCGTTGGCGTCCGCGTGCTGCTGCATGACGCGCTTGTGGGCGGCCGCGTTGCGGGCGTAACCGTCGTACGGCCCCACCACCACTGCGAGTTCAGCCGAGCGCTTGTAGGCGGTTCCGGTCATCAGCGAGGTGATCGCGCCGGCGAGCGCGCGGCCGCCGTCGCTGTCGTACGCGTGGCCGGTCGCCATGAGCAGCGCGCCGAGGTTGGCGTAGCCGATGCCGAGCTGGCGGAACGCGCGGGTGTTCTCGCCGATCTTCTGCGTCGGGAAGTCCGCGAACGAGATGGAGATGTCCATCGCGAGGATGACCAGCTCGACGACCTTGGCGAACTTCACCACGTCGAACGTGTCATCCTCACGCAAAAACTTCATCAAGTTCAGCGATGCGAGGTTGCAAGAAGTGTCGTCAAGGTGTAGGTACTCACTGCATGGGTTAGATGCGGTGATTCGTCCGGATTCCGGGCACGTGTGCCAGTGGTTGATCGTGTCGTCGTACTGGATCCCCGGGTCCGCGCACGCCCACGCCGCCTCCGCCATCTTGCGGAAGAGCTTCTTCGCGTCGACGGTCTCGATGACCTCGCCCGTCATGCGGGCGCGCAGGCCGAAGTCGGTGCCGGCTTCGACGGCCTTCATGAACTCGTCGGAGACGCGGACCGAGTTGTTGGCGTTCTGGTACTGGACGGACGTGATGTCGTCGCCGCCCAGGTCCATGTCGAAGCCCGCGTCGCGGAGGGCGCGGATCTTCTCCTCTTCCTTCACCTTGGTGTCGATGAAGTCCTCGATGTCGGGGTGGTCGACGTCGAGGACGACCATCTTCGCCGCGCGGCGGGTCGCGCCACCGGACTTGATGGTGCCGGCGGAGGCGTCGGCGCCGCGCATGAAGGAGACCGGGCCGGAGGCGTTGCCGCCCGAGGAGAGGAGTTCCTTGCTGGAGCGGATGCGCGAGAGGTTGAGGCCCGCGCCCGAGCCGCCCTTGAAGATCAGGCCCTCTTCCTTGTACCAGTCGAGGATGGACTCCATCGTGTCGTCGACGGACAGGATGAAGCACGCGCTGACCTGCTGCGGCTGCAGGGTGCCGACGTTGAACCACACCGGCGAGTTGAAGCTGAAGACCTGGTGGAGGAGGGCGTGCGTCAGCTCGTGCTCGAAGATCTCGGCGTCGGCGGGCGAGCCGAAGTAGCCGAAGTCCTCGCCGGCCTTGCGGTAGGTCTTGACCACGCGGTCGATGAGCTGCTTGAGGCTCCACTCACGCTGGTCCGTGCCGACCGCGCCGCGGAAGTACTTGCTCGTCACGATGTTGACCGCGTTCACCGACCAGAAGTCGGGGAACTCGACGCCACGCTGCTCGAAGTTGATCGAGCCGTCGCGCCAGTTGGTCATGACGACGTCACGGCGCTCCCAGACCACCTCGTCGTACGGGTGGGTGCCGGGGGTCGTGTACACGCGCTCGATGCGCAGGCCCTTGCCGGGCTTCGCCCGTCCGGCGCCGCGTGCTGAGCCGCTCGTCGTCTCTGTCATACGTATCTCCTCCTGAACAACGCCGCGGGCGTGACGGGGATTCCGGCATGCCCGATCGGGTGGTCCGTCGTTCGTTCCACCTGGTGTGTCGTGCGGTATGGGGGCTGCGGTGTGCGTCAGCCCGTTCCCGATCCGGCGCCGGGCGCGGGCTTCGGTGGGTGCAGCTGTTGTGGTTGTCCATCCAAGGCGGAAACCAATCCCCTCGTTTCGGGGGAGGTTTCCGCGGCGGCGCCCTCGGGGGCGGTGCCGGCGGACTCGGTGCGCAGCAGGGCGATCTCGGCTTCGAAGTCCTCGAGGGAGTCGAAGGCGCGGTAGACGGACGCGAAGCGCATGTAGGCGACTTCGTCCAGTTCGCGCAGCGGTCCGAGGATGGCGAGTCCGAGGTCGTGCGTGCTGAGTTCGGCGCAGCCGGTGGCGCGGACGGCTTCCTCGACGCGCTGGCCGAGCTGGGCGAGGGCGTCCTCGCTGACGGGTCGGCCCTGGCATGCCTTGCGGACGCCGTTGACGATCTTGTCGCGGCTGAACGGCTCGGTGACGCCGCTGCGCTTGACGACGGTCAGCGAGGCGGACTCGATGGTCGTGAAGCGGCGGCCGCAGTCGGGGCAGGAGCGGCGGCGGCGGATGGCCGCACCGTCGTCCGTGGTGCGGCTGTCGACGACGCGGCTGTCGGGCCGTCGGCAGAAGGGGCAGTGCATGACTGGTGTGTCCTCCCCTGAGTGCCTGCCTTGTTGCGTCCGGTTGCCGTCCGCTCCGGGCGCCCTTATAAGGGGCGCGCTCGGGCGTCCTGGCGGGGTCGCCGCCCGCGCCCCGGCGCCTCGCCGGCACGTGGTGCGGCGAGGTTTCGCTTGGTGCGCTTCGGGATGTGATATATACGGCGACCACAACTTGTGGGTTAGTTCGAAGAACGGACCACAAGATGTAGTGGAAGCCTAGGGCTCGCCCCCAGGCACTGCAAGCCAACACGCTGACGCTCGGGAAGGGTGTTGCGACGTCCAGCAATCGGCGCAGGTCACCGCAGGGGCAGGGGCTGTGTGTGAGGTGAAAATTCAGCCGGGTGGACGCGTGGTGCAGGAGATGTCGGACAGATCCGACTTTGTCACTGCGTTCGCCCCAGAAGTCCACCGGAGCCACAGGGCCAGAGTGGACATATGTTCAATCGAATACCTGTACGATTAAATACTACGCTAGAGGAGTCTCCGTAGGCGGAATGGGCTAAATTCACTCGAACGTGTGTTTGGCGCAACCTTTCGAACCCGGCTACCGTTCTCCGTGTGCGAGTAATCCGTCGAGAGGGGAAACCCGTGTCCGGAGAAGCAACCGGAGGCATCCAGCCCCCGGTCACCCCAGCCCGGAACACCGCGGCAGCAACGGACGCACCCGGGGGGGACCAGTCGGAATCGGCCCAGGTCCGCACGCTTCCGCGGCGCACCGGGAATGGGCTGACGCCGCGCCAGAGCCGCGTCCTCGAGGTCATCCGTGCCTCGGTGGAGGCCCGCGGCTATCCGCCGAGCATGCGCGAGATCGGTGAGGCGGTCGGCCTGTCGAGCACCTCGTCGGTCGCGCACCAGCTCATGGCCCTGGAGCGCAAGGGGTATTTGCGCCGTGATCCGCACCGGCCGCGCGCCTACGAGGTGCGCTCCCCCGACGGCGGGCGCCCGCTCGCCCCGGTGGGCGGTGCGACGGCGACGCCGATCAACGGGAACGGCACCGAGCGGCCCGCCGCGTCGTATGTCCCGGTGGTGGGCCGGATCGCCGCGGGTGGTCCGATCCTGGCCGAGCAGTCGATCGAGGACGTCTTCCCGCTGCCCCGGCAACTGGTCGGCGACGGCGAGGTGTTCCTGCTCAAGGTCAGCGGCGACTCGATGATCGAGGCCGCGATCATGGACGGCGACTACGTGGCGGTGCGCCGCCAGCCGGTCGCGGAGAACGGCGACATCGTCGCGGCGATGCTCGACGGCGAGGCGACGGTGAAGCGGCTGCGCAACCGCGACGGGCACCGGTGGCTGATGCCGCACAACCCGGCGTACGACCCGATCCCCGGTGACGACGCGACGATCCTGGGGAAGGTCGTCGCGGTCATGCGACGCGTCTGACAGCTGCCGTATGTGCCGAGGGGCCGACGCCGCGGACCTGATGTCCGCAGGCGGCGGCCCCTCGCGCGTGCCCGGCACGCGGCCGCCGGCCGGGCTGGTCAGACGTTGATCGCCGAGAGGGACCTGCGGACCTGGTTGCGGTCGGTGGTGTACCAGAAGTCGGGCATCGAGGAGCGGAAGAAGCCGCCGTAGCGGGCGGTGGCGAGGCGGGAGTCGAGGACGGCGACGACGCCGCGGTCGTCCGCGGCGCGGATGAGCCGGCCGGCGCCCTGGGCCATGAGCAGTGCCGCGTGGGTGGCCGCGACCGCCATGAAGCCGTTGCCGCCGCTCTCGTGGACGGCCTGGGCGCGGGCGCTCATGAGCGGGTCGTCGGGGCGCGGGAACGGGATGCGGTCCATGACGACGAGCTGGCAGGCGGGTCCGGGCACGTCGACGCCCTGCCACAGGGAGAGCGTCCCGAAGAGGCACGACGAGGTGTCGGAGGAGAACTCCTTGAGGAGTTCGGGCAGCGAGTCGTCGCCCTGGCACAGGATCTTCAGGTCGAGGCGGGTGCGGAGGGCCTCGGTGGCGGCTTCGGCGGCGCGCCGGGAGGAGAACAGGCCGAGGGTGCGGCCGCCCGCGCATTCGATGAGTTCGGCGAGTTCGTCGAGGGTCGCGGGGTGCATGCCGTCGCGGCCGGGCGGCGGTAGGTGCTTGGCGACGTAGAGGATGCCCTGCTTGGGGTAGGCGTAGGGGGATCCGACGTCGAGGCAGCGCCAGGGGGCGAGGTCGGCGTCGGTGTCGGGGTCCGCGCCGCCGGTCTCGTCGTCGTCAGCGGCCGCGTCGGCGGCGGCCTCCTTCTTCCCGGCTTTGGTCTTCTTCTTCGCGGTCTTGGCGGCGGGGGGCGCGGCGGGTTGTTCGCCGGGTTCGGGCAGCAGTCCTTCGGGGCTGAGGCCGAGGTTGCGGGCGACGCCGGTGAAGTCTCCGCCGAGCTTGAGGGTGGCGGAGGTCAGGACGACGGTGCGGTCGCCGAAGAGGGACTCGCGCAGCAGGCCGGCGACGGCGAGCGGGGCGACGCGGAGGGACGGTCCGACGCGGTCGTTGCGTTCGATCCACAGCACGTCGTAGGGCGATCCGCTGAGGATGCGCTCGCAGGCGTCGTGGACGTTCTGGACGGACGCCATGGCCTGGCGGCGCGCGGCGTCCTCGTCGGAGAGGCTCTTGTCGCGGACCTCGCCGAGGGAGGTGATGACGCCGCGGGCGGCGTCGCGGAGTGCGGCGAGCGCCCAGCCGAGGTCGGCGTCGGGTTCGTTGACGCGGGCGGGTTCACGGTCGGCCATGGTCTTGGCGTACGCCTCGGCGGCGGTGCGCAGCTGGTCGACGGCCTTCTCGTTGGCGAGTTTGGCGGCGCGGCGGGCGGCGCGTTCGACGGCGCCGATGGTGAGGTCGTCGGTGGCGACGGAGGTGACGCGGGCGGAGAGTTCGTGGGCCTCGTCGACGACGAGGACCTCGTGTTCGGGGAGGACGGGGGCGCCTTCGAGGGCGTCGATCGCGAGCAGTGCGTGGTTGGTGACGATGATGTCGGACTGCTTGGCGATCTCGCGGGCGCGTTCGGCGAAGCATTCCTGCCCGTAGGGGCATTTGGCGGCGCCGAGGCATTCGGTGGAGGTGACGGAGACCTGGGCCCAGGCGCGGTCGTTGACGCCGGGGCTGAGGTCGTCGCGGTCGCCGGTCTCGGTCTCGTCCTCGGCCCAGTCGCGGACGCGGATGATGTCGCGGCCGATCTGCGAGGTGGGTGAGGGTTCGAAGAGGACGTCGCCGTCGTCGGGCGGGCCGTCGTGGAGGCGGTGCAGGCAGACGTAGTTGCTGCGGCCCTTGAGGGTGGCGAAGGTGGGGCGGCGGCGCAGCAGGGGGTGCAGGGCCTCGACGGTGCGCGGGAGGTCGCGTTCGACGAGTTGTCGTTGCAGGGCGAGGGTGGCGGTGGCGACGACGACGCGGTGTCGTCCGGCGAGTGCGGGGACGAGGTAGGCGAGCGACTTTCCGGTGCCGGTGCCGGCCTGGACGAGGAGGTGTTCGCGGCGGGCGACGGCGCCGGCGACGGCTTCGGCCATGCGGACCTGGCCGGGGCGTTCGGTGCCGCCGACGGCGTCGACGGCGGCCGAGAGGAGGGTGCCGACGTCGGGGCGGCCGCCGGGTGCGGAGCGGGTGGCCGGGACGGTGTCGGGCGCGTCCTCGGCGTCGGCGAGGGGGCCGTTGTCGTGCTCGGTGTCGTGCCCGGCGCCGTCCTCGGTCAGGTCGGGTTCGGCCGTGTCGGGGGCGTCGGTTTCCGCGATGTCACTCATCGGTCGTAAGCCTACGGTGGCGCGGGGACGCTCCGGTGCGCGCGCTCCGGTTCGCGGGTACGGCTGCCGCTACCGCTTTTCGGCGGTGGCGATGACGGCCGCGGCCATGCCCTGCTGCCCGAGTGCGTTGGGGTGGACGGGTGCGGCGGGCTGTTCGGGCTTGAGCCCTTCGATCCAGCGGGTGCCGGCCGCCTGGCAGACGTCGTGGCCGATGCCGGGGGTGTAGGTGTCGACGTAGGTGGCGTTTCCGGCGGCGGCGCGCTGCTTGAGCATGCCGTTGAGGTTCTGCAGGACGGTGCGCAGGTAGGGCAGGTCGCCTGCGGCGGCGGGGAGCCGGTCGGGGCAGCCGGCGCCGGTCTCGGGGAGGATCGCGGGGTAGCCGACGAGGAGGACGCGGGCGTCGGGGGACTTCTCGTGGACGGTGCGCAGGACGGCGTCGATCTTGCCGCCGGTGGTGTCGATGCGCTGTTTGAGGGTGTCCTGTCCGTCTTTGGTGAAGACGTCGGTGCAGGGTGTCTTGGAGCTGCTGCTGACGGAGCTGAAGGCGCAGGTGCCGATGATCTGGCTGAAGCCGATGTCGTTGCCGCCGATGCCGACGGTGACGAGTTTGGTGTCGGGGCCGAGGGCGTCGTACTGGGGGGTCGGGGAGGGTCCGCTGTTGGAGAAGGTCTGGGCCTTGGCGAAGTCGTCGGTGACGGCGCCGCCGCAGGTGACGTCGGTGAAGGACGGGACGGCGAGGGCCTTGGCGAGCTGGTGGGCGTAGTTGGCGGCGGTGCGGAGGCAGCCTTTGGGGCTGTCGGGGAGGGTTTCGCCGATCATGACGCCGGCGGCGTAGGAGTCGCCGAGGGCGACGTAGTAGGAGCCGCGGGCTCCGGCGGCGGGGGCGGGCTGTGCCGCGGCGGGTGCGGCGGCTCCGCCGGCGGCGGGGGCCGAGCCGGCGGGTTTCGCGGGGGTCGTGGCGTTTGAGGAGCCGGAGGAGTCCGAGGAGCAGGCGGTGAGCGTGAGTGCGGCGGCCGCGATGGCCGCGGCTGCTGTGAGGTGTCGTGCCTTGCCCACGTGCCGTCCCCTTTGTCGTCCCGTGCGGTGTGGGCGCGACCGGGAGGTGCGCCGAGGCAGCGGTTACCGGCGGGTAACGGCGCCTCGGTGAGCCTAAGCGGCGAGGGCGCGGCGCGCCAGGTCCGAAAGTCTGGAGCTGGGCTGTCGCGCGGGCGACGGCGTCCACCGCCGGCGGGTCGGTCACGTGTCAGCGGAAGGCGCGGCAGGAGTCAGTCGAGCTTGACGCGTTCCCGTCGCGTGACCGGGCAGGGCAGCTCGGTGAGCATGGTGAGGCTTTCCCGGGCCGCGTCGATCTCGAAGTCCTGCATGGTGGCGACGACGACGTCGACGCGTTCTCCGTCGGCCTCGGCGACGACGCGGCCGTCGGGCCCGAAGACGGCGCTGCGCCCGCAGCCGGGTCCGTCGCCGGTGGCGCCGATGTGGTTGGCGAGGACGGTGTAGCAGGTGTTCTCGAGCGCGCGGGTGGCCAGGTAGAGGCCGCGCCGGTACTCGGCGTCGCCGCGGGTGAACAGGCCGGCGCACAGGTAGCCGTCGCAGCCGTCCATGGTGGCGGCGCGGACGTGTTCGGGGAAGCCGATGTCGTGCCGGGTGCCGAGGCCGAGCCGCCAGCCGCGGATCTCGACGGAGCAGCCGAAGTCGCCCGGGGTGAACAGGTCGAGGGCGTCGGGCGGCAGGTGCTGGGCGTCGTAGCCGATCTGGGCCTCGCCGTCGAGGCCGACGACGATGAGGGAGGACGTGCGGCGGCCGCCGCGCCGTACGCAGCCGCCGACGACGGCGACGGTGCGGCTGGCGTAGCAGGCCGCCGCGAGGTCGTCGAGCCGGCGGTCGCCGGGGACGATCTCGCAGCGGTCCGGTTCGCCGCGGATGAGGTCGAGGTCGTAGCCGGAGAGGAAGAGCTCCGGCAGCACGACGACGTCGGCCCCTGAGGACGCGGCGAACCGCACGAGCTGGGCGGCGGTGGCCACGTTGTCCGCCACGTTCCCGGGCAGGGCGTGGGCCTGGGCCGCGGCCACGCGCAGGGGCGCTCGATCCAACGTCACGGCCGCATTCTGACATCCGTGACGGGGATCACACCATGGTCAACTGGGCCCTATCGAGAACCGCCGTACAGCGGGTTGGGGACGGAGCCGTGTGCGGCGACGTGCGGGCGGCCCGGCCGGTCGCGGTAGCCGTCGAGGATCAGCCGGTTCCGGTTGAGGCAGAGCCGGTCGATGCGCGGGGTGAGCAGGTCGAAGAGCGCGAAGCGGTCGGCGAGTTCCGGGAAGCGGTCCTGGTGGGCGTGGATCTCGTCGCGGACCATCGCCCAGAAGTCGCCCTGGGGGACGCCGAGGTGCATTTCGGCGAGGTCGGCGAGGTAGCGGTAGTGCCCGACGAGGAGTCCGGCGTGGATGAACTGGCACAGGTAGGCGGGTGGTTCGCGCAGGAGGACGGCGGCGACGTCGTCGGGCAGGCCGGCGAGTTCGGGGAGCGGCTGGTCGCTGATGTTGACGTCGTCGACGAAGTCCTTGACGGCGAGGCGGACGGGGACGTCGCAGTCGTCGAAGACGACGATGGCGTTCTCGCCGTGCGGGGAGAAGACCAGGCCGTGCCGGTAGAGGCAGTGCAGGAGCGGCGGCAGCATGGCGTGGAAGAGGGCGCGGAGCCAGGCGCGGGGGGCGAGTCCGGAGCGGTCGACGAGTTCGGCGACGAAGGGTCGGCCGTAGGGGTCGACGTGCAGGAGTGAGGCGAGGGTGCGGGCGTGTTCGCCGGGGTCGAGCCGGGGGGTGAGGGGTTCGCGCCAGATGGCGCCGAGGAGTTCCCGGTACTGGTAGGGCACGCCGGGGAGGTCTTCGAGGACGGGGTGCCGCACGGTGACGGAGGCGGTTTCGCCGAGCAGGACGACGCGGCACTCGTCGCGCAGGAAGGGGTCGTTGTCGCGGACGGCGTGGACCCATGCGGTGACGGCGGGGGCGGCGAGGGTGCGTTCGGTGGGCAGGCCGCGCCAGACCATGGTGTTGAGGACGGACAGCGGGAGTTTGACGGTGCGCCGGGCGGGCTGGTCGAGGTCGAGGAAGGTGCGGACGGACTGTTGGGCGAGGTAGCGGTCGGGGGCTTCGCCGAGGCGGATGACGCGTCCGGCGGCGATGTCGGGGGCGAACAGGGTGGCGATGGTCTCGTCCCACTGCCAGGGGTGGACGGGCAGCCACAGGTAGTCGGCGGGGTCGGCGTCCTCGCCGAGCCGGGTGTGGATGCGGTCGCGGAAGCGCTGTGCGGTGGCGGGGTCGAGTTCTTCGGCGTAGAGGCGGTGTTCGTCGAGTCCGGCGACGGCGCGGAAGACGGCGAGGTCGCGGTGGACGGCGATCCACGGGAGGCGCAGGGTGCGGCGGGACTCGGGCGCGTAGGCGGCGGCGTCGGTGGCGGAGAAGCCGAGCCGGCCCTTGTTGGCGACGAGCCAGGGGTGGCCGGTCTGGTGGCCTTCGAGGTCGGCGTAGTCGAGTTCGGCGAGGACGGACGCGGGGTGCGCGTTGGCGGCGATGGCGACGTCGGCGGCGAGGGTGGCGGTGAGTTCGCGGACGAGGTGTCCGGCGGTGTCGCCGGTGATGCCGAGGGCGGAGTGCGCGTCGAGGAGGAAGCGCAGCATGTCGTCGCCGGGTTCCTCGCCGAGGGGGCCGGTGCGGCGGACGCTCGGGGGGTCGACGTGCCAGCAGTCGTAGGCGCCGCGGCGGGCGCGGAAGCGGTAGCGGACCTCGCCGGGGAGGTCGACGCGGTAGGTGTCGCCGTGTTCGTGGACGGGGACGAGGAGTTCCTCGTACGCGAACTCGGCGAGTGCCTTGGCGAGCATGGCGCGGCCGGCGCGGGCCCAGCCGGGGTCGAGGCGGCGCGGGTCGGTGCCGTTGCGGGCGGACGGTAAGGCGGCGCCGGCCTCGTCGAGGTCGGGCATTTCGAACAGTTCGGTGGACTCGGTGTCGGGGGTGGCCGCGTGGCGTGCGTGGGACGGCGCCGGGACGGCGGGGGCCGCGGGTTCAGTGGGCAGGGACACGGGGTGTCTCCAGTTCGTCCGGCGGGCCCTGGACCCGGTCGGCGGGGGGCGGCAGGTGCGCGGGCGCGGGGTGCTCGCGGTCCTGGGCGGTGGGGGCGGCCGCGGTGCGGGCGTGGCCGCGGCGGGTGGGGCGGGCGGCGTGCCGGTGGTGCGGCTGCTCGGTGTCGCCACCGGTGTCGCGGCCGGTGTCGCGGCCGTCGGCGGGGGCGGCGTCGTCGGGGGCGAGTCCGAAGGTGGTGTACGCGGTGCGGGCGGGCAGCCGGTAGACGGCGCGGGCGCAGACGGCGTTGAGGATGACGGCGGCGCGGTGGGCGCCGAGGCCGAGGTCGGGGGTGCCGACGCCGTGGGTGTGCAGTTCGGCGTTCTGCACGTAGAGGCCGCCGGTGATGCGCGGGTCGAGGGCGACGCGGTGGTCGAGGCCGATGCGGGGGCGGCCGGCGCGGTCGCGGCGGATGTGGGGGGCGAGTGCTTCGAGGAGGTCGGGGCGGCGCGGCGCGTAGCCGGTGGCGAGGACGACTTTGTCGGTGAGGACGGTGAACCGGCGGTCCTGCTGGGAGTGGTGGCAGCCGAGTTCGAGTCCGCCGGAGGTGCGGGCGGCGGCGGTGACGGAGACGCCGGGCATGAGGGTGGCGCGGACGCGTCCGCCGGCGGCGCCGCGTTCGTACAGCTCGTCGTGGATGGCGGCGAGTGTGTCGGCGCTGACCGCTTTGTAGAGCTGGGCCTGGCGCGGGACGAGGCGGTCGCGGACGGGTTCGGCGAGTCCGTGGAAGTAGCGGGTGTAGTCGGGGGTGAAGTGCTCCAGGCCGATCTTGGAGTACTCCATGGGCGCGAACGCGGGTGAGCGGGTGAGCCAGTTGATGCGGTGCCGGGGCGAGGTGCGGCGGCGCAGGAGGTCGAGGAAGACCTCGGCGCCGGACTGGCCGGAGCCGATGACGGTGACGTCGGGTGCGGCGGTGAGGGTGTCGCGGTGGTCGAGGTAGTCGGCGCTGTGCAGGACGTCGCGGTGTCCGGGGTTGTCGAGGAGGTCGGCGAAGGGGGCGGGGACGACGGGTTCGGTGCCGATGCCGAGGACGAGGTGGCGGGCTGCGGCGTGGTGGGTGTCGCCGGTCGCGGTGTCGCGGAAGACGACGCGCCACAGGGCGTTGTCGGGGTCCCAGGTGGCGCGGGTGACGTCGGCGCCGAAGCGGCAGGACGGCAGGGCGTCGGCGACCCAGCGGCAGTAGTGGTCGTATTCGCGGCGCGTGACGTGGAAGCGTTCGGCGAAGTAGAACGGGAAGAGCCGGTCGTGGGCACGCAGGTAGGCGAGGAACGACCAGGGGCTGGTGGGGTCGACGAGGGTGACCAGGTCGGCGAGGAACGGCACCTGGAGGGTGGCGCCTTCGACGAGGAGGCCGGGGTGCCACCGGAATTCGGGGGTGCGTTCGAGGAAGAGGGTGCGCAGGCCCCCGACCCGGTCGGCGAGGGCGGCGAGGGCCAGGTTGAAGGGGCCGATGCCGATGCCGACGAGGTCGTGGACGGGGGTTCCGGGGTCGGGGGGCGCGGATCCGTTGCGCGGGTGCGGGAGTTCGCGTGCGGTCACAGGCTGTCCGACGGTGCGGGGTCGGTGCCGTGCGCGGCGTCGTGGTCGTTGGTGCGGTGCCGGTCGCGGATCATGAGCGCGGCGGTCTTGCCGGGCAGCGTGAGGTCGACGCCGCGGCGGAAGCCTGCGCGGCGGAACGCGGCGATGGAGGCGGCGTTGCGGACGTCGGGTTCGGCGATGACGCGCTGGGTGTCGGGGGCGGCGCGCAGGATGAGCTCGCTGACGACGAGGAGCAGCAGCGAGCCGAGGCCCTGGCCGCGGTGGGCGGCGGGGCCGATGAGGACGTGGAGGCCGACGTCGTGGGGGCGGGCGGCGTAGTGCCGGGCGAGCGGGTCGAGGTCGGCGCGGTAGAGCTCCCAGTAGCTGACGGGCTGGTCGTCGAGGCAGCCGACGTAGGCGGTGGCGTGGGTGAGCCTGCTCTGCGCGGCGAGGTGGTTCGCGGTGACCTCGACACCGCCGTCGAGTTCCCACCAGCGGGCGACCTCGGGGTCGTTCATCCATTCGTGGATGATCGGGAGGTCGCGCTTGAGGTGGAGTTCGTGGAACGAGAAGCGGCCGGGCGGGAGGGCGACGGCGCCCCAGCGGTTGGCTTCGGTGAGCGGCCCGGACAGGCCCTGGCGGAGTCGGCGGTGGGTGAGGCGGAGGGTGTCGTCGTCGGCGAGGTCGAGGGTGTCGGCGGCGTCGTCGGCGGCCTTGGCGGCGGCGTCGGCGGCCGCGGCGGCTTCGACGGCGGCGTCGACCATGGCGTCGGCGGGGTTGGCGGGGGACAGAGGAGACACAGGGGACGCGGTCATGCGGGGACGGCACCTCCGGTTGCGCGCTGCGGTTCGTGGTGGTTCGGGTGGAGCGGGTTGGGGATGTCGACGTAGACGGACTGCGCGGCGACGGGGCCGACGAGTTCGTCGAGGCCGTGCAGCCGGGTCATGAGGTTGCCCTTGCAGCGCAGGAGTTCGGCGGCAAGGAGGGTGCGGGCGGCGGGGACGGCGGCCGCGTGGGGTTCGAGGGCGGAGCGCAGGCGGGAGAGCAGCGCGGCCTCGTCGGCGAGGCCCTGAGCGCCGAACGCGCCGACCAGGCCGAGGAGGTTGTTGACGCCGAGGTAGTAGGCGAGGCGTTCGTCGGCGACGTGGTCGTCGACGACGGTGTCGCTCGCGGTTCCGGCGCCGAGAAGGCGGCGGCGCAGGTCGTCGGCGCGGGAGGCGCGGAAGTAGTAGCCCTGGTTGTCGCGGTAGCGGCCGCCCGCGGGCCAGCCGTCGGCGTCGAGTTCGACGAGGGTGTTCTGCTGGTGGGCTTCCAGCGCGATGCCGGCGTGGGCGTCGAGCCACAGGACGGGGTCGGCGACGGCGGCGAGGTAGCGGGCGAACCATTCCTCGGCGGTGTCGGCGACGGTCTGCCCGGTGCGGGCGGCGAGGGCGTGGACGAGGGTGGCGAGGCGGGACGGGCCGAGGCCGGGGCGTTCGGCGACGAGGCCGGCGACGCACACGACGTCGCGGTCGCCGAACGGGTTGTCGCGCAGCACGATCTCCAGGCCGCTTTCGGCGCGTTCGGGGCCGCTGGTGCGGGGTGCGTCGACGGCGAGCCAGCCGATGTCGCGGAGGATGTCGAAGCCGGGGTGGGCGGCGTGGAGTTCGGCGGCGAGTCCGGCGCGCATCATGCGGTCGACCTCGAGGCCGCGCAGTTGTTCCTTGCGGAGGTTCTCGCGGCGCGAGTTGGTGATGCGCAGGCCGAGGGAGAGTTTGAGCATGACGGGCGCGCCGGCCCGGTAGACGGTGCGGACGGACGAGGTGGGGTGCCAGGCGGGGCCGAAGGGGCCGAGGTCGCGCAGCAGGGCGACGTCCAGGAGCGCGCGGATGCCGGGGCGTTGCGCGAGGTCGCGGGCCTGCCAGGGGTGGGCGGGCAGGAGGACGTGGTCGGTGGGGCCGACGAGTCCGTCGGACAGTTCGGCCAGGAGTGCGGCGGCGGTGGTGTCGCGGGTGCAGTCCTGGGTGACGAGGTCGTGGTGGACGGCGAACCAGTGGAGCGGGAAGTTGCCGCGCAGTTCGGGGGCGTAGGCGGCGGCTTCGGCGGCGGTGAGGCCGTCGCGGCTCTTGGGGGTGGGGTGCAGGGGGTGGCCGAGCAGTAGTGCCTGTTCGGCGGCGAGGAACGGCGGGGTGCCGGGCGGGTCGTCGGGGTGGGCGCGACGGTGCCGGATGTGGTCGGCGGCGCGGCGCGCGGAGTCGGCGACGCGGGCGGCGGTGTCGATGCGGGCCGCGCCGGCGGCGCCGGGGGCTTCGCGGCCCAGCAGCGCGGCGACGGTGACGGCGTCGAGTTCGGGTCCGGTGGTGTCGGCGAGGTGCGGCGGGTCGAAGCGGTGCCAGCCGGCGTGCGACCAGTAGCGGACGGGGACTTCGAGGGTGACGCCGGTGGCGGGCAGCGCCAGGCGCAGCGGCGTGCCGGGGGCGGGGCGGGGCACGGCGCGTTCGCGGACCCAGCAGCGCAGCAGGGCTTCGGTGGTGGCGGTGTCGCCGACGCGGTCGGCGTCGGGGTCGTCGAGCGGGTCGGCGGGCCGCGGGCGTGGCTCGGGTACGCGGCCGGACGCCGGGACTCCGACAGGCACGGCGGGACCTGCGGTCGTCATCACTGCTCCGGGAGGTTCGATCGGTCCGGGTGGACCGGCATCCATTGATGATCTGACGAAATCCGGCAAAGTCGATCATTTAGCCGGTGTTTCGCGGAAATCCTGACAATCAGCGTTTATGACGGTGCGTCAGGCAGCTATGCGCGCACGGGGCGTGGGGGCGTCGGGCGGCCCCGCGGAGTCTCCGTGCGGCGGGCGGCCCACGGCCGCGGCGCGTCGGGTGTCGCGGTCGGTCACAGGTCGCGCTCCACGGCCCGGCCGGCGTCCAGGACGAGGCGCAGGAGGGCGTCGACGTCGCGTTCCGTGGCGTGCGGGTTGAGCAGCGTCAGCTTCAGCCGGACGCTGCCGGGCCCGGACCCGATGTCGGTGCGGCCGACGACCGCGCGGCCGTCGGCGAGCAGCGTGCGGCGCAGTTCGGCGTTGACGAGGTCCGAGCGGCGTCCGGCGGGCTCCGCGGGGTGCGGGTGCGGCACGTACCGGAACACGACGCTGGTGAGCACCGGTTCGGCGGTCAGCTCGAGGGCGCCGGGGCCGGGGTCGCGGTCGATGCGCTCTCCCGCGTAGCGGGCGAGTTCGTGGCAGCGGTCGACCATGGCGCCGAGCCCGGTGCGGCCGAGGGCGCGCAGCGTGACGGCGATCTTGAACGCGTCGGCGCGGCGCGTGGTGCGCGGCGAGTGGCCGAGCAGGCTGGGCAGTCCGGCCTCTTCGTCGTCGGCCGGGTTGAGGTACTTGGCGCGCTGGGTGAGCGGCGCGAACAGCGCCGCGTCGCGGACCAGGAACACCCCGGCGGCGACCGGCTGCCAGCCGAGCTTGTGCAGGTCGAGGCCGACCGAGTCGGCGTACGCGATGCCGACGAGCAGCGGGGCCAGCCGGTCGGAGAACAGCGCGCCGCCGCCGTACGCGGCGTCGACGTGCAACCAGGCGCCGTGTTCGCGCGCGACATCCGCGCAGGCGGCGAGCGGGTCGACGGCGCCCAGGTCGGTGGTTCCGGCGGTGGCGACGATGACCGTGGGCCGGTCGTTGGCGGCGCTGACGCGGCGGCAGACGGCGTCCAGCGCGCCCGCGTCGAGCCGGTGGTCGGTGCCGGTGGCGACGGGGACGACCGCGTCGTCGCCGAGGCCGAGCAGTGCGGCGCCGCGGCGCACCGAGAAGTGCGCGGCCTCCGAGCACAGCACGCGGTGCCGGCCGACGCCGGGGCCCGTGCGGTCGCGGGCGAGCAGCAGGCCGAGCAGGTTCGACTCGGTGCCGCCGGTCGTGATGGTGCCGGACGCCAGCTGCGGGTTGAACCCGACGAGTTCGGCGAGCGCCGCGACGACCTCGGTCTCCAGCGCGGTGGCGGCGGGGGCCTGGTCCCACGAGTCGAGCGACGGGTTGAGCGCGGACGCGACCAGGTCGGCGGCGACGGCGACGGCCAACGGCGGACAGTGCAGGTGCCCGGCGCAGGCCGGGTCCGCCGGGTCGGTGGCGCCGTACGCGAGGACGTGCGTGAGCGCCGCCAGGGCCTCCCGCTCGCCGGAACCGTGGCCGGGCAGCGCGGTCCCGCCGAGCGCCTGCCGCACCGCGGCGTCCACGGCCGTCGGCCCACCCGCGGGAAGCGGCCCGCCCCGGTCGCGCGCCCCGGCGGCGAGCGCGCCGAGGACCGTCCCGAGCAGCGCCCCGAGTTCGTCGGCCCCCCGGACGCCGCCGGCCAGCGCGGGATAGGACGCGGCGGGATGCGGCGGCACGGCACCGGGCGCGGGGGCCGGGGCCGCGGCCGAAGCCGGGACGGGAAGACCCCGGGGCGAGGGCACGGGCTCCGACACGATCACTGGACACCTCGCACGACGGCGACCGGCGCGGCCACCGCGTCCGGTACGGCGATCACACGTTCCCCGTGGACACCCGCACTCCCGGCGCGGACCCCCGTGCGGCCGACGGCCACCCGCACACCGAACCGGCGTTCACGACGCCCGCTCGCCGACCCGGGCCGCACCCCGCAGCCCGGAGAAGGCTCCACGACCGCCGGTAGCCCACACACCTGAAGCCCCGCGCGGGCGGCGACCGCCGGCGCGCGGAACCGGCGTTCGCCGTTCGGACCCACCGCTCCCCCGCCGTTCACTCCGGCCTCCTCTGCGGCGCGACGGCGCCCTGCGGGGCTCCGTCCGGGCCGGGCTCGTACGGGCGTTCGGCCGTTTCGGCGTTACCCCCGCCGGGGTCTCCGCACTCCGTCGCGCGGACGCGGGACGGGCGGGACGGGCACGGCGCCACGACACCGCGGCCCGGCTCGGCGCGGACGGCCGCCAGCGCGGCGGGCACCGCCTCGGCGAGGCGTTCGAGGACGGCGTCGGCCTGGGCGTCGGTCATGGTCAGCGGCGGCAGCAGCCGGACCACGGTGGAGTGCCTGCCGCCGAGTTCGACGATGAGCCCGCGGTCGAGCGCGGCCGCGCGGACGGCGGCGGCGAGTTCGGGCGCGGGCGGGCGGGCGCCGTCGGCGCCGGGTCCGGCCTCGGGGTCGACGATCTCGACGCCGATCATCAGGCCGCGGCCGCGCACGTCGCCGATCGCGGGGTGCTCGTCCATGAGCCGCCGCAGCCCGGCGGTGAGGTGCGCGCCGACGCGGGCGGCGTGTTCCTCGAGCCGGTTCCGGCGGATGTGGCCGATGGTCGCGGTGCCGGCGGCCATCGCCAGCTGGTTGCCGCGGAAGGTGCCGGCGTGCGCGCCGGGCCACCAGCGGTCCAGGTCGCCGCGGTAGACGATGACGGCGAGCGGCAGCGATCCGCCGACCGCCTTGGAGATGACCATGACGTCGGGCACGACCCCGCTGTGTTCGACGGCCCAGAAGGCGCCGGTGCGACCGAGTCCGGTCTGCACCTCGTCGACGATGAGCGGGATGCCGCGCTCGTCGGTGATGCGCCGCATGTCGCGCAGCCAGGCGTCGGGGGCGGGGATGACGCCGCCCTCGCCCTGCACGGCCTCGACGATCATCGCGGCGGGCGAGGCGACGCCGCCGGCCGGGTCGTCGAGCAGGGTCTCGGTGTAGCGGGCGGCGAGCCGGGCGCTCTCGCCGCCGCCGACACCGAACGGGCAGCGGTACGCGTACGGGTAGGGCAGCCTGGTCACTTCGTCCGCGCCGGGGCCGATGGCCTCGCGGATGGCGGTGTCGCCGCTGACGGCGAGGGCGCCCGCGGTCATGCCGTGGTAGGCGCCGGTGAACGCGAGGACGCCGCGCCGCCCGGTGGCGGTGCGCACGAGTTTGAGCGCGGCCTCGACGCCGTCGGTGCCGGCCGGCCCGCAGAACTGGATGCGGGCGTCGCGTGCGAACTCCGGCGGCAGCGTCTCGAACAGTGCTTCGACGAAGCGGTCCTTGACGGGGGTGGCGAGGTCGAGGACGTGCAGCGGCGCCTCGGCGTCGAGCACCGCGCGGATGGCCTCGAGCACCACGGGGTGGTTGTGGCCGAGGGCGAGCGTGCCGGCGCCGGACAGGCAGTCCAAGTAGCGGCGGCCGTCGGCGCCTTCGATGGTCATGCCGCGGGCCCGCACGGGGACGATGGGCAGCGAGCGGGCGTAGGTGCGCGCGGAGGACTCGCGGCGGGACTGGCGCTGGAGGATCCCGTCGCGCGGGTCCACGGGCCCGGTGTCGGCGGGGGCGCCGGGCGGCGCTGCGGCCGGTGACCCGCGACCGGCCGCGGCGGCGTGCGCCGCGTGGTCGTCGGCCCGGCTGAGTGCGGCGGTCATGGACAGGCCTCCAGGTGCGGTGCGGGTGCGTGGCGGCGGACACGGCGAACGCACGTGCGCTCACCGTGGGTTAGGTAAGGCTTACCTGAGGTTCGTCACCTATCGCAACCATTGCCACCGTTTCGAGTGATCCGTCCCGCATGCCGCGAACCGGACGAAAAGGCCCAACCGCCGCGGTCGCCGACACCGCGCGCGCCGCCCGTTCCGCGCCCTCTGTCCAACGATCCGAGGGCACCGCGAACACGGCCTGAGGGACCACCTTTTCGGCACGGCGCGCCGCTAGGGCATAGTGACCGTCAGTCAGCCGCGCCGGGTCGCGGCCGCACACATGCGCGACTACGGGGAGGTCGATGCGGGTGACGCGTTCGGCGCGCACGCTTCTGATCGCCCTGGTGGTCACCACCGCGCTCCTGGTCGGCGGCACCGTGATGGCGCTGTCCGTCGGGTCGGGCCGCGACACCGCGGCGTTCGACAACAGCGCGGGACGGCCGCCGTCCGACCCGGCCAACAGCCTCGCCTACGGGGCGTTCGGCGATCCCGGCGATCCGACGCACTGGACGCCCGAACGCATGAGCCAGGCCCGCGCCCGCGACCCGCAGGTCGTCGAATCCCCCGGCGCCCCCGGCCCGTTGCCGTCCACACCGCCCCGCTCCCCCGGCGCCACACCGTCGCCGGGCGGCTCCGACGGCCCCGCGGGCCCGCTCGCGCCACTGCCCGACGCGGTCGCCGAGGCCAAGCCGCCCGTCGTCAACGCCACGCCGGTCGCGCGCCCCTACGACACCGACGCCGTCACCGGCAAACTGTTCTTCGACACCCCCGACGGCCCGTCGGTGTGCACCGGCACCGTCGTCGCCGACCCGCGCAACCCCGGCCGCAGCAACCTCGTCTGGACGGCCGGGCACTGCCTGCACGGCGGGCGCGGCGGCGGCTGGTTCAAGAACGTGCAGTTCGTGCCCGCGTTCAACAGCGGCGGCCACGCGACGCTGGCCAACCTCAAAGACCCGGGCCCCGTCTCGCCGTTCGGCCTGTGGTGGGCCGTCGACGCCGCCACCTCGCAGAAGTGGAAGGACGGCGGCACCGGCGGCGCCTCCCCCGCCAGCGCGTTCGACTACGGCGTCGTGCGCGTCCGCAACCCCAACGGCTCCCCGCGCAGCCTGGAGGAGGTCGTCGGCCGGGCCATCCCGCTGTGGTTCGACGCGCCGCGCGAGCTCCCGCAGGTGTGGGTCTACGGCTATCCGCAGGACGCGCCGTTCAACGGCCTGACGATGTTCCGCTGCGAACAGGACCCGCGCCGCATGACCGTCGACCCCAACGCGCCGCCGCTGGTGCGCATCGGCTGCACGATGACGGGCGGCGCGAGCGGCGGCGCGTGGTACGCCAAGAGCCCCGACGGCCGGTTCAAGCTGATCGCCAACAGCGCGCTCGGCGGCGCCGACCACAGCTGGCTCGCCGGCCCGTACCTGAGCGCGGACGCCCGCGCCGTGCTGGACACCGTCAAGCGCTAGCCCGCCGGCCGTCGAAGCGGCCCGGAAACGGTTACGGCGGGCCGCTCCGACCGGGAATCCGGAAGGGAGCGGCCCGCCGTCACAAGCGGGCCGTACGAAACGGGCGTCAGTGGTTGGCGACCGCGAAGTCCTGCAGCTCGGCCGCGAGCACCGCACCGACCCGGGCGCGCAGCCACGTGCCCTCGGCCCGGTGGTCGCTCTCCAGGAGCTCGCCGCTCGTGTGCACCTTGGCGACCAGGTCGCCGCGGTGGTACGGGACGAGCGCCTCGACCTCGACCTCGGGCCGCGGCAGTTCGTCGTCGATGAGCGCCAACAGCTCGTCGATGCCCTGGCCGGTCTTGGCCGACACCACGACCGCGTGCGGTTCGCGGCGCAGCAGGCGGGCCAGCACCAGCGGGTCGGCCGCGTCCGCCTTGTTGACGACCACGATCTCCGGCACGTTCTGCGCGTCGACCTCGACGAACACCTCGCGGACCGCGGCGAGTTGCGCCTCGGGCTCGGGGTGCGAGCCGTCCACGATGTGCAGGATGAGGTCAGCGTCCGCGACCTCCTCCAGCGTGGAGCGGAACGCCTCGACCAGCTGGTGCGGCAGGTGCCGCACGAAGCCGACCGTGTCGGCGAGCGTGTAGAGCCGGCCCGACGGGGTCTCGCTGCGGCGCACCGTCGGGTCGAGGGTGGCGAACAGCGCGTTCTCCACCAGCACGCCCGCGCCGGTGAGCCGGTTCAGCAGCGAGGACTTGCCCGCGTTGGTGTAGCCGGCGATCGCGACCGACGGCACCTTGTTGCGGCGCCGCTCGGCGCGCTTGGTGTCGCGCGCCTTCTTCATGTCGGCGATCTCGCGGCGCATCTTGGCCATCTTCTCGCGGATGCGCCGCCGGTCGGTCTCGATCTTGGTCTCACCGGGACCGCGGGTGGCCATGCCGCCGCCGCTGCTGCCGGAGCCGCCGCCGCCCATCTGGCGGGACAGCGACTGACCCCAGCCGCGCAGGCGCGGCAGCATGTACTGCATCTGCGCGAGCGAGACCTGCGCCTTGCCCTCACGGGACTTGGCGTGCTGGGCGAAGATGTCGAGGATGAGCGCGGTCCGGTCGACGACCTTGACCTTGACCACGTCTTCCAGGTGGATGAGCTGACCGGGCGTCAGTTCACCGTCGCAGACGACGGTGTCGGCGCCGGTCGCGACGACGATGTCCCGCAGCTCCCTGGCCTTGCCCGAACCGATGTAGGTCGCGGGGTCCGGCTTGTCGCGGCGCTGGATGACGCCGTCGAGGATCTCGGATCCGGCGGTCTCGGCGAGGGCCGCGAGCTCCTGCATGGAGTTCTCGGCCTCTTCGACGGTGCCTTCGGTCCATACACCGACGAGCACCACGCGCTCCAGGCGGAGCTGGCGGTACTCGACCTCGGTGACGTCGGCGAGCTCGGTGGACAGGCCCGCCACGCGGCGCAGCGCCTGGCGGTCGGCGAGGTCGAACTGGTCGCCGTCGTAGCCCGCGCCCACAGGACCGGACCCGGCGCCGTCGCCCGCTTCGCCGTCGTCGAATCCGTCAAGGTCCAGGTCGTCGAAGAGCTCGACCGCGGAGTCGTCGTCGTACGGGGAGCGATCGTATGCAGAGGTCATATTGTCCTGTCCAACGCGGCGCCGGCCTGGGTTCTTCCTGGCGCCTGGATTATTCCGTCACCTCGATCGTGCCACGCGCGGCGCGCGCATGGCACCCGGGTTTCACGGCGCCGCGGCGGGTCGGACACCCGGCCGGGACGCCGGGTCAGGACGCCCCGCCGGTCAGGACGCCAGGACGCGCGCCTGTCCCGCCGTCGTCCGCACGGTGACCTTGTGACTGCTGTTGGCGTCCTTGGGCACCTTGACGTCGGTGTCGCCGATGGTCGCGTCGACGTCGACGTTGTACGACTGGTTGCCCGGCACCCGGACGGTGGCCCGGCCCGCGGTGGTCTTCGCGTCCACGGAGTCGGGCGCGGCGGTGAAGCCGAGGTCGAGCGACCCGGCGGAGGTGCGGGCGACGGCCTGCTTCGCGGTCAGGCCGGTGCCGGTGAGCTTTCCGGCGGTGGTGCTGGCGTCGATGGCGCCGGACAGGCCGGTGAGCTTGACCTCGCCCGCGTCGGTCTCGACGTGTGCGGCGGTGCCGCGCGGCACGATGACGTCGTAGGAGACCCAGCAGTCGCTCTTGGCGCACTTGTAGTCGAGCTTGAGGGTGCCGTCGGTGACGTTGTGGCTGGTGGTGGGCTCGGTGCCGCTCTCCCAGTGGCGGTTCTCGGTGACCTTGACGGCCTGCACGTCCTGCTCGGTGACGGTGACCTTGCCCGCGGTGGTGACGACGGAAAGCTTGGTCACCTTGCCGCTCACCTCGTACGCGTTGGTGTTGCTGTTCTCGGTGTCCGCGTCGACGTCGACCTTGCAGGCGACGAGCATCACGGGCGCGAGGACGAGCGCCGGTATGAGGACGGCGAGCCTGCGGCGCCGCGCGGACGAGCCGGGGGCCGGCCACGTCGCGGCGCCGTGGTGGCGGGGTCGGGGCGGCTGCGGGGACTGCGGGGGCTGCGCGGACATCGGGGGTGCCTCCTGGCGGGGTATGCGGCGGTCCCTCCACGGTAGGTCGGTGGACGTCCGCCGCACCTCGCCCGAGGGACCGGCTCGCGCGGTCCTCCCCACGGGGGATACCGGCCCGGTCGGAAGCGACTTTCTCCGGGTTCCCCCTGACAGGGTTCAGACGAACGGGGGTTGACGCTCAGCCGGAGACGTGCGTCAGCGCCGCCTGGGCGAGTTCGGCGAACTCGGCGCACTCCGCGTCGTCCAGGACGGTGTAGGCCGCGGCCACGAGGTCGTCGGTCAGCTCCTCGGCCTCGGCGCGGCGGGCGCTCAGCTCGTCGTCGAGGACCGGGAACGGCTCGGCCCAGCCGAAAAACTTGATCATCCCCTCGTTCTTCCGCTCGCCGATCTGCGCGTCGAGCGGCGCGATGCGCAGTGCCTTGAGCGCCAGCGCGTGGACGTCGCTGCGGTGCTCGCGGAGCGTCTGGAGGTGGTGCATGGCGGCGGCCGGGGCGTCGTCGGCGACCGGCATGGCGCGCCAGCCGCTGGACAGCGGACCGGTGACGCCCAGGTCGTTGGCCTCGGTGATGGCGCCGGCCAGGGCGGCGAGGCGGTCGACGCCCGGCAGGTCGGCGAGCTTGGCGCGGCCCCACGCGTGGCAGCACTCGGCGTACGCGGCGGCGGCGTCGCGCACCGGCCCGATCTTGGTGACGGCCGCCCACATGGTGCCGAGGGTGGCGGGCTCGAAGTAGTGGAAGGCGTCCACGACCTCGGTGTCCGAGGCGTCGCCGATCACGCCGCCGCGGCCGGCGATGTAGAACTGCAGTCCGTCGTAGCCCAGTTCGGTGCCGCGGGCGACGGTGGCCGGGTCGAAGAAGAACTTCGAGCCGACCTGCTGGACGGCGGGCTTGACCGCGAGCGCGGTGCTCCGCGCGACGCCGATGCGAGAACCGCTCATGACGACCCCTCCGATGCGCTTGTCTGCGTCAAGCGTTTGTAGCAGAGGGGGCCGAAGGGATGGGGTCACGGGGAGCCCTTGTGGGACGCGCCACAACGCGGCCCCGCCCGCGGCGCCGGGACACGGCCGGAACCCGGTCGCCGCTCAGCCGCGCAGGGTCAGCGCGTCCAGGTCGACCTCGCCGTCGGCGACCAGGGCAGCGGGGCCGGTCATCTCGATGTGCCCGTCGGCACGCTCGGTGATCACCAGGCGCCCGCCGGGCACGTCGACGGTGTACGTCGCGGGCAGCTCCGCACCGTCGCGCCGCGCCGCCGCGACCATGACCGCGCACGCGCCCGTACCGCACGACCGCGTCTCGCCCGAGCCGCGCTCGTGCACGCGCATCGCGACGTGGCCGGGGGCCCGGTCGACGACGAACTCGACGTTGACGCCGTCCGGGTACGCCGACGCCGGCGTGACCGGCGGCGCCGTGTACAGGTCGCCGGCCTGGTCGAGGTCCTCGACGAAGACCACCGCGTGCGGGTTGCCCATGTTGACGTTGACCGCCGGGCGCACGCTACCGTCCGCGAGCGCCACCTCGATGCCGTCCGAGCCGGGCAGCCGCGCGACGCCCATGTCGACGGTGACGTCGCCCTGCGCCGGGACGCGGACGTGCTTGATCCCGCCGCGGGTGGCGACCCTCAGCTCGCCGGGCGCGGCCTCGCCCGCGGCGACCAGGTAGCGGGCGAACACCCGGACGCCGTTGCCGCACATCTCCGCGATGCTGCCGTCGGAGTTGCGGTAGTCCATGAACCACTCGGCCTCGTCGGCCAGGTGCGCCGCCGCCGGGTCCTTGGCCGAGCGGACGACGCGCAGCAGCCCGTCGCCGCCGATGCCGGCCCGCCGGTCGCACAGCGCGGCGACCTGGGCGGCGCCCAGGTCCAGCGCGCCGTCGGGGTCGGGAACGATCACGAAGTCGTTCTCGGTGCCGTGGCCCTTGAGGAAACGCAGAGTGCTCACGCGTTCGATCTTACGGCCGGGGCTGCGGCTCCCGCCGGGCGGCGGGAGCCCGGCGGGAGCCCACGTTCGGGAGCACCGCGCGCCCGCCCCGCCCGGGCGCGCTCAGGCCGGGGTCACGTCGGCCACACCACCCCGGCCGAGCCGCCGCCGCGCCGGACCGGCTCGGCGACCGCCTGGATCCTGCCTCCCGGCAGGAACTCCAGCGCCGTGGCGGCGCCGATCTCCGGGTTGTCCTTCAGGACGTGCCCGCGGGCCTGCAACGCGGCCCG
The DNA here is from genome assembly GCF_029953285.1 of Yinghuangia seranimata. Classification (GTDB taxonomy): domain Bacteria; phylum Actinomycetota; class Actinomycetes; order Streptomycetales; family Streptomycetaceae; genus Yinghuangia; species Yinghuangia seranimata. The sequence continues at coordinate 25,732 of NZ_JASAOI010000031.1, read as the reverse complement.
CAGGTCGGCCGGCACCCCGGGCTCGGCCTCGGTCGCGGCCCCGTTGCGCTGCGACAGCCGTGGCGCGGCCACCGCGTCGAGCAGCGACAGACCGCGGTCGACCCGCCCGACCAGGGTCTGCAGCACCGTGGTGATGATGGTCGCGCCGCCCGGGGATCCGAGGGCGAGGTACGGCTTGCCGCCCTTGAGCACGATCGTCGGCGACATGCTGCTGCGCGGCCGCTTGCCCGGCGCCGGCAGGTTCGGGTCCGGGACGCCCGGGAACAGCGGCGCGAAGCTGAAGTCGGTCAGCTCGTTGTTGAGCAGGAACCCGCGCCCGGGCACGGTGATGGCGCTGCCGCCGGTCTGCTCGATGGTCAGCGTGTACGCCACGACGTTGCCCCACCGGTCGGCGGCGGTCAGGTGCGTGGTCGACAGCCCTTCGTACGGCTCCGGCTCACCGGCGCCGACGGTCGTGCCGCAGCCCTCGTAGGGCGCCGTGGGGTCGCCCGGCGCGACCGGGCTCACCCCGGCGTGCGCGGGGTCGATGCGGCAGGCCCGCTCGTCGGCGAAGCCCTGCGACAGCAGGCCGCGCAGCGGGACGTCGACGAACGCCGGGTCGCCGACGTAGCGGTTGCGGTCGGCGAAGGCGAGCCGGGTCGCCTCCAGGTAGTAGTGCGTGGCCGTCGCCGCGTCCATGCTCTTCAGGTCGACGTTCTCGAGGATGTTGAGCGACTCCGCGACCGTCGAGCCGCCCGACGAGGACGGCGGCATGCCGTAGACCTGCAGGCCGCGGTAGTCGACGCGGGTGGGCTTGCGGTCGATCACCGAGTACGCGGACAGGTCGCGCTGCTGCATCAGGCCCGGGCGGAACACCCGGTCCGCGTCCGGCGCCACCGGGGGCGCCTGGACGGTCGAGACCACCTCGCGGCCGAGCCCGCCGCGGTACAGCCAGTCGACGCCCTCGCGGCCCAACTGCCGGTAGGTCCTGGCGAGGTCGGGGTTGCGGAAGGTGCTGCCGACCGCGGGCGGCGCACCGCCGGGCAGGAACAGGTCGCGGGTCGGCACGATGTCGTCGAACCGGGTCTGGTTCGCGGCGGTCTGCGCCTGGAACGTCGCGTCCACCGTGAACCCGCGCTGCGCGAGGTCGGCCGCCGGGTCGAGGGCCTTGCGCAGGCTGAGGGTGCCCCACGCGTCGAGCGCGTGCTGCCAGGTCGCCGCCGTGCCGGGCACGCCGACGGACAGCCCCGAGTTGACGCCTTGGTCGAACGGCAGCGGCTTGCCGGTCGCCGGGTCGATGAACGCGGTCTCGGTCATGCGCGACGGCGCGGTCTCGCGGCCGTCGATGGTGTGCACGGTGCGGGTGCGGGCGTCGTAGTAGACGAAGTACCCGCCGCCGCCGATGCCGGCCGAGTAGGGCTCGGTGACGCCGAGCGCGGCCGCGGTGGCGACCGCCGCGTCGACCGCGTTGCCTCCGCGGCGCAGCACCTCGAGGCCGATCCGCGTCGCGTCGGCGTCGACGCTGGAGACGGCGCCGCCGAAGCCGGTCATGACCGGGACCTTGGGGATGGCGCCGCTCGCCGCGGGATCGGCCGACGCGGCCGGCGAGGCGAGGACCACGAGCGCCGCCGCGGCCGCGCCCGCGACCCACCGGCGCACCCCCGGCCACGACCCCGCCCGGGAGCCCGGCCCGCGCCTGAACTCCCTTGCCCGTGTGGACGAACCGACCACGACGACCTCCCCCGGAACGCGACGACGACGGATCAACGGTGCCACCGGCGCCCCACCCGCCACAGCCGAAATCGAGGCACCGGGCGGATGTTCACCCGCATCGGGGTAGCCGAAACGACCGTTCGAACGCGATCGCCCGAACAGGCTTGCGGAAAACGGGGGTTGGATGAGGCGTGGGCGAAGTATTTCGCGGCGCGCGCCGGAGGCCGGCACACCGGGCGCGGCCGGCCCGGCGAGGGCCGCAGGGAGAACGCCGCGCGCCCGGCCCGACCGAGACGGCGCCCACCGATGAAGGACACTGCGACGTCGTCAACCTCCGGCGCGGCCGGGGCCGGGCCGTGCACCGTGCGCCGCAGCCACGGACGTCCCGCCGCGCCCGCCACGCGCCGCGCCGCGCTCGGGCGGCGGGCCAGGTCACGCGTAGACGCGTCGGCGCAAGCGCCGCCCGACGCGGACCCGCCGCCCGGCCGAGCCACGCGGGCAGGTCTGCGCGGCCCGGCCCCGGCGTCGGCCCCGGTGCTAGAACGCCACCTGCCGCAGGGCCTCGTCCACCAGGTCAGGGCGGTCGTACGCCAGCCAGCGGACGCGGGTGTCGCGGCGGAACCAGGTGTCCTGGCGGCGGGCGAAGCGGCGGGTGGCGCGGGCGGTGTCGGTCTTCGCGTCGGCCTCGCTGATCTCGCCGACCAGTTGCTGCAGGACCTGGGCGTAGCCGAGCGCGCGCGAGGCGGTGACGCCGTCGCGCAGGCCGTGCTTCTCGAGGGTGCGGACCTCGTCGACGAGCCCTTCGCGCCACATGCGTTCGACGCGCGCGTCGATGCGCTGGTCGAGCGTCGGGCGCGGGACGTCGACGCCGATCTGCACGCAGTCGTACACCGGCACCGGGCCCGGCAGGGTCGCGGTGAACGGGCGGCCGGTGATCTCGATGACCTCCAGCGCGCGCACGATGCGCCGCCCGTTGCTCGGCAGGATCGCCGTCGCCGCGGCCGGGTCGAGTCCCGCGAGGCGCGCGTGCAGCGCCCCCGATCCCTCGGCGTCCAGCTCGCGTTCGAGGCGCGCGCGGACGGCCGGGTCGGTGCCCGGGAACTCCAGGTCGTCGACGACGGCCCGCACGTACAGGCCGGAGCCGCCGACCAGGACGGGCGTGCGCCCCGCGGCCAGCAGCGCGTCGACGACGGCGCGGGCGTCGTGCTGGTACTCGGCGACGCTGGCGGTGCGTGTCACGTCCCACACGTCCAGCAGGTGGTGCGGGACGCCGCCTCGTTCGGCAACGGTCAGCTTGGCGGTGCCGATGTCCATGCCGCGGTACAGCTGCATCGAGTCGGTGTTGACGACCTCCCCGCCCAGCGCCCGCGCGAGCGCGACGCCCAGGTCGGACTTGCCGGCCGCGGTGGGCCCGACGACGGCGACGACGCGCGGCCGGGCACCGTCGGGTGCGGAGGCCTGCGGCCGGTCGGACTCGGGTTCGGGGAGGGATCGCGCGCTCACGGGACAAGTCTGCCGGAACTGCGGCTACCGCCCGTCACCCGATGCGGTACGGCCCGGTCCTGTCACATAACCGCTCCCGCGTCGCAGTCGTTGTCTTGCGGCACGACATGCACGTTTGTCACGTTCGACGTAGGGTCAAGGAGCACTAAATGGGCGTTTTCGACTGGTTCAGGCGTGGTTCCAGCCCGGCCGCCGCGCAGGACACCGTTTCCGCGGAGCCGGAGCAGCCCGGAAGCGTCGGGACCCTCGTCGAGGAGCGGCCCGCGACCGGGTGCTGCCTTCCCGCCCAGAAGTCGGACGGGTGCGAGGACGCGCCCGAGACCGCACCCGAGGCCGAGGCCGCGCCCGAGGCCGCGGACGGCGCCCCCGAAGCGACACTCGTACCAGTCCCCAGGCCGGCGTCCCCGGCCGGGGAGGCCGAAGGAGAGCAGGACATGGGTCTCTTGGACACCATCAAGGAGAAGCTGGCCCCGCACGGCGACAAGGCGTCCCAGGCCGTCGACAAGGCCGCGGACGTGGTCGACGAGAAGACCGGCGGCAAGTACGGCGACCAGATCGACGCGGGCGCGGAGAAGGCCAAGGACGTCCTCGGCATCGACGACACCCCCGACGACGCGCCGCAGGCCGCCGAGCCCGCGCCCGAGGCGGCACCCTCCGACGGCGAGAACCCGCCCGCCTGACGGAGTCCGTCCGACAGACCCGGCGTGGGGGGGGGGGCCGCCCGCCCCCCCCCCCGCCCGCCCCACCCCCGGGGGGGGGGCGCCCCGGGCACGCCCGGGGGCCCCCCGACGCGCGTTCTCGAGCTCAGCCGGTCAGTGCCACTCGGCGACGAAGTAGCCCACGCCGTAAGGGGCGTCGTCGTACGTCAGCCGCGCCGCCAGTCCCGCGCCGTCCGCCGCGCCCGCCAGGACCTGCCAGGCGGCCCGGCCCCCGACCCACAGTTCGTCGGACAGCTCGGGGTCCAGGCCGGCGAGCGCCTGCACGTCTCCCCCGCCCAGCGCGGCGGCCACCGCGGCGTCGTACGCCGCGGCCCGGTCGTCCAGGTACCCGGGCGCCTTCTCCGTACGGCACGCGGACCCGTCGCCCATCACCAGCAGCGCGATCCGCTCGTCGCCCGCGGCCAGTTCGGCGCCGGACGCCAGGCAGTCGGCGGCGTCCGCGTCCGGCGCGACGGCCAGGCCGGACACCGGCACCTCGACCGTCCCGCGGGCGAGCAGCCACGCGGCGACCGACAGCGACAGTGGAAGCGGCTTGCCGGCTCCCCCGGCGCCGAGGCGCACCGTGACGTCGACGCCCAGCGGCGCGAACGACCCGGTGCCGCCCGACGCGTAGTCGACCGACTCGGGGCCGGTCCCGACCACGACGACCCGGTCGGGACGGGCGGCGGCCAGCGACGCGACGGCGGCGTCGCACGCGGCACGCAACACGTCCAACTCCCCCGCCGCACCGGCGGCGAGCTCGGGGACCAGCAGGGGCGGATGAGGACACACGGCAGCGGCAACGAGCACGGCACGAGACTACCCGGCGTGATCTCATGGGCTCATGGCGCAGCTCACGATCATCCGGCACGGCGAGACGGAGTGGAGCCGCGACGGCCGCCACACCGGCCGCACCGACCTCCCGCTCACCCCCGACGGCGAACGGCAGGCCCGCGAAGCGGGACGGCTCGTCGCGGGGCGGCGGTTCGGCCTCGTGCTGACCAGCCCGCTGCAGCGGGCCCGCGACACCGCGGCGCTCGCCGGACTCGCGGACGCCGAGCCCGACCCGGACCTGATGGAGTGGGACTACGGCGGCTACGAGGGCCTGACGACGGCGCAGATCCGCGAGACCGTGCCCGGCTGGTACCTGTGGCGCGACGGGGTGGTCCCCGGCGACGCCGAGCACCCCGGCGAGCAGGCCGACAAGGTCGGCGCCCGCGTCGACCGCGTACTCGACCGCGTCCGCCCCATCCTGGCCGCCGACGAGGACGTCGCGCTGATCGCCCACGGCCACGTGCTGCGCGTGCTCACCGCCAGGTGGCTGGGCCTCCCGCCGACCGACGGCCGCCTGTTCGCCCTGGCGACCGCCGCCGTGTCAACGCTCGGCTACGAACACGGCGAACCGGTGATGACCGGCTGGAACCGCCAGGCCTGAGCGCGCCGGGCACGCCCGGCGTGATGGTCGTACCGGTTTTGTGCGCCCCCTGCGGCAGTGCACAGCAGGAATGCGGGCAGCGGAGAGCAGGCCTGTCCACAGGGGGCGTGTGATCGTCGTACTGTCCGCGCGGGCCTCACCTCACGGATCAGCCCCCCGGTCAGTCCGCACGGATCAGGCCCGGTCAGTCCCGAGTCAGTCCCGAGTCAGTCCCGAGTCAGTCCCGGGTCAGTCCCGGGTCAGTCCCCACAGCAGGGCGCCGCGGGCTCCGGCTCTGCGGCCGGGGCGCCGATCTTCGGGATTCCGAGGAGAACTCCAGGCGCCGCCGGGGCCGTCTTCGCTCCGCTGCGGCGCTCCCATGCGTCGCCCGCGCGCGTGCGGCGGACGGCCAGGGTCGGGCCCTCCGCGAGCAGGTGGTGCGGGGCGGCGTAGGTGATCTCGACGGTCGCGACGTCGCCGGGGCGGACGTCCTCCGCCGGGCGCTCGAAGTGCACCAGGCGGTTGTCGGGGGCACGCCCGGACAGCCGCGCGGTGGCCTCGTCCTTGCGGCCCTCGCCCTCGGCGACCAGCACCTCGAGCGTCCGGCCGACCTGGCGCTTGTTCTCGTCCCACGAGATCTCGTCCTGCAGCGCGACGAGGCGCTCGTAGCGCTCCTGGACGACGGCCTTGGGGATCTGGCCGTCCATCGTCGCCGCGGGCGTGCCCGGGCGCTTGGAGTACTGGAACGTGAACGCGTTGGCGAAGCGCGCCTCGCGGACGACGTGCATGGTCTGCTCGAAGTCGGCGTCGGTCTCGCCGGGGAAGCCCACGATGATGTCGGTCGAGATCGCCGCGTCGGGCATCGCCGCGCGCACGCGCTCGATGATGCCGAGGTAGCGGTCCTGCCGGTAGGAGCGCCGCATGGCGCGCAGCACGTCGTCCGAGCCGGACTGCAGCGGCATGTGCAGCTGGTGCATGACGTTGGGCGTCTCGGCCATCGCGGCGATGACGTCGTCGGTGAAGTCCCGCGGGTGCGGCGAGGTGAAGCGGACGCGCTCGAGGCCCTCGATCTGGCCGCAGGCGCGCAGCAGCTTCGAGAACGCCTCGCGGTCGCCCATGTCGGAGCCGTAGGCGTTCACGTTCTGGCCGAGCAGCGTGACTTCGATCACGCCCTCGGCGACGAGCGCCTCGATCTCGGCGAGGACGTCGCCGGGGCGGCGGTCCTTCTCCTTGCCGCGCAGCGCGGGCACGATGCAGAACGTGCACGTGTTGTTGCAGCCGACGGAGACCGACACCCAGGCCGCGTACGCCGACTCGCGCCGGGTGGGCAGCGTCGACGGGAACACGTCGAGCGACTCGAGGATCTCGACCTGCGCCTCTTCCTGGACGCGGGCGCGCTCCAGCAGCACCGGCAGCGAGCCGATGTTGTGGGTGCCGAACACCACGTCGACCCACGGGGCCTTGGCGACGATGGTGTCGCGGTCCTTCTGGGCGAGGCAGCCGCCGACGGCGATCTGCATGCCGGGGCGTTTGGCCTTCTTCGGCGCGAGGTGGCCGAGATTGCCGTACAGCCGGTTGTCGGCGTTCTCCCGCACGGCGCAGGTGTTGAAGACGACGACGTCGGCCTCTTCGCCCGCAGCCGCGCGGACATAGCCCGCGCCCTCCAGCAGGCCGGACAGCCGCTCGGAGTCGTGGACGTTCATCTGGCACCCGTAGGTGCGCACCTCGTAGGATCGCGCGCTCATATCGAGAACCAAGATTACGCGGTCTCCGGGCCCACACGGACAGGATCCCCGCATGCGTCAGGCCCAGCAGCAGGGCACCACCCCCATCACCGTCCCGGTGCGCCGCACCCGGACGGTGGTCGTGGTCGTGCTCGTGACCGCGCTTGTGCTGTTCGCGGGCGGTCTGTGGATCAGTTCGGACGACGACGCGCCGTACCGCGGCGGGCCGGTGTCGATAGCGACCGGCGTGAAGACGGGTGTCTACAACCGGTACGCGCAGCTGCTGGCGCCGCGCCTGTCCGCGGACCTCTCCTCGAAGGTGACCGTCGACGAAACCGGCGGCTCCGTGGAGAACCTGGAGCGGGTGATCGACCAGCGGGACACGCTCGGCATCGCGACCGCCGACTCGGTGGCGAACCTGCCCGCGGACCTGCGCGGACAGCTGCGGGCGATCGCACGGCTGTACGACGACTACGTGCAGCTGGTGGTCCTCAAGGACTCGCCGGTGCAGTCGGTCAAGGACCTGAAGGGCCTGCGCGTGGTGATCGGCCCCGCCGGGTCGGGTGTGGAGCTGATCGCGCGGCGGATCCTGGCGACGCAGGGCATGGACGCCGAGCGCGACCTGGTGCCGGTGCGCCTGGGCATCGGGGACGCGGCCTCGCAGCTGCGGGACCGGCAGGTGGACGCGTTCTTCTGGTCCGGCGGCCTGCCGACCGGCGCGGTGACTGACCTGGCGGGCCAGGCGGAGGTGAAGTTCGTCCCGCTCGGGGACATCGCCAAGCGGCTGCGCGAGCAGTACGGCCAGGTGTACCGCGAGGCCGTCATCCCGTCGGACGCCTACAGCGGCGGGGTCGAGGTCCCCACGGTGGCGGTGCCGAACCTGATGGTGACCCGCGCGGACACGGACACGGGGCTGATCCGACGGGTCACGGGCACGGTGATGGGCAACCGCGAGGCCATCGGCAGCGTGGTGCACGCCGCCCAGTTGGTTGATCCGCGGACGGCGATCTTCACGGATCCGCCGCTGCCGCTGCACGACGGCGCCCGGCTTTGGTACCGCTCGGCAAAACCGTGATGCGGACGACGTCGCGCGTAGAGCGTCCGATGCAACATGCTGGGGGCCTGAATCGACGGTTTGGTGGGCTTCTAGACTCTGACCCCCTGTCAGAACGCCCTGTCGCACCCGGGAGGAGGGCGTGACCGCCGTGTCCGAAGGCGATGTCGGCCGTGTGCTGAACCAGCGGTACCGCCTGAGCCGCAGTCTGGGCCGGGGCGGCATGGGCGAGGTGTGGCTCGCCGTGGACACCGCGCTGGGGCGCGAGGTCGCCGTCAAGGAGCTGTTGCTGCCGCCTTCGTTGGACGAGGCCGCGCAGCGCTCGTGGCTGGAGCGCAGCAAGCGCGAGGCGACCGCCGCGGCGCGGATCCGGCACGAGAACGTGGTGACCGTCCACGACGTGTTCGAGGAGGACGGCCGGCCGTGGATCGTCATGGAGCTGGTGATCTCGCGGTCGCTGGCCGAGGTGATCCGCAGTGAGGGCCGGCTGGAGTTCGCCGAGGCGGCGCGGATCGGCCTGGACGTGCTGCGCGCGCTGCGGGCGGCGCACGCCAAGGGGGTTCTGCACCGGGACGTGAAGCCGGCGAACGTGCTGCTGGGCCTCGACGGCCGGGTGGTGCTCACCGACTTCGGCATCGCGACGTTCGCGGACGCCCCGCAGGTGACGCAGGTCGGCGAACTGCTGGGCACGCCCGGCTATCTCGCCCCCGAGCGCGCCGAACGCTTCACGGCGGGCAGGCCGGAGGACGTGCCGGGCGCCGACGCGGCGACGATGAGCACCAGTGCCGCGACGCCGCTGGACCCGGCGTCGGACCTGTGGTCGCTCGGCGCGACGCTGTACGAGATCGTCGAGGGCCGTCCGCCGTTCTCGCGCGCGTCGCCGGTGGAGGTCGTCGAGGCGGTCGTGCGCCACGACCCGCATCCGCCGCGGTACGCGGGCGACCTGGAGCCGGTCGTGCTGGGCCTGCTGCGCAAGGACCCCGTGGCGCGGATGGACGCCAAGGAGGCCGAGGAGCTTCTCACCCGCGTCATACAGGACGGGCTCGCCCCCACGTGGGGCGGCGAGGTGCTGCCCTCGCCTCGTAAGCCGGCGGGCGGCGCGGCCCCCGTGGAGCCGACGTGGGCCGGGGACGGCCCCAGCGGCCCTCAGGAGGGCGCGGGAGGCGGTTCCGGTGCCACGCGAGGCGGTGCCGGCGACGGCGGCGCAGGCGGTGGCGCGCCGCGGTCGCGCAAGCGGCGCCTGTACGCGGTCATCGGCGCGGTCGTCGCGCTGGTGCTGATCGCGGTGACCGTCGCGGTCATCAGCGCGGTCGGCAAGGACGGCAAGGACGATCCGCTGGCCGACGTCAAGGCGCGGTCGGAGACGTTCAAGGCGATGGTGCAGCGCGGCTACGTCATCGTCGGCGTGAAGCCGGACCAGCCGGGCCTGAGCGAGAAGGGCGCGGACGGCCAGTACGCGGGCTTCGACGACGAGATCGCCCGCATGGTGGCCGCCGACCTGGGCTTCGCCAACCGGATCCGGTTCGTCGACGTCGAGACGCAGGGCCGCGAGTACCGGATAGCGTCGGGCCAGGTCGACCTGGTGGTGGCGAGTTACACGATCAACCCGGACCGGCTCACGCGCGTGTCGTTCGCGGGCCCGTACTACGTCGCGGGGCAGGACTTCCTGGTGCGCAAGGAGGATCAGGACGCCAAGCGCCCCGAGGACCTCGCGGGCAGCTCGGTGTGCGTCGTGCGCGAGTCGACGTCCGCGGCACGGGTGCGGCAGAAGTTCCCGACCATGCAGGTGTCCGAGCGCGGCAAGTACTCGGAGTGCGTGGACGAGCTGCTGCAGAACAAGGTCCGCGCGGTCAGCACCGACGACACGATCCTGGCGGGCTTCGTCGCGCAGCACCCGGCGGAGCTGCGGGTGCTCGGCAGCCCGTTCTCCGACGAGCCGTACGGCATCGGCCTGACCCGCGGCGACACGGCGCTGGCGAACGCGGTGTGCAAGGCGCTGAACCGGCACGTGGCGAACGGCGACTGGCAGCGGGCCTACGACGCCACGCTGGGCCCGCTGGGGCTGCTCCAGCCGCGCCCGCCCAAGTGCGCGGCCCAGGCGGGCTGACGGTCACCCGGCGCGGTCGACGGTCACCGTCACGATGAGGCCGCCGCCGTCGCGGGCGGCGAAGTCGAGGTGCCCGCCGGTGGCGCGCAGCAGGGTGCGGGCGATGGACAGGCCGAGCCCGGAGCCGTCGATGTTGGAGTGGTGCGGGCTGCGCCAGAAGCGGTCGCCGACGCGGCGCAGTTCCTCGGTGCCGAGGCCGGGCCCGCGGTCGGCGACGCGGATCTCCAGGCGGCCTCCGACGGCCGCGACGCCGACGGTGACCGTGGCGTCGTCGGGGCTGAACTTGAGGGCGTTGTCGAGGATGGCGTCGAGCGCGCTGCCGAGCGCGATGGGGTCGACGTGCCCGGTGAGGGCGCGCGGGCCCTGCTGGTCGAAGGCCTGGCCGCGGCCGCGGGCGACGGGCTCCCAGGCGTCGAGGCGTTCGCGGACCAGGTCGGCGACGTCGACGGGGACGCGTTCCGCGCCGCTGTTGGCGGCGTTCTCGGCGAGCGCGAGTTCGAGGAGTTCGTCCAGGACGTAGCTGAGCCTGCGGCCCTCGTCGCGGACGCCGTCGAGGGTCGGCTGGTCCTCGGGCGCCAGGGACAGGCCGAGCTCCTCGATGCGCAGCATGAGCGCCGACAGCGGGTTGCGCAGCTGGTGCGAGGCGTCGGCGGAGAAGGCGCGCTGCTGTTCGACGACGGTCTCGACGTTGTCGGCCATCTCGTTGAACGACTTCGCGAGCCGGCGCAGCTCGGGCGGGCCCTGCGCGGCCGCGACGCGGACGCCGAGGCGCCCGGTGGCGATCTCGTGGGTGGCGGCGTCGAGGACCTTCACGGGCCGCAGGATCGACCCGGTGAGCCGGTTGGCGGCCAGCAGCGCGGCGAGCAGCGCGACGGCCTCCCCGGCGGCCAGGAAAAGCCAGGAGTCGATGGTCTTGGCGCGCATCTTGGCGGTGGGCGACTCGGTGATGGCGACCGCGACGACGTCGCCCCGGTGGATGACGGGCACGGCGACGACGATGCGCCGGTCCTCCCACGGCCACACCTGGGCGGGGTCCTTGCTGCGGTGGCCGGCGCGGGCGTCCTGGAAGGCCGCGGCGGCCTGCCCGGTGGCGGGCAGCGTGTACTGGCCGACGAGGGGGTGGCCCTGCCGGTTGAGGATGGCCGCCTTGATGCCGTAGACGTGCTCGAACACGGCCAGTTCGGCGCCCAGCGCGTCCGCGTTGACGCCGCTGGACGCCTTGGAGTCCTGCTGCTCGTCGCTGACCATCGTGGTCTGGTAGTCGGCGGCGAAGCGGGCGGTGTCGTCGCTGCGGTCGCGGACGACGTCCTGCTGGTAGCCGCCCGCGCGGGACACCGCAAGCGGGATGCCCAGCGCGAGCAGCGCCGCGGCCATGAGGGCGAGCAGCAGGGCGAGGAGTCGGGTGCGCATGAACGGTCAGGTGCGCGTCACGCGTCGGGGACGATGCGGTAGCCGACGCCGCGGACGGTCTCGATGATGCGCGGGTTGCCGAGCTTGGCGCGCAGCGACGCCACGTGCACCTCGAGGGTGCGGCCGCTGCCGGACCAGCTGGTGCGCCACACCTCGCTCATGATCTGTTCGCGGCGGAAGACCACGCCGGGGCGCTGGGCGAGCAGGGCGAGCAGGTCGAACTCCTTGCGGGTGAGGACGACCTCGGTGCCGCGCACGGTGACGCGGCGGGAGGCGGCGTCGACGCACAGCGCGTCCGGCCTGGCGGGCGGCTCCGCGGGCGCCGCGGGGACCGCCTCGACGGCGGTGCGCGGCGCGCCCCCGACGGCTGCGGCGGTGTTGCCCGCCGCGGGGGCCGGCAGGGACCCGACGAGCGGCTCGGAGCGGGCCCGGCGGCTGACCGCGTGGATGCGGGCGAGCAGCTCGGCGATGTCGTAGGGCTTGGTGACGTAGTCGTCGGCGCCCAGGTTGAGGCCGTGGACGCGGGAGCGCACGTCCGCGCGCGCGGTCACCATGATCACCGGCACGGCGCTGAGCCGGCGTATTCGCGCGCACACCTCGAAGCCGTCGTGGTCCGGCAGGTTCAGGTCGAGCAGGACGACGTCGATGTCGGCGGTGAGCGCGTCGAGCGCCTCCTCGCCGGTGCAGGCGTGGGACACGTCGATGCCGTGGCGGCCCAGGACGGCGCGCAGCGGCGTGGCTATGCGCAGGTCGTCCTCGACCATGAGCAGCCGCATCCGTGGGTCCTCCTCTGTGTGCGGCGTGTGAGCGTCCGCCGTGCCCGGCCGCGGGTGCGCCATCTAAGCAGACACATCACCTTCTGCCGAGGACGTACGCCACACAACCCTTCGTCAACCCTCCGTTATCCGGTCTTGACCTCAGGTGAAGCTCAAATTCACGCCGAGGCAACCGCGTTGCCCGCTTTAGTTGCTCCACCACCGATCCGGAGGAGCCGACCGACCGTGACCGAAGCCCTGGACAAGACGCCGCCGCCGGACAAGACCCCGTCGCCGCGTACCGCGGCCCCCCTTGTGGTCCTGTCGAAGGTCAACAAGCACTTCGGTGCGCTGCACGTCCTCCAGGACATCGACCTGACGATCCACGAGGGCGAGGTCGTCGTCGTGATCGGCCCGTCGGGGTCCGGGAAGTCGACGCTGTGCCGGGCGATCAACCGCCTGGAGCCGATCGACTCCGGCGCCATCACGATCGACGGCAACGCGCTGCCGCAGGAGGGCCGCGCCCTCGCCCGGCTGCGCTCCGAGGTGGGGATGGTCTTCCAGTCGTTCAACCTGTTCGCGCACAAGACGGTGCTGCAGAACGTCATGCTCGGCCCGCAGAAGGTCCGCCGCGAGGCGCGGGACGTCGTCGAGAAGCGGGCCCGCGCCCTCCTCGACCGGGTGGGCGTCGGCAACCAGGCCGACAAGTACCCGTCGCAGCTGTCCGGCGGCCAGCAGCAGCGTGTGGCGATCGCCCGCGCGCTCGCCATGCAGCCGAAGGTGATCCTGTTCGACGAGCCGACCTCGGCACTCGACCCCGAGATGGTCAACGAGGTCCTGGAGACCATGCGGAGCCTGGCCGCCGAGGGCATGACGATGGTCGTCGTCACCCACGAGATGGGCTTCGCGCGGTCCGCCGCGAACCGCGTGATCTTCATGGCCGACGGCCGCATCGTCGAGGAGAACACGCCCGACGAGTTCTTCGGGAACCCGCGCAGCGACCGGGCCCGGGACTTCCTCTCCAAGATCCTGCACCACTGATCTGAACCGCGGGTCGGACCGATCCGTGCCGCAGGGGTGTCCGCCCGTTCCGGGCCCCGACGTCAGCTGACCGACGAACTTCCGCCACCACCAAGGAGCAAGGGTCATGAACCTGCGCAAGTCCATAGCCATCGCGGGCATCTCCGCCCTCGCCCTGTTCGGCACCGCGGCGTGCGGCAAGGACGGGTCTCCCGAGGAGAAGACGCCCGAGGCGCCGGCCTCCAACGCGACCGGCGGCGGCGCGCCGGCGGCGAAGCCGACCGTCCCGACGTTCACCGTCAAGGCCGGCGTCGACCTGTCCGCGACGTCGCCGACGTGGAAGAAGGCCAAGGACCGCGGCCACCTGGTGATCGGCGCCAAGGAGGACCAGCCGTTCCTCGGCTCGATGGACCCGGCGACGAAGAAGCGCTCCGGCTTCGACATCGAGATGGCGCGCATGATCTCCGCCGAACTGGGCCTGGACCCCGCGCAGATCGAGTTCAAGACGATCGCGTCGGCGAACCGTGAGACCGCCCTGCAGAAGGGCGACGTCGACATGTACGTCGGCACGTACAGCATCACCGACAAGCGCAAGGACTCGGTGTCGTTCGCCGGCCCGTACTACGTCTCGGGCCAGAGCCTGCTGGTGAAGAAGAACGAGACCGCCATCACCGGCAAGGACACCATCAAGGGCAAGAAGGTCTGCTCGGCGAAGGGTTCGACGCCGATCCAGACCATCAAGGACAAGTTCCCCGAGACCACGCCGATCGAGTACGACACGTACTCGCTGTGCGTGGACAACCTGCTCAGCGGCCAGGTCGACGCGGTGTCCACCGACGAGGCGATCCTCAAGGGCTACGCGGCCAAGGACCCCGACCACCTGAAGGTCGTCGGCGACAACTTCTCCGTCGAGAAGTACGGCATCGGCCTGCCGAAGGACGACGCGGCGCTGCGCGCGGCGGTCAACGACGCGCTCGACGCCAAGGAGAAGGACGGCACCTGGAAGAAGGTGTACGACGCGACGCTGGGCCTGTCCGGCTCGCCCGCGCCGACCATCCCGGCCATCGAGCGCTACTGACCCTGAGTCCGGGCGCCCGCCTGGGCGCACGGCCGCCGGCCCGGTATCCCCGGGCCGGCGGCCCCGGCCCGCGGCGCCCCCGGTTGCCCGCCGCTCGGCCCTTCCCACGTCCCGATCAGACCTGCGGGGAATCACCGTGAACACATGCCCTGACGCCGTGCGGACGGCGCGCCCGAGCGCGGGCCGGAAGGCGGGCGCGCGATGAAAGTACTGACCGACAACTGGGACCTCATCAGCGAGGGGTTCGTCACCACCCTGAAGCTGACGCTGTGGTGCGGCCTGGTCGCGCTGGTGCTGGGCACGCTGTTGGCCGCGTGCCGGGTGTCGCCGGTGGCGCCGCTGCGCTGGTTCGGCGCGGCGTACGTGAACCTGGTCCGCAACACGCCGCTCACCCTGATCATGTTCTTCGTCGCGCTCGGCTTCCCGAAGCTGAACTGGAACATGGACTACTTCACCTTCGCGGTGATCGCGGTCGGCGGCTACACCGCGGCGTTCATCTGCGAGGCGGTGCGGTCCGGCATCAACACAGTGCCGATCGGGCAGGCCGAGGCGGCGCGCAGCATCGGCATGTCGTTCAACCAGACGCTCACGCTGATCGTGCTGCCTCAGGCGCTGCGCGCGGTCATCCCGCCGATCGGCTCGCTTCTGATCGCGATGGTCCGCAACTCGGCGATCGCGAGCGCGTTCAACGTGCACGACCTGTTCGGCACCAACGCGCAGATGGTCGAGAACGGCAACGACGTCGTGCTGGTGTTCCTGTGGATCGCCGTCGGCTACCTCATCATCACGCTGAGCATGAGCGCGCTGTTCGCGCTGCTGGAGAAGAAGCTGGCGGTGGCCCGATGAGCCAGAAGGCGACCGTTCTGTTCGACGCGCCGGGCCCCCGGGCGCGGCGCCGCAACGCGATCATCGGCGTGTTGGGCATCGCCCTGCTGGCGGGCGGACTCGCGTGGGTGGTCTACCGGTTCGACCAGACCGGGCAGTTCGACTCCCAGAAGTGGGACCCCTTCCAGTACACCGCGATCCAGCAGATGATCCTCGACGGCCTCAAGGCGACGCTGAAGGCGTTCGCGCTGGCCGTGGTGTTCTCGCTGGTCCTGGGCGCGCTGCTGGCGGCGGCCCGGCTGTCGGACCACCGGCCGGTGCGCTGGGCGGCCACCGCGTTCGTGACGTTCTTCCGCGCGATGCCGCTGCTGATCCTGATCTTCTTCCTGTACCTGGCGCCGGCGAAGCTCAGCTACTGGCCGGGCTTCCTCGACTTCATCAACGACGACCCGATGTGGCCGCTCGTGATCGGCCTGAGCCTGTACAACGGCACGGTGCAGGCGGAGAACATGCGCGCCGGCATCCTGGCACTGCCCAAGGGGCAGAGCGAGGCGGCGTACGCGCTCGGCCTGCGCAAGTACCAGGTGATGACGTTCATCCTGGTGCCGCAGGGCATCCGGTCGATGCTGCCCACGATCATCAGCCAGATGGTGGTCACGCTCAAGGACACCTCGCTCGGCTTCCTCATCACCTACGAGGAGCTGCTGTTCATCGCCAAGCGGCTGGGCAGCTACCAGGACTACGGCCTGCCGCTGATCCCCGCGGCGATCGTCGTCGGCACGATCTACATCATCAGCTGCATGATCCTGTCCGGCGTCGCGGTGTGGCTGGAGCGGTTCCTCAGCCGCGGCCGCAAGGGCCGGGTCCAGAAGATCGACGTGGTGTCGGGCGAGACCCTGGGCGCCGGGGCGGGCATCTCGGTCTGACCGCGACGGGGGTACGGCCGTTCGGGCGTACTCCGCGCGCCCCCGCACCCCGAACACGCGCCCGGTGCGCCGTTTTCGCGCACATGTACGACGCCTCGCGGCATCCCGCCGCGGGGCGTTGTCACATGTCGGCTTCCGTTTGCCGGATGATTGCCCCTTGGAGTCTTCGGAGTCCGAACGGACGCGAACCACCCGGGAGGCATCGCATGCCAGGCACGGCCGACTCCCATCCCCATCGGGACTCGGTGATCGTCGTCGGCGCCGGACCGGCGGGTCTGGCCTGCGCGCTGGCGCTCGCCCGGCACGGGGTGCGCACGGTCCTGGTCGACGCCGGCGACGGCACGCCGCGCGAGGGCTCGCGCTCGTGCGGACTCGACGCGTCGACCTACGGGTTCGCCGTCAACCTCGTCGGCGACCGGCTGGACGGCGCGGCGCAGGCGTGGGGCCCGCTGCGGATCCGCCGCCGCTCCACGACCGTCCCCGGGCCGCGGCCCGCCGACGCGGACGGCGCCGAGGCGGACGAACCGCCGCGCCGCTACGGCCTGTCGCAGCAGCGCCTGGAGGCCGCGCTGCTGGACGCCGTGCTCGCCAGCCCGCTGGTCACCAAGGCGTGGCGGCACCGCGTGGACGCGGTCGACCAGGACCGCGACAGCGTCACGGTGACCGCGCGCGGACCGGCCGGCGAGGTGCGGTGGCGTGCGGCGTGGCTGGTGGCGTGCGACGGGCACCGCTCGCCGGTGCGGCGCGCCGTGGGCGTGCGGTTCCCGGGGCGGCCGCGCGTCGACCGGCTGCTGTGCGCGGACGTGAAGGTCGCGCTGCCGCGCCCGCCGTGGGACGAATCCCCGCTGGAGCCCTGGCTGTTCGTCGACCCGCCGTTCCAACGCGACGGCACGGTGCTGGCGCAGCCGCTGCCGCAGGACATGTGGCGGCTCACCTGGCAGCTGCCGCTCGCACACGGGGTGGCCAAGGCCGCCGACGCGACGGCGCTCATCCCCGTGCACGGCGACCCGGCCGATCCGCGGCGGACCGCCCAGCGCGTCCGAGCCGTGCTGCGCACGCTGGACGCGATGAGCCCCGACGCGGACGCCGCCGAGGACCCCGCCTACGACCTGGTCTGGACGGGTGAGTTCGAGGTGCACCAGCGCCTCGCGCGCCGGTTCCGCGCCGGGCGCGTGCTGCTGGCGGGCGACGCCGCGCACCTCGTCCACCCGAACGTCGCCGACGGCGTCGACCTCGCCCTGCAGGACGCCCGCAACCTGGCGTGGAAGCTCGCGCTGGTGCTGACCCGGCGCGCGCCGGACCGGCTGGTGGAGACGTACCACGGGGAGCGCCGGAGCGCGGCGCGGCGCAGGCTCGCGTACGGCGAGGACGCGCTCCACTTCCTGAGCCCGCGCGGCCCCGCGCAGAAGGTCGGGCGCCGGCTCACGCTCATGGGCGCGCGCAGCAAGGGCACCACGCTGCGCCGCCTCGACCCGCGGGCGCTGGTCGCCGAGTCGGTGCCGGAGTACGCCGGTTCGCCGCTGCTGACGCCGCGCGCGGGCGCCGCGGTCGGGGCGCCCGCCGAGGAGATCTCGGTGGTGCGCGGCGACGGCAGCAGGGCGACGCTGTCGGCGTGCCTGGACCGCGGGCTGGTCGCGGTGCTGGTCGCGCCCGGTATAGAAGTCTGGGACGGGCCGCGCTGGCGGGACGCGGGGCTGATGCCGGGGCTGCGCGCCCGGCTGGGCGAACTCCCGTTCGCCGCGGAGCTGGTGGTCACCCCCGAGTACCCGGGGGCGGCCGCGCACACGCTGCTGCTGGTGCGTCCGGACGGCTACCTGGCGGCGTGGCTGCCGCCGGGCGGCGACGAGGATCTGACGGCGGTCGCGCTGCGCGCGGTGGGGCGGCGGGCGCAGGAAGAGGCCGCGGCGCCGGCGGAAGTGGCCGGCTGAGGACTGCGTGCGGCTGTGCCGCGGCCGGTCGCGCCGCGGCCGGCCGTGGTCGGTGATCGGTAGGCGTGCCGCGTCGGCGGCGGCGTCCGGAGGCCCCTGATGCTCCGGACGCCGCCGCCTGGCCGGGCGGTCTTCGCGGGAGTGCGCGCGGGTGTGGTGAGCGTGCGGTCCCGGGTCAGTCCTTGAACGCGGGCAGGACGTGCTTGCCCATCAGCTCGATGGACCGCATGACCTCCTCGTGCCCGATCTTGTACGGGTTGACCAGGCACAGCAGCAGGTCGCAGCCGGCCGCCTCGTAGCGCTTGGCGACCTCGACGCAGTGCTCGGGGTCGCCGACGATCGCCGACCCGGAGTTCTGCAGGTAGTCGAAGCTGAGCCGGTTCAGAACGCCGGCGCGCCGGTGCTCGAGCGGGCCCGCGGCGTAGCTGTAGCTGCCGAGCTCCTGCTCCTTCTCCTCCATCCACTCGGCGACGGAGGCGATGAGGGCGCCGCCGTGGCCGACGTACCAGACGCACGACTCGGCGGCCTCCTCGACGGCCTGCTCGGTCGTGGGCGCGCAGTGCACCATGGTGAAGGTCGCGGCCTGGTCGTTGACGAACTTGCCCGCGGGGTTCACGCATTCGGCCAGGCCCTCGCGGTACTGCGCGATGCGGTCGGCGAGTTCCTCCGGCGGGACGCCGACGGTGAACGAGCACAGGCCGAGGCCGCGGCGGCCGATCTCCTTGTGGCCCTCGGGGCTCGAGGTGGCGCCCCACATCGGCGGGTGCGGCTTCTGCAGCGTGCGCGGGAGCACGCGCCGAGGCGCGCCCATCTGCCAGTACTTGCCCTGCGCCTGGTACTCGTCCTCGGTCCACGCGCCGACGATGTGGTCGAGCGCCTCGTTCCACATCTCGCGGGTCTCGGCCGGGTCGATGTTGAAGCCCTCGAGTTCGGCGCGCGTCGAGCTGCGGCCGGTTCCGAACTCGACGCGGCCGTCCGAGATCAGGTCGAGCACGGCGGCCGACTCGGCGGTCCGGATGGGGTGGTTGTACGGCTTGGGCAGCAGGCGGACGCCGTAGCCGAGCCGGATGTTCTCGGTCCGGGCGGCGATCGCGCCGTACAGCACTTCGGGGTTCGAGCAGTGCGAGTACTCCTCGAGGAAGTGGTGCTCGACCGTCCAGAAGGAGTGGAAGCCCATCTTGTCGCCGAGGACGGCCTGTTCGATGGTGTTCTTGTACGCGCGGTGCTCGCTCTCCTCGTCCCACGGGCGGGCGACGGGTATCTCGTAGAAGAGCGCGAACTTCATGCTGGAGCCTCCTGTCACGGGGCGAACCCACGGATGATGAACTCGGCGACGAACGCGCGCACCTGGTCGGGGTCGTCGGGGTCGAACGTGCGGGCCGGGACGGTGACCAGCGAGATGATGACCCGCATGATCCACTCCGCGGCCCGGTCGGCGTCCAGGCCGGCGCGCACCTCGCCGCGGTCGCGGGCCTCGTCGACGAGCGGCCGCCAGAACCCCTGCCACGCGGACATGGCCCGGTCGCTGTGCGCGAGCAGCAGCGTGGCGTCCTCCGACTCGCCGGGCCGGTAGCCGAGCCCGAGCTGCAGTTCGGCGGGCCCGAGCGCGTGCACGTGGACGGCGGCCTCGGCGACCTGCTCGGCGAGCGTGGGCCGCGACCGCACGAGCGGTTCGACGGCGGCGACGGTCAGTTCGGAGATGCGGGTCAGCACCTCCAGCACCAGCGCCTCGCGGTCGGCGAAGTGCAGGTAGACCGTGCGGCGCGACACCCCGGCCTGCTGGGCGACGTCGTTCATCGAGACGCGCCGGATGCCCCAGCGGCGGATGCAGTCGGTCGCCGCGGCGACGATCCGGTCGCGGGTCTCGGCGCCGCGTATCGCGGCTCCGGCGCGTTCCTCCACGGTGTCCCCCAACATGACGCGGCGTGGTGCACAGTTGCACAACTCTTGTATAGCTGTGCAGTTGCAATGTCCAGGGCCGCCCGCGCCCGCGCGGAGCTTGACCCTGTCAACGGCGGGCGAGAAGGCATATAAAGATCCGACGCACGACCGCCGCTTCGCACTTCCGGCACACACCGTCCGCACCACCGGAGGACCCGCATGCCCGTCGTTCCGCAGATCCAGTCGATACTCGACGCGCTGGCCGCATCGCCGCCGCAGCCCGAGGGCCTCCCGATGGAGGAGCGCCGCGCGGCGGCGCACAAGGGACTGGAGTCGGCGATCCTGGCGTT
This sequence comes from Yinghuangia seranimata, assembly GCF_029953285.1. Taxonomy (GTDB): domain Bacteria; phylum Actinomycetota; class Actinomycetes; order Streptomycetales; family Streptomycetaceae; genus Yinghuangia; species Yinghuangia seranimata. The sequence goes on along the minus strand of NZ_JASAOI010000031.1, from coordinate 5,367 downwards.
CGGAGAGCCGGCGCCCGACGACGTCACCCGGCGCGACGTCAACATCACCGTCAAGATCCCGGACCACGGCACCATTCCGGCGCGCGTGTACACGCCCTCGACGCCGGCGCCGCGCGGCGGGCGCCCCGCGCACGTGTACTTCCACGGCGGCGCGTGGTGGCTCGGGACGCTCGACCACTTCGACGCCGAGTGCGCGAACCTCGCCAAGCTGACCGACTGCGTCGTCATCTCCGTCGACTACCGCCTCGCGCCGGAGTTCGCCTACCCGGTGCCGTTCGAGGACGGCGTCGCCGCGTGGGTGTGGGTGCAGGAGCGGGCGTTCTCGCTCGGCGTCAACATGGACCGCGTGTCGATCGGCGGCGACAGCGCGGGCGGCAACATCGCCGCGGCCGTCACGCTCGCGCTGCGCGACCGGCGTATCCCGATGCCGGTCTGCCAGGTCCTGGAGGTGCCCGCCGTCGACCTGACGCTGTCCCAGCCGTCGGTCAAGGAGAACGGCACCGGCTACCTGCTGACCGAGAAGGCCATGCGCGAGGCCGTCGAGTACTACATCGGCCGGCTCGGTGACGCGACCGACCCGTACGCGTCCCCGCTGCACGCCGAGACGTTGCTCGGGCTCCCCCCGGCGCTCGTCATGACGTGCGAGTACGACCCGCTGCGCGACGAGGGCGAGGCCTACGCCAAGCGCCTGGAGGAGGCCGGCGTGCCGACCACCGTCAAGCGCTGGGACGGCCTGACGCACGGCGCGGGCATGTACACGAACCTCCTCGACGAGGCCCGCGCCTACCGCCAGACGATCGTCGACTACCTGCGGACAGCGCACAAGATCGCCTGACCCGGCCGGTATCCCGCTCGCGCGGGCCGCGTGTACGGAACACGCGGCCCGCGTAGGGGTGTTCAGGCGTCCCGTTGCTCAGCCCAGCGGCGGCGTCTGCGGCACCGCGCCCGACAGCTGCTCGGCGGGGCGGCCCAGGAGGTACTCGGCGTACTCGGGGTGGGTGAGGGCGAGGAAGCGCTCCTCGCGGATCGCCTCCACCACGGTCTCGGCGGCGAGCGCGGGGTCCATGCCGCGGCCCGCGGTCTCGGCGAGCGCGGCCTCCAGGAAGTCGGCGTCGGGGCTCGTTTCGGCGGCCAGCGCCGCGGGGCGGTTGCGGCTCGAGCCGGGCAGCGCGGTGTTGACGTTGCCCGGGCACAGCACCGTCACCTTCAGCTTGCTGCCCTGCGCGGCGAGGTCGTGCGCGAGGGTCTCGGTGGCCGCGTACGACGCGAACTTCGAGATCGTGTACGCCGCCGAGTAGGCCGGCACGAACAGGCCGGCCGCCGACGAGGTGGTCACGATGTGCCCCTCGGTGTCCTGCTCGATCATGCGCGGCACGAACGCCCGGATGCCGTGCATGACGCCCCACAGGTTGACCCGCAGCGTCCACTCCAGGTCGGCGGGCGGGCGCCCCCAGATCACGCCGCCCGAGAACACGCCCGCGTTGTTGCACAGCACGTGCACCGCGTCGAACCGCTCGAAGGCGAGGTCGGCGAGCGCGAACACCTGCTCCTCGTCCCCGACGTCGGTCACCTTGCCGATCGACTCCGCGCCGCGCTTGTCCAGGAGTTCCAGGGTGCCGTCGAGTGCGTCCTGCTCGACGTCGGCGGCCACCACCCGCATGCCCTCGGCGGCGAAGCGCAGCGCGAGCGCGCGGCCGATGCCGCTGCCCGCGCCCGTGACCACCGCGGTTCCGCCCGCGAAATCCCGCACGTTCCTCATCCCCCTGGCGAGTCGTCCCCGGGTGGCGGCCCGGACCGCCGTACGCATCCGTACGGAGTGCGGCGGAGCCTAGACCAGAGGACCGGTCTTTCCCAGGGGTGGCGACGGCGACGCCGACAGCTTCGGCGGCCGACCGGTACCGGCCACCGCGGTCAGGCCCCGAACAGCGGGCACAGGTGCGTGTTGGCCGCCCGCAGGACCGCCTCCGCCTGCGCGGTGGTCACCGACAGCCCGTTGCGCGAGAACTTCTGGCGGGTCTGGCTGACGAGCTTGGCGTGGCCGAGGTTCACCCCGATGGACTGGCATGCCTCGCGCCCGAGTTCGACGGCGCGCTCCTGGTCGCTCCCCACCAGGCGCGGGTCGATCGCTTCCAGCGCGGCGATGTAGCGCGCCCGGGTCGCGGGGTCGGGTGCGGGCGGCAGGCCGCCGGGCGAGGTGGGCACGGGGGTCGCCACGAGGCCCGGCGGCTGGCCACCCGGCGGCGCGGAGGACCCCTGCGCGGCCGAAGTGCCGGGCGCGGAACCGTCCGACGCGGTGGGGCGCCGGCCGTCGGCGTCTGCGGACGCGCAGGCCGCGATCGGGAGGGTCAGGACGAGAACGAGCGAAGCGGCGCAGGAACGGCGATGCACGGCGAGTCCCCCGACTGACGTTCTTGTGGGGACGAACCCTACCCAGTCGGCGGCCTGAAGGTGGGTCAGTTCACAAAGGCCCCGGCATGGATAGGTAAGGCTTACCTAAGTTATGGTGATCGCGCTGTCCTGTTCGCGTGCGTTCCGCACGCCTCTTCCGCCTTCCCGCAGGAGCCCGCCACATGACGTCCCCGCGCATCCTCACCGGCTTCGCCGTCACCGCCACCGCCGCCGCACTCGCCTTCACCGCCGCGCAGCCGGCGCTCGCGGCGGGGTCTCTGTCCGCGAACAAGACCAGCGGGCTGGCCAAATCGGGCGAGGCGATCACCGTCACCGGCTCCGGGTTCGCCGCGAACCAGCAGCTGATCCTCCTCAACTGCGACCTGTCCACGCAGCGTGGCGAGGGCTGCGACATGGCCGGCAGCGCGCCGGTGACGGCCGACGCCAAGGGCGGCTTCTCCACGGCGTTCAAGGCCAAGGGCGAGTACGGCACGACCGACTGCGCGAAGGCCGAATGCGGCGTCGTCGTCTACGACATGAGCACGCACAGCCTGCCCGCGCGCGTGAAGCTGACCTTCGCCTCGGCCTCCACCGGCGGCGGTACACCGACCACGCCCACCAAGCCGACCACGCCGGCCACCGACGCGCCCGCCACCGGCAAGCCTGGCGGCGCCAAGCCCGCGACCAACGCCCCCGCCAAGGACGGCGCACCGGCCAAGCCGTCGGCGTCCGCGGCCGGTTCGGGCACCACGACGGACAAGCCCCAGCTCGCGCAGACCGGTTCGTCCGACACCACGCCGCTGCTGATGGCAGGCGGCGGCGCGCTGGTCCTCGTCGGCGCCGGCGCGGTCGTCGTGACGCGTCGCCGCCGGGCTTCGCACACCGCCTGATTTGGCGAACGCCCATGACCGGTCCGGGCCGGTTAGCAGGCCCGACCCGGACCGGCGTCGATTCCGGCCGCCGCCGCGCCGTCAGGTCCGCGGCGGCGACCGGTCTCCCCCTTGCATCCCGCCGCGATCCGCGAGCAACGGTGACAGGAACCAGCGTGCGCGGCACGCATCGACGGACGATGAACAGCCGGACAGCGGCGGCCGTTCATCGTCCGTCGATCGTTCGCGTCCGGGTCTCGGGCGGCGGTCTCGGCCCTGGCCTCAGGCCGCGTCCTCAGCGGGATCGGCGAGCGGTTGCCGCAGCAGGCTGCCGGCCGTCCGGCCGTTCCATTCCGCGGGCATCCACCCCCGCTCGCGCACTGGGTACGCGCGCACGGCGAGGAACACCCGCTGCACACGCGCGCTGCGATGACGTCCACGCTCGCCCCCGGTTCACGGTCGGGCACCAGTCGCGCGGCCCGTACTTGCGCCACTGCCTCGGCGGGACACTCGGCCGCCTGGACGCGCCGGTGTCCGAATCGTTCAAGACCGGCGCGATCGCCGTGCCTAGCGTGGAAGCATGACTCCTCGCTTCACGTTCTTCGGCATCGTCGTCCAGGACATGGCCGCGTCGCTCGCGTTCTACCGGCGGCTCGGGTTCGACATCCCGGCCTCCGCCGACGCCGAGCCGCACGTCGAGGTCGCGCTGCCGGGCGGGCTGCTGCTCGTCTTCGACACCGTCGACGTCGTCCGGTCGTTCGACCCGCACTGGGAGCCGCCCAAGGGCTCGCCCCGCACGGCGCTGGCGTTCACCTGCGACAGCCCCGCCGACGTCGACGCGACCTACGCCGCGCTCGTCGCGGCCGGACACGAGGGCCACCACGCGCCGTGGGACGCCGTCTGGGGGCAGCGCTACGCGAGCGTGTACGACCCGGACGGCAACTCCGTCGACCTGCTGGCCGCACTGCCGACCACCTGACCCGCGGCCGACCGGCTAGCCGCCGACCAGCGTTCCGAGCGGCACCCCCGCCAACGCCCGGACCTCGCGCGCCAGATGCGCCTGGTCGGCGTAGCCGGACAACACCGCGACGTCCGCGAACGGCGTTCCGTCATAGGCCAGTTCGACGGCCCGACCGAGCCGCAGCACCCGGCCCAGGGTCTTGGGGCCGTACCCGAACGCCGCCACGCTGCGCCGGTGCAACTGCCGGTCACTGAGGCCGACGGTACGGGCCAGGTCGGCCACGCCCGCGCCACGCGCCAGCCCCACGGCCACGGCGCGGGCGACCGGATCGGGCGCCGGCCTCGGCTCGGCCAGCCGCCGCGCCGCGACCGCCTCCAGCACGGCGCCCGGATCCGCGGCGGCAGCCAGCCGCTCGGCGATCCCCCGCACCTCGGCCTCCGGCCACAGCGCGGCCAGCGGCACCCGTCGGTCCCGCAGCTCCACGGCCGGCAGGCCGAACACCGCGGGCCCGAGCCCGGGCCGGAACCGGATGCCCGTGTAGTGCGCCCCGGCCGCGTCCGCGACGACATGCGCCGTGGTGTCGGGGCCGGCGACGAACAGGCCGCCGCCATCCGCCCAGATCAGGTCCATGCACCCGTCCGGCAGCACCCGCGCCGCCCCGCCCCCGGCCGCCCCGGACTCGGCCGCGCGCCGCGTCCACACCACCGCCCCGCCGACCGTCGAACGCCGCTCCTCGTACACCCCTCCAGCATGAACCCCCAGGCCGCACCGCGTGCCACGGGCTCGAGATGCCGCCCCGCCGGAGCCGACCTAGGCTGCCAGTACGTCACCATCCCGAGGCAATTGAGGTGATTTCTGTGACGGGCAAGTTCGAGTGGTTCACCGACAAGGCCGGCAAATGGCGCTGGCACCTGCTGGCCGGCAACGGGCAGATCATCGCCACCAGCCAGGGCTACAAGTCCAAGCAGGCCTGCATGGACGGCATCGAATCCGTACGCAAGAACGCCCCCGGCGCACCGGTCGTCGAAAACCAGCCCGCCACGATGATGGCGAACGCGTGACCTGATCCACCCCGTCGGCCCGCCGCGCCGCCGACCGCGGCGGGCCGCCGCGTGTGCGCGGCGCAGCGGCAGCCGCTCAGCCCTCGCT